>NZ_CP053590.1:672500-1872500 GCF_013365535.1 Aquimarina sp. TRL1 | reverse complement strand
CTTTGAGTTGTTTCATATCGATAGCCTGACTCCAAAAATCACTGTATTTGGGACTATCTAATTCTTTCCAGTTACTCACATTAATCCGGGGACTCACATAAAGTTTGTACTCTACAGTAATTGCTTCATTCAGATAAGGAGTTGATTTGGATACTTCTGCTACCAAATGCAAGTTCTCACTAGCAATAACATCCGAACTATTCCCATCCTTAGGCTTATCAACTGATGCTGTAACTTCTACTTTTACAGGTAGTGTTTTATAGGTTTCTCCATTGATCTCTATAGTTGCTTGCTTAATAGTAAATTTCCCACGGCGTGTTGGCGACAAATAGTAGCTGAATGATTTCGAATAGCTACGTTTTCCATTTACCCAGGTATTACTAATCGATTGGTTAGGACCTCCTATCACCTGAAAACCTGAAAAATTAGGGGGTGTAAAATTATCTCCATCCTGATTCATTTCAAAATCCACCCGCAACCGCTCATTCATCCCGAGTTTTTCCTTACTCACTTTGGCTTCAAATTTGACCTGAGCCTCTACCGCTTGTATCAGCGTTAAAAATAGCGTTAGAAAAATTAATTGTAATTTCATTTGTTCTTATAGCATTTCTTTCTACAGACTGTTCTTTGCATTGCTTTACTCACTAAGTGAGGTGTAACTGCTCCGACATGTATGCCGAAATATTTTATTTATGGTAGTTTCCTTTGAGTGCCTCGTGTGCTTGTCCCCGAGGCAGTTGATTATCTCATAAAATCACCAGTCTTTTTCTGTTTTTACTTTTGCGCCTTTGGCTTTTTTAGCATTTATTTTATCCTGGACTTTTTTCTCCTGATTATTCATTGCTTCTAATAGGCTTTTTACCTGCTGAGGAGAAAGCTTTCCTTGCATTTGCTTCGGTTTTCCCTGTTCTGGTTTTTGATCCTTCTTCTCTTTATCTCCTTCTTTTCCTTTATCTTTTTTATCATCTTTATCTTTAGGATCTCCCCGATCATCTTTTTCATCCTTTCCTTTTTTATCTTTCTCATCTCCCTTATCTCCTTTATTCTCCTTCTCATCGCCTCCTTCTTTCTTGTCTTTATTCTGATCTTTATCTTTCTGATCCTTGTCCTTTTGATCTTTATCTTTATTGTCTTTGTTATCTTTGTTGTCTTTATTATCCTTATTCTGTTTATTTTTCTTTTGTTCCTTTTCTAATTTCTTTTTGGCCAAAGCAAGGTTATAACGCGTCTCTTCATCTTTTGGGTTATTTCTCAACGCATTCTTATACGCTTCTACCGCTTCTTTGTATTTTTTTTGCTCCATGAACACATTTCCTTGATTGTGGAAAGCTTTGTGTTTTTCTGCTTTGGTTGTGGCCACCTTGACCATGTCGCTATATCGCTTTGTCGCTTCGTCAAATTTACTGGAGTTGTAATATGCATTTGCTAAATTATACTTTGCCGTAGCATCTGCCGGGTTTACTGCAATTGCTTTTCTATATTCTCCTTCTGCTTTTGGGAAATTCCCATCTTTAACCAATACTTCATTAGCATTTGCTACAAAACGCGTCCCTTCTTCTTCTATTTTTTGTCTCTCTTCTTGTCCAAACCCTACAATTGTTTGTAGAATAAATAAGAGTATTATTTTCGTCTTCATCTGCTTATTTTATGTTAGCACTTGTTCTCTACTAATACTATCGCTCATTAAACAAGTTTAATTTCTTTAACCAGGCTGTTTTTCTTTCTAATAAAAAAACATCTAAAATTAATAAAAATAGGGCGATCCCCAGAAACCATTGGAACTGATCTTTGAAGTCTGCATATTGTTTGGTTTCAAACTCTTTTTTATCCATATTATGTAATAGAGATGTTACTTTTTCAATCACCTTATTCGTACTTCTCCCATCGATGTACTCCCCATTTGCCTGATCGGCAATCTCCTGCAAGGTATTTTTATCCAGTCTGGTGATTACCGTTTCTCCCTGATTGTTCTTTTTATAGTTCTGAACTACCCCATTTCTCTTAATAGGAATAGGACCTCCTTTTGCTGATCCAACCCCAATGGTAAAAATACGAATTCCTTCTGCTGCTGCATCTTTAGCTATCGCTCCTACATTTCCTTCATGATCTTCTCCATCACTAATAATAAATAACACCCTATTTGTTTGCTCTTCATCATTATAATATGTTTTTGCCAGTTGTATTGCTTCATTAATAGCCGTTCCCTGTGATGATAAAATATCCGTATTCATTGACTGCAAAAACATTTTTGCAGAAGCATAATCTGTAGTAATGGGTAACTGAGGAAATGCACTTCCTGCATAAGCTATAATTCCTACCCGATCGCTCGCCAGATTATTCACGATTTGAGTTACTAGCTGCTTTGCCTTATCCAATCGGTTAGGAGCGATATCCTCTGCCAACATACTTTTAGAAACATCAATAGCAAATACAACATCCACCCCTTCTCTTTTTACAGTTTCTAGTTTGGTTCCCATCTTAGGATTAACCAACGCTATAATCATAAAAGCAATTGCCAGACAAGCAACAGTTACTTTGAGAATAGACTTCAGTACAGATTGATCCGGACTTAATCTTTTTAGCAAATGTTTCTCTGCAAATTTTTTCTGAGTGGTATTCTTCCAAACTAATACTCCTACAAACAGAAGTACAATGATGGGAATCACCAACAACAGCCAAAAATATATCTTTTCTTCCAGTACATACATAACTTACTATTCCTAATATTGTACTCACCAAGTGAGCTATTACTATTTTGAGGTGTGCCCTCAAAATCAAAAATTATTTCAAAATACTCCCCTAAGACTTCTATTGAGGTTCTTTTTTTGTTTATCAGACAAAACTTCTAAAAACCGTATACCTCAACAAGATCTCCAACAACAAAAACAAACCGGCAAGCAAAACTAACATTCTGAATTTTTCTTCATAGTTATAGAATTTAAATTCCTCTATATCGGTTTTTTCTAGTTTGTCTATTTCCTGATATATTTCTTTTAGTTTTGAATTATTAGTTGCTCTAAAATATTTTCCTTTGGTCACCTTTGCTATTTCCTTTAATAGCTTTTCGTCTATTTCTACTTGTACATTTCCATATTGAAACGAGCCATTAGGGCGTATTGCTACTGGAGCCAATGCCATTCCATTGGTACCTATTCCTATTGTATATGTTTTTATTCCATATTCTACTGCAAGTTCCGAGGCTATCTTAGGGTCAATAAATCCTGAGTTATTAGAACCATCCGTAAGCAAAATAACCACTTTGCTTTTTGCCTTACTATCTTTTAATCTATTAACAGCTGTTGCCAGCCCCATTCCAATAGCTGTTCCATTCTCCAGAACATTGTTATACCTAATATCCTTAAGCGCTCCTAAAACAATAGTCTTATCGCTAGTAATCGGAGTTTTGGTATAACTCTCTCCTGCATATACTACTAATCCAATACGATCACTTGGGCGACCTTTTATAAAATCAGCAGCTACCTTTTTTAAAGCTTCTAAACGATTAGGTCGCAAATCCTTTGCCAACATACTACCAGATACATCTATTGCCATCACAATATCAATTCCTTTTGTAGTTTTAGTTCTCGAAGAAACATCTACCGTTCTTGGGCGTGCCAATGCAATGATCAGCAATGCCAGAGAAAGTATTCTAAGTAAAAACAACACTGGCTTTATTTTAGCTAATACAGAGGTTTCTGCTTTGAATCCTTTGACACTGGAAATTTTCAGTACCGCCTGTTGTTTATTTCTTTTCCAAAAATACCAGGCAATTACCCCTGGCAGC
Source organism: Aquimarina sp. TRL1 (assembly GCF_013365535.1). Classification (NCBI taxonomy): domain Bacteria; kingdom Pseudomonadati; phylum Bacteroidota; class Flavobacteriia; order Flavobacteriales; family Flavobacteriaceae; genus Aquimarina; species Aquimarina sp. TRL1. Next base: position 1,868,716 of record NZ_CP053590.1, on the reverse strand, counting down.
AATAAAAACAACCAAAAAAACTGTGGGTTCTCGAATGTGAAATTTTCAAACATAATTATTTGGTGCTTTTTAATTCTACAGAGTTTACTATTCGGTCGGCTACCTCCTTCGCATATCGGTCCTCCTGATTATAAACTACTGTTATCTGCTGAAACCCTCCTCCTTCTGCAAAGTTTAGCATAACATATTCTTTCTTTAGCGTTTCTTTTAATACCGGATTCTCTACCTCCAATGTTCCGAAAATCTTAATTCCTTCTGCTCCTGCCAATGTCTTGTATTCGTCATCTTTAACGGTAATATTTTTTGCTCCCTGAGCTTCAAAAGAACCTACAACTCCTTCTACTGCTTTTTTCAGATCAACTTCTGTATCCTTCTTGAACTTTACTCCAGAAATGACGATATAAAAGTTATCCAACAAACTTCCATAAGTAAAACTCTCATTCCCTTTCAGGATCTGTTTTTGCTCTTCTGTCAACTGATATGTGTTTCTGATCAATACTTCTGGAGTAGAAATAGTTACAGCTGGCGCTCCATATTCACTTGTTATCCACTGTTTTTCTGCCAATTCTTTGGTTGGATGCCCGAATATATCATCTTTAAGTACTCCAAAACCTCTTACTAATCCCAGTACGACAATCATAATTGTTACCAATGCTACTGTAGCAACACTACCGATGACAATATTTTTATTCCGTTGTTTTATCGCTACTTGTTGACGATATGTTTCATCTGCTAACAGTTCTTCTTCGGTTGGTTCTGGAATAGCCTCCTTAGTCTTATGAATGATTTGCTCAATCACTGTTCGGTCAGCTTTGGCAATCCCTAAATCTGGTTTTGATTTTGCAAACTTAGCCATATCTGCTGTTTTCAAAACGTTTTCCAACTCCTTTACTGTTTCGATATCCAGTGTCAAACTCCCGGAAGCAATCTCTGATTCTAATCGTGTAATCAGCTCATCCGTTGTACTCTCCATCGCATGATCATATATCTCTTCATCTATATATTTTCTCGCGGTATCACTCAACTTAGAATAATATTCTTTATGAGAATCCTTTGCTAATAATCCCGATTGATCAATCTCCTGAAGGGTTTGGATAGCTCTCTCATAGGGTGGTAATTCTTTTTCTTTTGCGATCTTCTTCTTGCGTTTTCTCAGTAACAAAAATACTATAACAGCTATCAGCAGTACCCCTCCTATAATCATCAAAACCACTGGTAATATCCCAGAATAATCTGCTTTAGATTCTACCTCAACCAAAGGTTTGATCGCATACATTTTTTGCTTAGTAGTATCTACCGGTACATCACGCACTTCAACCTTTAAGGAATCTGTCAGTATTATTTTATCCCCTAACCGAATGTGCTGTTGAGGAATCGTATAATGACCAGAATCAAATTGAGTCAAACCATATTCTTTCAATAACTGTAACTTTCCATCTTTCTTTGTGCTGTCTATCGCATATGATTCAATAACTTCTAAAGGAGAAAAAGTAGCTCCTTCAGGAAACACTACTACTGCTGTTGTATCTACCTCTACCTTAAGAGTATACTTCAACTCTTCACCTATTTTTATAGAAGTTGCATTGATACTTGTTTTTACCTGCCCATAACTTTGATGCTTTCCCAGCCCCAATAAAAAGACAACTAAAGCGAGTATCAGGTAGCTTTTATTGTATGTATCTTCTGTTTTTTTCCGTATCTGCATCATGTTTAACTACCCTCTACGTTTAAAATATCCTAATAATTTTTTCACATAACTCTCATCCACCCTAGTACTTAATGAGCCCGATCCACTTCTGGTAAAACTATCTTTAAAATACGCTGTCTTTTCTGCATAAAAAGCGGCATAATTACGTCTTACCTTCTTAGAACTGGTATTCACCAAAACACTTTCTCCGGTTTCCTCATCTTCCATCTGTACCAATCCGAGATTCGGAATTTCTTCTTCTCTTTGATCATACACTCTGATACCAGTCACATCATGTCGTTTCCCTACTATTTTTAGCGTTTGCTGATATTCATCTGCTATAAAATCAGAAAGCATAAAAACAATCGCTTTTTTCTTCATAACACTAGACAAAAACTTGAGTGCTTCCGTGATATTTGTTTGTTTACTTTTCGGTTCGAATTCAAGTAATTCTCTTATAATCCTCAATACATGAGATCTTCCTTTTTTAGGGGGAATAAAGAGTTCTATTTCATCCGTAAATAGAATAAGTCCGATTTTATCATTGTTTTGAGTTGCAGAAAAAGCAAGTGTTGCCGCTATTTCTGTGATGATTTCTTTTTTGAACTGCTGTTTTGTACCAAACAACTGAGAACCTGAAGCGTCTACCATTAACATCATGGTTAGCTCTCTTTCTTCTTCAAAAACTTTTACATATGGTTCGTTATAACGAGCGGTTACATTCCAGTCAATATTCCGTACATCATCTCCAAACTGGTATTGACGAACCTCACTAAACGTCATCCCTCTACCTTTGAAAGTAGAGTGGTATTCTCCTCCAAAGATATGATCACTAAGACGACGTGTCTTTATTTCTATTTTTCGTACTTTTTTTAGTAGCTCTTTCGTATCCATAATCTTGTTTCAGCAGGTGCTCATGTAATTGTATGTTCTATACAGGGTTCTAACAGTTTGACAACTGTTCTCTATGGCACTTCGATCTCGTTGACAATCTTATTGATAATATCTACTGAAGTTACATTTTCTGCTTCTGCTTCATAAGTAATTCCAATTCGATGTCTTAATACATCATGTACAATAGCTCTCACATCTTCAGGAATTACATATCCTCTTCTCTTAATAAAGGCGTAGCATTTTGCTGCAGTTGCCAAATTGATACTCCCTCTCGGAGAAGCTCCGAAACCGATTAATGGTTTTAGGTTTTCCAGTCCATAACGTTCTGGATATCTCGTTGCAAAAATGATATCGAGAATGTATTTCTCGATTTTCTCATCCATATACACTTCCTTCACAGCTTGTTGCGCCTTAAGGATTTGTTCTAAGGAAACCACTGGATTTACAGTATCAAAAGATCCCTTAAGATTTGCTCGTACAATCAGTTGCTCTTCCTCTAATTTAGGGTAGTCTATAACTGTTTTCAGCATAAAACGATCGACTTGTGCTTCTGGTAGCGGGTATGTTCCTTCCTGTTCTACCGGGTTTTGAGTAGCCATTACCAAAAATGGCTTATCTAACACAAAAGTTTCATCTCCGATTGTCACTTGTTTTTCCTGCATTGCTTCCAGTAAGGCACTTTGCACTTTGGCAGGAGCCCTGTTAATCTCATCCGCTAAAACAAAATTAGCAAAAATTGGTCCTTTCTTGATCGAGAAATCATTCTCTTTCATATTATAAATCAAGGTTCCTATTACATCTGCCGGTAATAAATCCGGAGTAAACTGAATTCGGCTAAAATCTCCATGTACTGCTTTGGACAACGTATTAATCGCCAGGGTTTTTGCTAAACCAGGAACCCCTTCCAATAGAATGTGACCTTGTCCTAACAACCCTATCAGTAATCGTTCGACCATGTGTTTCTGACCTACGATCACTTTATTCATTTCCATAGTTAACAAGTCTACAAAAGCAGATTCCTGTTGTATCTTTTCATTTATTGAGGTAATATCAATAGAACTGTTTTCTTCCATCTATTTTTATTTTTAAAGCCGTGAATTTAATATTCCTATACAAACATTGCAAATCGTCCAAATATTTTTCGTTTAACTTACTAGATGAGATTTGCTTCTCCTCAACTATCCTAATTTTAAAAGTTTCTTTCAAACAGCTACTTTATAAATCAACTACAAAATAGCCTGCTAAAATCATTACGCAAAACAATTTCTATTAAACTCTTTTTTTGCATTATATTTAAAGAAAAATTTGACATAGCGATTTTCATCGCCTTCTGCAATGGTATATCCCAAAGACGAAACTCACTTTGTAATGTTGCAGGATTGAAAAAAACAAAAAACTATGAAAACGGCATTCATTACTGGTGCGACAAGTGGTATCGGAAAATCTACTGCAATTGAACTTGCTAAACACCAAATAAATCTCATTTTATGTGGAAGAAGAAAAGAACGATTACTCGCTTTAAAGGAAGAATTAGAAAAACAGGTGCAAGTACACATCTTAGCTTTTGATATCAGAGACCGGGAAGAAACATTAAAACAAATCGATTCACTTCCTGATAATTTTAAAAACATTGATATTCTAATCAACAATGCTGGAAATGCACATGGGCTCGATCCAATTCAAGAAGGGAATATTGATGACTGGGATGCTATGATTGATATTAATGTAAAGGGGTTACTGTATGTTTCTAAAGCAATTATTCCAGGAATGGTCAGCCGTCAATCAGGGCACATCATTAACATTGGATCTATTGCTGCTAAAAGTGTATATCCTAATGGAGGAGTATATTGTGCTAGTAAATCTGCTGTGGATGCCATCAATACAGGAATGCGAATAGACCTCAATAAGCACGGTATCAGAGTTGGGGCAATACATCCCGGATTGGTCGCTACTGAATTCAGTGAAGTTCGCTTTAAAGGAGATCAACAAAAAGCAATACCTGTTTATGAAGGATATACTCCATTATCTGCAGAAGATATTGCCGATATTATAGCTTTTGTTGTAACTCGACCTTATCATGTCAATATTGCTGACCTGGTTGTATATCCTACCGCCCAGGCAACAGCCTCTATTATTAATAAGACTTCTGTCTGATATCACCCGACACACAGATCATTAATCAAAAAATAATGAGTCCAACCAAGAAGCATTAACCTCTACTAAAAAACATTTTTATTGTGATTAACAAACGTCTTCTTATTAAAAATTTATTGGCTCATAATGATGAAAATAGTTTTTATGACAAAAAACGAAAACTAAACTTGTCTGAAAAGGAAGGAAAAGCCAAGTTTCTGAAACACATTTGTGCTTTGGCTAATTCTAACCCAGAAAACAATTCCTATATCGTTATCGGAGTTGAAGATGACGACAACAGAATTGTTGGAGTAGATTTTTTTGATGACAGTAAAATTCAAAATCTGGTAAATGCCTATCTGGACAACCCCCCTCTGGTTGCTTATGAAAATATCCATTTCCCTCATTTACCCAGTGATAAAGTTGTCGGTCTTGTTTCTATTCGTGCCATCAAGAACAAGATCTGTTCTTTGAGAAAAAATATTTGGAAATACTATGGAGGCAGTGTCTTCTTTAGAGAAGGCAGCATGAGTATGCCTAAGGTTTTTGACATAGAGCTAAAAGACACCAACTCCACAGTTGTAGAAGCAATAGAAAGCCATGCACGTAATAACATCAAACTTACACTAGATGGAGTCTTTGATTTTATGAGCTCCAGAAAAGACTACAACCCTAACTACAAGGTATTTAAGGAGTATTTTGTTATTTGCTGGGCTGGTAAGGAGAAGCAAACCAAAGAAGACACTTATTATTCCCGTGTAGATATCGCTCTTATCAATGAACAGGTAAAATTGTTCTACTCTCAGTTTGATGAGGTAAGTATCTATATTTCGGATGAAAAATTCAAAATTATCGAGTATGTACAACTCGGACTTAACAACTCTTATAAGTATTACCCCCTGGAGGAGGTTACTATTTCTTTTAAAAACAATGCCAGTTATGATATAGAGAATAAGCTTTTATTCAAGCCTCCAAAATTCAACAGAAAAACCTTATATCATTTTTACAACAACAACAATGCAATTCTGGAAAAGCTGAAAAACAAGGTTCCATTATCCCCGCAAGAAGAAAAAGACCTGTTTGCGCTACCTGGAACCTATCTTATTTGTTATTTTAATGAGTTCAAAGAAGCAAAAGAAAAACTGGAAGGTGCTAAACCATACATAAAATTGTACAGTACAGAGGTCTATCAATTGTATAAAGAATCCATTCGTATTTTAAGAAAAGTAAGATATAGCTGATTCTTTATTATTTTCGTTATATTAGCCTCAGTTTACTAAGCCCAATCCCAATTATGAAAAAAATATTTCTTCTTGTATTTATTAGTTTTCTTGCGCTATCATGCAGCAACAATGTAGATTTAGCTATTGACAATCCTACTAACCTTCCTGTAGAGGTAAAAATAGACACTTTACTTGTTGAAGTCCCTGCCAAAGAAGTTGTCTGGGTAGAAATGGGAAAAGGGGAACATACGGTTACTCTGGCTAATGATAGTATTATTACTCACAACTTTACAGAACGTCTGTATATGGTGAACCCTACAGAAACGAGATACCTTCTCAGTGAACAATATTATGGAAGTCCTGCATTTCAAAATAGTTACATCAGCACACTTCCTTCTAAAAAAATCACTTATTTAGGAACAGAGATAGAAGGGAATTACGATGTAATAAGCAATGTAATTACAAAAGTATCCTGGGATTACGGCCCTAGAGAATCGCTTCCGGAAATGGTACAGGTTGACAGTGATGAACAATACACGCTTTTATTAAAACTAAGTGACCCTTATGAATTGATGGAGCAAATACAAAGCTCCAGAGGAGAAGAATAACAGAACTAATAATTTAATTCTTACATAAGATTTATGCCTCATTTAGGCTTACATTGTACATGGGATGTGTATACTAACGACACCCAAAAACTTTCTTACGTTCCGTATATCAGAGAAGTACTTCATAAGGTAGTAGACGAACTAGGACTTTCCAAAGTTCAGGAAGCATTTAAGCAGTTTGATCCTATTGGAGTGACCGGGTTTATATTATTAGAGGAAAGTCATATCAGCATCCATACATGGCCAGAACATAGCTATGCTGCTATCGATGTGTTTTCCTGCAAAGATTTTGACGTAACCTTAGTCAAGAACATGCTTGCTGATTTATTACATTCTGATACGATTGAAATCCACGAGCTAAAAAGGGGAAATATTAGTCAAAGTGGAGCTTCAAATGCCTCTTAATGCAGCAGAAAGCCGCCTATAAATCCTCTTAAAACATTACCAGATAAAATGTGACATAAACTCACAATCATCTGTAATAATGGGACTCTCTTGTGTTCTAAAGTTTATTGCAGAGGGCTTCTGGGTATACACAACTCCTGTCTGATAATAGTACTCTTCTTTGTCTTTTACCAAAGGATAAAATCGTTGGTACACTCTGGACTGCTGACCATAATCTCCTTTAGAATGTATTTCTTTTCCTCTGGAAAGGGTAACATTCTCCCCCAACCGTCCATATATAGGTTTAGACACATAGTCTCTTCCTTGCAGTTTTTCTTCTGTCAGATATGTTTCTGCAATCACCTGATTCGGAAAATGCTCTGTAATATACGCCAGGAATTTTTTGTTTTGCCAAATAGCTGTATATGCAGGATTTAACACCACACATAACTCTTTTTGAACAATGGTTGCCAATGTTTTTGCTAATTCCGGTTCCTCAGTAAACATCCAGTCCCAAGGCACAATTTTAAACCATACATCTACGGGTTGATATTCTCCTCCAACTTCGTAAAAAATCCCTTCTTCTTCAGAAAAAACAACCTGCTCCAGATCACAATAGAAAGGCTCATACCCCGCCTTATAAGCTGCACCCATTACACAATTGGCATTCAATATATCTTCTTTATATCCGAATGTAGAAGCCAGAAAAACTGGTTTTTCATGAGACATGGAACTGCGTAAGTTTTTCAGCGATTCGGTAATATCTCTTTCCAGTGTATTATACTGCCTAAACTGGTTTCCTAGTTTTTCTAATTGTAAGGGTTGCCAAAAAATAGTTTCTGGTAATGTGCTACAGGTATCTGCATTAAATTCAATAACCTTCGCTCTTGTATTATTGAATCCGGCATTAAGATCAAAGCGCCCGTATAAAAAGGCATGCTTCTTACGATTGTTCCAGCTATGTACAATACACTCTTTAAAAAAAGATGGGATTTGTAGTTTTTCCAAAGCATCATTGGCAATAATATGCGCTGTCGCTTTTTCAAACAATTGGTATGCTTCTTCAGCTGTTTTTGTGAATTGATGTATCTCAGAGGGATAAACCCCTAACAACTCTTCTGAAAAATAATCCTCCTTCAAATACCAATGTAATTGATGAGGAACATGTTTCTTTTTTAATCGCTTAATTTCCTTAAAACGACTATCCTCCAAAGGATCTAAAAGATTTTCCTTTACCATATCCTGTTGATGAACTTCCCGGAACACGAACCCTACGTGTAGTCGCAGAACTTTTTAAATCATTTTTTAACCCAGTTGACTTTTCATAAGCACCAGGTGTTTTATAATTATTCGCATTCGGAGATACACTTCCTAAATTTCTGTTAAAAAAAGAACCTGCTAATGAATACAGTAAAATACTTCTCAAACCAGAATGTCTATAGCTTCCATTAGAACTGCTCTCGTCTTTCATTGTACGAAGCGACAATGTATCAGTAGTTCCTTCTAATGTATGAACAATTGCTATTGACTTTTCTTTTTCATCAATAATACGTTCATCAATAATCTTATATTCATTACCTGGTTCTACCTCTTCTACTTCTGTAACAACACCTTTAGTAGACTCGTACACTGTTTTTTCTACAGAGTCCTTAATTCTTGGAGAACCATCTCCTCCACAACTCTGCACTAACAAACTGGTAGAAATAAGACCTGCTGCTACCATTTTTCTGGACAAGACAAAGGCATTTATGGTTTTTTTGTTCATCTTTGAAGTTTAATTGGGTCAGTATATTTCCTCAAACATAGTCAATTTATATGAAAAAAAAAATCCTATTACCCCTAGCCGTATTTATTGCCGGACTATGCTCCATTATTTATGAGCTCCTGATTAGTACGACTGCCACCTATTTTCTAGGAGATGGTGTCCGCCAATTCTCTATTATTATTGGTATTTATCTTTTCTCTATGGGGATTGGAGCTTTTTTATCTAAATATCTAAAAAACCAATCTCTTCAATTCTTTATCCTCATTGAGTATGCACTTGGTTTTATTGGAGGGATCTCCGTTCCTCTTCTCTATTTTCTTTTTGTTAATGTTAATACAACTGTACTACAAATATTAATTTTGTGTATTATTTTCATCATCGGATTATTAACCGGTATGGAAGTTCCTTTACTTACATTTGCCTCCAGCACTAAAAACTTTAAAAGCAATCTCTCTCATGTCTTATCACTAGATTATATAGGGGGTCTGATTGCCACCTTACTATTTCCTTTTGTTTTACTTCCTTTTGTTGGTCTTTTTTACTCTTCTATTCTTTTTGGAATTGTCAATATCTTATTGGGATTATTTCTGAATATCACTTTCTTCAAAAAGAAAATAGCAACTACCTTAATTGGAATTTTTGCTCTCCTATTGCTTCTTACTCTTGTGCTCTTTGGAGGGCAGTTATTAAAAATATGGGATCAAAAAATATACAAACATCCCATTGTTCTGAATGTTCAGACACCTTATCAAAAAATAGTACTAACCAAAAAGCAGGAGGATGTTCGGCTCTACCTAAATAGGGTAATTCAGTTTTCTTCTGCAGATGAACATCGATATCATGAAAGCTTAGTTCATATACCCCTTGCCGCACACTCCAGACCTGAAAAAGTACTGATTCTTGGTGGAGGAGAAAATCTGGCAAGCAGGGAGGTATTAAAAAACCCTCTGGTTTCTCAGATTGATGTTGTAGATATTGATAGCACCATGTTTTATCTGGCAAAAACAAACCCGCACCTGACTCAGATCAACCAACATGCTGCAACCCACCCAAAAGTAAACCTTATTACTGAAGATGCATTTACGTTTTTATTCACCAACCAGGAACCTTATGATATTATTATAGCCGACCTCCCTGATCCGGTAAATGAAGCAATTGCTCGATTGTACAGCAAGCAGTTTTTTTTAATGGCTAAACGCAACTTAAAGAAAGATGGGGTTTTTGTTACTCAATCCGGTGAAATTTATTTCTCTAACACTGTTTTCAGCTGTATCAACAGAACCTTGAATACTGTATTCCCATTTGTCAAAACATACCATACATATATTCCTTCCTTTGGAGATTGGGGTTTTCATATCGCAGCAAATAACGATATCGACCCTGATCAACTTACCATTACCGATAATTTACAATTTTTAGATACCAAACAAGCTGTTTCCTCGTTTCAAATGCCAAAAGATATTTCTATTGCAGCTACCAAGATCAATACCTTGGACAACCCCATCATATTAGATTATTTTTTGGACGACTGGAATACCTGGAAATCAGATTTTACCACAAACACAAAATAAATCACACAAATGAACAGAACCCTTGTCATCGGTGACATTCACGGTGCACTCAAAGCACTAAAACAAGTAATAGAAAAAGCACAAGTAACTCCAGAAGATACCTTAATTTTTTTAGGGGATTATGTAGATGGGTGGAGTGACAGCACAGCACTCGTTTCTTATTTAATTGAGCTGCAACAAACACATCAATGTATTTTTATTCGGGGAAATCACGACGATCTTTGCTATACTTGGCTGTCAGAAAAACAGTATTTCCCGGAATGGTTACAACACGGAGGAAAAGTAACCATGGATGGATACAACGCACTATCCAAAGAAGAAACCTCCCTACATATTCAATTTTATGAACGCCTGAATAATTATCATATTGATGCTAAGAATCGTTTGTTTTTGCACGCGGGGTTCACAAATCTAAAAGGACCTCACTTGGAATATTTTCCCAAAAATTTTTATTGGGATCGTACTCTTTGGGAAATGGCACTCGCATTAGACCCTAATTTGGACGAGTCTAGTATACATTATCCAAAAAGATTATTACTTTTTGACGAGATCTTTATCGGTCATACTCCTGTAACTCGCATTAATAAAACGATTCCAACTCAGGCTGCCTCTGTTTGGAATATCGACACCGGAGCTGCCTTTAAAGGTCCTTTGACGATCTTGAATGCAGATACCAAAGAATATTGGCAGAGTGACCCTGTTTTTCAACTATATCCAGGTGAAAAAGGAAGAAATTAGTATAGAAAGATCCCCGAAAATCAAAACGGCACACCTCCTACTGTTTTTTTTCGGTTCTATTTCGTAGTTTTAGAAACTAGTATTCATAATTATTGAACATAATGGGAATTTTTGACGAAATAAAGAAAAAATTAAGCCATGAATTTATTGACATTGTAGAGTGGTTAGACAACACCAATAATACAATTGTTCACAGATTCGAGCGCTATCAGAACGAGATAAAAAACGGAGCACAACTTATTGTTCGAGAGGGGCAAACTGCTGTTTTTATCAGTGAAGGGCAACTTGCCGATGTATTTACTCCGGGAACATATACACTAAACACACAAAACTTACCCATATTAACAACCATAAAAGGTTGGAAATATGGATTCAACAGCCCGTTTAAAGCCGAAGTATATTTTGTAAATACACGTTTATTTACAGATGAAAAATGGGGAACAAAAAATCCGATTACATTAAATGACGATCGGTTTGGTCTTGTAGAAATCAGGGCTTTTGGTACCTATGCTTTTAAAATCAGTGATGCTGGTAAGTTTATTATTGATGTAGTAGGAACACATCCTAACTTTACTAATTTTGAGATCAATGAACACCTCAAAAGCCTGATCGCTACTCGTTTTACAGATACTATTGGAGAAGCTAATCTTCCGATAGAACTATATGCTGCAAATACGAGCGAATTATCAGAGACTTGCCTGGAAGTGATGCAACCTGAATTTAATCTGGTAGGAATTACTTTAGAGCGATTCTACATAGAAAATGTCTCTATGCCGGAAGAATTAAAGAAAGAAATTTTTGAATATAGTCGTATTGACAAGATTGATCTGGACAGGTTGACCAAATTCAAAACAGCCAAGGCAATCGAAGCTGCTGCTGCAAATGAAGGAGGAACTGCTGGGGCTGGAATGGGAATGGGAATGGGATTTGTACTGGCGCAACAAATGGGTGGAATGATGAACCCTATGGCATCACAAGTACAACAAACTACTCCTCAACAAACTGCTGCCAACCATTCGACTCCTCCTCCAATGCCTGCTCAAACGGTATATCATTATGCATTTAACGGACAACAAGCAGGACCCGTTCCTTTTGAACAATTAAAAATGCTATTTGCTAACCGAACTATTAATAAAGATACACTGATCTGGAAACAAGGAATGGCTAATTGGGCAGCATTAAAAGATATTGAAGAATTAAAAGTATTTTTAGGTGGCAACACACCTCCTCCCTTACCTGGAGCATAAATACATTTTGATTACATTCGCAATCTCCCGGCTGTCAAAAGCCGGGATTTTATACCTATGGAAAAACAAAAAAGAACGATTTCTGAACAAAAGAAGTCCTGTATTAATTGTGGAGCCGAATTAACATACAAGCCTGGTACCCACATGACTACTTGTGATTATTGCGGTCACAAAGAAGAAATCAGCCCTTCAGAAATTGGATTCGAAGAATTAGAGCTTAAGCCATATCTCAATGAAATGGGATCTCAGTCTCACTCAGAAGAGATCACTATGCTTCACTGCAAAAACTGTGGTGCCAATCAACATATAGAAGAGAACTACAAATCCTTGCATTGTGTGTATTGTACAATGCCATTAATTGTAGAAGACACCTATACGGAAGATTGGATATTACCTGGAGCAATTCTCCCTTTTCAGTTCGATCAGAAAAAATCTCATCAGGTTTTTATGAATTGGGTAAAAGGCTTATGGTTTGCCCCTAATAATCTAAAAAAAGCAGCTTTGGATCCTCAATATACCAAAGGGCTATATCTCCCATATTGGACTTTTGATGCACAGCTGTATGCCTCTTATACAGGACAGCGTGGAACGTATTATTATGTAACGGTTCCTTACACCACCACTGTAAATGGGAAAACAGTAACCAAAACTCGCAGTGAACGCCGTACAAGATGGTCTTCTACAAAAGGGACTATTACTGGTTTCATCGATGATACACTTATCAGTGCTTCTAATCAACACAGAAATCAAATCCCTGCAAAAATAACCAACTGGAAACTCGACGCCTTAGAACCTTTTAACAGCAGCTTTCTAGCAGGTTTTATTACCGAGAAATACACAATATCACTAAAAGATGGGCACTTACAGTCTAACAAAGAAGCTAAAAAAATCGCAACTTCCTGGGCAAAAAGAGATATTGGAGGAGATGAACAACGAGTACACAACATAAATATGAATTTATCTGAAGAAACATTTAAGCACATTTTATTACCAGTATATGTTAGCTCATATCAGTATAGTGGAACCAAGTACAACTTTTTCATCAATGGACAAACCGGTACAATCTCAGGGAAACGTCCTTATTCCTTTTGGAAGATCTTTTTCTTCGTTTTGTTTATAATACTGGTTATTGGGGTTCTGGTAGTGTTTTTTCAATAAATGAAACATAAAAAAATCACCCACCATCATTATATCAGGTCTATATAACACAAACCCCTTGTTATAAACGAACAAGAATTTGGAAACATAACTGCTTATTTTTCTGAATTAGGGTGTGTGTTTTTTCTTTTTTTTTAAAAAATTAGTTTTTTATCAAGTTCCATTCATCGATACTTTCTCATAGTTTCATCTACAGTGATTTGTTTTTAAACTATCTTATCTCGATTTTTTTTCTCTTTCCTACTACTTTTACAACAAGATTTTTAAGAATATTCAATGTATATGAAACATAAAGTAAGTACCATTAGTTGCCTCTAAAAAGAAACATATACAAATGAAATTTATAATATATTTTACCCCATAACCCGTAGCAATAGCAAATGATCTCAAAGTTGAAACGAACAGTGGCAGAAGAGGCTGTCGTTCAACTTTGAGACGTATTAAACACCTCTCTTCCGGTTACTTTATATACCCACTCACAATCACATTTCATAAATACGGTTCTTTACTCTATAAGCTGTAACAATCCGGTAAACTCTTTATCTTTTAGAAAACGAAATATCGTATTATGAAAAAGCTCATTTATGGAATTACACTATTAATCTTGCCATTCTCTTGTATATCTCAAGAAAACAGAGCTATCAAAAAATCTACATCATCAAAACAAGAAAATTTGGTGATAAAGCCAGAACATTTTATAGGGAAACACAAAGCTAAAGTGATGATTTTAGGGATCTTTCATTTTAATAACCCCAATTTGGATAGCTACAAAAAACAATACTCTTTTGACATTCTAAAAGAAAGCAGACAGAAAGAATTAGAAATATTACTACATAAAATTGCAAAATACAACCCAACAAAAATATTGATCGAATCTGATCGTATTAAAATGAACGATCGCATCAATGAACAATACCAACAATATGTACATGACTCATATGATATTACCAGCAAGAGAGATGAGACATACCAAATTGCTTTTAAACTAGCTAAAAAACTAAAGCATGATAAGATTTATTGTACTGATGCACCTTCTGAATGGTTCGGTGCTAATTTAGATTGGGACTCATACAACAGAGAGGCTTATCTCAAATCTACAGGGCAATACAATAAAACAAGTCGTTATGACTACAACGCTTTATACAGACTACATGACTCCTTAACTTCAACCCAATCACTAACAGAACATCTGACTTTAATAAATACCCCTTCAAATCGTTTAAAAGATCATCAGGCTTATTTAACCGAGACTATTTTAGAAGGAGCTGGAGATCATTACGTAGGAGCAGATTCTGTTGGAAGATGGTATCGTAGAAACCTAAGAATTTTTGCAAACGCATACGATCTTACTAATTTTGATCAACAAGAAAGACTTTTGCTTATTTATGGAGCTGGACATGTTTGGCAATTACGGCAATTCTTTACTGATTCCCCAGATTTTGATTATATAGAAACAAACAGTTATTTAACAAAATAAACCTACAACTCAACATCTATTATCTTGCTTTTTTATTCTATAGCTAAATAATACTCAAGAAACCTTCTCTCTGTGATAAACACATGAAATTTGTATTTCTTAAGAGTTATTTAGAAGCTCTCGTATCCGATTATAGCACCTAAGAAACACTGGTCAATTATATTCTTCCTAAAATCTGCTCAAAAAAAGGGGAAAAATCCCCACTTTCCTCTATTGTAATCATTTACTCAAAAGAATACCTTTGCCCCGTACTTTCCTTAATCCCTTCCTTGGTTATTTATAAGTAAAGCTCCTCCCTAAAGCTTAAAAAGAGTAGTTTTTACCCTTTACCGCTACTAAAATACCATGGAACCAGTTAAGATCATTTTTGGTTTTTACTCAGTAATCCCATAGCAAGATTATTACTAATGAACAAAAAAGAAAACCATGATAAAAAAAACCTACCTGGTCTTATCCATTCTACTATTAGCCATATTTGCTTGCCAAAAAGATGATGTATCTACAAACTGTATTGATCTGGAGTTTTTAAAAGGAGAATGGATTGGAGAATTTCATCAGTATAACTATGGAAAATACCCGATGATTATGATTGTAAAAAATGTTGACGGTTGTCATTTTTCAGGAGAACTCTATTGGCCAACTTTACGAAATAGTGTAACAGTGATGGAAGGGCATTTTAAAAACAATATGCTCTTTTGGACAGAACCCCATCTAATAAGCGGATCCAATATCGTATTAAACGGAGAATATACTGTTCCTTTTTCTAACGAAAAAGAACTGTCTGGAAATTGGTATTATCCTAATCAACCCTCCTCAGAAGGTGGCGTATTTACTATCTCTCAAAAATGGTATGAATATCTTCCTGATTGCCCTTGTTTTTATTTTGATGCATCTTCTTTAGGGAAAACTTTGAACCCTCCTGGACAATGGCAGGATTGCGGTGCTGCCAATCAAGATTATCACTATGGAGCAACTACAGAAGTTCGATGGATTCCTGATGGAAAAAAATTTCCCGGACAACAATGTACGTATGATAGTAGTGGAAAATTAATCACCTCTGGTATTGCAGCAGGAACTCCAGACAAAGTCTCTCCCAGAATTTGCGGATTCGAAGATGCATCCCTTGGAAACACTGATCCGATAACACACTTTACTAAAGATGTAATCACCTGGAAAATCCTACCGTGTGCCGAATATTTACGAGACTGGCCGGCAAATGCCGATAGATGTTCCAACGACAATCCTATAAGTGATATCAATCATATACCAAAGTTAGCCGAAAATATGTCCTGTGAAGAGCTCAGTGTTCTTATACAAAACGCCTATGAAAGTACATACATCGATTGGGATTTGAGAGATTATATTACAGGAAAAAAACCTCTCAATTACCCTCAAAAAGAAAAACTACTAACCGATTTAAACGAATGGTATTCAAAAGAATGCAACTCCATTGGTCTTCCTCCTTTTCCTTTATTCAGACCTGATCTCTGTTATGTTATAAACAAAACGATAGAAAACATAAAAGACTAAAGAAATCTTATTGCCAATAGTAAAAAGCTATTGGCATTTTCTATTAATTCTTTTCCCCAGATTGACCATTATCTTAGCGTAGCTAAACAGCTTTCTTTCTCTATAAAGGCAAGAAAGTTTTTTTATTCAATTCGCAATACCTTATATCCCGGTTGATTATTGGTGAAACAGATTTCCTCCAACACCTGAATCTTCAATTTATTTCTACTTGTATCCCCCTTATTTGTTTTATAAAATGCAGCACTTACTCCCAGTGCTATTTCTTCTCCTGGGTTTACCACACGAGTCACCCCTGCTCCTGCTCCAATAAGAGTAATCACACGGACCACTGCAACTGTCGTATTCTTTTGGGCACATGCATTTGCTTTTTTGTTTTCTGACAGGCTGATCAATTCCGCTGTAAAAAGAAGGGTTCCCGGATTAATGGCTTCCTCTTCTCCCATATATTGAGGTTTCTTTACTGTCGTAGCTGGTTTTTCTTTTTTCACATCTTTTTCTTGTGCAATCCCTGGTGATTTACAAGAAATACATCCGATACATATAAGCACAAATAACACCTTACTCATCACTATATTTTTATCAATTATTTTTTTTTAAATTAAAAAAATTGCCTGGTAACTTTTTTGTAATGAATTATTACAAAAATCATTCCCAGGCAATCTTTAGATTCTTATTTTAAAGCTTATATATTACTTATCGTTTGATAAGCTTTAGGTTTTTACTAATTCCTTCTCCTTCTATTTTCACAAAATAGAATCCAGCAGGTCTATCAGATGCATTCCAAACATATTCAGATCTCACATCAATATCAGAAGCTTCATGCACCATTTTTCCTGTAATATCAAATACGTGAAGAGATACTTTTTTCTGAGCTCCCATCGCTCTGAAATTAAACATAAATGTATTGTAAGAAGGGTTAGGCCAGATCGCAGTTTTTAATTCTGCATCCAATGTTACTAACGCCTCATCCTTAGCTACTTCTTGTCCAACTCCAGCAGTTCCTGACTCCTGTATAATTCCGTAAATCTGGAATACCTGATCTAATTGTGGTTTTCCAAAAGCTACTGAAAGAGAAGTCCAGTCAGTTGCTCCTGTTCCAAATAGATTCAAATCATCTTTAAAATGAGACTCTGCTCCTATTCCTGCTTCCTGAGAAGACCAGAACCATTGAGTAGCCCCAGGATTAAATGTCAGATTTACATATACAGATAACCAGTAATTACCACTTTCCAATACCAATTCTTCGGGAAGTAACAGATTCAGGTTTGCATCATTAGGCTCTGAAATCGGTGCCAGTGCACCACTATTATACACCTCATCTCCTGGTACTCCACCATTGTCCGCATAAATAACTACTGTCGCATTTGTTAATTCCGGAGCATTATTCGCCCCTCCAAATGCTAATACACGGTCTACTTTCCAGGTATACCCTTCTGGTACGACAAAATCATCAGCTGATTGTGCCAATCCTCCAAAATCAAGGAATAATTGGGATGGGGTTGAATTAATTGCTGCAGCAGTCTGCTCATATAAAGCAGGCTTGCTTACACTTACTGTAAATCCTTCGGCTACTTTTTCTTTTCCTGAAGTAGCAATCAATCCTATAGATGCCTGTCCTACGCCATCAGTTGCATACGATAGTGTCAATGTATTCCCACTTAAGGTAGCTGTTACTAAATCAGGATTCGAATTTGTTAACTCTATTGAAATAGCATTCCCTGCTGATTGTGTAAATAGTCCTTCCACATCAATTACAGTATCTTCGCTATTCACATCTGCGTCCAAATCTGGTAATAAATATGCAACGCTTAATGTAGATTCTGGCAACTGATTTAAAATCATAGGAAATCTGGCACTAAATAGTCCGTTTCCATGTGCAGCTACACCAACAAAACCATCTTTTCTTGTTTTTACTTGATGAATTACCGCATTACCGATAACTATTGGCTCTTTAATCCATCGTGTCTTTTCTCCTCTTAAGCTATTTGCATAATATAACCCTGTACTGGTTGCTGCAAATACTTTTTGTCTTTTAGTACCAAAGAACCCTTGGCTACTACCAAAGAATGCCGCTCCTCGTACAGAAGGTCCATTTCCTGTTCCATCAGGGTTTTCCTCTAAATTACCACTAATATTCACCCATGTTTCTCCTGCATCATCTGACAAGAATAAACTTTGTATCCCATAATTAGAAAATGAAACGATTAATCGATCCGAATTAGATGGATCTACTGTAATATCGCTTACATGCCCTGGAGGTAACCCTTTTCCACTGGAGATATCTACTACTGCCTGATTATCGATATTAGCATTATCCATTCTGTATATAAACCCATTATTAGTTCCATAGTACAGGCGATTTGCTACTGGATATTTAGAAACTCCAAGAGCAGTGATCGTTCCTCCTGCAGCAGTATTCGCTAAACTTACCCAATTAACCGTTGCCAATGCATTAGAGAATAATGGGATCTCATCCAGATTATTATTTCTCCAGATAATATTTCCTGCAGGCATATACATAATGTTGTCATTATTAGGATCCAAAATAAATGGAGCCACAAAACCAAGACCATTTGCTCCTGCGGGACGTACTCTCGTAAAAGATTCATATTCTCCTGCTTCATCAAAATTAAGTCGATATACATTTCCGAATTGCGAAGAAACATATCTGGTTCTTCCTCCGTCTGCTATTGCATTCACAGATCCATCTCCTCCAAAATCTTCTGCCCATGCTTCTGTTGGATTCGTAGAATTCGTAAACCAGGTTCCATTATCCTGAAATCCTGCTAACATATCATCACTATTAGCATCTGGATCAAAAGAAAACGCATATGGTTGTGTAGTTACATATCCGTTATTTAATGAAGTCCATACTACTGCTTCTGGATCTACAGATGTAGCTGTTATATCTTCTGTAACAAAAACTCCTCCATCATTTCCTGTCAATACTTTATCAGGGTTCGACGGATAGAATACTAAGGCATGCTGATCTGGATGCTGGTTTGGATACAGTGCATAACTATCACTAGCTGCGGTATATCCTGCTACCCATCCTTCTCTTCCTGTAGGAGTTGTAAATCCTGTTTCAGATCTGTATAAATTTGTTCCTCCTACAAATACCATATCAGAATTCGAAGGGTGTACTTTTACAACCATATTATATCCTCCCTGTAAGTTCAGGTTTCCTGCTCTTCCTCCAATGGTATTTGGCAAGTTTTCTGTAAGCTCAGTCCAGCTTCCTGCTCCTGCATCATATTTGAATAATAATTCTCCTGCTCCAGCTGGGGTTTGTGAGAAAAAGTAAACAGTATTTTCATTAGAAGGGTCAATCCCCATGACAGTTCTACCATATGTTTCCGGCATTGTTTCTGGGGTAATATCAGTCCAGTTTGTCCCATCAGTAGATGTAAAAAATCCTTTGTTTGGATCTCCTTCCGAATCGATGGTTGCATAGATAACTCCTGTAGAAGAAATCGTTACTTCTACTCGGTTATCACGACCTCCTGCTAGCACTTCTTCAAATGATCTTCCTCCATCCTGAGAACGGTGCAATCCTTCAAAGGTTGCTACATATAGATCTCCGTTTGTTGGGTCTACTGCAATAGAATTAATCAAATCAAAAGAAGAAAAAGAACCAATTTCTCCATCATTTGTAGCTTGAAGTAATCTCCAGGTTCTTCCTCCATTCATAGACTTATAAACTCCATTCCCTCCATAAAACGCTCCTCCTCCAGAAGCTGAGTTTCCTGATCTTTCTCCTGACCCATAATACCAAATATGTTGTTTTCTCGGTCTTGGATCCTGAACAATACAGGTAATACTGGGGGATTGTCTAGGTCGTGTTACTTTTTTCCAGGTGGTTCCTCCGTTAGTTGAACGCCAAAGTCCTCCAGAAACCCCTCCTGCAAAAATTACATTTTCATTCGTCGCATCAATTGCTAATGCTCTTGTTCTACCTCCAACATTATGAGGTCCCCGATTTTTCCAATACGAAAAACTTCCTTTCATAGAAGCTGCAGATTTCTTAAAATCATCTCCGGTACTGATTTTCTTAGAGAATTCAATTTCTAAATCTTTGATTCCTTTTGGAATTTTTCCGGAGTAAGGGTTTTTTAAAAGATTGAATTCGTACTCCATCCTGTCCAATGCTCTATCTCCTACTCTGGAGATTTTTGTTTCAACAGGACCGGATTTACTGTCATAAAGTTTAGATGCTTTGTAAAGCGAGTGCCCCTTTGTAATGGGTTGCTGATCGGCTTGTGTCTTCAGTTGTTGAGCCCCGGCTGTATATCCAATACACAGCACTGCAAAAACTGAAACACTCTTTCGTGTGAAGAGTAATGACAATTTCATAATTTCAAATTTAATTTGTGAGAATTATCCAAATTTAACCTAAAATTATATCAATTGTCTTAATTTTTAGCAAAAATTTTACACTTAACCCGCAAATATCACAAGTATTCTCCTCCTGTGAATCAACAATATTCCCTTTGTTTATCTATGTATAACACTCATCCTCTCTTCTTTTTTTTAAGTAAAAAAAATAAAAAAAGCATCGTTTCAATTTTCTATTTGAAACGATGCTTTTTTAATCTCTTAAAATTAAGAATTCCCTACTTAGAGGTCGAATTTAATACCTTGTGCTAAGGGTAATTCTGTAGTATAATTTATTGTATTTGTCTGACGCCTCATATAGACTTTCCAGGCATCAGAACCGGATTCTCTTCCTCCTCCGGTATCTTTTTCTCCACCGAATGCTCCTCCGATTTCAGCTCCTGAGGTTCCTATATTTACATTGGCAATCCCACAATCAGAACCTGCTGCTGATAAGAATCGTTCTGCCTCTCTAAGGTTATTTGTCATAATTGCCGAAGAAAGTCCTTGTGTCACTCCATTTTGTATTTCAATAGCATTTTCTACTTCTCCACTATATTTCAACAGATATAATACCGGAGCGAAGGTCTCATGTTGTACAATTTCATAAGTGTTGTTTGCTTCTGCAATAGCTGGCTTTACATAACAACCACTTTCATAACCTTCTCCTGATAAAACACCTCCATCTACTATAATATTTCCTCCTTCTTCTACTACTTTTTGTAACGCTTCCTGATATCCTTTTACAGCATCTTTATCAATAAGAGGACCTACATGATTATTCTCATCTAGCGGGTTTCCTATTCTCAATTGCTTATACGCATCTACTACTGCATTTTTCACTTTGTCATAAATAGATTCGTGAATTATTAATCTACGTGTAGAGGTACATCGCTGACCTGCTGTTCCAACTGCTCCAAAAACTGCTCCGATAACTGTCATCTTGATATCTGCATCGGGTGTCACAATAATCGCATTATTCCCTCCTAATTCTAACAATGATTTTCCTAATCGTTGTCCAACTGTACTTGCAACAATCTTCCCCATTCTGGTTGAGCCTGTAGCTGAAACTAAAGGAATTCTCTTATCTGTAGTGATCATTTCTCCAACCTTATAATCTCCATTAACTAAACAGGAGATTCCTTCAGGTAGGTTGTTTTCTTGTAACACCTTAGTTATTATATTCTGACAGGCAATCCCACAAAGTGGTGTTTTTTCACTTGGTTTCCACACACATACATCTCCACATATCCATGCTAATGCTGTATTCCATGACCATACAGCTACCGGAAAGTTAAACGCACTTATAATCCCTACAATTCCCAGCGGGTGATATTGCTCATACATTCTATGTCCCGGACGCTCTGAATGCATTGTCAATCCATGCAACTGCCTAGATAACCCAACGGCAAAATCACAGATATCAATCATTTCCTGCACTTCTCCTAATCCTTCTTGGTAGGATTTCCCCATTTCATAAGAGACTAATTTCCCCAAAGGTTCTTTTAATCTTCTTAACTCTTCTCCAAATTGTCTGACAATTTCTCCTCGCTGAGGCGCCGGTACTTTTCTCCAAGAAGCAAAAGCTGTTGTTGCTGTCTGAATAACTTTTTCATAATCTTCCTGAGTTGTGGTAAATACTTTTCCTATCAATGCTCCATCAACAGGTGAATAAGACAAGATTTCTTCTCCAGAAGAAAACCAGTCTGCTCCGGTAGATGTTCCTTTATTCTGTTCAGAAACACCTAACTGTTGTAGCGCTTCCTGAATTCCAAAATCTGTTGCAATCGCTGCCATTTTATTGTTGTTTTTTTAAAGAAAAAGGTAAAGATACTGTGTTTTTGTAATGAAAATTCTATTTCTCTTTTTACAGAGATATTTTAAGTTATTTTTTTTCATTAGCTCATAAATTTAATCAAATTCACACAATTCTCACACAAAAAGAAATGATTTGGTTTTATACGTTTTAATTCTACGGAATGACCTTACCGTAGCCTAGTTATTTACCTGTTTAGAAACAGGGTATCAACTCTTACATTATCCTTCTGAAAAACAAACCTTTGCACTCACTAATATTAAAACCGACAATTATGAAAAATCTAGTAATTTTCACATTTCTTTTTTTGACCAGCGCCCACATATGGTCGCAGATTCCAATGGAAAAAGCTTATGAAATTCTATTGGAAAAAGGAGTTATATCACAAGATAAAAACCAGTGGGTTTATGGTTCTCAGGAGGTTCTCCCTCCTAACTACAGCATTCGAAGTTTTAACAAAACCATTAGGAGTCCTAAATCACATTCCTGGCTCTTTTTTATTGATGAAGCGCCTTATGCTAACTGGGAACACCCTGCTCAATACATCTTTTTTGATGTAGAAACAGCTCGTTATGAAATTACCAAAGCTACTACTCCTCCTGATATGATCCGGGAGATGAAAGTATTGAGAAAACATATAGAAACCCGGGAACGCTTTCTAGATTTTGCAAAGCAGGTAAACAATATTCCTTGTGGTACTTCTTCTAATAAATATGCAGTAATTATCAGTGGAGGATGGAATCAGGGGAATAACCATGTAAGATACTGGAATGACTGCTCTTTCGTTTACAAAACTTTGGTTAACAAATACGGATATGCAGATGCTAATATTTATACATTGATGTCAGACGGAACTAATCCTGCAGCTGATATTTCCAACGGGACGAATTCTAATCCTGACCTCGACGGAGATGGGGACAATGACATTCAGTTTTCTGCTACGCATGCGAATATTACTTCAGTATTCAATACCTTATCTGGAATTCTGGATGAAGATGATGAACTTTTTATTTTTACTACTGACCATGGAGGTGTTGACACTTCTGGAGCAACTGCATGGGATACTTTATTATACCTTTGGGGAGAGACTATAAATGACGATGAATTTGCTACCGAGGTAAACAAAGTAAATGCTGGTAAAATTTCTATTGTAATGGAACAATGTAACAGTGGAGGGTTTATTGATGACCTTTCCGGACCAAATCGAGTGATTGCTACAGCTGCCAGACATGATGAACTGTCCTGGGCAGGTCCCACTATTAATACGGATGAATTCGTCTATTATTGGACATCTGCTGTCAATGAAGCTTTTCCTTCAGGGGTTTTTGTAGGTTCTGATGTAAATGCAGATGGGGTAGTTACTAAAAGAGAAGCTTTTGATTACGCAGAAACACAAGATTCCAGACCAGAAACCCCTCAATTTGATGAGGTTCCGGTTAACCTGGGAGATCAACTTACCCTAAATGGGACAGGGGATTTATACATTATGGATAATCGTACTCCTTATCACAGTAGTAGTGACACTGGAATAGAACCCAACCCATTTAGCGGACCCATGTACACGAGTAGAGATATCTGGGTACGTCAAAATATGGACGGAGGAACCAGCCATCAAAACCCGGAGTACAAAACGACCAGTCCTAATGGAGTATATGTACGAGTAAAAAACAGAGGTTGTGCTCCTATTTCAGATGGGAAACTACGTGTTTATTTCTCCAAGGCATCCACAGGTTTATCATGGCCGACAAACTGGATCAACTTTTATGATTTTACTCCTGGAGGTTCCTATCTATTACATGGGGATGAAATTACCAGTATTCCATTAAATATTCCGAATTTGAATCCCGGAGATGAAACTATTATTGAAATTCCATGGTATCCTCCAAATCCGAATGATTTTGATTATGACAAGCATCATTTTTGTCTAATCGCCAGAGTTATCTCTCAAATAGACCCGATTGGTGTAGAAACCTCATCTGTAAACAGTAATACCAGAAACAATAATAATGTTGCCTGGAAAAATGTATCTGTTTATGATGCCAACCCATCGAATAATGTAAGTTATACGAATGTATATGTGCGCAATACTGATCTTAAAAGAGAAGATATTATTGATCTGAACTTCTATGATGGAATATACGGAACCAATACGACCAACCATTTCTTAAAACACGGAAATATTACTGCCACAATGAGTCCGGAGTTATTCGAGCGCTGGAAAGCCTATGGAGATGGTAGAGGGATCGAAGTTGTTGGAAGAAATACCATTCAAATTTTCGAACCAAAAGCTGTAATGACGGGAATTCCTCTTAAACCCGGAGAAACATTCTCTTTACAAATGCAATTCAAATTATTCAAAGACACTCCATACCGACGTCCTTTTATTTATGATGTAGTTCAAAGTAACAAAAGAGGTGTTATCGGAGGGGAGCGTTTTGATATCGTATATGGTCAAAAAGAAAAGGATATATTCAAAGAAAACAGTAAACCTGCTATTAACTTGAATGTTTATCCGAATCCGGCCACCAAGCAACTAGCGATTACCTATCAAACAGAAAAAACCAATAATACGGTTTCCTTCACTTTGAAAAATATGGAAGGAGACTCTCTTCTTTCCGATGAAATCAAGCATCAGAAAAAAGGCGTTTTTACTCAACAGTTTGACATTGCCTCTTTGCGAAGAGGTATATATTTCTTGACCATTACAATAAACGGTAAAACAACGGTAAAAAAAGTATTCAAAAAATAGGGAGTGCTTCCGTAAGAATCTTATCCTAGTTATAGAAATGGATATAGTACAAAAAAGAAGAGGGGCTCGTACGAGCCCCTCTTTTATTACCCGATAAATCGCTTATCTACCGGCATTTCTTTACCACAATTATTACAGGTACGAAGTTCTTTATTAGAATAGAAATCTTTAAAGTGTTTTAAGAAATCTTTTTCTATATCATTCAATTTGAAATACACATCATGCAACTTGGTATTGCAGTGATCACAGTACCATAACAATCCATCATCTGCTTCTAAATGATCTCGTTTTCTTTCGATAACCAAACCTAATGAACCTTCATGTCGTACTGGTGAATGCGGAACACCTGCCGGGTGCAAATACATATCTCCAGGTCCTAATTTCATCGTTTTTTTTACTCCTTCTTCCTGAATATGAACTTCTATCTCTCCTTCTAACTGATAAAAAAGCTCTTCTGTTTCATTATAATGATAATCTTTTCTAGCATTAGGACCTGCTACAATCATTACTATATAGTCTCCAGCATCTTTATATAAATTTCTATTTCCTACGGGAGGCTTTAATGTATCTCTGTTTTCCTCAATCCATTGATTGAGATTGAATGGTTTTTGAATTCCCATATCATGCAATTTTAGTGTATAAAATTACGGAATTACCTGAGAACTTTCTCCATTGCACTTGTTCTCATATTAACTCGTTAAAAAAAGCATCTGTTAAAAACCTAGATTGGGTTATTTTTTCTCTCTAATGAATAAAACAAAAACTTCTAAAAAATAGAAATCGCTCAGACAAGAAAATTCTTGCAGAGCGATTTCCAACTAAATAACCAACCAAAAGTCTTACTATCTTGAAAGCTTCATAAAATCAGCTTTTTTTATTCTTTTCTTTGTGTTTTGAGTTGTTTTTCCATGAGTAGACTTTTTTATCTGCACATATTCTCTTCCTTCAAAATGATACACCGTTCCTGAAGAGGGGTGAAGCAACTCTATCTTTCTATCGTTTATAACGGACAACTCAAAGTGTTCATTGCCTAGATAGCTATAATCAAGTGTTAAAATTTTCCTATTTAAGTTGTTAAAAACGTCTTGTATTTCATAATGCCCCTCATAATCATAGAAAATACTTGGGATTCGCATACCGTTTGGGTCTTTAGAACTCTTGAAATTGTCTCCTGCTCCAAAAGGTAAAAAAGCAATATAGGTCTCTTCATCAAATTCATTAATCACACCAAATTCACTAGTATACACTTTCTCCCATGTGGTATATTCTTGTAAAAAGTAATGAATATTGTCATAAAAAACCCTGTCGTAGTCAAAGGTATTTCTTTGATACCCTATTAAATAATAACTTGTATTTAACACGGGATCATGAACACGAATCTCATTATCTGCTAATTGAGTAATAATCAAATTATAAACCCCATCAATATCGTGATCTATTGTTAATTCTGTACCAAACGCATCAAAAAAACCGACGTCTAACCCAAAACCATTTCCATTATCCCCAATACCCACTAAATTGTTATTCGCAAAGAATGTATCATTTCTAAAAGACACAGTAAATGCCTGCTGAAAAAATGGAATTTCTCCATTCCCTTGTGTTCTTTCGATATCTACATACCAAATTTCATAGCTATGCAATACCTCATCTAAAGTAACAACAGGTTCTTCGTGAAACTCGTTAACAACTACTTCACTTGTACATGAAGTAAAAAGTAATATCCCCAGGATAAAAGCCGAAAGTATTTTTAGTGTTTTCATAATTGTATCGGTTTACTATTTGCTTTTAGAGAACCAAAACGCATGCCAAAAAATTAAAACTCTGATATACAGAAGTTTATTTTATAGTGTATTTTACTTACTTTTGAGCACTCAATTAATTTGTGTGTAAACCTCTTTTTGGAACTACAAAGGCATCTAAGAAAACCCAAATCATCAACTACTGGATGTTAATTGAAAATTACTTGAATGAAAGAAAAACCAACATTTGCCGTAATCGGTGGAGGAAGCTGGGCAACAGCAATCGTAAAAATGCTTTGTGAAAATCTTACAGAAGTAGGATGGTATATGAGAAGTATTTATGCAATAGAGCATCTAAAAAAACAACAACATAATCCTAATTATCTCAGCTCCGTAGAATTTAAAACGCATCAGCTCAAGCTAACTGATGATATTAATGAAGCGGTAGCCTATGCTGACTATCTGATATTTGCCATCCCTTCCGCTTTTTTATATAGTGAATTAAAAAAACTGAATACTGATCTAAAAGGTAAAATAGTTTTTTCTGCAATTAAAGGAATTGTCCCTGAAACAGGGCTGATTGTAGGGGAACATTTTAATCAGGAGTATAACATCCCATTAGATAACATCGGTGTGATTACAGGACCTTGTCATGCAGAAGAAGTTGCTCTGGAACGGTTATCCTATCTAACGATTGCTAGTATTGATGAGAAAAAAGCCACTTTAATGGCTTCTCATTTGGAAAGCGAATATATAAAGTGTAAAATCAGTGATGACATCATCGGAACTGAGTATGCTGCTATGCTCAAAAACATATATTCTATTGCTGCAGGTATTGCCCATGGACTAGGGTATGGAGATAATTTTCAGAGTGTATTAATGAGTAATGCCATTCGGGAAATGAAACGCTTTATCAAGAAAGTTCATAAAATGAAGCGAAATATTAACAATTCTGCTTATTTAGGAGATCTATTAGTGACCGGATATTCCGTTTTTTCCAGAAATCGTATGTTTGGAAATATGATTGGGAAAGGCTATACCGTAAAAAGTGCTCAAATGGAAATGAATATGGTGGCAGAAGGTTTTTACGCAACTAAAAGTGCTTATGTGCTCAATGAGTCTAAAGGAGCAAGGACTCCTATTATCGACGCTGTTTATAACGTCCTATACAATCATAAAGATCCTAGTAAGGTTTTTAGAAAATTAGCCGATAAACTGGATTAATTATTCTTATCTTCATACCTTCTATAGATTCTTACAGAATAAGGTTATGGATGAATTAATTCAGAATTTTTACACAGCATTTCAGGAACGTGATGCTACAAAAATGAACGCTTGTTATCACAGCAATGTTACTTTTAGTGATCCGGTTTTTGGAACGCTTAAAGGAGAACAGGCAAAAAAGATGTGGCGAATGCTTTGCAAAAACGGAAAGGATCTCCGCGTGGAGTTTTCTGATGTAAAAGCCACAGAAAAAGAAGCTTCTGCTAATTGGAAAGCGCAATATACATTTAGTAAAACAGGACGGGCTGTCACCAATACAATTCGTGCTTCTTTTGTTTTTAAGGACGGCAAAATTATAGAACACCATGATGAGTTTAACATCCGTAACTGGGCTGGTCAGGCATTAGGGTGGAAAGGAAAACTATTAGGAGGAACTTCTTTTTTCAGAAAAAAACTTAGAAAACAGGTACTGAATATGCTTGATCGATTTGAAAAATAGAAATCGACTATTTTAAAAAACACATTTTACAATGAAAAAAATTACGCTTTCTTCTCCTATTGTTTCTGCTGCGTGGCTAGCAGAACACCTAGATCATCCTGACATTATCATTCTGGATGCCAGTATAAAAAAAGTAACTGCATCTGATCATGTATCAGTTACTTCTCAGATAAAGAATGCACGTTTTTTCGATATTAAAAACACTTTTTCGGACAAGACAAATTCAATTCCAAATATGCTTCCAACGCCAGAGGTATTTGCCAAAGGTTGTGAAGAATTAGGAATTTCCTCTGATCATACCATAATCATATATGACACATTGGGAATTTATAGTAGTCCCAGGGCTTGGTGGATGTTCAAAACAATGGGGCACGAAAATGTAGCTGTTTTAGATGGAGGACTTCCTGTTTGGGTAAAATCAGGATACCCTACAACCTCTGTAGAGAAGAGATCTCATTTTTCTACTACTCATTTCAAAACATCATTCCGCCCTGAACACGTAGCCTCTGTTACTGATATTATGAATAGTATCCACCATACAGACAACTGTATATTAGACGCTCGTTCTAAAGGGCGTTTTGAAGCTACAGCCCCGGAACCAAGAGCTGATCTAAAAGGAGGTCACATTCCTAACTCTATTAGTTTACCTTATACCAGCGTCTTATCTGATGATGGAACGATATTGTCAACAGCTCAATTACAATCCTTATTTAATTCGCTGCCTATTGCTAATAAGAAATTAATTTTTAGTTGTGGATCAGGAATTACAGCTTGTATCATTTTATTAGCCTCTCAACTTGCAGGATATCCTATGGGAGTCATTTATGACGGATCCTGGAGTGAATGGGGTCAATTACCTAATGTACCTATTACCTCATAACCTTTATATTCTCTAGCCTATTATTATATTATTATGAAAAAAACCACTCAATTCCTTATTGCTTTACTCCTTCCATTATCAATTGTTGCCCAACAGCAGTTTTCTCTACAAGATTTCTATTCCTCAGATTCCTTATTGACTGCCAAGGTAGATTCTGTATATAATAGTCTAAGTGAACAAGAACGAATTGCACAAATGATCATTACCTCAGCCGGAGAACTGGGAAAATCTGTAGCAACCGTTAATAAGTTAGCTTCTGCTAACAAAATAGGAGGAGTCGTTTTCTTAAAAGGCTATAAAAAGAAACATATCCAACATATCAATACGCTCAATAGCATCAGCAAAAAAAATAACTCCATCCCTTTATTATTTAGTATGGATGCAGAACCTAGTTTATTCAGTAGCAGAATAAAAGGAGCCAAAAATGTTGGCAAAACTATTGACATCAAAACAGTTGAACAATCTGATCAGGTTACCAGTACTATTAATAAAGAACTCAAAGAAATTGGTGTACATCATAACTATGCTCCTGTTCTTGATGTTAGTGCTGCCAATGAAGCAATTAAATCAAGAAGTTATGGCAGTAATAAAGACACTGTAGTAGCACTTGCCAACCGGTTTATTCTTCATACTCAAAAAGAAGGAATTATTGCCACTGCAAAACATTTTCCAGGACATGGACTGGTAAAAGGAGATACTCACAAAAGAAGTGTATATATAGATGGACCATTACAAGAGGTTGCTAACTACAAAAAAATTATTGAAGATGGCGTTCTTTCAATCATGATTGCTCATATAACAATACAAAACAATGACAAATATGCCACTGATGGTATCCCGTCTAGCTGTTCTCGAAAAATTGTAACCGGACTATTAAAAGAAGAAATGGGATTCAAAGGGATTATCATTTCTGATGCTCTAAACATCATGAAAGCGGTTACTATTCTAAAAAACGCTCCTTTATTAGCATCAAAGGCAGGTTGTGATCTCATTTTAATGCCTCAAAATGAAGAACGAACGATGCAAAATATCTATAAGGAAACCCTTTCTGATCCTGCTTATAAAAAACAGGTTGCTACCTCTGTAAAAAAAATAATTCGTTTAAAAATCTGCGCGGGAATTATTCAATAAACCTTCTTCATACCCATGTATAGAATCCTATGTATTGGCAGTTTATTTTTACTTCAATCATTAGCTGCCCAAAAGAATTTTGTTTCTATAACCATTGATGATGTACCGAATATACAATTACTCGAAAAAACCAATTTTTCTTCTGAATTATTACGAAAAATAGATAGCATGCAATTGCCTGTAGCAATTTTTATCAACGAAGGATTTCTCTATCAAAACAAAAACTACCATCAGAATTACAATCAACTTGTCCAATGGATTACGAACAAAAATGTAACTTCAGGAAATCATACATATGGACATACGGCATACGAACAATACAGCTCCTTTACCGAAGACATTATTAAAGGAGCGGTAATTACCAAAGAAGTTTTGGCACAACAGGAAGACAGTCTGAAATACTTTAGATTTCCGTATAATAATCTGGGAAAAGACAGTATTTCTCAGAAGAAAATGGCGCACTTTCTTTCTCGCAAAGGGTATACAATTACCCCTTTTACCATAGAAAGTGAGGACTGGCTTTTTAATACATTGTATGAAAATGCGTTGCAAAAAAAAGATTTTAAAAATGCGAGATATATTGGAGATACATATCTTTCATACACCCTGAATGTATTTGAGTACCATCAAAAACTATCACAAGATCAATACAAACGAAACATACGGCATATTTTCTTATGTCATGATAACGTGTTAAACACAGATTATCTCCCTAAAATCATCAAGCATTTGCAATCCAAAGAATATCGTTTCATATCAATAAAAGAAGCATTAGAAGATCCCGTATACTCTTCTAAAAACACATATTATAAAAAATGGGGTATTTCCTGGATGTATCGGTGGATTCAAGATCCAAAAAAGAGAAGCAAATTATTAAAAGCTGCTCCTGATAATAAAGAAATGAATAAGATGTACAATCAACTGTTAGAATCACATTAGATAAGTTCGAAACGTTTTCCTGGTAGCGGACGAACTACTCCTTTTAGTTCCATTGTAAGTAAAAGAGAAGCAACTTTAAATGTAGGCATATGACAATGAAGAGCAATATGATCTAATAATTCTTTGTTATTGTTTTCCAAAAAATGAAATATTGTTTTCTCTTCTTCATCTAGGGTCACGAACAATTGCTTTTGTTGCGCCTGTTGTTGTTTCTCTTCTAATTCCCAATTGAGCATATAAATCAAATCGGCAGCCGTGGTCAATACATGCGCTTTTTGTGTTTTGATAAGCATATTACACCCTTGACTGTATACATCAGTAACACGTCCTGGTACAGCAAAAACATCTCTGTTATAAGAATGTGCTAACTCTGCTGTTACCAGAGATCCTCCTTTATTTGCACTTTCTATAACTACTGTCGCTTCACTGATTCCTGCAATAATGCGATTTCTACCTAAAAAATTCTTTCTATCAAACAGGTCTGTACTCCAATAATCTGTAAAAAAACCACCATTCTCTTCAATAGCAGTTGTATATTTTTTATGTGTTTTAGGGTATAGTTGGTTTAATCCATGTGCCAGACAACCGATCGTCTGCAAACCAGCATTTAAAGCTGCTCGCTGTGCTGTGATATCAATTCCATACGCAAAACCAGATACAATTATCGGATCCAAAGGAGCTAACATTTCTATAAGCTCTTCACAAAACCGAATACCATAGCTTGTAGCCCTTCTAGTACCAACAATACTGATTACGTTTTTTTGTGTCATACATATGTTCCCTCTCCCAAATAATAAAACCGGACCATCCAAACATTGCTTTAGTCTATAGGGATAGTCAGGAGCATCATACAAATAACAATCAATTGCATTATTTCTGATAAAACAAAGCTCCTCTTCTACCGCTGCCTCATATGCCGGATTCTGTATGTCATGTATCCGCTGACTGCCAATTCCTTCAATTTTAAGAAGATTCGCTGCTTTTTCTTTCAGTACTCCTTCTGCACTTCCAACAGCTTGTATCATTTTCTTAATTGAACTATCTCCTAAATTTGCTGCTTTTTTTAAAATCATTACAGCTTTTAGCTTCTCTTCCATTTCGTAATCAATTGTATATCAACATAAGAAACAAAAAAAAATCCAATCTGTTAATAAAATCACTTATGATCTTTTAATATCATTTTTATTTTTTTCTACCTTTGGACTTAGGTGGCTTGATGTATTGTTATGACTCATTATTGAGCATGTATTCTCGCCATCTAATTGACTTTCAGAAACCTCTGATTTTTTTAAGGAAAATAAATGAATACAGCTACTTATATAAGTGAACTTTTATACCGCTATGAATGTGTTATTATTCCTGATTTTGGTGCTTTTTTGACCAAAAGGGAGTCGGCTTCTATTCACAGTGCTACGAATGCTTTTTACCCTCCAAAAAAACTGATCTCTTTTAATCGTCAGTTACAGAATAATGATGGGTTATTA
The DNA here is from genome assembly GCF_013365535.1 of Aquimarina sp. TRL1. Taxonomy (NCBI): domain Bacteria; kingdom Pseudomonadati; phylum Bacteroidota; class Flavobacteriia; order Flavobacteriales; family Flavobacteriaceae; genus Aquimarina; species Aquimarina sp. TRL1. Next base: position 1,835,466 of record NZ_CP053590.1, on the reverse strand, counting down.
GCGAACTATATTGCTTCTGCAGAACAAATCTCCTATACGGATGCCATTTCTAAAATTCAGCGATATGTAGCTTCTTTAAAAAATGAACTTACTAACGGAAAACGTGTTTCTATAGAAGGAATTGGTTCTTTCTTTGTTTCGATAGAAGACACTCTTCAATTCGAACCTTTTGAGCAACACAATTACCTGACTGAAGCTTTTGGACTTAGCTCTTTTGTTTCTCCTACAATTCAAAGAGAAATCTATAAAGAAGAAACTGAGTCTCTAGAAGAAAAGGCGCCTATTGCCTTCACTCCTGAAAAACGTCGTGAGCGTCCTTACCTAAAATATGCAGCAGTTTTAGCAATAGCTATTGGTGTGAGTGGTTTTTTTGGTGTAAAGAAATACAATGATCAGACAATCACTTATAATGATAATGAGCATAAAGAAGCCACTGAAACTATCAAACAACGGATACAGGAAGCTACTTTTGAAATTAGTAGCCCACTTCCTGCTATAAGCTTATCTACACTAAAAGAAGAAGCGCCCTCGAAAGCACATAAATATCATATAGTTGCAGGAGCATTCCGGTTTATAGATAATGCTAACAAAAAAATAGAAGAGTTGCAAGAAAAAGGATTCTCGCCACGACTTATCGGAATTAATCAGTTCGGTCTTCATCAAGTATCTTACGTTAGTTTTTCTACCAGACAAGAGGCATTAACAGCACTACAGGAAATAAAAAACACCAATGATAAAAGAGCTTGGTTATTAGTAAAAGAACTACCATAACCCAATCATAAAAACATTATATAGAAAAGCCTATCTAATTTTGGATAGGCTTTTTTTTACATTTTTATCAATCATATCCCTTATTAAGAGGTTATTTTTCTATTTTTCTTAAGACTAATGGTCATTATATAATAATTTTTTAGCGACTTGTCGAATATTTATACTGAAAGTATCGTCAATTCGATACTCCTCTTTATCTTTGCTCTAAAATTGTATATAATTATGGAAGCAAGATACCCCTCAGAATCTCTAACTGTTTTAACAGATCTTGTATTACCAGGAGAAACAAACCCATTGAATAACCTTTTTGGAGGAGAACTTCTAGCTAGAATGGATAGAGCTGCAGGTATTTCTGCAGGAAGGCATTCCAGAAGAATTGTCGTTACTGCATCAGTAAATCATGTTGCGTTTAACAAAAGTGTTCCTTTGGGGAGTGTAGTTACTGTAGAAGCAAAAGTTTCAAGAGCTTTTAGAACCTCTATGGAGGTGGTTATCGATGTTTGGGTAGAAGACAGACAAAGCGGTGAAAAAACAAAAGCAAACGAAGCTATTTATACCTTTGTAGCTGTTAATGAAACAGGAACTCCTGTTTCTGTTCCTCCTATAAAACCACAAACAGAATTAGAGAAAAAACGTTTTGACGCCGCACTGAGGCGTAAACAACTAAGCTTAGTACTTGCCGGCAAAATGAAACCGGATGATGCTACTGAATTAAAAGCGCTTTTTGTTGCTCAGGAAAACAAATAAACGATTTTAAAAATAACTGTATAAAAGCCATCACAAAGAAATCTTTATGATGGCTTTCTTTTAAATTATATATTTAATATATACAAAACATATGATTTTTAAGGTCATGAAATGCTTATTCTCTAATATTCAATTGTAAGCGAGCATTTAATTCCTGCTCTCCATGGGATGTAAGGACTACCTCTCTGGTGTTTTCTTTTCTTCGAATCCAATCTTTATCTACCATAGTATGATATAAAGCCGCCCCCAATGCACCTGCTAAATGATATCGTCTTTCACTCCAATCTAAACATGCATGGGCAAAAGATCTTTTTTTACTTTTAATACGATCAATGTCAATTCCGATAGTAGAGAACCATGTTAATCCACTTTCTGTAACCCTATATTTTTTTTCTTCAAGAACTAAAATATGATTATCCACCAGTGCCTTGGTTACCTGTACTCCAAGTTTGCCGGCCAAATGATCATAACATGTTCTGGCAAATGTCAGATCTTTAGGAGTTGTAACAGGAATTGACCTGTCTTTTTCTGATATGGTAATTAAGCTTCCCATCGTTTCCACCACTCGTGCCACTTCTTCGCTGGCATATCTATAGTATCGGTGTCTTCCTTGTTTTTCTACAACCAGCAATTTTGCTGTGACAAGTTTATTCAGATGATTACTGGCTGACTGAGAAGAGACACTGGCACATATCGCTAATTCTGAAGCAGTAAACGCTCTCCCATCCAACATATTCCAAAGCATAACAGCTCTTACTTTATCTCCCAATAAAGACGCTATTTTACTAAATTGCTCTTCATATTCTTCCATACTATCATAAATTATCGATACGTTTAGTCCCAAATATTTGATCGGGGAACTCCAATAGTTCTTAAATAATCCAGCATCTGACCGGTATGGACCGCTTCATGATATGCTATTCTATTCAGGTAGTTCCCTAATTCATATCGTTGATTACATTCTTTCCTTTCAATAATAATATTGGTCATATCCTCATCAGAAACTCCTTGAATCATTTCTATAAAACGTTTCCGAAACGGGGCTGCAATCGCTAATTCTTTTTTCAGATCAACATATTCTACCTTTAACCAGGGAGATTGATATCCATCCAATTGCTCTTTTCGAGTAATAATCATATGATACAGATGCTCTCCTTCCAGTACATGGCGGATCATTTCTAATACACTAAACGCTTCTTCATCAGGTTTCCACGTATAATACATTGCTGGAATTGCACTCCAAAGCTTGATACTCCTTCTCCGTATTTCTTCAAAGTTACATATAATACTATCTTTTGCTTTCATCGAACTTGTATATTCTGATTTATACTAATATTTGTCTTAATCATCTTTGCTAAAAAAACACTGTTTATATACTCATACATCCATATTATTCTTCAGAAAGACATCATCCTTCTAAAAAAACAGCAAATAAACAATGCGGCAATAATGGTTGCTCAGGTTTTATAAAGAAAAAAGGTAAATGATATAATAAGGAAGCTGTAGTATCGATATGAGTCTCTTCTTTGATTTACGCCCAATTTACACTGTCGTATCTTCCTGTCGAAAATATTTTTTTTCATACTAACCACCTGATGTTTTATGCTTTTATATATTGATAAAACAAAAGTAGCCAGTCGAATGTTTTTATAGTTCATTTCAGAATGAACTATGCAATTTTTCATCACATAAAAAAGAAATAAGAGGAGGCTATCTAAATTTTAATATAAACAGGTATACACAAGAAATAATATCCTTCTATTCATTTTGAATCACATCTTATACACCCATGTTTGCGGGTTCAGACGTTTGGCATTTTGATAAATCAAAAACTTCATAATAGCTCTTCCTGTTGCAGGATTGGTTCTCACCTGACCAATTTGTTGTTTGGTTTTTACAGCATCTCCTTCCTTGATGGTTATGTTTTCCAGATTGTAATAGGTAGTAATATAGTTACCATGGCGGATCTGCACTAGTCTGCTGGCTCCTTTGAGTTTTTGTATAGCAATGACTTCTCCATCAAAAACAGCTCTGGCTTTTTCTCCAGGCTGCGTTTCTATTTCCACTCCACTACTATTAATCTGAATATTGGGTAAAGTAGGATGTGGTTGTCTTCCAAATTTCTTAGTAATTCGTCCCGTACCCACTGGCCAGGGTAGCTTTCCTTTATTGGCAGTAAAATTATCTGCCAGTTTTTTAGCTTCTGCAGTTAGTGCAAAAGTGGTTGCTGATCCTTTTTTAGTAACTTTTTTCCCAACTTTTTTATTTGCCTTAGCAATAGCGTCTCTTATCAACTTCTCAATGGCTCTATCAATCGCATTGGCCTGCTTTTCCTTTTGTTTTATTTTTTTGGTATAAACTCCAGCCTCTTTTCGAATAGACGCCATTAAAACCTCTTGTTCTTCCCTTTCTTTTTCCAGGTTCTTTTCGGCTTCTTTATTTTCTCCTATCAAGACTTCCTTATCTTCTTTCTGTCTAACAAGGTCTTTATTTAACTCCTGAAGTGCTATGGTCTGATTTTCGATCTGCTCTACTTTCTCTTTTCGATACTCATTATACTGCTTCATATATTGAAGTCGTTTGTATGCCTGCGAAAAATCATTGGATGACAGTAAGAACATAATTCGGCTCTGTTTGGACTTACTCTTATACGATTTGACCACCATTTTAGCATACTCTTTTTTGAGTAACTCTATCTCTTCTCTTTGTTTTCCCATTTTTTTTAGATTCGCATCTATTTCCCGGGACAGTAAATTTGTTTGCTGATTTGTTACCTTAATAAGGTTCTGACGTGTACTTATCTGAGATTTTAATGTTTCTACCTCGTCTAATAACGAACGTTCTTTCTTTTTATTCGTTTCTCGAAGTTTCTTCATTTGTGCTATTTCCTGTCTTAACTTTTCTCTTTTCTTTTCTAGCTCTCGCTGTTTAGCACTTTGCGAAAAAGAAGAAGCACAAATCAAAAAAAAGCAACTTAAATATAGTATTCTGGATAATTTCATTGTACGGTTACTTGGGTATAGCCTGCTGGAATAGTAAACGGAAAACTCACCTTTGCATTATAATCTACAGTCTTATATTCTAATTTTAAGGTGGTATTATCCTCATTATTGGTAGCTACAATGTAGATTTCTTTTGGAAAACTTTGATTCGCCAACCTTTGATAGTCCACATAATTTATTGCCAGATTTTTTGACCCCTGTGATAATTGTTGTGAAAACATTTTATAATTATCCGGATTGACGAACAGCAATCGCTCAAATAGTTCTAATTGTTTCTTAGGAATTAGCTGGTATTTCTTATCGACAACAGCGGATTTGTACTTTTCTTCTCTCAAATTAAAAAGTGCCTGTCCCAACAGCATTTGTTGTACTTTGTCAAAATTAAGATCTGCTCCCAGCCACTTACTAAGCATCTTAAAATCTCCTTCGAAATAAGTGTGATTTCCTTTCTCATAATAACTAAACGACTCCGGAGTAATTAATGCTTTGGCAACAGTAATCCCTAATAGCTTAGCACTTAGCCATATTGTTTTGTCTTTCTCCATTCTCAGGGTGACATTAGGACTAAATGAGCGCTCTCCATCAGAATACCTTACTTTTAGTCTCGCATTCAGTGTTTTAAAATTAAATGAGTGATTATAATGATTGGCAATCACTTTTTCTGCGCTTATTTTTTTTACTTTTCCGGTATCACTAATTGCTTTTGTCCCTTTACAAGATTGTAATAAAAAAACGATCGTACAAAGTACGTACAATATCCTCTTCATAAAAAAATTATGATTTATTCTGAATCTCTTCAGATTTCTTTTTATACTTATTTGCCTTGGCAGATTCCCCCAACTTACCATAAGCAATTCCCATTTGCAAATAAAAATCAGATTCCATCTTTACATCATCAATGATATAATCCATTCCCTGACTTAATATTTCTACTGCTGTTTTAGCTTCTTCCAGATGAAGTAATGAAACACCATTGACTAAATACAAAATAGGCTGAGAAGGAAACATTTCTATAGCGATCGCACTTCCTTCTTTTGCTTTCTCATACCTCCCTAAATCCAACTGAAGCAATAACATTCTTTTTAAAAGATCAAAATCTTCAAAATTATCAGTCATTCCTTTTTCATAAAAATTAAGGGCGAGTTCTTTTTTATCCTGACCAAAAAAATAATTTCCTATTTCTTTGAAAATTTTCTGACTCTTTTCTTCTTCAGAAAAAGCTAAAGAGGTTTCTATTAATTCTGATTCGTAAGAAGGGTTTTTGCTCACAAAATCCAGAAAATCATTTAATACTTTCTGTTTGGAATCCACATCCATCTCTTTACTTGCCAACACTACCTTCATCGAATTGACTGATTCGTCTACTTTATTATCCTCGAGATAAAACTTATACAATGCCAGGTGAACGAGTTCTGAATCCGGTTTCTTTTTTAATAGTTCTTTGGCTGTTTCGTAGGCTTTTTCTTTCTGGTTATTTTTACTATAAAGATAAATGAGGTTAATATAATTACGCTCACTATTAGGCTGCTCCTTTATTTTGTTTTCCAACCGTGCGATTTGCCCGCTTTTATTATTAATTCTCGCATGAATTCTGTCTCGCAGCTTATTTCTATACGAATCAGCACCAAATTCATCATCCAGTTCATCTAATGCTGACAATGCATCATCGTATCTTTTTTCTAGAAAATACATATTTGCCAATTGCTCTTTGAACAAAGGATTATGTACAACTAGTTTTTCTAAAACAGCTACGGATTCTTTGTATTTTCGTTGAGAAAAATACACTTCAAACAACAGCTCTAAAACATATTTATCATTAGGTTTTGCTTGCAGGACTTTTTCAAAGCCTTCCTGAGCATTCTGGTACTGTTTTAGTTTTAGATAGTTTTTTCCTAATTCGAAGTGAATATAAGAAGCACTGGGATTAATTTTCAGGCATTTTTCCAGTGCCTCTATAGCTTTATCATAATTTGTAATAGCTTTTTGCCTTAATGCTTCAAAAAAATATTCCTGAAAATCATCAGAAACATCTCCTAGATCATCAATATTTATTTCTTGTTTTGGTTCAATCTCTTGTGCCTCTACCCCAGTCAATACTGTCAGTGAACAGAAAACCAAAAAGCCGAATTGTTTACAAATCTTTTTCATAAAGTTGTTTAACCAAGATCCCGTTATACCGTATTATTCTAATACCGAATAATCTCCTATACTTATGGTAGTGAATTCACCGTTGTATACAACTTTATTCCCTATCATAGCATTGTCTAAGTTAGCGTTTTTTATTGTAGTTTGGGTCTGAATCAAACTATTTTTAATGGTGGTGTTTTCTATAACACATCCATCTCCTATAGATACATCAGGTCCTATTGTAGCATTTCTAAGTACTACATTTTCTCCTACATAACACGGAGGTATAATCGTTGCATTTTCTTTTGTAATGGTATTGCTCATTAATTGTTCTCCATCTTTTTCAAGAAACCCGAGCATTCTGGTATTGGTTTCTACCGTTACGTTTTTATTACCACAATCCATCCATTCATCTACTTTTCCTGTCACGAAGACTTTTCCATCTGCCATCATTCTTTTTATACCATCATTAATCTGATATTCTCCTCCCTGCACAATATTGTGATCCAGAACATGTTGTAGTTCTTTTTTCAGAACACCTATATCTTTAAAATAATAGATTCCAATTACAGCCATATCAGAAACAAACTCTTTTGGTTTTTCTACAAGTTCTGTTATTTCATTACGCTCATTGAGTTTGACAACTCCGTATGCTTCCGGATGTTCAACTTGTTTTACCCAAATCACTGAATCTGCCTCCTTGTCCAGGTTAAAATCTGCCCGAATTAATGTATCTGCATAGGCAACTACTGCTGGTCCTGATAGTGAATCTTCGGCACACATAATTGCATGTCCGGTTCCCAGGGGTTTATCTTGTCTGTAAATTGACGCTTTAGCCCCCAAACTTTCTGCTAATTCCGTCAGGCTTTTTACGACATCTTCTCCAAAAAAAGCCGGATCACCCAAAATAAAGGCAACTTCTTCTATCGGTTCTCCCAAAACTTTTGCTATATCAGAAACCAATCTATGCACAATCGGCTTCCCTGCCACAGGGATAAGTGGTTTTGGTACAGTAAGTGTATGAGGTCTTAATCTAGAACCTCTTCCCGCCATAGGTACAATAATTTTCATACGATTTGTGTTTTTCCCTCTTTTATAAAGGGTGTGTTATACATTATAAAAAGTTGTTTTTATACCTTGAATACTGTTCCCGGTATTCAAGTGGGGAGTTTATTATTTATTGTGAATACTTATTTCGTTCCTGTACTTCCAAACCCTCCTTCTCCTCTGGATGTTTCTGAAAGTTCTTTGACCTCTGTCCACGTAGCCCGCTCATGCTTAGCAATAACCATTTGCGCAATTCGTTCTCCATTTTCTATCGTGAAATCTTCATTTGATAAATTTACCAGAATAACTCCAATTTCTCCTCTGTAATCTGCATCTATAGTTCCTGGTGCATTTAATACTGTGATTCCTTTTTTAGCTGCTAAACCACTTCTTGGTCTTACCTGCGCTTCATATCCTACCGGTAACTCTATAAAAAGCCCAGTCTTGACAATTGTGCGTTCTAAAGGTTTTAATGTTACGGCTTCTGTAAGAAAAGCCCGTAAGTCCATCCCTGCAGAAGCTATGGTCTCATAATGTGGAAGATCGTGTGAAGATCTGTTAATAATATTAATGTTCATGTGTTTGTTATATATATTTTCTGATTGATTTAATACAACTTCTGATCCCAAAAACGGTCTCTGACTTCTTTATCTAATCAATCGTATACTTTTCATTTTTTGCTTAAAATTTCTTTGATTTCCTTTTTCTCAAAAACATACAAAACTACTAAAAACGACAGGAATAAAGGGATTGAAACGATATAATTACAGTCGAACAGATAAAAAGAAACCACTGTAATCCCTATTGCCATAATTAAATACATTGCTATTCTTTTTGTTTCATAAGGAATGGGGTAGTGTTTTTTTCCTAGGTGGTATGAAACCAGCATCATGATTCCATAAGCACATAAGGTCGCTATTGCCGACCCCATATAACTATAAAAAGGAATCAATATCACATTCAACAATAAAGTTATAATAGCACCAGCTACGGAGATATAACCTCCGAACTTGGTTTTATCAGTAATCTTATACCAAACAGATAAATTATGATATATCCCTAAACAGAAATTAGCTAGCAATATCAAAGGTACAATCCCAATCGCTTCCCAATATGCTTTATTTGGTATTAAATATCGCTTTATAATTGGCAAAAATACTATCACTCCTAAAAAAATCACCGAACCCAGTATCACAAAATATTTGGTGATTCTGGCATAGGTATCAGGTGCATTTTTTTCTTTTGCATGACTAAAAAAGAACGGCTCTACTCCCATTCTAAAAGCAGTAGCGAATAAGGTCATAAAAACGGCCAATTTATAACAAGCTGCATAAATCCCAATAACATGATCGGAACTTTCTTCTGGCAATAATTCTTTTAAAAGCACTCTATCAAAACTCTCATTAATAGAAAAAGCAACTCCTGAAATCAAAACCGGTAAGGCATACCGCATCATTTTATTCCAAAGTATTTTATCTGGTCTCCCTTTAATTTTCCAATAAAACGGTATTAATAATACAAGGGTCAGACCACTGGCAATCAAATTAGAAATAAAAATATAGTTTATCTCATAATCATCTTTACAAATACTATCTAATAAGGGCACATGAAATACAAGATCATGCAAAAACAAGAGGAAGAAAACATTAAGCCCAATGTTTACTAATACATTGCAAATTTTAATTGCCGCATATTTTATCGGTCGTTCATTAGCTCTGAGCCAAGCAAAAGGAATAATAACCAAAGCATCCAATAAAAGGATCCATATAACTAAATGAATATACTCTTGTTTTATATCTACCAGGGTTGCGATTTGCTTTTCAAAAATCAATGCCAACACAAAAAAGCAAACTGACGAAATCACTAATGAAACTGCGGATGTACTTACTACCTTTTTCTTATCGGTCTCTTTTGTATAAAACCTAAAAAAAGCTGTTTCCATTCCATATGCCAATAAAACATTGAATAAAACAAAATAGGTAAATATAACAGATATTTCCCCGTAAGCCTCTGTTGGAAGAAGCCCTGTGTATAACGGAACCAATATAAAAGACAGCATTCTTGGTAATACCGTTGCTACACCATAAATAAAGGTCTGTTTAAAAAGTTTTTTTAGTATTGCCAATGAATATGAATTATACAGATTTTGCCCTTATTTGTTTTATTGTTTTGCGGATGGGTATGCTATAAAATCTTTTTCTTCCAGATTATTAATTTTAAAAAATCCTTCTTTATTTCCATCTTTATAACTTACTATACACTCATTATATTTTAGGGTAAAAGGACTTTTTTCTTCAATGACAGGGAGTTGATTCCCAAATTCTTTCTTCGGATCGTCACTCATTATCAAATCTTTTCTTGTTTCTGGATATGTATACCGCCCTACATAGATGGTTCCTTCTTTTTGAAGTGCTATTTTTCGCTCTTTAAAATAGGCTGTTTGAAGCACTATTTTTGTTTCTTCTTCTACAGGTATATAAACTGTAAATCCACTCCCTCCCTGGGCTACTCCGGAATACCATTTCTGGAAATACGGCTTCGCAATTTTAACCGGAGGTGTTTTTTCTATTTTAGGAGTACTGCCACATTGCCCAAATAGTATTGTAATAACTATAACCCCTAAATTATATAAATAAGATTTCATCTGTTTCTTTTTAATTAGTAACAATTATGGTATTTTATTTTTACACTGGTCAATACCACACCTTCTTCTTTGCACCAAGTAATCAAATTTAATACCTTTTTTACAACAGACCAGTACTCTTCATCAAATCCCCTGATTATTTATGAGAAAACAAATATAGTCATCGTTTCCATTATTACGGTTCAAAACTAGTTTGACAACATGAAAACTGTATCAGCAATATGTTAATATTATCTCATTCTGTGTTAAACATACACTTAAAAAAAACTTAAATCCATTTTTTTTACAATTTTTAATAGTAACTAGATACATAATGCGACACTCTATAAACTAACAAACTCTTAATTCTTTTACCAATGGAACATATAGTAAAAGGTATTTTCGGGCATCTGGTAACGTTATCTGATTCTGAATGGAAGGAAGTATCTAGTCATTTCAAATTAAAAAAATATCCGAACAAATCGTATCTCTTAAGAGAGGGACAGATCGCTAATGAAACATTTTTTATTATTAAAGGCTGTTGTCGTGCTTTTCATAATTTTGATGGGAAAGAAAAAAACATTTGTTTTAGCAGAGAAAACTGTTGGGAAACAGATGTGGATAGTTTTTTTAACAACAAACCTTCTGCTACCTATATCCAAGCAATAGAAGATATGACCGTATTGAGTCTAACATTAGATAACAAGCTACGTCTTTTTAAATACCATCAACGTTTTGAACGGTATTTCAGAATTCTTGCAGAGCAAATGATCACCTATCTTCTGGATGTACTGATAAAAAGAGATACCCTATGTGCCGAAAAACGATTCCTTGCTCTAAAAAAAAGACAAGCTTGGGTTTTTCAACGTATCCCTCAATACCACATTGCTTCTTTTTTGGGTATCTCTGCTACTTCCTTTAGCCTTATTCAAAAAGATTTATTGTTAAAAAATAGCGTATAAGCTTTTACCCGATATCACTGAACTGTTTCGAAGCTATCCTAAACGGTAAAAGACACACTTAAAATGGGTTTTCTCTTTGCCATTTCTCAGAATGTGGAATAAAAAGCCTTAATATATATAAAAATACTTCCATTGATTATTCGTGTTTATCAATTACAGGTTCATTATAAATTACACTCTTTCCAGATGAATATTTACGCAATTATCTCTGATTAAATCTATTCCTTTCCACTCTCCCCATACTCCTTCTTTTGGAGGGACAATACTTTTAGCTGTTTTGTCCAAAAACAGGGTTACATAGTCTCCTAGTTCATTAAAACTACTACTTGCTTTCATTCCTCTTCTGGGAAAATGCTCCCAAAAAACAACATAATTGTCTGCAACCATTAGAATCGCTCCATCTGATCTCTCGGAAGTGTATGCATCTGCCCATGTCTTTATAGAGGCTAAAAATGCTTCTTCGCTTTGCCCTTCATGTTTATATCCTACTTTATGATATACTGTTCCGTGCATCCAATCGGATTCCTCATCTACCAAATAATAGGGCTGATTAGCTTTTACTATTCCTTTATACTGTTTTACAGCTCGCATGCTGCTGTTTTTTTTACTGTATGTTTGATCGAATAGTAATGTGAACAACCGTTCTACTACTGTATTGGATTTTTCTTTAGAAATATTCTTAGATTCCCAAAAAAGTAATGCTGTCTGATCCGGTATTGCCTTGGGTTTATTTTCAGGATTCGGTAAAGAAGGAATGTATGCATTCAATCCTATTTTAGGTCTAAGGAAAGAGCATACAGGTACAATTATTGACCCTAGAAAATCTACAAATTCGTCGTATGTTTTTTCTTTCGTTTTAAAACCGCTCCACACGGAAACAGCATCCGGAGCTATTGGTTTATATTTTGGTCCACTACCCATTTTTATCTTTCTTTGATTAATAGCCACATACAACACCTCTTCGTTTTGTATGAATTATCGTTCAAAATTAGTGGCTGATAAAAAAATATGAAAGCGTAGTTTTACCTGTTTTTAAAAAATAAAAAAGTCCCGTGAAATGAATCACGGGACTTTGAAATAACTAGTTAACTAGTATTTATCTTTTAACCATTTAATGCTTCTGCACCACCAACAATTTCTAAAATTTCATTGGTAATGGCTGCTTGTCTTGCTTTGTTATAAGAAAGTTTCAGCGAGTCTCTTAGCTCTGTTGCATTATCGGTTGCTTTATGCATTGCTGTCATACGTGCTCCATGCTCAGAAGCAAAAGAATCACGTAGTGCTTTATACAACTGTGTCTTTAATGATTTTGGAATCAGCTCATTTACAATTTCCTCTTTAGAAGGTTCAAAAATATAATCTAAGCTTACATTTGATTCTTCGTTTTGTACCGGAACAATTGGTAAGAACTGCTCTGTAGTTACTATCTGAGAAGCTGCATTTTTGAACTTGTTATACACAATAACAATCTTATCATAAGATTTATTAGTAAACAATTCCATCAACTCTGATGCTATTTCTGCCACATTAGCAAAGGTAAGGTCATCATACACATTACTTTTATTAGCAATAACAGTATGTGTTTTAGAAACAATATCGTCTACTTTTTTTCCAATAGTAACAAAATCTACTTGCTTTCCTTCATATTGATTTTGATACAGATCTTTTACTGCTTTTAAAATACTAGAGTTAAAAGCACCTGCAAGACCACGGTTAGAAGCTATTGCTACTACCAATACTTTGTTTACTTCTCTTTGTTCAGAATAAACACTTGCGCTATCTCCTTCTAAGCTAGCACTAAGACTTTGTAATAGCTCTGTAAGTTTATCTGCATAAGGTCGCATAGCGGTAATGGCTTGCTGTGCCTTATTCAATTTTGCTGCAGATACCATTTTCATGGCACTAGTAATCTGCATAGTTGATGATACAGAGGTAATTCTATTACGTAATTCTTTTAAGTTTGCCATAAACTAAAGTCTTTTATAGTACCTTAGAACGGGTTCTAAGGTACTATAAATTAAAAATTATTTATATTTTGCCGAAATCTCTTTTGAAGCTGATACTAACACATCGATTACTTCGTCTGTTAATTTCCCAGCCTTCAATGTATCTAAACTATCTCTATGCTTTGCATTTAGATACTCCAAGTAATCTTTTTCAAATTCCTTTACTTTATTTACCGGAACTTCACTTAACAAGTTTTTAGAACCAGCATATACAATTGCAATTTGATCTTCTACTGTATATGGATCGTTTTGACCTTGTTTTAAGATCTCCACGTTTCTCTTTCCTTTTTCGATTACATTCAATGTAGCTGCATCTAAGTCAGATCCAAATTTCGCGAATGCTTCTAATTCACGGAATTGTGCCTGATCTAGTTTTAATGTTCCTGCTACTTTCTTCATTGATTTGATCTGTGCAGATCCTCCTACACGAGATACAGAGATTCCCACATTAATTGCCGGACGTACTCCTGAGTTGAACAAGTCAGATGTTAAGAAGATCTGTCCATCTGTAATAGAAATTACGTTTGTAGGAATATAAGCAGATACATCTCCTGCTTGTGTTTCAATAATAGGAAGTGCTGTTAGTGATCCTCCTCCTTTTACTTTATCTTTTAAAGACTCAGGAAGGTCGTTCATGTCTTTAGCAATGCTATCATCAGCAATTACTTTTGCAGCACGCTCTAGTAATCTTGAGTGAAGGTAGAAAACGTCTCCTGGATATGCCTCACGACCTGGTGGACGACGTAATAATAACGATACCTCACGGTATGCTACTGCCTGTTTAGATAGATCATCATATATAATTAATGCTGGTCTACCTGTATCACGGAAATATTCTCCGATTGCAGCTCCTGCAAATGGAGCATATACTTGCATTGGCGCTGGGTCAGATGCGTTAGCTGCTACAATTGTAGTATATGCTAATGCTCCTTTTTCTTCTAATACTTTAGCAATATTTGCTACTGTAGAAGCTTTCTGTCCGATAGCAACATAGATACAGTATACTGGTTCTCCAGCATCATAAAATTCTTTTTGGTTTAGGATCGTATCGATACAAACAGTTGTTTTTCCTGTTTGACGGTCACCAATAACAAGCTCACGCTGACCTCTTCCTACAGGTACCATCGCATCAATCGACTTAATTCCTGTTTGTAGCGGCTCATTTACTGGCTGACGGAATACTACCCCAGGAGCTTTACGCTCTAATGGCATTTCGAAAGTTTCACCTTCGATTGGGCCTTTACCATCTATAGGATTTCCAAGTGTGTCTACAACACGACCTACAATTCCTTCTCCTACTTTAATCGATGCAATACGCTGTGTACGTTTTACTACTGCACCTTCTTTAACCTCTGTAGAAGAACCTAAAAGTACTACCCCAACATTATCTTCTTCCAAGTTCAATACAATACCCTCTAAACCTGATTCGAACTGTACTAATTCTCCGTACTGAGCGTTAGACAATCCGTATACACGAGCGATACCATCTCCTACTTGTAATACTGTACCTACCTCTTCCAATGAAGCGGATGCTTCAAATCCAGATAATTGTTGTTTTAATATTGCTGATACTTCAGCAGGATTCACTTCTGCCATTTTATAGTATTTAAAGTCGAATAAGTAAAACTACTTATTCTCTATTATTAAAATTAAACGTTTTCTTTTTAAAAACGTATTTTGTTAATTACTCAATTCTCTTTTTAAACTAGTAAGTTTATGGGCAATACTAGCATTATATTGTAAATCTCCTACTCTCAGAATAAACCCTCCGATAATACTCTCATCGATAAGGTTCTCTATTGTAGCTTCATTACCTGTTAATTCTTTTACTTTGGCTAACACTTTAGTTCGCAATGCATCATCCAATGGTATTGCTGTGGTAACAGTCGCAACTTGTGTATTGTTTAACTGGTCAAACAATAAGCTGTACTGTCTGGCTACCTGATCTAACTGATCTACTCTTTTATTAGCCAGTAACACATCAAAAAGTTTATGCGTTAACGCTCCTGATCCTTTAAAAACTTCTTTTAATGAAGCGCGTTTTACTTCATTTTTAACCAAAGGACTATTCAAAAGCATTCTTAACTCAGGACTATTTTCTACTGTCTCAGAAATAGTCTTCATATCATTTTGCACATCTTGTGTCGCTTTTTGATCTTGAGCTATACTCAAAACTGCCTTTGCATAACGTATTGCTGCTCTACCCATCTTTACTGATTAGTTTAAAGTAACATCTTCTAACATAGACTCAACCAATTCTAATTGCTGACCCTTATCGTTTAATTGTTTTCTCACTACTTTTTCTGCAATCTGAACAGAAAATTCTGCTACCTGACTCTTAAGGTCTGCGATTGCAACTTTCTTTTCACTAGCAATAGTAGCTTGTGCTTGAGCTACAATTTTATCAGCTTCTTCTTGTGCTTCTGCTTTTGCATCTGCTATCATAGACTCTTTAAGCTCTCTAGCTTCTTTCAACATTGTATCTCTTTCAGCACGAGCTTCATTAAGAATTCTTTCGTTATCTGCTTGTAAATTTTGTAGTTCTTTTCTAGCATTCTCAGCAGAATCCAATGCATCCTTAATTCCCTCTTCTCTGCTGTTTAATGAATCTAAGATCGGTTTCCAAGCAAATTTTCTCATTAAAACAATTAAGATTAATAAGATAATCGCCTGCATAAAGAATAACCCGGGAGAAAAATCATTTAATAACTGATCCATGTTGTTTTATATTTTTTTGTTTAATTTTTTGTCTCGTTCTACCTGTTTAAAACATTTCCTGCAACCAACCGTTGCAGGAAATATCTTTTGTTCTAATTAACCTTTTCCTAAGATTAATGCACCGAATGCTAATCCTTCTAGAAGTGCTCCGATGATAATCATCGCAGTTTGGATTTTACCTGCAGCTTCTGGCTGACGAGCAATACCTTCCATTGCTTTTCCACCGATCTGACCTAATCCGATTCCTCCTCCGATTACGATTAATCCTGCTCCAATTAAATTGTACATACTAATTGATTTATATAATTAAACAAATTCTTATTCTACTTTTATTTTTTTAATGATGATCGTGCTCTTCAACCGCCATCCCGATAAACAATGATGATAACATTGTAAAGATAAATGCCTGCAAAAAGGCTACTAATATTTCTATTACAGAAATAAATAATGCCAATACTAGTGACATTCCTGTAGAGGCTACGGGACCAAATACAGTTTTCATGGTAATCATCAATGCAATCAAACTCATCACTACAAAATGTCCTGCTGTAATATTAGCGAAAAGACGAATTAATAATGAGAATGGTTTCGTCAACATTCCTAATATCTCTATGGGCATTAGGATTATTTTCATAGGTACTGGTACTCCCGGCATCCAGAAAATGTGTTTCCAGTAATCTTTATTTCCACTAAACTGCACAATAAAAAATGTAAATAATGCTAAACAGACTGTAACGGCAATATTTCCTGTTACATTAAATCCTAGTGGTGTCAAGCCTAAAAGGTTCAAGATCCAAATAAAGAAAAACACAGTTAATAAGAATCCCATGAATTTTCTATATTTTTTCTCACCAATATTAGGTTTTGCAATTTCATCTCTTACATAGATTACTAATGGTTCTAATACTCTGGCAAACCCTGTTGGGATTGGTCCTTTTTTATACCCTCTAGCCAAAGCAGAAAACCCTAAGAACATTAATAGTCCAGCTAATAACATCCCCACAACACTCTTAGTTATTGAAAAGTCTAAAGGTTTTGCATTTGTTGGGTGATGCGCTTCATCATAGTTGATAGTTCCGGCTGCATCTGTTTTATAAATTTTTCCGTGGTATAACTTATAATAATTCCCATCTACCTCTGCTACTGTTTCTCCATGATGAAACTTAGAAGACATAAATACTTTCAATCCACCATCCCATAAAATTACTGGCAATGGAAACCCGTAATGCGTCCCTGTTTGCCCGTCGGTATAAAAAATAAAATCGTGGGAATCCTGAAGGTGATGCTTGATATATGCATCGATCTCTTCTTTGGTATCTATTTGATTTCCTTCTGTTTTGTGATCCGTGTCACCAGATTTTGCAAAAGTAGTGATACTTGAAAAAGCAAGCAGAAGCACTACTGAATACTTGATGGTCTTTTGAAATACTTTCATTTCCTAAATTCTAGTCTTTTTTGTACGCTCTGAATTTGGGTGCAAAAGTACATTATTAATTTTCAATAAACATATAGAATTTCGCTTTTTTTATCTTTTTTTGATTTTCGTCATTGTATTTATTCTTTCGATCCGATATTCTTAATAATTTTTGATGACATCAAAACTAATACAAATGAATACATCAGATAAAAAACCAAAAACACTGCTCTCTTATGCATTGTCTCTGAATCATCTAACCAGCCTAACTTATACACAAACATACCTGCTAAAATCATTTTAGCCAGTAAAAGTCCCATCAAAACATAGGCTGCATGTATTGGAGATACTTTGTAAACCACAGCTACCATACCATAAACAAACAATACCAAAAGCGACAAAAACACATGTTGTTCTCGTATGAGCGAATTTGTTCCCAAATCAAGGAAACTTGTTAGCAAAAAAACATGAACTGCGTAAAAAGTAAGGCTACTAACTATTATATATATCATATATATCAATAATTGTTTTATATCTTTTTTTAGATCCATATGCTTATTTCTCAAACTTGTTTTCATGTTGATAAAACCTTTTTTAATCATTCTTAAATCAGCCAAATGATTTTACTATACATTTTATTGCAACATACTATTTTCAATGTTTTTTCAAATCGCAAACTTACTTATTAATATTCTTTGTACCGCAAAAACTTATCGAAAGAAATATTCCTTTTTTATACGATTGTACTTCCTTGAAGGAGGGGATCTTAATTTCTATAAAAACAAAACCTTGATTATACTGGTTATGTATAATCAAGGTTCTCTTTATTGGCACTGCCAGAGGGTATAATACCCAAGACCTGCCTTGAAATTAAAAATTATTTTCTGTTTGATTCTTTAATCACTTGCCACAACACAGATCCAATCGCTAAAAATACTGCAGCTAACCCAACCCATTTCTGATAAACAGGTTCCTGATTAGCAGCTCTCTCATCCAGATATCCTCCGAGGTAGTACCCTCCTATAATAATTGCTAACATTTGGATACCAATAGTGGTATATCTGGCAAAGCTTTTAAGCTGATTTCCCTTGTTGTTTTTGTCCATCTGATTTACTTAGGGATTTTACTCCTCCTTTCATAGAACAAGAAGCATTAAATGTAGCCCCTGGCTCTACCGCTAGTTTCCCGGTAGTTACTTCTCCATCTATAACAGCAGTAGGTTTTAGAGACAATGTCCCGGAAACTAACAGGTTTCCTGAAAATTTCCCTTCAAAATCTGCATCAGAGCACTCTAATGTCCCCTGAATAAACCCTGATTTACCTACTACGACCTTTCCGGTTGTTTTAAAAGTTCCTTCTATAGTTCCTTCTACTCTGAAGCCTCCTTCAGAGATGATATCTCCAACGATTTTAGTTCCTTCAGAAATTTTATTCTGATTTCTTGAAAAATCTGATGCTCCGCTGTCTTTTCCTTTTTTATTGTCTGAAAACATACTATTAGGGGGTTGTTTAATTATTATTTTCTTTTAATTGCAGATAAGCATCTACATTTTTATGTATTTGAATCACTCTATAATTAGGGGAAGCAACTACAAAAAACGGAGCTTCTACTTTTTTATGATATTTCTTTTTTCTCTTCGAATTTGTTTGATCTACCCCCCTGGTATCTTCTACTTTTCCTATACCTAATAGTTCTGCTAATCCCAAGGCGCCCATTTCATTTCTCTTTGTATGCACTACTACAAATTGCTTATCTTTTGTATATACATCAATAGTCACCTTCATTTTATCATATCTCAGCTCTTTTATAATATCGTCTAATACTTGTTTTAGCTCTTCTGCCTGGTGCATTCCATAAATAGAAAACGGAAAGATAAGCTTATGATTTTTATCTTCTTCTACTCCTTCTACAAACTCTTTACTAGCAATTTGAGGAATCGATGTCTGATATAGCAATTGTGCTTTTTTTCCTTCCGGACTCTGCGGATAGTTTAAAGATACGTAATTTAATGCTTCTTTGTACGGTTCAAATCCATGATAACGTCCAACAGCCTGTGCTTTTAACAACTCAAACTTAGCAACAAAATCTTCTCCGCCAAATTTAGTAATCATTTCATCACTTTCTTTAATTACCTCAGCATACTTTTGATCTTTAAACAATTTATACAAACGATTGTATATTGCCTCAGGACTATTCTTATCTCCTTCCAATGCCTCTTCCGGGTTTTGCAGAATTTTTGCATACCGGGAAGCTCCATGATTATTAATAATGTCTTGCTTTACTTCATTCGCCCGCAATGTCTCTTCTTTTGCAGTATATATTTTATAAAGGTTATACTTAGAGGGCACAATCAATCGTTCTTCTGGATTATTATCCAATACACCTCTAAATTTATCTATTGCCAACTCATATTCTCTGAACTTTTCTTTATAAATCACCCCTAGTTGATAATAGGCAAAATTACGTTCTGTATGCAAACTATCAATAATTGCAGGATCTTCTGGAACAGTAGCAATGTATGTCTGAGGGTCAAACACCGGGTCTGTATCAATTGAATATGGTTCCTCTTCTTCCTCTTCTTCTCCTGAAGACAGCTTTGATGGTTCTGATATACTAGACACTCTCCAATTGTCTTTTAACTCTCGATTACCAAATGCTTTTTTAAAGGCTGTTTTTCCATAAGCTACCACTGTCGGGTTATAAAAATAAAACACTCCTCCTGTATTAGGTCCTGAAGGAGCTGTACCACCAGGGGCTCCTGGCTGCACAAAACGTCTCTCTGCCGGCAACTCTGCTTTTATTCTCTCTATCTCAGCAGCTTCTTCTGCTGCTTTTGCTGCTGCCTTTATTTTTTCTGTGTATTCTGAGTAAAATGCAAGTCTTTCTTCCGGCGACATTTTTACCACTGATAGAATACTATCATTTTTTTTGGCGATTCCTTCGTAAAGGATGACATCATCCAGATTTTCTCTCTTTTTTTTCAGAACTCTGTATTTTTTCGAGTTCTCAACCATTCGTTCTAAAGTACTATCATAGTACGCTCCTGCATGCGCGTATTCTTTATGATCAAAACTTATATCTCCTAATGCTTTGTAATTAAATGATTGCAGTTTTCGATCTTCCTGTTTTGTTCTCAAAGATTTATTGTAATACGCTATAGCCAGGTCAATCGAGTCCAATGTTCTAAAATACACTGCTTTTTGATTATAAATACGATCTAAAAACGGGCGATTCTCCCTGTTTTCTTCCATATCTGTAAGCAGTTCGAGGAAAGCTAGTTTGTCTCCCTTTTCATAATCAAAATTTCTCGCCTTGGCCATATAAGCATTGATCATATATCGTCTAGGAGTTCGACGATTCAAGTCAATTACCTGATCATACGCATAATTAGCGCTGTCTTTATAACCTAATTCGTCTAATAATTGTCCTTTTATATACAGATACCGTCCTTTTTCTTCATTATCCTGGGTATGAATAGCCGCCTTATTGATATAAGTGATAGCAGAATCTTTCATTTTCAGGTTGACAAATGCCTGTGCCAACATAGCTGAGGCATCAGCATAGTCCTGAGGCTTCATGTATTCTTCGGCAATCATTTTGGTAAGATCTGCTATTGCTTTTTCATTATTATCCAAACGCATATTGGTCTTTGCTCTCCAGACCTTGGCATGGTTAATTGTATTACTGGTAGGATATTTATACAAGATATAATTAAACGCTTCCAATGCCGGAATGAATCGTTGTTCGAAATATCTTGATTTCCCTAACAAAAGAAAAGATTCGTCTATTTTGGGATTTCGTTCCTTCCCTCCGATCAGCATACTGTGTTTCTGAATCGCCTTTATCGCTTTTTCTTCTGCCTTGTCAAAATTTTGATTTAACACTTCTCCGGGAAGTCGAACGTCTTCACTTACAATCATACGTTCTATTGGCAAAAGCTCCCAAAAATCATCTTTATAGCCTTCGACAATATCCCCTCTTCCTTTGTCAAAAGCAAGCCTTCCATTGTATAGGGTATTGTTTTTTGTGGTGATATTATGCCATGTTCTATTGACAAATTTGTCTTTTTTACGCGAACAACTCACACTCATAAGAAGAGTGACACATATAACGATGATAATTTGCAGTGAATTTCTACTCAAACCTAAATCTTTTATACGCTTGATAACTTAAAATCTTAGTTTTTAGTGTATCAAGAGTTCATAAAAACAATCCGAATTTGGTAAAAATACATTACTTTCTATAAAAAACAGAATATCAAGTAGTTTTTCTCTGTTTATCTTTCTTTTTTACGCAATTCACATCTCTATTCATTTATAATACAACGAGATAGAAATCACACTTCTATTAATAAGTACAACAGAAAAAATTAGCTACCCGTCTCATAAAGCATTTTCTTATATTGATCATTCTCATTCCAAAGTGATTTACGATTTAACTTATCACTACTTATTTTGTACATGGAAAGTAGTTTCTTACTCTTGTGAAAAAATCCCAAAATGACATCCCTATAGCTGTGTTTGCCTCAAAAAAAAGATCTTCACTAACAGCAAGTTGGTCTCAGATTTTTTTCCTCGAGCCTTACTTATTAAATACACTTGGAAACAGGCAAAGATCTCATACTATTTATTAAAGTGTGCTTCTAATTCCTGCAATGTCTCCTCAGAGGTTTTAATATCTCTTACAACTGTCCCTTTATCTAACACCACAATTCGCTCACAAACTTCAGTTACATGCATCAGGTCATGACTGGAAACCAATACGGTTACCTCGGGATTATCTGCCAATTCCTTGATTATTTTTTTTAAACGAATCTGAGTAGTTGGATCTAAATTAGCAAATGGTTCATCTAGTATAATCACCTCTGGGTTTCCTATCAATGTAGCTACAATTCCTACTTTCTTTTGATTTCCTTTAGACAGATCTCTCAAGTATTTCTTTTTGCCCAAAATCTCTCCATGAAAGAAATCTTCATATGTAGCCAATAAAGTATCCACATCAGCTTTATTTCTTCCCCTTAATTCTCCTATAAAATAGAAATACTCTTCGGCGGTCAGGTATCCTATCAAAAAGCTTTCGTCTATAAATGCTGCTGTAAACGACTTCCATTCTTCGCTTTCATCTACCCGAACTTCATTATTAGTAATAAACCCACTAGTCGGTTTTATCAAATCTAATAAGGTACTAAACAGGGTTGTTTTTCCAGCTCCATTATTACCAACTAACCCAAAACTACTCCCTTTTTCTATAGTAAGTTCTTCAATAGAGAGAACTACAGAGTCTACATACTTTTTTGTAAGATTTTGTATTGTTATCATTCCTTTATTTTTTTTGTTTATACGCCCATAAAGTTTTGTACTTTTCTGTTCGGTATATTTTCTCTATAATATCAAACACTTTATTTCTAAAAGCAAACCCTATTATTCCTGTAACAGCCACCAATCCATACCCTGCAGATGGGCTATGTGCATAATGTCCTATAGCATAAAAAATCATTGGCAATGCCATTTTAGGTAATGCTAATAACATTGTCTTCATATTAAATGCTTGTTTATCTCCAAACGGATTTTTATTGCTCGTCAGATCTATCGGGGTTTTTACATAGGCTCCTGCCCACAAAACAACATGAGAATTCACCCCCATATTGTAGATTGCTCCAACTAAAATAGCTACATATGCCTCCCACCCAAAATAGATATACGGAACAGATAATACTGTAGCAATAAGTGTAGCACAAACCATTAGCCACCATTTAGATGATAAGTATTCTTTATATCTTATATTTTGACTCATCATTAGTGGATAATATGAACTATCCCAACTAGGGACAAATTGACCAAAGCTTAACAGAAATCCACCCGAGACAAAGATTCCTGCAAATATCTTCCATACAGGACCTTCATAAGCATCAACCGAGTCTGTAAAAAACAGCAATCCATAAAACAGAAATAATATACTGACAATAACCGTAGAACGTGCCCGCTTATTTCTCTTAATCAGTTTTATATCATTTTTCAAAAAAACGGCGGTTTTACCAAACCTATCTAACCAATCCAGATTTTCTGTTTTTGCCTGCTCTGATTTTTCGGATAGTCCTGCATCGAGATACAGGTTTTTTCTGTACATTATAAATGAGAAGTATATACTAATCAGCATTAAAATTACAGGGATTAACACCCAAAGAATATGAGTATACATTCCTTTAAAAAACGGGGATGAATACTGCGTAATATCAAAATACCCATAATATTGCAACCCTCCGAGAGTTGCCATAACTCCTCCAACAAGAACAACCAGCCAGTCTTTGTTATTGAGAAGAATATTGAGAAAATTATTATGATAGATCACCGCTATTAATCCGATATTCCACAAAAGAACTCCTAATGGATTATACCCATGTGATATCAACAATACGGAAAACGGAATAAAAAAGAAGGCATGAATGTAGTTAAAAAAAGAAAAACCGGTTTTTCCTAAGGCAAAAGAAGCAATTTTCTTTTTAGAAAAAGGCAATAGCAATAAAGGTTTAATATTTACTACTGGCATTTTCTGAAGTGCATATCTAAAAACCAAATCAATAACGACCCAATAGATCAAAAACTGATTTACAAGCTCAAAAGGATCCAACCCCATCTCTTCTTTTATATAGAAAAAGCCTCCAATACTTCCTGCTACCATCATAAACATTAAATAAAACGCCCAAAATCCCATAAATACTTTCATCCATAAACTCGAGGATAACGAAGCGGCTCTCCAGAACGATTTTCGCTGTAATGTCACAAAATGTTTTATCATAATGAGAAGTGTTTTTACACAACCATTAGTGTCCATTTTCATAAAATGTTACAAAAAGCTTACAACTACCACTAAAACAAGACATTATTTTTATCTTGAAATCCTCCTTATTATACTATCAAAAATGGAGCTTTGTATAATTTTCGGCGAAATACCAGCTGCTCTCTTATCCATTTCTTATTTTTGTCTCGATTAACATATGGCGCTTCTGATTTTTAGATCAGGAAAAGATTAGATTTTATTATAAAACATGTCAACATTTCATTCACTGTCGATTAAAGACATTACACGAGAAACCTCAAAAGCAGTTGCTATTACCTTTGATATTCCGACTTCTCTTAAAGAACAATATCAATTCATCCCTGGACAATATCTGACACTAAAAACGACGATCAACGGCAATGAAGTTCGAAGAGCCTATTCTATCTGTAGTGCTCCTGATGATCATTTCATATCTGTAGCTATTAAAGAGATTGAAAACGGTCTTTTTTCTACCTATGCTAATCAACAACTTACCTCTGATGATGTGATAGAAGTACATCCTCCTGAAGGAACCTTTACCCTTGCAACTAGTCCAACAGCCAACAAAACATATTGTGCTTTTGCTGCCGGAAGTGGTATTACCCCTATCATGAGTATGATATATGCTGTTCTTCAAAATGAACCCAATAGTCGTTTCGTATTAGTTTATGGAAATAAAACTCCTGAAGAAACTATTTTTCATACTGCTCTTACAACCCTTCAGGCTAAGTATCCTGACCGGTTCTTTATTGAATTTATATATAGCAGAAGTAACGAGGTAGGAACTCATTTTGGAAGAATTGAGCGTTCAACCATCAACTTTATTGTCAAAAACAAATACAAAGACTATTCTTTTGATAACTTTTTTCTTTGTGGTCCGGAAGTAATGATTTCCACTGCGAAAGAGGTATTACTAGAAAATGCTGTTGCTGAAGATCAAATACATTTTGAATTATTCACATCTAGTAGTTCTACTTCATCTGAGGGAGCAAACCAAGAAGGAAAAACAAATATTACCATTTTAGTTGATGATGAAGAGGTTACCTTTGTCATGGATCGCAAAAAAACAATATTAGAAGCTGCTATTGAAGAAGATATCGATGTTCCTTACTCTTGTCAGGGAGGTGTTTGCAGCTCTTGTATCTGCAAAATAACAGAAGGAACTGCTGTTATGAGTAAAAACGGTATTCTTACTGATAGTGAAATAGAAGAAGGACTTGTCCTTGCCTGCGTTTCTCATGCAACTACGGATACTGTCTTTGTCGATTTTGATGATGTATAAAAACGATCTCTCTCACTATTTAGCAACGTTTATAAGTACATAAGTAAGAAATCTAAAGACCCCCGTATCCTTAATTTCTTATTTATGTGTTTTTTTCTATGGTGTATATCTTTTGAAGAACCTGTTCGGCAGTAATTGAATACATTACTTTTTCATACCCTTCCGGAACTTTATTCCCATAGATGGATGTCGGAATCTGATCATATGTAACTAAGTCTGGGAGCACAGCATTTGACAAGGGTTGACCAAAAGGCAGAAATCCTGCATATGGATGTGTTACTCCCCAAATAGTAATAGTAGGTACCCCGAACATAGCTGCCAGGTGTGCATTCCCGCTATCCATAGAAACCATCATATCAAGGTTAGCGATCAATTTTAATTCTTCTGAGAAACGAAGTTTTCCTGCAATTGACACGGCATTTTTATATTTCTGCCCAAGGTTGTTCAAAATATCCTTTTCCTTCTTACCACCTCCAAAAAGCAATAGCTGAAACCGACTCTCCTTATCCAACGCTGCAATTACTTCCTCTATTCTTTCTAAAGGGTATATTTTGCCTTGATGCTGCGCAAAAGGAGCAATTCCAATCCACTTTTGCCCAGTTTCTGGAAGAATCTCAGATATCTGAGGAGTGAGTTTTATTCTTTCTCTCTTTACTGTTATAGAAAGATCAATTGGAAACCCTAAATATTTAAACACATCTGCATATCGCTGATGGGTAGTTTTTAAGGGTTTAAAATCTTTATTTTTTATTCTTGTCAAGGCTTTTTTCTCTGCTCTTCCCTTATCAATCTGAAAGACTTTAATTCCTGAAAAAGCAAAAAACCGCTTTAATATATTAGATCGCAATACATTATGAAGATCTGCTACTGCATCGATATTCAGTTTCTTTAATTCCAAGAATAAACGATACAAACCTACTACTCCTTTGTGTTTTCCTTTGACATCAGCTGCTACTACTGAGACATTTCTTAACTCAGAAAAAATTGGTGTAAAAAAAGCCCGTGTAAGTACTGTAATTCTAATTTCTGGATATGTTTCAATGAATCGTTCTAACACCGGTACTGTCATGGCTACGTCTCCCATTGCAGAGAGACGTATAACCAAAATATGTTTTATAGGGTGTTTCTGCATATAACAATCGACGGTAAAAAAGAGAAATTACTTTTGCCCTCTAAGAACAGGGTTTAATTCATCATCATTATACATCTTCATTTGTTTGTATACTTTCATATACTTATCTCCATTCTCTATATCTTGCAATAGTGTATCGATTGCCGTAGAAAGATCAACACGTTGCTCCAAAAGAACATTTAGTTTTTTCTGACATGCTTCTCTATGCGCATCTGTCGCATCAGCTCTATTTGCTTCTTCTTCCATATGATACACTTTTAGCGCAAGTATTGATAATCGATCAACTCCCCAAGCTGGGCTTTCTGTATTAATAGTGGCAGAGGGTTTTACTGCTACCGCTTTGTATTTTTCTAAAAAATAACTGTCGATATATTCTACCATATCCGTTCGATCCTGGTTAGAAGCATCAATTTGTCTTTTTAATTTTAGTGCTGCAACCGGATCTATTTGTGGATCCCTAATAATATCCTCATAATGCCATTGTACTGTATCAATCCAGCATTTTCTGTATAGTAAATGTTCTAATACCTCACTTTTGCTATCATATGGATTGGAGAACTCCTGATCAACCGTATTAATGATATGATATTTGTCTATTACTTCTCTGAAAATCTGATTTGCTTTTTCTGTAAACATGTACTCTTATTTAAAACACTACCAAGTAGTTTTCTTTACTAATTTTTAAGGAATATTTATTAATCCACGTATAAACACACAAATGTATTATATTTTCAACGAAGCCAAAACCTCTTTCAGGAGAAAACATGTTTTTTTGCTCGTTAATCAAGATTTAAATACTCCACGGAATATCCAATATCCATTCTTTTTATTCTTACTCCATTGCGGTTTACTGAACTTACAACAAGGATGTATATATCGATCAAGAAATATTTCCAAAAGTTAAAAAAAGAGAAAAACAAAAGGAAGAAGTAAAAAGACCCCAAGATTAATTTCTCTAACCAAGGGACTATATTCTAACTTCATATAAGTGGTCCCCATTACTGACATTGGTCCGATTAAGAATACTAATTCAGTGGTATTCTTTATAGGTGCTATAAAAACTACAAAAACAGCTATTAACACATAAAAGATAATTAATTTTGCTACGGGTCTGTGGTTTACAGGAATTTTTTGGATATTGACTAGAAAAATTCCCATAAAGAAAAGTAAACATATCCCAAAAGATGTCAAGGTAAATAGAAAAGAAACATTTTTATAAGCTTCAAAATTAATAGAAATCGGATCGATATAGGAGTCTAAATCCAAAAAATGATCATATCTAAAAAGCATGTAGCAAGAAACAAATATATAGACGATCCCCAGTCCTGTTAAGGAAATGATCCAGTTTTTATAGCTTTTTGCTGCAAAAAATAACATTCCTATAAAAAGTACTATCATAAAACTAATACTCCAAAAATACAATACTGAAGCCATCCCATAACATATAGATGCTTCTAAAATAGATGATTTTATCGCTTTTTCATTTCTTAGATTACATACTCTTTCTGTTCCTACCACCACAAAAAAACTAGAAATTAACAGTGGTATTGCATTCATAACCTCCGGTGCCATCCCAATTAAAAACACATAGAAAAACACTGAGTAAAGGTTTCGACTAGACAGATTATATTTTCTAACTAGAAAATGAAGTATCAAAATAGAGATCACACTGATAATATATCCGGCACAAAAAGTCATCGCTACAGATGTGGTTTTCTCTTCTAATTTATAGTACCTAAGAAGAAAAAGAGTCAACAGGTATACTTTAATTATTATAAAATTAATAGGTTTCGTTTTGGTAAAAATGCTTGATAACATCGATGGTTTTTTATATTTTTGCCACTCAAATTACATACTTTGTAATTTTTAATTATTAAAGAGATTAAAAATAACCCTTTTTTACATAAGGAAAATATATATAAGCATGAAAGAGTTTTTTGAAGGTATCCAATCTTTATTTGAAAATGTACTATTTCTACCGATGCATTATTTCAGATCTTTGGAATTAGAAAATTGGACCATGGCCAACATTATGAATTGGCTTTTTATGCTAATTGGTTTTGTCGCTTTTATTTACTGGATGAAACAATTGCAGAAATTCAATGACAATAATGAAGAAGATAGAGATCAGACATCTCATTCTTTCTTGGGATAATTAAGAATTTACTCGGCTAGTCGAGATGTAAAATGATCAGAGATTCATTTCTGAATCAAACATTATTTTCTCCTGTATTGATACCGAGGTAATTTAAGTAAAACAAAAAAGCCTGAATTTATAAATTCAGGCTTTTTTGTTGTTGGTATAGGGATTTATAGATCGAAGCCCAAATCCTTTCTATAATACATTTTTTCGAAGTTCAATTTTTCGATATTTGTATATGATTTTTTTAATGCTTCTTTAAAATCCTGATCAAAAGAGGTAACCGCCAGTACTCTTCCTCCGTTTGTAATCACTTTTCCTTCTTCTATTTTTGTTCCGGCATGAAACACTAAAGAATCAGAAATTAAATCAATTCCTTTAATCTCTTTTCCTTTTTCGTAAGCCTCGGGATATCCTCCTGATACTGTCATTACAGTAGTAGCATATCTGCTATCTACTTCTAAACTTACTTCATTTAGTGTTCCTTGAGCTACATGCTGAAATAAGCTTACTAAATCTGTTTGTAACCTCGGTAATACAACCTCGGTTTCCGGATCTCCCATTCTTACATTATACTCAATTACTTTAGGTTCTCCTCCTACCTTTATCAGTCCAATAAAAATAAATCCTTTGTAATCTATCTCTTCTTTAGCTAACCCTTCTACAGTAGGTCTTACTACCTGTTCATCAATTTTAGACATAAATACGCTGTCTGCAAAAGGAACTGGTGAAATAGCTCCCATTCCTCCTGTATTTAGACCAGTATCTCCTTCTCCAATTCTCTTATAGTCTTTTGCCGTAGGAAGTGTCACATAATTCTTTCCATCTGTCAAAACAAAAACACTTAGTTCAATCCCATCCAAAAACTCTTCTACAACGACCTTTCTACTTGCTTCCCCAAATTTTTCGTTTGTAAGCATGTCTTCCAGCTCTTCTTGCGCTCTTTTTAGATCTTCTAAGATCAAAACTCCTTTTCCTGCTGCTAATCCATCTGCTTTTAACACATAAGGAGCTTGTAGTGTTTCTAAAAAACGTTTTCCTTCTGCTACGGTTTCTTTTGTAAAACTCTGATAAGCTGCCGTTGGAATATTATGTCTGAACAAAAACTCTTTTGCATATTCTTTACTCCCTTCCAATTGAGCACCTTCCTTTGACGGACCGATAACTGCTACATCTTTTAATGCTTCATCTGCATCAAAAAAATCTTTAATCCCTCTTACCAAAGGGTCTTCGGGACCGACGACAACCATGGTAATATTTTTTTCTATTACCAAATTCTTAATTGCAGGAAAGTCTGTTACAGCGATTGCAACATTTGTTGCTATTTTTGAAGTTCCCGCATTTCCTGGTGCCACATATAATGTATCACATTGTGGGCTATTCGCTATTTTATAAGCAAAAGTATGTTCTCTTCCTCCAGAACCAAGTACTAAAATGTTCATGTCAGCTATTTTTCTTACAGGCAAAAATAATTTTTTAGCTGTTCTACAGCTAATTTATTTTGAGTTATTCCCTAAAATAGGTTCATTCCTTATAATTCGACTACTCAAAATACTTCTTTTTTTAAGTAATAAGGGGATAATAATAGAAAAAAAGACGATTCCATTGAAACGAACAAGCATGGATTCGAATAATAATGAAATCAACAAAATCAAAAATACAGCTAACTCATTAGGGCTTCTTCTCATTCGCCTACCTAAAATCACAAAAATAGCTGCTAAAACAATGAAACCTAACACACCTGTTTGTAACCAAGTCTGAAAAAATTGATTATGCGCATTATACTTTCTTTTTAAATTGTGCTCATACCCCAAGGTTGCATATTCCCTTAACAATATATCATTTGCATCTCCTGTTCCATATCCTAGAAAAGGAGATTCTCCTATCAGCTTGATACAAGCATCCCAAATCAAAAGTCTCGACTTTTCTGAGGACATCGCTTCATATGATTCGATATTCGTGAAATTACGTACTCTATTATAAAAAACTGACATCCTGGGATTATCTACAAAAACAAGTACGGCTAAGAAGAAAATTACAAACATGGTATATCTTCTATTTCTATCCCCAATATTGAAAATCAAAATCAAGGATATAATTGTCAATGCCAGATACGCCCATTTAGAAGCTAATAAAAATAAGTATGTAAATAGTATAAGTATGATTAACAACTGTAACCTGGAAGCTAACTTTCTTTTTAGATAAAAACTGAGCACCAGCAAAATATAAATTGATACATAATTGGAATTGACTAATCTCGAAAACTCTTCTCTAATAAAGAAATCCCAACCGGTAATTACAGTTTCAAGCAATTCTATAGAATCAATAGTTTCTATAATGATTCCTCTTTTTATTGCTTCTAATGTACTTTGAATCCCTAGTGCTAAATTAATAAAGAATGAAAACAATAAACCGACAAGTAAAAATTCAAAAAGTTTCCTAACAGCTGAAGCATCTTCTTTTACAAACAAAAAAATAATTGGAAATAGCAACAGAGACAATGATCTTTGCAATAACTTGATTCCATCATATATATTATCCGTATATAATAATCCTAATGTAAGAACAACAAAATATAAAGGAAACAGTAATAAAGCCTTATTATCTGTAATAAATTCCTTTTTAGATTTAAAGATATGAAGCACTCCCAACACAATCGCTAACACAAAAAACGGTGTTGGTAATTTAATCCCTAAAGGAAGTAGAAAAAATGCTATGTATAAGCTATTCCAAAATATAGTAAGAATCCAGTTTTTATCTTCATCTCGATAAAAAAAATTACTGATATTGGAAATTAGCTCTTTCATAAACACATTCTCATTTATTTTCTATTGAATGAAGAAAAGTCCTTGTGTTCGCTTTTATATAATTCCTCCTTAGATAAGCTTTTAAAATAATCTAGCGTTAGCAGCATCCCCTGTGCTCTATCTATTTTTGGTTCCCAACCTAAAATTTCTTTTGCTCTCCTTATATCAGGTTGTCTCTGCAATGGATCGTTTACAGGCAATGGTTTATAAATAACTTTTTGGGCAGTTCCTGTTAGCTTAATAATTTCTTCCGCAAAATCTTTAATTGTTATTTCATGTGGATTTCCAATATTAACCGGATGCACGTAATCACTATGTAATAATCGATAAATCCCCTCTACCTGGTCATCTACATAACAGAAGGATCTTGTCTGTAAACCATCTCCAAATACTGTGAGATCTTCTCCTCTTAACGCTTGTCCGATAAACGCAGGAATTACTCTACCATCATTTAATCTCATTCTCGGACCATAGGTATTAAAAATACGGACAATTCTTGTTTCTACTCCATGATACCTATGATAAGCCATCGTAATTGATTCTTGAAACCGTTTAGCTTCATCATATACCCCTCTTGGACCAATCGTATTTACATTTCCATAATAATCTTCTGTCTGTGGATGGACTAAAGGATCTCCATACACCTCACTGGTAGAAGCTATTAAAATTCTTGCGTTTTTCTCTCTTGCTAATCCTAATAAATTATGAGTTCCTAATGACCCGACTTTTAAAGTTTGGATTGGAATTTTTAAATAATCAATAGGACTTGCTGGTGATGCAAAATGTAAAATGTAATCTAAATTCCCAGGAACGTAAACAAATTTTGTAACATCATGGTGATAAAACTCGAAATTAGCGTGTTTAAACAGGTGCTCTATATTTTTTAAATCCCCAGTAATTAAGTTATCCATTCCTATAACATAATAACCATCAGCGATAAACCGATCACATAAATGAGATCCTAAAAAACCTGCTGCTCCAGTGATTAAAATCCTTTTCAATCTAAACAAATTTTAAACCTTACGAAATAAGTAATTATAAATATAATGTCATTTTAAAGAAGTATTAGACTCATCTCCCAATCCTATTTTGTAATATACAAAACCTATTCTTTCCATTTCTTTCTTATCTAAAATACCTCTTCCATCAAATAGAAAAGCTGGTTTATTCATCTGCTGATAAACTTTTTCCCAATCATACTCTTTAAACTCATCCCATTCTGTAAGAATTGCTATCCCATGAGTATTTTCCATCGCTTTATAAGGATCTTCAAAAACTTTCAAATATTTTTTGTTCTCAGAAATTGGTCTAGATTCAAGGTTTTCTATATCAAAGTATATTTGCTTTTCTTTTACTTTTGGATCATATATAGCTAGGTTTGCTTGTTCACTTAATAAATTGTCAGCTACTTTTATTGCTGCAGATTCTCTTGTATCGTTTGTGTTTTTCTTAAATGCCCAACCTAAAAAGGCAATTTTTTTACCTGAAACTGTATTATACAATGTACTCACTATGTTATCCGAAAAACGATTTTTTTGATGGTCATTCATTATAATAACTTGCTCCCAATAATCAGCGACTTCATTTAATCCATAACTTTTCGCAATATAAACCAAGTTCAAAATATCTTTTTGAAAGCAAGACCCTCCAAAACCTACCGAAGCATTCAAAAACTTAGAACCAATTCTCGAATCCATCCCAATAGCCCTAGAGACTTCATAAATATCCGCACCTGTTTTCTCACAGATTTCAGACATAGCATTAATTGATGATACTCTCTGCGCTAAAAAAGCGTTCGCTGTTAATTTAGAAAGCTCAGATGACCATACGTTTGTTGTCAGAATTTTTTCTTTAGGAACCCATTTTCCATATATTTCTACTAAAGCATTAATAGCTTCCTCTCCCTTCTTATTGGAAATATCTCCACCAATTAGTACTCTATCTGGGTTTAATAAATCTTGAATTGCAGTACCTTCGGCTAAAAATTCCGGATTTGATAAAATTTGAAACTGTACCCCATTACCTGTATTATCTAAAATATCTTTAATAGCTGATGCTGTTCTAACAGGTAATGTAGATTTTTCAACTACAATTTTATCCCTTTTGGCAACTTTAGCTATTTGACGAGCACATAATTCAATATATTTTAAATCCGCTGCCATCCCTTTCCCTTTACCGTATGTTTTTGTTGGAGTATTTACAGAAATAAAAATCATATCAGCTTCTTCAATTGCTTTATCAACTTTTGTAGAAAAGAATAAATTTTCACCTCTAACTTCAGCAACAATTTCAGCCAAACCTGGTTCAAAAACAGGAAGGCTATTATAATTTTTATCATTCCAAGCATCTATACGAGCTTCATTGATATCAACTACAGTAACTCGTACTTCCGGACATTTTTTTGCAATTACTGACATTGTCGGCCCACCTACATAACCTGCCCCAATACAACAAATAGATTTAATCTGCATATTCAATTTTGATTATATGTTAAAATAAAAGATACCTCAGTTAAAAATTCATTAAACTCCTCTTGAAAAAAGAATTGTTGTTATTGTTTTGAATAGAATCCTCATATCTAATGTAACGGATCTGTTCTTAATATAATATAAGTCGAACTCCAATTTTCTAATAGAATCATCTAAGTTTTCTCCATATTTATATTTTACTTGTGCCCAACCAGTAATTCCTGGTTTGATAACATGCCTAACCGAATAAAAAGGGTTCATCTTATCTAATTGATCAACAAACACTTTGCGCTCTGGTCTAGGTCCTATAAAACTCATATCTCCCTTAATAACAGAAATAATCTGAGGTAATTCATCAATCCTAAATTTTCGCAAGATCTTACCAAATGGAGTAATTCTACTATCATTATTTGTCGCCATTTTTGCTCCAGACTTCTCAGCATCTACAACCATAGAACGAAATTTATAAATTTTAAACTCTTTCCCTTTTTTCCCCACTCTTTTTTGAGTATAAAAAAGTGGTCCCTTATTTACAAATAAATTAACTATATAAACAAAAGGCAATACCAGAATAAAAACAAGCCCAACAATGATGCATAAAGCAATATCAATTAATAATGCAAAAAGTTTTTGAATATAATGTGAACGTTTATTTTTAAGGTGTAATACCTCATAAAAATTATTCCCTAATAAATTCAATGGCAATGCTTCATATGTAGATTCATAAAAGGATGTAAATGTAAAAACTTCTTTTCCAAAATACATAGCTTTAGTTAAAAATTGCTCAACCTCTTTTGGCATATTTTGATAATCTTTAATCCTAATAACTACAGTATCTATCTTATCAATTATCTTATCTAACCTTTTATTATTTTTAGTAAATACATCACTACAAACGGATAAAGATAATTTTACGTTATATCCGTTCGATTTTTTTATTCCTTGAATATTATTAATGTTATCTTGAGTTTCACTCTTAAACATTCTTTCATAAATATAAACTGTGTTTTTAAGAAATGGTTGAGAAATAAAAAAATTTGAACAAATTAACCTCCAAGCAGTGAGAGAAAATGGCATTAATGTAAGAAATACTAAAAGATATGGTCTACTTACAGTTGTATTTATTACTAAAACAGTAAGAAAAAATATTCCAAAAGAATATACAACTCCAGCTACTAAAGATAATCTAAATATCACAACTGGTCTTGATGCTCTTTCTAAGTTATAAGCATCTATAACATATGATATTATAGAGAAAATTAATACTCCAATTATATAAAGCATTATCCCGTGTCTTTCATAATCAAAAGTACCTTTTAGTGTTTTGTTTACCAACAGGTACAGATAAAACAAGACTATAGTAATATCTCCCAAAAAAAGAAATACCTTTCTTTCTAAAACGTTAAGAGTAAATATTTTTTTCAATGTAGAAAATTTAAGAGCAAAAGTAACATTTAAAATAAAGAGACTTCTAATCTATTTTAAGTAATTTATGTATTATTACTGATAAAAGATAAAAGATACTTTTCAAAAAACTCAGCTTTTCTATCTTTCGATATAATACCCAATGATATTTTATTAAATTAAATTTATTCGATGAAATAGAATCCTCTCTGACACGATATGAAGCCAGTACTTCATTCATTCCAAAGCCTTGAGTCTTTTTTAAAATATTAAGCCACAGTGCATAATCTTGTCTTTTTCTAATTAACGGCATAAATAATTTCCCTAAAGAATTCGTATCATATATTACTGTTAAGCAACCTATTGGATTATACAATAAAGCTTTTTTATAAGTTACTCTTCCTTTACACTTAATTACTTTATTTAAATCTTTTCCTTCTTCATTTATCAACTTATAAGAGGTAAAGCTAAAATCATAATTATTAGACAACATAAAACCTAATTGCTTGTCCAACTTATTAGGAGACCAAGTATCATCACTGTCCAAAAATGCTATAAACCTTCCAGAAGCTATCTCTATCCCCTTATTTCTAGCAACTCCTGCTCCTGAATTTTCCTCTAATTGTATTAGTTTAAACCTATTATCATTTCCAATATAGTTTTCAACTTTACTAAATGAGTCATCTTTCGAACAATCATCAACTAAAATATGTTCCCAATCTAAATACGTCTGTTTTTTAACAGAATCAATACATTGTTCTATATAATCTGAAGAATTATACAAAGGAGTAATAACGCTAACTAATACTTTCATAAACGAAGGATTAAAAAAAATAGATATTATAAATACTCTGAATATAAATTCTTCAATCTGATAATTGTCTCATCCATATTATAACTTGTTACAAGCTCTCTAAGGTTTTCTTCTTTACTTATTAATGATTTATATAATGCTTCTCCTAACTCTTCAGGAATAGGATTACAAGCAAAGCAGTTATTGGTTCTCAATGCAACTTTTTCCAAGTCACTTACCTTTGTACTTACAAATGGTATATTACATGCTAATACTTCTTTCACAACATTTGGCCAACCCTCGTGTGTAGATGTTAAAAGTAAAACATCTGTCCCGTTTATAAAATCACATACTTGAGAATGGGGAATGTTACTCATCGTAATTAATTCAGTATTAGGCATTTTTTTATTTAGATACTTAAAGCTGTCATTTGCTAATTCGAACCTTTTTATCGGATTATCAATATTAACCGAAGCAAACAATACCTTCTTTATTTTAGACTTATTCTTTTTTTCTAAAGGTCTAAATTTATTTAAGTCAATAGGGTCTACAATTACATCTATTTTTATGCCCTTATATTTTCTTTCAACTTGATCTTTCATAGCGTGAGACATAACGATAAGGTGATCAAATCTTTTTATAGAAAACTGACTTAAAAAGCTCCCCAATGAAATTCTTATTTTGTTTAAAGTAGAATTAGAGGGAGCCTTATACCAATCAGATCCTTTTAGAGATAAAATTCTTTTTGTTTTCATTAAGCTTGTTAAAAACCCAACTGCTGACCCATATTGAGCATGTACAATCTTATATTCTTTGGAAAGCTTTTGAAGCTTAAACATATGTTTAAGAAAACTCAAAGGGTTTCTTAAGTCATCTAAATAATAAATGTCTACTTCATCTTTCAAAAATTCGTACTGATTATACATCCAAACTCCACCTGCTCCTGGTAAATTTGGAAAATTATGTAACCATAAAATTCTTTTTTTACTATCTTTTTTATTTTGCACGCCGAAAAATTAAACTAATTATTACAACAAAATACTATTACAAATAATGCTTTATTTGTTTTTTTCAATTATTTCTTTAATATCATATATGTTTTCTTTAACAGAAAACAATTTAATAGATTGCTGATAACATCTCAAACATGTCTTATCAAAATTAGCATCATATATTATATCTTCTAAATACTTCTTCATTAAATCAAAGCTTCCATTACAATATTTTCCTAAATTATTTTCTTGAATTACATTGTTTGGATCAGAGTTTAAAGACAATACAGGTGTTCCGCACATCCAAGACTGAATAAAAGTATTAGAAAAGCCTTCTGAAACCGATGTATTAATCAATAAAGAAGATTTAAGTAAGAATTTATTAATAAAGACGTTATCTTTTAGTCCATGAAACACAACATTATTGCTTTTTTTTAATTGGTTTTTTAACTTATTTCCATACTCATCGTTTCCTATATTTCCAATAACATTAAAAACTATATCTTGGCTTTTAAAGCTTTCTGCCAAATCTAAATAAACCTCTAATTGTTTTACAGGTCTGGCATTACCTACCCAAACCACATTTTTTTTATTTAAAACATCTACTTTATCAACGATTAAAGGATGCATATTAGAAATAATAGATTCAGGAGTGTAATTAAACTCTTTAACTTTATCAAACTGATACTTTGTTTGACAAATTATTAATGGTTTATTTTTTAGTATTTTTTTAAAAAAATACTTTTTTAAAACACCTTTATAGTTATTTGAAAACTCAACTGAATAATTATCTGCAATATGTAAAATAAATGGAATTCTTCTCTTTTTTAGTACTTGAGATAACCTAATTGTAAAAGTGTTTAAAATCCTTTGATAAACAATATCAGGCTTTTCTTTGTTTAAAATTTTTTCCACTTTATCGGATAATTTTTTATAAATAAATAATTTCTCCGTAAAGCTAGCTACAACTTTTAAAGAATAAATTTTATAATTATCAAAAATTAAAACTTCTTCCTTTAATGGGCTTGTTGAGATGTATACTACTTCGTAATTTAATTTAACTAATTCGTTTGCAATAATTTTTGATTGATACTCAGCCCCACCTTTAACAAGGGGATAAAATGGAACAAAAAAACATATTTTTGTTTTTTTCATTTAATTTTCAATTTTTGAAATACGATAAATTTTCTTTGGAATAACTTTATATGTTAAAACTACAAAAGATACTTGAAAAAGATAAAGTATAACATTAAACAATATATATTGAGATGCGGATCTAGAAGATATCAAAACAATATTAAATGATAACAGATATATTATTTTTATAAAAATATTATTTTTCTTTTTATTACTTTCTAAATAAATTATAAAAAATACTGCTATAAAATACACTAAAAAAGCACCCAAATAACCAAAATTCATATATGCCTCTAATAAAGAAGAAAAACCTGTTCCTGCCGTACTACCTTGTTTTTTTCTTTCAGGAAAATAATCATCTCTAAATTCATATATTATACTTTTAGGTTTGTTAGGATAAATATATGTTGGAAAAAAAGCAAATAAAACTTCTGAATATGTTTTCCCTAATTTATACTTATAGTTTTCTGGTTTTCTATCAATAAATATTCTATAATTTAAAGCAGAAGCATAAAACTCAGTATTAGCAGGGTTCATCAACCTAAACAACCTTTCCTTATTCTCATTATAAAACGAAATAGCTCCATTATATTTAACCTCCTTCTCTCTTAACAATGTTAAAACGTTAAATAGTATATATAGTATTGAAACAAAAAATATGTATTTAGTTTTAATACTTTTTATTCTATGATTGATTGAAAACCCTAAAGCAAAAATCACAAATGAAACTAATAATGTTCCTCTTTCTCCTATTATGAGGTTAATAAAAAAAACAAAAAGGATTGATGGTAAATATCTAATTAAATATGTTAGTCTAAAATTCTTTTTTGTGGATGCTAAAAACATCGAAAAAAGAGAAATAGAAATGTAAAAAAAACCTTCATAAGGGATATTTAAAACTAAATCATTTACTGCTCCTTGATAAAAAGCTTTACCATTTGAAACTGTAGAAAACCCACCGGCTCTAATAAAATTTAACAACTCACTACAACTTGCTATATATCCAGAAACTAATGCAAACCTATAGTAGATAATCTTTTTTTCTAAACCATGTATTTGTATATCCATTGTTTTTCTATTAACAAAAAATATGTACAATACTATTATTGCTAATAATGCTAATTGATTAGAAATCAGATATGAAAACAATGTATCATCTACTTTATGCCATGTTTTTAATTTTGCAATTCGATGCCACCCTATGTCAGCTTCAAAAAAAACTGATATTGGCACAGAATAACCATAAAGACCAAATAGAACTATAAGTAAGAACAAAATAGAATTAATTCCCGTTACTCTTAATGTATAATAGCCTAATAACACATAACTCAGTAGAGAAAAGAACAGACCTATGTTAAACCACTTAAAGCACAGGCAAAAAACACTTAATAAACATAAAAGTAGTGCAGATAAAACCTTTAACATTTTCTATTTATAAATAAAAAATAATACTTCAAAACTATGCTTTTATTTATTAATAAAGCAAGTACTATAGCTAATAATAAATTAAGCAACAATAACTCTATCTTATTTGTAAGTGAAAATAATGAAATTAAAAAAGTTAATACAATATAAATGATAAACCTCTCAATTCTTATCTTTAATGTTATAAACTTATTCACATCTATATATCTATAAAACAATAAAACTAAATTACCAATCAAAAAAACTGATGAGGCTCCGTACAGTCCATATTTAGGAATAAAAACAAATCCCAAAACTAATATCACTGCTCCAGAAATCATAGATGTTTTAGACCCCCTAATATTTTTCTTCTCGCATTGATAAATAATTCCAATAACAGAAGCTAAAGACATAAATAATACACCTAAAGACAAAATTGGAATAAAATTCATTGCTGATAAAAACTTATC
Organism: Aquimarina sp. TRL1; assembly: GCF_013365535.1. Lineage (NCBI taxonomy): Bacteria > Pseudomonadati > Bacteroidota > Flavobacteriia > Flavobacteriales > Flavobacteriaceae > Aquimarina > Aquimarina sp. TRL1. Next base: position 1,795,203 of record NZ_CP053590.1, on the reverse strand, counting down.
ATCAATTACAATTGGAAGAAAGATTTTTTGCGAAGCAATTAAAAGTATTACTATAGAAAAAAGAATGGCAGAATACTTCCTAAATGTTTCAGAAAAATACCCTTCAAATTCCTTTTTTCCATAGATTTCAAACATTTTATCCTGTAAAGAAAGATAAAATATCCTATTAAGAATTTGAACAACATAAGCTATTTTAAAAGCAATAGCATAGATACCATTAGAACTTAAACTTAAATACAACAATATAATATATTTATTAGCCATTGTATTTGTCCATAAACTGAAAGTGTTAGGTACTAAAGGTATCGAATACGATAATAATTCTTTCATAGTAGATTTCTTAATTTCATAAATACTTAAATACTTATGAAACTTTATAAAAATAAGATAGACTAACAATGATAAGAAAGAATAGAAATAAGCTAATAAAATACCTTTCAACTTATATTCCTTAGCTAGAAAAACTGCAAAAACAAACACAATTACAGTAAAAATCACTTCAGTTATCACATAGTGAAAAGATGAATATACTGATCTTATAACCTGTTTTATAATTATATAAAAAAAGTTTGCTATTAGGTATAAATAAATAAATAAAAACAAATCATGTTTAATAAAAAAAGTAAGGATAAAATAGCATAAAGAAAAAAAACTAATTCCTAAAATAAAGATTAATGAGCTATTCGAAACTATGTGACCAATATTTTCTCTTTCTTTTTTTCCAATCAACCATCTTATTACTGCTGACTCTATATGACCGAAAAACAATGGAGAAATTAATGTTACAGAAGATGCTATTACGTCAAAAAAGCCTAATTCTTCTTGACTCAAAAAAAAAGTATACATTGGAACAAGGAAAAAATTAAGAACTAAAGTTCCTATATTTCCAATACTATATATAAACGAAGCTTTTACTAATCCTTTGCTTTTTGTTCCCATAACAGATTAATTGAGTAAAATAATGAGTTAAAAATCGTAAAGGGCAGTACTCCTAATATCCTTACTAATAAATTTTCTGTGAAAAGACAAATAGTAAAGCTTAAAAGAAAAAAGAAAAAAAATAAATTATTGCTTTTAAAGGCAATTAATAAATTATTAAGCAGTAAGTACACAAATAAAACTAAACATAAAAGACCCCCAGATAACATTAGATGTAAATAATAATTATGGGAATTAATTTGTTTTCCTTTTGATTCAAATTCGTCCACGATATAATTGTTATTGATATAACAGTTATTTAACTCTTTTTGAACATTACCTACTCCATAACCAAAAATAATATTTGATGTTATCAATTTCAAGGAACAATCGTAAATTAATACTCGCTTATCAGTTCCCTGTGAAAATTTTCCATACTTAACATAATCAATTAATTTAAATATAGACTCTGTATTTTTATTATCATAACTAGAAAAAAAGCCCTGTTTTTTTAAAAAGAAAAAAAAGAAAAAAAATGTAACCACATAAACTAACAAATATTTTTTGTTTTTAAAAACAAAAAATGATAAAAGAAATAATGATAACATTAAAGAAAACACTACACTAATAGACTGACTATAAACAATAAAAGAAGAAAAAAGAAAAAAAAGAAAAACTAAAAATATTTTGACAAAAAATTTTCTTGTATGATTAGAAATCAAATTAAAAATTAAAAATATTGCTACAAGAAAATTTAGAGACACATATGTTTTATGTGTTTCATAAAATAATGTCAAGTGTTTATGTGCTTTAGATAATGTAAACTCATAAGGATAACTCCAAAGAACTTGTATTTGATTAAAAAAACTACTTTCCATTAAGTTAGGAAAGCGATCAATTGATAAGCCCTTTAATAGCATATAAGTTATATATATCAATATGATTAAATTAGAAATCAAAAAACCATAAGAAAATTGCTTAATTGTTTTCTGTTCTATTCTTGGAAAGAAATAAATTAAAACAATGGGAAAAATAAGTATTAAAATAGATGATTGTAATCTACCTAATGAAAAGAAAAAGTCATCTGAGTATACCGAAGAAAAAATCAATACTAAGTAAAACCCAGTATTAATGATTAATGGTCTTATTCCATATTTACTATATCTATTCTTTAAATTATTCCAATAAACTACCATTACTAAAACACAAAAAGTTATTATAGTAATTGATGTAATTGCCTCTTTTAAAATTGGATAAAAAGACAATAACACTAATAGAGAAGAAAAAAAACTATATTTTGATATGTTTTTTAACAGATCTGTTATTTTATTCATTTTAAGTGTTGAAATTTAGACAAGCTTAAATCAGTTTTCATCAAAGTCTATCTGTAACTATACTTTTAGGTAAGAAGCTTTTAACGTCATATATTACAGCATTAGAGTTTCCATATGCTGAAATATCTATATTTTTAAACTCATTATGCCCAACTGTTAAGACAATAGTGTCATACTTGTCTTCAATCTTTTCCATTAATCTAATCCCATATTCATCTTTAACTTCCAAAGGACTCGCATAAGGATCAAAAACATCTACAGACATCCCAAATTCTTTAAGTTCATTAATTACATCTATAACTTTTGAATTTCTAATGTCTGGGCAATTTTCTTTAAAAGTAATTCCTAAAACCAATGCCTTGGCATTTTTAACACGATGCCCCTCTTTAACCATAAGTTTCACAACCTTATTTGCTATATGCACACCCATCTCATCATTTATTTTTCGACCTGATAAAATAACTTCTGGATGATATCCTAAACTCTCTGCCTTATGAGTTAGATAAAAAGGGTCTACTCCTATACAATGTCCTCCTACTAAACCAGGTCTAAAAGGCAAAAAGTTCCATTTAGTTCCTGCTGCTTCCAATACTTCTAACGTATCAATATTCATCTTATCAAAGATCAAAGCTAATTCATTAACAAAAGAAATATTTAAATCTCTTTGAGTATTTTCAATAATTTTTGCTGCTTCAGCCACTTTTATAGAAGAAGCTTTATGAGTTCCAGCAACTACAATCGTAGTGTAAAGTTTATCTATTAGCTCTGCAATTTCTTCATTACTTCCAGAAGTGACTTTTACAATATTATGAACTCTTCTTATTTTATCTCCTGGATTTATTCTTTCAGGAGAATACCCACAGAAAAAATCAATATTAAACGTCAAACCACTATTCTGTTCTAGAATTGGCACACACACTTCTTCGGTACACCCTGGGAAAACAGTAGACTCATAAATTACTATATTTCCATTTGATAAATATCTACCAACCAATTCACTTGCCCCTATTAAAGGACCTAAGTCTGGTTTTTTAAATTTATCAATTGGCGTAGGAACAGTAATAATAAAAATGTCTGCAAAACTTAATTCCTCTTCATTAAAAGTATAATGAATTGATTTAACTCTTTTAAGGTCATTTTCAGAGACCTCATTTGTAAAATCAACACCTTTTCTCAACCCTTCTATTCTTGAAGGATTGATGTCATATCCTATAACATTAAAGTTATGTTTTCCAAACTCAATTGCTAGGGGCAAGCCAACATAACCTAATCCAATTACTGCTATTTTATTTTCTTTTATGTTATGAGAAGTCATTTATTAAGCTTTTTAAACTATTTTTCCATTCAACCAAAATTATAGAATAAACATTCATAATCTTTCCTTTTCCTAAAACACTATATTTAGGTCTCTTAGCAAAAGTAGGGTAATTATCTGTTTTTATTAACACTATATTATCAAGTTTTCCTGAAACCTTTATTATTTCTTTTGCGAAATCATACCAGGATGCTTGTCCTTGATTACTATAATGATAAATCCCAAATTCTTTTCTATTTTCTTTTATAATAGCTAAGATGAAATTTGCCAAATCATTTGCATTTGTTGGAGTTCCAATCTCTCCAGTTGTTATAGTCAATTTTTTTTCCGTTTCTGATTTTTTTAATATCGTCTTAAAAAAATTGTGCCCAAATTGAGAGTATAACCAAGAGGTTCGAATGATAAAATACGTATCCATTAATTCTCGAATATATTCTTCTCCTTTTAATTTAGATTTTCCATATTCATTAATGGGATTCGGAATATCATTTTCTAAATATGGTCTTGTTCCTTTACCGCCAAATACATAATCAGTAGATATATGAATCAGTACAATCTTGTTTTTTTTACAGCTTTCAGCAATATTTCTTGTTCCTTCAGCATTTATCAAAAATGCTTTTTCCGGTTCTTTTTCTGCTTGTTCTACATTCGTATAAGCTGCACAGTTTATTACAAAATCAATAGGGTGTTCTTCAAAAAAGTTTACCACTTTTTCCTTATTCGTTATATCTAATTCTTTGGAATTTTTAAATAAAAAATTAAACTTGTATTTATCTGATATTAACCGAATACAATTCCCTAATTGACCTGATGCCCCTGTAACTAGTATTGTTTTGTTCTTCACAAAAACTTAATTTTGATATTGTTTAAGGTATCTATTTAATTCCATTAATAACAAGAAAATTAATATCAACCCTAAACAAGCTAATGGTAAAAGAACCTTCTTTTTTGTAAACCAATCATTAACTAGCACTCCTTTATTCGGAAAATCTGAAATTACATTTATAATATTATCAGTACTTGCTTTTTCATTATTTAGTTCTACCTTATCTTCCTGTAATTCTTCTACTTTTTTCAATAACGCTACTTCCGGTAATTCTCCAGTTTTTGATTGTGCTAAATTGATATTGGTACCTCCAATATCTTTACTTGCCTCTATCATTTTAACTTTTCTATAAAAGCGTTGTAAAGAATCTAATTCTAACAATTGTCTTTCAATAATAGAATCTGATAAAGTAATATTTTGTTCGTTTATTCTCTTTTGTAATCTAAAATACTCATTCTCTTCAATAGAGCGAACAATTTGTTTTCTACATTTTTTAGCTACTCTTGGGTTCGTTGATTTTATATGAATTCTATGAAACTTAGAGTTAATATTATTAAAGTTTTCCAAGTAATCTTCATAATCAACTAACTTTTGGGAAATAGAATCCAACCCTTGAATAAACTCACTAAACTGTGATATTTTCTGAGCCTGATCCGAAAAAGATTCTATTTTAACTTCTCGAATCGATTTTGCATACTTAACTTCAATTTTTAAAGCCCCTGCTAATGCTTCAAATTCTTCTTGCTTCGCTAATTCGTCATAAAACTCTATATTATTATATAATTGCTGCGCACTATTAAAGTTAGGTTCCACAATCATAGAAGATCGATACACTTTTTCAGACTTATAATCCCAATAACTTCCGGCAACAATTCCGATAATTACTGCTATTACAAATTTTAAAAAGTGAGCTCTTATAAATTGAAGAAATAAAATAATAAGATGAAAAGCTCCTTTAAAAATATTTCCTATAAATTGAAAAATCTTACGGAAACCATTTCCTATAAGAGTGAATAGTTGTCCTAAATCTATTTCTTCTGATGAATTTTCCTTAGTACTCATATTTGTATATTGAATAATAAATTGGTTCTGTCAATTTTGCCGCAAAGGTACCTTCTTTTAGAAAACTTTACATATAGTTTTCTGTAAAATCACCCAACAAAGGCAATACCTTATCTTTTTGAGATAATAAAACTTCTGAATCCTTTAATTTCCAGTCGATAGAAAGTTGAGGATCTTTGTACAAAACACCGCTTTCTGATTCCTGGTGATAAAAATTATCGCATTGATAACTAAAAATAGCCCTTTCACTCAAAGTAGAAAAACCATGAGCAAACCCTCTTGGTACAAAGAGCTGATAATTATTTGTTTCGTTTAAAACAATAGAAAAGTGTTCTCCAAATGTCTTGGAATCTCTCCGCAAGTCAACTGCAACATCTAACACCTCTCCAGAGATAACCCGAACCAGTTTTGCTTGTGCAAACTTTCCTTTTTGAAAATGTAATCCTCTCAATACTCCTCTACTCGAAATAGATTGATTATTCTGAACAAAACGTACCGTCTTTCCGGTCAATTTCTCAAACTTTTCTTGATTAAAACTCTCAAAAAAACTTCCCCTTTCATCCATAAAGACTCGAGGTTTTATAATAAAACATCCTTCTAATGGTGTTTTTTCAATTTCCATCCTTTCTGTCTTAGTCTAATTGCAACAAATATTCTCCATATCCACTCTTTATTAATTTATTAGCTATTTCATGGAGTTGTTTTTTGCTAATAAATCCTTTTTTATAGGCTTCTTCTTCTATCGCGCCAATTTTAAGTCCTTGTCGTTCTTCTATCACTTGAACAAACTGCGATGCCTGCATTAGAGAATTAAACGTCCCTGTATCTAACCAGGCTGTTCCCTTGTCTAAAATACTGACCTGTAACTTCCCTTTCTCCAAGTACACATTATTCACATCTGTTATTTCTAACTCTCCTCTATTACTCGGTTTTATAGACTTAGCTATTTGAACAACATCATTATCGTAAAAATAAATACCCGGAACTGCATAATTGGATTTGGGTTTTAACGGTTTCTCTTCAATGGAAATAGCTTTTCCATTCGTATCGAATTCCACCACTCCGTATCGTTCAGGGTCTTGGACATGATACGCATAAATAATACCTCCTTCCGGATCATTATTACTTTCTAACAACCTATCTAATCCTGATCCATAAAAAATGTTATCTCCTAGAATCAACGCTACTTTATCTTTTCCAATAAATTCCTCACCAATTATAAAGGCTTCTGCTAATCCATTTGGCTTTTCTTGTACTTCATACTCAAACCGACAACCATAGGTACTACCATCACCTAACAGTTTCTTAAATAATGGAACATCTTGTGGTGTAGAAATAATTAAAATTTCTCGTATTCCAGCTGATAACAATGTAGCAATAGGATAATAGATCATTGGTTTATCATAAACAGGCATTAACTGCTTACTAATTGCTAATGTTAGCGGATGCAACCTTGTTCCTGCCCCTCCAGCTAAAACTATTCCTTTCATTTTTTCATCTGTTTATATTTATTGTTTTTTTTAATGGTCAGACGGGATCGCCATATCATCATATCGTTAGGCACCCACATAATTGTCATGGCTTATTTCATATCTTTTTTAAACTTCTTATACCGGCTCATTTGGAATAGTATATTTATTTATATACCAATGAATTGTTTTCTCAATACCTGATTCAAAATTTTCTTCCGCATTCCACCCTAACTCTTGTTCAATTTTTGAAGCATCTATAGCATATCTAAAATCATGACCCGGTCTATCAGAAACATACGTAATCAAAGAGGTATATTTCTCTTTATTGATCCTTGGTCGTATCTCATCTAAAAGATCGCATATCTTAGTAGCGATGTAGATATTTTCTCGTTCATTTTTCCCTCCGATATTATATGTCTCTCCAAGTGTTCCTTTTTCTAAGGCTAATTCAATTCCTTTGCAATGATCCAATACATATAACCAGTCTCTAATATTTTTTCCATCTCCATAAATTGGAATTGGTTCCTCCGCCAGTGCTTTTCTGATAATTGTAGGAATGAGTTTTTCATCGTGCTGTCGCGGTCCATAATTATTAGAACAATTCGTTGTTACTACAGGGAGCCCATATGTATGAAAATAACTTCTCACTAACATATCTGAAGAGGCTTTTGAAGCACTATAAGGACTATTGGGCGCATAAGGAGTTGTTTCTGTAAACAGCCCTTCTTTTCCTAAGGTTCCATAAACCTCATCGGTAGAAACATGCAAAAAACGGGCAGTAGCAAATTCTGGTTTATACGTATTTGGTCCCTCCATCCAGTATTCATATGCTGCTTGTAACAAATTAAATGTTCCTACTATATTAGTATCGATAAAAGCTCCCGGGCTATGAATAGAATTATCTACATGAGACTCCGCGGCAAAATGTACTACTTTGTTAATCTTATATGTAGAAAACAACTTTTTGATCAACTCTAAATCACAGATGTCTCCTTCTATAAACACGTAATCTCCACCCTCTACTTCTATATTACGTGTATCAGCTGCGTATGTAAGTTTATCTAAATTAATTAATGTCGCTCCTTCTTTTTTTGCTTTGTAGTTCAAAAAATTGGAACCAATGAATCCTGCTCCTCCGGTAACTAATATTGTTTCTTTCAAAATGAAAAATTTGATGTCTTAGAATAGCTATTAACTATTCTTAAAAATTTGCTCTAAGATTTTCTCTGTAATTACATAGGTTGGTTTTACTCCTGTGGTTCCAAGACCTCCAGAAGCTAAAGTACTACCCGTCTCCAATGGATTATCTGAAGCATAATACGCATATCGAACCTTTACATCATCACGTATACTCCCCCTAAGTTTTGAGGCAGATTGAATTGCTTTTTGATAATGTGCTCCTTCCATTTCCAGACCTATAACACTCCAGGTTGATTCATAAAAAAACTTCAGAACATCTCTGTTTTGTAAAGAAGTTCCTAATACGGTTATCATAGCTCCATCAAATACTTCAATTCCATGCCCTTCCAGATCTTCTTTTTCTAATTCGTTTTTAAATGGATAATTATCTGCTGTTCCTTCAAAAACATGAGCAGAAGGGATCATAATATCTCCTTTACCTCCTTCCAGAATACCTGCTTTTCCCATAATAGAAACAGAATGAACATCTAAATACCCTTTTACTCTTTTACTGGTTATATATGGTTTTAGCAATTCGTCCATTGTTTCATATGCCTGTTCTCCAAAGGCGTAATCCATAACAATAATAACAGGTTTTTTCGCTCCTTCTACTTTTTCCAGTTCTTCATGATAACGACCATTTTTATGCTTTGCCGTATCAAAAATCTGAACATTAATATTCGTACCACTTTGATCTTTTATATAGATCATTCCATTTTGGAGGGCTTCTTTTTTAACCTTTTCTCTCGACTTTTCGTTCCTGTCATCACTTAACAGTTCGTACAATTCGAAAACTGTTTTGTCTTTTTCATTTTTCAGTGCTTTTGGAGCATATAAGGTATTCATTACACTATGCATATTAGCACTAATAACATGAATAGGGCGATCTAATAATCCTTTATCTTCTAATGTTCTTTTAATTGTATTTGCCCAAATTTCGCCATGAATATGATGTCCTAAACGTTCTCTAAGAACCGGACTAAATGTTACAATTCTTTTGTTATCATTTAGCGATTCTTCTATAGCAAGTTTTCCTAGCCAATAAATGATATGCAAGAATCTCGATTTGTTTTCTGGGCAAGAAAACTTATCATAAATAGACAATACTTCTTCAAACGTTCTCCCTAAAATATTAGCCGTATGTGTTAAGGCAATTTCTTTTTCTTGTTTGGTGAGTGTTTTTTTGTTTAATACAGCATTTTCCAGTTTCTTCCAATCACGAGTAAGGTTTCCTTGTTCGGTGATTACTACTCTTCTCATAATCTTATGAGATTCTATAAAAAGGAAGGTCAAATGGGTCAGAATATCATAAATTTCAGAACGCCCCCTGGTCACTTCAATATTCATTTGCTCCTCATCAATTCGATAACAGTTTCTTCTTCTTTTTAGCGGAACAATAACTTTGAAGTGGGATTTTTTATACCCTTCATCACTAGTCAGGTTAATATACTGACACTCTTCTATCCCGAAAGGCAATCTATCAATAACATACAACAACCCATTTAGTTCTACTTTCTCTTCTGCGATGGACCCATAAATCTCTGGGCGTAATGTAAGCAATCCTTCTCTCAGCGTATCTCCAGAAACTCCCATAGGCTTATAAAACCCTCTGTTAAACAGGTGGCGCATGGTGATATACATTCTTTCGATTGCACTCGAGCTTTCTTGTGCCCGGGTTCTTGGTTGTAATTTGCTATTCGTCATATGTTTTTCATAACAAATATAGGGTTTATTTATCTAGTATTGCAGTCAATGCATCTGCGATCTTTCGATCATTAGATAATCTCGGAAGCTTATTCTGTCCTCCTAATTTTCCTATAGATTTCATATACTTGGTAAAACCATCTTTAGGAACGGGTGTAATTTTTAATCTTCTCAGAATATTTCCTTCTATTAAGTCATTATAGTAGGTATTTTGTTTTCTAAGCGCATCATCAATTTTTTCTGCAAATACCTCCAGATCTGATGGTGTCTCATTAAATTCTATAAACCACTGATGATACGGGAGTTCTCCTGAGTCTGTATTCACCTGAGGAGCAACTGTAAATTCATTAATCCTTGCTCCAGTCATTTCTGCTCCTTCTTTCATTGCTTGCTCCACCTCTTTGCCAATTACATGTTCTCCAAATGCAGAAATAAAATGCTTGATTCTTCCTGAAACAATCACTCTGTATGGGGATGTATTTGTAAAAATAACAGTATCTCCTATGTTATAAGACCACAACCCTGCTGTAGTAGAAATCAACATTACATAATTAATACCCTTTTCTACCTCTGCAATTGTTATTCGTTTCGGGTTTTCTTCAAAAAATTCTTCTGCTTTTACAAATTCATAGAATATCCCGGAATCTAATTGCAACAGCATTCCTTTTTCATGTTGAGAATCCTGAAATGCAAAAAAACCTTCAGAGGCCGGATACAATTCTATACTTGGAACACTTCTTCCTATCAAATTTTCGAAAGTTGCCCGATAGGGTTCATAATTAACTCCTCCATAGATGAAGAGTTCAAAATTCTTAAAAAGCGTTCCTATTGATTGGTTCGTTTTTTGATGCAATTTTTCAAAATACATCTGAACCCAGGGGGGGATTCCGCTGATTACAGTCATATCTTCATTCACTGTTTCTTCTATAATAGCGTCTACTTTTTGTTCCCAATCTTCTATACAATTAGTCTCCCAGCTCGGCATTCTATTTTTCTGAAGGTACTTGGGTACATAATGAGCTACGATCCCTGATAAGCGTCCTAACTTTACTCCATTTTTATCCTGTAGCTCCGGACTTCCCTGTAGAAAAATCATTTTACCGTCGACAAAATCTGCTCGACCACTTTCTGCTATATAGCACAATATTGCATTTCTCGCTGCCCGAATATGAGTAGGCATAGATTCTTTGGTCAAAGGAATATATTTTGCGCCACTGGTCGTTCCTGATGTTTTAGCATAATACAATGGTTTTCCTGGCCAGAGTATATCTTTTTCTCCATCGACCATTCTATCTACATAACTTCGTAGCTGTTCATAATCTCTTATGGGAACCTGAAGACGAAAATCTTCATAGGACTTAATTGCATCAAAATTGTGATCTTTTCCAAATACTGTTTTCTTTCCTTTTTTGATCAGGTGATCAAATACTTTCTTCTGTGTTTCTACAGGATTGGAAGACCAGTTATTTATTTTTTTACGAATGCGTTTTGCAAAAACTTTTGCTCCTACAGCTTTTAATGATGCCATATTTATTCAAAGTCAATAAAATTGGATGGATCTGTTGGGAAACCATCCTTCCATAATTCAAAATGTAAGTGAGGTCCTGTACTCAATTCTCCGGTAGAACCCGCTATTGCAATAACTTCTCCTTCCTTTACTTTTTCTCCCTGCTCCTTTATTAAAGATGCATTATGCTTATAAACAGTCAATAAACCATTTCCGTGATCTAAAATTAAAACATGACCTGTTTCAGCAGTCCATTCGGAAAAAATAACTGTTCCAGAAGCTGCTGCTTTTACCGGAGTGTCTTTGGTAACGGCAATATCCACTGCATAATGTTTTTCATTTACATCATAGGCAGCTGTAATTGCTCCTTTTACCGGAGGAAATAATGAAAAATCTACAGTATTTTTATCCGTGTCAAAAACATTGTATTTATCCTCCCTGGAAACTTCTTCTCTCAATTGCATATCTGCTTCTGAAGGGCTTAAATCTACCTTTTCAGGATCCAATTTCTGAGTTAACCGTACTGAGTCTTTATCAAAATCCACCGTTTTAACATCTCCCATAAGCACTTTCTTTATGGAATTAAAGTATTGCTGATTTACATGGATTTCAGATTCTAATGAGTCTACCTTGGCAATAAGCCTAGTCGCTTTCAAGTCCAAAGAAGTTGAAGAATATCCAGGAATATATTCTCTCAATGGAGTGAATGCTATTAAAAAAGTAGTTCCAAAAATCAACAGAATCCCAGTTAGTGTAACCATTACAAAAACATTCAGTCGATTTAACTTAAATGAAATTCGCTCTTCGAATGTATCTTCATTGAGAATTACCAATCGATACTTATTTAAAAGCTTTTTGGTAAATTTCTTTTTTTCTTTAGTGTTTGTTGCCATAAATACTAATCGCAAATATACATATTCTATGTATAAATATTCTTTGTTATCTTCCTCGTAAAAAAGGGATATTTTGTGTTAGTTATACAACTAAATAACTCTTTTTTATCCTTAAAATTACAAAAACCACCTTCTTCTCTTACTGTCAACCCTCTTTTGGATATAAATCAATTGTATTTAACATCTATCTATCACATTAAATTTTTATTGTGTTCTTTTCTTAGTAACTTTGCTTTTTAATTGAATAGATCATGATGTCATTAAATATGTTTCTTGGAATGATTGGGCCATGGCAAATTGCCCTTATCGTTATTATTGTTCTTCTTTTGTTTGGTGGTAAGAAAATCCCTGAATTAATGAAAGGATTGGGAAGTGGGATAAAAGAATTTAAAGAAGCTTCTAAAGAAGATGAAGAAGCTTCTAAAATAGACGATAAGAAATAGTGCTACCTCAATACTAAGGAGTGTGATTTTAAGGTAAGTCTCGAAATCAAAAAAATGGTACAAATAACTACCTTGTTCTTTTTGCTCAGGGCAGTTTATTATAAACTTACAAAGCCTGACAGTTTTTTGTCAGGCTTTATTATTTATTCTTCCTTTCTCAGAAAAATAAACCAATTCTTACCCTCCTCTTTTTACTCAATAATCAGGTTTTAAATAAGCCTAAATCAAAATTCAATTCTTACTATTTTTAAAAACATAAGTTATTTGTTTTTCTAAAAGTAACGAGTTTTAATATGTTTTATATATACAAAACATATAAAATAAATACTACCTAACCATGTTAGTTGGTTTAAAGAGTATAGATAAAACACAGAAATCCCTTGTAAAACAATATTTTACAAGGGATTTATTATTTATAACTGTATGCGTTTCTATTCAATCTCCGCTTAATCAATCAATGACAATTGTATTCTTTTTCTTTCCATATCAATATCGATTACTGTTACTATTAATTGTTGATTTAGTTTCACAATACTATTTACATCACTGATATATTCATTAGCCAGTTTAGAAATATGAATCAATCCGCTTTCTTTAATTCCTATATCTACGAAACATCCAAAATTGGTAATATTATTAACGATCCCTGGGAGTTTCATTCCAATGCTTATATCGGATATTTCCTTGACATTAGGATCAAACTCAAAGACAGAAGCAGTCTTACGAGGATCTACTCCTGGTTTTTCAAGTTCTTTTATAATATCTGTCAATGTGGGCAAACCTACATCATCTGACATATAGTTTTTTAGTTTTATGTCAGCTATTGCCTGTTTATTTCCTATCAAGTCCTTTAGCGGTGTTCCTACATCTTTTGCCATTTTAGAGACCAAAGCATAGCGCTCTGGATGGACTGCAGAGTTATCTAATGGATGCTCCGGATTTGTTATTCTAAGAAAAGCTGCTGCCTGCTCAAAAGCTTTTCCCCCTAATCGGGGAACCTTTTTTAAATCATTTCTGGAAGTCAGCGCTCCATGTTCTGACCTGAAAGCAACAATGTTTTCTGCTAATTTCTCTCCAATACCAGAGACATAACTAAGTAAAGGAGCACTTGCTGTATTCACATTAATTCCTACTTTATTCACGCAACTCATGACAACACTATCCAACTCATTCTTGAGCTTTGTCTGATCCACATCGTGTTGATATTGCCCTACACCAATTGATTTTGGGTCAATCTTTACTAATTCTGCCAGCGGATCTGCCAATCGTCTACCTATAGATACAGAACCTCGTACTGTAACATCATAATCAGGAAATTCTGCTCTGGCTATTTTAGAAGCTGAATATACAGAAGCTCCACTTTCATTAACCATAAAGACTTGGATCGACTTATCAAAAGGAATTTTTTTGATAAAAAACTCCGTTTCTCTGGCAGCGGTACCATTACCTATAGCAATTGCTTCTGTTTTATAAGCATTTACTAAGGATTTTATTTTTTTGATAGCATTCGTAGTCTCTCTCTGGGGAGGATGTGGGTAGATATTCTCATTGTGTAATAAATCTCCATGCTTATCCAGGCAAACGACTTTGCATCCCGATTTAAATCCTGGGTCAATTGCTAAAATTCTTTTTTGGCCCAATGGAGATGCTAATAAAAGCTGTTTTAAATTTTCAGCAAATACACTAATCGCAGCATCATCTGCTCTTGTCTTTGCTTCATTTAAAGCTTCTGTAGCTAATGCAGGAGCTAATAATCTCTTGTAGGCATCTTCTGTAGCTAAAAATATTTGATCTGTACAGGCTTCTACATTTGTTTTTATAACGACATCATCAATACAATCTAAAGCCTCTTCTTCGGGAATTCCAATTTTTACTCGTACTACTTTTTCTTTTTCTGCTCTCAAAATTGCTAAAAGGCGATGAGAAGGGCATTTGTGCAATGGTTCTTCCCAATCAAAATATTGTTTGTATTTCTGAGCGTCTTCTTCCTCTTTTTTGGTTTTAATCACCTTGGCTGTAATGGCTGCTTTTCGCTTATAAATCTTTCTAAGCTTATTTCTGACTACTTCATTTTCATTCACCCATTCTGCAATAATATCTCTTGCTCCCTGTAGTGCTTCTTCTTCTGTAGCAACTTGCTCATTTATATACTTGGAAGCCACAAATACTATTTCTTCTTCTCGTTGCTCCATTAGTATTTTTGCCAATGGTTCTAACCCATTTTCTTTTGCAACAGTTGCTTTTGTTTTTCTTTTCTTTTTATAAGGAAGATATATATCTTCTATCTCTGTCAGAGAAAAAGAAGCACGAATTCTGGTCTCTAAATCAGGAGTTAAGGCTCCTTGTTCGCCGATAGCTCCAATAATACTCTCTTTCCTTTTTTCAATGGTTTCAAAGGACTCTTTTCGCTTTACAATTTCACCAATTGCTACCTCATCCAAATCACCTGTCATTTCTTTTCGGTATCTGGAGATAAAGGGAATCGTAGCCCCTTCTTCTAATAATTTTATGGTATTAGCAATTTGTTTTTCAGCTATTGGTAGCTGTTTAGCGATAAAAGAAACTATATGCATGTATATTACTTTTAATCGATAAAGATAAAAAGGTTTTTCTACATGCTATTCATCCCCTTTTATAAATTGGAGGAATAATATTCTTATGTCTTATCGAAACTTAATCGATTTTATGATCGCTTCTAGTTCAAACATATTATTTCTCTTATAGATAGAAGGAGCAAAGATAAACCCTTCTATTACTAATAAACGATTGTTTTTCTCGTCCTTAATACTATAATTCACAAAAGGACCTGACATGTATTTATTCTTAATTTCCCAGATTCCTTTTGTTTCGAAAGCAAATCTTTTATCCAATTCTGTTTCAAACAAGTAAGGAGCATATGCCATTTCTGTAATAAATTTCCCTCCTTCATCTGTTGGGATTTTACTGGCACCTATAGAGTCTCTCATCTTTATGATATGAGAGATTGTATTCGAATCTTTTTTGACTGTGCTTAACGGCATTTCGTAAATCATGATATTCGCACTTCCGTTTTGGATATCCTTTCGAATCCAGAAAAATTTATCTTCTTCTTTTGCGATTCTATAAGCAGTAGGTATGTCTAATGTAATTCCGAATTTTTCTTTTAAACTTGGTATTTTTTCGAGCGACTTTCGGATTCTTTTTTGTTTTTCTAACGTCTCAGTTTTTTTGAATATTTTAATCACCTCTTCTGCATGTATGCGTATTTGCTCGGCAATCTCATCATCTGTTTTACCAACAAAAACAGCTCCTCGTTGTGGAGTAGCAAACTTATTTTTAAACAAAACAAAATTTGCTTTTCCTCCTTTTTCGATCTTCAGGAATGTTCTGTTTTTAGTAGCAAAGCCTGAAAATGCCTGTGGTGGCATTTGTCGCATTGAGAATAGAGGTTCTTCTTGAGGAAGACCAGGAACTTCTGCTCCAAAATATTTTCTGATAGTATCTCCTAAATTCCCTTTCCAAAGTTCATTATCTATAACTACTGACAGGTTATTGATATTTCCTACAGAACTTGCCATAGCTCCCTGAGTTTCTTTATTTTTCTTCTTTTTTGGTTCTTCTGAACAGCTAAAAACGCAAAAAGAGCAAATAATTGCTACGACAATGTTTCTTATTGATAACGATGAGATCATGATTTAGAAATTTTAAGTTTCATACCTGGTTTAATAGCATTCCCACTAATACCATTCCATTTTTTGATATCGTCAATAGAAACTCCGTTAAATTTTTTAGAAATGCTCCATAAAGTATCTCCAGATTTTACTTCATACACTGAATAATTTTTTAATGCTACTGCTTTTTTAGGAGTCGTTTTAGTAGTTGTTTTTTTCTTAGTGGCAACATTTGTCACTGGTTTTCTGGGATAAATAGTCAATCGCTGCCCTACTCTAAGGTTATTACTCCTCAACCCATTCCATCGTTTAATTTGACTTACTCTCACTCCATACCTTCTGGCTATCTTTCCTAAATAATCTCCACTACGTACTCTATAGCGTATCTTATCATTAGCTTCAAAGAACTTCGGCAACGGTTTCTCTCTTTTATCGAGCTCCGCTTTTGCCAATGTATATATTTCTTTTTCATTTGCTACAAAAGTGCCTACTTTATCTAAAGGCAATCGCAAAACATAATCCTCATCTTTAATATGTGGTATTATATCTAGTTTATATGAAGGATTCAAAAACTGTAATTCTTCCATTTTCACATCGATATACTCTGACACCTGATCTAAAGTGATCATTTGTTTTACTTTTACTGTATCTGTTTCAAAGTATGCCAAGTTTGGTTTTTTAGGTCGAAATCCATGTTCTTCTGCATACTCAAAAATATACATAGTAGCCAAAAAAGCTGGCAGATAACCTGCAGTTTCTCTCGGCAGGTTATTTCTGATATTCCAATAATTGGTATAGCCACCGCTTCTTCTGATCGCTTTATTTACATTCCCTGGTCCCGAATTATAAGATGCCAGCGCCAAATCCCAATCGCCAAAAATTCTATACAGACTCGCTAAATACTTACATGCTGCCTTTGTCGCCATAATAGGATCCATTCGTTCATCTACATAAGAACTAACTTCTAATCCAAACATTTTTCCTGTTCCAAACATAAATTGCCATAAACCAGTAGCACCAACTCTGGATTTTGCCCTTGGTTTTAATGCAGACTCTACAATGGCTAAGTACTTTATCTCTAAAGGGATGTTTTGGTTATCTAATTCTTTTTCGAAAAGAGGAAAATAAAAGTGGCTTAATGACATAAGCCGCTCCAGGTGTTTTCTTCTGTGTTTCAGGTAGCTTTTTATTACACTTTCCAAGGAAGGGTTATACTCTACATTAAAAGGAGTTCGTGCATTTAATCGTTCCAACCTCGCTTTTAATGTATCTGTAGGTAATGCCGCATATTCTACCGGATCGTATTCTAATTCTCTAACGGATTTATAAATAGTATCGAACAAATGAGAATTGTATAATTCTTCTCTCCACATTGCATCTAACTTAGCAATTTCTGGATGATCCGTGGCATGATAAATAATCGTATCTTTTTCTTTTACGGAAGTTAAAGATGCTGTTTTTAGCTCTCCTATTGAATAGGTAACTTCAGTAGTATCGACAATTTTAATTTTCTCCTTTTGTATGGGGTCTTTTTCTTTTAATACGCCTATTTTAGTTTTGGTAGTGTCTTGTCCAGACATAAACGCGTTCCCAGTAAGAAAAAGAAATAATAGCAAGCGGCAGTTTTTCACACGACAAAGTTTAAGTTTATACCAATTTATAACATTATCAATACAATGTTGTTGTTCTTATGTATGGAAATGGCTGTTTTTCCTATTTGATTTTATTCATTTAGGAAATATTTCTACTATAAAAACATGATGGTTCTTGCGAAAATCGCATATTTTTTCTAAAAAGCAAAAAACAAGCCTTCAAAAGCTTTAAAAAAAGCCTTTAAGGCTTAAAAAAAGGAAATCACACGACCTTATGACTACATATACCTGTTTTTTTAGGAGGTATCTAATCATAAGGTCGTATGATTTTTTTAAACTATATTTTACTCGGGTGTCGAGATTGTACCTGTTTCGTCTGTTTTGATAAGGTAATTTACTATTCCTAATTTTCCATAGCCAGAATCCCTGGTAGTTTCTTCCCTTCCAGGCTTTCTAACATTGCTCCTCCTCCTGTAGACACATAGCTCACTTTATCTCCAAATCCGAACTGTTTTACTGCAGCTACTGAATCTCCTCCTCCTACGAGTGAAAAAGCTCCATTTTTAGTAGCTTCGGCAATAGAATTACCCAGGGATATCGTTCCATTTGCAAAGTTTTCCATTTCAAAAACTCCTAAAGGACCATTCCACAAAATAGTTTTAGAATCCATAATTACCTGATGAAACCCTTTTAATGTTTCCGGTCCTACATCCAGTCCCTGCCATCCTGATGGTATTGCATTTACTTCCATGGCTTTAGTGTTTGCCCCATTATCAAAAGCATCAGCTCCAATTACGTCTACTGGTAAATGAATCTGAACCCCTTTTTCCGCTGCTTTTTTTAAGATATCTAATGCCATTTCCTGCTTATCATCCTCACAGATTGAATTTCCTATCTCTCCTCCTTTAGCTTTGATAAATGTGTAGGTCATTCCTCCACCAATAATCAAATGGTCTACCTTATCCAGAATGTTTTCTATGATTGTAATTTTTGAAGATACTTTTGCTCCTCCTAAAACAGCTGTAATAGGTTTCTCTCCTGTTTTCAGCACCTTGTCAATATTTTCAATTTCTTTGGCCAAGAGACTTCCAAAACATTTATTCTCTTCAAAAAACTGAGCGATAATTGCGGTAGAAGCATGTGCTCTGTGTGCTGTTCCAAAAGCATCATTAACATATACATCTCCCATTTTAGACAATGCCTCTGCAAAAGCAGTATCTCCTTTGGTCTCTTCTCCATGAAATCTCAGGTTTTCTAATAAGACAACCTCTCCTGGATTTAACCCGGCAACAACTTCCTCTGCCTCTGCTCCAATACATGCAGGAACAAATTTAACCTGTACTCCAATCACTTCAGAAACAGCTGCTACAATATGCTTAAGAGAAAATTCTTCCTGTATTCCTTTTGGTCTTCCCAGATGAGACATTAATACTGCGCTTCCACCATCTTCCAAAACTTTAATGATTGTCGGCTTAGCAGCACGGATTCGTGTATCGTCCGTTACTTCGAACTGATCATTTAGCGGTACATTAAAATCTACACGAATTAACGCTTTCTTATCTTCAAAATTTATGTCATTAATGGTTTTCATCACAGTAGTATATTATTTTGATCTGTATTTAGATCCCAAAAATAACTAAAACTATGCATTAATGAGTTTCCTTTTCTTTAATAACTTTATTTTTATCAGGTTTATAAAATAAGCTCCGGTATCTCTTAGAACCTTTAAATAAATGGTTGATTTTCTACTTTTTATTGCAGGAACAACTTCTAAAGAGATACAAAAGGCTTTCTTTAAAAAGAAATGAATGTTAACTTGACGACAAGCTGTGGAACATTTACGCCTTAATTATCGACTAAAGACTAACAATTATAGATATTTCCGACACATAAAACGTTCTTCCCCAATACTACTTTTTAATCGCGTTAGTTTCATTTCCTTGTTTCACTAAAAATAGTATTAATACCTGGTTGTGCATATTAGCAAAAAGAAGATTGATCTTTATAAATACGGGGAGAATAAAGTATATTTGCTCATGCTTTTTTCAGAAATATTAGGGCTGGATCATATCAAAAGTTATCTGACCACCAGTGTAGATCGCGGGCGAATTCCTCATGCACAGCTTTTTGTAGGTTCCAACGGTAGTGGGACCTTACCAATGGCAATTGCCTATGCACAGTATATTCTATGCCAGAATCAAGAAGGAGAAAATACGGGAGGAAATGCTTCCTGTAATATAAAATTTGATCATTTGTCACATCCTGATTTACATTTTGCATATCCTGTTGCTACCAATGACAAAGTAAAAAAACACCCTACAGCAGATCATTTTGCCGAAGAATGGCGTGCTTTTATCAAAGAACAATCCTACGGTAGTATTTTTGACTGGTATCAGTCTTTGGGTATAGAAAACAAACAAGGTCAAATCGGAGTTGACGAGGCTCTTGATATTGTAAAAAAATTATCCTTAAAAAGTTATGAGGGTGGCTATAAAGTTATGCTTATCTGGATGGCAGATAAAATGAATATTGCCGCTTCTAATAAATTGCTAAAACTCATTGAAGAACCTCCTGAAAAAACAGTATTTCTTCTTATCACTGAAGAAGAAGAACAATTAATTCAGACCATTAGATCCCGATGTCAGGTGCTTCATTTTCCTCCATTAGGAGAAAAAGTTATTCAGGAAGCTTTGCTTCGTAAAGAAGGAATCACTGAAAAAGAAGCTTTAAAAATTGCTCACCAGGCGAATGGGAACTATAATAAAGCCCTGCATATTCATCATCAGGATGGAGGTGATGAAACCTTTGAAGATTGGTTCATACAGTGGGTACGAACAGCTTTTAGGGCTAAAGGAAACAAGGGTGCTGTAAATGAACTCATCAAATGGAGTGAAACCATTGCTGGAACTGGTAGGGAAACTCAAAAACGGTTTCTATCTTATTGTCTAGACTTCTTCCGACAGGCAATGTTATATAATTACGGGGCTAAAGACTTAGTCTTTTTAGAGCCAAAAACCGCAGGGTTTAAAATTGAAAAATTTGCACCATTTATTCATGGAAGCAATATCATGGATATCAGTACAGAGCTACAAGATGCTATCTATCATATAGAGCGCAATGGAAATGCAAAAATCATTCTGACTGACTTATCTATCAAACTGACAAGACTCTTACATAAGAAATCTGCATAAACTGATCGTACGAATGAATAATTTTATCGTCCATATTGTACCTATCACCATTTTGATTTTTATGCTGATTACTTTTTTTATTTCAGGTATGGAAAAGATTTTTGACTGGAAAGGAAACTGTACTTTTTTGAAAACACATTTCTCTGGTACATTTCTCAGTAAAATGATCCCTTTCTCTCTTATGTTACTTATTATATTAGATGTTGCGATTACAATCGGTTGTCTGATCTCCGGTTATCAGCTGATTCTCTATGGAGAAAAAGAAAGTACTGTCTATACTTTTTTTCTCTGTTGTATCACTTTATTACTCATGCTTATCGGACAGCGAGTTGCAAAGGATTATCCAGGAGCATTAACTATTAGCTGTTATTTTATGGTAGCTATATTTGGACTTTATATTTCCTCTATATAACCTGTATTCTTATTTGAAGAAAAACCAATATAACTTCTCTTATTTCCTCAGAACTATCTCTGAAAGCTGTCTTATAAAAATCAAATTCGAAAAGTGTAGACTTCTTTCGTTTCAGTGTTGTTTTATTGACATTGTGTATCTTTATATCCCTCTCATACCATTTTACACTTTATATCTACTGGAATAAAATGTTCTTTGCCCGTAAATTCAAACTACAAATGGTATCATTAAGAAAGCGTTTCCTAAAGCACCTTAAAAAATGAAAAAAAGCTTCACATATTACCTAACGATATGGGTATTACAATTAAAAGGGGTGAAAAAACTATTTAAGACATCTCCCATCAATTATAAAAAACTTCGAAAAGAAGATGTTTTGGTTCCCAAAACAACCCGATTAACATCACATAAAACGACCCAATTCAAAATTGAAAAAACAATACTTACAGAAATTGCTCCGGCTAAAGTTTCTGATGGTTTGTTATTATTTATACATGGAGGGGCTTTTGTCGCTGGTCCTTCAAAACATCATTGGGACAGTCTTCTTCGAATATGTAAACAAACAGATTTAACACTATGGATGTGTGCTTATCCTAAAGCACCAGAGCATACCATTACCGAGATCTCTCAGAATATTGACGCTGTTTATCAACATGCCATTTCAAAATATCCTTCTTCTTCTATAGTTCTTATGGGAGATTCTGCCGGAGGTACATTAGCTACTGCACTTACACAACGTCTTATTTCGGAAAAAATAGTATTACCAAAAACCTTGATTCTTATTTCCCCTGTTATGGACGCTTCTTTTTCTACCCCTAAAATTGCCGAAGTTGACCATGTCGACCCTATGTTATCCGTTTCCGGGGCATTAAGTGCTAAAAAAATGTGTGCAGAAAATGATGATTTAAAAAACCCAATGCTTTCTCCTGTTCACGGATCTTTTATTGGATTTCCCAGAACAATTCTATTTATAGCAGAACGAGATATCACTTATCCCGATCAATTAATTAGCTTGCAAAAAATAGTTGAAGCTGATGTAGACCATGAGGTAATTACCGGGAAAGACATGCCTCATATCTGGCCATTATTACCTGTAATGAAAGAAGCAAAACAAGCATTACAGCAAATAATCTGTTTTTTGAAATAATTATTTTTTGTAGAGCTGCTTAAATTAAGTCACCATAGCCTACAGTATAATAGCTATTTTAACCTGATAAAAGAGATTTTTCTACAATAAAAAGACAATAACAATCTTATAAAAAAAAGCTGCCTTAAAAGGCAGCTTTTTGCGTTGTTTTTTATTTTTTTAGTATGTACATCCACATTTACTTTGTCTACATCCGAAATCAATTCCTAACGTAATCATATGAGATCCGGCAGCAGAACTCGGCTGATATACCTCATTCACATTGACCTGATATCCATATGCTACATAAAAATTTGCTTTTTTAAGTCCTACCATGGGAGATACAGATAATGGTTTAAAGTCCTGATCAACTAATGACCGAACACTTATTCCTGCCCAATAGTAGTCTGCTCGCTTCATCTTTCTTACTTTAAAATTGAGATCTGCTGTAGAACGTCCATCTCCTGCAAAATTCTGATACAATACAGAAGGTTCTATTTCCAGATCGGCAAAACGATGTTCAAAAGTATATCCTGAATACACATAATAATTCTGAATTGTTGAAGGTTCTGTAGGATTAAAATCGTCTATTTGTTTTTGCAATAAGTTCACTGCATTAGCACTTAAAAAGAAACGTCCTAATCGATACAAAAAACCAATATCAAAATTCGAATTATTAACACTCACATTGGATAACGAAGGGTTAATCGGATTATCCGGATCTCCATTGTTAAACTCAGAAGTATCAATTCCGAATTGGGTAAACTTATAACTCAATCCAAAAGACAAGTACTGATTATTATACTCATTTAATGTCAAATGATGCGCAAAAGAAAGTTGTACCCCCTTCTGACTGGTAAAACCATTTTTGTCATTAAACAATACTGCTCCAATACCTGATCTATCAGAAATACGACCATCAATCGATAGTGATTGTGTCCCTGGTGAGTTCTCTATACTCACCCATTGTTCAAAACCAGTAGCACGGGCTTGCCAACAATCCCCAATACCGGCATAGGCAGAGGATATTAAATATGGGTTATCTGCTATGTACTGGTTCTGCACAGGAGGAAAAAACTCCTGCGCGGTTCCTAAATAACTTATAGTTAAGATCAATAATGGGGCTAAATATTTCTTCATACTAATTATCTATATAATGTAAAGTGACCTGTAAACTCTCTGTTGTCAATATCATTAAGAATAATGGTGAACCAATAGTCTCCTGACGGAAGTTCTTTTCCTTGATATAATCCATCCCATCCTTTTTGGTCTCCTAAAAATTGCTTCAATAATCGTCCGTATCGATCAAATACTTTTACTTCCATATTATCAAAGTAGAAAGGATCATCAGAATTTGGGGTTATCTGTCTTGGATACCAGAATCGTTCTTCCTCTGTAATATTAGGATCATCTGGTGTAAAATAGTTAGGAATACGGATGTTGATATAGGTAATAAACTGATATATCTCCACGCTACATCCTTTAGAATCTTCCACTCTTAGTTTATAATCTCCAGTTTTTCTAACCGTAAAGATATTATCCGTCAGCTCTTGTTCTTCATCTTCGAATGTTACATAGTACGTATATTCTTCTACTCCTCCTGTAACAATAATTTCATATTCGTTAGGATCTTGAGGGTTGTTTGTCATTTGTGCAACTGGGATCGAAAGCGGTGTATATTCTTCTACCTGAATAACTCCTATTACTTGCTGACACCCTGATACCTCATGAAGCATCGTTCCTTCATATTCTCCCGGAGCAACTACAAACTCTCCTGTATAATTATTATTAGGCATTGGATCTGCTGTTCCGTTAACACCTCTCAGACTAAATAATACAGCACGGTTTCCGAAAACATCGAAGAAATCATCTGCTACATTAAACTCTACTCGATATACTTCATCTTGTATTACCTGTGCAGTTTCTTCATCTCTTACTGGACAATCTAATTTATCTTCTAATACTGCACTAAGCTCTACTCCAGGTATAATATCAATATTCAATGCGATCTGACATCCACTGCTATTATTAGAATCTCTTAAAAATAATGTGGTAATTCCTCCCGGAAGATTTGTCAATTCAAGATTAGTAGGATCTGGTACAGGAACAAAACTAGCATCTTCTCCTGTTATACTCCAGAAATATCCAGGCACTCCTCCAGTAATTGACACATTCGCTGTTCCATTCATATCTCCTGCACACTGCTCTGGTGTTGTAGCAATAATATCCGCTGTAATTGCAGCTGGTTCTTCTATTATTAAATCACTTATAGAAAAAGGACATCCTCTAGCATCTGTTACCTCTGCAGTATATGTATCAGCAGGAAGGTCTTCAAAAACATGAATTCCTATCGTTTGATCTATTTCATCACTAACCAATCTATATACAGGTTCTCCGTTACTCGCATATAAGGTATACACATATCCAATTACTTCTCCTGAACCTGAAGAATCCGTCTGATTTCCACCTGTTGCTGTAATTTCAATTCTACCATCTGTTTCTCCATTACAGCTAATATCTTGTGGTACTGCAGTAACTACAAATTCTTCTGGTTGTGTTATGTTAAACGGCAATGTTACCGTTGGACAACCTGGATCTGTCATCACTGTATACGTATAGGTTCCTGCAAGTAACTCTCCAAAGAAACTTTCTGATTGGGGACCAATGTTAACTGTTGCTCCCAGATAATCCGTTCCTGTAATTTCATATTGATAGTCTCCCAGGCTTCCACTTACTTGCGAATCAATAGACCCTGTACGTTCACTAAAACATACAATTGCTGTATTATTTTCATCTAAATTAAGCTGTAAAGGATCTGGTAAGATTACTACTACCTCATTAGAAGGAGGAGCAGCCTCACAACCATTCGTATCTCTTACATAGAATTGATACGTTCCCGGAGCTAAATCTGCAAACGTATGGGTTGTTCCACTTCCTACAAAATTAGTTCCGTCCATACTAAAAGTATACGAACCTGTACCACCAATACCTGTCACAGTCACATCTGGTGCCATATCAGCACATGTAATCTCTGTTACTGCAATCTCTACTTCTACTTCTGCTGGTCCTATAACGGCTCTAGCTTCTGAACTTTCACAAGTAAGATCATCACTAACCAACACCGTATAATTTCCGGCAGGTAAATCAGTAAACACATGTGTATCTGTAGTACTAGTCACCGCATCTGAAATAACACCTCCTGGGAATTCTAATCTAAACAAGTAGGTTCCTGGTCCCTGACCTCCATTTGCTACTGCTGTAATTGTACCATCGGTACCTTCAAAACAGGTAACATCTGTAGAAGAAGTCGTTACACCCGTAGCTACCGGAGCTGGGATGTTAATTGTTTCAGAAGCTTCACATCCATTCCCATCACGTACAAGTACTGTATAATCATTCGCAGCATCCGGATCTAAATCTTCGAATATTCCCGTAGTATTTGTTCCATAAGGAACCAATATATTTCCTGCTGGTTTTTCTAATTGATACTGGAAAGAACCTGCTCCTCCACTAGCAACAGCCTGAATTTTTCCATCACTTCCCGGGTTACAAGTAACTCTGCTACTCTCTAAGGTAACACCTACTGCAGAGTCCGGACTGGTTATAGTAACCGTACTAAATGACTCATCACAGAAAGGATGATCTAATGCTTCTATATCTACTCTAAATACTCCTGAAGGAAGACTTCCTACCAATAAAGGATTAGTAGACGTGTTTCCTGATCCATTGGTAACTGGTGCTCCTGATACCGTATTTACAATAGTATAATTATATGCTCCTGTATAATCAGATACATTTATATTTATAGATCCCGTTGGATCTCCAAAACAACTTACAGGGTCTACCTGAGTCGCTGTTACTGTTATTGTATCAATTAAAGGTACATTATATTCTAGTGTTTCTGTACACCCTGTTCTATTATCTGTGATAATAATAGTATAATCTCCTGGTTCTGCCAAATCAAATTCAGCTACAAACACTAATGCGCCAGGGGTGGCTACATCACCAGTTTCCACAACTTCAAAACGGAAATCACCTGTTCCTAAACCATCATCTGCTACGGCTACTTGTATTCTTTCTGAATTAAAAATTCCAGGTGTATTACTACAAGAAATGTCTGTAAGCTTTGTTATTGTAGGGTTTGTAATAACAGGGAATGTTGGTATAATTTCTTGTAATGGTGTCAAAATACTACATCCATTACTGTCTTTTACTGTAATATCATAGGTTCCGCTAACAGTTGCCTCAAATGAATGAGAAGTTCCTCCTGTATCCGTCGCTTCAATATCAGAAACATTCAACCCTCCCGGTCCTGTATATGAAACATAATACGGAGGTGTTCCATTTGCAATTGTAATAGTAATTGTCGGATAATCCGGTATGTTATCCCCTCCACAAGCATAGTTTGTCTGTGCAGAAGAAGCTGTTACCTGAGAAGGTTCTAATATAGTAATTGGCTGTTCTACTACCTGACACCCTTTAGAAGATGTCACAACTACTCTATATTCTCTAGCTGTAATTGGTGTAGAAGGAGTTCCTGTTATTGCAAACAATGGATTGTCTATCTGGTCTACTCCTACCTGCGTATTAGTTGCTGTTTCGAACAACTGATACGTATACGGTCCTTCTGTTGCTGTTGCAGCATCTAAATTCACTAAAATGCTACCATCATTTCCTCCATTACAACTAACATTAGCAGTTGTTGCCGGAGATAAAGTTGGTTGTACAGGATCATCAATAGTAATTGTATCTGTCTCGGTACAACCGCCTGGCGCAGGTCCTATAACAGCATCAACAACTTCTGCTCTATAATCACCTGGTGGTACATTACTAAAGGTAACCTGAGTTGCTACATTAGGTCCAGGTGTTTGTGTCACTCCCACGGCCGCAGATCCAGTAGCAAGATCAATTAGCGTAAAAGTCCAATTCGCCATTGCAGATCCACCGCTTACCGTAGCTATAATCGTTCCATCTGCTGCGGTACATGTAGGAATAACACCAGGCACTGCATCAATCAATAATTCTGGATGAACTATGATTTGTCCTGTATCCGAACATCCATTCGGATCTCTTACAAAGTAATTATATGTTCCTGGTCCTGTAACGGTAAAAGTAAATGATCCATCATTTGGAGTATCTGTCACAAAAGATGGGGTATCTGTTGTCGCTGGATCTCCATCATCAATCCCATATTCCAGCTGACCTGTTCCAGTAGCCGTTACAGTAAACTCATAACTTCCATCAAAATTACAAGCATCATCTACATGAGTAGGTAATGGTAAATTAAATGCCGGATCAGCTGTGTATGTAATTGTCACATCTTGATGTGCAATGGTACAATTAGACGCGTCCGTCACATAAATATCCCAATCTAAGTCAGCTCCTGCATTTGGATCTAAAACCAATACGTTATCAGCTCCAAAATCAGCTGCAACCGGAGTTACTCCATCTAATACAGCAGCATATTGATATGGAGGTCTCCCCCCTTGTGCTGTCACTACAATTTGCGAATCCTGATTACAATTACCCACAGTCGGTGTTCCTAAACTAAATTGTAATAAAGGAGGTTCTTCTATAGTAAAATCTAACCTTGTACCACAGAATGGTTCTGTAGGGGTAAAAGTGATTACATAATAGTTTCCTTGAGGAATTCCCGTTATTGTATTTGTAAACGGTGCTCCTGCAGAAGAATTCGAACCACTTAATATAGGTACTAATATTCCAGGGTTTCTGTATACTTCCCACTCAATATCAGTTCCTGTGTAATTATTAACTGTATATTCAAACTCTCCATCAGTTAAACCATTACATGTAATATCTCTAGTAGCTACTTCTACTGAAGAAATTGCAGAAGGACCGTTGGTCGGTACTAATCGCTCTTGATATACACATCCTCCATTATCTCTAACTTCTATAATATAGGGAATCGAAAATGTCAGTCCTGTAAATTGGTGTACATTTCCTCCTGGAGTCGCATCTAACACAAATGGTGCAGGTGGTACCGGAGAACTTGGATCTACATTCCCGTTAGTAAGGCTAAACGTACTTAGAATAGGATCCGGGTGGTTTACTATTCGTATTTCATAATCTCTTGCTCCATTAGTAATGAACACATCATACACTGCTCCGTTTGTATTACAATCAGAAGCCACAGCAACTGCTACAAAATCTAAATCATCTGGTGGAGATGATATTTCTTCTAATGGAGATCTAAATTCACATCCATTTTCATCCACTATCTGAATATAATATGAACCAAAATCTAATCCTCCAAAAGTAACTGAAGTAGCTGTAGTTGTGATCGTATTTCCTGGAGTTAATGAAGGATCAGTAACCAAAGCTCCTGAACTATCATGAATCGTATATATATACCCTATTGTAGAAATAGTTCCTCCTGTTACCGCACTTGCAGTGATTGTACCTAATGTTGGTGGTGGTGTTGGATCACATTCCAATGGTGTACTGCTAATGGTGGCACCAATAGCCGCCGGTTCATTTACTGTAATACTAAATGTCTCACTACATCCTTTACCATCTGTTACTACATAATTATAAGGTCCTGCAGCTAATCCTCCATAAGAAGTATTATTACTATTTCCTAAACCATTAAAATTAATCTGATACGGAGGAGTTCCGACAGAAGTGTCAACTGTAATTTCAACTGATCCATTAGATAGTCCATTACAGGTTACGTGATTAGCTGTAGCTGTAGCTACTGGTAACGGATTATCAGTAACAGTTATAATATTAGAAACTGCTGTACATGATTCACTATCTGTTACCTGGAATTGATATGTTCCTGCTGTATCGATACTAAAAGGAGAGGTTCCCCAAGTACCTGGAATTGCCACAAAACCACCAGTTCCGTCAATCTCAACTGTAATCACATTCCCTCCATTTCCTCCTGTAGGAGTAACACTAATAGATGCATTATTATTACCTGGTGTACAGTCTAGGTTTTTATCCAAAGCAGCAGAAATTGCTATTTGTGGTTGAATCGTTTCGGTAATGGTATTTGAGGTACACCCATTAACATCCTTTACTATAATATTCTGAACTCCCGGTGAAAGGTTTGAGATCGTAAATGGGTTCGTCACTGCATTTTGATCACCTCCTCCATTTACTGTATAAGTATATGGAGCTACTCCATTTGTTATTGTAATTTCCAAACTAGCCGGATCAGCACTGGTATAACACCAATCTGCATCTGTCCTTGCTATTGTCGGAGGTGAAGATGTATCTACTGTAGCCTGTTGTGGAACTGCCAAACAAGCTGTTGTATCATTACCATCTCTAACATTAATTGTATAGGTAGCTGCTGCTAAAGGAGAAAATATATTCGACGTAGAAAAGTTTTCTATAACTGTCGTATTAGTAGCATCTCTTAATTCATATTGATACCCTCCTCTTCCTCCTGTAGCTGTCACAGTAATAATTCCATTCGAGGCTCCACAATCTGTATCATCGACATTAAAAGTAAATGTCAAAGGATCTGCCGGTTCATTAATTTCTACAGTTGCTGTCTGGCTACAACTAGTAGAATCATCTGTTACTGTGATAGTATATGTTCCTGCTCCACCTGTAATTGCAGTTGCCGGAGAAGCTGCTGAAGTATTATTTACAGATATTGGTGTAAATGTAGGGGGTCCTGTCACAGTATAACTATAGGTCGTTGCAAAATCGGTAGTCGTAAATGTAAATTCTCCATCAGTATCATCAACACAAGTAACATCCCTTAATTTATTAGCTGTTACGGCTATATTATCTACCGGGTTAATCGTAATCTGTTCTGATCGTATACAATTATCCGAAGTTGTTCTTGCTTCGAAAGTATATGTCCCAACAGGTAATGTATAAATTGTCGTAGCAGCAAAGGCAGTTGCATTTGCTAGCGGTAATGTAATTCTATATTCAAAATCAGCGGCTGTCACTCCATTTGTTCCAGTAGCAGATACCGTTATCGTTCCTTCTTGATTTGTTCCTGTGGTACAATTTATATTATCAATATCAAAATCTATATCTGTTACTTCCTGCAAAGGATCAATTGTCACTGTTGATAATAAAACCGGACAAGCGGTTGTATTTCCATCTCTTATATACACATTATAATCGCCACTCGCCAGCCCTGTAAAAGAACCCGTAGTATTAGTATAATCTGTACCATCTATGCTATAAAAATATGGAGGAGTACCATTAGCCGGGCTTGTAACCGTAATCGTACCCTGTGGCACATCACAAGAGATTTGAGTATGCGCTACTGTTGCTGTTATAGCTGTTGGTTCAGAAATTGTTACCTGATTAGAATCCACCGGACATCCAAAACGGTCTGACATTGTTACCAGATATGTTCCTGTAGCCACATTTACAAACGTATGTGTCGTATTACTGGTAGTTTCAGTTTGCAATACAGTAGTTAGATCTGTTATATTTTTTAATTCATATGTATAGGGAGCTTCGCCTGCTGTTACGGTAATCGCAATAGATCCGGTTTCTCCGGCACATACCGGATTTGTTCCTGCAATAGTTCCTGTTACGGGAACATACGGATTCACGGTAACTTCATTTGTGGTAGCCGTACATCCTGTATCATCATCATAAACAACATAGGTGTAATTTCC
Organism: Aquimarina sp. TRL1; assembly: GCF_013365535.1. Lineage (NCBI taxonomy): Bacteria > Pseudomonadati > Bacteroidota > Flavobacteriia > Flavobacteriales > Flavobacteriaceae > Aquimarina > Aquimarina sp. TRL1. The sequence goes on along the minus strand of NZ_CP053590.1, from coordinate 1,763,964 downwards.
TGCAGTTGTCACAACAATAGGGTTTGCTCCGCTAATATTTGTAGGGTCTCCTTCTGGATAATACGTAAAATTTCCTGAGCCACCCGTTATTGTTATTGTAATTTCAGCGATAAACTCTCTATCATCAAAAGGCGGAGCCGTTGGATCATAATTAGGATCCGACGGGTCGTTTAGAGAGGCGTCTGGTTGATAATTCGGATTACATCTAAGGTCACTTGTTACAGCAGCAGTCGCAGTAAAATCAGGTGCTTCTAGTACAGTAATGCTTCTGGTTTCAATACAATCTCCATCATAAGATTCTACTTCTACCTGATAATCATCTGGATTAAGGTTATTAAATGTATGACTCGTATCTGTTACATTTCCAGTGGTGACTGTATAGGTTCCTGCTGTATTCGTAATCGTATATAAATAATTTGCCTGACTATTCGTTACTGTAATCACCACATTTCCCTGATCGGTAGGACAATCCGGACTGTTCACGGTAATTTCTACATCTGATTCTAATTCTTCCATCAATCTGGATGCCGTAAAAATACATGCATTGGCTCCTGTTTTTTGACGGACATTTAATTGGTATGTTCCTTCTTCTGTTAATCCGTTAAACGTAGCAGAATCTTGATACCCAATAGTCGTATTGGTTTCGGGAGTGATTAATTGATATTCATACTGATCTGAAGAATTCTGTACATTTAACGTTCCCGGATTTCCACAAATAATATCTTTTACAATAACTAAATTAGGTTCAAAGCTATTTTTAAATACATTAAAATAGAAGTCAATTTCACAAGTATTATCAAAAGTCACTTTAATTCTATATTCTCCTGCCTCTGTTGCCGTATATGCTTGAGTATTTCCTACATCAGTCCAAAATCCACTACATTCAGAATCTAAAGTAGGACAGTTTGGATCTCTATCTACAGTTGGACAACTAAGCGGATCTAAACGCTGCCACACAATACTGGTAGCTGCGGCAAACCCAGAATCTAAAACAATTTCATCATTGGCTCCACACAGGAACAACTCCGGCATTTCTCGTCCATCCGCTGCACATGTCCTGATATTTCCATTTACTGCAGGGTCATTAGCAATAGCAATTATTGGGTTTACTACATCCGTAAATGAATCTACTGTCCAAGTTTCGAACATATCATTACAATCCGGATTTCCAGTTTTATCAACTCTATATCGTCCTCCTGATGTGATAGTTAATGATTGCGTATTCCCGACAACCGCACCACTATCTAAATTAGTCCAAACATAGGTAGGGAAACCACCTCCGGCAGTTAATGTATGTGTTCCCTGACAAAAGAAGTCTTCAAAATCTCCATTACAATCTCCAGGATTAATCAGGAAATTAGACGCTCCTGCAATATCTGCCTGACAAGAATCTTGTCCAAGGACACTATCTTCCCCTGAATTAGTTGTTCCGGAAATTTCTCCTGTGTAGGTGGCTTTTGCTATATTTTGAATATCCTTGCTACAGGCGTCTCTTAAATCCTGACAAGTATTAACTACATTTACGCCAAATCGAATGGTAAATGAAGGATCAAAACGTTCAACAATGTTATCCGCAATATCAAAACGGATTGACCTATTAACATTATCAATAGTATAAGTTACTCCTGCCGGAACAGTTATAAGCATTTCATTTAAATCAATATTCGCGGGCAATTCATCGTTGATGAAGGCATTGATAATATCTTCATTTCCCTGGTTTTGAATTGTCAGCTCATAGTATAAACTTTGCCCTAATGTTACACCTCCTCCGGTAATATCATTTAAATTTTCATCTAATACTCGTTTAAATACCTTTAGTTCTGGCTCAATAATATCCACACTAAACATATTGAGGAAAATACGATATACATCTCTAGTTGTACTTGCTATAAATTCCACTTCTGTTTGGTTCCAACCAATAGATGAGGGTTCTCCTCCAGGTGCATTTCTAGGGTTTGGGATATCAAAAATATCTGCATCAAACCCCAGGGTATTCTCTGAAGCAGGATTTCTTGCTGTATTGTAATTTCCATCAACTGTAATCGAGCAATTAAAAAAGTTATTACTCACATTTGCAGGGTTAGAAAATAAATTCATAGAAGACCCCCCTAAAGGCTCTCGTAAAATCGATAATCTATCTCCTGGAATTCCATAATCTCCTTCTAGAGTAGCTACTCCAAATCTCGCTCTTACATCATTAGGAGGCGGTAGGGTTTGGAATCCATCATATACAAAACTTCTATTTGCATTGGATATCGCTAAAAACCCATGACGTGTACTAAAATATCGTCTGGGTAAAGTGGGGTCTTCATAAATAATCACCATTGTCCACCCATTAGAAATTCCCGGAGAATCACTATCACCAGTTGCTGATAGAACATTCGCTACAGTATAGGTTCCATTAATACTAGCGCCTGCAGCTTGTAAATTCTGAAATTCTTGTGTAAGATCCGCATAACAAACATAGGTTAAATCAAATTGCGCAGTATTACTTGGGTTTGTCGATGTATTTCTATATCCATCATATATTACCCCTTCATCACCTGCTTCTGCAGTTACATCTACATAGGTAGCAGCTCCTGGAGTTCGCAATTTTATGGTTCTAAAATCATCTCTTGGATCCGGTAACGGTAAATTTGTTGTTATCGGTCTTCCAACACCATTTTTCTGGATAAAATAAGTAGCTGCCCAATACAATCCTACATAAGCAATTTTAGCACATGTAGGGTTTCCACTATCAAAATCTGCACTACTAGAGCTAAAGGTATCATCAACCCCATCTCCATTCTCATCGATAAAGCCATCGATATCAATATAGTCTACATTCAATCGGTCATTCGCCCAATCTAAATGGAAATCATTGTTTGGATTATAGTTTACTCCATTATGAAAACCACTTAGTCCGGTAACCGCATTACCGATCATCTGCATATTTCCTTTAATCGTGATATCACTGGCGTCATTTAGCGGTTTTCTAAAAGCGACCTGCGCTGTAGTAAATTCCATCGTGAAAATGGACACTAGCAACAGTGTTACAGCTATCTTTACGTATATCTTTGTTCTCATAAGCTGTTAGTTTTGGGGTTGAATTTCATTTTTTGTGTGTTAGTTAAGCTACTATTGTACTTTTAAAATATATAGTTCACCGTCATATGTATTATCGACATTAGAGAATAAGCTTTGTTTAGCTTCGTCAAGAGAATCAAACCTCTTAAGATACACATAGATGTAATTATCTTTAGGGTTTCTAAAGTGCTGAGGCTCTAATCCCTGACTTCTTAACTTAGCCATTCCTTGTTCGAAATAATTTTCTCGTTTAAAAATGTTTGTTATTAAATAATATCCATTTTCTATATTATGACCTCCGATAAAGGATAAATTTTCTGTTAATACATTATCTTCTTTTACGGTAGCCTTTATAATTCTTGTTTCTTGTAATAATCGCTTAAATGATTCTACTCTATTTCTAGCAATATTCAGAATCCACATATCTCCTAAATACCTGTTATCAATACTGCTCATGTATTTTTCTATCGCTTCATCTTTACTTCGATATGATTCAATTGCTACATATTGGAAATCATTTTCTGGATTTACAATCACTTGTGTATTATTAAATCCTAAATCGTTTTGTAATGCTGACTTAAATCGTTCTGCATATTCTCCTCCTTTAAATACATTTCCGATCAGGTAGTATCCTTCTGGATATCCTGCAATGTATTTTGTAGCGATTCTCGCTTCCGGTCTGGAAGTTTCAGCAAATTTTACAAATCTATTTTTAGCAACTAATCGCTTAGAACTAATTGGATTTCTTTCTTTTCTTACTTCATCTGCATCCTGGTTCATATTAACAAGAGATTCCAGAAGTTTATTAAATTCACGTTTGTCTACATTTAATCCAGAAGTTAGTAATGAGTCTCTACTCGCAATTAACTTATCAGTAATACGACTACTGTTATCTAATTCTTTTTGGATATCCTGAATATTCTCAGGTTCTTTTTCTTCCTGTCTTTTTCGTTCTTCTTCCGCTAATCGAGCTGCTTCTGCTTCCTGACGTAATCGCTCCTCTTCTGCTTTTTGCTTCGCTTCTTCTTCTAATCTTCTTTGTTCGCGCATTTCCATCTCCAACTGTCGTTGTGCTCTTAAACGTTCTTCTTCTGCTGCTTTTTGTCTTGCTTCCTCTTCCAATCGCTGTTGCTCACGCATTTCCATTTCCAGTTGTCGTTGCGCTCTCAATCGCTCCTCTTCTGCTGCTTTTTCTTCCGCTTCCTGACGTAATCGCTCCTCTTCCGCTAATCGGGCTGCCTCTGCTTCCTGACGTAATCGCTCCTCTTCTGCTAATCGGGCTGCCTCTGCTTCCTGACGTAATCGCTCCTCTTCTGCTAATCGGGCTGCTTCTGCTTCCTGACGTAATCGCTCCTCTTCCGCTAATCGGGCTGCCTCTGCTTCCTGACGTAATCGCTCCTCTTCTGCTAATCGAGCTGCTTCTGCTTCCTGACGTAATCGCTCCTCTTGACGTAATCGAGCTGCTCCTCTTCTGACGTAATCGAGCTGCTAATCGAGCTGCTTCTGCTTCCTGACGTAATCGCTCCTCTTCTGCTAATCGAGCTGCTTCTGCTTCCTGACGTAATCGCTCCTCTTCTGCTAATCGAGCTGCCTCTGCTTCCTGACGTAATCGCTCCTCTTCTGCTAATCGAGCTGCTTCTGCTTCCTGACGTAATCGCTCCTCTTCTGCTAATCGAGCTGCTTCTGCTTCCTGACGTAATCGCTCCTCTTCTGCTAATCGAGCTGCCTCTGCTTCCTGACGTAATCGCTCCTCTTCTGCTAATCGAGCTGCTTCTGCTTCCTGACGTAATCGCTCCTCTTCTGCTAATCGAGCTGCTTCTGCTTCCTGACGTAATCGCTCCTCTTCTGCCGCCTTCTCTTCTTGAAGCTCTTGCTCTCGCATTTCCATCTCTAATTGACGTTTTGCTCTTAATCGTTCCTCTTCTGCTGCCTTTTCCTCCTGAAGCTCTTGCTCTCGCATTTCCATTTCTAGCTGACGCTTAGCTCTTAGACGTTCTTCTTCTTCTTTCTCTTCCTGAAGCTGCTGTTCCTGCATCTCCATTTCTAATTTACGCTGTGCTCTTAGGCGTTCTTCTTCCTCCGCAGCAGCTTTTGCAGCTTCTTCTTGCTTTTTAGTAGCTTCAGCCACACGAGCAGCTTCAGCTTTTGCTTCTTCTTCTTTTTTCTTAGTAGCCTCTGCTTCTTCTTTTTCTCTTTCTATTCTAGCATCTTCTTCCGCTTGTTGTTTTGCTGCAATTGCTTCTCTGGCAGCTTCTTCTTTTTCTATTTCTTTAATTACTTCTTTCTCTTCTTCTGATAAATTTTCTTCTTCTTCCTTAGCTTTTTGTTCAGCAATTTCAATTTCTGTCATTTCTGCTGTTAGCTTTCTACTTGCACGTAATCTTCTTTCCTCTTCTTCTCGTTCTTGCTCTGTCATTTCAGCAGTTAGCTTTCGACTCGCTCTCAATCGCTCTTCTTCTTCAGCAATTTCCTGCTCTGTCATTTCTGCTGTTAGTTTTCTTCTTGCTCTTAATCGCTCCTCTTCCGCTGCTCGCTCCTCAGCTGTCATATCAACAGATAATCGACTTCTGGATCGTAAACGTTCTTCTTCTGCACGTTGCTGTTCGGTCATTTCTCTCTCCAGTTGTGACCTTCTATTGAGCAATTCTACTTCTTCTTTTCTTTGCTCTGCCAATTCTTTTGCTCGTCTTGCTTCTTCCTCTTTGGCTTCCTGAATAGATCTTTCTAACCTACTCATAGCTCTACGCGCTTCGGATAAAGAGTCTCCATTCTTTTCTCTTAATTCCTGAATTAGCTTATTTTGCTGTAATATTTCTTTCTTTAATCTTCTTATTTCTGAATCTCTAGCTTCATATGCTTTTTGAGAGGATGATTTTCTACTTCTTCCTTTTCTATCATCTACATTAAAGTTATATGCTAACCCCACTTCATGAGTTGCACCAAAATTGCTAGTGTCCCCAAAGCCTGTTTCATAGGTATATCCAATAGAAACTTTTGGCGAAATATTAGCTCCTACTCCCAGCGAAGCTCCATAAAAACTATTATATCCTAATTGAGCCCACCCTAATTTTGGTAATTCGACAATTCCATTCGCTCCATATCTCAAATCTCCTTCTGATGGCATACTGGCATATACCATTGCTCTAACTGTTTTATCTGATCTTCTCTCAAGACTAGTCGTATACATCGCATGCCCTGAAATAGTCATATTATCTGTGGCTAATTCACTAGAAGTTAAATTATACGCAACAAGGTTGCTTACCGCAACCCCTACATCAAATTGATCGTAATTAAAATTAATTCCCGGTGATAACAAGAAAACCGAACTCTTCTCATAATTAATAATGAGCGGATCGTTTACTTGTAATCCATTATTAAGAGTAAAGCCATCATCGATGGTTGCCGCATCTATATTTGATTTTATCCCACTTTGAGAAAACCCTAGGTTCATACCAAAAGTAAGATTCATGTCTCTGTCTATTTCTACTCGATATGCATAATTAGCAACCCCTCCAAAATACCGGTAAATTCCTTCGTTTTGTTGGTGCAGACCAATACTTACTCCCATTCTTTCATCAAAATTAGAAGTATAGTTTATCAAAAAAGTCTGCGGATTATCATTGAAAGAAGCCCATTGAACTTTATTGTAAACGTTAATAGATTTCTTATTTTCTCTGACTAAAGAAAAGGTAGGGTTAAAGTAAAAACGATTGTACTTTACCAAATTATGGGTAGGTATATCCGAAGGAAGTACACCAAAATTTGTACTCTCTTCCTGTGCTTTCGTTATATTGAAAACTGTGCAAAACATACCAAACAAAAATAGTTTTCTGATCATAGATTATCTCATTACCGTAATTGAACCTTTTCGTATTACGGAATTGTTTTTTGTTATCACAAAGTAATATATTCCATCTTTAGCAGATGATCCAGAATTTTCTGGCCAATCTCCATTCTGAAAATTGGTTTTCTGTAGATCTACTTTCCCTCTTGAATCATATATCGTTATCTCTACCTCTTGACTGTTCGTTAATTCATCTGGTAAATTCCAAGAATCATTAACCCCATTTCCATCGATCGTTACCACGTTTGGGATAAAACTTGATAACGCTATTTCATTTCTTATTTCTTTTATAGGAGTATCGTATACACATTCTCCAGAAGTTATTCTTACAAAATAATCTCCTGCTTCCTGTACTACTAACTGATTTGTTGTTTCTCCTTCAATACTTGTATTTTCTCCATCCACTACTCTAAACCATTCATAAATATAATTGGCATTTTGTGGTACAGAAAGGGTAACACTTCCATTAAAAGGGATTGTTTCCGGATCAGCTGTTATTTCGATTGAATCTTCTAGAATTTCTATAGTGAGTTCATTAGATACATCCGGTTGAAATCCACCTGATTTTACACTTACTTCTAGTGTATAGACGTCATTTTCATCTATTCCATTTACAGCATAAGTAGTTCCTGTTTCTCCTGTAGTCTGACCTGATTTAAACCATTCAAAAGAGAAGAAATCATATTGCTCAGGTGTTAACGGAACCTCTACATTTCCCGGTGTTATTCCGAATAAGTTTTCTAAGGCAATTGTAGCAACACTGGCATCACAATCAATAACTGATGCAATAACAGGTTTAAAGTCTGTAGGAATAAAAATTTCAGTTTCTGACTGTAATACACTATTACAAACATCATTAGTAGTAACATCTACTCTATATACACCAGGACTTGAGGTCGTTATAGAAAGACCAGTTGCACCTGTGATCGGATTTCCATTTTCAAACCATTGAATGGTACTTCCGTCAGGTGCATTTGTAGTAATAGCGAGTGTTATTATTTCTGTCGGCATCAGGATCATCTCCGGAGGTGGTCTCGTCAAAATATCAGAACCTAAATTAATAACCTCTACAGGGTTTGATATTTCAGTACAAAGATCTGAAGCATCCACTTGTACGGTATAGTTCCCTGCGAAATTGCTGTCTGGCAAGAGATAAATAAAACTATTTGCGCCTTCTATTGCAACACCGTCTAAGAACCATTGATACGTATAGGCATCATCTTTAATATTACAACTCAATAGTTTATCAACCTGTTGCGGACAAAATTCCAAAGGAGGAGTTATTCCTCCGGTATCAATAAAAGCAGTGGTTTTATTTAAATAAAAAACATCTGTACTTGCGGAATCAAAATCATAAAACGGATTACAAGACCCAAAATTAATCTGAACTGAATAATTTCCTTCTTGTGTAACATTTTCTAATGTAGATCCAGTTTCACCTGCTAATATATTTCCATTAAATCTCCATACATATTCAGCAAACCCTTCTGGACGCGCAGTCAATGTAACAGACTCTCCCTGACATATCGCAACATTGTTAGCATCTGGATTAGGCCCTGATAGAGTTACTCCTACACTAGTATCGAAATAATAAATAGGTATGTTTGTATTGATATCACCTATAAATTCAGAACTGTCTGTTTTTACCGCTCTAACACGTAAACTAAAATTTTCACCTCTTAATTCAATTGGAATTGTAAAAGGACCAAAGTCTAATTTGAATGCTGGTGTAATAGGAAATTCAGCCGTAAAGCTTGCTAATTCTGTGGTAGTCGTATCAGAAAAAACACCATCTGCATCAGATAACTCCAGCATAAAACTGGTTCCAATACCAAAAAAACCTGAAGGACCATTGTATTCTGCAACGGCAGATCGATTGGGTGTATTTTGATTAACACAGGCAATTTCTGCTGTGTTTGAAATATCATTAATATAAAACTGAGGTTTAGATATAGTCTGAGCTACCATTTTATATGATAACATACAAAATAGTAGCACGAATGCTAGGGACGACAGGTTAAGTTTTTTTTTCATAACATCACACTTATTAAAAAGGTGAAGGGAATATTACTTCAGCGATTTGGGGCGCTTGTTGATAATATTGTTAATATAATTTTAGTAAAGTCCTAAATTTATAAATTAATTATTTATATCAAACTTTATTTTAATTTTTTTTTGTAATAATATTCCTACTCTATTTATTTATACTAATTTCTTTATACAACTAATTACTTTTAAAGCTTTATAATATACATAAAAAAAAGTAAATCAGTATGTTATAGATAAAAAAAAGAAAAATTATCCTATAATATCGACTATGAATTATAATAATTTTCTTTAAAGAACGTCTAGATGTGCTATAAAAATAGTGCTTTTATCTACACAAATTTTCAATTTCAAATAGCTAAAAACGACAAATTTATACGACAAACTGAAAAAAAATAACGATATAGTAATCTCTTTTTTTTCATTTAAGTGTATAAAAATTATTTTTTTTCTACCTAAAAGTCATTTATTTATCATAAAAAAAAGCCTCATTAATTTTATTTAATGAGGCTGTCAAGTTTTAATCAATTTTATTCTTTAGAATCAGATGTTTTCTCTTCTCCATTAAGTTCTTTCAGGATATCGTCTGTAATATCTAATGCTTCTTTGGCATATAAAATATTAGCCCCTTCTGTATCACCATAAATGTAGGTGTATTGATTCTTCTTTCCATACTCCTTGATAAAACCTTTTACCTTGGTGATAATAGAATCAATTTCTGCCTGACTTCCTTTTTGAATTTCCTGCATCTTCAATTGTTGTTCTTGCTGAAGTTGTTGCTGTTTTGTCATCAGCTCCTGCTCTTTCTTTTGTCTATTCGCAGCAGACATAGACTTCATTATGTTTTGATAACCTTGAACTTCTGTTTGAAATTGCTTTGCTTTAGCTTCTAGCTCAGCTCTTACTTCATCATTCTTTTTTGTCCACTTATCCTGAGCTTCTTTCATTTCTTTGTAATCAGAAACTACTTTTGTGTTATTTACATATCCTGTTTTCTCAGCTGGCTGATTACATGATGCTAACGTAAGAAAAGCAGCTGCAATCCATATACACTTTTTCATTTTAATAAAGATTAATTTCAGCACAAAAATATCAAAGTTAATGTGATGTAATAGCGATTGTCTATCAAATTATTATAATATAATAAAAAACAATAATTAATACTATTTGTATAAATATTAATTATAGATTATTTGTTCTAAAATCATACAACACTAACATTGCATAGATTGTTATTTACTTTTTAGAAAACACATATATATGGGAAGAAAACTCCTGAGAACGTCTTCCTTTTATATTCGAAAGAAAACCAATCCAAAAAGCTCTAAAAAAATTCATTTTTTGATTCTTATATTTCTCTGATAAAAGGGAAACATAATATGCATCAAATTTCATAGGTAAGATTTGTTCCAAAACAAAATCCTGTTCCTCAAAAATATTTTTTATTCCATTTTTTGAAAAATGCCATAAATGTCTTGGAACATCATATGCTGCCCAAAACTCTTTATAAAATTGTGCATCATATGATTTAAAATTCGGTACTGCGATTACTAATTTACCTGTATGAGTAAGCAATCGTTTTAATTCTTTTATTTGTTTTTCTATATCCGGTACATGTTCCAAAACATGCCACATTGTTATTACATCAAAACTATGATCATTATATATACTTGTATTAGTATCTAGATCTATGTTTTTTGATGCTGCTAATTTTCGTGCATTATCATTAGGCTCTACTCCACTTATCTTCCAAGAGTTTTTCTTTGCATGGAATAAAAAATCCCCTGTTCCTGCTCCTATATCCAAAAGGTTTCCAGTTCCCTTATGTAAACTAGTAATAAGGGATACTTTCTTATTAATAGCATATTTCTTTACTACCTGATATATTTTTTCAAAAACAGATCGTTTTGAATCGGTATGAGAAATATAATCTTCACTTTCATAATATTTATCCAATTCCTCTATACAAGATTTGGGTTTGGTTTCTAATATTTCATATTTTTTATAAAAATGTAATTCAAATTCCTCTTTTGTTATGGTATGATCTATACAACGGATATGAAAACTATTTTTATCTATATTACTCATCATTATGTAAAAAATTACTGTATATATTGATATATACAACGAATAAAAAATACTTTTTTGAACAAAAAACTCCTTTTTAAATGCTAAAAACACAAAAAACTATTAAAAATGATAGTTTTTTGTGTTTTTAGTATCAAGTTCCACGTGGAACATCTTTTATTACCTTCCCATATATACTAATAATACCGAAATATCATTAGGAGAGACTCCACTAATTCTCGATGCTTGAGATACCGTTCTAGGTTTAATTTTCGACATTTTTTCTCTCGCTTCAAAAGATAATGACTTCAACTTAGAATAATCAAAATTTTCTGGAATACGAACATCTTCTAAACGATTCAATTTATCTGCATTATTTTTTTCTTTTTCAATATATCCCGCATATTTTACCTGAATCTCTGCTTGTTCTAAAATTTCTTGTTCTAGATTATTTTCATTTATATACTCTTTCACTTTCTCAAAAGTAATCACATCCTCTAAAGTAATTTGTGGTCTGGCAAACAATTTAAAAAGTTTACCACTTTGACTCATCGGAGAAGATCCTTTTTTCTCTAATACAGGATTTGCTTCTTTTGGAGAAATACTTGTTTCTTTAAAAAAGGAAACAAGATTAGAAGATTCTTTTTCTTTTTTCTCCATTCTTTTTAATCGCTGCTCTGTAGCTAATCCTATATCATAAGATTTTGGTGTTAATCTAAAATCAGCATTATCTTGTCGTAGTAATGTTCTATATTCTGCTCTAGAGGTAAACATTCTATAAGGTTCTTCTGTTCCTTTTGTAATTAGATCATCTATCAGTACACCAATATAAGCTTCGCTTCTTTTTAAAATAAAAGGTTCCTTTTCTTTAACTTGTAATGCGGCATTAACTCCAGCTATTAATCCTTGAGAAGCAGCTTCTTCATATCCTGTAGTACCATTAATTTGTCCTGCAAAATATAATCCGTCTATAATTTTAGTCTCAAGTGTATGTTTTAACTGTGTGGGTGGAAAATAATCGTATTCTATTGCATATCCAGGGCGAAAGAATTTTACTTTTTCAAAACCTTCTACAGAACGTAGTGCTTTAAACTGAACATCTTCTGGTAAAGAAGTAGAAAATCCATTAATATACATTTCTACTGTATTCCATCCCTCCGGTTCCACAAAAATCTGATGACGATCTTTATCCGCGAATCTATTAATTTTATCTTCTATCGACGGACAGTATCTTGGTCCTATACTTTTTATTCTTCCATTAAACATAGGAGACCTGTCGAACCCTTCTCTTAATAAGTCATGAACTAAAGGAGATGTATACGTCATATGACAAGACCTTTGTTTTTTCAAAGGGGATGTCATATTCGAATAACTAAATTTTTCGGGTTGTTCATCTCCGGGTTGTTCTATCATTTTAGAAAAGTCCAAAGAACGTCCATCTACACGAGGTGGTGTTCCTGTTTTCATTCTTCCAGATTCAAAACCAAGAGCCACCAATTCTTCTGTTATTCCTGTAGCTGCTTTTTCACCTGCTCTTCCTCCTCCAAATTGTTTTTCTCCAATATGTATTAAACCATTTAAAAAAGTTCCATTAGTCAAAACAACAGACTTACTTTTAATCTCAACACCCAATGATGTTTTCACTCCCTTAATTTTATTTCCTTCTATCACCAATCCTCCTACCATTTCTTGATAAAAATCAAGATTTTCTGTTTGTTCCAAAAGATTTCTCCATTCTTCGGCAAACCTCATACGATCGCTTTGAACTCTTGGACTCCACATTGCAGGTCCTTTTGATTTATTCAACATTTTGAATTGAATAGCCGTTCGGTCACTCACAATTCCACTATATCCACCCAAAGCATCAATCTCTCTTACTATTTGTCCTTTTGCAATTCCACCCATTGCTGGATTACAACTCATCTGAGCAATGTTCTGCAAATTCATTGTGATCAACAATGTTTTGCATCCCATATTCGCAGCAGCTGCCGCAGCTTCACTACCTGCATGCCCTCCTCCTACTACAATAACATCATATTCTCTTTCAAACATAACTTTATATAATCTGTTCCACGTGGAACATCTGTTTTTTTATTCGTTACATGTTCCACGTGGAACACTTAATTTTGATTTATTTTATTTGTTCCACGTGGAACATACTGTATGTTTTACTCAACGTTCCACGTGGAACATTTTAAGTTTTTCGTCTTCTTTCTTTCTCATTAGTTCTTCTTCTTTTGTCGTTTTATCTTTGTATCCACAGAAATGTAACACTCCATGAATCAATACCCGACGCATCTCTTCTTCATTAGATACTTTAAATAATTTAGCATTTTCTTCTACCCTTTCTGTAGATATAAAAATATCTCCACTTAGTTGATTTCCTAAAGAGTTATCAAAACTAATAATATCCGTATACGTATCATGTTCTAAAAAACGTTGATTAATATCTAATAGATATTCATCATTACATAAAATATAAGATATTTCACCAATACTTTTTTCTTCTGATATTATCACATCTTTAATCCATTCTTTCAAACGTTCTTCATTCTCTAGATTATATCTAGTTTCGTAATAAAAATTAATCATTCTTCTCTTTAAAATATTGCTGAACTTTTCCTTTGTATTTTTGCCGCAAAGGTAATACTTGTCTGTTTAAAATTTCAGTAGTATTAAAATATTGTTTTGCATCGTTTAATATACTCGGATTATCTTGATCGAATTCTTTTTTGTTTGTTTCACTTTGTCTTTTAGAATCTTCTCCTTGCTGAAAACTTGCTTCTTTTAATTTAAACAGTTCATGTTTTAAGTTTACCATTCTCTTTAATGTCTCTTTATCGAAACCTTTGTCTAAAAGATCCCTTTCTACTTGTTTCATTCTATTAAGCAAATTTTTAGACTTCTTATTTCCTAAGCCGATCTCTTCAATCTTATCCTGTAATTTATTTCTTAACTCTAATTGTTGTTTATAAATTTCAAACAATTCTCCATCTAATTCTTCTCTTTGCAATTGTTCGTTTCTTTGTTCATCTCCATTTCCTCCTTCATTATTATTACCATCTTTCTTTCCTTTCCCTTTCTTTTTTCCGTTATCATTCTCTCCTTCCTTCTCACCTTCTTTACTTGTATTTTTCTTTTCACCATTTTCTTTTTCTCCTTTACTTCCTTTTCCTTGGCTTTCCCCTTTTTTCATTCCTTCTTCCATCTTTTGATTCAGCTCTCCTTGTTTCTTTATAATATCTGGTAATTGAAATTCATTCTTTCCGCTTTTACCACTTCCACTAGAAGGTGTAGCATTTTGCATTTGTCCTAAAATTCTACTTAATTGATATGCTAAATCATTAGCTCCTTTTACCGTGTATTGCTGATTAGAAGTTGCAGGAAATAATTGATTATCGGATAATTTCTTTAAGGCATTTTCTATATTATATTCTATCTCTGTCAATTTATCGGTTATATCTTCTGTAATTTTAGGTGTTCTCAAAGCTAAGGCATAAATACTATCATCTATATGTAAAAAGTTTTCTCTCAAAACACTTTGATATTTAAGATTACTTGAATATATAGGATTATCAATTTTAATATTTTTAAAATCGTTCATCAGATCTTCTTGCTCTATTGAAAAATCAACGAGGTTATCAAGAATCTGACGCAACATTTCTTCATCTTCCATCATCTCTATTTCTCCATTTGCACTCATCTGCATCTTCATTTTATCACTCATTTCTTTCATCTTTTGAGCAGCAGATTTTTGATTTTTCTTTGCATCAGAAGTTTTCTCTTTTTCTAAATTGTCAGAAGCTTGCTTTTGTTGTTCTTTTATATCTTGCTTATCCTTTTCATTTGCTCCCACATCCATTGGTTTTTTCAAATCTTCATTTTGTTCTTTAAGATCTTTTAGCTCTTTTTCTATTTCATTAAATTCTTTATTTATTTCTTCCTGTTTCTCTTTAGTGTTTTCATCTTCATTTTTAGTAGCCAATTTTTCTTGTTTCTCTGCTAACTTCTGTAGGTCATCTGCTATCTTTTCCTGTTTTTCTTTTACGTAAAACCGTTTTGTAAGCTCTAATAATTGTTCTAAATTTCTTTTTATATTCTTATTTTCCTTAGCAAGATCCTCTAACTTTTCGGTTAGTTTTTCTTTATCTATTTTATCTGATAACTCATTAATCTTTTTTATAAGCTCTTCATTCTTCTTTAACCGTTGTTCATTTCTTTCCAAGCGTTCTTTTAAAGCATCTTTAAAAGGTTCTTCTTTTTTTGATGTATGTTTTTCTAAACTTTCTTTTAATTTTTTAGAAAAATTCATCATCATTTCTTCCTCTTTCTTTTGTCTTTCTAAAAAATTCTCTAATTTTTTCTGATCGTTAAAGTCTAATTTCTTCTTCTCTTTTTGTAATTTACTAAGCTCTTTTAATTCATTCTCCTGGTTTTTGAATTCCTTTAAAGATTTATTTAATCCTGAAATCGCTTTGTTCTGCTCTTGCAATACTTTATTTTTCCTTTCGTCTTCTGTCAATGCACGATAATTAAATACTTTACTCTTTGTTTTCTTATATCCATGCAATACATCATTATCGGAAACCTCAAAGAAAAACTCATAATCTATTCCATCCGTAAGTTCGATATTATAAGGAAATACATAAATGAATTCCTCGTATACATTTTTAGAAATAGGGATCCGTATACGATTTTTACTGTCTGGTTTCTTTGTGTTATAATACACTAAATTTAATTGATGCAATCCATAATCATCATTAAGTGTTCCTTTAAAAAACATTTTCTCAGAACCCAATGAATCTCTTTTTGCTTGTAATTTAATCTCCGGATATTGATCTTTTATTACTTTCAATAAAAAAGATAAATTATCATAATCACTCACATTAGCATTAGAGGTAGAAAGTAAATAGTCAAGATTATTAAACACTCTTGATGTGTATTCAAATTGTTCTCTATTTTGCTTAAAAGATATTACAGTATCTATTGTTTTTAAGTTTACCTTTTCTACATTTCTTGTATTAATCTTCCAAGTTACATTCGTCCCTTCTGGGATCACTGCACTACCTGAACTCTTAATAATCTCGTCTTTCTTTTTTGTGTATGAAGGGTAATCTAATACCATATCAAAACTCAATAACACAGGAACAGGAACTACTTGTAGTTTATATTTTTTAGAATGAATACCATTTGCTTCTATACTAAAAGTGATATCGTTCTTAGGTTTTGTAAACTTATATTCAAAAGAACCTGCGCTTATACTTTTCAAAAAATAACTTTCATCATTAAATTGTATACTAGCATTTTCTGGAATAACATCTCCTACAGTTTTTACTTTTAATACATAATCATGATTTTCTAAAGCATTCAATTCCTCATTAACTACAAAAAATTCGAAAGGTGCCGGAGGTACATAAGCAGTTTGATAATTAACAACTCTAGTATAGCTATCCGAAAACCAATGAATTCCTCCAAAAAAAGATACTAGTAAAAAAAGAGCAAGTGGAATCAATAAATACTTAGCATAAGACACATTTTTCTTAAGATCAACTGCTACTTTAAAAGGAATTGGTTTTAACTCTAAAGATTTTTGTTCTATACTCGCTGCTAATAAATCTGATTTATTACCATCATCATTTAATTGTAATAAATTAATTAGTTTATCATTTACTTCCGGAAAATGATTCCCTATCATCTTTGAAGCATTCAAAAAATTCAGTCCTTTGGTAAGTCTAAATAATCTGAATAATGGTATGATTATAAACTTAACCAGCAATCCTATAGCTACAAGAATAAATAACCAAAACAATAGACTTCTACCAATAGAAGGCAACCACAAAAAATATTCAATCAACAATGTAACGATCAGATATAATACACCAATCGAAACGAATAAAATACTTCCTTTTATTAATTCATTGACATAAAATTTTCTAATAAAAGCTTCTAATTTATTCTTTATAATTTCAAAATTACTCATGTCTACTAGCTATCTATACACTTTAACCTTTAAAACTACCATTTTTATTTTTAATAGAATCCTTATATTTCCTAAAATACACTTCCACAAATTATATAACGATGAAAAAATTTCAATACCTCGCGACCTTTATCGTCCCTGCTACCTTACTTATTGGAATACATAAACTCTCTTATTTTGTATACATAACACCTATATTTAGTTTCATTCTTATACCAGTTCTTGAATTATTTACACATTCCGAAGAACAATCTTCTATGAAAAAAGGATCTATTGATTACAGCAAAGATTCTTTTTTTGATATCTTATTATGGATTAATATCCCACTGATCATATACATTCTATTCTCTGTATTGGAAGCATCGAAAAATAATCTATCCCTTTCAGAAAGTATCGGACTAACCATTTCATTAGGAATTGTATTAAGTTCTAATGCCATTAATGTAGGTCATGAATTAGGTCATAGAAAAGGAACAGAAAAATATTTAGGAAAACTTCTGCTCCTTCCTACCCTATATATGCATTTTTTTATCGAACACAATTACGGGCATCACAACAGGGTCGCTACCAAAGAAGATCCAGTCACTGCACAATACAATCAACCTATCTATCAATTTTGGTTTTCCTCTATTTATGGTCAATACATCAGTGCCTGGCAAATACAAAAAAAACTTCTTCGACAAAAAGGAAAAAAATTTATATCCATACACAATGATATGTTGTGTTATCTATTACTTCAATCTTTATATCTCTTCTTCATTTACTATCGCTATACTATCTCTGGAATACTTGTGGTATTTATTGCAGCAATTATTTCTATTCTACTCTTAGAGACTATCAATTATGTAGAACATTATGCTCTTGTACGTATCAAAAAGAAAAATGGTAGATATGAACGAATACTACCAATTCATTCATGGAATTCGAATCACTTACTAGGTCGTATTATGCTTTATGAAATCACCCGGCATAGTGATCACCATCATCGCACTTCTAAAAAATATCAAGTATTGGAACACCACGATAGTAGTCCACAACTCCCTTATGGATATCCAACCAGTATGCTTATTGCACTAATTCCTCCTTTATGGTTTCATATAATGAACAAACATGTACCGAATTCTATGAAACCTATAGATAAAAAAAACATGGAATAATTAAGAAACCATTTTATTACAATAATTACATTGTATCTTTGATCCTATTTTAATTGTTATAAAAGGCAAAACTAATTACCATGACAAAAAATATTAGGGTTCGATTTGCTCCTAGTCCTACAGGTCCATTACACATTGGTGGTGTACGAACTGCTTTATTTAATTATTTATTCGCTAAACAAAATAATGGAACTTTTATTCTTCGTATAGAAGATACAGATCAAAAAAGATATGTTCCCGGAGCGGAAGATTATATTACAGAATCATTAAACTGGTGTAATATTCCATTTGATGAAGGTCCTGGTAAAGAAGGAAAATATGGTCCATACAGACAAAGTGAAAGAAAACACTTATATAAACAATATGCTGATCAATTGATCAATGAAGGAAAAGCTTATTATGCTTTTGATACAGCTGAGGATCTTGATACATTGAGAAAACAATATGAATCTGAGAAAAAAACTTTTATTTACAATTGGTCAAATAGAGAACAACTTCAAAATTCGCTTTCGTTAACACAAGATCAAATAGATAAAAAACTAGCTTCTGGAGAACCTTATGTTATCAGATTCAAAACTCCTGCAGATGAAATACTATCACTACAGGATGAAATAAGAGGAAGTATCACTATACAAACCAAAACACTAGATGATAAAATTTTGTTCAAAAGTGATGGAATGCCTACTTATCATTTAGCCAATATTGTTGATGATCATCTTATGGAAATAACACATGTAATTCGCGGAGAAGAATGGTTGCCTTCGCTTGCTTTGCATGTATTGCTATATCAATCATTGGGATGGGAAGCTCCAACCTTTGCTCATCTTCCTCTTATCCTAAAACCAATAGGAAAAGGAAAACTCAGCAAACGAGATGGAGATAAATTAGGTTTTCCTGTTTTTCCTTTAGAATGGATTGATCCAAAAAATAGTGAAACTTCTTCTGGATACAAACAAGATGGTTATTTACCAGAAGCCGTTGTAAACATGCTTGCTTTTCTTGGATGGAATCCTGGTACTGAACAAGAAATTTTCTCATTAGAAGAATTAATTCAGCAATTTGATTTAAAGAAAGTAAATAAAGCAGGTGCAAAATTTGATCCTGAAAAAACCAAATGGTTTCAACAACAGCATTTACAAAATCTGAGCCTTCAAGTTTTAACTTCTAATTTCAAAAATCAATTAGAAGATCATGAAATCACTACAAATTTAGATCTTTCACGAATTGTACAAAGTGTAAAAGAAAGAGCTACTTTTAGTACAGATCTTTGGAATCTTTCTGAATTTTACTTCCAGGCTCCTAAAAACTATGATCCTAAAGCGTCTAAAAAAGCATGGAAAGAAGATACTAATAGTCTCATGAGTTCTCTGATTAATGAAATAAATAATATCAAACAATTTGATACAGAAACGGTAACTACCAGTATAAAGCAATGGATTACTTCTTCTGAAATAGGATTTGGAAAAATCATGATGCCACTTCGATTATCCCTGGTTGGATCTCTACAAGGACCCGATGTTTTCGAGATTATTTCTATTTTGGGTAAAGAAGAAACAGTACGACGAATACAACAATTACAAACCGTATTATCTTAATAAAGAAGCCATCAATACTGATGGCTTTCTTTTTATTGTAACAATTCTATATTTATATATACCAATATATAGCCCTCCCCTACTAATTTATATATCAAACTGACAAGTGTCTAATTAAAAATTTGTAAATTTTAATCTAATAATTAAACAAAACTATGGGATCAATCTTATTTTACTTTTTAATATTTTT
The DNA here is from genome assembly GCF_013365535.1 of Aquimarina sp. TRL1. Classification (NCBI taxonomy): domain Bacteria; kingdom Pseudomonadati; phylum Bacteroidota; class Flavobacteriia; order Flavobacteriales; family Flavobacteriaceae; genus Aquimarina; species Aquimarina sp. TRL1. Next base: position 1,744,019 of record NZ_CP053590.1, on the reverse strand, counting down.
AGGAGTCATTATACTCTTCACAGGAATATTCACCGTCAAGCAACAAACCGCTATAATCATAGAAAGATTTGGAAAATATTTAAGCACCAGAAATTCTGGTTTACATTTCAAAATTCCATTAATTGATCGAATAGCAGGAAAGATAACTTTAAAGATTCAACAATTAGATGTAATCGTCGAAACCAAAACCAAAGATGATGTTTTTGTACGTTTAAAAATTTCAGTACAATTTCAAGTAATTAAAAATAAAGTATATGATGCATTCTATCGATTAGAGAATCCTCATGATCAGATTACATCTTATGTATTTGATGTCGTTCGTGCAGAAGTACCTAAAATGAAATTAGATGATGTTTTCGAAAGAAAAGATGATATTGCTATCGCTGTAAAAAGTGAATTAAACGAAGCAATGCTTAATTATGGATATGATATAATTAAAACCTTGGTAACTGATATCGATCCTGACCTACAAGTAAAAGAGGCTATGAATAGAATTAATGCAGCAGAAAGAGAAAAAATAGCTGCTGAATACGAAGCAGAAGCAGAAAGGATTAAAATTGTAGCCAAAGCAAGAGCAGAAGCAGAAAGTAAAAGATTACAAGGACAAGGTATTGCTGATCAAAGAAGAGAAATTGCCAGAGGTCTGGAAGAAAGTGTTGATGTATTAAACAATGTCGGAATCAATTCTCAAGAAGCCTCTGCCCTTATAGTAGTAACTCAACATTACGATACATTGCAATCTATCGGAGAAGAAACAAATAGTAATTTAATTTTATTACCTAATTCTCCACAAGCCGGTAGTGATATGCTTAATAATATGATTGCATCTTTTACTGCTTCAAATCAAATTGGAGAGGAAATAAAAAAACAAAATGCTAAAAAAGGAATCATCAACAAAAAAAAGAATGGTGATTCTTCTAATGAATAATAAAATTGTTCCACGTGTATACAAAATCCTGTTTTCTTATGAAACAGGATTTTTTTTACGCCTACTTAATAAAAATCATCAGAAACATATTGTATTTGTATTTAAATTCTATTTACATATAAATACCTTACTTAAAAAAAATAAACGTTTATATCTTATTAAAATAGGTTATAATTAATAAGTAAAATCTATTATAAAACACAAAGTAATAATTAACAATAATAAATACTTAAAATTATTACGTATACTAAAAATAAAGACCTATAATAGCATAAAAAAAATATCAGATATAAATACAAGTATTAAAAATAAAAGCTCCTTAAAATGTTTTAAATTAATTCGATATCAATATATAAAATAAATAAAAAACTTAAATACCATAATTAATATATATTATTATAAAATATTATTAATAAAACTATATCAAAAGTTTTTATTTATTATAACAAAAATTAATTTTAAATAAAACTTAAATAAACAACAGATATAATAATAAAAAACAATTAACTAAAAATAATAATCGATATACTCTATTTTATCTTTTAATAAAATTAAAAAAATAAAAATAAAGACGTTTACAGGATGATGAGCTAGTTAGGCATATAATCATACTATTAAAAAAAATAAATTCCTTAAAACATCTTATTTAGCGCTATTTTTAATAATTTATATAAATAAAAATAAAAAAATAATAGATTTTATATATAATAATTAAAAACAATCAAAAAAAAACATCTATAAATTATATAGATGTTTTTTAGTCTACCTTCTAAAATTAACGAAGTATTAATTATAAAAGTAAAAATTCATTTCGATCCACGAATATATTACTATTTAAAATCTAGAAGCTAATAAAGTTGCTTCCTCTCTTAATAAATCATTTTTATCTTCTTTTGCCTTATTTATAAAATCCCAGGCCAATGCATCTGGTTGTTGATTCGTGTCAAACAAAATCTCACCTAATGCAACCATGACAGCAATTCTTGTACCTGCTTTCTTTACTGCCGTATTATATAGGGGAACCAATTCTTCTATTGGTACTTTTTTAGCAAATTCTTTAATTTTTATTTTAAGCGCTTCTCTCTTCTCTTCAGGTAAATTTGTATACTTCTTACCAGCTCTCTTTATTTCTTCTAAAGGAAGTATCTCTTTTTGCGTTTTAGGGATATTATTAGTTACTGTATTTGAATTTTTAGGCTGTGTTTTAGCCCAAGTATCTTTTAATCCAACTGTTTTATTAAAAACCAATGTATCTTCCGTACTATCTGTGTCGACATTAAAATATCCTAATCGCTGAAATTGAAACTGCTCTAATGCCTTTGCATTTTGCACAGCGGGTTCTATATAACCTGTAAGAACTTTTAAAGAATCAGGATTGATGTAATCCATAAAACTTTTATCCTTATTTCCATCAGGAGCTTCGTGATTGAATAATCTATCATACACGCGTACTTCACATGCAATGGCATGTTTAATCGATACCCAATGTAATGTTCCTTTTACATTCCTTTTAGATGCTTCAGTACCACTACCCGACTTACTTTTTGGATCATAAGTACAGTGTATTTCAATAATATCTCCAGCATCATTTTTGACAACACTTTCTCCTTTAATGATATAAGCATTTTTAAGACGAACTTCTTTTCCTAATGTCAATCTAAAAAACTTTCTACCTGCTTCTTCTTTAAAATCTTCTCTTTCTATATACAATTCTCTAGAGAAAGGAACTTGTCTGCTTCCTGCATTTACATCTTCTGGATTATTCTCTGCTTCTAACCATTCTTCTTCTCCTTCAGGATAATTAGTAATTACCAATTTTACAGGATTTAAAACTCCCATAATACGGTGTGCTGTTTTATTAAGATCTTCCCGAACACAAAACTCCAATAGAGAAACATCAATTACATTTTCCCTCTTAGCAACTCCTACTGTATCCACAAACTTTCTGATAGAATTAGGAGTATATCCTCTTCTTCTCAAACCTGAAATAGTAGGCATTCTTGGATCATCCCACCCAGAAACAATACCTTCATTGACTAATTGTAGCAACTTACGTTTACTCATGATAGTATAACTTAGGTTTAATCTGGCAAATTCCCTTTGTTTAGGTCTTAATAAACTACTATCATAGATTTGATCCAAAAACCAATCATATAATTTTCTATGTGGTTTAAACTCTAATGAGCACAATGAATGTGATATATTTTCTATATAATCACTTTCTCCATGTGTCCAGTCATACATAGGATAAATACACCAATCATTTCCAGTACGATGATGTTCTTTCTTTAGAATTCTATACATCAAAGGGTCTCTCATTAGCATATTGGGGTCTGCCATATCAATTTTAGCTCTCACCACATGTGTTCCTTCTTCATATTTCCCTGCCTTCATATCTTCAAAAAGTTTTAGATTCTCCTCTACAGATCTATCTCTGTAAGGACTATTTGTACCAGGTTCCGTAGTAGTTCCTTTTTGAGCAGCAATCTCTTCAGAAGTTTGAGAATCAACATAAGCTTTTCCTTCCTTTATTAGTGCTACTGTCCAATCATATAATTGCTGAAAATAATCAGACGAGTAACATTCTTTATCCCATTCATAGCCTAACCAAGCAATATCTCTTTTAATAGCATCAACATATTCTTGTTCCTCTTTTGCCGGATTGGTATCATCAAAACGCAGATTAACCGGAGCATCATATTGCAACCCTAATCCAAAGCTGATTCCTATAGCTTTTGTATGTCCAATATGTAAATATCCATTGGGTTCCGGAGGAAATCTAAAGCGCAAATCATCCTTGCTCAAACCATTGGCAAGATCTTCTTCTACAATATGTTCTATAAAATTGAGTGACTTTTTATCTTCTATCATCAGTACGTTTAATAAACTACAAAATTACTAAATTTCTATACGAACTATCCTGCTTTACTATCATTAATACTGTAAGTTTTATCAATGAAATACGATTACTTATAAAAACAAATAATTATGAAAAACAATACAATACATAACAGTCATATTGGTAAAACGTATAAAGCACCAAAATATATAAAAAAGGAAGATTTTTGTCCTAATTGTTGGGGAAATCAAGAATATGAACATACTAGTTTATCTATGACATCTGTACAATGTCATAAAAACAATGTTCAGAAACCACATTTTATTCAACGTTTCGTACAAACGTATATTGATGGTAACAGTAAACTATCTCAGTGTAAACACACAGTAAATAAATGTTAACTCGAGATAATCCGATAGAGATTATTTTTGTGTAGTATGAAGGAAACATTTATTTCAGGAATGTTCTACCTTTGCGTAAAAACAAATCACATTGGGTATAATTACATTACAAAATATCAAGGTCTACGCATACCACGGATGTTTAGTAGAAGAAAAAAAAATAGGATCTGATTACAGAGTAGATCTCAGAATAAAAGCTGATCTCACTAAATCAGCAAAAAGTGATCATCTTGCTGATACTGTAGATTATGTTCACCTCAATCATATTGTCAAAGAAGAAATGGCAATCCGATCAAAATTATTAGAACATGCTGCAGAACGAATTTTAAATCGTATCTTAGAGGAAATACCTCTGGTTAAAAAAGTTACTGTTGATCTTTCTAAAATAAACCCTCCTATTGGGGGAAATGTAGAAATGGTAACAATTACAAGAAGTAAAAAAAGATAATTTTATTTACGAATCGTTCTACAAAAACGTATAATTTTTTTTACATTTGCCAGCGAAACGATCAGGGTGTCGTGGCCGAGTGGCTAGGCAGTGGTCTGCAACACCATCTACAGCGGTTCGAATCCGCTCGACACCTCAAAAAAACCTTTATCAAATGATAAAGGTTTTTTTATTTAATACGCTCTGTATTAATCTTTTCGATTCCTTTTTGGATATCTAATTTATCTTTTGGCAAGAACCCTTTTACGGTCATTATTATTCCACAGAGTATCAATATGAAGCCCAATAATTTCTTTATTTTAAAAATCCTTCTGGGTGTTAATTTTCTCTTTAATTGCTTTGCTAATATTATTTTTAGTAAATCTGTAGCAAAATAAACCCCAATTGTTACTCCAAAAAACAAAAACAACCTATTGGGATCATTATCCAGAGTAGGTCCTACAATAATAATTAAACCCAGCCAAAATACTAAAACACCAATATTTATAAAATTGAGTAAAAATCCTTTAACAAAAAGACTCAGGTAGTTATTCTTTTTTACTTTTAATCGATTAGGATCCAATGCTTCTCTACTCGGTTTTTTCAGATAGGTAATAAGTCCATAAACAACCAGGATCATCCCTCCAAAAACATATAATCCAGGTTGATTACTTAGGTTTTCTAATAACTGAAAACTAGTCAGGTACGCAATTGCAATAAAAACTATATCAGCAAGAATCACTCCGAGATCAAAAGATATTGCTGCCTTTACTCCCTTAATAGCAGCAGTTTCGAGTAAAACGAAAAATACTGGACCTATTAAAAAGGCTAAAAAAAATCCTAATGGAATTGCTGCCTGAATATCTTGAAGCATAGTGCGTACTAAGTTTACTGCAAATTTAGAAAATACGATTTAGTTAACCTCTATTATTTTTCCTCCTAAAACTCTTTTTCCATCAATTTCTCTTGGATTACCATAGATCCGTATGGTTCCACCCGCAGTAGTTTTGGCAATCACAAAATCTGTAGCATAAATACTGGCATTTCCTCCAGCACTAATTCTGACATTGGTTACCTCTGATTGTAAATTTTTGGCTTCAAAACTCCCTCCAGAATTAATCATAATTTCCTGATCTGTGGCAATCCCCTTTAATTTTAAATGACCTCCAGAAATCGCTTTCACTAATAAATCATCTGTACGAATTGCTCCTTTGATAGAAGCTCCTTCCTGTGTTTTTAAAATCAACTTTTTATTGACTAATGTATCTCCTAAAAAAACTCTGGCTCCTTCATTCGCATCTATGATATCTATGTCTGTGTAATATACGGTTACTTTTGTTGTTTTATCACTACTCCAGAGATTATCGAGAGACATTCTTATTTTTAAAGTTCTGTTTTTTTCTACAATCTTAATTTGATCTTTTTGAATTCCTTCGATATCTACCCGATTCCATTGGCTTTTTTTTAGGGTAACAGGAATTTTATCAAATACTTTTAATTCATCGAAACTGTTAATTTCTCTTGTGATCATTCGCTGGGAATAAGAATACATTCCCATCAATAAACAAAGAGTCAACATTGCTTTTTTCATCTATATTTTTTACTAATTCTTACTCGATTATCGAAATATATGTTTCATCTACTAAAGTAGATCACTTGTATCATATGATAGAAAACGAGATTAGAAATGTATTCTTATTCTTCAATTTCTTCTCTGCTTCCCTCTATGGTGAAATCCAAATGCATTTTTACGATATCAGCATTTTTAACTTTTACATATACTTCATCACCTAATTGATATGTTTTTTTAGTTTTTCTTCCCACTACTGCGTATTGTTCCTGATCAAAATCATATTCATCATCTCTCATATCCTTAATTCGCACCATTCCTTCGCATTTATTATCTATAATTTCTACATATATTCCCCATTCGGTAACGCCTGATATTACTCCTAGAAAACGCTCTGTTTCATGATCCTTCATAAACTTAATTTGCATAAATTTAATAGAGTCACGTTCTGCACTAGCTGCGAGATTTTCCATATCACTACTATGATTACATTTTTCATTGTATTCTTCTTCTGATACAGATTTACCGCCATCCAGATAATGTTGTAACAATCTATGTGCCATAACATCTGGGTATCGTCTTATTGGAGATGTAAAATGAGAATAGTAATCAAAGGCCAATCCATAATGCCCAATATTATGGGTTGTATATTCGGCTTTACTCATACTTCGTATTGCAAGGGTATCTACAAGATTCTGTTCTTTCTTTCCTTGTACATCCTTTAATAAAGTATTTAAAGAGCTCGTCGTAGACTTTCTGTCTCTTAGATCAAGCTTATACCCAAATCGTCCTATAATCGTCTGTAAAGAGGCTAATTTTTCATCATTTGGTTCATCGTGTACCCTATATACAAATGTTTTCTTGGGTGATTGTTTCCCTATGAATTCAGAAACTTTTCTATTAGCTAAAAGCATAAACTCTTCGATCAGTTTATTAGCATCTTTGGATGTTTTAAAAAATACACCAGTAGGTTCATTCTTATCATTGAGATGAAACTTAACTTCTACTTTATCAAAAGATATGGCCCCATCCCCCATTCTTTTTCGTCTCATAATCTTAGCCAATTCATCTAATTTCAGAATAGCATCAGCAACAGATTGATCTGCTGAATAGGTTTCTCCTGTCAGAGAAATTGTTGCAGGAATTTCATTTCCTTTAGTTTCTATAATATGCTGTGCCTCTTCATAAGCAAATCTGGCATCTGAATAAGTAACGGTTCTCCCAAACCACGATTGGATAATCTGTGCTTTTTCATTCATTTCAAAAACAGCAGAAAATGTATATTTTTCTTCATGAGGTCTTAAGGAACATGCGTTATTAGATAAAATCTCTGGTAACATCGGTACTACTCTATCTACCAGATAAACAGAAGTAGCTCTTTCATAAGCTTCATCATCCAGGATTGTTCCTGGTTTTACATAATGAGAAACATCAGCAATATGAATTCCTACCTCATAATTTCCATTTTCTAATACCTGAAAAGATAATGCATCATCAAAATCCTTAGCATCTTTAGGGTCTATAGTAAAAGTAAGCGTATCTCTCATATCTCTACGCTTTTTTATTTCTTCTTCTTTGATCGTAGTATCAATAGCATTAGCATATGCTTCTACTTCTTCCGGAAATTCATAAGGCAACCCATATTGAGCGAGAATAGCATGTATTTCGGTATCGTGATCTCCTGGTTTACCCAATGTTTTTAAAACTGTTCCAAATGGAGATTCTGCATTATCCGGCCAATCGTCTAACCGTACTAATACCTTATCCCCATGTTCCGCTTTATGAATCTTATTCTTCGGTATAAAAATATCCGTGTACATTCTTGTATCAGGGATGGATACAAAAGCATAGTTCTTTTGGATTTCTATTACACCGACAAACTCATTTTTCTTTCGTTTAATGATTTTTGCAATCTCTCCTTCTATTTTTCCTTTTCTTCTTCTCTTATATACATAGACTTCTACTTCATCACCATGAAGGGCTTTATTCATTCCATTGGCAGGAATAAAAATATCATTTTCTAACTCCTCTACAATTACATACCCAGTTCCTTTAGAGGTAACATCCAAAATACCTGTATACATATGCACAGAACGAACAACTTTAAATTTTCCACGTTCCACTTCTTCTATTTCTTGCTTTGCAGCTAATTGGCTAAGTTTCTTTATAATTTGATTCCTACTACTTGGGTCATCTACACCAAACTTAGCTGCAAGTTGCTTATAGTTAAATGTTTTATTAGGTTCTGATTTTAATATTTTGAATATTTTACTGCTAAGATTTTCTATTTTGGGTGATTTCTTTCTTCCTCTTCTATTCTTTCTTTTCATTAATATCGTTTATGTTATATTTTATAAATGTAGTGCTTATACGTTAACATTCGCAATTTTAAGTTTAACTTTTACACTCCTTTTGATTATTATTTAATAGTAGCACATTTGGTTTTCTTTTCTCATTCTCCATATGACATTCTATTTCTTCTCAGGAAAAGCGATTTACTTACGATTATTCATAAAAATTTGTTTAATTTTAACATACCAAATTTACTTCTAAACCGTTATTTAATTATCCCTCATGCTCAAAATCAAAAAAATACATAAAATCATCGTATTCTTTATCTTAATTTTTTTATTAGGAGTATATACACTTTCCTTATACATAGAAAATACCATTGATCAAAAGAGTGAAATAAATACACAAAAAGAAATAGATCAAAAGGGAAATACAGATAGAGAAGCAACTAAAGTTAACTAACTATTAGTCTTTTATTTGTATATTTAGAAAATTCATATTCCTAATTAAATTAAATGAACCAACCCTACAGACAGAGCTATTATTACTTCGTTTACAGGTTAGTACATCTGAGCTAAAAACACAATCAAAATAACGGATGAAGGATTACGTAATTATAGCCACCTTTACTTTTCAGCACGAATATACGGTTTTAAAACTTCTTTTAGACAGAGAAGGCATCGATTATTTCTTTGAAAACGAAATTACTAACAGCGTTCTCCCTTTTCACACCAATTTAATCGCCGGAATCAATCTCAAAGTTCACCGGCGAGATCAGGAAAAAGCAGAACAAATAATCAGAGACTTCAATACCAATTCTCATCTACGAATCGTATAACTATTCAATACCATTCTTGTTATTAACATATATTACTATATACTTCTTTTTTTTTCTTTTTTTTAAAATTAAAATGATACTTATTATAGGCTGTTAATAGCGGTATAACTTTTTTAATTTTTTTTTGCTTTTTAAGTTGATTCATTTAGTAAAACAGATATGAACAGGATATACAACTTCTAATCTATTGATAATCTTGAAATAGATATAGGTTATCAACAGCTGTTAATAGCAAATCTATACTTTAAAAATTTAATATTTTGAATAAAAAATGAGCGTTAATAATGTACTTTTTCTACCTGAAAACTTCTCCAAAAAAAAAGGACTTATAATTTTGATTTAATAAAGTGATTGCTGTATTGAAATTTTGAAAAAGTTTTCCAAATAAACTTTATGAATTTTAGTAACTATTTATTCACATTAGCTATTAACAGAAATGATGTTTTATTAACAGGAGAAATGGTGTTTGCTGATTTTATAACAAAATTTTCTCTTTTATAGTATAGAATTAAAAATAAAACATTAATTATTAAATAGTTACGAGGTTATTAACAGGGTGTTGATTTTCTGGGGATCTATGTATTGAGACTTATCTGTTTAATATTACCAGGAACCATTTCTATGTGAATTGTGTAATTTATATTTTTTTACAGGCTAATTTTTAAGCTTTGAAGTATCTTTGCTCCTAATAAACTATATATAGGTATTGTAAATTACATTCCGGGTGTTAATAACCTCAAAAAGGTATAATTATTTGGGTGATTATATGATACTTAACTAATTAATTATTTTAAACAAAATGAAAATAGCGATAGGAAATGACCACGCAGGTACTGCATATAAATTTGCAATTGTTGCTTATTTGGAATCACAGGGTATCGAAGTTGTAAATTATGGTACTGATGAGGAAAGCAGTGTAGATTATCCCGATTTTGTACACCCTGTTGCAAAGGATGTAGATACCAAAGCAGTAGCGCTGGGTATATTAATTTGCGGGAGTGGTAATGGAGTTTCCATGACAGCTAACAAGTATAAAAACGTGCGTGCGGGATTATGCTGGACAAAAGAAATTACCGAGTTAACCAGGTTGCACAATGATGCCAATATTATTAGTATTCCGGCACGATTTACCTCTTTACCTCAAGCTTTAGAGATGGTAAAAACATTTTTAGCTACTGAATTTGAAGGAGGTAGACATCTGAATAGGGTGAATAAAATATCTAATTGTTAATATCTATGAGTGGAATTCATTTCGAAGTAAGAAATTTTGATCAATTATCTACGACTGTACTTTATGATATATTAAGGCTTAGAGCTGAGGTATTTGTAGTAGAGCAGGATTGTGTATATCAAGATTTGGATGGAAAAGATAGAAATGCATTACATGTTATTGGATATAAGGACGAAAAAATTGTTGCTTATACGAGATTATTTGATAGTGGTGCTTATTTTGATGAAGCTACTAGCTTAGGTCGTGTTGTAGTAGCAGAAAACGAACGAAAGCACAAATATGGTCATGATCTTATTATAGCTAGTATCAAAGCTATTGAAGAACATTATCACACGTCTAAAATTAAGATTTCTGCACAGAAATATTTAATTAATTTCTATAAAAAACACGGTTTTAGTGTAGTAGGGGATGAGTATTTAGAAGATGGAATCCCTCATGTGGCAATGATAAGAGATTAAATGCATAATTTCAAAATATAAAAAGCTCGTTATTTACCGAGCTTTTTATATTTTATATCTTTTCTATTATCTACTTAGATAATTTAGATTTAAATGTTTCTTGAGGCTTATAAAAATGGGGAAATCATTTAATTTTTAGAATTTTTTTATAATCAGAAAGGTTGCTAAGAATTTCTTTTCCTTTAGCAATTTCAGGATTGTGATTTACATAGTAAGAATACAATCCTTTTCTATAGAAATAACGTTTTATAATTTCATCTGTTAGTAGGGTAACTATTTCACTTTTATAGGTATCGAGTCCTTTTTCTTTAGATTTCTCAATAGCAGATAGTAAGGAAGTGTATTCCTGAGAGATAGTATTGTATATTTTTTCTTTTTTAGCAACTTCCAATGTTTTCTTCAGGGTACGTTCTGTTTCTGTTTCGAATGTAAATTCGCTTTCTTTTACAAACTTTTTAAAATCTTCGTAATCCTGATTCGTAAATGAAAAATTCTCACTGTTATCTAATTGATGACTATAGTAGTATTTAGTACCATAATCAAAAATGGCATTAGATCTTAATAATGCATTTGTAATATCACTGTATTTAGAGGTTGCTAATTCGATATCTGGCTGAATTCCTCCTCCATCATATACTTTACGACCATTACGGGTAGTAAAGGCTTTAAAATCTTTTTCATTGATGCGTACTGCATTGTTGTTTTTATCTCTGTTCCAGTAATCCAATGCTTGAATACATCTACCACTTGGCGTGTAATATCTGGAGATAGTAATTTTTATTTGGGTTCCGTATGTCAACTTTTTAGGACGTTGTACCAATCCTTTTCCAAAACTTCTAGCACCGATAACAACACCTCTATCTAAGTCCTGAATACTACCGGCAACAATTTCACTGGCAGAAGCACTTCTACCATTAACTAATACTACTAATGGAATTTCTGTATCAACTGCTTTTTTCTTGGTATGATAAACTTTATTATACTTTTTTACAGTGGATTTAGTAGTTGTAATTAATTCTCCTTTAGGGACAAAAATATTAGTAACATTAACAGCTTCACTCAATAAACCTCCTGGATTTCCTCTCAGATCCAGAATGACTTTATTTGCTCCTTGAGCTTTTAGATCTTTTAGCGCTGCTATTGTTTCACTAGAAGCTTTACTATTAAATTTGGATAAGATAATATAAGCGGTATTATCGTCTAATAGTGTATAAAAAGGAACCGCATCTACTTCAATTTCTGATCGGGTAAGAGTCGTTGTTTTCGTTTCTCCCTGACGTTTATATGTGATCTCTACTTTTGTTCCACTTGCTCCTTTAAGCAGTTCTCCTGCATCTTCATTAAAATCAGCTATATTGATATCTCCGATTTTTATAATTTCATCTCCGGCTTTTAATCCAGCTTTATCGGCAGGATAACCTTCATAAGGTTCTACAATTACAATTTTTTTACTAAAAGTTCGTACCGAGGCTCCAATACCAGTATATTCTCCTGCATTTCTTATTTTAGAAGCTTCTACATCTTGTTCATTCCAATATTTAGTATAAGGATCCAGATCACTAAGCATTGCTTTTATGGCTGTATCCATTAATTCTGCAGGATTAGTTTCATCCACATAATTCATGTTTATTTCTTTAAACATAGTGGTGAAAATTTCAATTTGTTTTGCGATTTCAAAAAAATCAGATTTGAAACTGAAACTTGCCGTAAAAAGCAATATAAAAGCAGCGAGTATTGGATATATAATTTTCTTTTTCATAGTAAGGGCGTAATTTTTAATCAAAAAGTCAGAATGATTCTTAATTTTTTCAATGAGACATTTCTTGTTCCACAAACTTGAGTAACACTTTTTTCATTTTGGATTCCAGAAACGCATAATCAGGTATTTCTTTACCAGTGTATAAGAATAAAAAAGAAAAATAATCTGTATTCTTTTCTGTTACAAGATACTTATTTTTTCGGTAAGATTCCCGTAACAAGCGTTTTATATGGTTTCTGTCTACGGCTCTTTTAAAATTTCTTTTTCCGACAGAGACTCCTGCTTTTATAAGGGGAAGATCTTTTTGAGATTTTTTAGAATAAATAAGCCGAATAGGGTAAGCACTTACTGATTTCCCTTCAGAAAATAACAAGGTTATCTCCTTTTTACTTTTTAATTTCTCTTTTTTACCAAACGTTACTGACATATGAGACGAATGTACTAATTAGAATGTTTTTTGAAAAAAAAAAGCTTTTTAATCTACATTTTGAGACGAAATTCTCTTTAAACGATATACTTTATACTTTACTCGATTATAAAGAGGTGTTATATTCTAAGTTTTTTATGAAAAATATCATATCTAATGTGTTACTCTAAGACATTAAAAAAGCCTTTTCTATTATTCAGAAAAGGCTTTTTTAATGTTAATATTTATATAAGATTGACCAATTTTATTGTTTGAAACTATTATTTCCACTATTACTATCTGCCATTTTATTAGAAACATCGATAGTGATAGATTTTATAGTTGATTTTGGTTTTTCTATATCAAAAGAATACGTTGGATGTGCCCAAGTCCAATCGGGTTTTACAGTTCTTTTTAAAGAAGGAAAAGGATTCTCTTTTTCACCTCTCATAATACGCAATGGAATATAAAAAGATTCTTTAGTACCATCTGTATATTCTACATAAATATCCATTGGCATAGGAATTAATCCGATTCTTTCCAGAGTTACTTCCGTTTTGTTATCCTTTTCAGTAACTTCTTTTATTGCATAATCAATTTTACCCGTTGTCTGAGTCCAATCCACCAAATACCAATCTAATTGTATTCCGGATACTTTTTCTGCTATACGCTTAAAATCATTTGGAGTTGGATGTTTGAACTTCCATTCATCGAAGTATCTCTTTAGGGTTTTTGCTAGGTTTTCTTCTCCGATGATATATCCTAACTGTGATAAGAAAACACTTCCTTTGGAATATGCAGAGGCACCATAGGCTACATTTCTGTCATAATGATCTGCATAAGTACTTTGTGGTTGTTCTATTCCTGAATTGGCTAAACTGTAGTATCCTTTATAGATATTTTGTAGCGGATCTGATTTGGTACTGTTAAGAACTTTACTGGTAGCCAGCGTAGAAATATAAGTAGTAAAACCTTCGTCCATCCACTCGTGTTTTGTTTCGTTAGTTGCCAGAATATGCTGAAACCATGCATGTGCTAATTCATGAGCTGTAACACCGACAAGGCTGTTTAATGTACGATTTCCTGTTATTAGTGTACACATAGCATATTCCATTCCACCGTCTCCTCCCTGAATTACCGAATATTGATCATATGGATAGGTACCTATATGTTCATTGAAGTATTTCATTAGTTCTACCGTTTTAGGCTGTAAAACCTTCCAGTTTTCCAGAATTTTTTCATCATTCTTATATAAGAAATGTAGGGTAGGTCCTTCAGGCATGGTTACTACATCATGAATGTATTCCGGATCAGCAGCCCAGGTAAAATCATGTACCTTAGGAGCGATAAAATGCCAGGAAAGTTTTTTTCCTTTTCTCTTAACCTTGGTTCCTTCTTTTTCATACCCATATCCGATTTCCTGAGGGTTTTGAAGGTATCCAGAGGCTCCCAGAATATAATTCTTGTCGATTGTTATTGTTACATCAAAATTACCCCATACGCCGTGAAATTCTCTAGCGATATAAGGATCTGCATGCCAGCCTTCAAAATCGTACTCCGCCATTTTTGGGTACCATTGTGTCATGGATAGTGCAACTCCTTCTTTATTATTACGACCAGAACGACGAATTTGAACAGGAACTTGTCCATCAAACTCCATTGAGAAGGTTGTTTTTTCTCCTGGGAGTATAGGTTCTTTTAAGGTTACTTCCAGTACCGTTCCTTCTGTAGTATGAGAAACTTCTTTTCCATTTTTCTTTAAGGAACTAACTTTCAGATATCCAATTTCTTCTGGAGTAAGTTTACTGATTCTATCCATTACTCTTGGATCCGGATCTGCTATGTTAAGTGATCTGACATCCATTTCACTTCCGGGTTGAAAGGCATTGAAATAAAGATGATAAAACACCTGATATAACGTATCAGGTGAGTTATTGGTGTATGTTAATTCCTGAGTTCCCTTAAACTTATAGGTTTCTACATCCATGTCCACTGCTATTTTATAATCGACATGCTGTTGCCAGTATGTTGTATTATTCTGAGCGAACAGGGTAATAAATCCTAGTAAAAAACCTAAGAATGTTATTCTTTTTGATGTATTCATTACGTATTTTATCTGTTACTTCGACATTTTATCTGCCAGAATCAATGCATTATAAAGATTGACCATTTTCCCTGACTTTGATAATTCTGTAAATTTCCCAGTATTTGCAGGTTCCCCTCCAATTACTACTGTAGCATTTGTACTTAATCCACTATTCATAAGTACTTGTTTTACTTGATTAGCGCTTAATTTTGGGTAATAAGATCTTATTAAAGCAGCTACTCCGGCAACGGCAGGTGCCGCCATAGATGTTCCTTGTAAAAACTCATATGAATTATTAGGAGTGGTTGCCCATATTTTTACTCCTGGAGCAAAGGCATCTACATTGTTTTTTCCATAATTAGAAAAATTAGCAACAAGGCTAGATCCGTACTCATAATTTAATGCTCCAATGGTAATAAAGTTATTTGCTATTTCCGTTGTATTGTCTGTTTGATCATTAGGATATACTCGTTTTTGATCCAAATCTTCTGCTTCGTTACCAGCAGCATTAACAATTAATACATCTTTATCAGCAGCATATTTTATAGCATCCCACACCCATTCAGGATGAGTTGAATAGTATTTTCCAAAGCTGGTATTAATTACTTTTGCTCCATTATCTGCAGCATATCGAATGGCTAATGCAATGTCTTTATCGTATTCATCTCCGTCTGGTACTGCTCGAATGGCCATAATTTCTACATTTTTCGCAATCCCGTTTACTCCTTTACCGTTGTTTCTTTCAGCAGCAATAATTCCTGCTACATGTGTTCCGTGTTTGATATTATCTTTTGTAGGATCAGGTCCCATCACATTATTATTACCATAGGTAACATTAGTGATATCATCTACATTATCGCCAACGGTACTTCTTCCATCGTAATCAAGGTTTAGATTATAATTAAGACTGTTGGTAAAATGTTCGATTCCTTCTTTTAGATTTTTAGAAAAATTAACGATGTTTTCTCCTTTGTCTAAAAACTGAAACATTTGTGATAGAAAACCAACATATTGTTGCATTTCCGGGGTGTCAGCTTTTACAGAAAGTAACTCTTTTTGCGTATAATCTTCTTTTTTTAATATGGCAGAAACGGCTTTATGAGAGGCATTAGTTTGTTGTAAAATTTGCTCGTATCTCTCTTTATTAGAAAGTGCTTCCTGGTATTTTTTTTCATATTCAGCTTTTGCTTCAATATAATTTTGATATTCTTTTTTATCAGAAGAAGCTACCGAAGCCAGGTTTTTTCCCTGGTATTTTGGTTTTAATTTTTTTATAATTCGAACAAACTCCAGGTTTTCATCTTTGGAATCTCCTAAAAAATTCCACCCGTGAATATCATCGATGTATCCATTATTATCATCGTCTTTATTGTTTCCTTTAATTTCTTTGGTGTTAGTCCAAATAACACCATCTAAATCTTCGTGCTCTATATCAACACCGCTGTCAATTACAGCAACAATAACTTTTTTACCGGGTTTGTTTTTGATGATTTCGGTATAGGCTTTATTGACACTCATTCCAGGAATTGTATCTGACACTAAATCAAAAGAATTCCAGTTTTTATATTGTGTTTCTGTTAATGGTGCGTTTTTTAAAGGTATAGAATCTATATTTTCTATTGGAGTGGATACGAGTGTTGGTGCTCCACAACTTACTAATGCAAGTGATGATGAGATTGCAATTAGTTGCTTTTTAGAGATTAGGGTCATAATTGTTATTTGAATATGTCGTTACAGGTAAAAGTTTCTTTTAATCGTACTCCTTTTTCGGTGTGTTGTACTGTTATTATTTCATTATGTGCATCATGACCAAGCATTAGATACCAGTCATTATCAGCTGCATTTTCTAAAAATTGTTTTTTTTCTGGTAGTGTTAACAGAGGTCTGGTATCATATCCCATTACGTAGGGTAATGGAAGGTGACCAGCTGTAGGTAATAAATCAGCCATGTATACAATCGTTTTTCCTTTATAAGATACATGAGGGATCATTTGTTTTTCTGTATGTCCGTCAACAAATAGTATTCCAAAACCTAATTCAGATTCTTGCTGAAAAGGTGTTCCGGATCTTGATACGAAATGTAAATGTCCACTTTCTTGGATAGGAAGGATGTTTTCCTGAAGAAAAGAAGCTTTTTCTCTGGCATTTGGTTCGGTTGCCCATTGCCAATGATTCTCATTACTCCATACTTTTGCATTTTTGAAGGTCATTTCATACCCTGTTTTATCCTGGTTCCATTGAACTACACCTCCGCAATGATCAAAATGTAAGTGAGTAACAAAGACATCTGTGATATCATCTGGATGAAACCCTTTTGCTTTTAAGGATTTTTCCAAAGAGTGATCTCCCCAGAGTGAATAATAGCCAAAAAATTTATCAGATTGTTTATTTCCCATTCCCGTATCAACTAGAATGAGTCGGTTCCCTTCTTCAATTAAAAGGCATCTGGCAGCAATGTCAATCATGTTGTTTTCATCTGCCGGATTTGTTCTGGTCCAAAGTTTTTTAGGGACTACACCAAACATAGCTCCCCCGTCCAGTTTAAAGTTTCCTGCCTCTATAGCATGTAAATTCATTCTATATCGATTTATCGTATTTTAAACTTATCATACCTATCAATTTTGATAGGATATGTAGTGTCTATTCATAAAAAAAGTAAAAAATCTTTGCAAAATAGAAAAAAAGGCAAGGATCATCAGGTTTTTTGTAGACTTTTTAACAATATTTCATCATACGGATAATTTTAATACTTCATTTTATTCAATAGAATTACATTATCTACATAAAGTTTTATACACATATGTAGTTTATTGTGAAATTTATATTGTCAATTTTAGTTATTATAAATTTCTAATAAATAGACAGATAGGGAGTTTACGTGTTTAAGAAGGACTTTTTATAAGTATGAAGAAGAATGTTCTTTTTTATAGGATGTTATAAAGAAAAGAATCAGCTAATTAATTTATAGTATTTTAGCCCGATTGTAATTTATGTAGATACAAAAGTGCTTTAGCATTTTAGAAAAAAGAGATATTTGAGGAAGAAAAAGCACACTATTTTGACGATTTATAAAAAATTACGTTCTTTAAATTATTAAAACCGAATATACAGGAAAGAACATGTTAGAATTATCAGGGATTATTATTTTGGGGATTTTAGCACAATGGGTTGCTTGGAAATTTAAAATCCCGGCTATTTTACCATTGATATTGATAGGCCTTTTAGTAGGACCAATAGCTACATTATATACAGATGATCACACTAAATTAATTCAACCTATCTGGAATGGGAAAGAAGGACTTTTTCCGGGAGAAAGTCTTTTCTATTTTGTGTCATTGGCAATCAGCGTTATTCTCTTTGAAGGAGGGCTTACATTAAGAAGGAATGAAATACTTAATGTTGGTCCTGTAATTTTGAAGTTAATAACAATTGCGGTAGTAGTTACTTTTTTTGGAGCAGGATTAGCCGCTCATTTTATTTTTGATTTAAGTTGGCCAATTTCTTTTCTGTTTTCTTCGTTGATTATTGTTACGGGACCTACGGTAATTACACCTATATTACGAAATATACCTTTAAAAAAAGATATTTCTACAGTTTTGAAGTGGGAGGGAATTTTGATAGACCCGGTAGGAGCATTGATAGCTGTTTTGGTCTTCGAGTTTATTAGTGTAGGGGAGAGCAGAGCTTATACTGTAACTGCGCTCATTGAGTTTGCTAAAATTGTACTTTTCGGACTGACCTTTGGTTTTACATTTGCTCATGGACTCGCTTTTGCTATTAAGAAAAATATTATTCCACATTATTTATTAAATGTTTTTACGCTGGCAGCTGTATTGGGTGTTTTTGTGTTATCTGATGCATTTGCACATGAGTCGGGCTTATTATCTGTAGTGATAATGGGAATGGTTTTGGGAAATATGAATTTACCAAATTTAGAAGAGTTATTGTATTTTAAAGAATCGATGAGTGTTCTACTCATTTCTATTCTTTTTATTCTTCTTGCGGCAAATATTAATATAGAAGATCTGGAGTTGGTTTATAACTGGAAAGCCCTTTTGCTTTTTGCAGTAGTAGTATTTATTGTACGACCATTAGGTGTTTTTTTGAGTTCGATGGGATCCGGATTAAAGACCAATGAAAAACTTTTTATTAGCTGGGTAGGCCCTAGAGGGATCGTAGCTGCTGGTATTGCTTCATTATTTGGTTTAAAGCTTGATAAAATTGGAGAAATCGGTGCTGAATATATAACTCCTTTAGTCTTTATGATTGTATTAGGGACGGTTCTACTGAATGCTACAACAGCTCGAATTTTTGCTAAACTTGTAGGAGTATTTCTTAAAAAATCCGAAGGAACTCTTATTATTGGAGCCTCTAAAATCTCACGACTTATAGCGGTATATTTAAAAAACAATAACCGACATGTCGTTCTGATAGATAGTAATCGTGAAAATGTCAAAAAAGCCAAAAACCTTGGATTAGAAGCTATAGAGGGAAATATTTATAGTGATCAGCTAAAAGATAATATAGAATTAAATGATATAGGTTATTTAATGGCCTTGACAGGGAATAGTGACATTAATAAATATGCAATTGATAAATTCAAAAATCAATTTGGGGAGCATGGTTCGTACAGATTAGTAACTTCAGAAGAAATGAATGATCCTGAAAATAATCCTGAAGCAGGATTGTTTTCCCATACAGATGATTATTACAGATTGATGGAATTGACAGAAAAATATCCTGGAATTTTAGAAATAAAAATAAAGGACAGAACTCATTATGAGACTTTAATCAATATGACCAAAGAAGATGAAAATATCATTCCCCTTTTTATTAGAGATAATGCCAATAAAATACAAATAATACCTTCATATAGCGATGAAGTTAAGAATATAGCAGAAGGAAGTTATTTGGCTTATTTAGGGAAGCCAATTGATATAGAAGTAGTTGATTAACAGCTGTGTATAAAGATGTATAAACGAATAGAATATTAATTTTTTGTTAAAATAATAAATATTCTATTATATTCGTATCCAGATAATTTCGATTTAATTACCCCCACATTATGAAAAAAACACTAATTATTATTGGCTGTTTGGCACTGGGATTTTCTTCTTGCGGAGAAGATGATGTCAAAACAAATCCATGTGAAGCGATTGATTCCGGATTGAGATTACCTGTAGAAGAAGCATTAAATGCATATACAGATGCAACCCCTAAAACAGAAACACTTTGTAAGCTGGTACAAGACGCTATACAAGCGTATAGAGATACTGAATGTGGTGCCGATGATGCTTATGAAACAGAATTAGGAGATGTACTCAAAGAATGCGCTACTATAGGACAATGAGAATTTTACTAAATTAAGCAATAAATAACCCAAATCTAACCTAATTAATCATTGTATGAAAAAAAATGTATTCGCCTTAGCAAGTATGGCAGTGTTACTGCTATCATCCTGTGGGAATGATGATGATGGATCCAACAGTTGTAGAAGTTGTGATGTTTCTTTAATTGGAATATCAACTAAGGTTACTGTATGTGATATTGGCAATAACCAAGTAACAGTAGAAGCCTCTGTAGGAGGAGTAGTTTCTGATAAGCAAACTGTATCCCTACCAGAAGGAAGCTCTTTTGATTCCTACGCCACAGGTGCGTGTAATGGGACTATTGACCCTTTTAACTAATAAACAACGTGTTAATTTATCAATGACCGCTATATGCGGTCATTTTTTATTTGTATGAGTTCAAAGATTTTTTTCTTTTAACAATTATATATTACTTAGTATAATATCCAAATTCACTGAATTTTTTAGTTCGCAAAGTATTTTTAGAAAAATAATCGATTAATTTAGAAATAGCAGGGTTTTTAAGACTCTTTCTGGGATAAGATAATCCAACTTCTCTAAAATAGCGAGGACCATTATAAGGCTTTACCTGGAAACCGTACCATCCATCTATAAAATGTTCAGGTAAAAATGTGACACCTAATCCAGCCATTAAAAATGTAAGGGTTTCTGTTTTAGTGGCACAATTAGCAATAGTTACAGATTTTTTACTGGTATTGCTCAGAATAGACAGACATTGTTTATGTGCCTCACAAGGAGGACAATGAATAAATGATTCATGTTGTAGATCTTCGAGTTCTATAACATCTTTGGATAATAAATGATGACCATCTGGGATGCATAAGACATAATTCTCTTTCCATAGAGGAAGGAAAAGATCTTCTTCGTATTTCCATTCACGTACTAGCAAATTAATTTCACAATCTCTACCAATAGGGCGAACATCCCATTGCAAAGAATCTGATAAATGTGTAGCGGTTCTAAAGAATTGTTGTTTGTGCTCCTGAGGCAAGCTTTCTGCAACGCCAATAGTAATTTTATCTGTAAACTCTCGCTCTTTAAAAATATCAGATAAGGACGTAATTTCTCCTAATAGACGCTTCGCAATAGGGTAGAGATAATGTGCTTCAGTATTGATAATCACCCCTCTTTTATGTCGTATAAAAAGTTGTTTTCCTATTTCTTCTTCTAATTGTTTGATCCCGTTGGAAATATTAGGTTGGGATACAAAACATTGCTCTGCTGCACGGGTTAGGTTTTTTTGTTCATAGACTGCTATAAAGAAACGAAGTAAACGAGTATCCATAATTATTATTTATGATGATGATGCAAAATAGGTATTTTGAACCTGTTTTTATGTGATATACTTTTGTAAAAGTAAATAAAAGCAATCATTAAACATAGTAATCTAATATTATTATTATTTATAGTTATGATAAAAATAAATCTTAAAACAACAATTTGCTGTCTTATTTTAGGGATATCTGCAGTGATGACAGCGCAATCTTTAACCCATACAACTATGAAAACATCTGTAACCACATTTGGAACAATCTTTCATAAAAATTTACAAACAGGAAAAAACAAGGTGAATTTTACCAGTGAAGGAACTCGAATAGCCGGACATCTTTTTATCCCAGAAGGATATTCATCAGAAAAACAACAATCAGCAATTGTTGTCATTACACCAGCTAGTGGAATTAAAGAGCAAACCGCTGGAATTTATGCTGAGAAATTGGCTAAAAAAGGATTTATTACGCTCGCATTCGACCATAGAACTTATGGAGAAAGTGGGGGAGTTCCCAGAGCGATGGAAAATGCTCCAATGAAAGTAGAAGACATTAAAAATGCAGTTAGCTTTATAGGGACAATACCAGGAGTCGCCAAAGATAAAATAGGTGTTCTGGGTATTTGTTCAGGAGCAGGTTATAGTCTTCAATCTGCTTTTTTTGATCAGCGGATTCGATCGGTAGCAACTGTAAGTGGCTTTGTCGATTTTATAGATTATGGAATGGGAGGTGCTACTCAGTATATGAAAGAATTGTCAGGAGATAAAGTTGCTCAATTACAACAGCAGATTTCATGGGGTAATCAAGCAAGACAGCGGTATTATGAGACTGGAGAGGTTGTATTAGTAGAGGGGATCCCTCCGGCGAATAGTGGTCTTGGAAAATTCTGGGATCGGGCAGCTGATTATTATAGAAACCCCAAACGAGGAGGGCAATACCCTACATATAGTCCACTAAGAGCAGCAATGTCATTAGATACACGGTATTTCTTTAACCCTACAGAACACCTAGAATTAATGGCAGACAGACCCTTCTTAGCCATTATAGGAGAAAAAGCTCTATCAGCTTATTTTAGTGAGGTAGCTGTAGAAAGGGCCAAAGGAGATAAAGCGTTAGTAAAGATCAAAGAGGCGAATCATTTTGATCTGTATGACCAGGAACCTTATGTAAATCAGGCCGTAGAAAAATTAGTTCTTTTTTACCAACGAACGTTATAAAACCTCAATAAAAACCAACTTATATTGCACAAAAGAACATCCCTAAAAGGATGTTCTTTTGTATGATAAAATCTCATCTTACATATTGTAGATTATATGAATTAAGGATGAGCGGTATTTTTATGAATATCCCATGTCTGTTTATGAATTGTATACCAGTTGTGAGGAATTCCATCTAAATCAAATGTTTCTATAAGAGACAACCCTGTTTTTATCAATACTTTATTAGACCCTATGTTTGCAATATCAGCTGCTGCAAAAATTTCTTGTACACCAAGTTGTTCGAAACCATACTTAACAGCTTCTTTAGCAGTTTCTGATGCAATTCCTTTTCCCCAATATTTTTTTCGTAATCTGTACCCCAGATCGTAATAGCTTATTCCTTTTCGTAATGTTTGCTCATATTTTATACCTGCCCAGCCTATAAAATCACGTGTTGATTTATCAATGATTGCCCAGCGTCCTATACCATTTTCTTTGTATTGATTTCTGATAAATAAGATTGTTTCTTCTGCTTCTTTTATTGTTTGTATAGGTTTTTTCCCTAAGTACTCATGAACATCAGGATCAGAATCAAGATCAAAAATACCAGGAGCATCGGTCATTTCCAGATCTCGGAGAATAAAACGAGTAGTTTCAATATGAATTTTCATCAGGTCACTTATTTTCTTCTATATACTTAATATTTCCATTAATTGGTGCGATTTTGACAATATCACTTCCTTTAGAAAGATAAAAAATATAAGAACTGTTTTTTCCTACTATTTTTACAGTCTCTTTAGTATCATTTATAAAGGTTAGAGTGTCTTCATAAATGATCTTTTTTTCTTCTATTTTTTTAGAAACTCTAGATCCTGCTCCAACCCCTGTACCAACATAAAAACCAAGTAATCCGATCGAAAGCATAAACAAAGCGGTTTGTAGCAATTGTCTTTTTATTTCTGAAACAGAAGGGTTTTTAGGTTCAAATGTAAAAATTTTTTTAAACCATTGTTTGTCTTTCTTTTTTGCCAGATATAAAGGAATTCTAAAAACAGTGAAAACGACAATAAGGAATATGATGATACGTACCATACTGGAGGTTAGCCTTGCAATCGGGCTAATGAGAATATCCATAATAGAAGCATATTTTAGAATATCTACGCCTATCTGATTATAATAAAAAGTTTCATTTAATATTCCCAGTAATATCAAATAGACATATCCGGCAGATAAATAGCCTTGAGATTCTTTAAAAAAAGAAGTGTTTTTCATTTTTTAATTCCCTTAATTAAAATTATTACTCGATAATCGAGAGGTATATGTTTTGAGTTTTGTTTCGAAATTAACATTTATTTCCTAAATAACACCTTGAATACTGATCTCGAGGTAGTTTACGAACTAAATAAAGATACAGTTTTATAAACTCGTTATCAGTTGTACTTCCAGTTCCATAACTGGCATAAATCGACCTTTGATTGCTGTTTCGATGCGATCAATGATGATAAAACCGAGGTGTTGATAAAAGTTTACAGCATTCGGATCGGAATCTAAATGTATTTTCTGATATCCAGCTTGCTTGATACGACTTATAAAATCCTGCATCAGGAGCGTACCATACCCTTTTCGAATATAGATAGAGTCTATAAAAACATTATCCAATTTTACTATTCTTTTACTTATTGCTAAATATGAATAATACCCAATTAGTTCCTGAGCTATATAGAGCATATAAACTGGATTTTTGAGAATGTATTCCGGAGAAACAGTCAGGTCTTTTCTCCATTTTTTAATTTGTGCAGGTGTATAGTTCCAATAAGATTTAGATCGGATTGTCAAAGTCGTTAATTTTTGATGATATTCATATGTAATTATATATGAGAGATATATAAAAGAGTATAAATATAAAGAAAAGGATCTTTGATACATGGGGTAAGTTTTCTAACAAAAATCTACAGTTGCAGTAAGCTTAATATATTCTTTTGTAGGTTTGTCATGAGCTGATGATAAAGAGGAGAATATTGCACATTAAATAATAGAAATAAGGTATGTTTTTCCTAAAGAAGCTTTTCTAAGATTGTCTCTTCTTTTCTTAGATTTGGAATGAAGAGACAATCTTAGAAAAAGCAGAAATCAATTGTTTTGGCGTTCTCGACGTTTGAATTGTGCTATAATTTCATTTACATGTGCTTCTTTGATCTCTTCTTTAGTATATCCCTGTAGGTTTTTTAGATATCCTGTAAATAAGTGACTTATATATAGGGGAGAGCGATTATTATTATTTCCTGAAGTATTGTGACACGAAAAACAATTCACGAGATTATCTACTGTTTGAGAATGAATAGACGTAGGGGAGAAGCCTACCTGTACATAGGTCTCCATCGTTATATTATACGCAGATACAGAACCTCTTGTAAGGTCTCCTTTTCTGGATTGTGAAAGGTTTCCTCCTAAAGAATCCAGAAGAGCTGTTTGCTGTTCTGTAGTTTCAAACCCTTCTGTATTTATCCAGATAGATCCGTTATAGAAATAGTTTTTCCATATATCTGTTAGTTGATTTTTTACATGCTCATTAATTGAATGAATGTTAGTAAAGTTCTCTGAGCCTTTTTGACTGGTTTCCATATATACCTGAACATTAAAAGATCCTTTCATTTCTTTTTTTACAGGAACCCCAAATTTATAAACAGAAAACACATTTTCATATATTCCATTACCAGAGGTAATATTTTTGACTGTTGCAGTACTGTCTTTATTGAAAAATAGATAATTAGAGGTACTTGTCACAGGAGCATCACTGGTAGGCGTCGCTTTATCCCAATCATATTTTGGTGCTAGTTTATCGTGTTCGAATGTAGCCCAAATAAATTCCGGGTGATTTTCTACAATACCAACAACATGCATCCCTAAAAGAGCGATTTTGGTTTTTTCCCCATTGATAATACCATCTGTAATGTAGTAGGTACTTGTATCTGCCAAAGCAGCGGCAGCTACCCAAGAAATTTTTAATTCTAATGCTCCTACAGGAAAAGAAATACCATTTACTTTTAAAGGATCTTCTTTTGCAATTGGCGCATAAGTTTTCATTGTTTCAAACAGTAACTTATTCACATGAATGGAATAATAAACGGTATCCGTTTTTTTATTAGCATTAACCATCTTATTGGTTTTTAGAATATCCGTTTTAGAACTCGCCTGAGCAATGTCTGTCAGTATAATTCCTTGACGTTGATCTAAAATCTCTCCATGAGAAGTGATCTGAAGAAGATGATCCTGAAAAAAAGGAACTCCATTTGTTTCATTGGTTAACCAAAGAAATTTTTGCCAGGACCATTGATGGAAATCGCAATTAGTAACAGTACTATTATCAGCAAATACGCTAGTCGGTCCTTCATTTGGTGGAGGTGTCTTTCTAATTCCTCCGGTTGTTTGAAACCAGGTACTATCAGCAATACAAGTATTGTCAATTTGTTCTTTATAGGTTGTTTTTTCTGCAGTTATCGTTTCATTATTTATTGTGTTTTTGTCCTTTTTATGATCGTTTTTACACGCCAGTAAAAAGGAGAACATCAAAAGCAGAAGTAGTTTTTTATAGTGCATAATAAATGGATTAGGGTATACCATTTATGCATCAAAATCATATATATAGGCTACTTTATTTTCCTTTAGACTTCAAACTAAAATGGTATAGCTTTTAGTAGACTATAAATTTCTAATCTTGAGGAAACTTAAAAAAGAGTATAAATACCTGAAAATGAGAATTTTTTAATTAATTTTTATTTATTTTAAATAAAAATTAATTAAACTGTTAAAAAATAAACAAATACTTAATAGAATAGATGATATCAATATGTAATTCTAAGCTAAAAAGCATACTTAAACCCTATTCCGGATAATTGTCTGATCTGGAAAGCGGAAGTAGCATTGTCATCATATATTGCCTGAAATGTAGAGTTGGCAGTAAATCGTTTGCTTATCAGCAAATCTAATTTGAATGTATAATCCAAATCGATATTAAAAGGATCTTCTATATAATTAGAATAGAGGTTTAGGGTATTTTCTATTTTTAAATTCTTCGAAATGTTAGTTTTAAAATTAGCAGCAACAGACCCTCCGAATTCGAAGCGAGAACTTTTGTATTTATCAACCCCAAAATAATCTCCATCGGTATAATCTTCTGCACTGGTAAACATATCGTTGACAATGGTAATTCGAGAGGTTAGGGGAGCGATATTGACAGTATATTTTTCTTTCTTTTTCCATAAGATACCAGGTCCGGATTGAAAACTAGCAGGAGAAAAAATACGAGTTTCCTCCGTTCTAATCGTTTCTTCTGTTCCTTCCTCTTTGCTATATGCATATCCTTTGATAAACTGTGTTTTGAAATTAGCGAAAAAAGAATAGTTCCAGGTACTTTCTTTAATTTGCTCACTTAATCGGGTATTGATCTCAATTCGATCATTGGTTTTTCTCAAAAAATTTTCCCCTTTTAAAAACGTCAGTCCAAAATCTCCATCAACTTTATTTTCCCAAATCAGCCCTTTTTTTCTATAAATAAGCTGATACAGGAAAGTGGTATTAGTTGCTACATTAGAGGTTCCTCCGCTCTGCCAATCTGCGTTAAAAGCCGTTTGATTAAACAATAAAGTAAAAGCACCTTTATTTTCCCATCCGATTTTTACCGTTTCTGTCTTCTTAGGGGTTACTTCTTCCAGAAGTTCTTTTAGGATTTTTGAAGACATCTCATCTGATGTTCCTTTTAATACGTTTTTTAGTGATTTCTTTAGTTTTGTTTTTACCGTGTCTTTTGGAGTTTCTTTTTTTTGATCCTGGCTTATTATTTTTTGGAAAGAAACTAACAGTAAGGTCAGTAACAGTACTCTTCTCATGACACTTATATTTGCATTAGGGGTGAAGGCAAATATAACAGAAGTCTGTAAGTTATTCAAAAGACATATTTATAATAAAAAAAGCCCGTTTTTCTTAAAAAACGGGCTTCTGTATAGCTAGATACTTTTTTACAATCCGTAGTTAATTCCAAGACCAAATACTTCTCTGATTTGGAAAGCGCTAACTGCATTATCATCATATATTGCCTGGAAGGTAATATTAGCAGATAAGTACTTATTGATAGTCATTACCAGGTTTGCTGTATAGTCAATATCTACATTCTGAGGATCCTCTAGATAATTAGAATATAGATTAAGGATGTTCTCCATAGATACATTTTCCATTAATTGGAATTTAGCGTATGCATTTACTGCAGCACCAAACTCAAAACGAGTTGTTTCATTCGCTTCTACTCCAAAATAAGGAACGTATGCGTCAAGAGCAGCCTGATCTGTTTCATCTACTTTGGTGAAATCTCCGTCTACAAAAATTAATCTTGCAGTAGCAGGAGCAATATTTACTTTCAGATTATCGCTTTTCTTCCATAACATACCTGGTCCGAATTGTAGATATGCAGGAGAAAAAATATGTGTTGTTTCTGTTCTGATTTCGTTTCCTTGGTCATCCTTTCCATATTCAAATCCTTTATCGAATTGTGTTCTGAAATTAATAAAGAAAGAATAGTACCAATTTGTTTCTTTGATTTGCTTACCTAGTAAAGAGTTAAATTCAAAACGGTCATTTGTCTTTCTGGTAAATTCCTGATCTTTTAATTTTGTAAGACCGTAATCTGCTAAGATTTTGTTATCCCAAGTAAGTTTTCCTTTTCTATAGTTAAAGTCATATGATAATCCCAGGTTTCCTGCAATGTTAGAAGTTCCCCCTCCGGTCCAATCATTGTTGAAAGCTGTTTGGTTAAATAAGAAACTGATGTTTCCTCCTCTTGTCCACCCATCTTTTGGTGGTTCATTTTTTGCATCGTCTTGTGCTAGTAAAATACTTGTACTAACTAAAAATGCCAATGTTAGAAATGTTTTTTTCATCGTTATAAAAAAATAGTTTTAAGTAGTTTTTCTTTGTTACTAATTCACTTTTTTTGTGCTGGCAAAGATACTTGAAGTTAAAACTTTCGATAGAAGAAGGCTACTTATGACGTAGTGTTTTCGACGAAAGAACAATTAATACGACAAAATACGCTTATTTTTTTTTAAACAAAGGAACAGCAGAACAAGCTTCTCCGTACATGATGCTTTTTGCTACAGGTTGTAATTTTTGAAGAATAGCGATATATGCTTCTTCTGGAACAGGTTTATTAGAACATCCTTTTATAATAATCATTTTGTCTTTGTAGGGAGTAGGGTCTATATGCTGTATAATCTCAGTATATAGAATTGTTTCAATGGATTGCAGGGTACCTACAACTACTTTTTTAGCATAGGGTGCCAGTGCACTGGTTACTAAAAGATAAGCCCATCCAGGTATAATTGCTTCTGAGGAACAATGTAATGCTACGTAGGTATCCTGATACGCACTCCAGTCATGAGAAGCGACCTGATCTCTAAAATCGTTCTCTTTTAGAATCAACCCTTCGTACAACCAATCTTTTATATCGAATTGCTGCCGTTTTCCAGTCGGGTAATATTCTTCTAAATCAAAAGTGATTAGTTTTTTATTATTTGCTACTCTATTTATGATTTCGTCTGCCATTTGAAATACCTTATGTGGTGTAATAAAACAATTTTATAACATTCCCAGTTCTAACTTTGCTTCTTCACTCATTAGATCCTGAGACCAGGGTGGGTCAAAAGTCAGTTCTACTTCTACATCTGTGACAGAATCAATTGATTTTGTTTTTTCTCTAACTTCTTCCGGGAGAGATTCGGCAACAGGGCAGTTGGGAGAGGTTAATGTCATCAGAATTTTTACTTCATAATCTTCATTGACAAAAACATCATATATAAGACCCAGTTCATATATATCTACAGGAATTTCTGGGTCATATATTGTTTTTAGAACTCCAACAATTTGTTCTCCCAGTGCATTTGTATCTATAGTATCACTCATTTTTTCTTTTTTTATATAATATTTCAATACTTGTCTCGAGGTTTTTTACTCGATAATCAAGATTTAAAACAGCTTATAGTTAAAACCTGAACTAAAATCACTTAATCCAATTGCGTTTGATAAGCTACTGCATAAAGTTTTAGTTGTTTTAGCATACTTGTCAACCCATTAGCTCTTGTAGGAGAAAGGTGTTCTTTTAATCCGATTTCATCAATAAAATCAGTATTAGCATCAATAATATCTTGTGGGTGCTGTCCAGAAAAAACACGAATTAAAATGGCTATAATACCTTTGGTAATAATAGCATCACTATCTGCTGTAAATTCTATTTTATTATCATTCATCTCAGCATGTACCCAAACTTTACTTTGACAACCTTTAATGATGTTATTTTCTGTTTTATATTTTTCTTCAATCAGCGGAAGTGATTTTCCTAATTCAATCATATATTCATATCGTTGCATCCAATCATCAAACATCCCAAACTCATCGATAATCTCTTCTTGAATTTCTTGTATTGACATATCCCTTTTTTTGACAAAAATACAACAAGTATTATTGCTTTTCAACAGTTTCTCCCAATGACAATATATAGGATACTAATGGAGCTATTTCTTCTGGGGGAGCACCATGATCAAATCCTGAGGAAATATATTCTTTTTCTTTACTAGAAATATAAAGCTGCGCATGGGCAGCCCCATCAAATAATCGGTTTTCTGTAGGAGCTTTTAGTTCTTGTAACTTGTCCAATTGGATCTTTTGGGTTAATAGGATGATGTTGTTCCAGTCTTCTGTTTTACAGGGCTGCTGTTTGCGTTGTTCATGATTTCTGTCAGTAGACACCAATAATACATTTTTATCCAGTTCTATTTGTAGATAAAATCCTCTGGATAATGCTTGATATCTAATTTTTACAATATTGTTTTGATGTTTTTGATCAGTATTGATTGTGGGGTTTGATGCAATATGTATTGTTTTGGTTTCTCTACAAGAAGAGGAGAGTAGTATAAATATTGTAAGATAGAAAATAGATAGCTTCATTTGTTGTTTGTGTGGTGTTAGAAATGCTAAAAGATACCAAAAAAGACGCCTTAATCAGACCTTTTATATAAATTTATGATTGCGTATTTGACTTACATAACAAAAGAACTTCTAAATCCTTCGTATTCGAATAGCACTCTCATTCTTCTCTTTTGACCTTTCGTAAACATATACATGCAGCTATCATTTATATAATCCATATGGTTCATTATCATATCTACACTGTACTGTCGGGTATCTAGCACATCCATGATTACGATCATTAGAGACTGGTGTATCAGCTACTCTGTCATCATAAGGACATCCTCCGTCACCCCAGATATGTTGTAAGTTTAACCAATGAGCTACTTCATGAGTGGTGGTTCTTCCCTTATTAAATGGAGCGCGTACAATTTCTGTTGTTCCAAAAAATGTAGGTCTAACTACTACACCATTCGTAGCATCAGGACCCATTCCAGGAAATTGAGCGTATCCTAATATGTCTCTTGATAAGTTACAAACCCAGATGTTTAAATATTTTTTTGGATTTGCAATATCAATCCCTCCTCTGTTGGAGAGCTTCATATTGTCATAGTCTGGATTCCATGATCTTTTGTTTGTTCTCTTTTTGTTTATTTTTTCTAAACGAAATCGAAAGCCAGCATTTGCAACCAGATCTCTAAACTCTCTTGGTACTAGTGATACGTCACTATTGGTTTTGGAAAATCGTCATTTAATACATTGATTTGTGATTGAACCTGAGCATTACTAATGTTTTATTTATTAGTATTATAGAGAATATGAACAATTACAGGAATTTCAACAACCTCATTAGAAGCTTTTAGTTTTTTTAGAAAAACGTTTAATCTGTTCCTTAATGGTGGTCATTTTTTGGGTCAAATCAGGGTTTTGGGATAATTGTTTTTTCAGTATTTCTGCAGAATGGCATTTTCTTTTGATTACTGCATTTTGTTCTGAATTTTCTGATGCGGCATCAGGAGTTAATGAATTAGCCTCTTTTTCGTAGGAGGTAAACAGAAGACTTAGCGCAAATGCACTGATGATTAGTCTTTTCATAATTAGATATGGTTTTAAGTTTATGTAGTGGCATAAACTTCTTCCTCATCTTAATAGTATCCTGTTTGAGCTGATTAACTAATGATTAACTCCAAAAATTGAGTGTGATAAATTTATGTAAAAACATTATAAATCAAATGATTATGCTTTTTATTCTGCATTTAGTAGAAATATAAACTAGGATAACATCATTTTTGCCTTTTTTACGGCAGCGACTAGTGCATCTATTTCTTCTTTGGTATTATAAAAAGAAAAGGAAGCTCTCACGGTCCCTGGGATTTTATAAAAATCCATAATGGGTTGTGCACAATGATGTCCGGTTCTAACAGCAATTCCTAATTTATCGACAATACTTCCTATATCATATGGATGGATAGTATCAATATTAAAAGAAATTACAGATGTTTTGTTTTTAGACGTTCCATAAATCTTTAATCCTTCTATTTCTGATAGTTTGGCTGTTCCATACGCTAATAGTTCTTGTTCATAGGCTGCGATGGCATCAAAACCAATTTTATTCATATAATCCAATGCTACCCCAAAAGCTATTCCTCCACAGATATTAGGCGTTCCTGCTTCGAATTTATGTGGTAAGCCAGCGTAGGTAGTTTTTTCGAAAGTAACCTGATCAATCATTTCTCCTCCTCCTTGATAGGGGGGGAGTTTGTTCAGCCATGTTTCTTTTCCATATAAGAGACCAACTCCTGTAGGACCGCATAGCTTATGCGCAGAGGCTACATAAAAATCTACGTCGAGTTCTTGTACATCTGGTTTTATATGAGGACAGGATTGTGCTCCATCGACCAATACAGCTGCACCTACTGCATGTGCTTTATCTATGATTTCTTTTATAGGATTTATAGTTCCTAATGCATTTGATATATGGTTGACAAATACCAATTTCGTCTTAGGGGATAAAAGCTGATCATAGATTTGCATAACAAGCTCTCCTTCTTCATTCATTGGGATTACTTTTAATACCGCTCCTGTACGCTCACAAAGCATTTGCCATGGTACAATGTTAGAATGGTGTTCCAGAGCAGAAACAATGATTTCATCTCCTTTAGTCAATAAGCTGGTAAATCCTGTTGCTACAATATTAATACTATGAGTCGTTCCTGCTGTCAGTATTATTTCATGAGCTTTTGCTGCATTGAAATGAGCCTGTACTTTTTTTCTGGCTATTTCATAGGCATCTGTTGCTTCCTGAGATAGGGTATGTACGCCTCTATGAATATTCGCATTATACTCGCTGTAATAAGATACGATTGCATCGATAACCACCTGTGGTGTTTGCGAGGTTGCTGCATTATCGAAATAGACTAAGGGTTTTCCATTTACTTCTCTATTTAGTATTGGGAAATCTTTTCTTATGGCTTGTACATCAAACATATTTTCTTTCTTTTTCAGCGGGACAAAGTTACGGTTTTACTAACAAAAGAAGCCAAATCTATAATGGATTTGGCTTCTTTTTGTATTGTTTTTTTGTAATCACTTAATTTATAAGTCAAAGCCTATATTAACACCTATTTTATTGGCGATAAGCTTATTGATTCTACTCTTTAGCTGAGGTATTTTTACACTTTCTAATACATTGTTGGCAAAAGCATACATCAACAGAGCTCTGGCTTCTCTTTCTCCTATTCCTCTTGACCTCATATAGAAAAGAGCATTTTCATCTAATTGACCAATGGTACAACCATGAGAACATTTTACATCATCAGCAAAAATTTCTAACTGAGGTTTGGAGTTAATAGATGCTTTATCACTTAATAAAATATTGTTATTTGATTGAAACGCATTTGTCTTCTGTGCTTCTTTATTAACAATGACTTGACCATTAAAGACCCCGGTTGATTTTTCATCAAAGATTCCCTTGTAATCCTGATGACTTTCACAATTAGGTTCTATGTGATGTACTAATGTATTGTGATCTACGTGCTGTTTTCCTTCTAGAATAGTGACTCCATTAAGAATAGAATCAATTCCTTCTCCTTTTTGGAAAAAGTTCAGATTGTTTCTGGTAATATTTCCTCCAAAAGAAAAGGTGTGTACAGAAGCAACACTCTGCGCTTGTTGTTCTATAAAAGTGCTGTCTATCAACGAGGCATTTTGATTATCATTTTGTATTTTATAATAATCTACAATGGCTCTTTTATCTGCAAAAATTTCCGTTACAGAATTGGTGAAAACAGGATTATCAGTCAAACTCTGATGTCTCTCTACAATTTGTACATGAGAATTTTCTTCTACTACAATCAAGTTTCTGGGTTGTAGCATTTGTTCTTCTTCTCTTCCTGTAGCAAAGTGTATGATCTGAATAGGTTTATCTGCCAAAACATTTTTTGGAATATAGATATAAGCTCCTTCTTCAGAAAAAGCAGTATTTAGAGATGTTATTCCGTCTTTTTTGGCTATTTTATCAAAATAATTATCGATAACAGGTCTATACTTAGAATTCGTTAGTGCTGATGACATCAGGCAGACATCCATCTTATCATGAGTAGTTTCTGATAAGTGAGAAGAATACTTTCCATCTACAAAAACGATTTTATAAGAATCCAAATCGTTTAAAAAGTACTTCTTAACATCTTTAAACGCTATAGTGTTTTCTTCTTTAGGAAAAATACTGTAGTCACGCTTTAAAATAGAGTTTAAGGACGTATACTTCCATGCTTCCTCCTTTTTTGAAGGAAATCCTTTTTGTTCAAAAACTTTAATGGCTTTGCTTCGAATGTCGTGTATAGGTGATTCTATATCGACATTGTTTTCGAAAACCAGAAAAGAAGATACCAATTTATCTTTCAACTCCATTATGCTTCCTTTATTTCTTCTTTAATCCAGTCATATCCTTTTTCTTCTAGTTCTAAGGCTAGTTCCTTCGTTCCGGATTTTACAATTTTACCGTCATGTAGTACATGTACAAAGTCAGGAACAATATAATCCAACAGACGTTGATAGTGAGTAATGACAATAATTGCATTGTCTTTACTTTTTAATTTATTGACACCATTTGCTACAATACGCAAGGCATCGATATCAAGTCCAGAATCAGTTTCATCAAGTATTGCCAGTTTTGGCTCTAGCATTGCCATTTGAAAAATTTCGTTTCTTTTTTTCTCTCCTCCGGAGAATCCTTCATTAAGGGATCTAGATAGAAATTTTCTATCGATTTCTAATAATTCGGATTTTTCGCGAATCTTTTTCAACATATCTTTTGCTGACATCTCTTCCAGACCTTGTGCTTTTCTGGTTTCATTGATGGCAGTTTTCATAAAGTTAGTTACTGTTACTCCCGGGATTTCTACTGGATACTGAAATGATAGAAAAACACCTTTATGTGAACGTTCTTCCGGTGCAAGTTCTTCTATATCTTCTCCTTCTAAAAAAATATTCCCTTTTGTTATTTCATACTCTTCTTTTCCTGCAATAACACTAGCTAAGGTACTTTTTCCTGCACCATTAGGTCCCATGATTGCATGTACTTCTCCTGCATTAACATTAAGGTTAAGACTCTTTAGAATTTTCTTACCATTAATACTTGCATGTAAATCCTTTATTTCTAACATTTTATACAACTATCTTTAGTCTCCCCACGGAGATAATTATTCTTGTTTATTATTCGTGATTATGGTTTTGATGAGGATCTTCTGAGGATTTTATTTTTGTTGATAATTCA
The DNA here is from genome assembly GCF_013365535.1 of Aquimarina sp. TRL1. NCBI lineage: Bacteria > Pseudomonadati > Bacteroidota > Flavobacteriia > Flavobacteriales > Flavobacteriaceae > Aquimarina > Aquimarina sp. TRL1. The sequence continues at coordinate 1,708,221 of NZ_CP053590.1, read as the reverse complement.
GAAGTTGGCTCACTAACACCAATAATTTCTTTTATTTCTACAATTTTCTCCCATCCTTCATTAGGATTAGGCTTTACTATTCCCTGTACTACAACAGGAACCATATCGTACTCTTCTCTTTGTAATGGTGTTGTCTTTTTGGACAATTCATATGCCATATCATTAATCTCCACTCCATAGACAGAATCCTGTACTTTTATCACTCCTACATCATCTATAAGAATAAACTCTCCTCGTATCAGAGTTGTTTCTCCACTATTGTTATTAGTATTTCCTTGTTTGCAAGAGAATATTACAAGGCTGATCAGAATTAATAAGAATGACTTTTTCATGAATGGTAGATTTGTTAGTTAGACATTTACCCTACAGAACCTTCCAGAGATATCTCCAGAAGCTTTTGAGCTTCTACCGCAAATTCCATGGGGAGTTTGTTCAGTACCTCCTTACTAAAACCATTGACAATAAGTGCTATTGCTTTTTCGGTATCAATACCGCGCTGGTTACAGTAGAATATCTGATCTTCTCCTATCTTGCTGGTAGTTGCTTCATGTTCTATTTGAGCGGTTTTATTTTTAGCTTCTATATAGGGAAACGTATGAGCTCCACATTCATTGCCCATTAATAGCGAATCACACTGAGAAAAATTTCTGGCGTTACTTGCTCTGCTATTAATTTGGACTAATCCTCGGTAACTATTTTGAGATTTTCCGGCTGAAATTCCTTTGGAGATGATTGTACTTTTTGTGTTTTTTCCAAGATGAATCATTTTGGTTCCGGTATCTGCCTGCTGGAAATTATTTGTTACAGCAATAGAATAAAATTCTCCTACAGAATTATCTCCTTTTAGTACACATGAAGGGTATTTCCAGGTTACAGCTGATCCTGTTTCTACTTGGGTCCATGAAATTTTAGCGTTTGTTTCGCAGATTCCTCTTTTGGTTACAAAGTTATAAACCCCTCCTTTTCCTTCAGCGTTTCCAGGATACCAGTTTTGCACGGTAGAGTATTTAATCTCAGCATCGTCTAGGGCTATTAGCTCTACTACTGCAGCATGCAATTGATTTTCATCTCTGGAGGGAGCAGTACAACCTTCCAGGTAACTCACATAGCTTCCTTCATCCGCTACTAACAGTGTACGTTCGAACTGACCTGTTCCTGCCTGATTAATCCTAAAATAAGTCGATAATTCCATTGGACATCGGACACCTTTAGGTATATAACAAAAAGATCCATCACTAAATACAGCAGAATTTAAAGCTGCATAAAAGTTATCTTTTTTAGGAACAACTGTACCGATATATTTTTTTACCAGTTCCGGATGATCCTGAATAGCTTCAGATATTGAACAAAAAATAATTCCTTTTTCTGCTAGCGTCTCTTTAAATGTCGTTGCTACCGATACGGAATCCATAACGATATCTACGGCTACTCCTGCTAGCTTTTTTTGCTCATCCAGTGATATTCCCAGTTTATTAAATGTCTCTAACAACTCTGGATCTACCTCGTCAAGGCTGTTATATTTTGGTTTTTTATTAGGGGCAGAGTAATACGATATATTTTGAAAATCAGGTTTTTCATAGTTTACATTTGCCCAATCTGGTTCTTCCATTTCTTTCCAGATTCGAAATGCATCTAATCGCCACTCTGTCATCCATTCCGGTTCTTCTTTTTTCTTAGATATTGCTCGTACAATATCTTCATTAAGTCCTACCGGAAAAGTTTCAGATTCTATATCCGTATAAAATCCGTATTCGTATTCTTTGTTCTCTAACTCTTTCTTTAAATCGTCTTCTGTATATGCCATCTTTCCCTTCCTGATATGTATTCAGGTTTCTTCTTTAAAATATTATAACGAAAAACTTTCTCCACATCCGCACGTTCTATTGGCGTTTGGATTGTTAAAAACGAAGCCTTTACCATTAAGACCTCCCGAGTATTCTAGTGTTGTTCCTACAAGATATAGGATACTTTTTTTGTCAACTATAATTTTTATACCGTTATCTTCAAAAAGCTTGTCTTCGGCTTCTTGATTTTTATCAAATTTCAAATCATATGACAATCCAGAACACCCCCCGCTTTTTACTCCAACTCGCACATAGTCCGTCGTAGCATCAAATCCGTCGTCATCCATGAGCTGAACTACTTTTTTTCTTGCTGTGTCAGATACTTTGATCATTTTTTAAATAGATTAGTTCTAAAATAGTATGCAAATATACTACATAAGTAGCTTTTATGCACAAAACCTAACATTAATCTATTATATAACTACATAGGGATTCGTTATAATGTGGTGTTTTAGAACTCAGAAAACCTGTCATCAGTGATAAAATCATCATCAGTAAGGGTTTTGAGAAAGGCGATAATTTGTTGTTTTTCCAAAGGGGTCATAGGTATGCCAAGGGTACCGTTTTCCTTTTTAAAAATGGGATCAAGTGTTTCAGAATCTTTTATGCCATCACTGTAATGGTCTAATACGTTTTCTAATGTTTTGAACCGTCCATCATGCATATAAGGAAAGGTTAATTCTATATTCCTTAAGGTAGGAACTTTGAACTTTAGTCGATCTTCATCTAATCCTGTTACCCGAATTCTGCCCTTATCATTATAGATAGTATCTAATGGTAATCCATTATTTCTGTATGATTGATCTGTAAACAATGTTCCCTGATGACAAGAAGCACATTTGTTTTTAAATAAATCAAAACCTAGGGCTTCTTCCTCTGTAAAAACAGAGCCCTCATTTCTTTCTATTTTATCGTATTTGGAATTGGATGAAATCATCATCACAACAAATTGTGACAATGCCTTTAGAATGTTATCGGTATTTATTTTTTGATCTTTAAAAGCTTCTGAAAACAACTGGACATAAGTAGGTTCTTTTTCTAGTTTTTTGATAATATTAGAAAATGTTTCGTTCATTTCTACTTCTGCAGTAATGGGCACAATTGGTTGTAAATCGAGATGTGCTACCGCTCCGTCCCAGGTAAACTCTTTCATAAAAGCCAGATTGTGCAAAGGTTGCGCATTTCTTGTCCCTAATGCTCCATCTACTCCATGACTGACAATATGAGTATGATGTGTAAAAGCAAAATCCTGAATATGGCAGAATCCACATGAAACAACTCCATCTGAAGCGAGTTTTCCATCAAAAAATAGTTTTTTTCCTAATTCAAACCCTTTTTCTGTTGGAGGGTTTTTTGAAATATCGTAGGTAGGTTTAGGGAAATTGGAAGGAATATCAAAAGTTAATTTTGGATTCTCTGGGATAGGTGTATATTGATCTTTATCGGAACTGCATGCAGTTCCGATAAAGATCATACCTATATATAAAAATACTTTCAATTTAATTTTTTTACTCGATAACAGAGGTGTGAATGTTCCGAGATTGCATCCGGAACAAAATGTATTTTAATCAGATACCCGAAGGGTTATTTTGATTCAGCAGTAAACATTTTGCTTACATTTTCTGCTATTTTTGGTGCATTTTCAGGGTCTATCTGTATATCACTTTTTACAGTAAGTGAATGGGTGTTTGTACCATCAAATATTTTGGAAATATCTGCATTTAGTGTTATTGCAGGTGTTGTTCCTTTGTTTATAGTTAATTGTTGCGTCAGGTTCACTGTTACTTCTTTATAATTGTCCAGTGTTGTTCCGTGACTTCCTACATGAATAACAAATTCTTTTTCCGGTCCGTCATTCTCATTATATGTTCCTTCGAATTTAAGGAATTTATATCCTGCAGACCATGACCAAAGCATATTGTTTTCTTCTGCTGTAGGGATAAAGTTATTAACTCCATTTAATGGATAATTTGATTGATCGACTCCAAACCCAAACGAGATTTTGGTATACACGCCGCCTTCAATATCAGACAATGCTATTTTTTTTGATGCGTCAACTTCTTCATTAATTAAAAAATAACTTTTTTCTACGGGATATGCTACTTTGTCGCCATTTTCTTTAATAAGCACGATATTACTTATAATATACTTTAGCTCTGCTATTTTATAGGTTTCATTACTCTTATTTGTATAAGAAGTATTGTTTAGTTCAATGTTTTTTCCATCAATAACATTACTTACATTAATAGTCAGTGCTCCCGGTTCGAGATCGGTTGTACTATCATCATCACTTTTACAGGAGACAATACCTACTGCCAGTAATGCTATTAAAAAAAAGTTTTTCATGAGTTTGTTTTTTTTAGTTTTAAAAAAATAAAATGTGTGTTTGAGTAAAGAAAATAAATTTTGATTTCAGTTATCGTATCAAAATTTATTTTCTATATAAAGCCTCGCTTACTCATGACGAGGTAGTTTATTGGCACCGCCAAAGGGGATATTATTCCCATGACTTGCCTTGCAATTTATTTTTCAATAAATACCTTATGGGCTTACTCCGACGAGGTAATTTATTCTTATTTGTATTTTATAACGACGACATCTTTAACTCCTTTATTTGTAGTGATGTCGAAATCGCTACTTTCTGAATTTCCGACAATAATTATTTTTTTGTCTTTTGTTTCAATACAGCCATTACCGTACTCTGCTTCGGTTCCTCCTACGGTTTGACTCCATTTTACATTTCCATCGGGTCCTATGATCAAATTCCATATATCACTTTGCCCATTGTTTTTTGTCAGATCAACATCTCCACTTCTGGAGTTTCCTGTAATAATGAAATTTCCTTCTTTGGTTTTGTAAATACCTCTTCCTGTATCAAAAGCGGTTCCTCCGATGGATTTTTTCCATTGTATACTTCCTTTATCATCAATCTGTATGATCCATAGATCAGCATTTCCTTTAGGGTTTGAAATATCCCCATCTTCACTTCTAGAGTCCCCTATGATCAGGTATTTTCCATTGCCTGCTGCAGCGATTGCATAGCTAATATCAATCTGAGATCCACCGTATGATTTTTCCCATACTTTCGTTCCTTTGGCATCTACTTTTACAGCCCAAAAATCATAACTTCCTTTGCTGTTAGAGATGTCAAAATCTTCACTTTCTGAGGATCCTATCATGATAAATCCTTGATCTTCTGTTTCTATAACGTCATAACTACGGTCATTATTGGATCCTCCAAAATATCTTCTCCATTGTTTTTCTCCATTGGCATCCAGTTTGATACCCCAGAATTCTCCTACTCCGTGTTTTTCATTTTTGTTTTTGTCATCATTCCCTCCGCCATCACTGGCGGTAACGTCTAAAAATCCGGTAATAAAAAAACCACCATCTTTGGTTTGCAAAGCAGAAAAAGCACGGTCGATTCCGGGAAATCCAAAACTTTTTTCCCATTCTAATGTTCCTGAGCTATCTGTTTTTAACACCCAATAGTCTTGTAATCCGGCATTAACAGACACATCACCATCCGTACTTCTACTATATCCTACCATTACAAAACCACCATCGTTGGTTTGGATTATTTTTTCTGCTCTTTCATCACCGGTTCCGCCATATGTTTTATTCCAGAGAATTTCTCCTGATGGACTTAGTTTTAATAGCCAGAAGTCACTATCGGTGGCTGTTTTTCCTGTTATATCTCCATCAATACTTTGGGTATATCCGGCAACAGCATAACCCCCATCAGTAGTTTCTACTACTGACAGGGCATTATCTTCATTGCTACCTCCATATGTTTTTACCCATTCTATATCCCGTTCAATCTTTTCGTCGACTTTTGGGGGAGTACCTTCATCATCATTACTACATGAGCTTATTGCTGTTAGTGTAATAACAAAGGCAATAGTATAGATAGAAATCTTTGAAGTATTCATTATTTTTCTGTTTTAACAAACTATTTTTTTACAAATCGTTTGGTTACTACTTGATCTTTTGTTTCGAGTTTTAAGAAGTAGTTTCCGGTTCTTAAGTTAGAAATATCGATGCTATTTTTTAAAGCGCCACTTTTTATTTTTTGTCCAATGACATTTCTTATTTCAAAAGTGAAATCTTCATCGCTTCCTGTTACAACGTTTAAGATATTTCCTGTTGCCGGATTTGGATAAATAAATAATGAACCGATTTCTTCTACATCAAATTGTTTTGAAGCAGATCTTCCTGTTCTAATAGAAATATTATCAATAGCAATGTCTGCTTGCCAGGTTCCTCCTGTGGTTCTGTTAAATCTCAGTTTCACTCCTTGTCCCGCATATGAAGACAAATTAACGCTTTGTGTATTCCAGGAATTTCCTTGGTTTCCAGTTTTACTCCAGAGTTCTGACCAGGTTGCCCCATCATCAGTACTGGCTTCTAACTTAATATCTCCCATATCGGAAGAACCGTACATGTGATAAGAGAAAGAGAATGTTGCGGCAGAAACATTGGATAAATCAAAGCAAGGAGAGGTTAAAATTGCTTGTTTATTAGGGAAGCCTGTTCCTTGAAAAGAAGCCTCTACAAAGATATAATAACTACCTTGTGCTGCAGATGATGGCCCGGTATTTCTAGAAGGTGTACCATTTTGATCTACAGTCCAATCCAGATTATCATTTGTTGACTGTGTCCAGGCACCAATACTATTTTCAAAGCTTTCGGAGTATGGAAATGAAGAAATTCCCGTTGTACATCCTGGTTCTCCACCACCACCATTTCCTTTGGTAAGGATAACGGTGTAATCTTCTACTTCTCCATATTGGAAAGATTCACAGGAAGTAGGAATTCCATTATACTTCATAGAAACCCGCATTCTGGTAGCTCCTTCTGCTGCATTAGAAGGAATGGTAAAGCTTCCTGTAACAGGGCTGTTTTTTGTGGCACTTTGTGTCCACACTTGCTCTCCCTGATCAGTAAAGTCTCCATCCTGATTTAGATCAATCCACACGCTATATGCTTCATTGTATACAGTTCCTGTCCAGGTAGGTGTTATCGAAATAGTATGAGTATCTCCTTTTTTTAATTCTGTGGATACCGAAGTGTGATCTCCATAACCTCCTGAAGAAGCTGCTGTCGTATTATTGATATCTCTAAGATTAACATTACTGATGTATTCATCAGAAGTAGTTTTTCCATTAGAGGCACAATAGGTGATCTGTACCTGTTTTGTAGTAAATCGTACTGAACTACTATAGTTTGATGTTTGATTAGAAGAACATTTACTTCGTACTTGTGCTTCATACTCCGTATTTTCGGTAAGACCTGATAAGGTAGTAGAAGTAGCAGAAACAGCATTGGTTGTCCAGGAAGATGTTCCTGTTTTTCTATATCTGATATCATATGTAGCACCAGATACAGCTCCCCAGCTCAGGGATGCAGATGTAGCATTGACATTGGTAGTTGCTAAAGATGTTGGAGTTGTTGCCTGACAAGAAGAGCCACTGCTTTTTTTGACTAAGAAGAAACCTCCCTGAATATCACTAATTACGATATTTCCACTACTGAAATAAGGATACACATTCCATACCCCATCCATTGTAACACTATTGCTAGAAGGATAGGAGTCGAAATAACCAACTTCTGTCATGTTTTTAGACCCGATATTGCTGATATCAATGACCCGTAATCCGGCGCGATAATTCGCTAAGTAGAAGAGATTTCCTTTTACATATCCATTATGATCTGTGGATGCAGTAGGACCAAAATAGTTGAAATGGAATTTAGGGTTGTCTAAATCTTGAAAATCAAAAATGATAGTTTTAGTGTTAAACCCTACACCTTGCTCATCTAATTCATCTCCTAGAATAAAATATCTCATATCATCTGTGAACCATCCTTGATGAGTATATTTTACATCAGAATACTTGATAGTAGAAATTGTTTTAGGGTTTGATTTGTTTGTGATATCTGCAATAACGATTTCTATCTCATTACTTCCGATAAGAATTTCTTTTCCTACATAGTCCTGATCTGGACCATTATACGTTACTACTTGTGCATCATGAGTATAGGCTCTTTGTCCGCCTGATAAAAACCCACCTGCATTTTTAGGATTTTTAGGATCTTGAATATTAATAAAAAGGGGCCCTCCTTTATAAGGTCCCGAATTTCTTTGTGCTCCTACAACATAGGTAAATCCAGTATCTTCGTTAATAACGATATTGTGCGCATTTCCGAATTCTGTATATCTGGTATCTGCGGTAAAGGTACGTGGAGGGTTTGACACGTTTCTTAAACGGGTCAGATCAAAAACCTGCATTCCATGTCCTGATGCTTCACTAACGATAAATGCGTGATCTTTGTATACTTTGATATCTCTCCAAGTACTATTACTGGTAGCGGTTGGTAATTTTCCTAAATAAACAGGGTTAGTTGGGTTGGAAGCATCTATAAATGCAGTTCCGTTATTTAATCCTATAATAGCGTATTCTTTTCCTGTTTGCGGATCTGTCCATCCCCAGCTATCATTACCCATAGAGGCGTTCATTGTTGATAAGGGAATATGTGACATCAGGTCGTAACCTTTACAGGGGTAGTTCCCTGCTTTTCCATTGACACATGGAGTTTGTGCATAGCCAAGAAAGACTGTACACATTAATAATAATGTAGTCTTAAAAGTTTTCATTGAGTTTGTGATTGTGTGTTAGATTTTAAAAATGATTATTTGTGTTTATTTCATAGGCAGGAATTTGTTTTAATTAGTATTCTTTTTAAGTATATTTTATATGTTAATGAAAAATACGTTTTGCAGATTATAGAACGTTTTTACGAATTAAAAAATAAAGGGGTGGAAAAGGAAGGTTTGATTTCATACATTTGGTTTTAAGGGGTATATAATAATTACAAATATATAACTTTTTAATAATCAATGCTTCATATATTAAATTTTTATCATTTTTTGCGTACTAGTATAAAACCTGAATTGATATCACTAATCACAATATTGCCACTTTTGAAAAAGGGATATACATTCCATGCTCCTTTAAAATCAGCAGCATTACTAGTAGGAAAAGTATCAAAAAAGCCGATTTCGGCAATGTTTTTATTTGCGAGATCAGAAATATCAATAACCCGCATTCCTGCCTGATAATTAGCTAGATAAAACAAGTTTCCTTTTACATATCCATTGTGATCAATCGCGGAGGTTGTCCCTGTAAACATCATATGTTCCTGCGGAACATCCAGGTCTTCCATATTAAAAATAATAGTTCTGGTATTAAATCCTTCTCTTGTCTCATCCAGTTCATCTCCAAGTAGAAAATACTTCATATCTTCGGTAAACCACCCTTGGTGTGTATACCCAACCTGAGCGTAACTAATAGTAGATATTGCTATTGGGTTAGATTTATCTGTTATATCTACAATAGCCAATTCGTTTTCATTACTTCCGATTAATATTTCTTTGCCTATATAATCCGGATCAGGTCCGTTATAAGTGATTACCTGCGCATCATGGCTATATGCTTTTTCTGCATATCCTCCTTCATTTTTGGGAACTAGCGGATTTTGTATATTTATAAAAAGAGGTCCTCCATTGTACAAAGCTTGCGAACCATTGAGGTTTTTTGCTCCTACCACATAAGCATATCCCGATAGTGGATTAATAACAATATTATGAGCACTACCAAAATCGGTATAATGTACATCTGCAGTAAAGGTTGTTGCTTCTCCGGCATTTCGCAATTTAGTTAAATCAAATACCTGCATACCATGTCCTTTTGCCTCACTCACTATAAATGCAGTATTATTATATACTTTGACATCTCTCCAGGAACTGGATACGGTAGCGGTTGGTAATTTGCCAATATATCGTGGGCTTTCTGGTATGGATATATCTATAAATGCAGTTCCATTATCGAGACCAATTAGTGCATATTCTTTATTGGTTACAGGATCAGTCCATCCCCAGCTATCATTTCCGGTTTCGGCATTAATTTGTTCCAGTGTAATATGGGAAACAAAATCGTATTCTTTGCAAGGATACTTACCAGCTGCGATTCCATTTTCACAGGGAATTACTCCCTGATTAGTCATTTCTATAATTTGTTCATTACCAGAAGTATCATCTCTACTACAATTACAGAATAATATACAGATGATACTTAGAAGGGGAGATAGTAGGTTTTTTTTCATAAGGTTTGGGACTAAAAAAGAAAGATTCTCACCAGAATATGCAAACAAAAATGTTTTTTTAATTCTTGAAATTATGGTAATAACGTACTTTTATGGTTGTTAAAAATACAAAATATTTGATTATCAATTAAATACGTTTTTTTGTTTTAAATCATTTTTTTATTCAATAATCAAATTTTAAATGCTTTGAGAATGATTCTGAAATTAACATTTGTCTCCTGTATATGGTTTTATATACTTATATCTAGACAGTTTACTCAGAAAAATAAGAAGTGTATTTTTTTGTATTTTCTTTAGTTAAATTTGCTTTCTTGGCTACCTTTGCAGCATGATTGAAGACAAGAACACCCCCCGTACACAATTATCAGAATTAGGAGAGTTTGGATTGATAGAACATTTAACCCAAAACTTTACAATTTCTCAGCCATCTACCTTATATGGTATAGGTGATGATGCTGCTGTTTTGGACTTTAATCAAAAAAAATGTGTGCTTTCTACAGATTTATTAGTAGAAGGAGTTCATTTTGACCTGGCGTATGTACCTTTAAAACATTTAGGGTATAAAGCTGTTATGGTCAATCTTTCTGATATTTACGCCATGAATGCTACGGCGTCTCAAATTACGGTTTCTATTGCTGTTTCTAATCGGTTTACTTTAGAGGCTTTAGAAGAATTATATGAGGGAATATACGCAGCGGCTAAATTATATAACGTGGATGTTATAGGAGGAGATACGACATCGTCTACTTCGGGATTAATTATAAGTATTACCGCGACTGGTTTCGCCGAAGAAGATGCTATCGTGTATAGAAATGGAGCGAAAGACGGAGATTTATTAGTGGTAACAGGAGATCTTGGTGCTGCATATCTGGGATTGCAGGTTTTGGAAAGAGAGAAACAGGTTTTTAAGGTAAACCCAAATGTACAACCAGATTTAGATCAGTATTCTTATTTAATAGAAAGACAATTAAAACCTGAAGCAAGAAAAGACATGCCTGGTTTATTAAAAGCACTAGAGGTACAGCCAACCAGTATGATTGATATTAGTGATGGTCTTTCTTCAGAAGTAATACATCTTTGTACCCGTTCTAAAGTAGGGGTTAATTTATACGAGGATAAAATTCCATTGGATCCTGCAGTTATTTCTACATCAGAAGAGTTTAATCTAAATAGTACAACAGTTGCTTTGAACGGTGGTGAAGATTACGAATTACTATTTACCATTGACCAAAATGATTATCCAAAAATTAAGGCAAACCCTAATCTTACCGTTATAGGTCATATAGTGGATGAGAAAAGTGGTATTGGTTTAGTAACCAGAGCGAATGAGAAAATAGAGCTCAAAGCGCAAGGATGGAATCCTATTAAAGAATAATTAATTAAAAAAAGAAAGCTTATCCTTCTGCACGTTTCAGTTTTTTAGCGTGTACATAAGCGATAGCTTCATTTATTTCTTTTAGTTTTGGTGTCATAATTTCCAGTTTTCCTTTGCTGTTTGTGGTTACTTGCTCTCCACAATGGGCACAGGTATATTCTTTAATATGATGTGTCACTTTTTTGGATAATTTATAACTATGACCAAAAAGGGAACAGTAGATTTTAGAGACGGTAAATGACGAATTTGGGGTTGGGGATTTCATCTATTATTTTGTTAAAAGTTCATTATCAGTACAATAATACTATTTTTTTTTGATTAATGTAGGATTTATGTAGGAAATTTTAAAAAATAAGTCTTTTTTATGTCTTTTTAACGTGAAAACAATGCTTTTTATCCACACAGTTATTAACTATTATACTAAAAATTGCCTTATAGTGATACTTTCACATTTTTAAAAATTGTTGCATGCTCTCCAAAAATTTGGATTGATTTTCCAGATAGGTCATATGTCCTCCTGAGAAACCAATCAGATCTACTTTACACCTGTTGCTTTCTTCTATAGCCTGTTCAAAGGATAAAACAGGATCTTTTTTTCCTGCGAGCATTATTTTTTCTCCTTCGAAAGAAGATAAGATATGTGTTCTGTCTTTTCGTATTTTCATACCTTCGAGAGCAGATATAATTCCTTGTAATGGAGTTTGGGAAGCTGCTTCCTTAATTTTTATAATCTCCTGATAAAGTCGCGCTCTGTTTTCTTTAGCAAATAAATTAGCAATAGCCATGCTTGTATATGCCTGAGGATTATTTTTTACAATTTGTATAGCACGTTCTCTGTTTATTTTTCGTTCTTTACTGTCAGGAAAGGAAGTAGAATTAAGAAGTACAATTCGATCTGTATATAATGGGAATTCTTCTATAAATGCCAAGGCTACATACCCCCCCATAGAGTGACCAATTAATGTTACCTTCTCAACATTAATGATGTCTAATACTGCTTTTAGTGACTTTGCCATTTCTTCCATCGTATGTATATACCCTATACATCCGGATGCTCCATGTCCTAAAAGATCGATAGTAATACATTGGTATTTATTTATAAAGTGTGGAGTAATTTGATTCCACATACTGCTGTTTTCCAAAAAACCATGAAGAAATACAATAGCTTCACCTTCTCCCCTGGTATCATAATTAATTTTTACTCCTTTATAGGTCAAATCCATTTGTATCTTTTATATTTAAGTGCTAAACCTAATTAAATGCAGTTAAATAAAGAAACTTTTGTTACCGGATTTGCACTATTTTCTATGTTCTTTGGAGCAGGAAACTTGATTCTTCCTCCAAACCTTGGTATAAAATCCGGAGACCTATGGTTATGGGTATCTATTGGGTTTATTATTTCGGCAGTTATAATTCCTATTTTAGGAATTATAGCCCATGCGAGACTACAGGGAACTTTATTTGATTTTGGAAAAAAAGTATCTCCGTTATTTAGCTATATATACTGTATTATAATTTATTGTATTTCCATTGTATTACCCTCCCCGCGTACAGCTTCTGTTACACATGAAATGGCAATTGCTCCTTTTCTGGGAACACCTTCCTGGTTAACCAGTAGTATTTATTTTGCGCTTGTTTTGTTTTTTGTTCTCAATAGAAATAAAATAGTAAATGTATTGGGGAAATTTTTAACTCCGATCATTTTCTTAGTCATTCTTTCTATTATTTTTATTGGTATTTTTTCTACTCATACTCCTATGAATCCATCTATATTTGATACACCTTTGGTTAATGGGATTCTGGAAGGCTACCAAACTTTTGATGCTATTGGAGCCGTAGTTGTCGGAGGAGTAATTATTATTTCTGTAAAGACAAAATATGATACAGACTATAACGCTAATAAAAAACTGATTAGATCGGCAGGAATGATTGCCGGTATCGGACTGTTAGTTATTTATACTGGGATGATCTATACCGGAGCACTATATAATTCTTTTTTTGATACTCAGATTAGCAGAACCGAATTACTACAGGGATTAAGCTTTGAGACATTGGGAGCGATCGGGAGAGTAGGGTTAAGTGTTTTAGTCGCTCTGGCTTGTTTTACAACAGCAGTGGGGATTGTTACCGGAACATCTGATTTTATGAAATCTTTTTTTGGAAACTCTCAAAGAGCATATGTTATTACAGCTATAATAGGTTGTTTATTAGGAGTAATCGTGGGTCAATTTGATGTTCATCATATTATTGTAATAGCAATTCCTGCTTTGATGTTTTTATATCCTGTAACAATTGTACTCATTATACTGAATATCTTACCAGAAAGGCTTTCAGCCCCTGTTGTTTTTAGATCTGTCGTATTTATAACCATTCTATTTAGTGCATTGGATTTCTTTGTAGCAATAGGATATGAAGGGTTTGTACAGCCAATTTTGGAAATTCTTCCCTTAGGTTCTTATAATTTTGCTTGGATTTTCCCCGTAATTATTACATTTGCAGTAACTAACATTTTCTTTAAGGGGAAAAATAAATAAAAGTATAAGGGAAAAAACTACTATCTATTTAAGAAAAATACTTATTAAATGACACAATTCATTGTGGTCATAATCATACATTAATGGTGATTGTGATCCAATAGGGCTTAGTGACATAAAATTCGTTTTTAGGAAGTTTATTTTCTAAAAGGAACAATCTTTTGCATTAATTTTTCTGTTGATATAGGCTTATCAAAAATTCCCATTTTTTTTATTACACCAGTTAAAGGCTATCGTTAGTACGATACATGCTCTCATTGTTTTATAAAATTTATTAATCGAAGAGAAAGTGCATGTTGTCGATATCAATCAGTTGATAATCTGATATATACAAGAATAATGAAATCTTGTGTATACCTTTTTAAAACATTATTTATTAGAAAAAATTACTTTGTAAATGAAAAAATGTACCTATTTGATGATGCTTATGGCATTGTTAGTATCTTGTAATGATGATGATTATGATCCGCTGGGTCCTAGTATTGTGGACGATCAGCTGTTAGAAATTCTACAATCGGTTTCTAATAATGAAGGAGTATCCTATTTTATACTTCCTGATAGTGAGGATTTCTCAAAAATACCTCAAGATCCCTTAAACCCACTTACCAAAGAGAAAGTAGAATTAGGTAAATTATTAATTCATGAAACCGCAACAGGAGGGAGTCCCAAATTTTCTAAAATGAAAGGAACCTACTCTTGTGTTTCTTGTCACCATGCTGCTGCAGGTTTTGCTGCAGGGATTAGACAAGGAAAAGGAGAAGGAGGTTCAGGCTTTGGTATACGTGGAGAAGGAAGAGTCATAGCAGAAGGGATGCCTATAGATATGCTCGATATTCAGCCAATAAAATCTCCAACAATATTAAATGTTGCATATCAGGATATTATGTTGTGGAATGGACAATTTGGAGGAACCGGAACCAATGCAGGAACGGAGATTGGCTGGACCAATATCCCTGAGAATAATTTAGGACATCAAGGAGTAGAGGTACAAGCAATCAAAGGACAGGGAGTTCACAGAATAAAAGTAGATGAAGAATTTGTAAACACCTTTGGATATAAAAATTTGTTTGATGCTGCTTTTCCATCAGTAGAAGAAGAAGACAGATATTCTACACACAATGCTGCATTGGCAATTGCAGCATATGAGCGAACTTTACTAGCAAATCAAGCTCCCTGGCAAGAATGGCTAAAAGGGAATTACAAAGCGATGAATGATGCGGAGAAGAGAGGAGCTATTGCCTTTTTTAGTAAAGGAAAGTGTTATGAATGTCATTCCGGACCGGCACTAAATGATGTTGCGTTTTATGCTTTCGGGATGGGAGATTTCGATAATGCTTCAGATGCGATTGTTACAGATATGGAAGGATTTGATAGAGTGAAAAAAGGTAGAGGAGGCTTTACCAAAAATGCAAATGATAATTATAAGTTTAAAACACCCACACTGTATAATATAGCGGATCATGGATTCTATGGTCATGGAGGAACATTTACTTCTGTCAAAGATGTGGTTACTTACAAAAATAAGGGAGTACCTCAGAACAATGAAGTTCCCAAAGAAAGCCTGGCTCCCCAGTTTGGAAATATAGAATTATCCGAAAAAGATATTATAGATATTACTGCTTTTATCGAGTCTGGGCTTAAAGACCCTAATCTTACCAGATATGTTCCGGAAAAAACAGGATCGGGAAATTGTTTCCCTAATAATGATGAGCAGTCAAAAATAGATACAGGATGCGATTAATGTATACTGTTTTTATTGCAAAGTAGTCAGCCACCAGGTGTTGCCGAAAGGATCTAATAATCCGGCAACTCTGGTGTCATCATTTTCTTCCATAGGTGCCATTACTGAAGTTGCTCCCATTTCAATACCCCTATAGTATACCTGATCAGAATCATTGACGTAAATATACATGGAGATTTGCTCTGCGGGATAATTTTTATTCGCTTCAGTAATAATTAATGTACTGGTGCCTATCAGTACCTCTGAGTGTAGTATTTTATGATTTTTATCTACCCTGCGTATCATTTCCTGTGCATTAAACAATCGCTTTATAAATTCTACAAACTCATCTGCTTTTTCTATAACTAAATACGGCATGACTTGTTGATGTCCAGCCATTAGCTTCATACGATTCATAACCCTTTTTTTTATAGATGCAAACGCCTGTTTTTAATAAATATTCTGATATACATCAAAGAAATAAGAGTAGTGATTATAAACAATATTCTGAATAAGATATTTATCTGATTATCGAGCTGATTTACCCGTGAACAAATTGACTAAGTAACTCTCTTAAAAAAAGAAGCATTCGTTGGAAACAAATTTTCGATTTTAAAGCTCGTCTTGGGGTAGCACACCCTTTGGTGTGGTCAATAAAAAAGGGACTGTTTACAGTCCCTTTTTATTTTATATTCGTTCAATAATTTATGAATTCATAAGTTCTTCTATTTCCTCTGCCTCTATAGGAATATTTTCCATCAGATTGAAGGGGGCTCCTGTTTCTTGTATAACAACATCATCTTCTATTCGAACTCCAAATCCTTCTTCGGGTAAATAAATTCCAGGTTCTACTGTAAATACCATATTCGCTTTCATCGGTTCAGTTAAGATCCCATAATCATGCGTATCCAATCCAATATGATGCGAAGTTCCATGCATAAAATATTTTTTATAGGCCGGCCAATCAGGGTTTTCATTTTGTACATCAGCCTTATCCAGTAATCCAAGTCCTAAAAGTTCTGATGTCATTAATTTTCCTACTTCTACATGGTATTCTGCCCACATTGTTCCTGGTACTAATAATTTAGTAGCTTCTTTTTTAACTCGTAATACTGCATCGTATACGGCACGTTGTCTTTCTGTATATTGTCCAGACACAGGAATAGTTCTGCTGAGGTCACTTTTATAATTTGCATATTCTGCAGCAATATCCAGTAAGATGAGATCTCCGGCTTTACACTCTTGATTATTCTCTATATAGTGTAGTACATTGGCATTATTTCCACTAGCAATAATAGGTGTATATGCAAACCCTTTAGATCGGTTGTTTACGAATTCATGTAGCAGCTCTGCTTCCAGATTATATTCCCATACTCCGGGTTTTACATAACCTAATAATCGTCTGAATCCTTTTTCTGTAATATTACAAGCGGTCTGCATCAGATCCAATTCTATCGGATCTTTTACAGATCGTAACCTTTGTAAGATAGGATTACTTTTTGCTACAGAATGAGCAGGATATTTTGCTTTCCACCATTTTGTAAAACGATCTTCTCTGGTTTCAGTTTCTACATTCGAGCGGTAATGTTCATTCGTATTTACATATACTGTATCACACTGTGTCATGATCTCAAAAAATATTTTTTCCAGATCTTGTAACCAATAAACAGTTTTAATACCCGAAGTCTCAAATGCGCGTTCTTTGGTCAGTTTTTCTCCCTCCCAAACAGCAATATGCTCATTTGTTTCTTTTAGAAATAAGATTTCTCTGTGTTTTTCATGCGGAGCATCCGGAAACAAAACCAAAATACTCTCTTCCTGATCCACACCACTTAGGTAAAAAATATCCCTGTGTTGTTCAAATGGCATGGTACTATCAGCACTAATTGGATAAATATCATTACTGTTAAAAACAGCAAGACTATTTGGTTTCATCTGAGACATGAAATTCTTTCTGTTTTTTATAAAAAGATTTCTGTCTATCGGGTGATACTTCATATGTCTGTATTTTTTGTTTACTAATGTCAGATGCACCTATCAGTATACTTCGCCGAAGAAAAACGCAGGATTCTGATAGATTGATGCTTCTTATTGAATTTTTTCAAAAATACTAAAGCTATATCTATGAATTGTTAAACAATATGTAAAAATTTTGACACAATAGTAACAATCCATATTTTCAGGCGATTAATCTTGATTATAAGCTTATTAGCCTATGATCACATCAATTTTAACGAGTTATTTCTTTATTGAAAAAACAATTTTATGAAGTCATTTATACCCTATTTTATGATCGCTTGTTCTGTAAGTGCCACTTTTGCCCAGCAAAAGCCGACTTCTGCAGAAACAATACAACAGTCGCTGATTCAAAAAAAACAGCTTGAAGAACAATCATTGGTTAAAAACATTCCATTTGAAAACATTGGTCCCTCTGTTATGAGTGGAAGAGTAGTGGATTTGGATGTCAATCCCAAAAACCCTTCAGAATTTTATGTAGCCTATGCATCCGGAGGATTGTGGTATACTGCCAATAACGGAACTACTTTTGATCCGGTAATGGATACTGCAGAAACCATAAATATAGGTGATATTGCTGTAGATTGGAAAAAACACACCTTGTGGGTAGGTACAGGAGAGAATAATTCCTCCAGATCTTCTTATGCAGGAACCGGGGTTCTTACTTCTGATGATAAAGGAAAAACCTGGAAAAATGTAGGTCTTACAGACTCTCATCACATAGGAAGAATCCTATTAAATCCAACAAATCCTGATGAGATTGTTATAGGGGTTGCGGGGCATTTATATTCTCCGAATGAAGAAAGAGGGATTTATAAAACCACTGATGGAGGAAAAACCTGGAAAAAAACACTCTTTATAGATAAACACACAGGAATCATTGATGTAGCGTATGCTCCGAATAATTTTAATGTTATGTATGCGGCAGCCTGGCAAAGGGATCGTAAGGCTTGGAATTTTACAGGGAATGGTATTGGATCTGGTATTTATAAAAGTACAGACGGTGGAAATAGTTGGAAGAAAATAACAACTCCTCAAAGTGGTTTTGTTACCGGAGAAGGAGTAGGAAGAATAGGACTCGCTGTTTTTGATGAGGAAACAGTATATGCAATTCACGATAATCAGTTTAGAAGAAAAAAAGAAAAAGAAGCAAAAAAAACAGCAGATCTGACCAAAGATGATTTTAAAACAATGAGTACTGCTGATTTCTTGAAATTAGAAGACAAAAAATTAAATGCATACCTAAAAACATATGGTTTTCAGGAAAAATACAGAGCCAAAAATGTTAAGCAGTTAGTGAAAAATGGTACGGTAAAACCTATCGATTTGGCAAAGTACTTAGAAAATGCAAATTCCTTATTGTTTGACACTCCGGTTGTCGGAGCAGAGGTATACAGAAGTAACGATGGAGGAAATAGCTGGAAAAAAACACATTTAGATTATCTGGATGATATCTATTACAGTTACGGATACTATTTTGGTCAGATACAAGTGAATCCAGCAAACAAAGAACATATTTATATTTCCGGGGTTCCTATTCTAAAATCAAAAGACGGGGGAAAAACATTTACGAGTATTAGCAGAGAGAATGTCCATGCAGATCACCACGCATTGTGGATTAACCCTGTAAATCCAAATCATCTGATCAACGGAAATGATGGAGGAGTGAATATTACTTATGATGATGGAAAAAATTGGATAAAATCCAATCAACCAAGTGTCGGTCAGTTCTATGCAATTAATGTAGACTATGAAAAACCATATAATATTTATGGAGGATTACAGGACAATGGAGTATGGGTAGGTTCTAGTACAGCAAGAGAGAATATGTCCTGGCATCAGAGTGGTCATTATCCATGGGAAAGCTTATTAGGAGGAGATGGAATGCAGGTACAAATAGACAATAGAAATTCAGATATAGTATATACCGGATTTCAATTCGGAAACTATTTTAGAATTGATAGAAGTACAAAAAAGAGAACGTATATACAACCAAAACACGAATTAGGAGAAGCACCTTATCGATTCAATTGGCAGACACCTATTCTGTTATCAGCTCACAACCAGGATATTTTATACCTCGGAGGGAATAAATTAATGCGCTCAATGAACCAGGGAGATGATTGGACAGCTATTTCCAAAGATCTGACCGCTGGAGGAAAGAAAGGAAATGTTGCCTATGGAACATTGACAACCATTGCGGAATCTCCATTTCAGTTTGGGCTTTTATACACGGGTAGTGACGATGGAAAAGTATATGTTTCTAAAAATTCCGGAGGAAGTTGGACAGATATCTCTGGGACATTACCTTCTGATTTATGGGTGAGCAGAGTGGTGGCTTCCAGACATAAGAAAGAACGTGTATACCTAAGCCTAAACGGGTACCGTTTTGATGATTTCACCACCTATTTATATGTTAGTGAAGACTATGGATCCAGCTGGAAAAGTATTGCGTCGAATCTTCCTTCAGCTCCTGTAAATGTAATACAAGAAGATCCCAAAAATGAACATATTCTCTATGTCGGAACGGATAATGGTGCTTATGTATCTTTGGATAGGGGAATATCATGGCAGCTTTTTTCCAATGGAGTTCCCAGTGTAGCAGTGCATGATATTGTAGTGCAATCAGAAGCAAATGATTTATTGTTGGGTACGCATGGAAGAAGTATTTATAAAACAAATATAGCCCCATTACAATCCCTCGAAACATCAAAACTAACGACTCCTCTTAGCGTTTTTGCAACTACTCCGGTACAATGGTCATCCCGATGGGGAACTACCTGGAGTAAGTGGTTCGAACCTTATGAACCGGAAACGATCTTTAAATTTTATACAGCAGCAGCAGCAAAAGCAAATATAAAAATCAAAACAGCTTCTGGAGCAGTAATTCATACAATTACACATACTGCAGATAAAGGGTTTAACTATGTTTCTTATGATTTATCAGTTACTGAAAAAGGGAAGAAAGCTATCGAAAAAGAATTTCCAGATGATAGAGTAGAAAAGAAGAAAAACGAAAAGTATTATTTACCTACCGGAACCTATACCATAGAGGTGACTGCCGGCGGGGTATCCAAGAGTACACCATTTGAAATTAAATAAAGGGAATACTATTAAAAAAGTCAAAAAAACATAATTAATGTAAGAAAAGAAGGGGCATTTACCCCTTCTTTTTTTTAACGATTTCTTTCTGCTTAAATAATAGGTAATAAATTCTTATCTTGTTTGATGATATACTCTTAACCTATTTTTTAATGACGCAAAATGACATTTTTAATGACGCGATTCATAGCTTTAATACTAGTTACTGGGAGCTATGCACACAATCTTACGAAGAAGTTTGGTCCGAGAATTTTTATAAAACACTCGGTTATATAAAGGAAGAACTTCATTTTTCTATAGATTATTTTTTAGATCATTTAATACATGAAGAAGACGCCGATATTTTCAAAGATAACTTCTTTAATTATTGTAAAAATGATGTAGATTTCAAACAACACCTCCAAATTCTTAATAAAAACGGACAATATCAATTATTCAAATGTGTAACGAATAATGAGCTACCCCCAGAGCTCACACCGGAACGACATTATATTTTCTTTTTTGAAATCCTTTTAGACCCGGGACAAGCCATTACCCAGGATAATTTTTATTTTAAAGAAACAGCTCAAATGACTGCTACCGGTAGCTGGTATGTCGATTTTGTAAAAAAACAAAGCTATTGGGATTTCGAAACAAAAAAAATACTGGAATATCCGGATGATTATATCCCTTCATTACGAAACTCTGCTCAGTATTATCCAGAAGATTGTAGAGAACAGGCTGCCAGCCTTTTTTTTAGATGTGCGATGAACGGAACTCCCTTTAATACCGAAATCAAAATGATTACGGCCAACGAAAGGGTTTTTTGGGCAAGAGCCATTGGAAAACCTATTTATAATAAGAAAAAAGAAATTGTAGGAATACGGGGAGTGTTTCAAGACATTGATGAGGTTAAGAGAAAGGAGTTACAATTAAAAAAATCTCTAAATACCATTACCTCTCAGAATTCCAGATTATTGAATTTTGCCCACATTGTATCTCATAACCTGCGATCACATACCAGTAACCTGTCTTTATTAGTTCAGTTAATAGAAGATATAAAAGATCCCGAAGAGAAAAACAGTTTGATACACGAGATTCGAAATATTTCAGAAAGCCTCAATACGACCATTGCTCACCTTAATGAGATTGTAGCGATTCAAAATAATAAACATCAGGAAAAAAAGAAGGTGAACTTTATAGATACCTATGATGTAGTGATGAATGGTATTAAACATTTAATAGCGGAACACAATGCGGAAATCTATACGGATTTTAGCCAATTAGATGGAGTTTCTTTTCTCCCTGCGTATTTAGAAAGTGTTTTTTTGAATTTGATTACAAATGCAATTAAGTACAGACACCCCGATAGGAATCCGGTGATAAAAATCAAAAGTTTTCTCGATGAAGGGAATATGTCATTAGAGTTTACAGATAACGGTAGTGGAATAGACCTGCATAAAGCAGGAGATAAACTTTTCGGGATGTATAAGACCTTTCATGACCATAAAGATGCAGTGGGCATAGGGTTGTTTCTAACCAAAAATCAAATAGAAGCGATGGATGGAAGAATTAATGTAGAAAGTATTGTAGGTAAGGGGACTACATTTATCATAGAATTTTAGTATTATTGAATATGGATAAACAAATAGAATTAGCTTGTATCATTGATGATGATAAAATCTATGTCAATCTGGTAAAACGAATCATAGAAACCAGGCATCTATGTAATAACCTATTGATTTTTAAAGATGGGAAGGATGCGCTAACTTATTTTGAAACCCTACTCAACCATATGGATCAGGATAGTATTCCTGAAATTATTTTTCTGGATCTTAATATGCCTATCATGGATGGATGGGAGTTTTTAGAAGGTTTTACTAAAATTAAAAACAAATTTGGAAAAGTCATAACCCTGTACATTGTAAGTTCTTCTATAGACCCGAATGATATAGAACGTGCCCGGGGGATTCAATCTGTCAAGGATTATCTGGTCAAGCCTGTGACGATAAAAGAATTAGAATCCATCTTTCATGACACGATAAAACAATAGTTATACATTCTATAAAAAGAGTCCTTCCGAATTGAACTCTTTTTTATGAAATATGGACTGCTCTATTGCTTCTCGAAAAACAGATCAGGTCCATCTAAAAAAGAAATACCAATTGTCATGACACTATTTGTAGTATCAAATGACCAGTCAGAATCGTTTATCTTTATATAACAGATATCATTCGTCTCCGTTTTATTGATACAAGAAATACTAATAAAATAAGTATGATCCCCAGCATCGTGCCAGTTACTTTTCTTTTCTAATCGAAGAATACCTTCTTCCATAAAGTGGTAGATGATGTTTTCTTTAGAAAAATCAGTTTCTACGATTTTGCCATCTCCACTGTAATCAAACTGCTTTGATTTCATCAATTTCCATTCTCCTAGAATACCGGTATCAGGAGTGCCGGAGTCATCATCACCTGAGCAGGCAAATAAAACAAAAAGGGATGCGATTAAAAGGATGCTTTTTTTCATCATGGGTTTATGGGATTTTTGCTGTTATACCTATGAGATGAGCAAGCCGGTAAAAGGTTGTTTTATTCAAGTGTTAAAAACACCTTAATACAGCTGTAATATTAACGGATAAAAATGTAATTTATTGTTTTTCAAAGGTTTTGTATAAAGGTGTAATGCCTCAAGACTTGCCCTAAAACTGAAAATTTGTTTCCAAGGAAAACCTTATGGATCTGTCTGAGGTAGTTTACTTGTTTATAGATTTTGTTATAGTGAGGTTATCCAATCTATAGGTAGTCGTCATACCTGAAGCATCCCCTCCAATATATCGAAATCCGATAACGATGTCTCCTTCTATACAGCCAATGGGAATTACTCCACTCGATTGATATGCTCCATATGCAGCATAAGGACCTATGGGAATATTGATATTTTGTAGTTTTTTCCAGGCAGTGGTCAGTGGATCCCCAGAATATTGATGGGTAATGAACACCTCTAGTAGCTGTCCTCTGTCATAACCAGCTGCAATATCAAAAAGCAATTGCGCCTTTTCGATTTCTCTAACAGCTATTTTGGGACTAATTAACCAACTGATGATAGGAGTTTCTCCACTTTTAAACCCGGAAATATCAACCCCTCTTGTTCCTTCTTTTCCATATCGGGAGCTTTTAAACAAAGTAGCACCTCCCAGAATGTTTTTTAATTGATACCCGGCATTCTCCAGATCTTCTTGTTTTTTATAAGTATCAAAATCATCCCGGAACAATACCTCCGTTTCATCCGATACCAAATCGCATATAAATGGTTCTGGGTCACAGCGATTTTCTTCTGTGAATAACATAGCAGTAGGGTCATTAATGATCAGATTAAACCGTTCTCCGTAAAAATCTTTACTTATAACACCATCAATAGCACCTCTTTGTAAAGGAAGGGATACCCCATTAAAATCTGCATATACACTGGTACTTAAAATAGCCAGCAGACCGGTTCTACAACTCTCTATGATGCGCTCTCCATTATAGACATCATAAGGTTCTGCAGCAAATGTTTTCCCTTTTTCTTGTTCATGAAACTGTAATTGAGAAATTCGTACATATCTAAGCAAGGTTTCTTGTCCAAATTTTTCTAAAGGGATCTCAAGAGGAGTAATTTCTTCCTTTTTGTTTATTCGTATCAATACTTCATCTTTTAAAAAAGAAGAAATTTTATCTATTTTGTTTTCGGATAGTTGTCCTAAAGTAGGCACCCCATTTTCTATTCCTATGACTAATCCATCTAATCGAACCAGTATTTTTCTGCCTATTTCATAACTGGTATATAAAGGATTCACATCAATAGAAATGACTATTCCTGCAGTGGGGGCTATTGTCTTATCTTGCAAAACAAGTTTTTTAAAAAAATTACCAGATTTATCGGTAGAAATGACATACCCTTCCATATAATTGTTTGTATCTGTAAAGAGAAGGGTAGCTGTTTCTCCTTGGAGAGATTGCTGTTGTGCAAGCATTCCCAGGACTGCTTTAATAGAAATTATATGTCCATCTATCACTGGTGTCGGTATGCTTGTTTCATCAGGGAGCTGGTATGAATTATCGGTAATACATCCCATCAATAGGATAAAGAACAAATTCCAGAAAAATGGAGGGTTTTTATAGCGTGTCATGCTGATTTGTTTTTTTTAAAAGCGTACATATAGGTTGATATAATAAGAAGTGCCATATCCGTAGTAGTATCGATTTCCGTATACAGGGGTAGTTGTTTCTGACGCTTCCAATAGTTGTCTGTAATTTCCTTTTCTAACTTGTTCGAATCCTCCTGTTTTATATAATGTGTTTAGCACATTGTTTATACTGGCAAAGCAACCTAACGTATATTTTCTTTGCCACTTCCATGATTTTCCTCCTATGATATTAACCAGAAAATAACTGCCTAATGTTTCTTGTTGCAACAGTTCTCTGGCGATAAGCGGGTCGTACTCATTAAAGGGCTGTCCATCGGTGTCCTGAATAAAATTAAGTGTCCTGGTAAAGGGACTGCTATTAATTCTTGCATTTGCAAAATAATTGGCAGAAATCCCAGTCCACCAGAATTGAGGATCCCGATAGGAGATTCCCAATTGTGCTGCAATTTCAGGACCTGTAGGGATATGATACCCTTTTAGGAATGATTTTCCCAATGATAGTGTTCCTCCCTGTTTTCTCAAAAAATCCCCAGTTCCGGTAATCATAAGGTTGGGGTTGTTTGTATAAAGAGCACTTCCTATAGAAGCGGCAGTTTTTAGTTCTAAACCAGAAAGGATCTGGCAAGAGGCTCCTATCTCTACTCCCATACTTTTTTGATCAGCATCTACCAGAACTTCGCGAATAAATTCTTGTGCCGTTCCTGCTAATGCTGTTGTATAAAAAGAAGATACGTTTGATGTATGTTGCAGCGTTGAATAAAAAGCAGTCAATTTTGTAGTAATACGATTTCCTCGGTATAAGTATTCTAGCTCAGTCGATAGTATTTGTTCACTTTTGAGAGGTTTTGAAGTAACTTCTTTTACTTGAATATTACTTTCTCTTGGAGAAATAAAAACCTGTCTCCATCCAGGGGCTTCTGTTCCGTACATTCCTGCTAGCCGAAACGAATGTTTCCCATAGATGTGAAAAGAAATTCCCCCTTTGATACCATAATTGACAAAATGTGCTTTATCGCTTTTACCCAGAGAAGCAACACCTTTAAATTTTCCATTTTCATAGGAACCTTCTCGTTGATGTGCAGTAGTGGAAAGCTGTCCTCCCAGATAAATATCTATTGTCTTGGAATTCCAGGAACACTGAGAAAACCCATTGATCGTTTCTGAAAACATAGTATAGTCGTATTTATAAGTATCTCCTTCTGTGACAAGCCTATTAGGTGTTTTTAGGTTGTTCTGGGCATAATGGATTTTTTCTTCATTAGAAAGTTCACTGTTGCTAACAAAAGCATCTACATCTAAAAATTGAGTTCCTCCCAATAGATCTCCGATTATTGCATAATAACGATTGTGTTCTTTTTTATAATTGACAGCCCCATTAAACTTCAGGTTATCTGTTGGTTTTATACGCCATTGACTCGCTCCATTCCATTGTGTTGCTTTTTCAATATCTTCCCGAATAGCATACGTAGCATTTTTTCCTTCTTGCCGCGTGATACTATTCGCTCGAATCAAATTATCCCAGTTAAGTTGTCCGTTTTCCTGAAATCTTTGAGTAGCTAAAAAGGCATTTTTGTAATTATGTCCTTTAGTTGTTTGTAAGTAATAACTTGGTAAATTTGCGGGATGCATGGGATTAGACCATCTGCTATTACCTCCACCACTTATAAATTGTATATTATCGGATATCTGTATGATATCAGTTCCTCCAATATCGATACTACTGTTTGTAGTTTTACCTGTTTGGAACGCAATATTAGTAAACAGTTGTACCTTATCAGATATTTTCCAATCGTGGGAGATGAATGCAATTGGCTTTTCAGTTTTTCTGACAGCAGCATTTCTAAATATTCCGTTTTGATATCCCCAATACGGATTGTAATATCTTCCTTTTAACCGAAAAACTTCTTCTGTAATAGCTGTATATTTTCCTCTTTTTAGAGGTGTATAGATTCCTGCTAATTGCAAGCTGTGTTTTTTCCATTTTTTTTCAGCTGCCAGAAAAAAAGAAATTCCATTATAATAGGTTCCTTCTATTAAACCTTCTTCCGTTTTTCTTTTGCTTAATGAAATGGTATAAGCTGTGTTTTTTGGAGATAGCCCTGTACTATAAGTCGCCATTAACCTGTTGCCAAATGTTCTGTTGGAATTGGCAAATGATATCTTTCCTCCTTTAGGGAGTGAAGAAGCACTCATGTTTATATTGGTTACTCCTCCCAAACTTCCAAACACGTATTCATTCGCAGTAATTCCGGTAGTAAATTCCTGATGCTTTGTAATATCATTTAACCCACCCCAACTACTCCATTGCGGACGATATGTAGCTAGTGAATGCAGGGATAAACCGTTGAGCAACACCTGTGTTTTTTGACTTCCAACGCGGCGATATCGATGAAATGTAGTACTAAAATCATAAGCTAGTGCACTTAGAAAAGCATCTTTTGTAGCATGTAAAACATCAGGAGCGTCTAAAATATCATAAACAGGAGCTCCTATTTCTTCATCAGAGATGGTGATAGTTCCTATTTCATCATTGTAAAAGACCGCATCATATTCGATAAAAACAATTCCTAATGCAAGTATTTCCTTTGGATGAATAGTAATGGGGTATTTTTTCTTTTTGTACCCTTTTTTATAAAAAATGATGTAATGTTCCCCGATTGGAATCCGGATATTCTTAAGAGAAAAAGCACCCTGATTGTCAGATATGGTTCTGGAGGAAATCCCTTCTATGCTTACTATAACATCTTTTACAGCTTGATGCGTATGTTCATCTCGAACCTGCCCAGAGATACTGGTTACTTGTTGGGCAAATAGCTGTAAGTACATTCCGTATAGCAGCAAAAAAGAAAGTAGCCTTCTTCTAAGCTCAATACAATTCATACTGATATGGTTTTGCTTGAAAAGAAGTCCTTTTCAAGGTTTTAAGAGTCGCTGTTAAAAAGAAATATTCTGGGGAGGTGTACGTTGATATTCGCTATATTTAACTAAAAATCAAGTAAATATAAAAAAATTATGAAAAAACCATATGTTTTTTGCTCTCTTTTTATCATTCCATACTTCTTACTCTGGGGGCAACCCAAAAAAACATATCATATTCATACTCTGGGGTTTTATAATCTCGAGAATTTATTCGATACTATTAATAATCCCAATACGTTTGATGACGATCGTACACCCGATGGAGCAGACCACTGGACCAAGAAACGATATCAAAATAAACTAAAAAATCTATCTAAGGTTATTGCGGATATAGGTATAGACCAGGCTAAAAACACTCCGGTACTTCTGGGAGTAGCTGAAGTTGAAAACCTGTCAGTACTGGAGGAACTTATTGCACAACCTGCTTTGGCAGAAAAAACATACCGCATTATTCATTACGACTCCCCTGATAAAAGGGGAATTGATGTGGGATTATTGTATCAATCACATCATTTCAAACCTACTCATTCGCTTTCTTATGAATTGCTATTATATGAACATACGGACCCTTCGAAACGGGTATATACCAGAGACCAATTAGTAGTAAGTGGGTATCTCGACGGCTCACTTATTTATTTAATAGTCAATCATTGGCCTTCACGAAGAGGAGGTAAAGAAAAAAGTAGTTATAAACGAAAACAGGCAGCATTATTGAATAAACGAATTACTGATTCCATCTATGGAATTGATCCTTATGCCAAAATTATTACAATGGGTGATTTTAATGATGATCCCGATGACGATAGTATAAAGAAGGTATTGGGAGCAGTATCCTCTCCTGATAAAGCTCCTCCCAAGACCTTTTATAACCCTATGGAACAACTTGCTGCCAAAGGAATCGGTTCTCTTGCTTATAGAGATCATTGGAATCTATTTGACCAAATACTTGTTTCTCCATCTTTGAGCAGACCATCTGATGAGGGATTGTTTTTATATAAAGCAGCGGTTTTTATAAAACCTTATTTATTGGTACAAGAAGGGGCTTATAAAGGATACCCTTATAGAACTTATTCCGGAGGGGTGTATACAGGAGGATATAGTGATCATTACCCTGTTTATATTCACCTGCTATATCCTGTAAAAGAATGAGGTATCAGAGTATTATATATTCGATGGTTTATCAAATAAGTTAAAATCAGGTATTTATGCGTAGTGTAGGGTTAGGAGGGTCATTGTATCTTATAGTTGCTACTGACCATAGGAAGTGTTTAGAAAAACAATTCTTATGAGATCTACAGTCAGTATAATAAACACGAACTAAATGATACAACTATGAATGAACATGGAATAAGTACCTATGAAGAAACAGAAACAATTTCTAGAGCAGTAGAACAGGTATCCCAAAAGCGATATAAGTATTTTAATATCAATGTCGGGTGGCTCCCGGAGAGAGGTAGTCCTAGCCTGCAAAAATACCTAAACAAGGTATTGACCAAAAAAAGAACGACATTGGCACCCTGTATCCAGGCATTGGACGATTTTATAGAATCTAATCCGGTAATTAAGTATTTGGTAGACAATGCCTGTAAGGAAAATGCTAATATTCTGGCATCCGGATTACCAGAGGTTACATCAGATAAGGTTCCGAGAATCCGGGATAAGGATGATTTACTCCATACATTTAATGCAATTCTTACAGAAGCACCACAATTTATTGATTACGATCTGGTAGGGCTTCCTTTTTCTGCATATGTGGTGGGGATTGATCCGACTCTGAGTGGAAGCACTTTATTTCGATTACCAATGTTCAATCAATATATGGTCAATATTCTCAATGAATGGAATACGTTTCTTGATTCTCCTGCGTCTAATGTAGGATTCAGGCATGAGAATGAGCAATGGCTTTCTACTACAGCAAAGGAGCAGTATGATTTTCCTATCTGGAAAAAAGACTCAGAAACACTTCCGTATTGGAAGTCCTGGAACTCCTTTTTTACCAGAGAGTTCAAGGACAGAAATAAAGAACGTCCGATTAGTGATCCGATGTCTAATCGTACACTGATATGTCCTAATGATGGATCTATGTACCGCTGGAGAGCTAACATTAAGAAGAAGGATGTATTCTGGTTTAAGGATATGCAATATTCCTTATCTGATATTCTTAGTTCTTCTGTTCCGGAACAGCAAGAGCTGATTGATCAACATGATTTGATCAATATTTTTAGTGGCGGGTACATATTCCAGACCTACCTGAATCCATATAATTTTCACCGATGGTGGTGTCCGGCAAACGCAACGGTTTTGTTTACTCCTTTTGTAGTTCCCGGATGCTTCTTTAATAAACTGGTGCTTCCGGATTTTGGAGGGGCTACCACCGCATCACTACCCTATCTGGCAGAGGTTAATGCCCGGGGGATTATCGTTTTCAAAACCAAAGAATATGGACATATTTGCTGTATACCATTAGGAATGAGTGAAGTTTCAACCATCTCATTTGATTCGAATTTAGTAGCAGGAGCTACAGTAACCAAGGGACAGGAAATGGGAATGTTTAATTATGGAGGATCTTCTTTTGCTGTTATTTATGAACGATTACCGGGTAAAAAATTGATTTTTGAAAACAGCGATGGGGTTCCTTATGATCAGGATCCGGTAGTAGCTAGCGGCAGTTCTGGTACAGGAGGAGAAGTCACTCTAATAGGGGCTAAAATAGGTATGTGGAAAACAGTCATTCTCAACCAATCTCTGGATCTTAGTGTTGCTGCCCCAATTCCTACATCACAGCTTTCTATCGCAGGATATACACATGCACAATATAATGAGACCTACGCTACCTGGGCATTGCTGCATAAGGGAGTCATCGATTTCCAATTGTATGTCGATGAACCGGTCTATTTTAACCTAAAAATGTCGGTCTGTGCAGCATTAGTAGATGGGGTTGCCAATGCCCCTGCGACCGTTCGGGTAAATGGAGTTGTAGTATGTAGGATAGCTCCCAAGGATGGAAACTTTAGCACTGCCACTCAGTTAGTAGCGGATTATTTACTGACAACCGGGCAGAATATTATTGCTATTAGTCTGGATGATCAGGCTACGGGACAGTTGTTTATCAATAACATAACCATAGGTGCATAAATCATATGCCTGACACTTGATCGGTGAACATACCTGGTTCTCAATGATCAGCCTTAGATAGGCAGAAATTATAACAATGGCTTTGATTTCTATAAAGAAGTCAAAGCCTGTTTGGACTATGGTTCGTTATACTCTGTTTTGTAGCTACCGGAGAAACCTTAAAACCAATTACAGAGACAATCATAAAAAAATATGTTTATAAAACGCCCTAATTAGAAAGCAAACCACTTTGGGACTGGTCTGCGAGGCATTCGTGGGAAACAAATTTTCAATTTCAAGGCAAGTCTCGGGGTATTGGTCTTTGACAGTGCCGTTGGAACACAAAAAAATACGGCTTTATTCTTAGTGCTACAGAATAAAGCCGTTTTTACTCCTCCATAGCATATTGCTATAAGAAAAATAAATTTGAAAATAATACCCAATCAACGTAGAACCTATGCAGTTACGTCGAATGCAAATATAACCGCTCTTATCATTCGCCGGATACTGCATAACAACAGGATTTTTATGGGTATTGATCTGAGCGTAGTTTTTACTAATATAAAGAGGCTCACTACCCGGATTTTATACGGTATATTTTTTAATTTTCAGATAAGAAATTCAGTGATAAAAAGTAAAATACCTCGGAGTATAATACCCCAAGGTAGTGTTGATAAAACAGCCCTCAATACCCGAGAGCTGTTTTTTATTCGATAATCAATATTTTCCCGTGGAGGTTATTTATTCTTCTTCTTCGACAAATTCTGGATATAGAAAATTGTTATAAGGAAATCGTGTGACATGAATTTCCCGAACTTCTTTATAGACTCTTTTTCTAAAAGTTTCCATGTTCTGTTTATTAATTGCCGAGATAAACAAGGCATTATCCCCGATACGACTCATCCAGGTTTGTTTCCATTCCTCTAAGGTATAATGAGCAGGAGTTCTTTCTGTGGTCAGATCATCTTCATCAATGGTTTCATGCTGATAGGCATCGATCTTATTAAATACCATAATTGTCGGTTTTCCCATACTCTCGATTTCTTTTAGAATACCATTTACCGACTCGATATGATCTTCGAACTGAGGGTGAGAAATATCTACCACATGAAGAAGGAGGTCCGCCTCTCGTACTTCATCCAGGGTACTTTTAAAACTTTCTACTAATTGGGTAGGCAATTTTCTGATAAACCCTACGGTATCACTAAGTAAAAAAGGAAGATTCCCGATCACCACTTTTCTTACGGTGGTATCCAGGGTAGCAAAGAGTTTATTCTCTGCAAATACCTTACTCTTAGCGATGACATTCATCAGGGTGGATTTCCCTACATTGGTATATCCCACCAGTGCAACACGAACGAGTTTCCCCCGGTTTCCGCGCTGAGTTGCCATTTGTTTATCAATAGTGAGTAATTTCTTTTTTAGCAAAGAGATACGATCCCGAACGATACGACGGTCCGTCTCGATTTCTGTTTCTCCAGGACCACGCATTCCAATTCCTCCACGCTGTCTTTCCAAGTGAGTCCACAGCCCGGTTAATCGGGGTAACAAGTATTGATATTGTGCAAGTTCTACCTGAGTTCTGGCATAACTGGTTTGTGCCCGTTGGGCAAAAATATCCAAAATCAAATTCGTACGATCGATAATTTTCGCTTTGAGAATACGTTCGATATTGCGCTGCTGAGCAGGACTGAGTTCATCATCAAAAACCACTGTACCAATATCGTGTTGCTCTACATATGCTTTTACATCTTCCATTTTCCCCGTACCGATAAATGTCTTGGAATTCGGAACATCCATCTTTTGGGTAAATCGCTTAACAACTTCTCCTCCGGCAGTATAGGTTAGAAACGCCAACTCATCCAAAAACTCATTTAGCTTTTCCTCATCTTGATTCTTTGTTATGATACCTATTAAAATTGCTTTTTCATAGGCAATATCCTTCTTTTCTAACATTGATTAACTTTTGTGCTTTCGATACTACGACAGTATATTTATACTACTTAATGTGCAAATGTACAATATTGTCTGCTCATGAATTTGTACTTTCAGTATTTGCATGTAATTTTACTGCTATGGCAACTAAATATTTTAAGAAGAAAGCAACCAATCTCCACACAGTGGCATTTTATAATCTGGAAAACCTGTTTGATACCATTGATGATACTAAAACTCTGGATGATGATTTTCTACCAGATGCAGAAAAAAGATGGAGCATAAAACGATATGAGAAGAAAATTACCAAATTAGGAACCGCTATTTCGAATATCGGATTTGCTTGTTCTGGAAAAGCACCGGTAATTGTTGGAGTAGCAGAAATTGAAAACAGGAAAGTACTGGAGGATCTTGTGGCGTCAAAACACTTAATGAATAAACACTACGGAATTGTACATTATAATTCTCCGGATGAACGAGGGATTGATGTAGGATTACTCTACCAGAAAGAACATTTCGAGCTGTTGCATTCCGAGAGTATAACTGTACTGGTATATAACGATAATGGTGAACGGGATTATACCCGGGATATCTTATGGGTTACCGGACGACTCCATGGCGAAGAAATACATA
The DNA here is from genome assembly GCF_013365535.1 of Aquimarina sp. TRL1. Classification (NCBI taxonomy): domain Bacteria; kingdom Pseudomonadati; phylum Bacteroidota; class Flavobacteriia; order Flavobacteriales; family Flavobacteriaceae; genus Aquimarina; species Aquimarina sp. TRL1. The sequence continues at coordinate 1,674,698 of NZ_CP053590.1, read as the reverse complement.
TTTTGGTCAATCATTGGCCTTCCAGAAGAGACGGAGCAGCATCGACGGCTGATAAAAGGATTGTAGCAGCAGAAAAAAATAGAGAAGTAATTGATCGAATTAGAGAAGGTGATCCGGAAGCAAAAATTATCATCATGGGAGATTTTAATGATGACCCTTCCTGTGAGAGTGTAAAAGAACATCTGGTACAAGAAGATCTCTTTAATCCAATGGAGCAATTACTAACTAAGTACAGTGGAAGCCTTAATTATAGAAATCAATGGAACCTTTTTGATCAGATTATTTTTACACATAATTTTCATCGATACGAAAAAGGAAAACACAGTTTTTCCAAAGCAGCAATTTTTGATGATGATTTTCTAAAAATTTATAAAGGAAGGCATAAAGGAAGACCCTTTAGAACCTACTCAGGAAAACGGTATAAAGGGGGATATAGCGACCATTTTCCAGTCTATTTACAGCTAAAGCTTAATTAATTGCAAAAAAAAGAGAAAAAACTACTATAAAGTAAGATAAATTCAACCCGAAAGAGCAATAAACCTTTGTCTCATTCGGGTTTTTGTTTATATAATAACAAGGGGATCAGGTAATACTAGTATGGCATAGAAGTACAATTAATATTTTTTTTACAAAATATTAACATTTTCTTTCCTTAAAAGGCATACTTTCCACGCCTTAACAATGACACCTGGTATGACCTGAAATTACAAAACAACAAACACAATTTTATCAAATTATAAAAACGATAAAGAAGGAGTTTTTATCAGATTATGGCATGAAATTACTGAGAAAGGGCGGTTTCATACAGGGATTTTAATGCCTGATGATTTGTAGTGATAATTTCTATTCATACGAGGTATAACAAACACAAATCAGATATGATGAAATTAAAATTACTCGTGATGTCTTTGTTTATTTCTCTGTTAATGAGCAATTACAAAGCATACACGCAAGAGGTATTTATTAATGAAATACACTATGACAATGCCAGTACAGATGTACAGGAAGCTATTGAGATTGCCGGACCGGCAGGAACGGATCTGTCAGGATGGAAAATATTGCTATATAACGGGTCTAATGGGACCGTATATAATACAATTACACTGACAGAAACTATAACAGATCAGCAAAACGGCTATGGTACACAGGTACAGATAGTACCAACCAACGGGTTACAAAATGGAGCCCCGGATGGAATAGCGTTAGTAGATAATACGGATCAGGTAATACAGTTTCTTAGTTATGAAGGTGTAATGACAGCCACTGACGGAGCAGCGTCCGGGATGAGTAGTACAGATATAGGAGTATCTGAATCGAGTAGTACTCAGGTCGGTTTCTCTTTGCAATTATCAGGGACAGGTGCTGTGGCAACTGATTTTTCATGGCAGCAAGCCCAGGAACACACCTATGGAGCAATCAATATAGCACAGCAATTTATAGCTCCGATTACGACTCCAAGAATTAACGAGTTTGTCTGCAATCATACAGGCTCAGATACCGATGAGTTTGTAGAGGTTTTGGGATTACCAGCTACAGATCTAAGCAATTACTGGCTATTAGAAATTGAAGGGGATAGTAATGCAGCAGGTACTATTGATGAAGTAATTCAATTAGGAATGACAGATGTGCAGGGGTATTATACAACAGCATTTGGGAGCAATACTTTCGAAAATGGAACATTGACCTTATTGCTGGTTAAAAATTTTACCGGAGCTATGGGTACAGATCTGGATACCAATGACGATGGGGTATTAGATATTACTCCCTGGGAAGCAATTGTCGATGATATAGGAGTGAATGATGGAGGAACAACGGATATCAACTACGCTAGTGTTAGTTTACTAAAATCATATGATGGTATTTCATTTACCGTAGGAGGGGCTTCGAGAATTCCTAATGGGATAGATACCAATACAGTTGCAGATTGGGTGCGAAATGATTTTGATGGAGAAGGACTGCCGAGCTTTCCTACAGCAGAAGCAACCACTGGTGAAGCTTTAAATACTCCGGGGAAAGAAAATAAAGTAGTGACCGGAAGCGATGAGGCACTGGTGTTCATCAATGAGGTAGATGCAGATACAGAAGGAACAGATACACGGGAATTTATAGAGTTATTCGATGGAGGAGTAGGAAACACATCGCTAGATGGGTATGTAATGGTATTGTATAATGGGTCGAATGACGAAAGTTATCAGGTGTATAATCTACAGGGATATACAACTTCTGCTACTGGATATTTTGTTATAGGTAATGCTGCAGTTCCCGGAGTAGGATTGGAAATTCCTAATAATACATTACAGAACGGAGCAGATGCTGTAGCTCTCTATAAGACAACAACTCCGGTTTCTAATGGAGCTGCTATTACAACAGAAGATTTGGTAGATGCAGTTGTATATGATACCAACGATGCAGACGATATTGTCTTGTTGGTATTATTAAACGAAGGACAACCACAGTTAAATGAAGATGACAAAGGAAATAAAAATCAACATTCCGTACAGCGTTTTCCTAATGGAACAGGAGGAACCAGAAATACAAATACCTATACTCAGGCAATTGCCACTCCGGGAACAGCGAATACCAATGCTACTGAAGTGATTAGCCTTGTAATCAATGAATTGGATGCAGATACAGAAGGGACTGATACAAAGGAATTTGTAGAATTATACGATGGAGGAGCAGGAAATACCCCGCTGGATGGGTTTGTTTTGGTGGCGTATAACGGGAATACAGATCTTAGTTATCAGGCATTTGATTTAGATGGTTATAGTACTGATGCCGCTGGATATTTTGTCATTGGCAATGAAGGGGTCTCCAATGTAGATGTAATTATACCATCGAATTCTTTGCAGAACGGAGCAGATGCAATTGCCCTGTACAGGGGAGAGGCCACAGGCTTTCCTACAGGTTCTGAAATAACAACCAATCAGCTGATAGATGCAGTTGTTTATGATACAGATGATAGTGATGATACGGCTTTGTTACTATTGTTAAATGAAGGGCAGCCACAACTAAACGAGAATGAAAATGGTAAAAAGGATCAGGAGTCATTACAGCGAATACCCAATGGGGCTGGCGGCGCTAGAAATACAATAGCATTTGTACTTCAAACACCTACTCCAGGAGTTGACAATGATGCAATTGTACTTCCGGGAGAGTTGATTTCTATTGCAGAAGCAAGAGCTGCTACAGTTGGGAGTGTGGTAAAAATTACAGGAATATTAACTGCCACAGATCAATTTAGAGGTCCCGCTTTTATTCAGGATACAACCGGAGGAATTGCTGTTTTTGACGAGCAATTATATGCTAGTGAAACATTGAAAATAGGAGACTCTATTACAGTAACTGCGACAAGAGCTGTGTTTAATGATCAGATTCAATTAGGAACTGTGACAGAAGTAATATCTCATGGGAGAGCTCAGGAGGAAATTACACCCAAAGAAATCACTTTAGCCACTTTAGAGGCACATGCCGGACAATTAGTAAAAATTGTAAATCCGACATTTCCTAATCCAGGAGATCTCCTGTTTGGGAATGCGAATTACACATTGACAGATACGAGTGGTACCGGAGCCCTGCGAATTGATAATGATGTAGCAACCATTGTAGGTTTGGCACAGCCAAGTTTCTGCACGGAGGTCATTGGAGTAGTCGGTCGCTTTAGAGAATTTTATCAATTGTTACCGAGACAAAAAACAGATATACCTTGTGCAGAAACATATATTCCTCCAGGGGATACTATTGGAATTCCCAAAGAGAGTACTTTTGATGTAGTCACCTGGAATATCGAATGGTTTGGAGATGAAAATAACTCCCCGGTAGGAACCAATCCATTATCAGATCAGATTCAGCGAGATAGTACTGCTTTGGTTTTTAGAAAACTACAGGCAGATGTATATGCTGTACAGGAAATTGCAGATGAGGTTTTACTGGGAGAATTGGTAAGTCAATTACCAGGATATGATTATGTCTTGTCAGATGCAGTATCGTATCCATCTTCTCCTGATGTAAAACAAAAAGTAGGTTTTGTATACAATACAGAAACGGTATCAGTAGTCGAGACCAAAGCGTTATTAAGAACGATACACCCATTATATAATGGAGGGGATTCTTCTGCAATTAGCGATTATCCCGGTGACCCTACCCGCTTTTATGCTAGTGGAAGGCTGCCATTTCTAATGACAGCAGATGTGACAGTAGATGGAGTAACTGAGCGGATTGATTTGATTGCACTTCACGCCCGGGCAAACAGAAGTACTGATGCCCAGAATCGATATGATATGAGAAAGTATGATGTAGAGATACTAAAAGATACACTAGATACGTATTATGCCGATAGAAATGTATTGTTGTTAGGTGATTATAATGATGATGTAGATGAAACAGTGGCAGATATTTCGTCTCCGCTTTCTAGTTTTGATGCCTATGTAAAAGACACTACTAACTATACAATCGTTTCTGCAGCATTGAGTGAAGCAGGACTTCGCTCATATGTTTTTAGAGAAAATATGATTGATCATATTATGATGACTAATGAGTTGGTCGATGCATATGTGGATACCTCCGTATCTGTACATTATGAAGTGTATGATAACGATTATGCCAGAAATACTTCGGACCACCTGCCGGTATCTGCAAGGTTCTTACTAGAACCTGCTATTGTAGATAATAATTGTTTAGGAGGAAACATTGCTGCCTTTAAACAAGGAAGAAGAAAAGATGGACGTCGTGTTCCCCGATATAGAAGTAACCCCAAAAAAGCTTTGGGAAAACCAAGGGAGAACAGATACTTTAATTTTGTGAGTCTCGGATTTGGAGGAGAAATCACTATAGAGTTGACCAATGAAATTTATGATAATAAAGATGCTAATGAATTTGCGGTATATGAATCGACAGGCTTTTTTGGTAATGTACCGTGTCAATATTTTCCAGAAAAAGCAGAGGTATTTGCTTCTGTAGACGGAGATCATTTCGTATCTCTTGGAACAACCTGTCAGGATGGAGAGTTTGATCTGGCAGCAGGAAAACTGCGATCTGCTAAGTTTATCAAAGTAGTTGATATAAGTGACAAGTCCTTGTTTCCATGGTTTGCAGATGGGTATGATCTGGATGCAATTGCATGCCTGGATACTGTACCGGCAAAAAGTAAAGCTGCTCCAATGACACAAACAAAGTCGGAATCATTATTTGCCAGTGAATTGCTGACAGAAGAAATCGCCTTAGAAGAAACGAATGTCACAATCGCTCCGAACCCTGTACAGCATCAGTTGACTCTTTCTTTTAAAACGATAACACAAGCAACAGTAATGGTAGTGATTTCTGACCTTACTGGCAAAGTAATCTACAGCAAAGAAGAGGTGTTGACAAAAGGAACAACAAAGGTGCAGCTTGATACACAAGCGTATGCAACAGGTACCTACATTGTTTCTGTAGTTGATGATAAAAACATATTCTCATATAAAGAGAAATTAATCAAGCGTTAATTTAATTCACGCGATAAAGAGAAAAGGAGAAGCGATATTCGCTTCTCCTTTTTTTTGTAAATTATAAAAATAAGTATAGAACTTCTTTCTTATATCAAAGAAACTCGCAGGGTGTTTACCATCCCTTTTTCCGAGATAGGCATGGCTACTAAATTAATAAGCATATCTCCTTTTTGTACAAACCCTTTTTCTTTAGCCAGATTATTTACGTCTTCTACAGTTTCATCTGTAGTTACATATTTATCATAATAGAAAACCTTTACTCCCCATAACAAGCTGAGCTGAGAAAGGATTCTCTTATTACTGGTAAAAACGAGAATCTCTGCATCGGGTCTCCAGGCAGAAATCTGAAAAGCAGTATATCCACTATTGGTCAATGTAGAAATAGCTTTAGCTTCGATATCATTCGCCATATGAGCTGCATGATAGCAGATCGATTTGGTAATAAAACGATTGGTTCTGATATGTGGTGGATTTTGAGGCACCTGAATAAGAGAAGAATTCTCTACACTTCGGATAACCTTAGACATTGTTTCTATTACCTGTACAGGATATTTTCCTACAGAGGTTTCTCCGGATAACATGACAGCATCCGCCCCGTCCATAACAGAGTTAGCGACATCGTTTACCTCGGCTCTGGTAGGCGTTAGGCTATCGATCATCGTTTCCATCATCTGAGTAGCAATTATTACAGGAATTCGGGCTGTTTTTGCTTTAAGAACCAATTTCTTTTGGATTAATGGAACCTCTTCGGCAGGAATTTCTACTCCCAGATCTCCTCGGGCAACCATTAAGCCATCACAGTATGCTACAATTTTATCTATGTTTTCTACTCCCTCAGGTTTCTCGATTTTAGCAATAATCGGAATTTTATAATCTGATTCTTTAGCAATAAGATCCTGAAGTTCCATCAGATCTTGTGCATGTCTTACAAATGATAAAGCGATCCAGTCAACTTCCTGCTTACAAGCAAAAGTGGCATCTTTTACATCTTTTTCGGTTAGTGCTGGCAATGATATATTCGTATTGGGGAGATTAACTCCTTTTTTGGAACGAAGCGGTCCTCCTTGTAATACTTTTGCGGTAACAGTATCTTTTTTATTGGTAGATACAACTTCAAAGATTAGTTTTCCGTCATCCAAGAGAATACGTTCCCCTGTTTTGACATCTTTAGGAAAACTCTCATAATTCATATAGACCTTATCTGCGGTTCCTTCAAAAGGAGTACCGGTTACAAAATCTATAACATCTCCGTTATTGACAATAATATCCCCTTTCATAACACCGACCCGTAGTTTCGGACCTTGTAAATCTCCTAGAATAGCTGCATTGTACCCAAATTTTTCATTGAGTTCACGGATCATTTTTATGCGTTCTTTGATGTCATCATAATTAGCATGAGAAAAGTTTATCCTGAATACATTTACCCCGGCATCCAACATCTGTTTTAAGATCTTCTTACTGCTGGTAGCAGGACCTAGGGTAGCAACTATTTTGGTTCTTTTATGTTTTGACATTATTCGAATATTAAATTGTTCTTTGATTTTAGTTGGGAGTAATCTACTGTATAAGCTGTGATTACCTGTGGTATTTGTATGAGAGATGCAATGATGGATTTTGTAGAAAAACTCAAATCCTCAGTCTCTATTTTTAAGAAAAAATCTACCTTCTTTAATTCGGGAATTAATCGTTTTGTGACATAGGTTTCTTCAGTAGTAACAAATAATCCTTCTTGTATCGGAGGTTGTGATATTGTTTTTGTCTTATAGGTGTTACCTAATAAACTATAGGTGCTGTATTGAAAGTGATCTTCGTATTGATACCAGGGAAAACTGGCGGTAATTTTTTCGTATTCGAAGATGATGTCTTCTTTTTTTCTATGCAGCCTGATATTCAGTGTTTTGTTGAGTAAAAAGGCTAAGCGATAAGGAGCAATAGAAGAGTGAATGGCGATTAATTCATAATCCTCATCCTCTATTGTATCTAAAACTAATCGCTGAACAGCCACGTGTCACTTGTTTTCTGAATTAATCCGAAATATACAAAATAAATCTCGCTGCTAACTTTAAATAAATATAAAGTCTTACACGAAAACGATTGAGTTAATATCTTTACTTTTTCGATTATTTATTGAAGAAGAACCGCTTTTTTCAGGAGGATAAAATGCAAGTTATTTTTGAGAGTTAATTTTGGATTGAAGGGCAAAGTATGCTCTTTTAGAGGCTTTTTCTTCTGCTTTCTTTTTAGAGGTTGCCCTTGCTTTGGCAACTACTTTTTCATCAATCCACAGTTTAACTGCAAAATGTCGGATTTCGTCTTTTCCGGTATCTTCGTAAATTTCGTAATTAAAATTATTTTTTTCTTTCTGACACCATTCGATAAGTAAGCTTTTATAGCTGATAATTTGCCCTTCCAGACTTTCGATATCTACATACGGATTAATTACGGATTCTTGTATAAATCGCTCACAATACACAAATCCTCTATCCAGATAGATTGCACCGATTAAAGCTTCGAATAAGTTCCCGTGTATGTTAATTCCAAATTGTGATTTGGGGATATTGGTACGGACAAGCTCGATGAGTTTTAGATCCTTTCCTAATTCATTGAGGTGTTTTCTACTAACTACTTTTGCCCGCATTTTTGTGAGGTACCCTTCGTTTCCTTCGGGAACTTCCTTGAACAGATGTGCAGCGATAACGCTACTGAGCATTGCGTCTCCTAAAAATTCAAGCCGTTCATAATTTATAGCATTTCCCTTTTTGTCTTTTAGATTCAGAGAACGATGTGTAAATGCTTTTTCGTAATTCGCAATGTTTTTAGGCTTGAATCCCAGTATTTTTTGAATTCTGATAAAAAAATTCCCGTTCTTTTCAGAGCGGGAATTTAATATGTTTCGAATAATATTCATGTATTACTCGTCTAGTTTCTTTAATAATACACAAGCATTATGACCACCAAAGCCAAAAGTATTACTCATAGCATACTTAATTTCGCGGTTTTGTGCTTTGTTTAAGGTCAGGTTTAACGAAGAATCTATGTTCTCATCTGCAGTAGTGTGATTGATGGTTGGCGGTACAACCCCGTGTTCCATCGCCAGAATAGAAGCAATTGCTTCAATAGCTCCGGCAGCACCAAGCAGGTGACCTGTCATAGATTTCGTAGAATTGATATTGATGTTCGGAGCGTGATCTCCAAAAACTTTAGTAATTGCTTTTAACTCGGCAACATCTCCTAAAGGAGTTGAAGTTCCGTGAGTGTTAATAGCATCTACTTGTTCTGGGGATACTCCGGCATCTCTTAAACAGTTAAGCATTACGCGTTCAACTCCGATACCTTCGGGATGAGGGGCTGTCATATGATGAGCATCACTAGACATACCACCACCGACCACTTCGGCATAGATTTTAGCGCCACGTGCTTTAGCGTGTTCGTATTCTTCAAGAATAAGTGCTCCACTACCTTCTCCTAGTACAAAACCATCTCTGGTAGCGTCAAAAGGTCTGGAGGCAGTTTCTGGACTGTCATTTCTTGTGGATAGAGCATGCATAGCATTAAACCCTCCCATACCAGCAATGGTTACAGCTGCTTCACTTCCTCCGGTAACAATGATATCACAATGTCCTAAACGAATGTAGTTTAAGGCATCGATTAATGCATTAGCCGAAGAAGCACAAGCTGAAACAGTAGTATAGTTAGGTCCCATAAAACCATTTCTGATAGAAATATGTCCTGGTGCAATATCGGCGATCATCTTAGGGATGAAGAAAGGATTAAAACGCGGTGTTCCATCTCCTTTTGCGTAACCAAGAACTTCTTCCTGAAAAGTTTCTAATCCTCCGATTCCAGCTCCCCAGATCACACCTACTCTAAATTTGTCAACTTTATCCAAGTCGATTGCAGCATCCTGTATTGCTTCTTGAGAAGAAACAATAGCATATTGTGCAAATCTATCTAGTTTACGTGCTTCTTTTCTGTCAAAATAATCTGTTGGGATATAATTTTTGACTTCGCAAGCAAATTTAGTCTTGAATTTTTCGGTATCAAAATAAGTGATAGGAGCGCACCCGCTCTTACCTTCTTTTAAAGCATTCCAATACTCATTAATATTGTTACCGATAGGTGTTAATGCACCTAGTCCTGTGACTACAACTCGCTTAAGATTCATATTCTGTTGTGAGGTTATTATTTTTTTGCGTCTTCAATATAAGATATTGCTTGACCAACTGTTGCAATATTTTCAGCTTGATCGTCTGGAATCTGGATATCAAATTCTTTTTCGAATTCCATAATCAGTTCTACAGTGTCTAATGAATCAGCGCCTAAATCGTTTGTGAAGCTAGCCTCGTTCACTACTTCGTTTTCGTCTACTCCTAGTTTGTCAACGATTATCGCTTTTACTCTTGATGCAATGTCTGACATAATGTTTGATTTTAATTTTTTAATTTGAGTGGCAAAAATAAAAAACTTTATTTTAAAACCCCACAATCGTATAAAAATGTGTTGTATTTTATCAAATATAGGAAAGTATTGCGTTTTTGCTAGTGATTGAATGAATAATAATTATTTTTTTTGTATTTTTTAAATCAATATCATCAACTACTATATGAAGCGTATTATCATTTTTGCTTCCGGATCGGGTTCTAATGCCGAGAATATCATCAAATACTTTGCAAAGAAGAAAAACGCAGAGGTTACTCATGTGTTTTCTAATAACCAACGAGCCAAAGTACTTCAAAGAGCGCACAGGCTTGGCGTAAAAGCCCTGCACTTTGATAGAGATTCATTTTATAACTCCAATGAAGTACTGCGAATCCTGAATGATGCTAAACCTGATATGATTGTTTTAGCCGGGTTTTTATGGATTTTTCCTAAGAATATTATTGATGCTTTTACTAATAAAGTGATTAATATTCATCCTGCGCTCTTGCCTAAATATGGAGGAAAAGGAATGTATGGAAGTCATGTACATAAAGCTGTAGTAGATAATAAGGAGCAGGAAACTGGAATTACCATTCATTATGTCAATGAGTTTTATGACGAAGGAGCAATTATATTTCAGGCAACAACCCCGGTACAAGAGGGGGACACTCCAGAAGATGTAGCGATGTCAGTACATCAATTAGAATACAAACATTTTCCCGAAGTGATAGAGAATCTTCTTTTCTCAGTAGAAGCATAAAACAAAATGGCTAAAAAAAAAGAAAAGTTTTATGTGGTCTGGGAAGGGCACCGTCCAGGTATTTATATGACATGGGATGATTGCAAAGCCATGATCAATGGATATGCAAATGCCAAGTATAAATCGTTTGAGTCTTTTGATTTGGCAAAAGAAGCTTATAAAGGTGTTTATGAGGATTATAAAGGAACCAAGACTAAAAAGGTGCTTTCTCAGGATCTTATAGACCGTATAGGAGAACCTGATTTATATTCTATTGCTGTGGATGCAGCGTCTAGTGGCAATCCGGGTAAGATGGAATATAGAGGAGTGGATACACAAACAAAAGAACAGCTTTTTCATCAGGGACCTTTTAATGAGGGGACTAATAATATAGGAGAGTTTCTTGCATTGGTACATGGGCTGGCGTATCTGAAAAAGAAAGGAAGTGATCGTATCTTATATACAGATTCTAAAATAGCAATGGGCTGGGTACGAAAAAAACAATGCAAAACAAGCCTGAAAAGAACATCGAGAAACCAAGAGATGTTTACTTTGGTGGATAGAGCAATTCAATGGTTAAAGACGAATACCTATACAACTACGATTGTAAAATGGGAAACAAAAGTCTGGGGAGAAATTCCGGCAGATTTTGGACGAAAATAACTAGTTGATTTCTGACGTACAATAAAGATAGAAATAAAAAGCTCCGGTGATATGCCGGAGCTTTTTTTATGAATAATAAGATTTTTTAATCTGGCGTATTAAAATAATCCAGATACATGAATGCTTTTTATTAGCTACCACATGCACCAAGGTTATTCCATCCACTAACTGTTCTTTGGTATAGTGTTCCTCTATAGGTTACTTTATCACCTACATTGTATGATCTGTTTCCGTTATACTCTTCTACACCTGCACAAGGATCATTACTCACAGTTCCACATTGACCAAGATTATTCCATCCGCTACTTGTTCTTTGATATAGTGTTCCTCTATAGGTTACTTTATCACCTACATTGTAAGATCTGTTTCCGTTATACTCTTCTACACCATCGCAAATATCTCCTCCAGTATCAGGAAATGGGTATATGCTACCGATAAATGCTTTGTCTGTTTGTGATAGACGAGTATTAGAACCTACGGCTACTCTGTCCAAAGTGTGTTCAGCAGGAATAGGGTAATGCATAATAGATAAAGGATCGTACTGACTATAGTTACTAATATTTGCTTCATAACGTCTGAAAAGGTTATGATCAACTTGTGCTCTTGACCAGTTGTTTGGTGGTCCCGCATAGTAAGCATATACAGCTTCTTTATCCCAGTTGATTCCTGCAACAGGGTTTTGGTGTTCGTGGATTAATCCAAGTGCATGTCCAAATTCATGAATAGTAGTTCGTCTAAATTCTGTATCAGAAGTAGAGTCATTAAACCATCCAAAATGCATACTGTGCGCATGATCATTAGAGTCAGTTCCTAAATAAGACCAAGAACCGGTTTCGTTAGCAAATTGCCCTTCTCTAAAACCAATTTTAATGTTCGCACTACTATTAGAAGAAACCCATTGAAACTTTAGGTTGGCATATTTCTCCCATTCTACGGCATATTGTCGTACTTTGGACTGAACATAATTGCTTCCATTTAAGAACTTTACACGAATAGTTTGACCAGGTTGCCATTGTTTTGCTTTTACACTGGCTGCTTTCCCGTTTCCAGGAGCATCCCATTTAGCAATACAAACATGAGCATTTTTAGAGCTGTCAATAGAATTATCTTCAAATACAGCTTCTGTATCCTTTTCACAGTTAAAGAATAAAATAGACAGGGAAGTAACTAAAGCTAGTTTAGTTAATTTTAATTTTTTCATAATTATTGAAAGTTTGTGTTCCTACAAATAACGTAAAAATTTTATGAAAAATTTAAGAAAAAAGCATTTTTTTCGTTCAAAAATTAACATTTATGCTTGTTTTTGTCTGATTCTTGTAAGAATTAAATAAGGTAAAACCCTTATAAAACAATGCTTTTAGGGTAAAAAGAAGTTTTAAATTATTTTTTGACTCAAAAAATATATAAAGCGGGAATTTTTGACAAAAAAACTACTTTCGATGCAAGTGTCGAAGAAATTTCAGGTTGATTATTGAGTAGAAAAACTATTCGAAAAGAAAAGAATAATGTCTTTTTTAAAGTAGAATGATTAAAAATAATATAGCATCAGACATCTGAATAGTACACTAAAATGCTAGAGTTGATATTGGTTGATTTTCAAGGGAGGTAAGCTTGTAAGCAAATCGCTTTCCTACTGAAAAGTAAAACGTATATTTGCAAAAAAAATAACGGCTGTTTTTATGAGTAAATTACTTATCGTAGGAAGTGTAGCTTTTGACGCTATCGAAACACCTTTTGGTAAAACCGATAAAATTTTAGGAGGAGCAGGGACTTATATAGGATTGTCTGCCTCTTATTTTAATACTTCTTCTGCAATTGTATCTGTAGTAGGAGAAGACTTTCCAAGTGAATATATAGAGATGTTTCAGAAAAAAGATATTGACACCTCTGCTATTGAAGTAGTAAAAGGGGGAAAAACTTTTTTCTGGAGAGGAAAATATCATAATGATTTAAATTCCAGAGATACGCTGGAAACCCAATTGAATGTATTAGCAGATTTTAATCCGGTTGTTCCTGATACATATAAAGATTCGGAAATTGTCATGTTAGGTAATCTACACCCGTTGGTTCAGTTAAGTGTTTTAGATCAGCTTACTGCAAAGCCAAAGTTAGCGATACTGGACACAATGAATTTTTGGATGGATAATGCATTGGAAGACTTAAAAAAAGTAATTGCCCGAGTTGATGTAATTACAATCAATGATGAAGAAGCGAGACAGTTGAGTGGAGAATATTCTTTAGTAAGAGCAGCAAGAGTAATTGCAGAAATGGGTCCTAAGTATATCGTAATTAAAAAAGGAGAGCATGGAGCATTATTATTCCATAAGGAACAGGTGTTCTTCGCACCGGCATTACCATTAGAAGAAGTGTTTGATCCAACAGGAGCAGGAGATACATTTGCAGGAGGGTTCTCAGGATATTTAGCCAAAACAGAAGATGTTTCTTTTGATAATATGAAAAAAGCAGTGATACACGGATCAAATTTAGCTTCGTTTTGTGTAGAGAAATTCGGAACAGAAAGAATTCAAAACCTCGATAAGGTAGAAGTTTATCAAAGATTGCAGCAATTTAGAGAATTGACGCAGTTCGAAATAGAATTAGCATAATCCCTTATAGAAAGTAAGGAGCAATATAACAAACACAACAACTAGAAATAGGAATACAATGAGTGATGCTTTAAAACACGAATGCGGAATTGCATTAGTTAGACTTCTAAAGCCGTTAGAATACTACAAAGAAAAGTATGGTAGTGCATTTTATGGAGTAAATAAAATGTACCTGATGATGGAAAAACAACATAACCGTGGTCAGGATGGAGCCGGTTTAGCGAGTATCAAATTGGATATGTCCCCGGGAGAGCGCTATATAAGCAGAGTTCGTTCTTGTCAATCAATGCCTATACAGGATATTTTTTCTCAGGTTAATGAACGAATAAACAAAGAGCTTACAGCAAATCCCGAATATACAAATGATGTAGCGCTGCAAAAAAAGAACATTCCATATATAGGAGAAGTGTTTCTTGGACATGTACGATATGGAACTTTTGGGAAAAATAGTGTAGAAAGTGTACACCCGTTTCTGAGGCAGAATAACTGGATGCATAGAAACCTTATTGTAGCCGGGAATTTTAATATGACGAATAATCATGAGCTGTTTAAGAACCTGGTTCGATTAGGTCAGCATCCCAAAGATCATGTGGATACTGTAACGGTGATGGAGAAAATAGGACACTTCCTGGATTCTGAAGTTGCAAAACTATATAAGAAATTAAAGAAAGAAGGATTTAGCAAAGTAGATGCTTCCCCACAGATAGTAGAGCGTCTTAATGTAGCAAAGATTCTGAAGAAATCTTCCAAAGACTGGGATGGTGGATATGCAATGGCCGGTATGCTTGGGCATGGAGATGCTTTTGTACTAAGAGATCCTTCTGGAATTAGACCAGCATACTATTATAAGGATGATGAAGTGGTAGTAGTCGCTTCAGAACGCCCTGTAATACAGACTGTTTTTAATGTGCCGTTTGAAAAAGTAATAGAGCTGGATCCGGGAAAAGCAATTATTATAAAGAAAAGCGGAGAAACTTCTATAAAGAAGATTATAGAGCCTAGAGAACGAAAAGCCTGTTCCTTTGAGCGAATTTATTTTTCGAGAGGAAGTGATGCCGAAATATATGAAGAGCGTAAAAAACTAGGGAAATTATTGATGCCTCAGGTGTTAAAAGAGATAAATCACGATACGCTTAATACCGTGTTCTCTTTTATCCCTAATACAGCAGAAACTTCTTTTTACGGATTAGTAGAAGCAGCGCAGGATGAATTGAATAAGCAAAAGAACGAGACGATCCTTAAAGAAAAAGAAGGGTTGACGAATGAACGACTCAAAGAAATTCTATCTCATCGACTGAGAACAGAAAAAATAGCAATAAAAGACGCGAAACTCAGAACATTTATTACAGAAGACAGCAGCAGAGATGATCTGGTAGCTCATGTATACGATGTTACCTATGGAGTAGTAAAGTCAGAAGATAATCTGGTAGTTATCGATGATAGTATTGTTAGAGGGACTACACTAAAGAAGAGTATTATTAAGATGCTCGACAGGCTAAATCCAAAAAAAATAATTATTGTTTCTTCTGCTCCACAAATTCGTTATCCGGATTGCTATGGAATTGATATGGCAAGAATGGAAGGGCTGATAGCTTTTAAGGCAGCTATCGAATTATTAAAAGAAAACGGAAACTACGATTTAGTTGAGCAGGTATATGAACAATGTAAAGAGCAGGAGAACTTACCAGATGAAGAAGTGAAGAATCACGTGACTAAGATTTACAATTCATTTTCGGATCAGGAAATAAGTGATAAAATCGCTGAAATGTTAAGTGATAGTACGGTAAAAGCCGAAGTAAAGATAATTTTTCAGACGGTAGAGAAGCTTCACGAGGCATGTCCTAAGAATTTAGGAGACTGGTATTTTACCGGAGATTATCCAACCCCAGGAGGAAATAGAGTTGTAAATAAGGCTTTTATAAACTTTTATGAAGGTAAAAATGAAAGAGCTTATTAAAAAAATATAAGTTGATTTGCGCTTAAATTACATAAAATTGTGTAGTTCAACAAGTATTTTAGCCGTTTGTCTAAAATATTTTTTAAGTAGGAAATAACGCTCTATATTAGCAGAGCCATAGCATAAGTAGGTTAAGTTCATGGTAGATTTGGGGCAAAAAAAGGTGGTTCATCCACCTTTTTTTATTTTACAGCGATTTCAAAAAAATAGATATAAAAAAAGAGGAGTATTGCACTCCTCTTTTTTGCTTTATAATATTCAGATATTACTTGTTCTGAGCAAATCTTTTTGATACTTCATTCCAGTCAATTACATTAAAAAATGCAGCGATATAATCTGGTCTTTTATTTTGGTAGTTAAGGTAGTATGCATGTTCCCAAACATCAAGGCCTAAAATAGGAGTTCCGCTGCACCCAACATTAGGCATTAATGGATTGTCCTGATTAGGAGTTCCGCAAACTTCTAATTCTCCACCTTCTCTGACACATAACCAAGCCCATCCAGAACCAAATTGTCCTGCAGCAGCTGAAGAGAAAGCATCTTTAAAAGCTTCAAATGAACCAAAAGACTTGTTGATAGCTTCTTCTAACTCACCACTTGGTTTTCCTCCTCCGTTTGGAGACATAATTTTCCAGAATAAACTATGATTGTAATATCCTCCTCCGTTATTTCTTACGGCTCCATTAGACAGGTCTAAATTGATAAGAATGTTTTCAATAGTTTTTCCCTCTAGGTCTGTTCCAGATATAGCAGCGTTTAATTTATTAGTATACCCTGCGTGATGTTTATCATGGTGAATTTCCATCGTACGTGCATCTATATGAGGTTCTAACGCATCAAAAGCGTAGTCTAATTTTGGTAATTCGAATGACATAGTCTATCTTTTTTAGTTAATAAAATGAAAAATGATCCCAAATTTAGGAATTAGCAAGGTTAATAAAAACAAATTGGCGTTATAAATTAATTAAAAGTACTAGATATATATAAATAAGTTTTATTTATAGCTAAAACACTAGATTTGGTGGCGAAACTTTTTTTGTTATACGTTTTAAAAACACAGATACGTGAATAACCGATATCCTTTTGTAATATATAATGCTGCTGCCGGTGCCGGAAAGACATATACATTGGTAAAAGCGTACTTAATGACATTACTTACCGGAGCATTCAATGATGGTTACAGAAATATTTTAGCGATTACTTTTACGAATAAGGCGGTTGCAGAAATGAAAACCAGAGTATTGGAAAGTTTAATAGGAATTAGTGAACCTACTCCTTCTTCTGATTATCAGTTGCTTTTGGAAGATATAGCAAAAGAAATAAGCAGTTCCCCTAATACCTTGAAGAAAAAAGCACGAAAAATACTAGAGAGTATTCTTCATAATTATGCAGCTTTTGATATTGTAACCATAGATACATTTACACATAGAGTTATCAGAACCTTCTCTCATGATTTGGGAATTCCTATGAATTTTGAAATAGAAATGGATACAGAGGTGTTGATAGAAGAAGCTGTTGATGCTGTAGTTGCTAAAGTAGGGGAAGATAAAGAGTTGACAAAAGTAATAGTAGAGTTTGCTTTTGGGAAAATGGAGGAAGATAAAAGCTGGGATGTAACACTGGAACTAAACAAAATAGCAAGACTGTTATTTTCAGAAAATGATAGAAAACATCTGCAAAAACTATCTCAAAAGAGTGCTTCGGATTTTGATACGTATAAAAAGGAATTACAAAAAAAATACCTGGAATATAAAGAAGTAATTATTTCGCAGGCAAAAAAAATAAATACCCGTATACAAGACATCGGTTTAGATCAGAAAGATTTTTTAAGAGGATCGGTACCTAAATATTTTGAAAAACTTGCCGCAGGGGATATCTCGCCGGATTTTAATGCTTCCTGGAAACAAACGATAGACACAACTCCTTTTTATGGGGCAAAATTAGATGCGGTAAAAAAAGACTTGATCGATGAGATAAGACCAGAGATAGAACAGTGCTTTTTAGAGACTAAGAATATGATTATTAAAGCAAGTTTGTTTGATAAAATCATAAAAAACCTAACCCCATTATCCGTGTTGAATGCAATTCATAAGGAACTGCAGGAAATAAAAAAAGAAAGACGAATCCTTCTTATTTCAGAATTTAATACTATCATTAGTGAAGCAATTCAGGATCAGCCGGCACCATTTATATATGAACGCCTGGGAGAGCGATATCGGGACTATTTTATAGATGAGTTTCAGGATACTTCAGAAATGCAATGGAACAATCTGATTCCCTTAATCGATAATGCGCTATCTTCAGAAACCCTAGATGGTAAAAGAGGAAGTCTTACAGTGGTAGGGGATGCAAAACAAGCTATATATAGATGGAGAGGAGGGAAAGCAGAACAGTTTATAGAGCTATCTTTGGAGAAGAACCCTTTTTCTATAGAAGAAAAGGAGGTGATGAACCTTCCCAGGAACTACAGAAGTCATAAAGAGGTCATTCTGTTTAATAATAACTTGTTTACCTTCTTGTCAAATGATTTTAGCAACCTGAAGCATAAAGAATTGTATCTAACAGGAAATCAACAAGAAGTAAACACAAAAAAAGGAGGGTATGTTAATGTTTCTTTTGTCGAAGCAAAAAATATAGAAGAAGAACATATTGCCTATGCAGAAAGAACATATGCTATCGTAAGTGAACTTGTAGAAAAGGGGTATTCATTAAATGATATTTGTATTTTGACCAGAAGGCAAAAAGAAGGAGTGTCTATAGCAGATTACCTGACCGAAAAAGATATTCCTATCATTTCTTCAGAAACCCTTCTTATTAATAAAGCTACCGAAGTACAGTTTATTGTAAACTTGTTAATATGGTATGTATATCCAAAGGATTTTATAACCAAAACAAAGATCCTTCACTTTATCATATCAGCATATGGGGTATCAAATACACATGCATTTTTAGAAAAACATGTTTTTTCTGATCGTATAAGCTTTAGTAAGGAGCTACAGGGTTTGGGAATTTATTTTGATTTTGAATATATAGGAATAAAACCCCTGTATGAAGCTGTTGAATATATAATAAGGTGTTTCTCGCTAGGAAATAATGCACCGGCATATGTTCAGTTTTTTCTGGATATAGTCTTTAGTTTTACTCAAAAAAATACAGAAGGATTGCTTGGTTTTTTAACCTATTGGGAAGTAAAAAAAGATACAATTAGTATCATAGCTCCAGAGGGAGAAGAAGCTGTAACAATTATGACGATTCATAAATCCAAAGGATTGGAGTTTCCCTGTGTTATCTACCCGTTTGCAAATACAGATTTTTATAGAGAAATAGAGCCTAAAACATGGTTCCCGGTAGAAAAAGAACAAACAGGAGATTTTGATGAGGTGTTGATTAACTATAATAAGGATATTGAAATATATGGAACCACAGGAAAAGAAATAGTGGAAGAAAGAAAATCTCAGCTAGAACTGGATGCATTTAATGTCTTTTATGTAGCGATGACAAGAGCTGAGCAACAATTATATGTCGTTTCCAAACTAGAGCTAAACACAAAAGGAATGCACAATCCCAATAAAATTTCGGGAAAGTTAATTGCCTATTTACAGCATATTGGAGAATGGAATGAAGCACGATTAGAATATGGATTTGGTGTTTTTGAGAAAACAGCATCCAAAGAAGAAGAAAAAACCGATACAGAAAAAGTGACGCTACACGGTTTTGACCCTGTTTTTAAAAAGCATGAAATCTCTATAGTTACCAATGCAGGAAAATTATGGGATACCAGCCAGAAAGAAGCCCAGGAAAAAGGAACGTTATTACATGAATTGATGTCCAGAATACAAACCAAAGAAGATGTAGAAGACGTCATAACGAAAGCATATTTACATGGAGAGATCGGAGAAAAGGAAAAATCAATTATACAGGATGAATTGATAAGGATAATAATGCATCCCGGAGTCTTACCTTATTTCCAAAAAGGAAATACAGTATTAAACGAACGGAGTATTATGTCTGGAGGAAGAGAGTATCGACCCGATAGAGTAGTAATTGATGCGAACAACCGAGCGACAATTATCGATTATAAAACCGGAGGGTTTTATAGTACGCACGCAGAACAAGTATATGAATATGGACAGCTTATAGAAGAATTAGGATACTTTTTATATGAAAGAGTATTGATATATGTTAATGAGTCAATCACCCTAAAATATGTATAAACAACGATTATTTGGGTAATTCCTGGTAGAAAATTAGGTGTAAAAGAGAATTTTGTCTTATAATTGTAGGATTATTAACAAGGATAATAACGATTGGTTTTATCTCTTGGAGCTAAAATTATCAAGTTTACAGGGGTTTAAAAAAACAAATTACCGATATAAAAAAACCTGTAAGCATTGATGAATACTGATATGTTAGGAAAAAATTATTAGTTTTGTCTTTGACAATAGTTTTTAACATATTACATTTGCTCTAATTAACACGTAAAAATTAAATTATTGAATATGAAACATCTTAGCAGATTTTTAGTGGCTTCGTTGTTAGTACTTGGCTTAAGTACAACGAATGCACAAGATCAAAACAACCCTTGGGCAGTATCGATTGGCGTTAATGCTGTCGACATCTTTCCTACAGGAGGAGATTTACCTGTACAAGGTGAAATCTTTGACGAATATTTTAATGCTAATGACCACTGGAATATTCTTCCATCAGTGTCTAAATTATCCGTAGGAAGATACATAGGAAGTGGTTTTAGTTTTACTGCTGAAGGATCAGTTAATAAAATTAGCAACTGGGGAGAACTTAATGGAGAAGATCAAAGTGTAGATGATTTATCTTACTATGCATTAGATGGTAGATTCTCTTATAGCTTCAAAGATGCTTTAAAAGCTAAGTGGTTCGATCCTTACTTAGGTGTAGGTGGTGGATACACTTGGATAGATGAAATAGGAGTAGGAACTGTAAACGGATCTTTAGGGATCAACTTCTGGTTAACAGAAAATTTAGCATTAAACGTACAGTCTACTTATAAGCACGTATTAGAAGACTATGAGGTAAGCAACTATCCTCCTACACACTTCCAGCACTCTGCAGGTCTTACTTTCGCATTCGGAGGTAAAGATACTGATGGTGACGGAGTATATGACAAAGATGATGAGTGTCCAGAAGTTCCTGGTTTAGCTGAGTTCAACGGATGTCCTGATACTGACGGTGACGGAATCGTTGATGGAAAAGATGACTGTCCAGATGTTGCTGGTACAGCTGAGTTCAACGGATGTCCTGATACTGACGGTGACGGAGTTCCAGATCCTAAAGATGACTGTCCTACAGTTTCTGGTTTAGCTAGCCTTAACGGATGTCCTGATGCTGACGGTGATGGAATCACTGATGGTAAAGATGGTTGTCCAAACGAAGCAGGTCCTGCTGCAAACAACGGATGTCCTTACCAAGATAAAGATAATGACGGAGTATTAGATAAAGATGATAACTGTCCTGATGTTCCTGGAACTGTTGCAAACAACGGATGTCCAGAAGTAACTGAAGAAGTACAGGCTACTCTTAACGAATACGCTAAGACTATCTTATTCGATACTGGAAAATCAAGTATCAAGTCTGAGTCTTTCAATGTTCTTCAAGATATCATCAAGATCCTTAAAGAATACCCAAGTGCAAACTTCTCTATCGAAGGACACACTGATTCTCAAGGTAGAGCTACTACAAACCAAAGATTATCTGAGTCTAGAGCAAATTCTGTAAAAGATTTCTTAGTAAACAACGGAATCGATCAGTCTAGATTATCAGCTAAAGGGTATGGAGAAGAAAAGCCAATCGCTACTAACGCGACAAGAGCTGGTAGAAAACAAAACAGACGTGTTGAAATCAACTTAGTAAAATAAGGAGATTCAATAACTGAAAATTATAAGCGAAAACGCTCCGATCTAATCGGAGCGTTTTTTATTTTTATAAAGTGAAAAGTTTTTTAGAAGAAGTATTACTGGATATAAAGGATACAGAAAAAGATATAAGCGAAGTGTCTTTTATTGTACCAAGTAAGCGAGCGGGATTGTTCTTGAAAAAAGAACTTTTAGCATTGTATAAAGACAAAACAGTATTTGCGCCTGAGATTATTAGTATAGAAGAATTTATAGAGGAATTATCAGGATTGAGACAAATCGACAATACAGAAACACTCTTCGAATTCTATGATGCATATTTGCATACACATACTACGTTAGAAAAAGAAAACCTGGATACTTTTTGTGGTTGGGCACAAACATTAATCTATGATTTTAATGAGATTGATAGATACTGTGTAGATTATGTTAGCTTTTTTTCTTACCTGTCGGGAATACAGGATATTAATCATTGGTATTTACAAGAAGAAAAAACACAGTTAATAAAAAACTACATCAGTTTTTGGGAGTGTTTATTAGACTATTATATAGCATTTAGAGATGCGTTAATTCGCAAAGGAGTAGGGTATCAGGGATTATTGTATAGAAGAGCTTCTGAAAATATTCAAACCTATAAAAGCACAACAGAAAGGAACCATGTTTTTGTAGGGTTTAATGCATTAAATAATGCAGAGCAAACAATTATTCAAGAACTTTTAGAAAGTGAGAAAGCACGAGTATTCTGGGATGCAGACTGTTTCTTTATGGAAAATAAATATCATGAAGCATCTTTGTTCTTACGTGGATATCAGAAAAATTGGAGTTTTTATAAAGAAGCACCTTTTGAATGGATTACTGATAAATTTTCGAAGGAAAAAAACATAAAAATAATTGGTGCTCCCAAAAATGTAGGGCAGGCAAAATACGTAGGAGAACTACTGACGACAATTCCAGTAGAGGAGATGGAGAATACCGCGGTTGTTTTAGCGGATGAAAGTTTGCTGTTACCGGTTCTTAATGCATTGCCGGAAACAATTAACTCTTTGAATATTACAATGGGGATGCCTCTAAAAGAAACTCCTATTGCTTCTTTTTTCGAATTGTTGTTTGCAATTCATAAAGTATCCAACCCACAAGGAGTTTATTATAAATCCTTATTAGAACTCCTGAATAATCCCGCTTCCTATTGGTTGTTGGGAGATACAGCCAGCAAGGTTATAGAAGTGGTTTCTAAAGAGAATATGGTATTTGTTGCCTATGATCAAATAGAGGATAAAATAGAGCAAGAAAAAAAAACAGCTTTAAAACTATTGTATTCCGGTTGGAAAGATACTCGATCGGCTTTGTTGATTTGTCAACAATTAATAAAACAGTTAAAACAAAATTTAGACAGAGAGCGAAATGCATTAGAGCTCGAATACATTTATCATTTCTATACAATCTTTAATAAGTTAACTATTCTGAATGATTCATATACATATCTAAATACCATACAGTCTCTTCATCAGTTTTATAAAGATATACTGACGACAGATACGCTGGATTTTAGAGGAGAACCTTTTAGAGGATTGCAGTTAATGGGGATGTTGGAGTCCAGATGCCTGGATTTTGAAACAGTGATTATTACATCTGTAAATGAAGGGGTGCTACCGGCAGGTAAAAGTACTAATTCATTTATACCTTATGATTTAAAAAAAGCATTTGATTTACCTACCTATAAAGAAAAGGATGCTATTTATACGTATCATTTTTATCGGTTAATACAAAGAGCTAAAAATATTTATCTGTTATATAATACAGAAAATGATGGTGTTGGCGGAGGAGAAAAAAGTAGGTTTTTAAGACAGCTTGATAAAGACAGAAGACCAGCACATCATATAAAAAAGCAACTGATTTCTTCAGAAGTTCCAAAGATACAAACAGCATTACTAACGGTAGAAAAAACAGAAACAGTGATAGGCAGATTACAAAAACTTGCCTCGTATGGATTATCTCCATCTGCTCTGACATCCTACATTCGAAATCCAATAGATTTTTATTACAAATATGTTTTAGGAATTAAAGAAAAGGAAGAAGTAGAAGAGACAATTGCAGCTAATACCCTAGGAACAGTCATTCATAATACATTAGAGAATTTTTACAAACCCTTTGAAGGAAAATTTCTTACAGTTACTGATGTCAAAAAAATGATGGATATAATCGATCAGGAAGTTACTTCTGAGTTTAAAAAAGTATATTCCAGTCTGGATATAAAAAGAGGAAAGAACTTTTTAATCTATCAGGTAGCTAAGCGGTATGTATATAATTTCCTGCAATCAGAGAAGAAAATGCTGGAACAAGGAAGAAAGCTTAAAATTTGTCATATCGAGAGTAACTTAAAAGCAAAAGTCGAAATAGATGAACTGGATTTTCCTGTGTTTATCAAGGGAAAGGTGGATCGAATTGATGAGTTGGATGGGATGTTGCGTATTATTGATTACAAGACAGGTAAAGTTGTCAAGAATGACGTTGTTTTATTAGATTGGGAGGTCTTGACGGAAGACTTTAAGAATAGTAAAATAATTCAGGTACTAGCTTATGCGTATATGTATTTTAAAGAAATGGGGAGTGTAGAAACAATGCAGGGAGGAATTATTTCTTTTAAAAACCTGAAAGAAGGCTTTTTGTCATTTGGAAAAAAAGAAACACCAAGAGGAAAAGCAAATATAGAGATCACAGAGGATACGTTTCTCGCATATTTGACTCAATTAAAAAAATTAATCGTAGAAATTTTTGATACGAAACGACCTTTTATAGAAAAAGAAGTATGATACACCAGAATAAAAATATAGTACTGCCTGGAAAACATGGAAGACCCATTGTGGCAGATGTCTGTTTTTCTACATCCGAAATTCAAAAACCAGTAGTAATATTTTGCCATGGCTACAAAGGATTTAAGGATTGGGGGGCATGGAATTTAGTAGGAGAAGCTTTTGCTAATCGAGGTTTTTTCTTTATAAAATTTAATTTCTCATTCAATGGAGGTACTATTGATCAGCCTGTCGATTTTCCTGATTTAAAGGCTTTTGGGGATAATAATTATACCAAGGAAATGGATGATTTGGATCAGGTGCTAAATTGGGTTGTTTCTAAGGAGTTTGAATATAAGGAACATGTAATGACGGATAATATTACGGTTATAGGTCATTCGAGAGGAGGAGGAATTGCAGCGTTGACAGCAGCTGTAGACAGAAGAGTTTCAAGGTTGGTTACCTGGGCTGGGGTTTCGGATTATGAAAAACGATTTCCAATAGGAGCTCAGCTTTCTGATTGGGAGAAAGAAGGAGTTATGTATATAGAAAATGGTCGAACCAGGCAAAAAATGCCACATTTTTATCAGTTTTATACAAATTTTGTAGAAAACAAAGAGCGGTTAGACATCGCAAAAGCAGTTAAAAAACTCGAAGTGCCTTATTTGATCATCCACGGAGACTCGGATACGACTGTTGCAGTTCAGGAAGCAGCGTTCTTACATTCATTAAATTCGAAAAGTAATTTATACATATTAGAAGGTGCTAATCATGTTTTTGGAGCACAGCACCCCTGGACGGATCGGGAGTTGCCAAAAGACATGAAAACAGTAGTACAAAAAACTATTGATTTTTGCAATTAACCGAGGAGTAATTATTATAAATAGTTAAAAAACTAATATTTTTTTTGTTTATTTGCCACCATGAATGTACATAAACATATCATAACCTCCCTATTGTTATTGCTGTTCGGAGCGATGCAACTTGGGGAATTACACGTCTTGGATCATGCGAGTGATGATTCGGATTGTATGGTATGTGAATATGTTTCCGGGCAAAATCATAATGATTTTTTTGTTTTAGTAGAAGAAGTATCTGTACCAGAAACAATAGATATTCCTGCAGAGTCAGCAGTATATATATCGTTAAATACTACTGTTAAAACAATTACATTCAGTAAACTACACAATAAAGCGCCGCCTGTAGCGTAATCATTTAGAGCATTTATTTTTCTTGGTGTTTTTTATAAAACACACTGATACTTATTATTTTATAATGAAAAGATACACTTGGATACTTGTGTTTCTTTTAGGGATTGGGCAATTAATAGCTCAGGATTGTAATAAATCAATTACCGGATATGTAATTGACTTTCACGATGGGGAAGCCTTAAAAGGAGCAATAATACGATTTAATGATCGCTCAATTCAAACGGATGAAACGGGGCAGTATACGATAGAAGGACTATGCGAAGTTTCTTATGCTTTTACTGTATCTCATGAAAAATGTGAAACAAAGGTGGTGACACTGGATGTTTCGGAAATAGCTTCACATACTTTTTATTTGGAGCACCACCTTAATGAATTAGATGAAGTAGAAATAACAGGAGAAAAAAAGAAAACAAATTCGTCACAGGAGGAAACGCTTGGTTCTTCAGTTCTCGAAGAAAATAGTAGTGGAGCTTTAGGAGACGCCTTGCGAAAGATTACAGGGGTTTCTTCTTTAAATACAGGATCTACAATTGTTAAGCCCGTAATACAAGGACTTAATGGAAGTAGAGTATTGCTGATGAATAACGGCGTGCGAATGCAGGATATGGAATGGGGAGATGAACATGCTCCCAATGTGGATGTTAATACAGCAGGTAAAATAACAGTGGTAAAAGGAGCTTCTGCACTTCAATATGGAGGAGATGCAATAGGAGGTGTCATTATCGTAGAACCGGAAAAAGTAGCTTCAAAAGATACATTGTATGGAAAAACAATTGCTACCGGTGCAACTAATGGAAGAGGAGGTTCGTTATCTACTAAGATGATAAAAGGTTATGAAAGTGGATTTTTTATTAAGGCGCAGGGAACCCTAAAAAGATTTGGAGATGTCGAAGCTCCAGACTATATACTATCAAATACAGGCGTTTTTGAAAAAGGAGGCTCTCTGTCGATAGGAATGAATAAATTTTCTTATGGATGGGATGCTTTTTATTCATTTTATAATAATGAAATTGGGGTGCTGGCCAGTTCACATATTGGAAATGTAGACGATCTTATTGATGCGATTAATAGCAGGGAACCATCTATAATAAGAGATTTTACCTATGATATAAAAAACCCAAAACAAGATGTAACACATCATTTGGGGAGGTTGCGATTTTTTAAACGGTACGAAGAATTAGGAAAGTGGACCATGCAATATGATTTTCAAAAAAATCATCGTATGGAATTTGATATTCGACGCTCTGACGATCTTGATGAAATACCGAGTATTGATCTGGAATTGACAACTCATACAATTACTTCTGATTTTAAATACGATGCAAAATATGATTACTCATGGAATGCAGGGGTATTATTGAGGTATCAGGAAAACTTTGCAGACCCTTCTACACAGGTAAGAAGGTTAATCCCGGACTATGAAAAATACGATGCAGGAATATTTTTTACAGGAGAATACGATATTAGTAGTGAAGCGATCATTGATGCCGGGGTTCGATATGATTTTAATAGGATAGATGCCAAGAAGTTTTATTTAAAAAGCAGATGGGAAGAACGTGGATATGATCGTGATTTCTCAGATATTGTTTTAGAAGACTTTGGAACACAGATTCTAACAAATCCGGTTTTTGATTATCATAGTATTTCTGCAACAGTTGGGGTGCAATACACCTATAAAGATGCATATGAGTTACGATTTAATTATGCGTTAGGGCAACGAGCTCCTAACCCATCAGAGTTGTTTAGTGATGGATTACATCACTCGGCAGCAAGAATAGAATTGGGAGATTTGAGAATGGATCAGGAAATGGCACATAAATTTTCTTTGTCGATAGAAAGAGATTATAAAAATTGGGGATGGGAAATTGCTCCTTATGCGAACTATATTAATAATTATATACTACTGGAGCCAGAAGGAGTAGAGCTTACGATTAGGGGAGCTTTCCCGGTATGGGGGTATAGACAGGCAGACGCCAGGCTATTAGGGGTAGATGCTAAGATATATGCCAATTGGCATCAGAACTGGCAGACAACACATAATTTTTCTTTAGTAAAAGGAAAAGAAACAAAAAATGATGTTCCTCTGATTAATATGCCGGCACCAAATATTAATAATGCAATTATTTATCAAAATAAAAAGTGGAAAGGGTTTAAAGCTTCTTTAGAAAGTCAATATTTTTTCGAACAGAATGAATATCCGGCAAATATTGAGGTCTATTCTTTGAGGCAAAATGAAAATGTCGAATTAGAAATTAACACCCCTCCTCCTGCGTATCACCTATTACAGGCCGATATGGAAATGGAATTTCCTCTAGGGGAACACAATTTATTAAAAATGGGACTTACAGTTAATAATGTCCTTAATACGAATTATAGAAATTACATGAATCGGCAACGGTACTTTTCGGACGATTTAGGACGAAATTTCCTGTTGCGCCTTATTATCAATTATTAAATATTTATCAAAATGAACACACGTAAATTTTTATCAGCAATGGCAATTGGATCAATTTTACTAACATCTTGCTCTAATGATGATGACAATCCAGCGCCAATTAATGAAGAAGAAGTAATTACTACCATGACAATAACATTGCAAAATGGTCCAGAGACTGTTACTCTGCAAGTAAAAGATGAAGATGGAGGAGACGGACCTAAGGAGCCGGTAATAACAGTATCTGGAGATCTTAAAGCAAATACAGAATATGCTGGTACAGTAGTTCTGCTAAATGAGACAGAAACTCCTGCAGAAAATATTAATGAAGAAATCGAAGAAGAAGCAGATGCACATCAATTCTTTTACGAGGTTGAGGACAAGTTAGGAATAACGGTAACTTATAATGATAAAGAATCAGATTATATTACTAACGGAGGAGAAGACCCTGTAGGATTAAAATTTGTAGTTAAGACAACTGCAGCCGCAGAAGGAACATTTACGGCTACATTAAAACATGAGCCAAAAAAGCCTAACAATGGGACAGTTACAGACGCAGGTGGAGAAACTGATATAGCGCAAGCTTTTAGTATCAAAGTAGTAGAATAATACAAAAAAGATAGTCTTTTATTACTGACTATTGTCATAAGAATTTAAAAAGTCGTGCTATATATTTGTGTGAAATTAAAAAACACGAATATTGGCACGATTTTTGTTTGTTAGTATTTTCAAATATAGGTTATACAATGCATTAAGGGAGGGGCGTTATATATATGAGTTATAACCGTATTATAAGAACAAAAAGGCAATATTTAGTCTTTTTTAAGAGCTTTAAAGGATTGTTCTTTAGTATTTTATATTTTTTTTGTTTATTTAATGTTATAGTGGTGTTAAATGTTAAAATTTCTATAGGAGATAGATAGATAATAGAATAATAGCTCTTATATTTGGGGCATATTTAGAAAAAAGGAAAAACAAAGATATAGCAAAGTTGAAACGTTCATAATTATATATAAGTTGAGTTTGTGTTAAATATAATTAAGTTTCAATTCAGACCCTCAGGAGTAGTTAACCTGAGGGTTGTTTTTTTATATACCTACAAAATAGGAATCTCCGTTTCGATAATTAAAATTATATGTTCTTCTTTTTTGACCTCTTTTTATCTTATAAGTATTTAAAGTCTTTTTTATTCAATCTATAATTGAAAGGTGTGAATTGGAAAATTCTATAGTTGCAGTAAAAAAGGTTATTATTGAGCTTTTCTAAAGTACTTAAATAGTAATTTCGTTCAAAACAAAATTACTTTTATGAAATTCTATTTAAAACGAAAAGCGCCTAAAATGTTTAGGAATGTTGATCTTGAAAAAGAAATGTATTCACCTATTATAGATGATATTTCATGTTTTTTGAAAGAAGAGTTAAGTATTGATGAATTTCCAGAGAATCTACTATTTAAAACCATCCCGAATATTAGTAAAGAGTGGATAGCTTTAGGAGATTTTACATTTTATAATGGTTTGTTTTTGGATGAGTTTTATACTAGGTGATTTATGAAAAAAAGTATTTTCCTTGTAGCTTCCTTTTTTTGTTTTTTTCAGATTTATAGTCAGTCGTTTATAGGGAAATGGGTGCTCATTGTAGATGATGATACATACACAATACCCGTGTGTTCAATGATTCATCTTACAGAAAAGAAATTGAAAACGTATAGTTTTGATAGCTTATATAGTGAACATACAATAAGAGTGGATACGGTTAATCGGATGATTAAACAAGGAATAGGAAAAAAGGAAATACGTTATAATTACCTTGTGAAGGATAGTTTAACACTGGAGTTTTATTACACAGTTTTTGATGAAGAAAAATCAGAAAATAAAATGGTAACGTGGAGGTATAAAAAACTAATACCAACACAAATTAATTATTCTGTGGCGAAATTCAGAAAAAAGCGATTTCATCATTTTTATTCTTCCTCATTTACTAGACCATCTAATGAAATAAAGTTAAGTGGGTTAATGTGTTCGAGTGAAGTTGAAAAAATTAGAGGAAAAGAAAGCTGTAAACGCTACAGGTTAGAAAAAATAGACAAAACTTATTTTGTTGTTTATTATTGGAAAGAAAATAACAAACAATGGATGTTTCCAGTTGCAGAAATAAACGAAGATCATATGTTAATTTATGGGGTTCCAGAAAAAAAAGAATTTGTTAGATTAAATGAAATAAAATAAAGGACAAACAGGTAGTTAATTTTTTCCTTGTTATAAAAGGATGCTATATAGCTAGTAAAATGCCAAATAAACAACCCTCTTCTATATCCTAAATAGAAGAGGGTTGTTAAGTGGAGCATATCGGAGTCGAACCGATGACCTCTACGCTGCCAGCGTAGCGCTCTAGCCAGCTGAGCTAATGCCCCAGAATAAGCATCAAAAATACTATTTTTTTAATTTAGAAAAAAGAAAGAGCCCGAATAGGATTCGTCCCAATGTATTTTTTACTTCTTCCATAATATAAAGAAAGTCTATCAAAACTGTTTGTAAGGAAAGAAAATAAAGTTGTTATTTTGTGCTGCTATATACAATACAAAGAAAAAACATTAATACCCTTACATATTTAAGTGTTTGCTCGTGAATACAGAAATTAGTTTCCGGAAAATAAATCAATTAGCAATTCCTGCTATTATAGCTGGTATTGCAGAACCTTTATTATCAATAACAGATACGGCAATTGTAGGGAATATTCCGGTTCATGGAAAAGAGTCTTTGGCTGCAGTTGGTATTGTGGGATCTTTTTTATCAGCTTTGATTTGGGTTTTAGGGCAAACAAGAAGTGCCATATCTGCAATTATTTCTCAGTATTTGGGAGCTGGAAAAATTAAAGAAGTAGAAACCCTTCCTGCTCAGGCGATCTTTTTTAATGTGAGTTTGAGCTTGATCGTATTGCTATCTACTGTGTTTTTTGTAGAAGAGATTTTCGAGCTATATAATGCTACTGGTTTAGTGTTGGAATACAGTGTAACGTATTATAATATTCGGGTGTGGGGGTTTCCTTTAACCCTTTTTACATTTGCTATTTTTGGAATCTTCAGAGGACTTCAAAATACCTTTTGGCCTATGGTAATTGCTATTACTGGAGCAGTCACTAATATTGTGCTGGATTTTATTCTTGTATATGGAATAGATGGTATTCTTGAGCCAATGTTATTAAGAGGAGCAGCATGGGCAAGTCTTATATCTCAGATTCTGATGGCTGTTATGGCATTCTTTTTTCTGTTGTTTAAAACAGATGTGAGTCTGCGATTGCGTTTCCCATTAAACAAAGAATTGAAACGACTGATTTCTATGAGTTTGAATCTTTTTGTGAGATCCATAGCATTAAATACAGCAATTTATTTTGCAAATGCCAGAGCTACTAGCTACGGAGATGAATATATAGCCGCGTTTACAATTTCTATGAATATCTGGTTGTTTACAGCATTTTTTATTGATGGGTATGGAGCTGCAGGGAATATTTTGAGTGGAAAACTTTTAGGAGCAAAACAATATGCTTCTTTAGTAGCCTTAAGTAAGAAAGTTACACTATACGGGGTAGGAGTAAGTATTTTTCTCGCGATTTTAGGAGGGCTTTTCTATAGTAAAATAGGGGAATTATTTATTAGTGAAGAAGATGTTTTGTTGATTTTCAACAGTATCTTTTTTATTGTATTAATTACACAACCAATTGGAGGGATCGCTTTTGTTTTTGATGGTATGTTCAAAGGACTTGGTGAAATGAAATATCTGAGAAATGTATTATTTGGAGCTACTTTTTTTGCTTTTTTGCCAACATTATATATATGTGATCGTTTAGATTTTAAGCTTTATGGTGTTTGGATCGCATTTATTGTTTGGGTGTTATTCAGAGCAATAGCCTTAGTTATTAAATTCCGGAAGAAGTTTCTTCCTCTTGCATAAAAAGAGTACTTTTAACAAAACCTAATAGATTATGACAACCAACAGAAAAGACGGTAGTTTATATACAAAAATAGAAGGAAAGATCGCGCATATAGAATTTGGCCACCCAAGCAGTAATTCTTTTCCTTCAGTTTTATTAGATCGATTAGAGCGTGCGATAAACGAACTGTCAGTAAACGAAGAAGTCTCTGTAATTGTACTGAAATCCGAAGGAGAAAAAGCATTTTGTGCCGGGGCGTCATTTGATGAGTTATTAGCCATAAAAAATATAGAAGAAGGAACTGTTTTTTTCTCAGGCTTCGCTAAGGTGTTAAATGCTATGAGAAAATGCTCTAAGCTCATTATAGGAAGAGTACAAGGAAAAGTTGTAGGAGGAGGAGTAGGACTTGTGGCTGCATGTGATTATTCATTGGCAACAGAAGCAGCATCTATTAAACTGAGTGAACTGGCGATTGGTATTGGTCCTTTTGTAATTGAACCGGCAGTTTCCAGAAAAATTGGAACAACAGCATTTGGAGAATTAGCGTTGGACCCTACTCAGTGGAAAAATGCGTACTGGGCAAAAGAACAAGGGTTGTATGCAAGAGTTTTTGAAAATATAAGCGAATTAGATAAGGAGTTAGAATTGTTTACAGAAAAAATGGCAAATTATAACCCGGCGAGTATAAAAGAAATAAAAAAAATCCTTTGGAAAGGAACAGAGGAATGGGATGATTTATTAGTAGAAAGAGCAGCAATTTCAGGAGAATTGGTATTGTCAGCATTCACTAAAAATGCATTGCAAAAATTTAAAAAGAATTGATGGAAATATTGAATTTTTTAGGAGGTAACGGACTGTTTTTAATCTTAGGAATTGCACTAGTTGTGATTTACATAGTAAATCGTAAAAAGAGAAGATAATCTTCATTAACTTTGCAAAAAAGTAGTTAGGAATAATATATGAGTAAGATTCGAATTACCAAACAATTTTCTTTTGAGACAGGTCATGCACTGTATGGGTATGACGGAAAATGTAAAAATGTACATGGACACAGTTATAAATTAAGTGTTACTGTGATTGGGAGCCCAATTACAGATAAAACACATACAAAACTGGGAATGGTAATTGACTTTGGAGATTTAAAGAAAATAGTAAAGGAAGAAATTGAAGATGTTTTTGATCATGCGACTGTTTTTAATAAAAATACGCCGCATTTAGAATTGGCAAATGAACTAAAAACTCGTGGTCATAATGTAATTTTAGTAGATTATCAACCTACCAGTGAAAATATGGTAATTGATTTTGCAAAAAAAATAAAGACCAGATTGCCAAAAGGAATTTCATTACATTCATTGAAACTTAAAGAAACAGAAACCTCTTATGCAGAGTGGTTTGCCAGTGATAATGTATAGATTCTCTATATAGTTGCTAAAGAAATGTTATAGTGATAGGTATAAAGATGACTTTTTAATGTTAAAAAAGTGTGGTTTTTGTACTGTTTTCGGGCTTTTATGTTATTTTTTTATAAAAAAAAGATAAAATAAAACTAATTAAAATGATTCTAAGCAACTGATAAGTAGTGGTTTATGTGTTGTAATCCATTACTATGACGTTTGATAATATGAATACCCCCTAAAAAAATGATAATGATTTCTTATCCTCTCATATAAAAATAGTGTTAGTACGGTTTTGTATCTTTTCTTTTACAGCTTAGATTTGTTTTGTAGCGACTTATGTATAACACAAATCACTAACCATGGAAAATTACGATGAGAAATTAACATTGCTAAATGAAGAATTGTATTCTTATGAAGAAACAGTAGTTAAGCTTTTTTCTGCACAAGGAATAAAAGTAAACAAGAACTACGACTCATTTTCTTTTAAAGAAGAATAACCAAAAAAGTACAGACCACTTGTAGTACTTACATTTTATTACACACGACGAGAAACATCTCTTTTTTCTAATTAAGCAAAATATTCATGTCGAACAAATACATACTTGTATTTGGATTTTTGTTTAGTTCAAAAAGAGATGTTTTGTTTTTTTCTGAAAACACTTTTATGAAGAAGGGAATATACTGCCAATAGTGAGATTAACCTTAGAATTATTTATATCTTTACCCCAATAAATAGGTACTATGAATCTTCCTGAAGGGAAAAAAGTTTATTTCGCTAGTGATAACCACTTAGGGGCTCCGACCAATAAGAAAAGTTTTCCAAGAGAACAGAAATTTGTCAGATGGTTAGACCAGGTAAAGGAAGATGCTGCAGCTATTTTTTTACTGGGAGACTTATTCGATTTTTGGTTTGAATATAAAACGGTAGTACCTAAGGGATTCACAAGAACTTTAGGGAAATTAGCCGAAATAACAGACGCAGGAATTCCTGTGTACTTCTTTGTAGGAAATCACGACCTTTGGATGGACGATTATTTCGAACAAGAATTAAACATTCCAGTATATCATTCTCCTAAGGAATTCACGTTTAACAATAGTACATTTTTAGTAGGACATGGAGATGGTCTAGGCCCAGGAGATCTCGGGTATAAAAGAATGAAAAAAGTTTTTACAAATTCGTTTTCCAAATGGCTTTTTAGATGGCTTCATCCGGATATTGGAGTTCGTTTGGGACAATATTTATCTGTAAAAAATAAATTGATATCAGGAGATGAAGATGTCGTATTTTTGGGAGAAGAAAACGAGTGGTTAGTACAGTATTGCAAACGAAAGCTAGAAACAAAACACAGGGATCATTTTGTATTTGGTCACCGGCATTTGCCTATGGAAATAGCACTGAACGAAACTTCAAAATATACAAATCTAGGGGATTGGATCCATTATTATACCTATGGAGTTTTTGATGGGAAAGAAATGATCTTAAAGACCTTCGAAAAAGAATAACCCCCTCTTACCATATCTCTATATAAAAGGGGGAGTGAGTTGTGTTAAAAAAATTATATGGGATATTATATGCTTCTGTAATATTTATCTCTTTTCATAAATTTTCTGGTCTCTTCAGGAGAGACTTCTCTTCCCTGTGCAGGAAATAGTTTTATCGTTATTTCATCATCGTATCTTTTGTGGTTTTTTAATACTCTGGTTCTTTTTTTATAGTATTTCATTTTGTGTATATTAAATAAGTGATTAATACTCTTTTTAGGAAGTAAGTTTATTTAGGAGTATACACGTATTCTAATGTTTCCTAATGCATTATTAGATAAACATTATATAAAATAGTAACTTGTTATGGGGTATAAGTTCTTTTAATTAAGTGAAAAAGAAGTACATATAAGTAGCGCTGTTTTTTTGGCAAAGGAAGCGCTGACGAATATAGATAAGAAACTTTCACTATATGTGTAATTGAGTTTTGTTTTCTTTTTATGAAATTCAAAACATAGAATATTACAAATAATAGAAAGAATGGTTTTAAGAGTTACTTTCATTATTACG
The DNA here is from genome assembly GCF_013365535.1 of Aquimarina sp. TRL1. Lineage (NCBI taxonomy): Bacteria > Pseudomonadati > Bacteroidota > Flavobacteriia > Flavobacteriales > Flavobacteriaceae > Aquimarina > Aquimarina sp. TRL1. The sequence continues at coordinate 1,639,127 of NZ_CP053590.1, read as the reverse complement.
TGATTTTAATTTAGAGAGTCGTATAAATAATTTTAATTTTTTTCTGTTTTTTTCAGAATTGGAAAGTAAAATTCTTAATAAATAGTCAGAAAAATCTTTAACTAGTTAAAGAAATATATAAAAGTATTGTATTAATTAATATTACGGGAATACAACAGTGCAAGAGATTGTCGAGGGAATACACTTTTGAATTGTTTTAAAAAAGAAATGAGGAGTTTAAGTAGCTGCTCTGGATAAAAGAAGATCCTCAGGGATTGTAATGTATATTTTTTCTCCAGGAGGAAGAAAGGTATGGTGCTCTATAAATAAAATAGAAGTGCCATTTAATACAGATTCTATAAGGAAGTGATTGCCTTTGAAATAAGATTTTCTCACCAGAACACTAATAGAGGATTTAGAAACTATTGTTATTTCGTGGGGGTATACTAATGCAGATGAATGATCAGCTGAAGTGATAAGGTCAGAAATTACAATGTTGTTAATCTCTCCAAAAAGTGATGCTATGTATAGATTTTTTGGATGTCGGTATAGTTCAATTGTGTTTTTATGAGCGATGACCTCTCCTTTTTGTATTACAATAGTCTCATCTGTAAAAGAAAGAATATCTGTTTTATCATGGGTGGCTGTAATACTGGTAATTTTATTTCTTTTCAGATAATTAAATAGGTTTCTGCGCAGAGAGCTTCTTCTGAAATTGTCGATATTCCCAAAAGGCTCATCCAGTAATAATAATTCAGGTTTTTTAGCTAAGGCTCTAGCCAATGCGACACGTTGTTTTTGTCCTCCGCTTAAGTTTTCTACTTTTGTTGCTGCAAATTCCTCTAATTCTACAATTTCTAATAATTCTTTAACACGTCCTTTTTTTAATTCAGGTTCAAAATTTGAGAGGTATTGTCCGATGTTTTCTGATACTGTCCGATATGCAGTTAGTTCAAATCCCTGTGAGAGATATTTCATATATTCCTCTCCCGGAACCAGATGATAGTTAGGGCCTAAAATTTCATTATCGTCCCAGTATAACCTCCCCTCAGTAACCTGAAGAAGGCCATAAATAATTTTGAGTAGAGTACTCTTCCCACATCCACTTGCCCCAACCAAAGCAATATGTTGTCCTTTGTTGATGGTAAAACTAACATTCTTGATAACAGGAGCCGTTTGATACGCGAAAGAAATATTCTGGACTTTTAGCATATTCAAAGATATTGAACTTGTCTTTTTTTTTGAAAAATAAGGGTAAAAAAAATCCGCTTTTTTAATAAGCGGATTTTTTATGATAAAGTTAAGGTGTTTACCCTTTTACTTCTTTAGTAACTTTTTCTGGAAGTACATTATACCCCATGTTGTATAGTGTAAAACCAAAGATATCGGCATATTGCTCGATAGTTTTAGAAACCGGAGTTCCTGCTCCGTGCCCTGCATTGGTTTCGATTCTGATCAAGGTTGGGTTGCTTCCCGTTTGCTTGTCTTGTAGTTCTGCAGCAAACTTAAAAGAGTGTGCAGGAACAACTCTGTCATCATGATCCCCTGTCGTAACCAGTGTAGCAGGATATTCTACTCCTTCTTTTACATTATGCACTGGAGAATATTTTTTTAAGTATTCAAACATTTCCTTGTTGTCCTCAGCAGTACCATAATCATATGCCCATCCTGCTCCGGCAGTGAATGTGTGATAACGCAACATATCTAGAACTCCTACGGCAGGAAGTGCTACTTTCATTAGATCCGGGCGCTGTGTCATAGTCGCCCCTACTAATAATCCTCCATTAGAACCTCCTCGGATTGCTAAGTAATCACTTGAGGTGTATTTATTGTTAATCAGGTATTCAGCAGCAGCAATGAAATCATCAAATACATTTTGTTTTTGCTTCTTAGTCCCTGCATCATGCCATTTTTTTCCGTACTCTCCTCCTCCTCTGAGGTTTGGTACAGCGTATATACCTCCTTGCTCCATCCATACTGCATTAGCAATATTAAAAGAAGGAGTCAGACTGACGTTAAATCCACCATACCCATATAATATTGTCGGGTTTTTACCATTTAGCTCTAGTCCTTTTTTATGGGTGATAATCATCGGAACCTTTGTCCCGTCTTTAGAAGTATAAAAAACCTGCTTACTTTCGTAGTTATCAGAAGCGAAATCTATCTTAGGTTTTTTATAAAGTTCAGAAGTCCCATCTTCAATAGTGTATTTATAGATGCTTCCTGGGGTTACATAGTTAGTAAAAGAATAGTACAATTCTTTTTCTTCTTTTTTAGCTCCAAAACCACCGGCACTTCCTATTCCAGGAAGTTTGATCTCCCGAACTAACTTTCCGTTGTAGTCGTATTGTTGTACTTTGGAGACAGCATCAACCATATATTCAGCAAAGAAGTATCCTCCACCAGTACTTGAGGATAATACATTTTCTGTTTCAGGAATAAAATCTTTCCAGGTATCAGGAGTAGGCTTGCTGGCATCAGTAGTGACGATTTTTTTGTTAGGAGCGTCAAGGTTAGTAACGATAAATAATTTTGATTTATCATTTTCAATAACAAAACTGTCACTGTCAGTATGATCTAAGATCGTAATTAACTTGCTGTCTTTTTTAGATAGATCTTTTAAGAATAGTTTGTTTCCAGAAGTAGAAACTTTAGCGTAAATAATTAGATAGCGATCATCATCTGTTACATTTCCACCTACATATCGATGTTTTTCTTCTGGAGTTCCTCCGTAAATTAACTCGTCATCTTTTTGAGCAGTCCCCAATTTATGGTAGTAAAGTTTATGCTGATCGGTCTTGGCAGAAAGCTCACTTCCTTTAGGTTTGTCATAACTGGAATAGTAAAATCCTTCATTTCCTTTCCATGAAAGCCCTGAAAACTTAATATCGATAAGAGTGTCTTCTATTATTTCTTTGGTTTCTACATTTTTGATAATTACTTTTCTCCAGTCACTTCCTCCTTCAGAGATAGAATAGGCTAATATTTTTCCATTTTTAGAAAAACTAAGCCCCCCGAGAGAAGTAGTTCCATCTTCACTAAATTTATTAGGATCTAAGAAGACTTCCGGTTCATCCCCTTCTTTTTTGAAACGGTATAAAACACTTTGATTTTGTAAGCCGTCATTTTTATAGAAATACGTGTATTCTCCTTCTTTGAAAGGTGCACTTACTTTTTCATAATTCCATAAAGAAGACAAACGATCTTTTAATTCGTTTTTAAAAGGGATACTGTCTAAATAAGAGAAGGTTACCTTGTTTTGTGACTTTACCCAGTCTTCTGTTTCTTTGCTTCGATCATCTTCTAGCCATCTGTAGGGGTCTTTTACCGCTACACCGAAGTATGTGTCTACTGTATCTGCTTTTTTAGTTTCGGGATAGTTCAATGTACGTTGAATTTTAGCAGTTTCTTGTTTTGTTTCATTTTTGCATCCTATCATGAGAGTAACGATAGATAATGCGAAAACAGCTTTTTTCATAAGAAAATTTGTTTTTCGTTTGACACAAATCTATTAAAAGTAGGAAGATGATTTCATAAAATAATTATAAAAAAAGAAAGCTCTCTTTAATGAATTAATAAGAAAATGAGCTTCTTATCATGTTACTTTGGGGTTTAGTAACCGTTATTTTCATCAAATGAGAGCTATCAGGTTTTTATGAGGATTGTATTAGAACAACCCTTTGTAATGGTCCCATTTTCTGTAAATTAAATAAGCATTAAGAGCAAACACAACAATAGCTGGTGCAATATTAGCAGGGTCTAGTGTGATATGAAATAAAACAATATTAATAGAGATAGGAACTATAAGAAGTAGCGCAAAAGGAACAGATTTATTGATCAGTAATAAAATTCCAGCGATGATCTCTGTTAGTGCTACTGTTTTTAGTACATAACTATTGGCTAATGCTCCAAAAAAAACTCCTGCTTCTGGGTTAGCAAATTCAAAATTGGGAAGAAACCCAATGAATTTATTACTACCGAATACAAGGAGTAATATTCCTAATAAAATTCTTAAACCTAAAGTTATTTTGATATTCATTACATTGTGATTTTATGATTAATATACTGTATTAGAGTGTATAAACATAAAAACCTTACAAGGAAGAGTGTTCGTAAAAAAAGAAAACCTCTTCCTGTTTTCAAATAGGAAGAGGTCAATATAATAGTAAATTATTTTTTCTAAAAAAGGATAAGGAATTATCCGATTAGTTTTTCCTGTACCAGATATTCTCCGATCTGTACAGCATTTGTAGCAGCTCCTTTTCTTAGGTTGTCAGCTACAATCCACATGTTTAATGCATTCTCTCTGGAATGATCTCTTCGTATTCTTCCTACAAAAACGTCATTCTTCCCTTCTGCATAAATAGGCATAGGGTAGGTATTGGTATCCGGGTTGTCTTGAACCGTTACCCCCGAGGTGTCACTTAGAATTTTTCTAACATCTGTTTCTGTGTATTCTTTTTCGAATTCTAGGTTAACACTTTCACTATGACCTCCAACTACAGGAATTCTAATAGCAGTAGCAGTAACGGCAATAGTTCGATCATCAAGGATTTTCTGCGTTTCATTAACCAATTTCATTTCTTCTTTGGTATATCCGTTTGCTTCAAAAACATCGCAATGTGGAATGGCATTTCTATGGATAGGATATGGATATGCCATTTCTCCTTTTTCTCCAACATATTCGTTTTCTAATTGTTGAACCGCTTTTACTCCAGTTCCTGTAATAGATTGATATGTAGAAACAATAACACGCTTGATTTTATATTGCTCGTGTAGTGGACCAAGTGCGAGAACCATCTGAATTGTTGAGCAATTTGGGTTGGCGATAATTTTGTCTTCTTTTGTTAGGGAAGTAGCATTGATCTCCGGAACTACAAGTTTTTTAGTAGGATCCATTCTCCATGCAGAAGAATTATCTACAACTGTTGTTCCTGCTTCTGCGAATTTTGGAGCCCATTCTAAAGAAGTACTTCCTCCGGCAGAAAATAACGCTAAGTCCGGTTTCATTTCTACTGCTGTTTCAAGACCTACAACACTATACTCTGTCCCTTTGTAAGAAAGTTTTTTTCCTACTGATCTCTCTGAAGCGACAGGAATCAATTCTGTTATAGGAAAGTTTCTCTCTGCTAGGACTTCTAGCATTACTGTTCCGACTAAGCCAGTGGCTCCTACTACAGCTACTCTCATAATATATTATTTTATAAATTTCAAAGGAATTCATTGTTGGTTTCTGAATCCCTAAAGGTTATTGTCATTGATTTCCATACAAATGTCTGGAATATTTCTAATTATCCAAGTGATTCTTCGTAAAATATCAAAATTTATATAATCTGTTATATATATAACAAGTTGTAAAAAAGAACCGCTCTGATAAAAGAGCGGTTTAATGGTTAGAATATATAGTATAGCGGTAGCTATAATGTATTTCTTGTTACAAAAAGAACTTATTATTTTTTAAGCAAATCTCTGATTTCTGTCAATAATTCTTCTTGTGTAGGTCCTGCAGGAGCAGCTGGTGCTTCCTCTTCTTTCTTTTTAGATTTTTCATATGCTTTTAAGACAAGAAAAATAAAAAGACCTACAATAATAAAGTTAATAATTGCCTGGATCAGATTTCCATAAGTGATAATTGCAGCGCCAGCTTCTTTAGCGGCAGCCAGATTTTCATAATCATTACCATCCAGTGCTATGAATTTTTGTGTAAAGTCCGTTCCTCCGGAAAGAACTCCTACAATTGGCATGATCACATCTGCTACAGCTGAACCTACAATTTTATTAAAGGCTCCTCCAATAACTACAGCAGTGGCAAGATTTACGATATCACCTTTCAATAAGAAAGATTTAAAATCTTTAAAAAATCCCATTTTTTTTAATTTTAGAAGTTAGTGAAGCTCTAATATACAGAAAAAAGATGGGCTTAAAATCATTAAAAATTAAAAAAAGGGGTTTTCAAATCGATGAAAATCAAATTTCATCGATGACTTTACGTTTTACCCGTGGTGCAATTGCGGTAAGTAGCTCGTAAGAAATAGTGCCAGCATGCTCAGCCATATTATTGGCTCCGGTATGTGCATCAAAAAAAATCACCTCATCTCCTTCTTTACAGGGGATGTCGGTAATATCAATCATTAGCATATCCATACACACATTTCCGGTAATATAGGCACGTTTTCCATGCACCAGAACAAATCCTTTTCTCATACCATATTGTCTGCTGATACCATCTGCATGCCCAATAGGAATGGTTGCAGTAATTGTTTTTTTTGTCGCTTTAAAAGCTCTGTTATAACCAAGTGTTTCTCCGGGAGCTAATTCATGTATTTGAGAGATAACCGATTTGAGTGTGGCTACAGGTTTGAGATTGACGTCATAAGTGGTATCATTTCCGTATCCATATAAACCAATTCCTGATCTGACCATTGAGAAATGAGCATCAGGATAATTTAGAATACCAGATGTATTGCATTGGTGTACGATAGGAGTATACCCAAGTGTAGCAGAAAAGGTAGCAGTTATTTTTTTGAATAGCTCAATTTGTTGTCGCGTGAAATCCCGTTCTTTATGATCTTCACTAGCTGCTAAATGAGATAAAATAGATTGTACAGAAAGAACCTTATGAGTGTTCAGTTGTTGTACGATATACGCTATGTCATCAGCAATAAATCCAAGGCGATTAAGCCCGGTGTTGAATTTTATATGAATTGGATATTCCTGTACATTATGTGAGTGCGCAGCTTCGGTAAAGCACTCAAGGATTCTTTTGCTATAGATATTGGGTTCTAATCGGTATTCTATACAGGCAGCAAAATTTACAGGTTGCGGGTGTAATACCAAGATAGGAGTGGTTATCCCTGCATTTCTCAGGACAATTCCTTCTGATACATATGCTACAGCAAAATAATCCGTACCGAGTTTCTCCAGGTGTTTAGCCAATGGAACAACATCACTACCATATCCAGAAGCTTTCACTACAGAAAGGAATTTGACTTCGGGGTGTAATTTACTTTTTAAATACTTAAAATTATGAGAAAGATGAGCTAGATTAATTTCTAGTACGGTCTCTTTGAAGTTACTCATCAGTTTTATCTTCTTTTTTGGATACTATTTTGGGGTCGTTAACGGGCATTTCATGCACCTTGTCTTTAAGCATCGCTTTGTAATAAGCGGCCCTGCTCAAAGGTTCATATTCTTCGGTTTCTCCAAGGACGACTAAATCATCTTTTTTAGATTTTCGATAGCTATATTGAGCAAGATTTCCGGTACGGGTACATACAGCATGTACTTTTGTTACATATTCTGCAGTAGCCATTAATGCAGGCATAGGACCAAAGGGATTGCCTTTAAAATCCATATCTAGACCTGCAACAATTACCCGAATTCCTTTATTAGCCAGGTCATTACATACGGAGATGATTTCATCGTCAAAGAATTGTGCCTCATCAATACCGATAACATCGCAAGTATCAGCCAGAATACGAATATTGGCAGCAGCAGGTACAGGAGTAGAACGAATTTCATTAGCATCATGAGAAACTACCATTTCATCATCATATCTGCGATCTACAGATGGTTTGAAAATTTCTACTTTTTGTTTTGCAAACTGGGCACGTTTTAGCCTGCGGATAAGTTCTTCTGTCTTACCAGAGAACATTGAACCACAGATAACTTCAATCCACCCAAATTGCTCTTTATGATTTACTGTATTTTCAAGAAACATTTTGTATTTTTCAGCGTCAATTAGAGAAATCCCTTTCTTTGTTTTAAAGACGAGGTAAATTTATTAAAAATCAACTAGGATTAGCAGTATTCTATAGAAAGTTATGAAACACTTCCAAATTATACAAGAGAGGAGTGTGAGAATACAATCAATAAAAATAGGGGCGTTAAAAATGAATAGTCAAGGATGAAAAAGAAATTGGAAGCAGAATTAATAAGTATCGCACATCGGGTATTGCAATTAAAAGGAAAGTCGGATTTGATTCAGCTTCAGGAAGAAGCAAGACAATTGTACGAGAAATTGACCATATTGTCCTTTGCAGAGCATCATTTTTCCGGTCCACAACCAACCATAGGACAGATACGGGAGGTACTGGCTGAAAAAAGCATTGAACAGACAATAACAGAAGAAAAAATTGTAGAAGAGAAACCTCCGCTACAGACACCAATCCTGACTATCGAAGAAGAAGAAGAAAAAGAAGAGGAGAAGGCAGAAACATTATTCGAATTGGAAGATGTATCTCCTATTGAAAAGCCTGATCTCCCTCAAAAAGAGGAAGAAATCGTTAATGAGGTAAAAGACGAGAGACCAGAGATTGTAATTGAGAAAATAAATGCCAGAGTTACAGAAGATCTTTTTGTTCCCGTTTCAGATAAGCAGGAAGAAGTTATTTCTTTGGAAGAAAAAGAGGATGACTATAAAAAAAATGACAAGGCATTTACAACTCCTGATCTGGAATCAGTAGCAGCTGTAGCTCCCGATGAAGACAAACAACCCTCATTAAACGATCAATTAAAAAGGGGAATTCATATAGGGTTAAATGATCGACTGGCTTTTATAAAGCATCTTTTTGAAGGAAGTTCTACAGATTATAACAGAGTACTATCTCAATTAAATACACTACATACAAAAAACGGTGCAAGACAATTTATCGATAATATGGTGAAACCCGATTATAATAATTGGGAAGGGAAAGAAGAATATGAACAGCGATTTATGGAGATAGTTACCAGTAGGTACGAATATTAAACAATGGCATGCATAAAAACAGTACATATCTAAAAATCATTTACTGGATTGCGACACTGCTTCTGAGTGGTATTATGTTATTTTCTGCTCAGATGTATTTTAGAAAGACAGAGATGGTAGAAGGTTTTTTTAGAAGCTTTCACTACCCGGATTATTTGGTAATCCCTCTGGCGATTTTAAAAATTACAGGTGTTGCAGTGATTCTAATCAATAAAATAAAGTGGTTAAAAGAATGGGCGTATGCAGGAATCTTCTTGGATTTAGTACTGGCAAGTGTAGCACATCACAAAGCAGCGCATCCTATAGGATTGTCAGTATACGCACTTGTTATTTTTGTAGTTTCCTATGTGACAGGAAAAAAAGTTAGACCGTAAATTATGTCAAAATTATATCTTGTGCCGACTCCGATAGGAAATCTGGAGGATATGACCTTTCGGGCAATTCGCATATTAAAAGAAGTAGACTTAATTCTGGCAGAAGACACCAGAACGAGTGGGAAATTATTAAAACATTTCGAAATTGTGACTCCGATGCAGAGTCACCATATGCATAATGAACATAAAACAGTAGATGCAATTATAAACAAGCTTCAGAAGGGAGAGACGATAGCGTTAATTAGCGATGCGGGAACTCCTGCAATTAGTGATCCTGGTTTTTTATTGAGCAGAGCCTGTATTAATCATGATATACCAGTAGAATGTTTACCTGGAGCTACGGCCTTTGTGCCGGCATTAGTTAATAGCGGACTCCCTAATGATAAGTTTGTCTTTGAAGGCTTCCTGCCTGTAAAAAAAGGAAGGCAAACTCGTTTAAAATTATTGGCAGAAGAAACCAGAACTATGATTTTCTACGAATCCCCACATAAACTAGTTAAGACATTATCACATTTTCAGGAGTACTTTGGAGAAGATCGTCGTGTATCAGTTTCCCGGGAGTTGACAAAGATGTATGAAGAAACGATTCGGGGAACTGTAGAAGAGGTTGTTAAGCATTATGAAAATAAGCCGCCAAAGGGAGAGATTGTTATTATTGTAGAAGGAAAAAAATAAACATAAAAAAGAAACGATGGAGTTAACATCATTTATAGAAAAACTAAAAACCTCACCTGAGAAAATTACTTTTCAGGAAACGATGGATGTAGTAGAAGCTTATTATACATTTGAACCGACTGCTTTTACCAATGGAAGTGTACACAATGAACAAGGACAAAATTCTGGATCGTGTAAATTGTTCGCATTTGCAAAAGAGAATGAGTTTTCAGAAGAAGAAACACTTTCTTGTTTTGGAGCTTATTATAGAGATGATGTATTACAACATCCGGAAGGGGATGATCATCAGAATATTCGGAATTTTATTAAAACAGGCTGGGAAGGTGTGAAATTTGAGCAACAAGCCCTTCAAAAAAAATAATTCATAAAAAACACTTCTAATTATATAATTTTACTGACGGCCGTTATTGCTTATGCATTATGGCAGCTTCCGTACTTTGGTTGGATACAGTACCCGTTTCTGTTATTAGGAACCTGGTTTCACGAAATGGGACACGGATTGACTGCGGTATTAATTGGTGGGGATTTTCAGTATTTAGAGATTTTTGAAAGTGGAGGAGGTGTTGCTTATTTCAGTCTGGAAGACAGCTACCTGCCATATAAAACAGGATTGGCATTAACTGCTGCCGGGGGATTGTTAGGTCCCGCAATATCGGGAGCCGTACTGATTGCTTCGGCAAAAAAACAACGAAGTGCAGCAATTATGCTGAGAATATTAATCGGCATGATGATCTTGTCAGTATTCATTTGGATTCGTTCTTTTTGGGGATTGGTGGTGATGACTGCTTTTATTGTTTTTTTATTAGTTATTGTCTGGCTTAAAAACAGAAAACTAGAAGTAATTACTACTTTGTTCTTAGGAATACAGTGTGTCCTTAGTACATATCTACAATTAGACTATTTGTTTACCAAAGAATTCGAACGAGACCGGGATCTACAGATATCAGACACCGAAATGATTGCTCAAAATACTTTTGGAACTTATTGGTTTTGGGCTATTCTGATTATAATTATTACTGTATTTCTTTTCTATAAAAGCTATAGGTATTATATAAAAAAATAGATAAAAAGAATAAAAACGAATAGATATGCCACATTTTGTTATCGATTGTTCAAAAAATATATTGAAGAGTCAGGAAGAAGAAACTGTTTTGAAAGAAGTATATCAGGTGACAAAGGATTCTGGTTTATTTGATGCGAATGATATCAAAGTAAGAATGCGACCTTTTGATACCTTTTCCGTTGGAGGAACCAATACAGATTTTATCCATGTTTTTGCGGATATTATGGAAGGAAGATCAACGGAACAAAAAGCAGCGCTTTCTAAAGCCGTGGTCAAAAAACTAAAACAATTGTTTCCTGAAGTTTCTTTTATTGCAATGAATATAAGGGATTTTGAAAAAGCAACCTATTGCAATTTGGGGATGATTTAATAAAAAAACGGTTTGGAAAAAAATAGCCCAAACCGTTTTTTATCTTTTAGATGTGTTTTCCTTTTTCCCATCCGTGTTTTCCCAGATATTTTTCTCCGGACTCTACAGCACCATCTTCAATGCTTGTTCCCATTGAATCATTCCATCGGTTTAGATAACCAAATAAAGAAATTACTCCCAGCATCTCTACAATTTCTCCTTCATCCCAATATTTGTGAAGTTCTTCTTTTATTTTTTGATCAACAGCGTTAGGAACAATAGAAGCAGCTAAAGAGAAATCCAGTGCTGCTCTTTCAGCATCGCTAAATGCAGGATGTGTTTTGTAATCCCAGATATTATCCAGTTGCTCCTGCTCTGCTCCGTAGCGTTCAGCTGCTCGGATAGCATGTGCCTGACAATATCGGCATCCAGTCGCATTACTACTTACCCAAGCAATCATTCGCTTTAAGGCAGAAGTAACCCTCCCTTCATTCGCCATAACTGCTTTGTTGAGGTTGATAAAAGCTTTGGATATAGCAGGTCTTCTTTGCATTGTCAATACAGAATTTGGACAGAACCCCAAGGTTTCGTTAAAAAATTCGGCAAGTTCTTTTGTTTCTATATCATGATCTGGTGATAATGGTGTTACTAATGGCATTTTGGTTATATTTTAATAAAGAGTTTTATAAATTTTTTAAAAGTACCTAATTTATAAAAGTCTGCCGATATAGACGGTATAAGAGATGATTTTTTGTACTTTGTGTCTCTGTAATAGCTCGAATTCACGCAATACATGAGATGGACAATCGCTCCGGCACCTGATAGAGAAAAAGTTACCGAACTGGCACATGCTTTGAATGTTAGTTCAGTTATAGCATCCTTACTGGTGCAACGAGGAATTGATTCCTTTGAAAAAGCAAAACAATTTTTCAGACCTTCTTTAGAAGACCTTCATGATCCTTTTTTAATGAAGGATATGGAATTAGCTGTTCACAGAATAGAAAAAGCAATTGAGGAAGGAGAAAATATATTGGTATATGGAGATTATGATGTAGATGGAACAACATCTGTAGCCTTAATGTCTTCGTACTTAGAAACCGTGTCTGATCGGATAGCGACCTATATTCCGGATCGCTATTCAGAAGGGTATGGAGTTTCTTATCAGGGAATTGATTATGCTTCGGATAATGATATAAGCCTTATTATCGCGTTGGACTGCGGTATAAAAGCAATTGATAAAATTGCCTATGCTAATGAAAAAGGAATTGATTTTATCATTTGTGATCATCATAGACCCGGGCATGAAATACCAGAGGCAGTAGCTGTTTTAGATCCCAAAAGAGAAGATTGTAATTATCCTTATAAAGAACTCTGTGGTTGCGGAGTCGGGTTTAAATTAATTCAGGCATTGTCGGTAAGAAGAGGAGCTTCTATAGAGACTGTAACTCCTTATCTGGATTTAGTTGCTACGGCTATTGGAGCTGATATTGTTCCTATTACAGGGGAGAACAGGATTTTGGCATTTTATGGACTTCAGGTAATTAACACGGCGCCAAGAGCTGGGTTTAGAGCAATGTTATCTCAGGTAAAAAAAGAAACCTTAACCATTACAGATGTAGTATTTACACTAGCTCCTAGGATTAATGCGGCAGGAAGAATGAAACATGGGCTGTATGCAGTGTATTTACTAAAGGAAAAAGAATATGATACCGCATTGCAGTTTGCATCAGAAATAGAAGTTTACAATAGTGAACGAAAAGCGACAGATCATTCCATTACAGAAGAAGCACTTCTTCAAATTGATAAGAATTCAGAAAAAGATCGATTTACCACTGTTGTCTATGATGAGCACTGGCATAAGGGAGTAATTGGAATTGTAGCTTCCAGATTAATTGAAACTTATTACAGACCTACATTGGTTTTTACCAAAAGTGGAGAGAAGCTTGCGGCATCTGCCAGATCTGTAAAAGGGTTTGATGTTTATAATGCTTTGGAAAATTGTACAGATCATATTGAGCAATTCGGAGGTCATAAATACGCAGCAGGTCTGACACTAAAGGAAGAAAAATACGAAGCTTTTAAAGCAAAATTTGAAGAAGTAGTTGCTACTACCATTGATAAGCAATTGCTAATCCCGGAAGTATCGATCGATATGCCATTGGATATAGAAGAAATAACCCCAAAAATGTATCGTATTCTAAGACAGTTTGCTCCTTTTGGTCCAGGTAATATGGCACCGGTTTTTATGACTAATGATGTGATAGATACCGGGTATGGAAAGCCAGTTGGCGCAGATGAAAAACACCTCAAATGTACTATTGCTAAAAATGGCAAACAATTTGGAGCTATTGGTTTTGGACTAGGAAAGCATCATGAAATTATTAAAAATAGACAACGATTTAAAGTGGCTTATACATTGGATAAGAATGAATGGAATGGCAATGTATCGCTACAATTAAAGCTGAAGGATATAAAATAATTTGTTTTTATTTAGATTTATTATAAATAGTTGTTATTTTTGGTTCAAAATTTATGAATTGGAATGAGCGCGATTGATAAGATATACAGTAACAATTTTGGAATGTCTTTTTATTGGAAAAAAGAAATGGAAACATCAATACCCAAAATTCAATTGATATTCAGGGATATAGGTTTTCTTCTTACGCTCAATGAATTAAAAGACTTCTCTCATTTTTGCGAAAAAACAGTAGCCTCTCATTGTTGTAGTCAGTGTCCGGGGCAGGAACATTGCAGATCTTTATTACTTAGAACACCTTCTAATAAAATAGATTTAGCTGTTAGTAAATCTGAAATTCATCAAATTCATGAATTAATCAATGGAACTATTTTTAGAGTAGAGCTCAAAACCTGGGTAAAAAACCTGAGCCTTAATTAAAAGCTCTATAGTTGATTTGCCCTCAGAAAACGTGTGATTGCTACACTGATTTTTTCAGCTTTTGTCTCCTGAATAAAATGCTTTTCATTGAGTAACTTAATATTTTCCGGGGCAACCTTCAGATGATTTATGATCTTTTCCTTTTGTGGTTCCCATTGTAGCATGGAATCATTTTTACCCCAAATAACAGCCACGGGGATAGAAATTTTTTGAAAAACAGCTGTATAATCAGGCAGGTCATTGCAGGTTTTTGAAAAGAAATAGTACATTCCTTTTGTTTTTCCTTCTAATAAGGGAGTTTTGTACCCTTCAATATCTTTTTTGGTTAAGGTATTGTTTTCAATTCCAGCTTTGAATAAACCGTTGAGTAGCATATTAGTGGTAATACCATTGCGATAAGACCACATCGCGGTTTTAGCCAGGAAACCGGGTTTCATCCGTATAGGAGGAGTGAACCCTTCTTCAAAAACGATCGTATTCAGTAAAATTAATCTATTAATGCGTTGTGGAGCTTGCGCTAAAAGCTCCCAGGTCCACAACCCTCCTGCATCATGCATGACATGTGCCCAGTTATCAATTTTCAGAAAATCCATAAGTGCTAGTAATCGCTGACTGTGATGCTTACTGCTATAAAGTTCATAACCTGTTGGAGAATCACTAGCCCCAAAGCCCAGCATATCCGGGACGATTACTCTATATCCATTCTTCACTAATGGAGTAATCATTTTTCGATATAACCACCCCGAAGAAGGAACTCCGTGAAGAAGTAAAATAACCGGACCACTACCTTGATCAATATATTTAATAAGACCGTCTGCAGAGGGATAGGATTTTTGTAGTTGTCTAAAAGAAGAATAGGTCATTGGCTGTGTTGTTGTTTTCGTAGTACTACTATAAGGTTTACAACTGATGATCAGAATTCCTATAAGAAGGAAAAAGAAGCTGTTTTTCATAATATGAGTTGCTTTTTTATATACAAGATACGATACATCAACTGTATATCTTTGATTTTCTGTCGTGTAAAAAACAGCAACATTACTTTTTAGCATTGTTTTTGACTTCGATCAGCATTTGATCCAGCTTTTTTCTATCAAGTCAGGTTTCTTGAGGTACAACTGTATGAATTATTAGATACCCCCAATCTCTACTAAAGCTTTTGTTATAAAGGATGATAAAAAGCTAATTTTTTTTCATTTATAATAAAAGGTCACAGGGTTTTTGTAATTGTGATTGTTTTTTGATTAAAGGTAATCAGGTCTCCGGCCTGTTTTCCGATAAGTAATTTTCCAATAGGCGTATCAGGAGCAATTGCATAAAACTGCTCATTTTCTAATTGTAGGACTCCGGCAGATATACTGATATAATAATTAGCCTGCGTTGTATACACAACACTTCCAAGACGAATATTCACGGTGTCAGAAGTGGTACTTACTTTTGCTAGGATCTGTTGTAGTTTTTGTATTTCGGCAAGTTGATGACCCGCTTTTTCCCGTTCTAACTGGAGCATAGCTCTCCCGGTTTCGTGTTTATCTCCAGCAGTACTTTTTGTTTCGGAAGTGAGAGATTCCTGAATGTCAGCTATTTTATTTTTTATACGAGAGACTCTTTCATCAATATATTGCTGACAACGAGCCAGTAGCTCTTTTTTAATAGATTCAGGTATCATATTTATTCATTTGGTAATACGAAGGTACCATAATTAGCCATCTGCCGGGCAATCCATTGTTGTCTTTTTTGGATGTAGGGAGAAGCGGGAAATGCAATGTACTTTCTTGGATTAGGGAGAATGGCTGCAATGGCAGTAGCTTCTTTTTTAGATAGTGCTGATGCCGGTTTGTTAAACCAAAATAAAGCAGCAGCTTGTGCTCCATATACCTCATTTCCCATTTCAATACTATTTAGGTATACTTCCAGAATGCGTTCTTTATCCCATAGGAGTTCGATCAGGAAAGTAAAATAAGTTTCTAACCCCTTTCGAATCCAGCTTCGATCAGACCATAAAAATACATTTTTGGCGGTTTGCTGTGAAATGGTACTGGCACCTCTCATTCTTTTTTTGCCCTGATTATTTTCGATTACTTTTCGTATTGCAGCGGTATCAAAACCTGTATGGGATATAAATTTTTGATCCTCACTACAGATTACTGCTAATTGTAGGTTTTTAGAAATTTTATCCAGCGGTACCCATTGGTGTCGTATCGTTTTGCTGTCAGAGTTGATATATCGGATTATCATTAGTGGGGTTATAGGGACAGCAACCCATTTATATAAAGAAACCCAAGCAACACTAAGAACAAGGAAGTAAAAAAGAATGCGATATATAAAACCTGCAATTTTTTTCAAGGTGGAGTATGGTTTATTGGCGTCGCCAAAGAGGATGATACCTCAAGGCTTGCCTTGAAATTGAAAATTTGTTTCTAACGAATGCCTCGTGGATTTGCCTCAAGGTATTTTACTAAATCGGAAAATTACATAATTATTTGATGAGATTCATTCCCCGTTTATGCGAATGTAAGTTTTTATATCAGGTCTGCTAACTCTTTTCCTACCAAACTACCGATAGCAACTCCCATTCCTCCCAGACGGACACCGCAGTACACTCGATCAGATAAAGGGTGTACTATTGACTTTTTTTGATCTCCAACCCCCATAATACCACTCCAGGAATGTGCTATTTCTGTAGTATATTCTGGTAAGATAGTATGGTGTAGTAATTCGGAAAGTGCATTGATAATAGTAGATGTAACCTCCATATTGGTAGTCTCTTCTCCCTTAAAATCGAGATTTCTTCCTCCTCCTAGAAGGATTCGATTATCTATATTTCTAAAGTAGTAATATCCTTTATCCAAATGAAAGGTCCCTTTAATCTTTAGATTGGGAATAGGTTTGCTGATAATAACTTGCGCTCTGGCGGGCTTTACATTCGGAATGTCGAATGACGAAGCAAATCCATTTGTAGCAATACACAGTTTTTTTGTTTTGAATTCAAAATTGGGGGTATAGACAGAAACATGTTCTTGCGATTCCTGATAATGAGATACGGAAGAAGATGTGAGCAGTAAGATATGAGCTTCATGGGCTTTTTTTAGCAAGGCTCTCATCATGCTGCCTGTATTGATCTGTCCTTCAAATTTATTATAGATATAGGATGGTTGAATGTTTTTAAAACCAAAAACATTATCAGTAACAGAAAAAACATCTTCTTTAAAAATTTCCTTTAAGAGCGTGTTTATATATGATAGTTTGGATTGGCACTCTTCATACAAAGACTCATCATTATGGGTAAAGAGTTCATAGCCTCCATAGGAGCGGTATTCTATAGCAGTATCCCCCAGGGTATTCCTCAAAATTTGTAATCCGTGATTTCTTTTGTAAACCAATTGAAGTACTTCTTCTTCTGAATGTGTTTTGAGATCATCTAAGAGTTCAGAAATACTTCCAAAGCAGGCAAAACCGGCATTTTTAGTACTGGCGCCATTTGGCAGCACTCCTTTTTCTAATACGAGAATTTTGGCTGTCGGGTATTTTTCTCTCAGTTGAAGGGCGCAATTTAACCCTACAATCCCACTTCCTATAATGGTATAATCAATATCAGTTAACCATGTTTTTGTCTCCCAATAACTTAGTTGCATTCTTTTTTAAAAGTTGTGTAAGTGCATTTATTTCTTTGTTATTAAAAGTAATCATTCCATCGATATAGAGGCGATTATCGCTCACTTTTTTTCCTATAAGATGGATTTTTTCTATAGATGCTCCATAGGATTGTACTGGGTTTGGTAATTCATGGATCAATGGAGGAAGATGGATATATAATTTCAGGAATGCTGTAGATGCAATTCTTTTATCAATGGGTTTTTTGAAGGTTTTTGTGGTGCTAATGACAAAATCTTTTTCTGTTTGCTGCGCATAGAAATGATACATGGGGGCATCTGCAATACGATGATCCTTAGTGAGGAGCT
Organism: Aquimarina sp. TRL1; assembly: GCF_013365535.1. Lineage (NCBI taxonomy): Bacteria > Pseudomonadati > Bacteroidota > Flavobacteriia > Flavobacteriales > Flavobacteriaceae > Aquimarina > Aquimarina sp. TRL1. The sequence continues at coordinate 1,621,083 of NZ_CP053590.1, read as the reverse complement.
GTTGATTTTTTAGATATGATAGCACGTTACTATTGTTTTTTATAGGGATATCTATCTGCAGGGAAGGAACTTTTTTTTCCTGTAGGCTAACCTTTGCTGTTTTTTCAAAATTATCATTGTATTCGTAGCGAATGATACTATCTTGTTGTGTAGTGAAGCCATGCATTCTCAGAAATAAGTGATGCTGTAATGAGGTGAGCAGAGAATCTTGTGAAACAAGGTGGTTCTTCCAGGAAATTTGAGTGTCTTTTTCCTTTTTTTTAAGGTGTGCAGCCAGAAATAATTGTATTGGAGTGGTCCTGTCAAATTCGGGGATTTCGGTAGTGGTACTATATTCAATATCCGGATGCGGAGGGAAAGTACCATTTAGTGCTATTTGCCCTTTGGTAGCATCCAGCGAAAAATATCCGCCTGCCAGGGATGCGAATTGGAGATGATGTTCTTTTTCTTTTAGTTTTTTAAATAAGGGAGCATTGGGAGTTAGGTAATGTCCTTCAGTAAGAATCTGACTGAATATGGAAGTGATATCTTCTTTTTGAAAAGAGTATGCTAGTACTATGGTATTGTGTAAATAAGCCATGGATATGGTTCTTTTCTCATTGGTTTTTAGGAAAAAAGAAGTCGATTCAGACTGAATATTTACTTGTAGTTTTTGACTTAAAAAAGAAACAGCCTCTTCGATATTAACAGCTTTTAAGGTGCAAAAAATCGTTTTTGGAGCTTTGGGAACTGTATAAAAAAAGATATTTGCAGGAATTCGTAGTCCATTGGATGTAGTACTTATTCTAATGGTGTTACCTTCTTCAGTATCTTTTTTGGAGTATTGTACATCATCTATTAGCAATGTTTTTGCGACTTCGCAAACATCTACTTTGACAATCCTATTGGCATCGGCATGTACAACAAATTTATAGGATCTCGATTGCCAGTTTTTATACAAGATAACAAACACTACTCCAAGAAGGAGTAGTGCAATAAAAAGGTGTGTTTTATATCTTTTCACAGAGATTTAACTTACTGTTGATTAAAATATTGTGTGATATAAGTTGTTTGTTGGTATTCTTTTTAAGGAATCAATATTTGGTCATTTCCTCCAGAAACCTGAACAAATATTGCAGACCGTTTTTGTCTGCTTTAGGGACCGTTGTTTTGAGCTCTAGTGTTACAGCATTATTACGAATTTTTGATGAGGTAAGAATAAGGTTTTCGACGTTGTCATACAGGTATTGATACTTCTTTTTTCTTTGCTCGTTGTTTTCAATGCTACTCATTAGGTTTATCATTTTTTTGCTATCAACGAAAACAGAGAGATTATTGTTTTTTAATATTTTTTTATGCGTATTCGATATTGAAACTGTCGTAGGAAGTACTCTTTCTAGTGAGCTTCCAACAGCGATGACCCCGTTTTTGATCGTTACATAGATATCGAATGGAAGTTTTTTATTCTTGATGATGTATGCTCCATTTTTATAGGTTACATACTCTTTCTTTTTTCCTAAGTCTAATAATTTGTGAAGTAGCTTTGTGTCTTCTGAAGAAAAAAGAAATTGAAAATCAGGAACTTGTTCGGATCGTTTTTTTACAGTTTCTATTCGATTAAAATTATCATCATACTCATACGAAGTATGATCAACTTGTTTTTCTAATGTATCATATAATACTAAAAGGATATCGCCTTTAATGACTTTGTCAATGGCTTCTTCGTCTAATACAAGGGAAATTAGTTCTATAAAAAAGGACATTTCTTGTAAATAAGAACCTAAGAGAGGTCGATTAATGATTTTAGGGTACTCTTTTAGTACTGCTTGAGTGTTAATTGCATAGGATAAATATGCAGTCATCTCTTGTTCGTTTATGTACTTAAAAAAACGACTGTTGATTTTTCGATTACTCATTTTTTTAAAACTTTTCCCCATTTCGTCTCCCATATGAGTTGTAGCTGTAATTTTTATTTCTGAATCCTCTAGGTATAAATTTGCAGCGAAACTTTGTCTATCATAAACAGAAAAGCTCAATTGTTTCAATAATATATCGTAATGAGACCTGGGCGCATCTTTAAGTATATGTGATTGATACAGGTTTTGGTAATCAGAAACCCATACAGATACTTCTGCTTTTTTAATGTAATTTTTCTGATATTCTTTGTTGGCTACAATGGATTTTTCCAGGCTATTATTAGAAAAGATGGTTTTTGCCTTATTGAGAATAAAAGCATATTCGATTTCTTTCTTATGATCATAATTCTTAAAAGGATAGTAAACACGGTCTTTGTAATGATACTCTTCTTTTGGTTTAGTTAATAAACCATTTCGTTCTTTGACAGCCTGTTGATCGAAGTATTTGTTAGTTAATTTCCCTTCAATATATAATACCATGGAGTCGTCCCAAAGAAATACTGGTTTTTCAAATTTATACCATGCATGTAGGTTTCCAATTTTTTTTACTTTTTGTGGATTAGTAAAATGTGCTTCGAATTTTTTGACATCCTTTAATGGGATTAAAGAACAATGATATGTAATACTATCAGTTACCTGATAGAAATAATAAGCACTAGCAGTAAAATCGATTCCTAATTCTGAGATGGAAGATGTCTGTAATTTACTTTTTCTAGAAATCTCTTTTAGTAGTTTTTTTCCAGGTTTCGTATTGTCTAATTCATGGATGCTTAGGAGGTCTGTTATGTTTTTTCCTTTTATAGTGGCAACAATATTTGCAGTTTTAGGGATTTTAGTAGCCAAGTCCTGTGCTTGTATCCCTAAAAAAACAAGACAAAGGATAAAAGTGATATAGTAATTATTCATCAGAAAAAATAAATTAGAGTTGTATAGTGTTGTTTATTATGGCAGTTCCGTTGATCAGTTCTGTTATGGTATTTCGCAACATAATCGCTTTGCCTGTTTTGGATACCCGAGCTTTTTTATTCGTAAAAGAGGTAATCTTTTTTGGAAACCGATAAATCGAAGTATAGATGGCACCTGTAAATACTTCCTGGTTATCCTGAGATAATTTTTTGTATTGATTGTGTATTTCCGGGTCGTAGGTAAATTTTTTTGTAAACCGATTGTCACTAGAGGAATATGCGTATGTTAAGTTGACATTGGAGATCGTTTTTTGTTTTTTTAATGCCTCTCTGGTGATAGTACTGATGGTCGCAATATTGTCAAAAGAACAATGTATGGAGAATATGTAATTGTCGAAATCTTCTTTTTTCCGGACATTGGTAATACCGGGAGTTTTTTTGATGTATGTCTCAATTTCTGAAATACCTTTTTGAATATCGGACTTAGAAGGAACTTTATAACTATTGATACTGTCCAATAGCATTATGGAAGTTATTTTAGTTTTGCTCTGACTTAGATTTACGGTTAGGGTGTATTCTCCTGTACCATCTTCATGGATGTTGGCTTCTTCCAGAACTTCAAAACAAGAAGTTAGGGTTAATAACAGACATAATAGCCCCGTATAATATATTCTTTGTCGCATCGATAGAGGGTGTTTGTGATGAGATTCGGAAGGTGTGCTTCTTACCGAGAAATCATCGGTACAAATTTCTGAGGAAAAAAATGTACAAGGAACACGTTTTATGGTATTTCCACACCCCCTGTTTTCAGGGAATTTTATCGGAAGGGAAAGAAGTAAAGAAAAGAGAGAAATAAAAAAGGTTGATCAGTATGATCAACCTTTTATTTAGTTTTATGAAGCTTCCATTTCAAAATCTTCCATAAACTTGGTGGTATAGTTCCCTGCTACATAATCAGGGTTCTCCATTAGTTGTCTATGGAAAGGAATGGTAGTTTTAATTCCTTCGATGATAAATTCATCTAAGGCACGTTTCATTTTATTAATTGCTTCTTCTCTTGTTTGAGCAGTTGTAATTAATTTAGCAATCATCGAGTCGTAGTTTGGTGGGATAATATAACCACTATATACATGTGTATCTACTCGTACTCCATGACCTCCCGGAATGTGCAGGTTTGTTATTTTCCCTGGTGACGGGCGAAAATCTTTATGAGGATCTTCGGCATTAATTCTACATTCTATTGAGTGCAATTGAGGATAGTAATTCTTTCCAGAAATCGGCACTCCTGCAGCAACGAGAATTTGCTCACGGATTAAATCGTAATCTACTACTTGCTCAGTAATAGGATGTTCTACCTGAATACGGGTATTCATCTCCATAAAGTAGAAATTACGATGTTTGTCTACCAAGAACTCTACGGTTCCTGCACCTTCGTATTTAATATATTCAGCAGCTTTTACCGCAGCTTCCCCCATTTGATCTCTTAATTCATTTGTCATGAATGGAGAAGGGGTTTCTTCTGTAAGCTTTTGATGTCTTCGTTGCACAGAGCAATCTCTTTCGGATAGATGACATGCTTTTCCGTTGCTGTCTCCTACAACCTGGATCTCTATATGTCTTGGTTCTTCAATGAGTTTTTCCATGTACATGCCGTCGTTACCAAAGGCAGCTCCGGCTTCTTGTCGGGCACTATCCCAAGATTTTTTCAAATCTTCTTTAGCCCATACGGCACGCATTCCTTTTCCACCACCTCCGGCAGTAGCTTTTAGCATTACAGGATATCCCATTTCATCAGCGAGTTTTTCTGTCTCTTCATAAGAGTCCAGAATCCCTTCACTTCCTGGAATGGTAGGTACTCCAGCAGCTTTCATTGTTGCTTTGGCAGAAGCTTTGTCTCCCATTCGGTCGATCATTTCTGCACTGGCACCAATAAATTTTATGTCGTGTTCCTGGCAAATTTTAGAAAACTTAGCGTTTTCTGATAAAAACCCGTATCCTGGGTGAATAGCATCAGCATTTGTGATTTCTGCTGCGGCTATGATATTTGCCATTTTTAGGTAAGATTCATTACTGGGAGCAGGTCCGATACAAACCGCTTCATCAGCAAAACGTACATGAAGACTATCCTTGTCTGCAGTAGAGTATACCGCTACAGTTTTGATCCCCATTTCTTTGCAGGTTCGAATGACACGCATGGCAATCTCACCTCTGTTTGCAATTAGAATTTTTTTAAACATAACTTTTGAAAATTACAACATCCAAAAAACAAATTCAGATACCAGGACGAAACAAGGTATCGATTTGGGATTTGAAATTTTAATATTAATTATGATGGATCAATTAAGAATAATGGTTGATCGAATTCTACTGGTGAAGAATCATCTGCTAATACTTTAACGATTTTTCCAGATACTTCACTCTCTATTTCATTGAATAACTTCATAGCCTCAATGATACAAAGTACATCTCCTTCTTTTATTGTGTCTCCTACTTCTACAAATGTAGGTTTGTCTGGAGAAGGTTTTCTGTATAAAGTACCAATGATTGGAGACTTTATAGTAATGTACTTAGAATCATCCTCTGCAGTTTCTTCTTTAGCTGCTGCTGGTGCAGCCGCAGGAGTACTTGGTGCAGCAGGAGTTGCTGGTTGTGCATGTGGTAATGGTTGAGCGGCCAATTGTCCTCCTACAGGAAGGTGTTGTACAATGGTTGTCTCTTTAGCATCTTCTGATCCTGTTTTGATGGTGATTTTAACATCGTCCATCTCTAGCTTTACTTCACTAGCTCCTGATTTAGCAACGAATTTTATTAAATTCTGAATTTCTTTTAAATCCATAATACTGGGTATTGTGTTTTTAGTTGTTTAGTTAGGAATTATAGGCCCATTTAAGATAAATAGCACCCCATGTAAAACCTCCACCAAATGAGGCGAATATTAGGTTGTCTCCTTTTTTTAATTGTTTTTCGAAATCACTTAATAATAATGGTAATGTCGCTGAAGTCGTATTACCATACTTATGTATGTTTACGAGAACTTTGTCCTCATTTAGTCCCATTCTTTTGGCAGTAGCATCAATTATGCGCTTATTTGCTTGATGCGCTATTAACCAATTTACGTCATCCCCGGTAAGGTTATTACGTTTTAAGATCTCCTCACCAGCGCCAGCCATATTGGATACAGCATATTTAAATACTGTTTTCCCGTCCTGCTTTACGAAGTGTTGTCTGTTTTTTATCGTTTCTTCAGAAGGAGGAAGGATAGACCCTCCGGCTTCTATTTTAAGAAATTCTCTACCGATACCATCTGATCGTAGGTATTCATCCTGTAATCCTAAATTCTCTTCATTAGGTTCAAAAAGAGCAGCTCCTCCTCCGTCTCCAAAAATAATACAGGTTGCGCGATCCGTATAATCTATAATGGAAGACATTTTATCGGCTCCGATGAGAAGAACCTTTTTGTATCTTCCGGATTCGATATAGCGACTGGCAGTAGACATTCCATAAAGGAAGCTAGAACAAGCGGCTTGTAAGTCATAAGAGAAGGCGTTGGTTGCGCCGATTTGAGAAGCTACATAAGCAGCTGTCGATGCTACAGGAAGGTCGGGAGTGGCAGTAGCTACGATTACCATATCAATCTCTTTTGGATCAAGATTCTTTTTATTGATAAGGTCTTCAGCAGCTTTAATTGCTAAAAAAGAAGTTCCTTGTTCTTCTTCTTTTAGGATTCTGCGTTCTTTTATACCTGTACGAGTGGTAATCCATTCGTCGTTGGTGTCAACCATTGTTTCCAAGATCTGATTGGTTAACACATATTCAGGTGCAAAGGCACCTACAGCTGTGATAGCGGCTGTGATTTTACTCATATCTTAATTTTAGTTCCACAAAACTAAAGCATTGCATGCTTAAAAAGTCGTTGAAATTACTAAATTGTATTGTAAATATGGCGCAAAATAAATGGATTTTGACACATATTCAACTAAAAACAAAAAAACTCTCACATTTGTGAGAGCTTTAATTGATTTTTTAACAGTCTACATTACGCCACTGCCTCTTCAGTATTATCAATAATCACCTGTCCTCGGTAATATAATTTACCTTCAAACCAGTGAGCTCTGTGGTATAAGTGTGCTTCTCCTGTTGTAGGATCAGTAGCAATTTGTGGTACAGTAGCTTTATAGTGCGTTCTTCTTTTATCTCTTCTTGTTTTGGAGATTTTTCTCTTAGGATGTGCCATTGCTTAGCTATTATTTATCGTTTAATAAGTTTTTTAATTTATCCCAACGAGGATCTATCTCCTCATTATCTTTTTTTAATGTCTCTTTTTTTGGACTTAATTCTTCTAATTTATCAAGTATGTCAGAATCTAATGTTCCGTCTTCAACTCCTGGATGTACCCTTTTTTGAGGTAATCCTAATACAACTAATTCATATATGTATTGCTGAACATTTACTTCGTATTCTCCATGTGGGAGAATCAGTAATTCTTCATTTTCGTCATTGTATGCTGTGCCAAATTTGATTACTAAGAATAAATCATTTTCTATTGGTAGATCAAAAGGCTCATTTGTGACGTCGCAATTTATATTAACTGTTCCTCTAGCATAAAACTTAAGTTCGAATAATGTACTTTTTTTATTGAACTCTAATTGTATGCTAATGTTTGAACTGTTAAATTCGTCATAATCAAAATGTTCGAAGAACGTATTGTCTATCTCATACTCGAACTGATGTATTCCTAGCTTCAGTCCAACAAAAGGAATATTAAACTCTTTTAGTTGTTTCGTATTCATAATTCAGTTTCGAAAGCCTTCATATCCAATAAGGCGGGTGCAAAGATAAAAAAAAATAGTTATAAACACTTTTTTGTGAACAAAATTATGAGTATCAAAAAATAAAAACTCGCTTTTTCTTTAAAAAGCTGGTGTTCTGAGTGTTTGTCTATTGGTTAAAAAAGAGAGCACTCCACTTGCTTTATTCCTCTTCGTTGCTTCTTTGTTTTATAAAAGGTGCTTTTTTTTCTTTTTGAGCATCCGGATGATTGGATTCCTGTTTGTTTTTTTGTTGTGGTTTTCTAGGTTGTTTTTTTAATGGGTTTTTAGTGAGTTCTTTATATTCTTTTCTGTTCTTATATATTTTTAGAGCTGCAAAAACGGCTTCTTTAAACGAGCTGTGATCTGCTTTATTTTTACCTGCAATTTCAAAGGCAGTACCGTGATCCGGAGAGGTTCTTATTTTATCGAGCCCTGCGGTATAGTTTACACCCATACCAAAGGAAAGGGTTTTAAAAGGAATTAATCCCTGATCATGGTAGGAAGCAATAATCGCATCAAAAGATTTGTAATTGTTTGATCCAAAGAAACTATCAGCTGCATAAGGACCATACACTAACATCCCCTGATCATTAATTTTCTTGATCGTTGGTTTTAGAACATTTTCATCTTCCATACCAATAACTCCATTGTCTCCGCTATGAGGATTAATTCCCAGAACAGCTATTTTGGGTTTGGAGACACCAAAATCCTGTTTGAGAGTATGATGGATTGTCTGTATTTTTTGAGTGACTAATTCAGGAGTAATTGTCTCCGCAATGTCTTTAATAGCTACATGGTCAGTTAGTAAACCTACTTTGAGTTCATCTGTAACCATAAACATTAGACTGTTCCCTCTTAGTTCTTTATTCAAATAATCAGTATGTCCAGGGAAGTTAAACTCTTTGGATTGGATACTATGTTTGTTGATAGGAGCTGTTACCAGAACATCTACTTCATTATTCTTTAAAGCATGTGTAGCTGCTTTTAGTGATTTTATGGCATACTGACCAATCTTACTGTCTTCTTTTCCGAAATTGATATCTACCGGTTCTTTCCAGGTGTTGAGTACATTGACTTTCCCGTCGGTAATCTGGGAGGCTTCATCAATTCCATGCAGGTTAATGTTTGTTTTGTGATATTTTTTTAGATACGAAACAATTTTTATGGATGCAAAGATAACCGGAGTGCAAAAATCAAGCATTCTGCCATCTTCGAATGTTTTGAGGATCACCTCACTACCTATTCCATTGAGATCCCCTATCGAAATTCCTAATCTTATTTTTTCCGCTTTCTTCATTTATAACCTACTTTATGAGTATTTTTGAAGTATAAAAATACTTCCGAATTAAAGGACACAAATTTAACTAAATAATTCGCATTTATGTTTACAGGCATCATTGAAGAGCAAGGAAAGGTCATTTCATTAAAAAAAGACAGAGATAATTTGGATATTGTTATGCAGGCTGATTTTACACCAGAATTAAAGATAGACCAGAGTGTTGCGCATAATGGAGTATGTCTTACGGTCGTTGCTATTGATGGAGATACGTATAGAGTCACTGCTATCAAGGAAAGCCTGGATAAAACGAATTTAAATAACCTTTCAGAAGGAGATGTGGTTAATCTGGAACGTGGAATGAAATTAGGAGATCGATTGGATGGTCATATCGTTCAGGGGCATGTAGATCAAACAGCAATTTGTACTGGTATTGTAGCGGAAGAAGGGAGCTGGCGCTATACGTTTTCCTATGATCCTTCTTTAAATAATATAACCATCGAAAAAGGTTCTGTAACAGTTAATGGAGTAAGTCTTACAGTGGTGGATTCTGAAAAACAAGCCTTTAGTGTAGCGATAATTCCATTTACACATGAACATACAAATTTTAATACATTCTCTGTAGGGACGGTTGTTAATTTAGAATTTGATGTTATAGGAAAGTATGTGAAAAGAATTACTGAATTACAATAGTTATTATAAAAGTATTCATTTCGATAGTGAGGTTTATTCGAGGAAAATATCTTCTGAGTGGATGTAGAGAATAAACTGACGATATATATTATTTCTCAAGGGGTTCATTATTAGAAAGATAATTTTGATGAAGTCATTTGGTATGTTTTTTGTTATTGTCTAACCAGGGAGACATAGTTAGAAAAGAAGATTTTAAAAATCCAAAAAAAATTTCTGCTTTAATTTCTGTATTATTGTAATACCCTATATAAGATTTGCAATTAATTAATGAAGACGAGTTATGATAGCAATTTTCAAGAATCTGTTTGGTAATCAATCAATAGCATCGGCTACTGCGTATCCTAAAATTTATACCAGGTGTAAAAAACTGGTAGAAGACTACACGGAAGAGCAATTAATTAGAATGTACGGAAAAGAAAAAACGGCTTTTATTCAGAATAATCCTGAGGAGTGGGTTTAGTATAGTTTTTTTGTGCAATTTAGAACGCTGATATTTATTGTGTTAGGAGCTAACACAATAATTCAGTATTGCTTTTTGACTCGAAAGGGGTTGTGCTCTTGTGAGTGATTATTATTATTTTCTAAAACAGTATAAAAGCCTGAATTTATATTGTTATTTCTTCCTAGATAAGCTTTTTGATATATCTGCTTCCTTGCAGGTGTTATAGAGTGACTACTTCCTGTTTTTTGGGGAGAGCTTTCCGATTTTTTTTCTTTTAGTGTTGTATAAAGTGTTAAGTTAATTCTTGTGATTTGAAGCTGTATTATAGTAATGAATGTTAATGTTTTGTTACAAATAAATAAGTAAAACTATCAAGTTTGATAGTTTTGTTTATATAAGTTTCAGTATAGTAGCAGGTTGTTGTATTCTTTGATTAAGGTTTTAGGGGGAGAGGCTGTTGGTAGGTGATAAAGGATATTAAAATATCGAATATCTTTATAAGGGAATATGTCTGTAATATATTAATGAGGAGGTTTTATGTTTTTAGGATGTAAAAAAACATATTTTTTAGGAGCGTTTTGTTTTAGGAATAACAAAATAACACATAAGTATATGGAACAATTAAGAATAGGTGTTATATTTTGGTTTTTGTCGCTTTCAGTTATTGGACAAACCACTTATCTGATAAATGATTTTTCTGATGTTTATAAAGGGAAGCTGATTATTGATCAGGGATATGAAGAAGAAGTGTTTAAAAAAGGAACAGTGATCATTCTAGAAAAACTATCCGAAAAGGAGGTGGTTGCAATATCTTCAGAAGAACTTACTTTTTCGCTGAATGAAGAGGGAGAGGTTGAAACAGGGGTGGTGTCATTGCCGTATGGGGAACAAAGTATCATTATTAGTGAAGATGTTAATTTTGATGGAGTCAAAGATATAGTGGTTATGGATGGGCAATATAGTTGTTATCATGGTCCTTCTTATCAGGTATATCTTCATAGAGAAGGACAGTTGATTCACAGTCCTTCATTTACCAGGTTGGCTCAGGAGTATTGTGGGATGTTTCAAACGAACAATGAGACCAAGACAATTGAAACAATGACTAAGAGTGGCTGTTGCTGGCATCAGTTTTCTCAATTTGAGGTAGTGAATAATGTTCCTGTACCGATAGAAGTGGTTGAAGAAGAGTATCAATATTTATATCATATCACACGAACTAAGACCTGGAGAGGAGGGCGAGCCATTGAAAAAACAGAACGCCGAATGAATAAGGAGGGGGTAGCGATAGAGGTTTTGATGAGTTTTCGTTTATCTAAAAATCAGAAAAAGGTTTTGCTTTTCACTTCGGAAGGGCGATTGAATTATGTATTGTTGAAATCAGAGGGAGAACTAGTGGAATTTTCTTTTCCTGCTGATAATCTGATAGATGCAGGTAGGTTTGCAATAGATACTTCAAAAAGTAAATTAATTTTTAAAAATAAAGAAGCTATTTATGAAATCTATGAAAAACGAAAACAAGATAAAGTTATGGCTGTGGGGATTTATGTATATGTTAATGGGAAAAAATACCACTTATCTGGGGATTTGAGTACATTACAAGGGGCAATGCAAGGTATTAGTAGTGAGAAGCTTGTTAATGTAGATGGATAAACGATATAGTATTTTTAATAATAAATTATAGCTATAAAAATATGAAGTTTGGATATGTGATTCTGTATGTAGAACAGGTGGTAGATAGCCTGACGTTTTATACCAAAGCATTTGGATTTCCACGGCGAATGATTACTCCGGAGAAAGATTATGGAGAGTTGCAGTCAGGAGAAACTGTTATTGCTTTTGCTTCGATAACTCTGGGAGATATGAATTTTAAAAAAGGATTTCAAGCAAGTACATTGACAGAACACCCATATGGAATGACGTTAACATTTGTTACTGAATCTATACGGGAAGATTTTGAAAAAGCCATTGCCGCAGGAGCCAAACAAGAAGTAGCGTTAGCGGAAAAACCTTGGGGGCAAACGGTCGGGTATTTGAGAGATCCGAATGGATTTTTAATCGAAATATGTACTCCGATACCTAATACAACAGTATGAAACGAGTAATTCATCCGCAACGATTATTTTTATTAGATGCAGCTGGAGCTTTGTGTACTGCTTTTATGCTTGGATTTGTATTGATTCGTTTTGAAGAGTATATTAGGTTGCCATCAGATATATTGGTCAATTTAGCTGCAATTGCAGGGAGTTATGCTGTGTATTCATTCGTAAATGGTCTGTTGTTTGCTCAGCATTCTTTTTGGCGTTTAGCGATGCGATTTTTAGCAGTGCTGAATTTTGGATATTGTTGTGTGACATCTGGGATAATACTTTATTATTGTAAAATGATGACACCTTTGGGGATAGGGTATTTTCTTCTGGAGATTTTGGTAATTCTTGTGTTGGTAGTTATGGAGTGGCGTGCTGTGGCTTTGTATGATAAGTAAAAAAGGCTTTGCAGTTGATAAAAATGTGTTAACCTCTGATTAGGAGTATAGAGTAAGATGCCAAACAATGCATATGATAAAATTAAGCGTATTTTTACAGCGTCTGTAAATTTAAAATAACAATTTGGAGCGGAGTAAAATAAAATGGATAAAGCGAATTAAAAGAATCTTGATTCTTTTTCTTTGTTTGATGTTGATCCCGGTGTTGTATTTGCTGATTTCATTGATTTGCACGGCTATTACAGTAAATAAGACTCCTGATGAAAGTGAAAAGACAGCCACGATCTACCTAAGTACTAATGGGGTTCATCTGGATGTTATTTTTGAAAAAAAGACGATGGATTCTACCTTGCTGAAAGGGATACCTAATCTGGAAAGAACTCGTTATCTTTCTTTTGGGTGGGGAGATGAGAGTTTTTATAAAGATACACCGACCTGGGGAGACCTGACATTTCAGAACGCATTTTCTGCACTGTTTTTACAAAGTACTACATTATTGCATGTGACACGCTATCAACAGAGGCAAGTATCTTGGGTGCCTGTTAAAGCATCTGTATCAAGAATAATACAATTGCAAAAATACATACTGCAGACCTTTGAGTTGGATGAATATAAAGAAAAACAACTACTTCCAGGAATAGGGTATACTGATACAGATGATTTTTTTAAGGCAAAAGGAAGTTATTCTTGCTTTAAAACCTGTAATTCCTGGGTGAATACGGGTTTTAAGGATAGTGGATTAAGGGCATGTTATTGGACTCCTTTTGATTTTGGGCTTCTGAACAAGTACACAAGAATAAGAGAAAAGGAAGAGAAAGCTGGTGTTGATTAAAAATAAAAAAAAGCCTCATCGTAACAGATAAGGCTTTTAAGTTTTATAAGGTGGTCCCACTTGGGCTCGAACCAAGGACCCCCTGATTATGAGTTGTTTTTTTTGTGTTTGATTGTTTTTGAGATATAAGTTTAAGGCGTATACCATATTCTTTTATCCAATAGAAGAAAAAATATTTGTAGTACGTATTCTAAGAAACAATATAAGTTTTATAAAACACTTAAAACCTAAAAATAATCTTCCTATCCATTAGGTTTGTAACCAGGACAATTTCATTTAAAAAATCATAATTGTTTTTGACAGATGTTCTGAAAATAATTGTAAGATTTTTATGTAAAAATTAACCTCAAAAGCGATTTTGCTCGAGCATTTTGTCAATAACATTGATTTTTTGCACACAAAGTAGAGGTAATTGGACTATAAAAAGTCAAATGAAATTGCCCTGGTTTGTAACTCTGTTTATAAAGTTTATTGTATTTTTTTATTATAGTACTGCTGCTTTTATCCAAATTTTAAATACCAAATATTTTTCTTTTTAGCTTGGTAAGGTATTTAAAATTCGTTTAGTGAACGAATCTTCAAAAGTTAATGCTTCAAGAAACATTTGAGGAATAAGTTTATTTTCTATATTTTCATGTGAATAATTAGAAATAAAAGCATTCCAGTCACTATTGTTTTTAAGTGACCTTAATCCAATTTCGTACCATTTAATAATATTAGATTGCCAAGCAGTTTGCATAAATACTGGACAAGAAGAGGGTATATTCCAGTTATCTCCTCTTCCTAAATGAACAGAAGTTGCTGAATTCCTTTGAGATGCCATAAATGTTGCGCAAGGAAAACAAGAAGATACTTTTGTGGTATTTTCGCTACAAGCTATTTCAAAAAGAAAAGAATTCTTGTCGATAGAACTTGCATATTTACTCATAGCTACAATCATTCCATGGAAGCTTTTAAATACTTGTCCACTACTAAAATTACTTGTAACTTTAGGATTGATATCTTTTACAGAGATTCTTACACCTCCTATTACTACACCTCCAGAAATTGATTTATTATAGTCATTTAATAAATCTATTACTTTATTTGAATACTCTTTTGCATTATCAAATGCTTTTTTTACATTACTATCATCAGCTCCTCTAAATTTAGGAGTATATAATTCTAAATCTGATGCTCCTACTAGCTCTATTTTACTTGGGTCTGAATATCCTCCTATATATGCACCATACAAGGGACCCAAATTCATTTTGGTTAATCTAGCATCTAATTGTTTTGCAAGCTTGGTTTCAGTCTCTGCTGTTAACATTGCTTGCTCAGTACTACTAATTCTACTATTTTTTGCAACTATTAGCGGAAATTTTGCTTTTGGTATAGACTGACTTATATCAATTGTCACATACTGCTTTAATCTATCTTGAACCTTTTGATGTGTTGCAAAATCTTTAGGCGACTCGTATTGAAATATCGCATTTTTGCCTGTAGATGATAAAATATCTTTTGCATACCCTATGACTACCATTGTAGCGAGTGCATCTGCCGCTTCTTTTGTCATCACTTTATGAAGCTTGTTTTTAGTGAGATGTTCCCCTTCTTTTTGTTCAATGGTAGCGTGTTCATGGGAATGATTTGTCTCACTTTCAAAACCTTCTTTATCACAACTTATAAAAAACGTGGAGATAAGAAGAAATGTTATTAATCTGTAAAATTTAAAAATTGTTGTCATATAATATTAATATAAATTGGTTAAATACTCCCGCAAAACTAATTAACGTGAATCGGAACAGGTATTAATTTTATGTTATAAGAATTAATTTTACGTTAAACAATAAAACACTTATGTTTAGAATCATTTAATGTGCATATTTTCAGGATTTTATGTTTGTTTTAAAACATTCAGTCGTATTACCTGTTCATATCTAAAGAGGTTGTAGATCGGGTTAATTAGTTGGATTATAGCTGTTACTTTTCTTACTATTTCCTAATGGGACAATTTTTTTATTTTCCATGAGGCACTGAACAAAATATCGGAGGTATATTTTTTTGTGAACCCATACCAGTCTTTTTTTTATCAATTCTCTGGTTGAAAAATTTGACTTTTCCTTCATTCGTTAAGTCGTCAAAGACTTCCTTGATTTCATGTTTTCAGGTTATAAAATATCTGGAGTTAGTAGTTTAGTGCGGTTAATGTAAAGGAGTGATGATTTCCTGTTGCAAGAGGTTGCTTATTGGATTTAGTAGCTATTTTAGATTCTTTTTCATCTGGTTCTGCATAAAATGAAGTACGCATTAATTTTTGTACGTGTGGTTTTACTTTGTTTGAAATGAGAACATCATCATATTGAAGTAAAATAAGCTCTATAAATTCTCTGAATTCTTCTGTGTTTTTTTAGGTTATATCAAAAGGATAATCTAAAAAAACTTTGAGGTGTTTTAAGTCAGTATCATATTGACGGAGCTTTAAAGCGAACCAATAATCGAAATCAGGATTTTCCATTTCAATAATAATAGTTTGACCATATTGGTATAAATCATCTCTGGAAGCAAAATAATCTAGAGAAATCAGTGCTTCCAGATAAGCAGTAGCATTAAGAAACTTCCTGGTTTTTTTGTAGTAGCGACTCATGTCTGTGGAATGTAATGATCCTTTATAAGTAGCAAAAGGTCTTCCTTTTTCAATAGTGGTGGTTTGAATTTTTTCTAAAGAGGGTTCTAGTAATTTATCATTGCTTTTGTGTTAAAAAGCGATCAGCTTTTAAAATTCCATATATCTCGTACATCAATAAGGAAATAGCAAAAACCACGCTTAGTTATATCTAAAATACAAATTAATTGAAGGTAGATAATCAAGTAGGGGAGTATCAATAAAAATAAAAATCAAAGAATCATCCTTGAAATTCTTTGTGAAAATACTGTTAACAGATATACAAACTGTATGCAAATAAAAAAGCCTCATCGTAACAGATAAGGCTTTTAAGTTTTATAAGGTGGTCCCACTTGGGCTCGAACCAAGGACCCCCTGATTATGAGTCAGGTGCTCTAACCAGCTGAGCTATGGGACCTAAAACGGTTGGCAAATTTAAGTAAATGAAACAAACACACCAAACATTTTTTTACTATTTTTTAGGCTTCAGCTGTTTGTAAGAGATAAGTTGCTTACCGTGAGTGTTTTTTATTCCTTGGTGCGTTCCTGGCAGAGTTCCACGAGAACCCCATTGGTCGTTTTAGGATGAATAAAAGCAACTAGTTTATTGTCTGCTCCGGGTTTTGGGGTTTTATTGATGAGCTGAAATCCTTCTTTTTCTAATCGTGTGAGCTCAGCTTCTATATCATCAACATCAAATGCAACATGATGAATTCCTTCTCCTTTTTTAGCGATAAATTTTCCGATAGGTCCCTCTTCATTTGTACTGGCTAAAAGTTCTATTTTACTCTCTCCTACCTTAAAGAAAGATGTGATAACGGATTCGCTACTGACTTCCTCTTGCTTATAAGGAGGCACGCCAAGAAGCTTTTCGTATAGAGCATTCGCCTGTTTGATATCTTTGACAGCAATACCTAAATGTTCTATTTTTTTGATGTGATCCATGTTGTTTGTTTTAATATGGATAAAAATACATACTTCTGTCTTGTAATAACCTGTTGAGATTCATTTTTTGGAGAAACAGGTGGAGAAATAGGGTTTTTGGACGGTAAATGGGGCTTAGCTTTCTTATGGAAACTTGCCGGAAATGTGTATTTTTGCAGCCATGGAAACAAATAGACAGAAAAAGATAGCAGGAGTATTACAGCGAGATATCGCTGATATTGTGCAGCAGGCATTAAGGGAAGCAGGAGTGCAGGGGATTTTAGTTTCTGTAACCAAAGTAAGTGTAACTACAGATTTGTCACAGGCAAAAGTGTATCTGAGTGTTTTTCCTAGTAAAGAAGGAGAAAACGTACTAAAAGAAATTCAGGCAGTAAAATCCCAGATTAAACATCAAGTAGCTCAACGAACGAAACATCAGTTACGTCGAACCCCCGAATTGCTATTTTTTATTGATGATTCTCTGGAGTATATTGCTTCCATAGAACGAGCAGTTAAGGGGTTGGATAATCCATTGGAAAACCCAGAGCAGTTAGAGCGAAGACAAAAGAAATAAATCCTGTTATTTTCTATACTTTATTAGAAAATAACAAGTCATTTCTTATCTTAGTCACATATAAAGCAAATTAAAGGGGGCTCCCTTTTTTAATTCTACATGAGATTTGAACTTTCCCTTCTACATCGCAAAACGATATTTGTTTTCATCAGGAAGTAGTAATGCCATTAATATTATTACAGGCATTGCAGCAGCTGGGGTGATTATTGGTGCTATGTCCTTATTCATTGTGCTTTCTGGTTTTGCAGGACTCAAGGATTTTAGTTTGCAATTTTCTACTTTTTTTGATCCGGATCTTACCCTCTTTCCCGGAAAGGGAAAAAGCATCGAATTAACAGCAGAGAAGAAAGAAGCACTTGTAGCTATGGAAGATATTGCTGTTTTTTCTGAAGTAGTAGAAGAAAGGGTATATCTGGAATATGATAATAAGCGAAAAATGGCTTATATAAAAGGAGTAGGGGCTAATTATGACCAGATTATAGAAACCGATAAAATCCTTATCGAGGGGGAGTGGCTGACTGGAAATGATTATCAGGTGGTGGTTGGAGAAAGAATTCGGGCAGAACTAGGAATGTGGACAGGGAATGCTTATGCTAAATTGCTAAGTATGTACGTCCCGAAACCAGGAAAAGGAATTTCCAGAGATTTATCCAAATCTTTTAGAAAAGAGACTGGAGTGCATATAGGAACCTATAGTGTTAATGAAGAGTTGAATAAAAAGTATGTTTTTAGTACGGTGGGGTTGGCCAGGAAATTATTGGGTTTAGAAAAAGAGGAAGTAACAAATATTGAAATAAAGCTTGTTCCTGATGCGGATGAGGCAGTAGTAATAAAGAAGCTGAAAGGAATATTTGGCGATCAAATAGAAATTAAAAACAGAACACAGCTTAATGATACGCTGTATAAGATGCTAAATACAGAAAACCTGGTCTCCTATCTGGTAATTACATTAATAGCTGTTATAGCATTGTTTAATGTGGCAGGGGCTATTATTATGATGATTATTGATAAAAAAGGAAATATCAAAACCTTGTTTAATATGGGGGCTACACTGGGAGATATCCGGAATATATTTCTTATGCAGGGTGCTTTGATGACGGTTTTAGGAACGCTATTAGGATTGTTTTTAGGCTTTGTGCTGATTGTATTACAACAACAGTTTGGATTCCTGATGATCACTCCTACGATGCAATATCCAACCCGCATTACTGGAATGAGTTTTCTGATTGTATTTTTTACAATTACAATAATAGGGACTATTGCAGCCCTTTTGGCATCGAGTAGGATTAACCCAAAGTTAGTTGCTTAGTTTGTTTGATAAGAAATGTAATTCTAGGTAAACTGAAATCCGGAAAACTTCTCTTGTACTTCTTCGAATACAGCAAACACATCTTCAGAATGATCACTGGTCACCATTTTGGTCCTGTATTCTTTGAAGTGAGGAATACCTTTAAAATAGTTAGTGTAATGTCTTCGAGTTTCGAATACTCCTAGTTTTTCTCCTTTCCAGTCAATTGCCATTCGCAAATGTCTTCTGGCAGCCTCTACACGTTCTTCCAGTGTAGGAGGAGGAAGGTGAGTTCCTGTTTTGAAAAAATGCTTAACCTCTCTAAAAAACCAAGGATGCCCAATAGTAGCACGTCCGATCATAGCACCGTCCAAGCCATAGACATCTCTCATTTCTACAGCTCTTTCCGGGGAGTTGACATCACCATTTCCAAAAACAGGGATATGCATTCTGGGGTTGTTTTTTACTTCGGCAATAGGGCGCCAGTCAGCATTCCCTTTATACATTTGAGCTCGGGTTCTACCGTGAATGGCAATGGCTTTGGCTCCTACATCCTGTAGTCGTTCAGCAACTTCTACAATTCGTATAGATTCGTGATCCCATCCCAATCGTGTTTTGACAGTAACCGGAAGTTTGGTGTGCTTAACCATCGCTTCGGTAAGAGAGACCATTAGATCGATGTCTTTCAGAATTCCTGCTCCAGCCCCTTTACTAACGACTTTTTTTACAGGACAACCAAAGTTTATATCGATAATATCAGGATTTGAAGCCTCTACAATTTCGATGGATTTTAGCATAGAATCCAGGTTAGCTCCAAATATCTGAATACCTACCGGACGTTCTTTTTCATAGATGTCCAGTTTGATAACACTTTTTGCAGCATCTCTTATGAGCCCTTCACTGGAAATAAATTCAGTGTATACTACATCTGCTCCTTGTTCCTTGCACAGTGCCCTGAATGGGGGGTCACTTACATCTTCCATTGGGGCTAGTAACAATGGAAATTCCCCTACATCAATGTCTCCTATTTTTGCCAAAGCGTACTTTTTTGTGCAAAAATACAAATTATACCTCTTATGATCTGAAATTACAGAAATAGAAAATGGTCTAGCCGTTGTAACTTAGAATTTAGTAGATGAATAAAAATATTAGGATGGATTCTATAAACCTTTTAAATTCGCCTATATTTGCAAGTCATTATAGTAGTGAAAATTGAAGAACACTATAATGTAACCAGAGGAGTATAGATATGCAGAAAAGCATTGTATTATCTTCATTCTTACAGGGAGTTGCTTTTGAGCAAAAACAGCTTGTTTCTGGAAAAGAAGGTTGTTTCTTGTTATAAAGTATTTTAAAAATGAGCAAATGCAGGTGATTTGATAAGAGGCACCGTATAAATTTTAGGAGTATGAAACGAATCTTGGCAAGAATTTATAATATTGTTAAGCACGTGTCATGCGACGTCTAAAAACAGTATTATAGACACATGAAACACATTAGGAATTTCTGTATTATTGCGCATATTGACCATGGAAAAAGTACCTTGGCAGATCGCTTATTGGACTTTACAGGGTCTGTAACTGCCCGAGAAGCGCAGGCGCAATTACTGGATAATATGGACCTGGAAAGAGAACGAGGGATTACAATTAAGAGTCATGCAATCCAGATGGAGTATACATATAAAGGAGAAGAATACATTCTGAACCTTATTGATACGCCAGGACACGTAGATTTCTCTTATGAAGTATCTCGTTCTATTGCAGCATGTGAAGGTGCATTACTTGTAGTAGATGCTGCACAGAGTATACAAGCACAGACAATTTCTAATTTATACCTGGCGCTGGAAAATGATCTGGAAATTATTCCGGTATTAAACAAAGTAGATCTGCCTAGTGCAAATCCAGAAGAGGTGACGGATGATATTGTAGATCTGTTAGGTTGTACAGCAGAAGAGGTAATTCCTGCAAGTGCTAAAACAGGAATAGGAATAGAAGAAATTTTAGAAGCTATTATAGAACGAGTACCGGCTCCAGAAGGAAACCCGGAAGAGCCGTTACAGGCATTAGTGTTTGATTCGGTATATAATCCGTTTAGAGGAGTAGAAACCTATTTTAGAATTATCAATGGCGAGATTACGAAAGGACAGCAAATTAAATTCGTAGCAACAGGTAAGAATTATTTTGCAGATGAAATTGGAACTCTAAAACTAAATCAAGTACCTAAAAAAGTAATCAAAACAGGGGATGTTGGCTACCTGATTACTGGAATTAAAGATGCTAGAGAAGTAAAAGTAGGAGATACGATAACAGATGCGAAACATCCTACAGAAAATGCAATTGAAGGATTCGAAGATGTAAAACCAATGGTATTTGCAGGGATTTATCCGGTAGATACCGAAGATTATGAAGAGCTGAGAGCATCGATGGAGAAATTACAGTTAAATGATGCTTCTCTTGTCTTTGTGCCAGAGAGTTCGGCTGCTCTAGGTTTTGGATTCCGATGTGGATTCCTGGGGATGTTGCATATGGAGATCATTCAAGAGCGTTTGGAACGTGAATTTAACATGACGGTTATTACTACGGTACCTAACGTATCTTACCATGCATTTACAAATAAGGAGCCAGATACTGTTATTATTGTTAATAATCCGTCTGATTTGCCGGATCCATCAACGATGAATAGAGTAGAGGAACCGTTTATCAAAGCATCTATCATTACAAAAGCAGATTTTGTAGGACCAGTTATGTCATTGTGTATAGAAAAAAGAGGGCAGATTACCAATCAGACCTATTTGACACCCGAGCGGGTGGAGCTTAATTTTGATATGCCATTAGCGGAGATTGTTTTTGATTTTTATGATCGATTAAAAACAGTATCCAAAGGATATGCTTCTTTCGATTATGCGCCTATAGGAATGCGTTCTTCTAACCTGGTAAAGGTGGATGTACTACTTAATGGGAACACAGTAGATGCTCTCTCTGCACTATTGCATAAGGATAATGCTTATGACATCGGAAAGAAAATGTGCGAGAAGTTGAAAGAGCTTATTCCTCGTCAGCAATTCGATATTCCTATACAGGCAGCTATAGGAGCCAAGATTATTGCCAGAGAAACAGTAAAAGCATTGCGTAAGGATGTAACGGCGAAATGTTATGGAGGAGATATCTCTCGTAAGCGTAAGCTATTGGAAAAACAGAAAAAAGGAAAGAAAAGAATGCGACAAGTAGGAAATGTAGAAATTCCTCAAGAAGCATTTATGGCTGTGTTAAAGCTTAATGATTAAAATATTAAAAAACCTCGGAGCAACATCCGAGGTTTTTTCTATAATATAGTTTACAGAAGTACTTTCTGTTTAGCCTCGATGACTTTTTCCAGGATGTATTCAACCCCTTGCTCATCATTGCTTTTGGTCATGTATTTTGCCGTTGATTTTACAGAAGGAAGCGCATTTTTCATGGCGAAACTATACTGTGCGCTTTTCAGCATTTCCAGGTCATTATTGTAATCCCCAAAAACTAAAGTTTCTTCTGGTAGAATGTTTAGCTTTTTTTGTAATTGCTCAATGGCATGCCCTTTATGCGCCAGTGGATGTGATAAATCCAGCCAGATATCACCGGATACTTTTACTTTTAACCTGTCTTCGAGGTGCTTTAAAGCAGGGTATAAATGTGCTTCAGCTCCTTCTTGATGGCAGATAGCAATTTTTAGAAACTCATCATCTGTGATGGTTGCTAAATCTTCGACAATTTCATATTTACCATAATATTCCTGAAGCATAGAGGTGAATTCATCTCCGTAATCTTCTATATATCCTTTTTTTCTTCCGCATAGAATTACCTGAGAACCGGGAAGTTTTTTAGTGATATCAAGTAATTCCAGATAGGTGTCCTGATCGATAGGGGTACTTTGAAGTTCTTCCTCTCGCTGCACTGTTAAGGCTCCATTTTCTGCGACAACAATAATATCGTCTTTTATCGGGGATAATTTATGAATAATGCTATAGTATTGTCGACCACTGGCAGCGACAAAAGTGATCCCTAATTGTTTTAAGGAATCGAATAATTGATAAAAATGACGACTGACCTCCCCTTTGGAGTTAAGAAGTGTTCCGTCCATATCTGTAGCGATAAGTTTTATTTGAGATAAGTCCATAATCAGATGCTATTAAATAACAAAGGTATGGGAGTTCTGGAATAACACTAAAGAATATGTTGTAAATTTTGTATTAAATTATATCATTGGATAAATAAAGGTGATCTTTACAGGCTTACAGTTTATAGGCGTCTAAATGTTTAAAAAGAAATAGAAACACATGAAATTTTATCAAAAAGAAATTATTTTGAGACCATTTCCCAGAGGGTTTCATTTAGTAACGGCAGAAATTTTGGAGCTTTTCCCGGAAATTAAGGAAATGTCAAAGGGATTTTTGCAGTTGTTTATTAAGCACACTTCTGCTAGTTTGACGATTAATGAAAATGCAGACCCAACAGTAAGGAAGGATTTTGAACGACATATGAATGTAATGGTACCGGAAAATCAACCATATTATACACATACCTATGAGGGGACCGATGATATGCCGGCACATATTAAATCTTCATTAATGGGAAGTAATCTTCAGATTCCCGTTACAGAAGGGAAGTTGAATATGGGAACCTGGCAGGGAATTTATCTTTGTGAGCATAGGGATTATGGAGGGGGAAGAAAAATAGTCCTTACAGCATATGGGGTGTAATGATAAAAAATAAAAAAGCCTTTTTTAGGAAGGTAAAAAAGGCTTTTGAAGAAAAAGAATAATACGATCCTAAAACCAGTTGCTCCATGGAATCATATATAACATGGCTAAAAATGCAATAGCATAAAAAATAGCCAGTGTTTTGAATTTAGGAGTTGAGGTTAATTTCTTTTTGTGTTTAGAGTATCCGATGGTAATCAGGGTGATGACCAGAATCATAGTAAAAGGATGCTCTACATTGTATAATCGCAGCATAGGATCTTTCATGATTTCTCCTACTTTATGGGTTCCTGAGAACCAAACAACAAGTGGAGAGACGAAAAAAGTAATGATTCCTAATACCAATTGTAGGTGTGTTACGATTAAGGCAAATAAAGAAATTCTAAAATCTTTTGGTTGATACTCTCTTTTGCTAAAAAAACCAGAGAGCGCATTTATAGTTGCTAGTGTTACGATAATAACTACTAGGTATGCCCAGTAAGAATGGGCACTTTGAATTACGCCGTACATATTTTATAATTTATAGTAAAATAAGTATCAAAGATAGGTATTATACATAAAACAAGCCCCACTTCTATCAGAAGTGAGGCTTGTTTATTTTTATTCTTTATTAGAATTAAAACTTATATTTCAAAGAACCGTTAAAAGTAACACCGTTCGTGTTAATGAAACCAAAATTGTCGGTTTGCTGAATTCTAACTTCGTCAAATACGTTGTAAACATTTCCGCGGAAAGTCAATTGACTATTATCGAAATTAAAGTCATATGTCAATCCTAGATCTGTTAGAGAAAATGGCTTTATTTTTCCAATATTTTCTGTCTGTAAATTAGCGTCATTGAAATCAATGTCATTCATATAATGCTCTGCATAATAGTTGATATTTGCATCAAAAGACATTCCTTTAACTAGCTTAATTTTTGTTCCAAGTCCTGCAGTAAACTGAGGAGCGGTAGTAACTTTTACTCCTGTAATATCAACATCAGATTGTGTAGATATCAATTCGTTTGTATCGTCATTGTACATATCTCTGGTTACTTTTCCATCAAATTTCCAAGATGCTCCGGAGATGTATCCTCTTAGGTTCATCCAGCTGGTAGCTTTGTAATTAAGGTCTACCTCTACTCCGGAGTGTATCTGTGTGATTCCTCTATCAAAGAAGTTTACGTTCACATCATCAGAGTTGTTATCAGGAGTGTTGTTAGGATCGATAGTACCACTAGAGAGAATTACTCGATTATCCCATTTTGTGTAGTATGCATTGAAGTTGATCTGTAAGTTTGCTACTTTTATTTTATATCCAGATTCGATTCCAATGATATCTTCGTTATCTACTTCTGGTTGTACTAAATCATTAGACCTTCTGATGTTTTGGAAAACATTGTCTAAGAAAGGTTGTCTAGAGTAGAAACCAGTATTAAGGTAGATAGTATGTCCATCGACAATGCTGTATCCAAGTCCTCCTTTAAGGTTATATCCGATTTTGTTTAAACCTTCAGAATTCCCAACAGCTGTAAATCTACCTTCTCTTTTGTATGATTGATTAGATACAGATGCTTGTAAGAAAGAGCTGAACTTATCTCCTGCATATTCTATTTGAGAGAATAATCCTTGGTAATTGATGTTTTCAGAATAGTCGTAATCGATTCTTTGGTCTTCTTTGGCAAAATTAAATAAGGCTGCCCATGGGTCTGCTTTGTATGTTTCTGTTACTACAGCACCATCAGGGCGGTCGTTACCCCATCCATTTAATCCATATAAGTCTACTACCTGACGGAAGTGATCTCCTCTGTATAATCTGAAGTCTACTCCGACATTCCAAGAAACTTTATCAGATAGGTCAGTAGTAAAGTTAGAGATTAACCCATACCATTGGTGATTGTTTACAGAAGCTCTTCTGATATAGTTTCCTTCTTCTTCTCCTCCGTCTAAGATAAAATAATCACCAGAGTTTCCGATTCCATCAGGGTCTAATGCATTTTGTTGCTCGATTGCATAGTAATTTAATTGACCAGCATCTGTTCTGACTCTTCCGTCTCCTCTTGGACCAGTTCCTCCTCCTCTACCCCAAGAAGCATATAGTACAGAAGATAAAGAGGAATTGTCAGTAATGTTCCAATCCCAACTTAAGTTTGTTACAGGTTTGTGGTAGAAGTTTCTTCTTTCAGAATCAATATTAGAAGAATACTCATTGTTAGCAAGTCCTTCTGTGAATCCCCAGTGCTGGTTAAACTTTGGATTTTCTTCTAGTGTACTTCTTCGCTGAGACCATCTTTGTCCGTGAGCTTGTGGAGCTCCTGTGATTAAGAAGTTGAATGAGTGGTTGTCATTTGGTTTGTATCCGGCAGAGAAGTAATAGTTTTGTCCTTGTCCGAAGGTTCCTTCTGCCCATTTTCTATGAGATTGCCAGTAATCTAATAAGACAGAAAAAGCCCAACCATTATCACTTAGACCGGTATCATATCCGATAGTCCCTTTGAAATAACTGTCATTTCCTCCTAGGAATCTAGCAAAACCACCTTTGGTTCTGTCAGCGGCTTTCATTACTATATTCACAGTACCTCCTACAGAAGAGATTGCTAATTTAGAAGATCCAAGACCTCGTTGTACCTGTACTGCATTGGCAATATCAGTAAGACCAGACCAGTTACTCCAGTATACACGACCATCTTCCATACCATTGATGGGCTGTCCGTTTAGAAGGATGGCAGTATTTGTATCGTCGAAACCTCTTATATATAAGGAACCATCACCAAAACCAGTCTGGTTGGATACGAATACAGAAGGCGTACTTTTTATAATTTCTGGTAATTCAACATTTCCGACAGCTTTTTCTTGAATCTCTTGCTCTGTTACTGTAGAAACTGCAATAGGAGTTTTTCTGTCTTCTGCAAGGTCAATAATTCCTGTGCTAACGATGATAACCTCGTCTAATGAGTTATCAGGAGATATTTTTATAATTCCTAAATCAACATTTCCGTTAGATACATCAAATGTGATGTTTGTGGAAGCAAATCCCACATAAGAAATGTTTAATGTACCTGTTGAATTCGTAGGTTTGATAGAGAATTTACCGTCAAAATCAGTAGAGGCTCCATTGGAAGTTCTTACTTCCAGTATATTGGCTCCCGGTAGTGGCGCATTTGTAGATGCGTCGTGTACTATTCCTGTAATTGTACCTTGTGCGAACATCCCGATGACAGGGGACAGGAGAATTACAAAAAATAAAAAAGTAACTTTTTTCATTAGTATAAAATTGATGTGAATTGTTTGTAGCAAAAAAACAAATCTTTGATCGGCTCTGTTTTATCAAAACGTTAAGAAATATGCTGTATTCTTTTACGGTTTTAGAGTAATACAGAAAGGTGATGTACGGATTTTATTTTTTTGCCTGGATTTATTGAATGTTTGTTAAATGTATCCTTAATTTATATATTCAGTTAGTAGGTTTGTAGTAGATTGGTCGTGCTTATTAACTGTTTTTGTGTTGATTTCTTGTTCTATTCTTATAGCCAATTGTTTGCCTAACTCTACGCCCCATTGGTCGTAGCTGTAAATGTTCCATATAATACCTTGTGCAAAGATACGATGTTCATACAAAGATACCAATGCTCCAATGCTTTTTGGAGTCAATTTGTTGATTAATATGCTTGTAGAAGGCTTGTTTCCTTTGAAAATTTTATAGGGGATTAATTTCGCTATCTGTTCTTCAGGTAAGGTTGTCGTATTTAGTTCTGAAGAAACTTCTTCTGTACTTTTTCCATTCATTAAAGCTTCTGTCTGAGCAAAAAAATTAGCAATTAGTTTATCTTGATGCTTTTCTTCCTGAAATAGAGATTCTTTAAATGCGATAAACTCAGTAGGAATTAATTTTGTTCCTTGATGAATCAGTTGGAAAAAAGCATGTTGCGCATTCGTTCCTGTTGCCCCCCAGATTATAGATCCTGTTTGGTAGCTTATAGGATTTCCATCTCTGTCTATGCTTTTACCATTACTTTCCATAAATGCTTGTTGCAGATATGCAGGGAGTTTATGAAGGTATTGTGAATATGGAATAATTGCTTCTGTTTCTGCTTCAAAAAAGTTGTTGTACCATATACTGATCAAAGCTAAGATCACCGGGATGTTTTCGTCAAAAGGACTTTCTTTGAAATGAGTATCCATCTCAAAAGCTCCTTCTAGTAAAGTATTGAAATGGTGATATCCTATAGATAAACTTATTGATAGTCCAGCGGAGCTCCATAAAGAGAATCGTCCGCCAACCCAATCCCACATTGGGAAAATATAATGCTGATTTATACCAAAAGAAGTGGTGTTTTCTGTATTGCAAGAGACAGCCACAAAGTGGTGAGAAATATCCTTTGTAGATGATTTTTGTAAAAACCATTCTTTGCAGGTTTGTGCGTTGGTGAGGGTTTCCTGAGTGCTAAATGTTTTGGAAACAACAACAAATAAGGTAGTCTCCGGGTTGAGTTTCTTTAGTGTTTGTTGTACATGGTCTCCGTCTACATTGGATATAAAATGAGAAGTTAGGTGATTCTGATAAAATGCTAATGCTTCAGTAATCATATGAGGTCCCAAATCAGATCCTCCAATTCCGATATTTACAATATCTGTAAAAGCTTTTCCAGAATAGCCAGTGTTTTTACCAGAAATAATGGCTTCAGTAAATTCTTTGATTTGTGATTTTACTTTTTTTATTTCTTGTGTAATGTTTTTTCCATCAACATGTATTGTTTTATTTGCAGGAGTTCTGAGGGCTGTATGTAATACAGCTCTTTTTTCTGTTTGATTTATAGGTGCTCCACTGAAATAGAGGTTGATGGCTTCTTTTAATTTTGTTTCTTCAGCGAGTTGAAGGAGTAGTTTTTTTGTAGTAGCATCTATTCTGTTTTTAGAATAATCGACGAAGAAATCATTCCATTTAATGGAGAGTTCGTTAGCTCTGTTTTTATTTTCTTTAAAGAAGGTAGTAAGATGTGTATCTTTTATGTTGTCAAGGTGTTTCTGTAACGCTTTCCAGGCAGAAGTTTTTGTTGGGTCGATTGAAGCTAATGACATTTGATACGGTTATAAGATTTCTTCTTCATCAAAGGTAAGGCTATCTAATTTATTTTTGAAGGGTTCTATGTGTTTAAAAAAAGCAGGGCGTTGTGCTTCGGGAAGAGGTTTAGAGGTAGGAAGTTCTTCTCGTAGCGGATCGACCTGTTTCCCGTTTTTCCAAAAGCGATAGCAAACATGAGGTCCAGAAGTATTTCCGGTCATTCCTATATATCCAATGACGTCTCCTTGTCGTACATAGTCTCCGACTTTTACTGCTTGTCTACTCATGTGTAGGTATTGAGTGTCATAAGTGGCATTGTGTCGTATTTTGACATATTTTCCGTTTCCTCCTTTGCGCTCTGATTTGGTGACGATTCCGTCTGCAGTGGCTAAAATAGGAGTCCCTATTGGGGCAGCAAAATCTGTCCCTCTATGTGGTCTTATTTTATTTCCGTAGAATTTGATTCTTCTCTTAAGATTAAATCGAGAGGAAATTCGGCTGAATTTTACAGGAGCTTTTAAAAAAGCCCGACGTAAGTTTTCTGCCTTCTGATCAAAATAATCGGCGGTGTTATGAATCGTGTCGTCTACAAACTGATAGGCATAGATAGGTTTGCTTCTATGTTCGAAATAAGCAGCTTTTATTTCCCCAATTCCTGCAGGGATGGTATCATCTATAAATTTTTCGGTATAGATTACTTTAAAACGATCCCCTGCCTGTAATCGAGTAAAATCAATAGTCCAGGCATAGATGTCAGCCATTTTATAAGCGACTAAAATACTTAGGTCTTTATCGTCAAAAGTTTTTGAGAGATTACTCTCAATAACTCCTGAGGCTGTTCTCTCTACTACGGATACCGGTTTTTCTTTCTTCTGAGCAATAATACTGTCAGTAAAATCGACCACAGTATATTCTATTTTTGAGTTTTGATAAATGAATACCTGTGCTTTTTCTGTTGTATCTTTAGATTTTAGTAGGGTGTAAGGTTTTCCTGCCCTTATTTTAGTGACATTAAAGGTGTCTTTAATAGCATTGGTAATCTGAAACACACGTCCTCTTCCTATACCATGACTATCCAGAATGGCTCCGAAACTATCTCCAGACTTTATAGTGTCTCTAACAACTGTGTAGTCGTTTAAATTATATCCGAATTCTTTTATGATTCGGGGAGCTGTGGCAACAGTTGCAGGAGGGGTTATTTTTTCTTCCTTTTTTTCTTTTTGACACGATGAACATATAACTGCTATAAGCAGTAAAAGGCAACCTAATCTATTCAAATTACTATTTTTTTTGGGGGTTAAACCTGTGAGTTACCCACTGTTTACCCCAATTCTCTTTTTCCTCTTGGGTCCAAAGATCGGGAAAAAACATAATTCTTTGAAAACTCGGAGGTAAAAAACTTTTCCAATTGGTTCCTCCGGTAGCGATTAGTTCTCCTTTGTTTTTATTCAGATATCGATAAGCAGCTCCTATATGCATTAGACACCATTCTATATTCGCATTGACATCATATTTTTTTAATTCTTTTATAAGAAGAGGGTTGTTTCTCTCTTTTTCGGGGAGTTGAAGGTATTTATGGTATACAGTGTTCCCCTGAACCTGATGTGCAATTCTCATCATTCTGGGAGTATATCTGTATTCGAACTGTTTTAACGTTAGGGTCTTTTCTCCTGTTTCGGAATCAGTGGCTCCGGATTTCCAATACAGGTGTTCGTATAACTCTTCTAAGGAATCTTCTGATGAGAGTTGTTCTCTTTTATTCGTATTTACCAGATGGAGTAAAGGAGCAGAGTAAATTTCAATAAGTCTGAATTGTACCGATTGGAATCCGCTGGCAGGAAGTAGTGACATTCGGTATTTTAAAAATTGCTCTTTGTCCATTCCCTTAATCATTATATCAAAGGAGTTGATCAGCACTCTGAAGTATCTGTTAATTCGTTCTAGTTTTGTGGTGAAAAACTTAGCTGTCTGAAGTTTATCATCAATAATTTGTTTGAGTTCGTGAATGATTAGCTTGAAATGAAGCTCTGTTATTTGATGGTAGGTGATAAAAATTTCTTCGTCCGGGAAATGGGTTCTGGGAATTTGTAAGCTTAGTAATGTGTCCAGATGGATGTAATCCCAGTATGTGAGATATCTGTCATAAAGAAGACCATCAAGGTAAGAGCCCAGATCTTGTCCGGAGTTTCTGAATTTTTTTTCGAGCTGATGTATTTTTTCAGCAATTTCGGGTTTTACAGATTCATTCATTTAATCTACAACTATTTTGAAAGGGTGTTTGAGACCTTTAAAAGCATCAAGGTCTGCTTGTATAGATCCTACTAAAATGTCTGCTTTGATTTTTACAGGCATTCTGTTATCGTCGTCACTTATCCATACAGTTAAGCTCTCTTCTTCTTTGAAAACTCTTTCTGCCTGGACATAGGGTCTGAATTTAAGACATTTTATTTTGCCCATTTTGGTTTTGATGGTCTCTCGACCTAGAAACTTGAGCTTAAACTTGTAATTTTCATTATCAAAAAACATATTGACATACTTCTCGTCTCCTTTTTTTAGAGAAGTAATATCAATGTTATTTCTCAGATAATAAAAAGAAGACATCATATCCTGAATATTTGATTTGGTATGAAATGTTTTTTTGGTGTTGTATTTTTTGTCAAAAACGAAAGCCTCATTTTTGGTGTGATCAAAATTGATTTCTATATCTTTTGTATGACCTCCTTCATTGATTTTTCGAATAAATCGGTAAGGAGATACTTTATTGCGGTCAATATAGGTTTCGTAATAGTCCTCTACTTTGAAAAAAAGACTTAAAACTCCAGAGGACTTTCCTGTTCCTACAACATGGTATACTGGTTTACTGTTCAGGGTTTCTGCTTTTACTTCCAGTGTAGCGTAGCTGGCAGTGAATATTCCATAATGTATTCTGAATCGAAACCATTCACCGGCATCAAACGATTTGTGTACTTCTTGTGCATGAGAGAAGTTGGAAGCGAGTATAAGGAGTATGATAACTATTTTTTTCATAATCATTAGAGGTCTTGATTAATTAATCGTTATGTGTTTGACTACCTGTTTGCAATATCTATTCCAAAAGTAATGTTTAATCCTTGTGATAAGAAAGTAATTCGGTGTTAAATGTATTAAAAAATAAACAAAAAAAGAGAGCCACCACAGCTCTCTTCTGTTTTTATTAACCAACTAAAAACTTAAATTATGAGAATAATTGTTGTTTTTGTATAAATGGTAACCAATCCACTTACATTTGCAAAATTCAACTTTTTTTAAATATTTATCAATCGAAAACGTTTTTTTATTTCAATTTTAACAAAAAATTAAGCCAAATTCGACAATTCAACAATATTCACAATGCTTTAACAAAAATGCTTCGAATATAAAATCATTCGATGCATAGGGTTGTTTAAAGTGTTCCTCTGCTTTCTTGTTCTCTTTCTATAGCTTCGAATAGCGCTTTAAAGTTTCCTTTTCCGAAAGACTGTGCTCCTTTTCTTTGGATTATTTCGAAGAACATTGTTGGGCGATCCAATACAGGTTTTGTAAATATTTGTAACAGATATCCTTCATCGTCTCTGTCAATAAGAATTCCCAGATCTTTTAATGGCTGTAAGTCTTCGTCGATTTCTCCAACTCTGTCTAGTACAGTATCATAATAAGTAGCAGGAACAGTAAGGAAATCAATTCCTCTTTGTTGTAATTGAGTTACAGTTTCTATGATATTATCAGTTGCTACAGCAATATGTTGTACTCCAGCACCATTATAAAAATCGATGTATTCTTCGATTTGAGATTTTTTTCTTCCTTCAGCAGGTTCGTTAATAGGGAATTTGATACGTCCGTTTCCGTTACTCATAACCTTACTCATCAATGCAGTGTACTCTGTAGAGATATCTTTATCATCGAAAGACACAAGTTGAGCAAACCCCATAACATTAGCATAAAATTCACACCAGGTGTTCATCTCATTCCATCCTACATTTCCTACCATATGGTCGATATATTTTAACCCGGTATCTTGTGTTTTGTATGGTTTATCCCAGGCTTTGAATCCAGGAAGAAATGCTCCGTTATAATTCTTTCTTTCGATGAAAATATGGACGGTTTCCCCATACGTGTGGATTCCTGATCGTACTACTTTTCCGTTTTCGTCTTCTTCGGTAACAGGTTCTAAGAAAGGCTTGGCTCCACGTTTTACAGTTTCTTCGAAACTCTTAGTCGCATCGTCTACCCATAGGGCTACCACTTTTACTCCGTCTCCATGATCATTAATGTGCTTGTTTATAGGACCGTCTTGTTTTAAAGGAGAGGTTAATACAAGGCGAATTTTTCCTTGCTGTACTACATAGGAAGTACTGTCCTGATTTCCTGTTTCTAATCCCGAATAAGCAACGGGTTGAAATCCCCATGCAGTTTGATAATAATAGGCAGACTGCTTTGCATTGCCTACGTAAAGTTCTACATAATCTGTTCCTAAAAGAGGTAAGAAATCTTCTGCCTCTGATACTATTTTTTCTAAATCCTGTGGTGTTTTATTTGTTGACATGTTTGTTGCTTTTATTTTGTTTTTATGAGTAATTATAATACGGTGCAGTATCCATTGATTGTATTTATGAATACATTGTTGATCTAAAAACCTACCACATAGCTCTTAGATGCGGATAAATATGTATGTCGATATTAAACATAGGTATATAAATTACTCTAACCAAGATTTATAGTATTTTTCATCTGCAATACCCATGGCTTCTTTCGTAACCATTAAGGGTTTGAAGGTGTCTACCATTACTGCCAGCTCGTCAGTTTTGGTTTTTCCAATACTTCTTTCTGCTGCTCCCGGATGTGGACCGTGGGGAATTCCTGCAGGGTGTAAGGATATGTGACCAGCATCAATATCATTTCTACTCATAAAATCACCATCTACATAATAGAGAACTTCGTCACTATCTATATTGCTGTGATTATAGGGAGCAGGAATGCTTTCGGGATGATAGTCGTATAGTCTTGGTACAAAAGAACAGACAACAAAAGTATCTGTTTCGAATGTTTGGTGTACTGGTGGTGGTTGATGAATTCTTCCTGTTATAGGCTCGAAATCATGAATAGAAAAAGCATACGGGAAATTATATCCATCATATCCAACAACATCAAAGGGATGTGTCGCATATATCATATCAAAAATTTCATCTTGCTTTTTAACTTTTATTAAAAAATCTCCTTTTTCATCATAGTTTTCTAATTCATAGGGCGCTCTGATATCTCTTTCGCAAAAAGGAGAATGTTCCAATAACTGCCCAAACCAGTTTCTATATCGTTTCGGAGTGTAAATAGGGCTTCTGGATTCTACAATAAATAGACGATTATCGGTAGTGTCAAAGTCTAGTTTATAAATAGTACCTCTGGGAATAAGGATATAATCTCCATATTTGAAATCGAGATTCCCAAGGTGACTTCTGAATTTACCACTTCCTTTATGGATAAATAGTAATTCATCAGCATCTGTATTTTTGTAGAAATAAGATGTTGTTGATTGTTTGGGTGCCGATAAAGAAATGTGCACATCACTATTGGTCAATACAATTTTACGACTTTCCAGATAATCATTTTCTGGAGCGATCTTAAAACCGTGTAAACGGTATGATTGAATATTGTTTTTTATAGCAATTTCAGGAGCGACATTGTAGCTTCCTGATATTTCTTTTACTTGTGTTGGGCGATGATGGTGGTACATATTTGTAGCCATTCCATCAAAACCAATTGTTCCAAAAAGTTGTTCGTAATAAAGGTTTCCGTCAGGTTTTTTGAATATGATATGACGTTTATGAGGGATGTTCCCTAATTTGTGGTAAAAAGGCATGATATAAAAGTTTACAAGTTTAACTAACTATTTGTTTTAAATACAGGAAATAAAACAATGCCTCACTCAGGGTTTCTTTTGATGAGGTAGTGCAGTAGAAGTAGTAAATTTTGCCAACTTGATTTCATGGTGTTACAAATATATAAATATTTTACAAACTATACTCAAAACCAAAAACCTACACTAAAATACCATTGGCTTTCTTTTAATTCAGGTGAATATGAATGTTTTACCTGTACGGGACCGGCAAAGGTGTCTATCCCATATCCAATAGCAAAACCAGAATAATCGATAGGTAAAGAAAAGACTTCTTTAGCACTACTGAATATTTTATCTCCTACATTGGCAGCATTTACAGAAAAATTCAAATGATTTTTTTTAGCAAATTCATAATCTAATGTTAGGAGTCCCTTTAGGAAACTTTTGGTTGTAAAAGAGATATAATCATATCCGTATAAAGGAATAAGATTATTAATTGTCTGCGCACCAAATCCTCCAAGAGCAAAATCAAGAGAAGAGATGTCGGTACTTCCTATGAATGATCCTGCTTCTACTTGCACATTCATAGAGAGTTTGGAAAAAAGAGGAGTGGCATACCCAAATTTGCTTTTTAAAATAGAATAGGGTTTAAAATCCTTTAAGAATAAAAAGTCTACATCAGAGACAAATAGGTATGTATGGATATCTGAGTCGAATAAGAGCCCTTTTGAAGGGAAGTATTTATTGTTGTACGTGTCTAATTTTAGATAACTAAACAAGCTCCAGTAATTTGTATTGTCAAAAACGGTTCTTGGGAGTTGGTTCTCGTCAGTTCCAATGGTCTCGGATACAATTACAAGTCGTTTAGCCTCTCCTCCGATTCCCAAAGAGAGGTTTTGATTAAGAAGTGTTTCTGCATATACTTGAGTATTGAAATCTGTATAGTCAATATCCACGGTGTTGATCCCGATTCCTGATATATCAGTATATTCTTTAATAAAATCAAAAGGAACCGTTTTTTTTAAGGTGTTAAAACGGTGTTTGATTCCTACACTCCAGTAAAAACCATTATCAATATAGTAATCGAGATTATACCGAATATTGTCTCCTAATGCCAGGTCAAAAGAAAGTACATCATTATTGAAGAGTATTTTTTTTCTGGTTACATTAATAAGAGCCGCAGTTTTGTATAGGTTGTCATAATGCACAGCAAAGCGCAACAGCATTTTGTTTTCACTTTCTTTTAGATCTAAAGAGAGGGTGTTGTCTGTCAGTTTATGGTTGATTCTGTCAAAATTCCCCGTGGCAGATAGGTTATTGAACCCCTGATTAAGTTTGTTGAATGTAGTAGTAGAGGGAGTTTTTAATTTCAATTTTCCTTTTATATAAGCTCGGGTATATTGTTTATTCCCTGTTATAGCTAAGTTTTCTATTCTCAGGGAATCGGTTCCTTTGGGAATGCTTATGCTAGGCTTTTTTTTGCGACGTTGTTGTTGTTTTATTTGTTTTAGTTGCTCTAATTTTCGCAATGCAGCTTTTTCTCCATTGGCGATAATAGCATCGCGCTGATCAAAAGATAAAATAGAGAATTGTTGTACATCGGGCTTAATGTATATATCAGTAGAAGATACTTTGCCTTTCATATCTTTGATGGTTCTGAAGTTGCTGATTTGCAGCATGATATTGGCTACAGAGTTAAGGTTTTTTCTGGACATGAGGCTGTCTTGCACATCTACTCCAATAACAACTTGAGCTCCTTTTTTCTTAATTTCTTTTATGGGATAATTATTCGCAACCCCTCCATCTGTCATCAGGATACCATTTAATTCTACAGGGTCGTAAACAGAGGGAAGTGCTCCACTAGCAGAAACGGCGTCAGGGAGGTATCCTTTATCCAAAAGCACTTGTTCTCCCGTTTCTAAATTAGCAGCCATACAGAAAAAAGGAACCGGGAGTTTGTCAAAATCTGTAATATGACTAACGTGAGAAGTAAGTTGTGCAAATTGATTGTATAAGTTTTGTCCTTTAGATAAACTTTTTGGGAGACCAATTTTAAACCGATCAAAAGGAAGAGAAATTGCGTATTTTTCGGCATCTTCTTTTTCATAAAAAGTTTTGGCTTCCCGGGGAATATTATCCTGAATCAGCATATCAAAATCCACAGATCGAAAAATAGAATCGAGTTCTTTGGCATTATACCCTGCAGCGTATAGAGAGCCGACAATAGCTCCCATACTGGTGCCTCCTATGTAGTCGATTCGTATACCAGCGTCTTCTATGATTTTTAAAGCACCAATATGAGCTAGTCCTTTTGCTCCCCCTCCACTGAGGACAACACCGACTTTTAGATCGTTTTCTGTCTGAGTACTGTCATTGGGTATGTTTAATGAGAGATCTTCTTGTGAGAAGCTTAAAAAAGGGACTACTAGTAGAACAATCCAAATAAGTGCTGATAGTGTTGTTTTTAGTAGTGACATTAGTACGGTTTATTCTTTTTTTGAAAGATAATAATTATAAACTTTTAGGGCTTTGGAATTTCCGATTACTTCGGAAAGTTCTTCTTTAGATGCTTTTTTAATGACGGCTAATGACCTAAAATGTTTCAGTAGTTCCACGACTGTTTTTTCTCCGATGCCGGGAATGTTTTCTAATTCAGTGTTAAGAGCAGCTTTACTTCTTTTTTGTCTATGGAAAGTAATTCCAAAACGATGGGCCTCATTCCTCAAGTGTTGGATTACTTTAAGGCTTTCTGATTTTTTATCCAGATATAACGGAATAGAATCTCCTGGATAATAGATTTCTTCCAGGCGCTTGGCAATTCCGATAATGGTAATTTTTCCTCGAAGACCTAATGTTTCTAAAGCTTTTAGTCCAGAAGAAAGTTGTCCTTTTCCTCCGTCTACAATGATTAACTGAGGCAAGGGCTGTTCTTCATCCAGTAATCTTTTGTATCTGCGATATACAACCTCTTCCATAGAAGCAAAATCATTAGGGCCTTCCACGGTTTTTATATTGAATTTTCGATAGTCTTTTTTACTAGGCTTAGCATTTTTAAAAACCACGCAGGCAGCTACTGGGTTTGTTCCTTGTATATTCGAGTTGTCAAAGCATTCTATGTGTGTAGGAGTAACCGGAAGTCGTAAATCCTTTTTGATCTGTGCTAATAATCGATTTACATGTCGATCAGGATCCGTTATTTTTATTTGTTTAAAACGTTCTTGACGGTAATATTTTGCATTTCTAACAGAGAGGTCTACTATTTTCTTTTTATCACCTAGTTGAGGAACAGTTACTTTTATGGTATCCCCTACATTGACCTTAATGGATGAAAAAATCTCTTTGGACCTGGAGTTAAACCGCTGTCTGATTTCAATAATAGAAAGCTCCAGAAGCTCTTTATCGCTTTCACTGAGCTTTTTCTTTATCTCCATGGTATGAGATCTGATAATTGAACCATGTGAGAGTTGGAGAAAATTGACATACCCATAAGATTCATCGGATATGATAGAGAACACATCTACATTATTAATTTTTGGATTGACAATGGTAGAACGTGCCTGGTAATTTTTTAGAACGTCTATTTTCTCTTTGATTTGCTGAGCTTCTTCGAACTCCATATTTTCGGAGTGAAGCATCATTTGTTTCCAAAACTGATGTAAGGATTCTTTGAAGTTTCCTTTGATAATCTGTCGAATCGCTTCTATGTTATTGATATAGGCTTCTTCACTTTGCATATCCTCGCAGGGGCCTAAGCAGTTCCCCAAATGATACTCCAGGCAAACTTTATATTTACCATTTTGAATTTTATGAGGTGATAAATCGTAATTGCAGGTCCTTATAGGGTATAATCCTTTTATCAATTCTAATAAAGTGTGAACAGTTTTTACGCTGGTATAAGGACCAAAATATTCAGAGCCATCCTTTATGAGATTTCTGGTTAGGAATACTCTTGGGAATCGTTCTTTTTTGATGCAAATCCATGGGTAGGTTTTGTCATCTTTCAACATGACATTGAATCGAGGTTGGTGTTTTTTTATAAGATTATTTTCTAGTAGTAAGGCATCTGTTTCTGTTTCGACTACTATGTGTTTTATGGTGTTAATCTTTTTGACCAGTACATTGATTCTGTAGCTATCATGGTGTTTAGTGAAATAAGAAGATACCCTTTTCTTTAGGTTTTTTGCTTTACCAATATATAGGAGTTTGTTGTCCTTATCATAATATTGATATACTCCGGGACTAGAGGGTAATGTTTTAATTTGTATGTCTAAAGAAGGTGTATCCATATTTCTAGGGTAAAAATAATGTTTTGACGTTATTTTGTAGTTATGAATACTTGTTTTTTGAATAAAAAGATACGAATATCTAATTAAGCGGGAAGCAAGCGAAATAAGGTGTTTGAAGCGTTGTGTTTTTTTTTATTTTAGTAATTTATAATTTGAATGTTTTTGGAGAATAAAAAAATTATAATAGGAAGAACAGATAAAGCAGATTTTCCGCTGTTGGAATTGTACGGTATTGATATAAAGATTGATACCGGAGCATACACCTCTTCTATTC
This sequence comes from Aquimarina sp. TRL1, assembly GCF_013365535.1. NCBI lineage: Bacteria > Pseudomonadati > Bacteroidota > Flavobacteriia > Flavobacteriales > Flavobacteriaceae > Aquimarina > Aquimarina sp. TRL1. The sequence goes on along the minus strand of NZ_CP053590.1, from coordinate 1,582,129 downwards.
ATTGTTTACACATAAAAGAAAAGAAGAAAGAGCTTCAGTGTTGTTTTTTGGATCAGAGTTATCCGGAGTATAACGGGAAGCAATTTGTTTTTAAAAATTATGATATTACCGCTGTCAAGAGCAGTAATGGCGAAATAGAAGAACGCTATGTGGTAAAAACAAAAATATGTTTATTTAAAAAGGTTAATCCAATAACACTCACATTATCTTCGCGCAGAGATATGCGTTTTCCGGTTTTATTAGGGCGTAAATTTCTCAGTGGTAAGTATATTGTTGATACAGCATTAGAGGATCAATCATATAATTTCTGTACGAATGAATATTAAAATTCTATCGCGAAATGCGAGTTTATACTCTACGGATGTATTAGTGCAGGCGGCGATAAAACGAAAGCACAATGTTCAGGTAATTGATCCGCTGAATTGTGATTTGGTAATGGAGAAAAAAAAGCCGGAGATCTATTACAGAGGTAAAAAACTAGATCATGTAGATGCGATCATTCCCAGAATAGGTTCTTCTATAACCTATTATGGAACAGCGGTAGTGCGACAATTCGAAATGATGAATGTATTTACAACTGTAGAATCTCAAGCGCTGATCCGTTCCCGGGATAAATTAAGAAGTTTGCAGATACTGTCTAAAGCAGGACTGGGACTTCCTAAAACGGTATTTACCAACTATTCCAGGGATATTGATGGGGTGATTGCACATGTAGGAGGAGCTCCATTGATTATTAAGTTACTAGAAGGAACTCAGGGGTTAGGAGTAGTGCTTGCAGAGACAAAAAATGCAGCAGAATCCGTAATTGAAGCATTCAATGGATTGCAGGCACGTGTGATTGTGCAAGAGTATATCAAAGAAGCAAAAGGCGCAGATATCCGTGCTTTTGTTGTCGATGGTCAGGTGGTAGGAGCAATGAAACGACAGGGGAAAGAAGGAGAGTTTCGATCCAATCTACACAGAGGAGGAACAGCTTCTGTAATTGAATTAACAGATGAAGAAGAGGTAATGGCGATTAAAGCAGCTAAGGCTATGAAATTAGGAGTTGCTGGAGTAGATATGTTACAAAGTGAAAGAGGGCCTCTTATCTTAGAGGTAAATTCTTCTCCTGGCTTAGAAGGAATAGAAAGAGCCACAGGGAAGGATATAGCAAAAACAATAATTCGTTATATAGAACGAAGCGTATAAATCATATGAATAAAGAAGAAGATGTTCTTAATATCTTAGGTGAGCAAATAAAATTAGGGGTTAGTAAAACTATTAATTTTAATATTGCGAATCTGTTTACCTCTACAAAGGTCGAAATTCCGATTATCATAGAACGATCAAAAAATCCAGGTCCCACAGTTTTGATAACAGGAGGGATTCATGGAGATGAGATTAATGGGGTTGAAGTTGTGCGACAGGTAATAGCCAAAAAAATAAATAAACCAAAAAAAGGGACGATCATTTGTGTTCCCGTATTAAATGTATTTGGTTTTTTGAATATGAATCGATTCTTTCCGGATGGAAGAGATCTTAATAGAATATTTCCAGGAAAGAAAAATGGTTCTTTAGCGAGTAGGTTTGCCTATCAGTTTGTAAATGAGATTCTCCCGGTTGCGGATATCTGTCTGGATTTCCACACAGGAGGAGGAAGCCGTTTTAATGCACCCCATATACGTGTGGCGCCAGGAGATGATCAGCTAATCGCTTTATCTAAAGTGTTTAATGCTCCCTTTACCTTATTGTCTAAAAATCTTAAAGGTTCTTATCGGAACACCTGTACAAAGATGGGGAAAGATATTTTGTTGTTTGAAGGAGGAAAATCAATGAGCAGTAATAAGGATATTGCCAGAGAAGGAGTGTATGGTACGATTAGGGTATTGGATTACTTAGGGATGCTGGATACGAATTTTAAAATATCAGAAATAAGAAGAGAGACAATTGTAATAAAGAAGAGTACCTGGGTGAGAGCAAAATATAGTGGACTTTTACATGTGAAAATTCCTTATGGAAAAAAAGTGGTAAAAGATGAGGTATTGGCAACAATTACAGATCCGTATGGAAAAAAGAGATATGAAGTAAAAGCCCCTAATGAAGGGTATATTATTAATGTGAATGAAGCTCCAATAGTATATAAAGGAGATGCGATTCTTCATATAACCACAGAACTTTTAGAAAGTAAAAATGACGAAACAAGAATTACGAGTTAAATATAAATTACTTAGAGCAGCTATAGATGAAGAAGAATTGGAAGAGATGAGTATGGAAATTGCCAACAGATTATTGCAATTACCCATCTGGCAATTATCGACCTATCATCTTTTTTTATCTATTAAAAAACAGAAAGAAATCAACACGGAATTTATTCTCCATATTTTACAGGGTAAGGATAAGAACGTGGTCATTTCAAAAAGCGATTTTGAGCTATATACCCTTTCCCATATCTTACTCACTGATAATACTGTGATGAAAGTCAATAAATGGGGCATACCCGAGCCGGTAGATGGAATCAAAATGGATGAAAGACAATTAGAAGTAGTATTTGTACCACTATTAGTATTTGATGAACAAGGAAATCGAATTGGTTATGGCAAAGGGTTCTATGATCGGTTTTTAGCAAGTTGTAACTCCGAAACAATAAAGATAGGATTGTCTGTGTTTCCTGCTGAAGAAATAATAGAAGGAGTATTGCCTACAGATATCCGCTTGGATTATTGTGTTACTCCGGAAAAAATATATCAGTTCGAAAAATAAGAACTATGATCTTTCGGTAGCAGTGTAAACTTATTATGCCTCTTTTTTAGGGAATGCCTTTTTGTTGAAGATAATGAGAAGAAAAACACCAATGCTAATAGCTGAATCAGCAATATTAAATACAGGGTCAAAAAAGGAAAAGTGAGTGCCTCCTATAAATGGGATCCATTCAGGCAGGATGTCATTGTACAATGGAAACTGGATCATGTCGACAACCTTCCCATAGAAAAGAGTTTCATACCCTCCACCTTCAGGAAGGAACTGTGCAACTTGTACAGCAGTACTTTCATTGAATAATAAACCGTAAAAAAGAGAGTCTACAATATTTCCAAAAGCACCGGCAAAAATCAATGCAATACAAAAGGTAAGGATTGGAGCACTATTTTTGCGAATAGAGTCGTATAACCAATAGGCAATACCTGTAATAGCAACAAGCCTGAATAATGTCAGGATTAGTTTCCCGTAATTACCAGGGAGCTCTACTCCCCATGCCATTCCTTTGTTTTCTACAAAAATAATTCTGAACCAGTCAAAAACTTTTACTTCTTCATGCAGTGTAAAAGTAGTTTTGATGTAAATCTTGGAGATTTGATCTATTAACAGAACCAAAATTATAACTAAAATAGACTTCTTTAATGACATATATACTTTTGATTTAGACAAGTCAATAATTTGATGACGAACAAAAATAGTGTTTTATTTTATTTTGTGAATATTTATATTGCCACTTATGGATTTTAACAGGATTTGATGTTGTCCAAAAATAGGTTCTGAAGAGATATTCCCAGTAACAGAGCGGGAGGAGATCGTTGCATTTTTAGTGTATAGGGTAATGTCTCCTCTATAAGTATTAATAATAGCGTCTCCTACAAAAGATGTAAGGATGCAGGAACCACTATTCAGTTCAGTGAATAGGTGCTTAAAAGAGCCTTCTATAGCAAGTGTAGCTGTTGTTGATTTTGTAGTAACATAAAGATGTGATGGAAGTCGGATGCGGGTTTTTAACGAAAAGATTTTATGAGCACTTAACTTGTCATCTTCTATAGAGAGAAATGGTTGTAATACCTCAGTAACGTATAGCGTTTTATTTTTTTGCTCGATTCGTAATAATACATTGTTTTTATACTCTCCGTCTGCCATTGTTTCGATGTGCATTTTTACTTCTTGCGTATTTTCTATATGAATACTGTGGCTGTAATTCATGATGAATACAATGCTGTCAATACCGTTAAGAGCCTGCTCTTTTTCAGACCTGTATTGTCCCAGAAGTAAGGAAGAGTTTAGCAATAACAAGATGGAGAGCAGTAGTTTCACAAGTATACAGTAGAAAAGGAAGGGATATAAAAAAGTGTTTTCTAATAATCATATCAGAAAACACTTTTGTATAAAAATTATTCAGTAGCTGTTTTTACGCTGAGGTAGCTTACTTCTGCATATTTTTTGCCTCAATGCTTAGTGTGGCATGAGGAACTAACTTCAGACGTTCTGGATTAATTAATTTTCCAGTTACTCTACAGACACCATACGTTTTGTTTTCGATTCGTAATAAGGCGTTTTTTAAATCTCGTACAAATTTTTCCTGACGGATTGCTAACTGCGTATTCGCTTCTTTAGACATTGTCTCACTTCCTTCTTCAAAGGCTTTGAAAGTAGGTGAGGTATCATCTGTTCCGTTGTTACCATCATTTTTGTATGAGCTTTGTAGTAATTCCAGATCTTTTTTGGCTTTTTCCATTTTTTCGAGAATGATTTCCTTAAACATTGCCAGATCTGAATCACTGTACCTTGCTTTTATGTCTCCTGCCATGCTCTTAATGTTTTTTAATTAACAATTGGGTTGCGATGTCATCAAACGCAATTTCTGTACCATTTATTATATCTTCCGCAAAATCAATTGTTTTGGTTAAAGTTTCATTTTTAATGTACGCTTCATTAGTACTGATAGCGTCTCTGATGATTTCATTTTCCTGGAAAACGATTTCTATCTTATCTGTCACTTCAAAGCCACTATCCTTACGAATGTTTTGTATTCTGTTGATAAGCTCTCTGGCGATACCTTCCTTTTTTAGTTCCGGTGTAATCGTTACGTCCAGTGCAACGGTCAATGGACCAGAATTAGCAACCAGCCAACCTTCGATATCTTGTGAGCTAATCTCAACATCACTTGTCTCTAAGGTAATAATTTTATCATTAATTTCTATGTCAAAACGACCAGTTTGTTCTAGGGTTTTGATACTTTTTTGATCTAATTTTTGTATTTCACTGGCAATCAGCTTCATGTCTTTTCCGAAACGAGGGCCTAATGCTTTAAAATTAGGTTTTATTTGCTTAACGAGGATTCCCGAAGCATCGTCTATAAGTTCAATGTCTTTTACATTTACCTCATTTTTAATTAAATCAGCGATTTGCGAAATTTCGTCTCTTTCTTCATTTGTAAGGATCGGAATCATAATTCGCTGAAGTGGTTGACGTACTTTTATTTTTTCTTTTTGACGTAGTGAAAGCACTAGGGATGATATAATCTGTGCCTTTTGCATTTTGCGTTCTAAAGCCTTGTCTACAAATTTTTCATCAAATTCAGGGAATGTAGACAGATGCACACTCTCATGTGATTCTTTATTGGTGTATTTTGTCAAATCTTTATAAAGGCGATCCATAAAGAAAGGGGCTACAGGAGCTCCTAATTTGGCAACAGTAAGCATACAGGTGTATAAGGTCTGATATGCAGAAATTTTATCCTGTTGGTAATCTCCTTTCCAGTATCTTCTTCTGCTTAATCGAACAAACCAGTTGCTTAAGTTTTCCTGTACAAAGTCTGAAATGGCTCTGGTGGCTTTTGTTGGTTCGTAATCGTTGTAATACGCATCTACATTTTTGATCAGCGAATGAAGTTCACTTAAAATCCATCGGTCTATCTCTGGTCGTTCTGCTAATGGGACATCTTCTTCATTATAGGTAAAGTTATCGATGTTGGCATACAAACTAAAAAAAGAATACGTATTGTATAGCGTACCAAAGAATTTACGACGTACTTCAGCAATTCCTTCTGAATCAAATTTTAGGTTATCCCAGGGATTTGCATTACTAATCATATACCATCTGGTAGCATCAGGTCCGTATGTTTTTAATGTTTCAAAAGGATCGACCGCATTCCCTAGTCGTTTTGACATTTTCTGACCATTTTTGTCGAGTACTAGCCCGTTTGAAACGACATTTTTATAGGCAACATCATCGAAGATCATTGTTCCGATAGCATGTAGCGTGTAGAACCAACCTCGTGTCTGGTCTACTCCTTCTGCTATAAAATCGGCTTTTCTGTCTCCGGATTCTACTTTTTCTTTGTTTTCGAATGGGTAATGCCATTGTGCATATGGCATCGCTCCAGAATCAAACCAAACATCAATAAGGTCGCTTTCTCTCTTCATTGGTTTTCCTGAATCAGAAACCAGCGTTATATTGTCTACTACATTTTTATGAAGATCTATTTTATCATAGTTCTCTTCGCTCATATCTCCTACGACAAAGTCTGCAAAAAGATCACGATCCAATACTCCTGCTTTTACAGCCTTTTCCATTTCAGCTTTTAATTCCTCTACAGAACCAATGATGATTTCTTCTTTTCTGTCTTCAGTTCTCCAGATCGGTAATGGAATTCCCCAAAAACGAGAACGGGATAAGTTCCAGTCATTAGCATTGGCAAGCCAGTTTCCGAATCGTCCTTCTCCTGTAGCTTTAGGTTTCCAGTTGATTCCCAGGTTTAATTCGTGCATACGATCTTTAAAGTCCGTGACCTTTATAAACCAAGAGTCTAATGGATAGTATAGTATAGGCTTGTCAGTTCTCCAGCAATTAGGGTAACTGTGCACGTATTTTTCAACCTTGAAGGCCTTATTTTCTATTTTTAATTTGATTGCGATCTCTACATCGACTGATTTTTCCGGAGCCTCTCCCTCATTGTAGTATTCATTCTTTACATATTTTCCGGCAAACTCTCCAACGTGTTTTGTAAACTTACCTTGCAGGTCTACAAGTGGTACCAGGTTTCCGTTGTCATCTTTTACTAACATTGGAGGAACCTCAGGAGTTGCTTGTTTGGCAACCAGGGCATCGTCTGCACCAAAGGTAGGAGCTGTGTGAACAATTCCTGTTCCATCTTCTGTAGTGACAAAATCTCCTGTAATTACTCGAAAAGCATTTTCAGGAGTATCGTTTGGTAATACAAAATCTAAAAGTTGTTCATATCTGATTTCTGCTAAATCTGCTCCTTTACATTCTTTGGTGATAATGTAAGGGATTTTCTTATCTCCTTGTTTAAAATTAGTAAGAGCTTCTTCTGATTCGGCAAGGACAAACTTTCCTGAAAATTGTTTTCCAACCAGGTTTTTAGCCAAGATTACCTGAATAGGTTCAAAAGTATATTGATTATAAGTTTTTACAAGCACATAATCAATTTTTGGTCCTACGGTAAGGGCTGTATTAGAGGGAAGTGTCCAGGGAGTCGTGGTCCAGGCAAGGAAATGAATGTCTCCTTCTACATCTGCAAATAGCGAAGGAAGTGTTTCTTTTTTTGCTTTGAACTGAGCGACAACAGTAGTGTCTGTTACATCCTGATATGTTCCGGGTTGATTAAGTTCATGAGAACTTAATCCTGTCCCTGCTTTTGGAGAATACGGTTGTATTGTATATCCTTTATACAGTAGTCCTTTTTTGTATATCTGAGAAAGAAGCCACCACACACTCTCCATATATTTGGACTTATAGGTAATATATGGGTCTTCCATATCAACCCAATATCCTATTTTTTCTGTGAGATCATTCCAGATGTCGGTATAACGCATTACCGCTTTTTTACAAGCTTCGTTATATTCTTCTATACTGATTTTTTTGCCGATATCTTCTTTGGTGATTCCTAATTCCTTTTCTACACCAAGTTCTACAGGAAGACCATGTGTGTCCCATCCAGCTTTTCGCTTTACCTGATATCCTTTTTGTGTTTTGTATCTACAGAAAATATCTTTAATCGCACGAGCCATAACGTGGTGAATACCAGGAAGTCCATTTGCCGATGGCGGTCCTTCAAAAAACACAAAAGGTGCTGCGTTTTCCCGTTCGGTGATACTCTTTTCGAAAATATTATTTTTCTGCCAAAAATCAAGTATGTCTTCTGCCACTTTTGGCAAGTCAAGTCCTTTGTATTCAGTAAACTTAGTGCTCATGGAATCTTTCATTCTGTTAAGGTTGCGAAAATAAGGATTTTCTTGAAAAATGTCGAGGGATTATTGATAATACATGTGCTCAATTAAAATCCTTGAGAATAATAAAAGATTAAGTATCTTTCTCGGAGAAAATCATTAGTGTTGTTTTTATATGAATAATATACTTCATCTTGCGTTATTTCAAAGTCACTTAGCATGGGAGAATCCAGTTCAAAACAGGGCAGTTTTAGGTAAAAAAATACATGCTGTAAATGAAGGAATAGATATTGTCGTCCTTCCAGAAATGTTTACTTCTGGATTTACGATGAATCCATATGAAGTAGCAGAAGCCCCAGAAGGAGAAACTATTAAATGGATGAAGCAGTTAGCTGGAGAAAAGAAGATAGCTATTTGCGGAAGTTTAACCGTTATAGAGGAGGGAGCGTATTACAATCGTTTTGTATTTGTAGAACCCAGTGGAAAAATGCATACATATAATAAACGACAATTATTTACGCTGGCAAAAGAACATCAGGTATATAAAGCCGGATCGGATCAGTTAGTAATAATGTATAAAGGGTGGCGAATACGACCATTGATTTGTTATGATCTAAGATTTCCGGTATGGGCGAGAAATACTCAGGAATATGATGTGCTGCTATATGTGGCAAGTTGGCCTAAAATCAGAATTGAAGCCTGGGATACTTTATTAAAAGCCAGAGCAATTGAGAATATGTCATATTGCATCGGGGTTAATAGGGTCGGACTCGATGGGAATGGATATGAATATAATGGGCATTCCCGGGTATTTGATATGCTTGGAAAAGAGTTGTCAGATGCCAGTTTGCTGGAAAAAGAGAGTGTAATTTACACATCTCTTGATAAAAACCATCTCGATAAGACTCGAAAAAAATTCCCGTTTCTGGAAGATGCTGATCGTTTTACGATTCATCTTTAAATGCTTTGTAGCCTTTTATTCGTCTTCGTTTTGTAAAGTAAATATTTGTTTTAGCTCCCAGTTAGCTCGTACATCGATCACCTCCGGATAATGGTGTACCTTTTCTGGTTGTAGTTGCTTCAGGAAGTTACCAGTATCCCATTTTTCATTTTTATTCTCATCAATAATAACCCGAATATTGTATTTATTCGGTAACAGGTTTTCGAAGACAATAGTCTTATCATCAGAAGCTACTTGTTCTTTATAAACAATCCCTTTTTCGTCTGTCAGTTGTACCAAAACAGGATATTGCTGTACTTCTTTTAGTGTTAGAAAGATTTTTCCGTAGTCAGAATATTTTTTTGTTCGAATGGCGAATGTCAAAGTATCATTGACATTGCCAATAAAATCGGATACAGCTTCTGGTAGTAAGGTAATTGTATAAAAATCGTTTTCAGCTTTTTCAAAAGTAAGGGATGCATTGTTGGATATGCTGTCCAAATGTGCTTTAAAGGGAACAGAAGTGGTATCTTTATCTGTAATTGTAATTCGTTCTTTGTCTATTGATGTCAAGGGGGTATTGGCAGAAAAAGAAAAATGTTTGTCAAAGGGAATATGTCCCTGGATATCACTTTTTACCATTAAAGAATCCTTGTACTGGTCTTTGAACCGGGTAAGTAAAGTATCTTTGTAATTAGGAGCATTCGTAACCTGAAATTTCAAAGAATCCGTTTCAAAAAAAGGAGTAAACCAATATTGCACGGTGTCTTTATCTTTTACAGGGATTACTTTGCTTACAAAATCTTCGGGAGTTTCCGATAGTAGTTTGATTTGTAAACTATCTGCTGCTCCTTCATAACCAAAAATAAAGGCGTTTTTAGAAATCTGTTTCGGTTTTAATGCTTTGAAATCAAGGATTTCCTTGAAAATATTGATGTTAAAGGCTGTACTTGTGTCTGCAGGAAGGGAAATATTTTTTTGATAAAAACCAATCATATCTTCCTTGGGCTGATATGTGTAATTTGAAGATTTATCTTTTAAAGCAACCAGCTTGTATGTTCCTTCCTTTAGGTTGTCGAATTTAAACCCTGTGCTGTCCAGTGTATTGGTAATATATCGCGGAACCTCATTATAAACAAGGGAGTCTGTATAATTTTCATCAACAGGGTATAACGCTACTGTAACAAAAGAAGTTGTTTTTTTCTGTAAGGCATCAGTAATAGTCCCTTGTAGCGATAGTGAATCTAAGGTTTTTCCGGTAGAGAATACATATCTAAAATACGGTAGAGGATTTCCTTCGTTGTTATCTACAATGCTTTGTCCGAAATTAATGCTATACGTAGTATTGGGAATTAAAGAATCCTGAAATTTAATTCGGATATACTTGCTGGCAGTACCCAAAGGAGTAATGATAGGTTTGGTGTTCATAGGAGGAGAAATAACAATCTGTTTTTGATAATCTTTTAATTTGATATATTCATCAAAATAGATTCGGATTTCTCGTTTGTCAAAAGACGTACTGTAATTTGCCGGTAGTGCTTTTATAAATTCTGGGGGAGTTACATCTTTTTCTCCTCCCGAAATAGATCCTTTTTTAGCACAATTTGCTAAAAATAATAAACACAATACAGCTATATATAATAGAGTAGGTCTTTTAAACATAACACCTTTACAATTTTGAGACACAAAGAAACAACTATTTGGAACAAAGAAAAAACTATTCTGCAATTGCAATTGTAGCGATACTTATTTTAATTCCCTCGATGGATTTGAGTTTATTAATACAAGCTTCTATTGTTGAACCTGTTGTTACAATATCATCGACTAATAATATATGTCGGTTTTTTAATAAAGACTCTTTTTGGATATGAAATGTTTCAGCGGTATTTCGCCATCTGTATAGTCTTCCTTTTTTTGATTGTTTCGGAGTGTAGGAACTTTTTTTTAAGACCGTATCAATATAGGTAGCATCAAGTTTTTTTGCGATTTCTTTTCCGAATTTTTCTACTTGGTTATAACCTCTTTGTCGGAATCTTTTTTTGTGCAAAGGTACAGGGATAATGGCTGTAATGGTTTGATAAGAAGGGATATGTCGTAGTTCTTCTCCCAGCCATTTTCCTAGCTCTTTTCCGATAGATTCTCTTCCTCGGTATTTTAAATTATGCAGCAAATTCTGGACCAAACCTCCTTTGTGAAAAATGAATAAAGAAGTTGCGTTTTCAATTTTAACACGTCCGTAGAATACTTTTTCTATACTTTTGGCGTTTACGTTATGGAAATTGCCCAGCGGGAGTATATGGCGACAAGAGGTACACAATACCCTTTCGTTTTTATGAAGAGGTGTATCGCAAGCAGCACAATATATAGGATAAAAAAGATACGCTAGATCGCTTAGCATAGCATAATAGAATTAGCATTAATTACTAAATTTAATTTATATTTACTTTTTATCGTAACCATCAAAATTAAGAAATTATTATGACGAACCAGAACAATAACCTGACCCTCAAAATTCTAATAGGAGTTTTAGGAGGATTGCTATTAATTTTAGGGATTTTTACGTACAAGTTTTACAATGAAGAAAAACGAAATAAAGCCATCCTACAGCAAGAAAAAGACCTTATAGAAAGCGAATTGGGCGAATTAATAACCAAATATGATAATGCAATTGCTCTTAATGAGGTAATGGATGACCACCTGCTAAAAGCAAAGGAGAGAATTGTAGTTTTGTTGGATAGCGTAAAAGACAATGAAGCAAACCTAGCTTTGATTTCCAGATATAGAAGAGAAGTTGGAAAATTGAAGAAAGAGAGAGAACGCCTGTTTAAATTAGCAGATAGCTTGACAGCAGCGAATACTCAGCTGGCAACTGATCTTGATAGTACTTCTACTGCATTGAATGAGCGAATCATTCTGGCAGACTCTCTTCAGTCTCAAAACACAAAATTAGCAGAGATTGTAGAAAGAGGTTCGACTCTAACGGCTGCGAATATCAAAGTAGAAGGAGTTAAAGTTCGTAATAGTGGTAAAATTGTGAGCACTTCCAGAGCTTCTAGAGCTGAGAAAGTAAGAGTATGTTTTACATTAGCACCGAATAAACTGTCTAAGAAAGGAGATAAAGACTTATTTGTACAGGTAATTAACCCTCAAAACAATCTGATTGGAGATAAAATCTCAGTTAATTTTGATGATGCAGTTCTTACATATAGTGGAAAGAACAAAGTGTTCTATGAGAATTCTGCACTGGATGTTTGTATCCTTGTTGATACAGCAGAAGGAGAAATTACAGAAGGAAACTATGTAGTGAATTTATTCTCTGGACCAAAAATGATTGCAAATACGAAATTTGAACTTAGATAGTTCAGTATATAACGTATCAAGATATAATAAAAACCACCTATCTAGGTGGTTTTTTTAATTCTCTTTTTTAGAATACATCAAGGTGTTTATTAATTAAATAATTTCATTTTTAATTCATGTAAATTCGATTATTTTTGTGTCATGGCAAATCAAGAAGATAAATTTAAAAAGGTTATTGCCCACGCTAAAGAGTATGGGTATATTTTTGGTTCTAGTGAGATTTATGACGGGCTTAGTGCTATTTATGACTATGGACAGAACGGAATCGAACTAAAAAAGAATATACGAGAGTATTGGTGGAAGAGTATGGTGTATATGCACCAGAATATTGTAGGGTTGGACGCTGCAATATTTATGCATCCTACCACCTGGAAAGCATCCGGTCACGTAGATGCATTTAATGACCCTCTGATTGACAATAAAGACTCTAAAAAGAGATATAGGGCTGATGTTTTGGTTGAGGACTATGCAGAGAAATTAAATCAAAAGGCTCAGAAAGAAATTAAAAAAGCACAAAAGAGATTCGGGGACTCATTTGATGAAGCTCAATTTGTAAGTACTAACCCAAGAGTAGTTAAATACCTATCTCAAAAAGATGAAATTCTTAAGCGTCTGGCAAAATCCTTAGAAAATGAGGACTTGGAAGATGTAAAAGCATTAATAGAAGAATTAGAGATAGCGGATCCGGAAACAGGGTCTAAAAACTGGACGGATGTTCGGCAGTTTAATCTGATGTTTGGAACAAAACTTGGCGCTTCTGCTGATTCTGCAACTCAATTATACCTTAGACCAGAAACAGCGCAAGGAATCTTTGTGAATTTCCTAAATGTGCAAAAAACCGGGAGGATGAAAATTCCTTTTGGAATTGCACAAACAGGAAAAGCCTTTAGAAATGAAATTGTAGCAAGACAATTTATTTTTAGAATGCGTGAGTTCGAACAAATGGAAATGCAGTTCTTTGTTCGTCCAGGAGAAGAAATGAAATGGTATGAGTATTGGAAAGAAACAAGACTAAAATGGCATTTATCCCTTGGATTAGGAGAGGAAAATTACCGTTTTCACGATCATGAAAAACTGGCGCATTATGCAAATGCAGCAGCAGATATAGAATTTAATTTCCCATTTGGATTTAAAGAATTAGAAGGAATACACTCCAGAACAGATTTTGATCTTAAAGCACATGAGGAGTATTCAGGTAAGAAGCTACAGTTTTTTGATCCAGAATTAAAAGAAAGTTATGTGCCGTATGTAGTAGAAACATCCGTAGGACTGGACAGAATGTTCTTGGCAGTGTTCTCTACGGCGCTTCAGGAAGAAAAATTAGAAGATGGTACGACAAGAACCGTATTAAAACTTCCTGCTGTAGTCGCTCCTGTAAAAGCAGCTATCTTACCATTGGTCAAGAAAGATGGACTTCCAGAAATAGCACAGAAAATAGTAGACGATCTAAAATGGAAATTTAATGTAGTCTATGATGATAAAGATGCGATTGGTAGAAGGTATAGAAGACAAGATGCAAATGGAACCCCTTATTGTATAACAATAGATCACGATACGCTGAAAGATCAGACAGTAACCATAAGAGATCGAGATACAATGGAACAAAAACGAGTATCTATAACTGCCTTAAAAACGATAATCTCAGAAAAAACAGATCCGGAATTCTGGTTGAAATAAATTAGGATAAAAAGATTTAATAAGTATACTGAAGCTGCTCTGTACAGAGCAGCTTTTTTTGTTAAAAAAAAGAAGAAAAAGTTTTGCAAAAATAAAATGTATACCCAAAGCAGATAATAAATTACCCCCTTTTGGTGTTTTAATTGAAAGATATTAAGTAAAATAGACTTGTGCTATATTCAAGTTTAATTGTATTTTAGTAGCTCGTAAATTTTTAAAATCAACAGTTATGTTGTTAAAAAAGATAGTAATTTTCTCTTTTTTGCTTTGTACAGCAATCGCATTCTCTCAAAAAAAAGAGGAAAGAAAAGCTACATTAGTAACAACAGCTAAATATATGAGAGAGGTTACTCCGATTTCCGGGAAAAAATTAATTCCTGAGAAACCGAGGCAGGGACCTATCAACCCCAGAAGAACAGATGGGAATAAGATAGTGCCGGGAAAAGGGTATCCGGTTGGACAGGATGAACTTATTCTGAAAAAACGCAGATCAAAATCTGCACAACGAAGGGGAAAATCTCCTTCTGTTGTTTTTGAAACAAATACCTCGTCAGCAGCACCATCGGATCCGACAGGAGCTGTTGGTCCCAATCATTATGTGAGTGCAAAGAACTTTGCTTTTACAATTCATGATAGGAGTGGGAATGAGTTAGTTGCTTCTACTTCTTTAGAAAATATATGGCCGGGAGAATCTGCAGGGGATCCTATTGTACTATATGATAATTTTGCAGACCGCTTCGTTATCACACAATTTTCTGATACACCCAATGGATTTTTAGTAGCAATATCCAAAGGACCAGATCCGGTTAATGATGGTTGGTATACCTATAGGTTTGAGACAGGAACCTTCCCAGATTATACTAAATTTTCTATTTGGTCAGATGGATACTACGTTACCGCTAATAAAGATCAAGGAACATTAAATACTTCTGAAGTTGTATTTGCAATCGAAAGAGACAAAATGCTTGTAGGAGATCCGGATGCTCAGATGGTAGGATTTCCATTGCCTGGAGCAAAGATCGGAGGTTTTTATAGTCCGGCATCGTTTAATGCGACAGGGGTGGTATTACCACCAGAAGGAAATGCAAAGATTGCCTACTACCATGATGATGCATGGGAAGGAGTTGCCGAAGACGCGATAAAACTATGGACAATTAATGTGGATTGGTTCAATCCGGAAAACTCGACTATCGAAGAAGCCGAATTATTAACGGTTAGTAATGGAGATATTACTGCTTTTGATTCTGTTTTTGATGGAGGTTCTTTTAGTAATTTACCTCAACCCGGAGGAGAAGGTCAGGATATAGATGTACTACAAGGAGCCTTGATGTTTGCCAGTAATTATCGGAGATTTTGTAGTTATAACAGTGTGGTAATGAATTTTGCAGTAGACATTGATGATCGACCGGATTCGGATAATATAGCAGCAATACGATGGTATGAGCTGCGACAAAATGGAGATGATCAACCCTGGACAGTATACCAAGAAGGGACTTATGAATCTCCTGATGGAAAAAGTGCCTGGTGTGCAAGTATGGGAATGGATCGATATGGGAATATTGGAATGGGATATACAACTATGGGAACAGTGGAAAATGGCGCTACAGAAAATAGTTATCCTTCGATACGATATACAGGACGTTTGATGAATGATCCCCTTGGGACAATGACGATAGTAGAACAGGATATTGCTATTGGTACAGATGTACAGCGAAATGGAGGAGAGCGTTATGGAGATTACGCTCAATTGACAATAGACCCAAGAGATGATCAGACCTTCTGGCATATTGCAGAATATTTTAAAGGTGTAGGGGAAAACTCCAGGAATGTAGTAGGTGCATTTAAAGTAGCGGAAGCAATAACGAACGATATTGGAGTAGTGAGTATTCAATCTCCCGGTGATAAAACTTTTACAAGTTCAGAACAAGTAACTATCATTCTTCAGAATTTTGGGACTGCTTTGCAATCGAATATACCGGTTTCTTATAGTGTAGATGGAGGAGCGGTTGTAAATGAGATTTTTACAGGGACATTGGCAGCAGGAGAACAAGCTTCTTTTACTTTTGATGCAACAGCAAACCTGGCAGGAGGAAAAACATTTACAATTCAGGCAGAATCAAATCTTGCAGGTGATGAAATGACAGAAAATGATTGTGCAACAGTGATTGTTCACAATCTGTTTGCTAAGGATGTTGGAGTGTCGGGACTGGTATCTCCGGTTACAGGAGGAGGACTTTCTGCCGAGCAGGAAATACAAATAAAAATAAGAAACTATGGAGGAGAAGCTCAATCAAATATTCCGGTTTTTTATAGCGTGAATAATGGAGAGCGAATTAATGAAGTATATACAGGTACAATAGCCCCTGATGAGACCGTTACCTATAGTTTTACCACTACAGCAAATTTATTGGAATTTCAGGTATATGAATTCGAGTTGGGAACAGTGTTAGAAGGAGACGAAGACACAGAAAATGATATTCTTTTAAAGACAGTAGAGCATATGTTGTGTTCTCCAACCTCGGATTGTGAGAAATTTGGAGATGGAATTACATCATTTGAGTTGGCTAATGTGTCGAATATGGAAATTCCTTGTGATTCCGGCTATGAAGATTTTACCAATCTGGTGATTAATATAGATAAGGCAGTTGGAGCTTATGTTATGACGGTTAAAGCGGGTTATGCTTCAGATACAGCAGAGCGACTGTCATTATGGGTGGATTTTAATGATAATGCACTATTTGAAGCATCAGAGATGCTATTAGATAATGAAGTTATTAAAGAAGGAGATACAGCGCAGGATTTCTTGATTACATTTGGAGAAAATGCAGTAGAAGGAACACATCTTTTGAGAATTCGTGCAGGAGATACTGAGACGAATGATGGAGGTAAGCTGAATGATGCATGTGATTCTATGCAGTTTGGAACTACACATGATTATTCTATAAAGATTGGAGAAAATACGGTGCCAACAACAGACTTAATTGCTGTTGATCAATCCAATGATAAATTCTTGATAACAATGAGTGACTCTTCGATTGAAGAAGAAGAATTACGAATCTATATTTTTACCATTTTAGGGCAGATAATTGCTTCTAATAAGGTCAGAAGAGATGCCAATGCACGCTTTTCATATGAAATAGATATGTCTTATCGCAGATCGGGAATTTATTTCGCTCGTTTAGGAAATGAAAAAGATGGTAAAGTAGTTAAGTTTGTTGTTCAATGATGAGATCTAATGTTCTCGTATTTTGATCTCATTAATCAAAACTGGGCGTGCATCAGCACATCTGCTTTTTCTTCGTAAACTACTGTATTTAACCCAAACTAGAGCGGGAGGATTTTTTTTGTAAAAATCATTCAGGTTTATAGGGTCTAACTGATCTTTAAATTCTTCGACAGTTAAGACATACGGACATTGTGCATTTTTGTTTGTAGTAATACTTCCCTTACTATATCCTTCTTTCTTCATCTGAGAAACTAAATTTTCTTTAGACATTGTAGCGCTAAGTTTGTTTTTATGTGTGTTCTTCCCTGTGGTACATCCGAGTATGATCATCAATAAAACAGAAATACATATATTTTTCATGTGAATTAGGTGTTAAGTACATACCGTCGTATAAAAATACATTATTTTTTATGGTTTTATGCTTGTAAGTCAGTGTTTATAAAGGGGGTAAATAAGTTGCTGATTATGGGGCGTGCAGAAAGCCTTTGCAACAAACCTGCTTTTCTGAGGTATTTAGTATTGAAAAGCAATACCATATATGAAATATTATAGGGCCATTCTGAAATATTATTATGAGATTAATCTATTTAACCTTCTCTTTTGCTTGTTAAGCGGATACCTGTTTGGCGTTTTTTGGGCAATACTATTCTTTTTTACAATAGGGATTGTTATTGGATTGATCGGGTTTCAAATATTTAAAAAGCAGGAATATTATATGTATTATAATTTGGGGTTTACCAGAACAGATTTATTAAAAAAAGTACTTCTGCTACATGGATGTTTGCTTATTCCTTTTACTGGTATAACCGTAATTTTTATATAAGATGAATCAGGCATTGTTTATAGGAGGGATGCATAAATCGTTTAACAGAGTACCTATATTGAAAAATATCTCTTTATGGTGTTATTCTGGAGAGATTATTGGTTTATTTGGCAGAAATGGCTCCGGAAAATCTACGCTGCTTAAATGTATTTATGGAGTGATTAAAAAAGATGAAGGACAGGTGTTAATAGATGGTAAAAGAATGACCTTTCAAAAAATAATCAGAGAGAAAAAGATAGGGTACTTGCCGCAAAATTCTTTTTTGCCAAAAGAAAAAAGTGTCAGGAATCTCATCCCTTTGTTTTTCCCGGAAGAAGCGAAGCAAGATGCAATATTTTATGCTCCAGGAGTACATAAACTCGAAAAAACGAGAGTAGGAAAATTATCCTTGGGGTCGCTACGATATCTGGAGGTTCTTTTTTTAATGAACTGCGATCATCCTTTTTTGATGCTGGATGAACCTTTTTCTATGATTCAGCCATTGTATAAAGAAAGAATAAAAGAATTGTTATTGTCCGCCAAGAAAGAAAAAGGAATCATTATTACCGATCATTATTATGAGGATGTATTAACAATATCGGATCGTAATATTTTGGTAAAAGATAGAAAGTTGATCCCAATTAATTCAGCAGATGATTTGAAAATAGCAGGATATCTTCGGTAGTCAAATAAGACGTGATATTCGCAGGTTACTTCTTTGGAAATATAGTAGCTTTTAGAATATCTTAGCAATTAGGAATGTGGTATTAGATGTCTGTTAATTTTGGACTACAGTTTAATTTTGTTTAGGATAAAAATAGTCACTCAATAGACATTCCAGTTGTTTATTTATAATGTAGATGCACTTAGTTTGTAGTGATAAAAAAGAAATCAATGAAGATCATATCGTATAATGTAAATGGAATTAGAGCTGCCCTCAAAAAAGGATTTATAGATTGGTTGCAACAGGCAAATCCGGATGTTATTTGTCTACAGGAAATCAAAGCGACAAAAGACCAGTTAGATTTGGAAGTTTTTAAAGAAGCAGGATACCCGTATACATATTGGTATAGCGCAGAGAAAAAAGGATATAGTGGAGTAGCGATTCTGTCAAAAACAGAACCCACTCATGTGGAGTATGGTACAGGCATCGATTATATGGATAGTGAAGGTCGTAATATACGGGCTGATTACGATGGAGTATCTGTGATGAGTTTGTACCTTCCCAGTGGGACGAATGTTGCCAGAATTGAACACAAACTAAAGTATATGGCAGATTTTCAGGAGTATATTAACTCCTTAAAAAAAGAGCTGCCGAATCTTGTTATTTGCGGAGATTACAATATTTGTCATCAGGCAATTGATATCCATGACCCGGTTAGAAATAAAAATGTCTCAGGTTTTTTGCCGGAAGAACGAGAGTGGATAGGTGCTTTTATAGACAGTGGGTTTATAGATTCATTTAGGTATTTTAATAATGAACCGCATCAATATTCATGGTGGAGCTATAGAGCAAATGCTCGAGCAAATAATAAGGGATGGCGTTTGGATTATGGGATGGTTTCAAAGCCTCTAGAAGAGAAACTCTCCAGAGCAGTTATTCTTTCGGAGGCAAAACACAGTGATCACTGCCCTATAGTAGTAGAATTATCAGTGTGATAAGAGGTGATTGAAAAAACAATAAAACAATAAAACAGAAGAATAATGATTAGAAGATGGCTGGTGATTACAATGATTGGCGCATTAGCGACATCGTGTGTCTCAACAAAAGTACATAGAGAACTGGAGAATAAATATGCGCGATTAAAGCGAGATCATAGAAAGCTGAATGATAAATATGCATCCCTGACAGATGAGAATAACAGGGAGAAAGCAAATTTAGAAAAACTAAGAGGCGATTTTCGAAAATTACAAGAAGAAAGAGATGCATTACAACAACAATATGATAATGCTACAGCAAACTATAAGAAGCTGGAAGATTCTTTTGATGCACTAGGAAGGAATAGTTCTGAGGCGATGGCGGAAAACAGTAGGCAGCACAGAAAATTACTGAAGCAACTGGAGGAGAAAGAAAATGCATTGGCAAAAGAACGAACAAGATTAGAAAAGCTTCAAAAAGATTTGGCATTGAGGTCAAAAAGAGTGGATGAACTAGAAGGGTTAATTGCAGCAAAAGATGCCAAAATGCAGGCGTTAAAAGCATCTATTTCCAAAGCTTTGAGAAATTTTGAAGGAAAAGGACTTACAGTAGAAGAAAGAAATGGAAAAGTATATATCTCCATGGAGAACAAACTGTTGTTTGACTCAGGAAGCTGGGCAGTAGGAGGAAAAGGAAAACAGGCAGTGGATCAATTAGGAACTGTATTAGGGCAAAACCCTGATATAGCAGTACTGATTGAAGGACATACAGATAATGTTCCTTATACCGGAAATGGACAACTAAAAGGGAACTGGGATCTTTCTACTAAAAGAGCGACAGCAATTGTAAATATTTTATTGCAAAACAAAAAAATAGATCCACAGAACCTGACAGCAGCAGGAAGAGGAGAGTTCTCTCCGGTAAGCTCGAATACCAGCACAGATGGAAGAGCTAAAAACAGAAGAATAGAAGTAATATTGACACCTAAGCTGGATGAAATTTCTAAACTGTTGAACGATATTTAATACGATAATGATCATATAAAAAAACGCCTTGGAGAACCCAAGGCGTTTTTTTATGCTGTAAGTAGGAAGTTTATAAACTGTTAAGTATACTCTCTACTTCTTTAGAGTTATTTTCTTTCAGACTTTCCTTCACTCGCTGGAGTACAACCTGAAACTTTTCGATGACTTTTTCAGATTGCATTTTGTCTAATTTAATTTCTTTTCCTGTAGTAGTTACAAGTACATACTCATAGAATTCAATAGGAACGGACTTATCTCTCTTTTTTTGTAGGGATACAGTTCCGTTTTCTTTAACAATGGAAATAACATTTCCTTTTGCAATAACTTTGTCTGTTTCTTTTCCAACATCTGTAGCAACAGAATATACCTGATCAAATACCTCCATTAAGGTAGACCAGTTCTCTTGAGCTTGGGAAGTAAGTCCCAAAGTAAAAACAAAACAAAATAGAAAAATTTTCTTCATGATATTGAGGGTGTTATAAAATGATTAATAAAAACTACTACGATCAGTTTCACGCATTTCTAAACGGAACAAAGATCCTTTTATTGTTAATTATGTAGGTTAAACATGATGTAAAGTAGTTAATTTATTTAACAAAAACCAAAAAGTATGCCATGAATTGAAAAATATAATGAAAGGATTTTTTGTATTAAAAGATTTTCAGGATAATACAGTACTGGTACTATAGTTTTTCGTGATAAAAAGAGAAAGAGATCTTTCTCATGTTTTTATTTTTTACAAATGTATTAGGGTGGATTCGTTAATTTCTATGAATAATTAGCAACAAACATGAAACATAGATATAAAATACATTTTAAAAAAAGGAAAAAACAGATAAGATCTCTTTTTGATATTCTGGCTAATAAAATTTCATCGTATGATCATATAGAACTGTTTTGAGGGTTAAACGATAGTACATTTTTATTTGTGTGCTGGGTTTAGTTTTTTGTATAAATGCAGGAAAAGGGGGGCGATTTGGGGTATCAATTAACAAAACATCGGTTGCTCGAGATTAGTTCTTTTTTTACCCTTTTCCTGCTGTCATAGATGAAAGGTGTTATAGTTTATTGTAATAATTTGTATTCGAATTCAGGGTAGCCTCTAAGCCCATCACTATTGGTTAAGGCTGTAAATCTTATTTTATAGATATTGCCATTAGCATCTTTAAGGATGTAATAACGATCTGAATGTGCCACTTTCTTAAAAACACTTCTCCAGCTACTTCCAATAGCTGTTTGGTCTTCGGAGAAAAGAGTATCCTCTACACTCGTTAATGTAAAGTCTTCATAAGGAATATCTTCCGTATTGACTCTATAGGCAGTGACACTTCCTTTTCTATTGTGAATGATAAAATCCGAAAACCCATAAGAACCATATCCGGTAATTGCATTGGTGAATACGGTAAATCCTACATCCCACTTAGATGCTTCCGGTTCTACAGGAACTACTGCATTCTTTTCAAAGCTAAAAAAGGTAAAGTTATAAGCTGCATTCTTGCTGATTCGGATTTGTTGATGGGTAGTGTCATTTAAGTTTGCGTATTGAAGAATATATTCATTCCCTTCTCTGGTAATTCTTATCTTTTTCCAGCCTCTTTTCCCTCCAGAGATACTTACGCTTCCAGGTTTAGGAGTTTCTGTGCTAACTTCGCTTCCTAAATTAAGAAGGTATACTTTATTTTCAGAAGGTGTAACAGAAATTTCTGCAATGGCAGTTTCTAGTATATTTCCGTTAGGAGCGTCAATATATGCAATATTATCTGCCCTGAAAGTCCCTACAGCAACTTCTGGTTGTATAGCAATGACAGAAGCTTCATTGACACTATCGATATCGTCAGTATCTAAGGCTTTTGTAGCCATATATAGAGCTCCGTTTATCGTAACTCTGAAGTGTGCTCCTCCGTAGAAACCTAAATCCCAGGAATCCCTTCTTGGAGTAGTGGCAATTCCGCTACTAAGATCAATAAAAGCTTGATTGGGTTGATTGGGACCCCCAACATTAACTTGTATATTTCCTCCCAGAGAGGGAGATGTTCCTAGGGCATATTCAATATTCCCTTGTATATTAGATCCGTTATAACTGATGTTCGCGATATTAAGTTTGATATCCGTAGTTTCATCCATATAAGGACTCAATTTTTTGAAGACAATTTTACTGGCAGTTTCTCCAATAGTGATAGGTAATTTAATCTGATTGTTTACAGCTTCAGGAACCGTGGTGAAATCAATACCGTAACGTGCATTTTTGGCATCTATGGAAATAGTAAAACTACCGTTTTCTTCAGCTACCTCAGAATATACAAGTTTGATTTCTGTTTGATTGGGAATCTCCGAAAGATTTGAGGAGAGGTTTTTAAAAGCAACAACAAAAGGATCAGGAGTAAGAGTCTCATCATCACTACATGCCTGAAATAATAGTAGTGTTATTCCATAAAATAGAACAAAGGTTATTTTTTTTATGAGTTTCATCTGTTAGTTTTTTATGAGTTGTCAGATGCAATCAGTCATTCTTTTTATCATTGGTTATATCGAAATGATCGAATGCTTTTTGTCTTTTTATTAAAGGTTGATATCGTATGCTAGTTTTAAGAAATAAGATCTTCCATAAGCAATCGGAATGCTTGTAGGGCGACCACTATGTGCTCCTCCGGAAAGCGCATTGGTATCTATAGATCTCACATCAAACAGATTGCGGATTCCGAATGTGGCATGTATTTTATTCGACAGAAAGGACTTTCTGATGGTCGTATTCATCCAGCTATAGGCATCAGTAGTTCCTTTTACAAATACTTGATTCCCTTCTTCGTTGGTTTCTTCACGAAATTGATGTTGCTGACCAATATGCTTGAAATAAACACCGAATACAGTTTTCCATTTAGGAACCGAATATTCCAGGTTTGCATTTAATTGCAGATTGTATAAGAAATCATCTTTGGAGTTTACTTTGCTGTCCAGTATCTTGGAAATTCCAAGAAGAGACCCTCCTACCTGAGCAGAGAAAGTTCCATATCTTAGGGTGTTTTCAGAAAATACACCAAAAGATTTATAACTGTCAATGTTGTTATATTGATATGCTAGAGGGGTTCTGTTTACAACAATTAGTTCTATTCTGTCTTTTAATCCCAGATATGAAGCACTTATTTTATTGCTCAATATTAATTTATCATTTGCTAACCAAGATTGTTTTTTAAGGTGTATAAAAGCAGATACTCCTTGTTCAGGATCTAGACCTGGGTTTCCTTGTATATTGTGATTAACATCTACAAAATATGTAAATAGTTCATTGTAATTAGGTGTTCTGTTAGCAGTACCAATAACAGTTCTTAGTTCTATGTTATTTTTGAATAGGTACTTGGAGCTTAAAGATCCGGTATATTGATTTTCGAAAATACTGCTAAAAGAAATACGTGCTCCCGGACGAATAGAGAATCGATCCGAAAGGTTGATTTCTGACGAGGCAAATATGTCATAGTTATCTAAGCTTCTTTTTACTTCTTCTTGCCCTGGGGCAATTGTGATAGCAAATGGAGAACCATTTCCTTCCTCTAAAGTAAGTTCATATCCAGCTTGAAGCGAAAGGGTATTCGAACTTATAATGTTATTAAAGGTACCTCTGGAGAACAGTGCAGATCTTTTTAGGTATTCCTGACTATCTCTGTTTAGCTTTTGATCTTTTCTGATTCGATATGTATATCGTTCCAAGTCTTTTTGCTGTTGCTGGTACGAAACAGAGATGTTGTAATTGGCTTGACCGGAAATCGTTCCAAATCCATTGATGTGATGGTAGTATCTGTTATTTGTAAAGATCTCATCTAACCCTACAGGATCGATTGTTTGCGTTGCTGCATTAGGGTTAAGGTTTACCGTTTTATCAAATTTTTCAATTCGTTCATTAAAATAATTAAACTTATAGAAGAAACGATGGTTCTCTCTGCTTAGGTTGACTAGTAAATTTCCGTTATGTTGTTCTTTAGGGAGCCACTCATGCCCTCTCAATCCATCATCTTTATCGTAGTTTTTTCCTTGATGATCGTTCCAGAAACCTCCAAAATCGTTATGAGTATAAGAGGCATTCCAATAGATTTCATCTGTGAGATTATGACCGATTTTTATAGATTGAACATGTCGCCCTTTATCGAATAATTCATATTCTTCTCCGACAGTTTCTTCCTGAATATAAGCGTCAATTTCCCAGTTGTGTATGGATTGTTTTTTGGTAATAATATTTATAATTCCGGAAACAGCATTAGATCCGTATTGTACTCCCATGGATCCTTCGACAATTTCTACGCGCTCTATATCGTCTAGATTTATTAAGGTAAGATCGGTGTTGTTTCCTACTCCCTCTTCATTAATGACAGGAATATTGTCAATAAGGACTTTAAAATATTGCCCGTCCAGACCAAAAAGGCTTACTCCCGATTTTCCGGAAGATGTATTGGGGATGATATTTAGATTGAGGGTGGTATTTAATATGTCGGCAAGATTATTCCCCGCTTGATTTTCTATTTCGGATCGTGTAATTGTTTTTACTTCAAATACTGATTTTTTTGCTGATTGAGGGTTGTACTGACCTGTCACTACAACTTTGTCCAGACGTTCGATGTTTAAAGAATCTTGGGGTTTATTTTCCTGAGCAAACAAAGGAGCTGTAAGTACTCCCAGGCTCAAGAATAGATATGATTTTAAACGTGTCATTAGTTTTATTCTTTGTTTTATGATGCAAATATATATCTTATTTATATTAAGTCTAAATAAAATTAATGTTTTTAACGTATCGGATTTGTGGGAAAATTCCCTTCTCTTTTTTTGGCAGGGAAGTGAGTTTTTTGAAAAATGGTATATTTGTCGGTAACTAGAAAAGATTTTCTAGTTACCTGTTCTGGAAGAATGAAATTTCTTTGTACTCCATAGTTTTTGAATTAATGTTTAATTTTTAAAACTATTTTATGATGAATTGGAAGATTCAAAAACTATTGAATGGAGAAACGATTATCTCCAAAGAACCAGGAAATTCTATGTTACCTATTTTGAAATCTAAGCAAGCTGTTGTCTTGGTACCTGCTGACTGGATGGATTGCGAACCAGGAGATATTGTTTTTTGCAAGGTAAGAGGTACTTGTTTTACGCACCTGGTAAAGGCAAAGAATATAAAAAGAGGCGTTTTGATAGGTAATAATAAAGGACATCTTAATGGATGGACGAAGAATGTATATGGAAAAGTGGTCGAGATTTTACCACTTTCATAAAAGTAGCGCGGATAGCGCTTTTTTTATTTCACAGAGTTAATAAATTTCATTCATCAATAGCATTATACATGGAGAGGTGTAAAGAAGATATAAACTAAAAAAGAACTTCGTCAGAAGTTCTTTTTATAGGTATTAAGAATAGCTTGGTTTATAAGAGTTCTTATTTACTATTAGGGTTGAACCATTCTCCGTTTTTATTAGCGTATACTGTTTTTGTTTCTTCGCCTATCACTAGAACTAATTTGAAGTTTCCTTCTTCATCCTGGAAGGCTTCTTTTATTGTAGCTCCTTCAAAATCTTTTTCTACCGCAGCTTTTACTACATTAGAAACCTGATCAGTTGCTACTTTTGTATACTTTTCCTGAGCTACCTCTATTACTGCTTCTTCTATAGCAGGTGCAGTCTGAGATCCCTGAGCTATGATTGTTGAAGAGAAAGAAACAACAAATACCGCGATTAAAATGCTTAGCTTTTTCATAAGTCTTGAAATTTTTAATTATTAGGTTAATTCGCTTATATCAGAGAAAGAACTGTTCCAAAAGGAAGAATAAAGTAGTTGCAACACCCATCTTTCTGTTTTTCAGTTAATTAGTGTTTTTTGGGTTTTTTAATGAATTAAAATTTATTGTGGAAAGAATCATGTAGTTGTGGAATTTCTTCCCAAAAAAGCAATCAACTGCCTTGGAGTAGTGCTACAAAGTATTCAAGGGAAACTACTATAAATTTTTCGGTACAAGTGTCGAAGTTTTTAAATCTCACTAAGTGCATAAAAAGGGGATTTTTTTATAGGTACCCCCTAAAAGAGATTATGTATTTTTGGGAAGACAAAATTGATATGATTACTTAATTCTATAGAGATGAGATATACAAAATTGCCGAATACAGATATTAAGGTGAGTAAAATTTGCTTAGGTTCGATGACCTGGGGGGAGCAAAACACAGAAAAAGAAGGGCATGAACAATTGGATTATGCCATGAGTCAAGGGGTGAATTTTATTGATACCGCAGAATTGTATTCCATTCCTTCCAGAAAAGAAACACAAGGGAGTACGGAAAAAATTATTGGTTCATGGTTGCAAAAGAACAAGAATAGAGATCAGCTGATAATTGCTTCTAAGATTGTTGGTCCTGCAGAGTTTACAGCACATATAAGAGAAGGTAAGTTTGTGAAATCTGAGTTCGAAGACGCTATACATAAAAGTTTAGAAAGGTTGCAGACAGACTATATAGACTTATACCAATTGCATTGGCCGGAAAGAAATACGAATTTTTTTGGCAAATTAGGATATAGTCATTACGAAAAAGAGCTTTGGGAGGATAATTTCGCGGCAGTATTACAAAGTTTGGAAGGATTTATACAGTCTGGTAAGATAAGGCATATAGGATTGTCTAATGAGACACCTTATGGGGTGATGCGTTATATTGAAGAAGCCCGAAAAGGTGCTCCGAAAATGATTACGGTTCAAAACCCATACAGTTTGTTAAACAGAAAAGATGAAATAGGGTTGACTGAGGTGTTGCATAGAGAAAATGTAGGACATTTGCCATACTCTCCTTTAGGCTTTGGACAATTGACTGGAAAGTATTTAGACGCCACTCCTGAAAATGCAAGAGTTACACTATTTCCTCAATATTCCAGATATCATAATGAGAATTCATTTAAGGCGACGCGTGCCTATAATGAGATCGCCAAAAAATATGGGATTAGTCTTACGCAGATGTCTTTGGCATTTGTTACAGACCGACCTTTTGTAACAAGTAATATTATCGGGGCAACATCTGTAGCACAATTAAAAGAAAATATTGATAGTATTAATCTAACATTGTCGAAAGAAATTCTAAAAGAAATTAATGCAGTACATGCGGATAATCCTAACCCAGCTCCTTAAAAATATCTTTTTTGAAGGAGGTATAATGTTGGAATTGAACGAGAAAATATGTTTGTTTATAAATAGACAAGGTTGTTTACTGAAAAGACTGCAAAAAGAGAGAAGATTGTAATAAAAGAAATTTGAAGGACTGTATATTTCGTTTGAAAATTTTAAAAATCAATCGAATATTATGAGAAAACAGTTACTGATTAAGATGTTTTTATTTGTTTTTGCAGGAGTTTTATTCTCGTGTTCTGAAGATGGGGCAGATGGAAAAAATGGTAAGGATGGTATAGACGGTATAGACGGCAAGGATGGAAAAGATGGAGAAGATGGAAAAGATGGTGAGGATGGAGAAGATGGGGGCTCCTCTACCTATATTGTGCTAAGCGGAGATATTACAGATGATGCTGCGGCAAAAAAACTGGAAGATATTAATGAATATACGGAAGTAATATTAATAAAAAACACGAGTAATCTAACCAGATTGCACATTACAAAAGCAGTTGACTTAGTTCGTCTGGAAATTAACAATAATGAGAAGTTGACCTCTATTGAGATAGAAGGCTTAGAGGAGGTGTATGACTTTGTGAAAATAAACAAAAACCCATTGTTAGAGCAGGTTAATATGGCATCTTTATCGTCGGTAGAAAGTTTTCTTTTTACGAATAACAAGAAGATAACAGCACTCTCTTTAAACTTAGAAGAAGCATTTGGAACAGTGTACATCGATAATAACGAAAAACTGGAAAGTGTTTCTTTTCCTCGTTTAAAAGGGAACCTGGAAACCAGTATAAGCATTAGTGATAATATGGCGTTAATAGCTATGGAGTTTCCGGAACTTTCTCGAGCGAACTCGATAAGATGTTATGATAATGTTGCGATAGAGCAATTAGATTTTCCAGCGTTGATAACTCTAGAAGATGGGATTCATATTAGTAATCATCAAAGCCTTTTAGGGGTTTCTTTTCCTGTATTAGAGACTGCTAAGGATTCTTATATTTCCAGAAATAATAACCTGCAAGACATTGATTTTTCTAAATTACAGTCTTTAGAAGAAGGGTTTTCTATATATTATGATTGGATCAATGGTGTTCCTTATGATATAAATAGCCTGAAATTATCATCGTTAACAAGTTTTGAAAGGGTTAATATTTCAAATGGACGATTAAAAACAGCAGATATAGATGCTTTTTTGGCACATTTAGTATCGATTACTCCGGCTATAACTGGGAAAGATATTTCTATGGTGGGGGCTCCTTCAGCGCAAGGAGAAAATGATATACAAACGTTAGAAGATAATGGAAATACTGTCAATATATATAACCCATAAATACGAAAGAAAAGAAGAGATGCTTTTAGGCATCTCTTTTCTTTTTTTATTATCCAAAAAGATAGGCGGCTATATCTTCGATTTTGGCCACTAACTGAATTTCTATTTGGGTATTTTTTAGGGAAATTTTATTGTATTTTGAAACAAAAATGGTAGAAAACCCTAATTTTTCTGCTTCCTGAATACGTTGTTCTACTTTGCTCACAGGTCGAATTTCTCCCGCTAAGCCAATTTCAGCAGCAAAACAGTATTCCTTAGGAACAGGAATGTCTTCGTTAGAAGAGAGAATGGCTGCTACAACGGCTAAGTCAATGGCTGGATCATCCACAGAGATTCCCCCGGTGATATTGAGGAAAACATCTTTGGCTCCAAGCCTGAAACCAGCACGTTTTTCTAGTACCGCCAGGATCATATTTAATCGTTTTACATTATAGCCTGTACTGCTTCGTTGCGGGGTTCCGTATACTGCTGTACTAACAAGTGCCTGTATTTCGATTAATAGGGGACGCATTCCTTCTATTGTGGCAGCAATGGCAGTACCACTTAAGGCTTCTTCTTTTTTGGAGATTAATATTTCGCTAGGGTTTGTTACTTCCCTTAATCCATTTCCGAGCATTTCATAAATACCTAGTTCAGAGGTAGACCCAAATCTGTTTTTTAAAGATCTCAGAATCCGATATACATGATTTCTGTCCCCCTCGAATTGAAGGACTGTATCTACCATGTGTTCTAATATTTTAGGTCCTGCGATATGTCCATCTTTGGTGATATGTCCAATAAGGATGACGGGAGTTGCGGTTTCTTTGGCGAATTTGATAAGCTCAGTAGTACATTCTCGTATTTGAGAAATACTACCTGGACTACTTTCTATGTAATCACTGTGAAGTGTTTGTATTGAGTCAATAATCAGGATATCGGGGTTGATTGCTTCTACCTGTCTAAAAATTTGCTGTGTTTTTGTTTCCGTGAGAATCAGGCAATTATCAGTTTTGGCAGTAATACGCTCTGCCCTCATTTTGATCTGTTTCTGACTCTCTTCTCCGGATACATATAATGTTTTGAAAGGAAGCCTGAGGCTGATCTGTAATAATAAGGTGCTTTTTCCTATTCCAGGCTCTCCTCCTAATAGCGTTAAAGACCCGGGAACAAGTCCGCCTCCTAGAACTCTGTTTAACTCTGCATCATTCGTATTGTATCTCGCATCATGAGAAGTATCGATCTCTGAAATCTTTAATGGTTTGGAAGAACGTTTTGTTTTTTTTGCATTTTCAGGGGTTTTCCAGTCATTTTTTTCTGCTTTCTGTACCAGCTCTTCTGCGATAGTATTCCATTCTTTGCAAGAAGAACATTGTCCTTGCCATTTGGAGTATTGAGTTCCGCAATTTTGACAAAAAAAAGTTGTTTTAGTCTTAGCCATAAAAGAATTCTGTTGTGGGTAAAAATACTACTATTTCTTTTTGATAAGGTGTTTCCAAATAAAAAGGCTCTATAATTTAGAGCCTTTCTTTAAACTTATCTTGATTTGGTTACCAACCAAAATCTTCCTTAATTTTATTTACTTTTTCCAGCATAAAGTCTTTTGTCAAAAACGCGACTTCACTTTGTAGGAAACCATTTTCGTATGCTCTCATCGCTTTTTTGGGTTCCCCT
Organism: Aquimarina sp. TRL1; assembly: GCF_013365535.1. Taxonomy (NCBI): domain Bacteria; kingdom Pseudomonadati; phylum Bacteroidota; class Flavobacteriia; order Flavobacteriales; family Flavobacteriaceae; genus Aquimarina; species Aquimarina sp. TRL1. The sequence continues at coordinate 1,551,426 of NZ_CP053590.1, read as the reverse complement.
ATTTGTTCGTAATACATCCCTAAATAGTAATTGCCAAGCATAGTATCAGGGTGTTCTTTTCTGGCAAGTTTTCCTAAAGGTTCTAGCTCTTCCCAGTTTTTATTTTTCTCTATAGCTGTTGAGATAGCAATAAAATCATTGATCCGTATTTTTCTTTTGATACCATATAATTCTTCTGTTGTCTTGTATAGATCAGTAAGATATTCATAAGCGGATGTTTCCAGATGTAGAATAACCTCTTTGTATTTCTTTTTGCTGATTGGGCGATACATTTCAAAGATAACTTCTAATGCTCTGGGAATTGCTTTTCCTACCAGTGTGTAGTGAGTGGATTCTTCAAAATTGTCAAAGAAATATTTTACATTGTCATTATCGATTTCTTTGATTTTTTCATCTAAGCCGACAACATTGTTTCTTATTTTTTCTACATCCTGTGTTCCGGTTGCCATATAGAACCAGGTATCTGATGTTCTATTAGACAAGGCAGCTATGATGCGGTCTTTCATGTTAGGTGCCAAATCTGGGCTTAAGTTAATGTACCCGTGGAAGATGGGGTTTTCTTTAAAAAGAAAATAATTGATGAAGTTGGCAGTATGGTCATGCCCAACAATGATTTTTAATTGTGCTGTTCTATATGTTTGATCCAAATAAGGTAATAACTCCTGACCAATAAATTCATAAAACTCGGCGCCTTTGTTTACAGGAAGGAAATCAGCTAAGTCATATCGGGAGTCTTCTTGTCTTGTTTTGTCTTGGTTTATTCCTACTACAATTGATTCAGGCATGTCCTCCCAATAAGAGAAGTAGTCAACATTTCCTACTACAGGCTCAAATAAATAATCACCATCTAATACAATAATAAGCGGATAGATTTTATCTTCGTTCTTTTTATAATTTCTGGGTAGTTGGATTTTTAATTCCCGGGTTTGATCTAATTTTATAGATTTAAACTTTTCATAGATTACCTGGCCATATGAGCTGGCTGTGATAATGAATGCTAGAAGTAGGATAATACTTTTTTTCATGAGTAGACAATTAAGGTTAAGCACGGAGCAAGATAAGAAATTATTTCCCTCGGTTTAATATCGGAAGAAATAAAAAAGATAACGCTCCGGTAATAATATTTATTGCAGTTTGCGATCCCCATAAAATCCACCCAAAAGCTTCGCCAGCAGGTTTATCTACATTAAAAAGCAATAGTACAGAGGATATTGCCAGGGGAAAAGCTCCAATACCTCCATTGGTCGTGGACATTGCTAGAGACCCGGCAACAAAAGTGACCAAAATAGGTCCCAGGGATAAAGAAGCAGTCTCAGGAATTGTGTTTTTTATGACAAAAAACATAGAAACATATAAGACCCATATCAAGAGTGTATGGAAGATAAAAGCAGGTTTTTTTTTGATTTTTGAGATGCTTTTGACACCTTCCATAATACCATTGCCAAAATCTCGTATTTTGATAATCAATTTATTTTCAGACTTTCTGGCTAGTCTTAAAAAAATAATCCCGGATAAGATTAGTGCTAATAAGATACCAAGTGTAATAAATGGATTGCTTATTTTGTTGCTTAAAAAATGGACTAAATATGTTGATTGATAAAAGAATGCAATACATATAATTAAAATAAGCATTAGTAAATCAATAACACGTTCAGAAATAATGGTTCCAAAAGCTTTTTTGAAAGGAATGTTTTCGTAAGAAGAAATAATACCTCCTCTTAAGAATTCTCCGGATCTGGGGATTCCCAGATTCGATAAATACCCCGCCATTACCGCCATGAAACTATTGGCTAGTTTTGGGGAATACCCAAGAGGTTCTAGTAAAAATTTCCAGCGATATGCTCTGGATAGGTGAGAGATAATTCCGAAAAACACCGATATAGCAATCCATTTCGGATTTGCTTCAGTAATGTATTGTAGGGTTTTTTGTCTTTCTTCAGGAGAAAGAGAAGAAATAGAATACCAAATTAAAAAAACTCCCAAACCAAGAGGGAGTATGATTTTTAAAAGCTTACTAAGATTTGGCTTCACTATTTATTTTAATAAATTGTTTTCTTCGTTAGGGAATACTAAAGAAGGTTTAAACTTTTTGGCTTCTTCAATATCCATCATGGCATAAGTGATAAGGATTAATACATCTCCCTTGGCAACTTTTCTGGCAGCTGCTCCGTTTAATGTGATTTCTCCACTGTTTCTTGGACCAGGAATAGCATAAGTCTCTAAACGTTCTCCATTGTTGTTGTTTACAATTTGAACTTTTTCTCCTTCTACAATATTCGCAGCATCCATAAGATCTTGATCTATGGTAATACTACCGATATAATTGAGATCCGCTCCGGTAACTTTGACTCTGTGTATTTTTGATTTTACAACGTGTACATACATGTTACAAAGGTAATTTTTTTTAATTAAGGGCTATGTTGTCTATAAGTCGTACTTCTCCTGCAAAAGCAGCAATAAAAGCGCGATATTTTGTGTCAGGTTCAATTTTATGTGCCGATTTTAAGTCTTCGACAGAAGCTATCTCGAAATATTCAAGAGATAAAGTATCATTTTTTTCAAATTGTTGTGACACCCATTCTCTTAATGTTATAACATTTTTTATGCCAAAGTCCTTTTTGACAGCCTGAAGTGTGTCGTAAATGAAGGGGGATTCTTTCAACTGTTTTTCCGTAAGTCTTTTGTTTCTTGAGCTTAAGGCAAGTCCGGATGTTTCTCTGTAAATCGGACATCCGATAATATTTACTGACAAATTTTCTATAGCGACGAGCTTTTTTACAATTTGCAGTTGCTGAAAGTCCTTTTCGCCAAAATAAGCATTTGTAGGATTAACGATTGAGAAAAAATGTTTTAAAACAGTTCCTACTCCATTGAAATGATCTAGCCTGTATTTACCTTCCATTTCGTTTTCTAGTCCTCCAAAATCATATTTTGTAGAAATCATAGTACTTCCATAAACCTCTTTCGCTGTTGGAGAAAAAATAATTATGTCAGAAGATACTTCCGATAATAATGCAATATCTGACTGTAAAGTACGAGGATAGAGAGCCAGATCTTCGGAATTGTTAAACTGAGTTGGATTTACAAAAATACTAACAATAACCGTGTCGTTTTCTTCTAAGGCTCTCTTAACCAGTGCTATGTGCCCTTGGTGGAGTGCGCCCATAGTTGGAACAAAACCGATTGTTTTTTGATTCGTATGTAAAATTGCAACATCGGATTCTATATCCCGTCTTTTTACATGTACTTGCATTTGTCTGAATGTTAAAGGCGTGCAAAAATAAGATATTACTAGCAGACTGCATAAATTTTCGTAATTTTGCCAAAAATTTATTCTAGAGGGACAAGAAAATTATCGATTATATGAAAGATAAGAGGATATTGTATGTATCATCAGAAGTAATACCTTACTTACCAGAAACAGAAATCTCATCCATGTCTTTTGAGGCGCCAAGAATGGTAAATAGCAAAGGAGGGCAAACAAGAATCTTTATGCCCCGCTACGGGAACATAAATGAGAGAAGACATCAATTGCATGAAGTGATCCGTTTGTCTGGTATGAATTTAGTAATTAATGATTTAGATATGCCTCTTATTATAAAAGTTGCTTCCATTCCCAAAGAGAGAATGCAGGTGTACTTTATAGATAATGAGGAGTATTTCAAAAGGAAAGCTACATTGACAGATGAAGACGGGAATCTTTTCCCTGATAATGATGAACGTGCTATCTTTTTTGCTAAAGGGGTTATCGAGACAGTCAAGAAACTGAACTGGTCTCCTGATATCATACATGTGCACGGTTGGTTAGCTTCTCTATTGCCGCTATATCTTAGACATTACTACGCAAATGAGCCTTTGTTTACGGAAAGTAAAATTGTAACTTCTGTATATGGTCATGGCTATGAAGGAGCATTAGACAAGAATATGCAGGAAAAAGTAAAGTTTGATGGAATTCCTGAAGAAAAAATCAGTGTGCTGGAAAACCCAACGTACGATAACTTGATGAAAGTTGCGGTGGATAATTCAGATGCAGTGGTTGTAGGATCGGAAGAAATTTCAGAAGAACTAGTAAAGCATTTAGAAACGATTGATCAACCTGTATTAGATTACAAAAGACCGGAAGAGTTTGCTACAGCTTATGAAAGCTTTTATCAAACAGAGGTTTTTGTGTAAGGAACTTTGTTTAAATTATGAATTGGAATAACAGTTTTAAGAAACTAACAACTTTTGTAGTTGTTTTAAGTAGTGTACTTGTATCTTGTGATGACGAATTTAGTACTGTAGGAAGCAATATTATTGGAGATGTCAATTTTAATGATAGTTCCTATACGGCAATTCCGAAGGCATACTCAAAACGTTTTGAAAGAGTGCAGGTCAATAATTTACCTAATAACTTATTAGGAGTTTATGAAGATACATATGGTACATCTACCTATACTGTTTTATCCCAAATGCAACTGGGGACACAGAATCCGACCTTTGGAACAAATGCGGAATTAGATAGTGTCGTATTAACAATTCCATATTTTAGTACAGAAACAGAAAGTACTACCAATGATGAGGGAGAAGTGGAAAAAAAATATCGCTTAGATTCTCTATACGGTACAGATCCTGTAAAGTTATCGGTGTATCAATCTAATTATTTTTTAAGTTCTTTCGAGACAAATGGTTCTCCGGATGACCGAAAGGTGTATTATGCGGATGATATAAAAGCAAATAAGACGTTAATTGAAGGGACTTTATTAGCAGAGCAAGCAGTGTTTTATCCACAAAAAGATGAAGTGATCTTGCGAGTGAAAGATGGAGACGATGAAGGAGATGAATTAGATGTGGTTAGGCAAGCACCAAGACTGAGATTAAAGTTGTCTAAAGAGTATTTTAAAACATTAATCCTGGATAAAGAAGGAATGCCGGAACTCAGTAATTCGAATAATTTTAATAATTATTTTAGAGGAGTTTATTTCAAGGTAGCACCGATTAATGGCAAAGGTTCATTGCTTCAGTTTAATATTAATCAGGCAGATATCACATTGTATTATACATACGACAAGGAGCAGACTACTAATGGAGAAACGACAACAGTACAAGAAGATAAAGAGTTTAAGCTTAATTTTGGTAATAGCGGAATAATACTTAATGGAATAGAGAATGATTTTACTGAAGGGATATTGGTTGGAGAGAGTGTTGTAGATGGTCTTATTGATGGAGAGGATAATTTATTCCTAAAAGGGGGGCAAGGATCTTATGGGATTCTGGAGTTCTTTATGGGGATTGCTAAAGATGCAGAAGGGAATGAGATTACAAACGGAGCAGGAGAGCCTATGACAGAGTTAGAGTATCTCAAGGAGCAGGAGTGGTTGATTAATGAAGCGAATATTAAGTTGTATATTAATCAAGATAAGATAAACTCTGGAGAAGCAGAGCCGGAACGGGTATTTGTGTTTGATGCTGATACAGGAGCAGTTCTGGTTGATTATATTGCCGACAGAACCAATAATGATAATAATCCGGTAAACTCAAGGATTAGTCATTTGGGAAGAATTACCAGAGATACTGACGATAAAGGAGAATACTATAAAATAAGAATAACACAACATATTATCAATCTCTTAAATGGAGATACAGAAAACATTAAGTTAGGAATATCTGTGTCACAAAATGTGAATGAACGTTCAATACGAGACGCTTCTGTTACCCCTACATCCCCAGAAGATCAAAAAGATATTGTACCGTCGTCATCACTGATTTCTCACGAAGGAACAGTGTTGTACGGATATGGAGAAAATGTGCCAGATGATAAACAATTAAAACTGGAAATTTTTTATACAGCAGCAAAAACGAACTAATCAAATATAACTTAAAACTATGTGTGGAATTGTAGGGTATATTGGATACCGTGATGCGTATCCAATAGTATTAAAGGGCTTAAAGCGATTAGAATATCGCGGTTATGACTCTGCAGGAATTGCACTTTATGATGGGGAAGACATTCGATTGTCTAAAACCAAAGGTAAAGTTGCTGATCTAGAAGAAAAACTAGAGAAAGAAATATCAACTTCAGGAAGTATAGGGCTTGGTCATACACGATGGGCTACTCATGGAGTTCCTAATGATGTTAACTCACACCCTCATTATTCTAATTCTGGTGATCTGGTAATCATCCATAATGGAATAATAGAGAATTATGAGTCGCTTAGGAAGGAGCTGATAAATAGAGGGTATTCATTTACTTCAGATACGGATACAGAGGTATTGGTGAACCTGATAGAAGATGTAAAGAAAAATGAAGATGTTAAGCTTGGAAAAGCAGTTCAGATAGCTTTGAATCAGACAGTAGGAGCGTATGCAATTGCTGTTTTTGATAAGAAGAAACCAAACGAAATTGTAGTGGCTCGATTAGGAAGCCCTCTGGCAATAGGTGTCGGAGAAGGAGAATTTTTTATCGCTTCAGATGCTTCTCCATTTATTGAGTATACGAACAATGCTATTTATCTGGAAGATGGAGAAATGGCGGTGGTAAATAAGAAGAAGGATATTAAAATCAGAAAGATTAATGATGATAGTATCGTAGCTCCTTATTTACAGGAATTAAAAATAAACCTTGAGCAGATAGAAAAAGGAGGTTATGACCATTTTATGCTTAAGGAAATTTACGAGCAGCCTAATGCAATATTAGATACCTATAGAGGTAGGATGAGAGTTGCAGAAGGAATCATAAAAATGGCAGGGATTGATGATAATCTGGCTAAATTATTAAATGCAAAACGAATTATCATTGTTGCTTGTGGTACTTCCTGGCATGCCGGTTTGGTGGCAGAATATATTTTTGAAGAGCTCGTTCGTATTCCTGTAGAAGTAGAATATGCATCTGAGTTTAGGTATAGAAACCCTGTTATTCATCAGGATGATGTGGTGATTGCTATTTCTCAAAGTGGAGAAACGGCAGATACCATGGCGGCAATAAAATTAGCAAAGGAAAGAGGAGCATTCGTATTTGGAGTGTGTAATGTAGTAGGATCTTCTATTTCTAGAGAGACTCATGCAGGAGCTTATACACATGCAGGACCTGAGATAGGAGTTGCTTCTACAAAAGCATTTACTACTCAGATTACAGTGTTGTCTCTTATTGCGCTTAAATTAGCAGAGAGAAAAGGAACAATTTCTAATGGGGATTTCCATTTCTATCTTCAGGAATTAGAACGTATCCCTGAAAAAGTAGAAGAATCCTTAAAGTCTAATGAGCATATTAAGTTTATAGCTGATACATATAAAGAAGCGAAAAACTGCTTGTATCTCGGAAGAGGATATAATTTCCCGGTTGCATTAGAAGGAGCACTCAAATTAAAAGAAATCTCTTATATACATGCAGAAGGGTATCCTGCAGCAGAAATGAAGCACGGACCAATTGCTCTTATAGATGAGCATATGCCAGTAGTGGTAATTGCTACCCGAAAAGGACATTACGATAAAGTCGTAAGTAATATTCAGGAAATCAAATCCAGAAAAGGGAAGATTATAGCCATTGTTACCAAAGGAGATGATACGGTGAGTAATCTTGCGGATCACGTTATAGAGGTGCCGGAAACAGAAGAGTTTTTAACTCCGTTGTTGACGACCATACCGCTACAGTTATTATCGTATCACATAGCGGTAATGTTAGGGAAAAATGTTGATCAACCGAGAAACCTGGCGAAGTCAGTAACAGTAGAATAATAACATTTTTTATTATAAAAATAAGAACCTGTGATTAATTTTTAGTCACAGGTTTTTTTGTAAGAAAACACGTAGTTGAGGGGTGAGAGCCATATTTTTAGAATGCTTTTTAGAAAGGATATAAAAAACAAAATAAAAGAGGTTATTTTATCATTTTAAAAAACTATATTTGCACCCTGAAAACGACTTGTACTTAATTTAATAACATGAAAGTCGTTTTTTAAGTAGAAAAATACTAAACATTAAATAGTTATATAATGTCTCAAGTTACGGGTAAAGTATCACAAATTGTAGGTCCGGTAATCGATGTAGAATTCGCTGCCGGTACTGAATTACCAAAAATTTACGATTCGTTAGAAATAAATAAGACTGATGGAAGCAAGCTGGTATTAGAAATCCAGTCTCATATTGGAGAAGATACTGTGCGTACCATTGCGATGGATTCCAGTGATGGATTAAGTAGAGGAATGGAAGTGGTTGCGACAGGAGCACCGATCCAAATGCCAATAGGAGGAGATGTATATGGACGTTTATTTAATGTAATTGGAGATGCAATCGATGGATTAGGAGATTTGCCTAAAGAAGGAGAAAGCGGATTGCCTATTCACCGAGCTGCGCCAAAATTTGAAGATTTATCAACTTCTACAGAAGTTTTATTTACAGGGATCAAAGTAATCGACCTTATCGAGCCTTATGCAAAAGGAGGTAAGATTGGATTATTTGGAGGTGCCGGAGTAGGAAAAACAGTATTGATTCAGGAGTTGATTAACAATATTGCAAAAGGACACGGAGGACTTTCTGTATTCGCAGGAGTAGGAGAAAGAACTCGTGAAGGAAATGACCTTCTTCGTGAGATGTTAGAATCAGGAATTATCAAATACGGTGATGACTTCTTACACTCTATGGAAGAAGGAGGATGGGATTTGTCCAAAGTAGATAAAGAAGCGATGAAAGATTCTAAAGCTACTTTCGTATTCGGACAGATGAACGAACCACCAGGAGCTCGTGCTCGTGTTGCACTTTCAGGTCTTACTATTGCAGAATATTTCCGTGATGGAGCAGGAGACGGACAAGGAAAAGACGTACTTTTCTTCGTAGATAACATCTTCCGTTTTACACAAGCAGGTTCTGAGGTGTCAGCTCTATTAGGACGTATGCCTTCTGCGGTAGGATATCAGCCAACATTAGCTACTGAGATGGGGGCGATGCAGGAGCGTATTACTTCTACTAAGAAAGGGTCTATTACATCTGTACAGGCAGTATATGTACCTGCGGATGACTTGACGGATCCAGCACCGGCAACAACCTTTGCTCACCTGGATGCGACAACTGTATTGTCTCGTAAGATTGCTGAGCTTGGTATTTACCCAGCGGTAGATCCGTTAGATTCTACATCAAGGATTCTTACAGCAGACATTTTAGGAGATGATCACTATAATTGTGCGCAGCGTGTAAAAGAGTTGTTACAACGTTATAAAGAATTACAGGATATTATTGCCATCCTTGGAATGGAAGAACTTTCTGAAGAAGATAAATTAGCAGTAGCACGTGCAAGACGTGTACAACGTTTCTTATCTCAACCTTTCCATGTAGCAGAGCAGTTTACAGGAATTCCTGGAGTATTGGTAGATATTAAAGAAACCATTAAAGGATTTAATATGATCATGGATGGTGAACTAGATCACTTACCTGAAGCAGCATTTAACCTGAAAGGTTCTATCGAAGAAGCTATAGAAGCTGGAGAAAAAATGTTAGCAGAAGCTTAATACCATTTATATATGTATTTAGAAATTGTAAGCCCGGAAGCTGTATTATTCTCATCAGAAGTTGATTCTGTTGTAGTGCCTGGTCTAAATGGAGAATTTCAAATGTTGAGTAATCACGCACCTGTTGTTTCTATTTTAGTCGAAGGAACAGTACAGATTCATACTCATACAAAGCAACATTTAGAATTAAGTGAGCTTTCAGGGAAATTAGTTCCTCATGCAGATGATGATAAGATTTTAACTTTAGCAATCAAATCTGGAACACTAGAAATGAAAGATAATAAAGTAATTGTTTTAGCAGATTAAGCTAATAATTCTTTATCTATAGATATAAAAAGCCTCAAAGCGGTATGCCGCTTTGAGGCTTTTCTTTTATATGTATACTGGTATCTTTTCTAAAAATATAGAAGCATCCAAATATAGAGATGAAGGCTGTTAATATAGAGAATAATGTGCCTATGGATACACTTTTTGCCGTGTCTAATGAAAGGATAACTGAGGCTTGATAAAATATAAGTTCTCTAACACCTATTCCCGAAAAAGAAAAGACAGAAAGGATCGAAGAAACTAAAAAAATAAGAATGTAATGAATATAATTGTCGGGGATGGACATGCTTTTGGCAATAAAATAAATGCTTAAGCACTGAAATAGCTGAACAAAAACAGAAAACAACAGTGTTTTTGTATAGTAGCTTTTAAACGATGGGAACAAGTAATATGTGAGCAGGTATCCAGCGGATATCATTAATGGAAGACAGCCTATAGTAAGTCCTTTTAACAAGAAGCTGGAGCTCTTAAAAACAGGAGTGAAAACAGATATTATTACAATTAAGATAAGAAGACCTCCTAAACCGATACAACGATCAAAAAGAATGCATGAAGTAACTTTTTTTACTGACCATTGTAGTTTTTTTTGTAGTAAATATACTTTATAAGCATCTCCTCCAATCCCTCCTGGAATAAAGAAGTTATAAAACATACCGACGAGATATAACTGATAATTACTTTTAGGAGATAAATAGAAAGAAATTGATTTAAAAATTTCTAGTAACCTGTTTGCAGAAATCCATTGGGAAATAATAAAGCTCAGCAACCCAATCAACAAAAAGGAAAGATTTGATTTTCTAAGGATTTCTATTGTTTCGTAAAAAGAGATCTTAGAAAAAACAAAGTATAGGAATACAATAGTGATAACTAGTTTAAGAAACGTGTAAGCTAGGTTCTTTTGTTTTTTCAAATGTGATTGTTTTTCTTATTTTATAAGGTGTTTTTTCTTGAGATTCATAGTATGTTCTCATAAGAAGATCCGTGACAATACCAATGGTAAAAAATTGAATTCCCACGAGAATTAATAATGTTCCCAAAAGTAATAAAGGTCTGTTTCCTATATCACTCCCCAATAGTTTAATAAGAAGGAGGTATACGTTAATGAAGAGTCCTGAACAGAATAATATCATACCTATATTCCCGAATAAATACAATGGTTTTTGAAGGTATTTTTTTTGAAAAATAATAAGCAATAAGTCATTGATAACTTTAAAAGTCCTTCCTAAACCATATTTTGATGCTCCATATTTTCTGGCATGATGCTTTACAGGAACTTCTGTTATTCGGGCGCCATCCATATGTGCATTTAAGGCAATAAACCTGTGAAGTTCCCCATATAAAGGAATACTTTTAGCAGTTTCAGCAGTCATAACCTTTAGTGCACAACCGGCATCTGTAATATGAAGATTTGTACTTTTTCGTATAATATAATTAGCAATCTTAGAAGGGAGTGTTCGGATAAAGGTATCTTTTCTTTTTTGTCTGATTCCTGTAACTAAATCCCACTGCTCGTGAATGGCAATATTGAGCATCATTTTAATGTCAGAAGGATCATTTTGTAAATCTCCGTCTAAGGTAATAATATAACTGCCTTTAGCTTGTGCAATTCCAGCTGCTAAAGCAGAACTCTGACCGTAATTTCTTTTTAATTCAATGAGGACAATGTCAGGGTTATTCAGTAGTATAATTTCTTTTTTGGTATTGTCAGTGGAGCCATCATCTATAAAAATGATTTCATAACGATATCCTTGAAGCGAGGTGGTAATAGCTTCGGTTAATAAGTGAACATTTCCTTCTTCATTATAAACAGGAATTATCAAAGATAAAAAAGGTGAAAGATACATTGTATGTATTTTTTAGAGACTAAATGTATATGTTTAATGTCAAGTTAATATTCAATTAAGGATAATAAATTGATAAGGTATCTTTTATTGATTATGAAATTGTTAAGGGGGGGGATTATGTGTTTTTTTCTATAACTGTTCTTTTACTTTTGTCAGTATTTGTTATGGTGTAAAATTGTATGTATGGAGACCCTTGTTTTAAAAAAGGATTATATAGTACTGTATGTTTTATTAGGGATAGTATACTTATCAGGGATGTATTTGCCACTTATGGAGAATGATTCTGCTCAGCACGCAGTAATGGCAATGCGAATGTTCTTAGAGAATGATTTTCTTCATCTGTATAAAGGTGATGCATTGTATCTGGATAAACCACATATGCATTTCTGGTTAGCCGCTATATCGTTTAAAATTTTTGGAATTTCGCATTGGGCATATCGGTTACCTGCTATATTCTTTACGATAATAGGGGCAATCTCTTGTAATCGGTTAAGCAAAATATTTTATGGTAATGAAGCAGCTCATATTGCTTCGTTAGTATTTCTTTCTTCTCAGGCGATTGTCTTGGCAAATCACGACGTAAGAACAGATGCTGTATTGACAGGAGCTACTATTTTTGCTGTTTGGCAACTGGTGTTGTTTGTTAATAAAGTGCAATTGGTGCATGGTATATTGGGGGGGATAGGATTGGGAATTGCTTTTTCATCAAAGGGACAATTAGCTGTTTTTGTTGCAGGGATCTGTGTCTTAAGTCATATTTTTTATACCAGAAAGTGGAACGTTATAGTTCAGTGGAAGACGATTGTAAGTGCCCTTTTTTTTGTAATTGCAATAAGCCCTGTTTTGTATGCGTATTATATTCAGTTTGATCTTCATCCAGAGAACGTTGTTAATGGAAAAACCAATGTTTCGGGATTGCGTTTTATTTTATGGGATCAAAGTGTGCATAGGTTAACCGCTAATGGATTTAAAGAAACAAGTCCGGATTATTTTTTCTTTTTTCACACCCTTTTATGGGCATTTTTGCCTTGGTCATTGATTGCTTACATAGCTTTGTATCAAAGATGTAAGCAGCTTGTAAGAATCCGGTTTAGGTATGAGAGAAATACGGAAATGCTTACTTCGATAGGAGTTCTTGTAGTATTGATTGTTATTAGCTTTTCAAAATTCAAACTACCACACTATTTGAACAGTCTTCTTCCAATACTGTCAGTACTGGTCGCAGGATTTTTATTAGACCTGTACAATAAACATCGAAGAAAACTAATCAATGGTTTACTTTTTTTTCAGATAGGAGTGTTGATGTTAGGAAGTGTGTTGTTACTCTTTTTAATCTTTTGGATATTTCCAATACCCCATGTAGGATTGATGTTGTGTTATTTATTACTAATTGTAGGGGGGATCATTATTATGACAATCTCCATTAATAAAATGAGGAAACTGATTGTTGTTTCAGTCTATTTTATGATCTTGATTAACTTTTGTCTGAATACTCAGTTTTATCCAAATTTGTTATTGTATCAGGCAGGAAATAATGCCGCAAAAATTATTGATCGTGAAAAAATCAACCCTGAGAAAGTGTTTATGGGGGAAGGACGCCCCAGTTGGTCATTAGACTTTTATACACAGAGGATTACTCCTGGAATATCACTGAAAAGAATAAAAAACACATTGCATCATCACGATTGGTTATTTGTATATCAGCATCAATTAAATGAATTAAAAGAACAGCAGTTGGTTTGGGATAAAAAATATGAAATTAATCATCATCGAATAACGAGGTTGACCAAGAAGTTTTTAAATCCAAATACGAGACATACTGTTTTAGAAAAGGCATTCTTACTTCGGATTAAAAAAGAATAAAGGTGCAGGTATATTGTCTTTTTGCTTTTATCTATACAACTATTCTTTCTTTATAGGAAATATACCATGTTACAAACTTCTTAATCCCCTCATCGAGGTTAGTTTGAGGAGTGTACTGAATATGTTGTTTTAGAGAAGAGATGTCTGCAAAGGTTTTAGGAACATCTCCTGCCTGCATAGGCATAAAATTCTTTTTGGCTTTTGTTCCTGTATGATATTCTATAGATGCAATAAAATCCATCAATTTGATAGGGGTGCTGTTTCCGATATTATGGATAGCGTATGGAGGTTGTTCTCTGGAAGGAGGAGTATTGTTAACTCTAATAACCCCTTCGACAATATCATCTATATAGGTAAAATCTCTTTCCATATTACCATGGTTAAAGACTTTAATAGGGGTGTTTTTCAAAATAGAAGAGATAAATAAAGAAGGTGCCATATCAGGTCGTCCCCATGGACCATAAACCGTAAAAAAACGGAGTCCTGTAGTTGGAATATTGTATAAATGGCTATACGTATATGCCATTAGTTCATTACTTTTTTTGGTTGCTGCATAGAGACTAATGGGGTGATCTACATTGTCTGTTACAGAAAAAGGTGTCTGAGAGTTGTTACCGTATACAGAAGAACTGGATGCGTAGGTTAAGTGTTTGATAGAGAAGCGACGGCAAGCTTCTAAGATATTGAGAAACCCTTCTACATTACTTTTTATATATATATCTGGATTTTCTAGACTATATCGTACTCCAGCCTGCGCAGCGAGATGAATAACAGTGTCAAAATCTTCTAACCGGAATAACTCCATTAAGATTTTTTTATCTGTTAAATCCATTTTTATGAAACGACAATTACTATGTGTTTTAGATGCAACGTATTGCCTGTTTTCAATTTGAGTTTTGTCAATTCCCAATTGTGCTAAACGATCATATTTTAATTGTGGATCGTAGTAATCATTAATGTTGTCAAACCCTAAAACCTGATGACCAAGAGTAAGTAATTTTTTTACGGTGTGATACCCGATAAAACCTGCTGCACCTGTAACTAATATTTTCATAATGCTGTTTTGCTTTGAGGCAATGGAATTGCTTGATTAAGGCTGTTTTTGTTTAATTATTGGCAAGTATTTTTTCTTTTTGCTGCTCTCTGGAAGCGTATTTTTTTAACCACTCCCCTTTAGGAGTTCCATGATCAAAAGGACTTAATAAAACAGGGAATCGGGTTTTTTGACGAGCTTGTTCATTCGTGAAGTTTTCATATTCAATTCTGTACAAAGCACTGTATAAGATAGCTCTCCCAGTTCCATGGTGACAGTGGATTAATACCGGATAGGCTTCTTCTTTATCTAAAATGCGATAAAAATCTTTGAGGTTTTTATCATTCGGAATCTGTTCAGAAGGAATATTGATATAGGTTACTTGATCAAGTTTTTCTATGGTAGTTTTTTCTGAGTGTAAAGAAGAATCTGTACTAGGATTTAAAGGGTCGCTCACTGAGCCGATTCGTAAATCAATAACAGTTTTTATCCGATGTTTTTTGATGTATTGAGTTATTTTATCAGGGGGCATAGCAGCAGATCTGTATACTCTGTCTTTAGCAATTTCTGTAAAACGATACTCGACATGTACGTGATAAGTATAATAGCATGTAAAGAGAATAGCAGTAGCTAGTAAAGAAAAAATGATTTTTTTAAAAACATTCATGATCAAACGATTAGTGGTTGTTTTTTAAAAATATTAAATCGTATCTCTCAAAAAATGCAATTGAAAAAAGCTAATTATTAGATAAAGATTATGCAACAAACCACTCCTTTTTTATGAGAGTTAATAACATATGCATAAAGATTTGTGTGTTTTTTGATAAACAGGGATATACTTTACCTAGGAGGGGAGTTTGCTAAAAAAGGTGAAATTATAGATTATTTCCAATCCCATGTGATTAACTCCCAATTTTTACCCCCAGAGGAATATGTAGAGAGCGTAGAAAAACCAACAGAATGATGAGCTGCTAAAGAGCGGATATTATTAGTGGCTACTTCGGTAATGAGCAACTCATAATGATCTTTTAGGAAAGATCGCATAGTATGGTATAAGTTTTTGAAAACTCCTTGTTTTCTATATGCCTTGTCGATACAGATTTGCCCCATAATAATATAGGAAGTTTGTTGTGAGATATATTTTTCTAACTCTGTAAACATAGGGGCTAATACAGGGATTTTTTCCCGAAAATCTATTGTCATACTCAGGGCATATCCGATAACAGTATCGTTATGCTTTGCAATAATATGAGGCTCGGAAAGATGCATCTTTTTTAAAGTCTCAAAATCATGAATAACGGTGACATATCCTTCTTTCTGTTTCTCTTTCGTAGAAATAGCAGTTGCTAAATTTTTCTTTTGAAGTTGTAATATTTGATAGAGTTCTTCTTCTGTCGTGGTACGGGAATAAGTATATAACGGAGTACTCATAATAATGGGATATAGTTACTTTGTAAAAGTACTAATTTGATAGAGATGCATGTTATCACTTTTCCCTTTTAGCTTTATAGGAGGGAGTTTTATAGCAGTAACATCATTTTTTATGTATTGAAGTGTTTGTTCTCCGATTAACACTTCATTTTCTTTTGCCTGCCCGCAGATACGAGAGGCGACATTTACCATATCTCCAATGGCAGTGTATTGATAGTGCCATTCGGCACCGATATTACCAATTGTAGCAATTCCCGTATTAATTCCTATGCCGAAATAAAGAGAAGGAACCCCCTCGGATGTAGCGTCAGTATTCATTGCTTTTTCCTTAATTCTCAATCCTGCTTTAACAGCTCTTTCTGCATGATTTTTTTGCTCATTGGGAGCATTAAAAACTGCCATGATTGCATCTCCCATATAGTTTACGATGACTCCTCCATGCAAGGATATCGCTTTCGTAGCAATATCTAAATAAATATCCAGCATATGTACAGTTTTTTGTGGATGCAATTTTTCACAGGTACTAGTAAAATTTCTGAGATCTGCAAATAGAACTGTAACTTCTCGTTCTATGCCTCCTAACTTCGGAACGGTTTTGTTTTCTAATAAATTCTTTCCTACTTCAAAAGGAATGTAGTGCTGGACAATAAATCGTAATCGTTCATTTGTAGCCTTTAAATCTTGACGCAATAAGATTAATTCATTGCGTTGTTGTTTCAGTGTTTGCTGGATGGTAGATTTAGGAGTAACGTCAGAGATCAGTACAAGAATAAAGTTTGTTTCTTGCTGTGTGTTATCTCTGTGAAAAGGAAGAATCGTCAAGTTTACATAGTGAAGTTCATTCGCAGGGGTTGTTTTATTGATGTTATCCAGGCTTATTTCCGGGCATTTTCCTTCAAAAAGCTGAGATAAATACTCTTCGTATCCGTAGAGCTCTGGTATAAAGTCTAATAAGGACTCGGGAAACTGTAAGGTTTCCTCTTTGAAAAAAGCAAAAGTATTCTGATCTCCTCCAGACTCTGTGATCATAAGATTCTTATCAACGACAAGATATCCTGTTTTTTGCTTATTCAGAATCAGCTGAAAAAGAGGGGGAACTGTAAACATATTGTTAGGGGCTTATTAGAGAGGCAAAAGATACTCGATTTTTTACAAAGAGAAAAACTCACGGGATAAATTGCTCTCCTGCTTTTTTAATCTTTTTTCCAGCCAGATTTCCTAGACCATCATAGCTGGCATACTTATATAAATTGTGTAAAGTAGGATAATTAAAAACAGTACCTATGATATGAGATAATGTGTGTTTTTCTCTGATAATTGCCATGCCATAATGAATTAATTCGGTAGCATGATGCCCAATGATGTGGATCCCAATAACAATTTTGGTTTTTGATTCGAAAATAAGTTTTAAAAAACCATTATCTGGATATCCCATGATCATTCCTCTGGAGATATCTCTATAATAGCTATACCCTACATTGTAATCAATACCATTTTCTTTTGCTTTCTCTTCTGTTAATCCAATTAAAGAGACCTCTGGAATGGTGTAAATACCGTATGGGAATATATCAGCTAGAGATTCCAGGTCAGCAGTTTTAAACATATGAGTTACTGCAATTCGACCTTGTTCCATACTAGTACTAGCTAGGGCTGGGAATCCAATAGTATCTCCCACAGCATATATATTGGGGATATTAGATTGGAACATCTCATTGACAATGATTGTTTCTCTGTCTCCTGTTTTAATGCCAGCATTTTCGCACTGGAGTAATTTGATATTTCCACTTCTTCCTGCAGCAAAAAGAAAAGAGTCTACCTGAAGGATTTCCCCAGATTCTAACGTCAGGTTTAGGTTTTGATCAGGATCATCAGGAATATGATAATTGACAATAGAATTATTAAACAAGATGGAAATATTTCTTTTTTTCATTTGAGTAACCAGTGCTTTGGATATTTCTTTGTCTAAAAAAGTTAATATTTCATCTTTATTATTTACGATGTATGTTTTAATCCCCATGGCGGCAAAAATAGTAGCATATTCACAGCCGATAACTCCTGCACCTAACACGCAAATTGATTTAGGAAACTTTTTTATGTTTAGAATCGAATCTGAGTCATGAATACGTTCATTGTCGAAAGGAATATTTTTTGGATGATAGGGGTAAGATCCTGTAGCGATCAGGATGTATTTTCCATAAATGGTTTCCGATGTTTCACCACTGATTTTGATATGATTTTTATCGATAAAACTAGCAGTTCCCTGAAACACTGTAACACCGTGTTTTTCTAGATTATACTTGATAATTTTATCCATTGTGTTTACGACAATGTTCTTCCTGTACATAAAATCCTGAATCCCGGTTTCCCTTCCCAGATCTTTATCAATTCCAAATACGCCTTTTTGATAGATACCAGATAAGTATAACGCCGTTTCCTTAAGAGTTTTGGAAGGAAGAGTTCCCGTTTGTACTCCTGCACCACCAAACGCTTGTTCTTTTTCTATTAGCGCTACAGTATTTCCAAAATAGGCTGCTTTTACTGCAGCTTTCTCTCCTGCCGGACCAGATCCGATAACAATTAGGTCGTATGATTTCATAGATATGAGATTTTAAGATTAAGTATAACCTCATGATATATGAAGTATACGTGTTTTAGTTTAGAGAGGGGATCTAATAATTCCTGTAGAGGATGTCTACTCTTTCAATTTACAAATTTTATAGCATAATTTTTGGGAGGAACTTAAAAATGAGCAAAAATGAAAGTCTAAGATTAAGATTTTTAGAGGGAAAAACACTTTTAGTCTGGTTTGATTCTATGTGTAATTCTTCGGTTAGTGATGATAGTTTTTACGATGACATTTAGTGACCCGGTAGTATCTCCTGCAAGAGGAATGTTCTGGTCGTTGTTTATATCTGCTGCCGACAAGGTATTGTCATGAGTGCCGAGTTCGGTACCTCTCACATCAAAAGAGAAAGTACAGGTATTTCCAGCGGCTAAATTCATTCCGCTAATAGAAAAACTATCAGAACCAGGAATAGCTGTAATTGTTCCTGTACAGGAAGAGGTTCCGTTTGGAGTTGCTGCTATTACCATTCCCGTAGGAAGGTTGTCTTCTAAAGATAAATTTGTAAGGTCTACTCCTGTAGCTGGGTTTTCAAGGATGATCGTTACGGTAGAGGTTTCATTGTATCCTACAGTAACAGGAGAAAATGTTTTACTGGCTACAGTAGGAAATGCAACTTCAGTAGATACGACAAAAACTCCACCCCAGATTCCTTCGCTGGCACTTCCTAAGTCCACGTTTAATGTTGTGGCATTATTAGGAACGAACCCGGTAGCATCAAACATATCGATATCAATTCCCCAGTTGAAAGCCTGGTTTGGGTTTTTAGTGGTTACATTGACTCCAAATTTAGAAATGGTGCTATTTAACGTATTATTAGCTGGATTTAGACCGTTGGCTAATGTGTTGTTATTAATTTCAATAAAATCTCCTGTTCTATTCGCTTCTCCATCCATCCCAAAATAACCAGCATCGGTATCAAAGGTCCCTGTTGATGGAGTTAATAATCCGGTAACCGTAAACATATCATTAGCCCCAAATCCAAAAAAATCAAAACCATCCCAAACACTTACACTACGGGTAATATCTGCGGGATCTTCATAAATGATAACCATCGTCCATCCTCCAAAAGGACCTGTAAAAGCACTTCCTGTTATCAAAGCAATATCTGCAACTGTATATGTTCCTGAACCGGCATTTTGAACAATAGGGGTGATATCGGCGACAGACATAAAAACATTCCATCCATTGAATGATGAATTTATACTGGTGATCCCAGCATTAATTGTTGTATAAGTTGCCGCTCCAGGCTCTTGTATTTGTACTTGTTGTATGTTAAGGGAAGGATCTGGGTTGGTAATTCCTCCAAATGTAGAATTATGAGATCCCCCCCAATATAGTCCTGCCCATGATACTGTAGAACCTGCAGGTAAAGCAAGGTCTGCACTACTTGAGTTTGTTCGCGTTGCATCTATATTTGCATACCCCATTTGAACAGCTGGATTATTGGTTTGAGGGGTTGCAGGACAATTGGCAACACATACTAGATTTGTATTTCCAATCATATCAAAATTCCCCCTTACATTTAGAGAAAAACGTTCTTCATAGGGTCTGGAAGGCCCTATTTCTACATCGACAATTGTAATAACTCCCTGATCAGTAATAGTAACAGCAGGGTCACTTACATTTAACAGATTTATAAAAAAAGATTCATTGCCTTCTACAATAATATCATCCAGTAATGCGATTGTTATAGTATCGGTATCTCCGGATATCCCGGAAAAATTCAAAGTTCCTGAAGTTGTGGTATAGTCTGATCCGGCAATTGCAGAATTATCAGCAGTGGTATAATCTACGGAAAAACTACCGGAAGTATCTAATCCTGTATGTGTGACTGTCAGTGTTACCGTGTTGTGATATTCATCAATAGAAATATCCTGAACGGTTAATGAAGTATTAAAGGTTGTAGTGGTGGTTACGGCATTAGCAAAAGCGAGATTTGCATTTTCCTGAATTATATCCCCAAAAATAACATCAGAAATAAAGCGAGTAACAATATCTAGATCAAAAGTATCAGAAAGTACTTGAATATTGTTGTTATAATTGGTAGCGTTAAAATAATGTTGTGCTTTTACAGATGTAGTTCCAATATAAATAAAAGCAAACCATATAATTTTAAAGATGCTTTTTGTTATCATAATAGCAATAAGTGAGGTTCTTACTTTTTTGAGAATCAGTTAAAAAGATACAAAAAAAAGATAAGTTATAAGTTTAATTGCTTGATTTATAAAAGCTTCATATTAATATTTGGATAAATAAAGAAGCATCTGTATACTTACATCATAATATCACATAGCTATGAGCGTATTGCCAAAAAAGTTGTTTAAGAAATTACAGAGCAGGGAAGTGAATAATGCACTTAGAACCTTGCCAGAAGTTTCTGTAGCTATAGATTTTGCTTCCAATGATTATTTAGGTTTTTCAACTTCCCAGACGATTTTTGAGGCAGTACATAATCGCCTAAAGTCAGCATTGGACCAACCAGTAAATGGAGCTACCGGATCTCGACTTTTGACCGGGAATCATATGTATTATAAAAAGACAGAATCTTATATAGCTTCTTTTCATAAGGCAGACGCTGCTTTATTATTTAATTCTGGTTATGATGCAAACGTGGGAGTCTTTTCATCAATTCCTCAGCGAGGAGATATTGTTTTTTTTGATGAATTCATTCATGCTTCCATTAGAGACGGAATACAAATGAGTAAAGCTTCTTCGTATAAATACGTGCATAATGATCTGGAAGATCTGGAACGAAGAATAAAACGAAAAATAGCAGAGGTAAATACAGAAAACACCGATGTGTATATAGTGACAGAGTCTGTTTTTTCTATGGATGGAGATAGTCCGGATCTGGAAAGATTGGTACAATTATCACAATTGTATAAATGTCATTTGATTGTAGATGAAGCCCATGCATTAGGGGTGTTTGGAGTTAATGGAGCAGGGCTTATACAGGAATTGGGGTTGGAGAACCAGGTGTTTGCTAGAATTGTTACCTTTGGGAAAGGGTTAGGGTGCCACGGAGCTGTTGTTTTAGGAACCGGAGCCCTGAAAAGGTATTTGGTTAATTTTGCCCGGAGTTTTATTTATACCACAGGGCTTTCTCCTCATGCGGTAGTAACCATTCATGAAACATACCATCAATTAGAGAAAACAAAACAAATAAATTACCTACAATCAAATATCACTTTTTTTAATCAGACAATTGAAGAGTTGGGATTAAAGAATATATTTATCAAAAGTAATTCAGCGATTCATTGTTGTGTAATTCCTGGGAATACGAGGGTAAAAAATATAGCGAAGAGTATCCGGGATGAAGGCTTTGATGTTCGGGCGATATTGTCTCCTACCGTAAAATCCGGGGCAGAAAGATTGCGCATATGCTTACATGCATATAATACTCAAAACGACATAAAAAAAATATTGGATATTGTTAAAAAACAGTATGTTTACAGTTCGTAAATAGAATTATTTATAGAAAAGACTGCAATTCCTTCTAAAAGCGTACTCCAAATAATAAACTACTTCCTACTTTTGTAGCCTTATTCTGTAACATTGACTGATCATAGGCAGTTTATATTGCTGAGAAGGAGTGTTTAGAAGAAATTTAGATTATTAATAAACCAATAAAAATACAGTTCATAGAAGAAGATTACAAAGAAGATACACACAAATGAGTCAAAATATATTTATAACAGGAATAGGAACTGATGTCGGAAAAACAATTGCTTCAGCCATTGTAGTTGAAGCATTAAAAGCGGATTATTTTAAACCGGTTCAAGCAGGAGATCTTCATTATTCAGACACGGATAAGGTTAAAGAGCTAATATCGAACACAACATCAAATTTCTATGAAAATGCATATGCACTAGAAACTCCGATGAGTCCTCATGCAGCAGCAGAAATAGATGGAGTAAAGATTGATATAGAGAATATTAAAATTCCTGAGCATGATGAGCGGGCAGTGGTAATAGAAGGAGCAGGAGGGATCTTGGTTCCCTTAAATGATGAGGATACTATACTGGATATTATTCCACTAGGAGCAAGAGTCATTGTGGTTTCCAGGCATTATTTGGGTAGTATCAATCATACATTGATGACACTTTGGATGCTAAAAGAACAAGGATTTAATGTAGCGTTGATTTATAGTGGGAAAGAACACAAAACTACAGAAGGAATTATTCAGAAAATGACAGAAACCCCTGTAATTGGAAGGATAGATGAGGAAACCTCCTTCACCCCGGAAGTAATTAAGAAATATGCAGATCAGTTTCGAGAGAATTTAGAAAAATTATAATTGATTTTATGAGCCTGAGAGATAGAGATAAAAAGCACCTATGGCATCCTTTAACCCAGCATAAAATTCATCCAGATGCGTTGCCAATTCAAAAAGCAGAAGGGGTCTGGTTATATGATGATCAGGATAAAAAATATATTGATGGAATAGCCTCGTGGTATACGGCAATGTATGGACATTGTCACCCATATATATTAGAGAAAGTACAGGGACAAATGCAGCAATTGGATCAGATTGTGTTTGCTGGATTTACGCACAAACCCGCAGTGGAACTTTCTGAAAAATTGATGGAGATATTACCTGCAAATCAAGAAAAGATTTTTTTCTCTGATAATGGATCTACAGCGAATGAGGTAGGGATTAAGATGGCATTGCAATATTTTTTTAATCAGGGAAAGAAAAAAAATACGATTATTGCTTTTGAAGACGGCTTTCATGGAGATACTTTTGGAGCTATGTCAGCTTCAGGTTTATCCGTATATAATGGACCGTTTGAAGATTTTTTTATAAAAGTAGTTCGGATTCCTACTCCTAATGCATCCAATATAGAAGAAGTAAAGAAACAGTTAACAAATATTTTGTCAGAACATGAGGTCGCAGTATTTATATATGAACCTCTGGTACAAGGAGCAAATGCCATGCATATGTTTGAGGCAAAGTATCTGGAATCAGTGCTTCAGATTTGTAAAGAAAATGATGTATTGCTATTAGCAGATGAAGTAATGACCGGTTTTGGAAAAACAGGAACTAATTTTGCTTCTGATCAGATGGATTGTAAACCTGATATTATTTCATTATCCAAATCTTTGACGGCAGGGTTTGTTCCAATGGCAGTGACTAGTTGTACACAAGAGGTATATGATGCTTTTTTGGATGACTCTGTCGGGAAAGCGTTTTTTCATGCCCATACATATTCTGCAAATCCAATTGCCTGTTCTGTAGCAGTGGCAGGAATTGAGCTTTTAGCATCAGTAGAGATACAAGAAAATATACAAAAGATCATTCAGTCTCATCAAGACTTTGATACCAAAATAAGAAACCATTCAAAGGTAAAATCAACACGACAATTAGGAGTTATTTATGCATTGGATCTGAATATAGAAATGGATCGGTATGGAGAAAAACGATATCAGATTTTTGACCACTTTATGCAAAACGGAGTTGTATTAAGACCTCTGGGAAATACCGTTTATATTCTTCCTCCATTTGTTATTACAGAAGAAGAATTAGAGATAGTTTATGATACAATCTATCAGTTATTAGAGAAGGTACTTTGATACTTTTTTTTAATAATACAAAAGCGATAAATAATTATTTGTCGCTTTTGTTATTGCTGCAAAGAATCGGATCGCTCATATCCCAATAAATCGATTTGCTCGTCTGTTTCTTGGATAATGACGTAAATTTCTTCATAAGACCATTCTCCATCAGTTTTGGTTCCTTCTACGTATAAGGTAGCAGTTCCCTTAGGACCTTTTATAGGAACAGATATATCAGCTTTTCCCGTATTATTTTCAATAGAAATACTTCCCTGCATAATTCCATTGGTTTCGATAGGCTCTCCCAATAACTCAATCAGATAAGTGTCTTGTTTTGCTTTAGCGATCCCTTCCTTATATGGATCTGAGCCGGTCATTAGAGAGCTAACCCCGAAGAAGAGAGATCCCAGAAAGACAAAAAATAAGACAACGATTGTAAGACATCCTCCAAGAGGAACTGCCCACCCCCAGTTTCGACTAAACCAACTTTTTTTCTCTTCCTGATATTCCATATATTTTCGTTTAATTCATTAAGTGATATACTGATGCCCCAAGGTGTATTTCAAGATCGTTTTGCTATCAGATAAGTAGTAAAAATAAAAATTACGTTACAGACTGTCTTTAGATAAAGAAGTCTATTTGTAAAATTATTACTTCAGTATTGAAGAAGAATAAACAATCCAGTACATTTGCTCAAAAATTAAGTATTGTTACAGCCTATTTCTATAACAGGTATCTCATCCGTTTCCCCATTAGGAGTATCGTCTGAAGATATATGGAATCACTATAACGAGGATTCTCATCAGATCACAGAGGAAAAGCTTGGTGAACAACTAAGTTTGGTTTCCCGTCTGGATAAAAACACAAAAGATGTAATTAAACAATTACGGAATAGTAGTCACCATTATAAGGAGCTTGATGACTCTGTTTTGTTTGGTATATATGCCGCAAGGCAAGCGATTAGAGATGCAGGATGGGAAGAGGATTACGATTTTGGGATAAATATAGGATCTTCGCGAGGAGCAACACAACTTTTCGAAAAGTACTATCAGGAGTTTCTATCTACAGGACAGTCTTCAACACTTAGCTCGCCAACAACTACCCTAGGAAATATATCTTCGTGGGTGGCACACGATCTACAAAGCACAGGACCGGAGATTAGTCATTCTATAACGTGTTCTACAGCATTACATGCGGTTCTAAATGGAGTGGCCTGGTTGCAATCGGGGATGGCAAATCGTTTTTTGGTAGGAGGTAGTGAAGCACCTTTGACTCCATTTACTATTGCGCAGATGAAAGCTTTAAAGATTTATGCGTCTGATGTAGGAGCGTCATATCCTTGTCAAGCATTAAATTTGGAAAAACAAAGAAATTCTATGTTTTTGGGAGAAGGAGCAGGAGTGGTATGCTTAGAGAAAGGAATACATCCGAATGCAAAGGCGCTAATAAAAGGGATAGGATATGCTACAGAGGTTTTAAAACATAATATCTCTATCTCAGCAGAAGCAGATTGTTTTCAGAAATCGATGAAAATGGCAATTGGAACAATCCCATATGATACTATTGATGCCATTGTAATGCATGCACCTGGAACGGTAAAGGGTGATATAGCAGAGTATAATGCGATAAAGATACTTTTTGGGGATCAGATGCCAGCACTTACAACTAACAAGTGGAAAATAGGACATACCTTTGGAGCAAGTGGTTTGCTAAGTCTTGAGTTTGCAATTCTGATGCAACAACATCAGACATTTATTCCGGTTCCATTTGTAAAAAACACAGGTAAGCCAAAGCAATTACGAAGAATTATTGTCAATGCTGTTGGATTTGGAGGAAATGCAGTTTCTATTCTCTTAGAACAGCCAAACGGTTAGATAGTGTACTTAATATGGTAGATGGTACAATTGTATTTTATATGTTACTGTAAGAAACATATATTACAAGTAAAAATTTAATATACGATAGTATGATGATGAGACGAAACTTTCTTCTGATAGGTAGTGTGTTTTTCTTTATGTTTTTAGGATATGCTCAAGAAACAATTCACGATGAATACACTTCCCAATTTATTGAGATTAATGGATATAAAATAAATGTAGAAACTAAAGGGAAAGGAAACCCCGTTGTTTTTATCGCCGGAGGTCCCGGAGATTCTCATGATTACTTACAAGGAAATTTTGGGAAATACTACAAAGATGCGCAAATGGTCTTTTTTGATGGTTTGGGAAGGGGGTTATCGGATAATGCAAAAAATACATCAGAATATAGTATTGACGGGGATGTAGAGATTCTGGAAGGAATTCGAAAAGCCCTGAAGTTAAAAACATGGTCCTTGGTAGGGCATTCTTATGGAACTGTAGTCGCACAAGCATATGTATTGAAGTATCCGGAAGCAATTAATAGGGTTGTTTTGATCAATGGATTTCACAGTGGATTAATGTGGCAAGCGAATTGTGATAGCTATAACCAATATGCTAAAACACATTTCCCTGAGCAATGGAAGAAAGTAGATTCTTTAAGAAGTCTGGGGTATGTATCTAGTGATTCCGTTTTCTCTAAAGCATATGGTAGTTTTCCTGTAAAATATGTGTATTACCACAATACTAAATTAAAACAACCAATGCCTGAAAAGGTTCAAAGATCTTGGAATTCAGAGGTGTACTACTCTATTGTGGGAAGAGACGCGGATTTTCATGTAACAGGGAGTATGGGAGAAATTGATTTTAGGAGAAAATTAAAATCAGTAAAAGCTCCGACTTTAGTAATTGCAGGACGGTATGATGGCGTTTCTACACCAGAATACGCTATACAGTATAAGCATTTTATGCCACAAGCACAGTTCGAAATGTTTGAAGAAAGTGGTCATAATCCATATTTAGAGGAACCGGAAAAATTCTTCCCTTTGTTAGAATCATTTCTTGGGTTAGCCAAAAAATAAAGGGATTGGTCTTTCGGATTTTCTTTGTATCAGTAAAGAACTTCAACTCTATAACTTTATAATTTAGCAAAGAAAAGGGTGTTCAGTAGAGCAACAGACAACAGGCTATTGTTATCCCTTTCATTAATTTGTAATTGCCGAATTAATTAATAGTAGAAGGGAAGCAGAAAGATAACTCGAGAGTAAGATCGACTTCTTTTTTGAATTTATTGTGATAGTGCAGTTGATTTTCTTACTTTTGGAACCTATTATTACTGTTAATTTATGAGTAAAATAAGACACGATTGGACATCTCAGGAAATACTGGATATCTATAATAAACCATTAATGGATTTGCTGTTTGAAGCAGCAACAATTCATCGTCAATACCACGATCCCAATACTGTACAAGTATCGACATTATTGTCGATAAAAACGGGGGGATGCCCCGAAGACTGTGGATATTGTCCGCAGGCAGCGCGATATCATACGGATATAGAAGGGAACGATTTAATGAGTGTTTCTCAGGTAAAAGCACAAGCTTTGAGAGCAAAATCATCCGGAAGTTCCAGAGTTTGTATGGGAGCGGCATGGCGTAATGTAAAAGACGGTCCTGAGTTCGAAAATGTCTTAGAGATGGTTCGGACTATCAATAAACTTGATATGGAAGTTTGTTGTACATTGGGAATGTTGACAGAGAACCAGGCACAACGTCTTGCAGAAGCAGGATTGTATGCGTACAACCATAATCTGGATACTTCCGAAGAATATTATAAAGAAGTGATCTCAACCAGAGGGTATGAAGATCGTCTTAAAACCATCGACAACGTAAGAAAAACTAATGTTACCGTTTGTAGTGGTGGGATTATCGGAATGGGAGAGAAACCAGAAGACCGCGCAGGAATGCTGGTAGCATTGAGTAGATTAAACCCTCAGCCAGAGTCAGTACCGATTAATTCTCTTGTCGCTGTAGAAGGAACTCCAATGGAAGAACAAAAACCAGTGGAGATTTGGGATATGATTAGAATGGTTGCCACAACCAGAATCGTAATGCCGGAGACTCAAGTGCGATTATCTGCAGGAAGAACAGAAATGAGCAGAGAAGGACAGGCGATGTGCTTTTTCGCAGGAGCAAATTCAATTTTTGCAGGAGATAAATTATTGACAACTCCGAATCCAGATGTAAATGAGGACATGAAAATGTTTAAACTTTTAGGCCTAAACCCTCAGAAGCCATTCCTTAAAATTACACAACCAAAAACGGTAGAAGCTGAGGACTCAGAATATGTACCATTGTCAGAAAAACCAAAATGGTCTAGACCTAAGCATAAAATAGAAAGAAACGAAGAGGCTAGAAAAAGAGCCAGAAAGCAGAAAATATAAGTTTCTTATCTGGATTGGTGTAATTATTGCACTGTTTTATTCGGTAATTGGGAATATGGGAGTTTTAGATTTAAAACAGATACCAAGGGTAAAAACGATTTCTAAGGAAGTATTTATAAAAGAATATGTCATTCCTCAGAAGCCTGTTGTCATAGAACGGCTAACTGAGGATTGGCCTGCTTATACAAAATGGAGTCTGGAGTATATGCAGGAAATTGCAGGAGATAAGGAGGTGCCTTTATTTGATGATCGCCCTATTAATTCTGAGTTTAAATTTAATGAGCCCCATGCGAGTATGAAGATGAGTGATTATATCTCATTATTAAAATCTCAACCTACTCGATATCGCATTTTCTTATATAATCTGCTTAAGGAAGTGCCATCATTACAAAAAGATTTTACATTTCCGGATATAGGATTACGATTGCTAAAAAAATTACCATTTTTATTTTTTGGAGGAGAGCAATCTACCGTTTTTATGCATTATGATATTGATTATGCAAATATTCTGCATTTCCATTTTCATGGTGAAAAACAATGTATCTTATTCCCTCCAGAGGAGACCAAGTATTTGTATAAAATTCCTCATGCACTTATCTCTCATCAGGAGATTGATTTTTTTAATCCAGATTTTGATAAATGGCCAGCATTACAAAAAGCCAAAGGATGTGTTACCAATCTTTCTCATGGAGAAACCCTATATATGCCCGAGGGATATTGGCATCAAATGACTTATACAACACCTGGGTTCTCTATGAGTATTCGAGCGACCCCCAGAGGAGTTGTTAATTTTACTAAGGCAGCCTATAATGTTTTTTTAATGCGTCATTTTGATAATTTAATGCGCCGATTAAGAGGTCAGAAATGGATTGATTATAAGAATAGTAAAGCGATTACTAAAACACATAAGGTGAATAATATCAAGGGATAAGGGTCGTGGTTTTTTCATAAACTAAATGAGATTCCCATCCTCTGTACAGTAAATAATCTGCCAGTTTTTTCCTTTTTTTGAATTTATCTGTTTCTTTTATGGTATCTAGCTTTTTGATAGCTAATTCATTAAGAGTTTTTAGGTATTCTGAATTTTCAATATCAGATAAAGCTGTAGTGATATTGCGAGTAGAAATATGTCGTATTTTTAATTCCTGAGTGATGCGATTTTTCCCCCATTTTTTAATCGAAAATTTTCCGCGGGCAAAACTTTTGGCAAAACGTTCTTCATTGAGATAATTATGCGCCAGCAAATGCAGAATTATTTTTTCTTTTGCCTCGGGAATAAGGGAGTAAGTAGCTATTTTTTTTTCCACTTCCTGATGACAACGCTCCTGATATGCACAATAATGTTCTAACTTTTTTATTGCTTCAGCAACGGTAACTACTTGTTGAGGTCTTTTATACATTGGGGGGTAAAGATACAATGATTAAGACGAATAAAAAGCAACAAAAGATAAAAAGCACCAGGGATGTGGTACCAAAAAAGAGGTGTAATCCCTGATGTTGTTTGTTTAGATATGGCTTCTCATGCTTTTTACTAGTTGCGCTTTTTTGATTAAGAATATGATTTCTTTCGTTTCATTTTCTCCTTTGTCATTTTCGAATTTATCCAATACACTTTTATAAGTATCTTCAAAATTCGGATCCTTAATATATTCTATTTTTTCTGCACTAATTGTTCTAAAGAAATCTTCGGCCCATAAAACCATTCCAGGTAATCCAAAATAGTTGGAAGGTCCACTAATAACCGGAATTTCTTTTGTAAACCATACGGTAATTAAAAATTCTTCTTTTTTAGAGGTCGCTTTAATACACTCAAACCCCATAATATTTTTTGTCTCATTGGTGATATTCCATTTTATATCTCCGATATTTCCGGTGGTATAAAATACACGTTGGAAAATCTCTTCTTTTTTTATGTACTCCATAGGGTTTTTTCGTGCTGTATAATGTAGCTTGTCCTCAGGGTCTAACCAGTATTCTTCCCTTCCCTTAGGCTTGTCTACTACAAGAGTGTCAAATGTGTAAATAGACTTATTGCTTTTAAGGTCTAAAGTTAGATTGTAGTAGTACTTATATCCGTAAGATAATGCCCTGTCTAGGTTCTTTTCCTCTTCAGGTCTGGAGTCATCAGTATCCACTCTATATTGGCTAAAAGGAACACTTTTATAGGTAACTTTCATCATTTGGGGTTCTTTGTTCTGAGCTAACAACTGAATGGAAAGTAAAAGAAAAAATAATTGTACAGTTTTCATTGTTCGTGTTTTTTAAAATTTGTGCGTTATACCAAATAAGAAGTATCCAGACAAGCTGGTGTTGATTACCTCCTGTCTAAGGGCTCCATTTGTTTCGGTTTGGATAGAATTAATGTTGTTTGGCGTGATCTTCAATAAATTTAATATAGATTTTGATTTTATAAAAAGAGAGGTTTTTTTGGTAAGGTTATATCTGGAATTAAAATCAATATCTGTTCTGTGAAAAGAATCAGTAGAAGTGTCGTAATAATCCCAAAAGAAAATTAACTCATATTCTAGTTTTTTGGTTTCTGATGAAATAAGAAGGTTATTTGTTATTATTTTTTGTTCAAAAGAAAGCTCATCATCAAAAAAAGATGAATTTTTAGATGCGGATGAGGTGATACTAATATCATCTAGGAAAAAATTTTGCGGTTCCAGGCTAATATTAGCACTTATTATAGCAGTATTATCTTTATATGTAACATTAGTATCTTGTATAATGGTAGGGGCATCAGAAAAAGAGTACTTAGTTCTAAGATCAAAGCTGATTTTATGATAGTTTTTAGAGAAGTAAAAACCTTTACCTGCACCTAAAGACAAACTCGTATGGTTCCTTCTTTTTAGTAATGTATTGTTATAAAAAATAATAGTATTCTCGTCTATACGATCAAAAATTGGTTGAATAAAATTATCGTCTATGGTGTGAGATACAGAAGAAGATAAAAATTTGGACTTAGCAATATTACTATACGAATACTGTAGCTGCATAACTCGATTTCTGTTTAGTAATAAGTTGAAATTTTCAGCAGAAGTTACTCTTGTATTGAAGGAGGTAGCAATCGTATCCAGAGAAAGGCTTAACTCATTTAGAAAAGAATTATCTGTATAGGAAGCGCTGATATTTTTGTTCGGAGATATTTTATATAAAAGAGAAGTGGTTATAGGTACGTACTCTCTTTGTATATCAGTGTTTTTTATTTTTTTTATGGTAGGAGAAACCTGTAGTGAATATTCTAATCTTTTTCCTTGCCCTCGTAAGATAGAAGTTATGCTGTAGTTATTGGTTCTTCTTTCTGTGTAAAAAGGATTTGTGTTTAAAGAAGAGTTGTTTTTTTCAGAAGTATTTAGATATAGGAAACCCACTCCTCCTGTCAATAGCTTAGAAGATTTATAATCCAAGCCAATTTCTGCGGTTGTAAATCGATTATCATCTTTGATATATTGCGATAGTCGACGGATAGTACTAGATGATTGTTGGGAGTTTATAATAGAATAATCACTTTCAGAAAGCTCATTTAAAGAAGAAAAATTGGAATAAAGAAGAAACCGATCATTAAATAGGCTTCGTATTTTTACCTCATTGCTTGTTATAAAAGCATCGGCATCCTTTTTATTTCTCTCATCAATAAGATCCTGATTAGGAATATAAACGGTTGTTGTAATTCCTCTTCGATCTGTTTTGTTAGTGTTCCCTCCATTTAATTCATAACGAATAGATGTGTTTTTAAGTAATTTAGCATTGATATAAAAATTGGCAAAGGAAAGATTACCAATAGCACTATTTTCTAAGGTTTCTTCTCGAATAGTATTATTAATATCTTTAGTGTTTATCAATTCGTTTTTTAGCTGATCGATATAATTAAAATAAATGACCCCTCCAGTCTTGTAGTGAGTAGCCTCTTTTCTGATGGTTAAACTTGTATTGTTTGTAATATCTTTTTTTAATCGTTCCTGATTATTTAAGAAGGAGGATACATTTTGTCTAAAAAACTGAGAAGTGTATTTTTTGAAAGAAGAAGAAATATTTTTGAATTTAAAATCTTTTTCAAAAATGTTATTTGTGTTTTGGGTTAAAAAAGCATTGAAGTTGTCAGAAAAAAACATTGCTCTTCCTTTTGCCAAGAAACTGTTCTTATAACCATAGCCTGTTTCTGCGGTAAATTTTAATACTCCTCTGAACTCTTTTTTTGTGTCTATATTAATGACAGGTTCTGTAAAATTAGAAAAATCAACATCAAAGCGGTCTTTGTAGTTGTTAATCACTTGCAGGTTGTCAATTATTCCGTAATCTATATTATCCAGAGCAATACTGTTTTGGTTGACAAAAACTTCTTTTTTATTGATCAGGACTTTTGTGATGGGAACCCCATTAAAAGCAATATATCCATCGTCATTAATGTCAAAACCATCAGATTTGTTTAATACATCACGTAGGCTGGCGTTTTTAGATAAGCGAAGACTGTCCGTTTTAATACGAACGGTGTCTTTGTATTTTTTGACAACAATAGCGACAGTTTCAAGATTGACTAAATCTTTTTCTAAAACAAAATCTTGAGACATTACATTTTTAGATGTAGCGGAAAAATTAATTTCTTTTCGGACAGTTTTATATCCCAGATATGAAACTTCTAATGCGACTATTGCTCTGTTTTCTACGGATAATGTATACACTCCCTGATCGTCACTAATTCCATAGGAAAGAATAGCGTTTTCAGTATCTGCGGAATAGACAATAAGATTTACTCCGGATAAAGCTGTTCCAGACGGATCAGATACAGTTCCCTCAATGGTGTATTCCTGAGCATAAGTAGATAAAAAGAAGCTGAATAATATGTAACTAAGCGCTAGCCTTAACTTCATATAGAGATTTTTTTTCACTAGGTTTAAAACTGTAATACGATGTTATGTTCCAAATAATCATAATGGCAGCAAAAGAATACAGATGCATAAACGCGCCTATGGATACATGCATTAATACAACTGCAATAAGGGTTATTTGCCTGGTTTTTTTGTAGTAGATAAGAAAAGGGTGTAATAGTTCTAGTAATACCACAGCAATTCCTGATATGGCTAGTACAATAGGAGGGATATAAAAAGAACTATTAAAAAAACTGGCTGTTGCTCTCCATATAGCGTCTCCATCCCACCAGTTGGGATCAACACACTTAGCAATACCAGAGAAAAAGTATACAAGTGTAAGATGGATTTGTATAATTCTTTTATAGGGTAAAGAATTCATGGAGTTTTGAGGTTTAAAGAGATAGTAATCTAGTGAAAAAAATCGACCTACAGGAAAAACGACGCAATAGAATAAAGACATAGTCATGAAGTGATCGTATCCATAATTAAATATAGGGAAGGATCTAAAAATAATTAACTGAAGTAATAAAGCTATAATTGCTGTAAAACGGGTTCCCAGACCAACAGCTAGTAAGATAAGTGCTGCAATATAAAAAAGAACAACATTGTCATAAAAAAAGTCGAGTAATGCGTAGTGTCTTAAAAAACCATAAAATTGGTCAAGTAGCGGAAAATATTCAGAAGTAAGATAACCGAGCTCTTGAGGAATAAGTGTTTTGTCTTTAGAAAAGAAGAAAGAGA
Source organism: Aquimarina sp. TRL1 (assembly GCF_013365535.1). NCBI lineage: Bacteria > Pseudomonadati > Bacteroidota > Flavobacteriia > Flavobacteriales > Flavobacteriaceae > Aquimarina > Aquimarina sp. TRL1. Next base: position 1,517,355 of record NZ_CP053590.1, on the reverse strand, counting down.
GGTCAGAGGAGATTGAGAGAATGTCTATAATAGCTAACACAGGGATAGTACATCTGAAAAATGCTAAAAATAAGGCAGAATCCTTTGTGTTTTTAGAAGAGAAAATAAAACGATCTAATTGTAAGCGAGCTGAGGAGATCCCTTTTTTTATGAAAGTGAGAATTTGCTTCATAGCATTTGTTTTTATGAGTGTGTGATAGGTGGTTATTTTAATTGAGACAGATCGTATTCGATTTGCTTGTATATGAATGCGCTCGTTTTTTGATCATACTGCTCTTCTTTCCATATTTCTTTTGGATGGAGAGCTAATAACTTTACATTGTAATAGGCAGCATTTCTGGTGTTTTTCGCCGCGGTAAGCCCTACGTATTTAAAAATTTTATCTACATATTTATCATCGAATTTAGCTTGGGCTTCTAAGGCTTTGGAAGGCTTTTTTTTAAGTTCTTTTTTTCGATGTCTGTTTTCAGAAATTAGATTAAAAATCCCGGAAGATAATACCTGAAATCGAGACAAACTGTTTTTTTTATGAAGCCCGAAGGTGGTTACTTCTTTTATCTTGTTACAATCTTTATCCAATACCTCTACCACAAAAAACTTTTCTGTAGCCACATTGATTCCATAAAACCCGTATCCGGTATTTGTACCGCTTAGGATTCGGTAATTTTTTATAATCGGATTGTTTAGTATATAATCTAATGTCCCGTTTACAACAGGGTTTTCTATTTTGGTTTTGTGATGAAATTCGAGGTATGAATTAAGAAATAAAAAAGTAGAAGAAAGTATGATGATAAAAAAATGTATCAGCAAGAATGTTTTTAAAACCTTTTTCATAATGATGGATGTGTGATTGGTAGAATAACGTTCTTAGTTTCAGAAGAGAGGTAGCAACCCTCATAATGAATATTGCCACCTTTCTTTAGTTAATCAGATTAATAGTTGTTCAAAACCTCAGAAGAACTCTGGATTTCTTTTGTCCAGGTTTTTCTTCTTGATACAAACTTATCTGGGAATGTTTTCTCGTCTCTTACGAATTCTGCAGCTGCGATAGCTCTTTCAGAAACGTCTTCGTTTAAGTTGTCGATAGAAATAGTCTCAGAAGTATCCCCTATAGTAGAGAAAGAGAATAAAGAAAGAGTAACTACGAATACACCTAATGTTAAAATGATTTTTTTCATGATTTTTAATGCTATAAGATTAATAATTGTTTAATATTTGCTCCCCTTCGGCTGCAATTTCTCTGATCCACTTTTTGCGGTATGCGCTAAATTTATCAGAATGCACTTTATACGATTCAGTAAAACGGGTTACACCAGCAGCCTCAGCTTCTTGTGCACTATTGATTTTTACTAATTCTACAGAAGCGGTATTGTTCTCAATCGTCTTAAAAGAGAACAATGTCAATGTAGCTAAACAAGCTGTTGCTGCGATAACTGTCTTTCTCATGATTAATAGTTATTTAGAATTCGCTCGTTAGAAGAATCAGTGAGATCTGTCCATGTCTTTCTAGAACGAACAAACTTGTCAGGAAAAGTGTGATTAGACTCAGTGAAGTATCTTGTTCCTGCATCTTCAACTGCAACAACTCCTTCTTCGATAGATAATGCGCTATTTTCTTCTGTCAAAGAAGTAAAAGAACACAATGAAAATACACCAGCCATTAAAAGCCCAGAAAAAACTACTTTTTTCATAATTTGTGATTTTATTTTGATTTAGATGCCTACTCTTTTTAGGATTTTCGGCGACTTCCTTTTTTGTTACGTAACAATTTTGATCAATCTAAATATAGCAGTAGGGACAAGGTGATTGCAAGGGGAGTTAGTCTGTATTTAAGAATTAAGAGTGTTCGATTTATGAATAACGATCCATATTTGAAGAGGGTGTATGATAATAAATACGGTATTTGACCCTACATTCGACGGTTATATTTTTTTTGTCCTAAAATTATACCCTATCTTGATCCGTGAAAATCAATAAAACTGTAATTCACACATTATAATTTTCTAAAGGGGTATGAGAACAACAACTGTAATTATTCTTTTGTTGAGTATTGGTATTATGAGCAAAGGACATCTGCAAGAAAAGGCAGATATGGATACATCATCATTGATAGATAAAAGTTATATTGATTTAGGAGCCGGCTTCAGTCGGGCAACATCTTTAGCTATCAAAGAACAATATGTAGCAGCTTTTATTGAGAAAGCGAGAAAAGAAAAAGATACCTTGTATATCCTTGGAGGTTTTCAATTGTATACATTGGCATATAAAGGAGAGAAAGCAATCCAGTATGCAGATAGTATTATACACTACACAAAAGAAAAACCAGACTCTCAATATCCTGCGGTGGCTTATTTGGTAAAAGGAATAGAATACGATAAGCAAGGGAACTTTAAAAAAGCCCTGGACAATTTTATTATGGGAAATACCTATGCTAGCCGTTTCTTCAATGTAGAGGTAGCTTATAAATGTAATTATAAAATTGGGGTGTTAAAAGATCGTTTGGGGGAATATGAAGAAGCAATATCTATCCATAAACACAATGCAGTATTTGCAGAAAAACACAAGAAAAAGATAGGGAAGCAATCAATGATACTTTCCACCTTTGGACTTGCTTTTTCATATAAAAACCTAAAGAAATTAGATTCGGCATATTACTATAATGACTTAGGATTGCAAAGTGCCCGAGAAATAAAGAACGAAGAGTTAGTACAGCATTTTTTGCTGAATGAAGGGATTATTAATTATTGGGATCGGCAATATACAGTGGCTCGAGAGAAAATATCTGAGACTCTGAAGTATTTCGAAAAAGAAAACAAACAAAGTGATATAGGGGAAGCCTATTACTATCTGGGAAAAATTCAAGATCAAATAGGGAATAAGGAGCAGGCGATTGTATACTATAAAAAAGTAGATACGATATTTCAGAAAACCAAAGACTTAATTCCGGAAAGTAGAGAAGCGTATAACTATCTAACATCATATTATAGAAATCAGGGAGATCAAGAACAGCAATTAGTATACCTGGAGAAATTGATTGCATTAGACAAAGCATTGAATAGTAATCAAATTTATTTGAGTAAGAAGATTATTGAAAAGTTTGATATCCCTAAAATGATAGCAGAAAAAGAGGAGTTGATTACAAAGTTGGAGAGCGATAAGATAAATCTTAATTATATAGTTGGCGCTTTATTTCTATTGTTTGTTTTAATACTTGGTTATTTTTATCAACGACAACGGATGCTTAAGAAAAAATTTAATCAGATACTCAAAGAGGATACAAAAGAAGTTGAGGTTATCGTGCCACCATCTGATAAGGTAACTTTAGAAGTGCCACAGGAAATTGCAGAACATATTTTGAAATGCCTTGAAGAATTCGAGCAAAAAAAAGGATTCCTGGATAAAAACATTACACTGTCTTCTCTTTCCAAATTATTCAAAACGAATTCTAGTTATCTGTCTAAAACAATTAATTTTTACAGAGATAAAAATTTTCCGACATATCTCAATGATCTTAGAATAGAGTATGCTTTGGAAAAATTAAAAGAAGATCCTTCTTTTAGAAAATATACAATTAAAGCAATTGCAGGTGAAGTAGGATTTAAAAGTGCAGAAACTTTTTCTAAATTTTTCTTGAAAAAGAACGGAATGTACCCGTCTTATTTTATAAAACAACTGAGCAAAATGGAATCTTCATGATTTTTAAAATATTGACTTTATGTGATTTATGAGTCTTTATTTATGAATCAAGAGAAGTGCAAGGGGTGAAAACAGCTGTTTTTTCCTCAATAGATAATACTTTTACAATATCACTAAGACACGCAAACATGAAAAAAAATCAAAAAGAAAAACTAACATTAGAAAAATTTAAAGTATCAAAAATAGAATCGTCTTACGTTAGAGGGGGAGGTAGAAATGGCGCAGGTGACGGGGGAGGAGATACGGTTGATCCTGATAAACCTAGATGCATTGCTACATCTGCTATCGTGGTACAACAAGAAAACCACGTAAGGTAAAGCTAGTTAGTGGTCCCCTTTTTTACTTAGTTAACGAGTAAAATAGGGGATTTTTTATGTGCGAAGTTTTATATTTATACCAATTGTAATGTAAAAACCGCTAAAAAAGAATGTTTTTTTAGGGGGGAAGGTTACAAATTATGGTATTAAAGAGGATTTCCCTCTTTTTTTTCTAAATGTGGGTAATCCAACGTTAAGTATGAATAAAAAAAAATGGTTTAGCGGTATAATCCTCCTTTATTATATCGTTTTTTGGAATATAAATGCACAACAATTAAAGAAAACGACACTTCCTGTGTCTGTTGTGAAAGATACACTTACCAGTATAAAAGATATTAAAAACATACCGCAATGGTATTATAAAGATATAATAGCGGATAGTCTTCCAGGTATCAGCTTGGATAAAGCATATCAAAAATTGTCAATGACCGGAGGGGATACGGTTATTGTTGCAGTGATTGACATGCCGGTATATATAGCGCATCCTGCTTTGAAAGAGCAGATATGGGTAAATACTAAAGAAATTCCTAATAATGGAATCGATGATGATCAAAATGGTTATATAGATGATCTGCACGGTTGGAACTTCTTAGGAAAAAAAGATGGGTCAGGAATGCAATTTGTTCAGCAGGAGTACGCCAGAATACTTTTTAGGGATAACTTGATCTTTTCTGAAGGAGAAAAAAATGGAGATTCTGCTCAAAGACAAGAATACCTGAAAGCTAAAGAAAAGCATTCAAATAGAATGGCTGAAGCGGTTGAAATTCGTAAAAATGCAACTGTACTATATAAAGATTATTTTAAAGCTAAGAGATCCATAGAGCATTATTTTGGAGAAGTTGTTATGGAGGTTGATAGAATTGATAGTCTAAAGCAACGCTATTCTGATAATGACTCATTGCAATACCAGCTTTTATTATGGAATGATTGTATAAAGAACAGTTTATCAGAAGAGTGGGTGGTGTCTTATAAGAAGAAAGCAGACCAACGGATAGCTGTATTATTAAATATAGAAAGGGATGTTAAAAAAGAAGTGGATTCATTTCCTGAGAATAAGAACTATATCAATTATGGGCATCACAATATAGCAGCACATGCGTCAGAGATGAAACACGGGACGTTAGTTGCTGGAATGCTAGGAGTTTCCAGGAATAGTGCTATTGATAATTTTAAAGGAATTTCAGATCGGATTTTGGTTATGCCAATATGTGTATCTGCAAATGGAGACCCGCATGACAAAGATATAGCCTTGGCAATACGATATGCTGTTGACCAGGGAGCTAAAGTAATCAATATGAGCTTTGGGAAGGCTTTTTCTTTGCATCCAGAATGGGTTGACGAAGCCTTGGAGTATGCAGAAAAAAAAGGAGTTTTAGTAGTGACATCTGCTGGTAATACAGCAACGAACCTTAATGAAAATACCAATCGCTATTACCCGAATGATTATGGGACAAAGGAAAAAGAAGAGGTAGTAGATAATGTTATTATGGTTGGAGCATCCTCTTATTTGATTAATAGTAAATTGGCAGCGAGCTTTTCCAGTTATGGAAATCGCTATGTGGATATATTTGCTCCGGGAGATCAGATAAGAACGACAGTGCCAGAAGCTTCTTATAGAAAGGATAGAGGAACCTCTTTATCATCAGCATTAGTTAGTGGCATTGCGGCATTGCTCTACCAATATTATCCGACACTAGAGGTTGGTGAGATAAAAGAAATTATTTTGAAATCCGGGGTGAGATACACGTTTCCAGTGGCTGTACCCGGGGCTGAAAAAAATGAAAAAATGCCTTTTTCGAGTTTATCAAAATCAGGGTCAATTGCTAATGCGTATCGTGCTTTGTTAATGGCAGAAAAAAAAGTAGCTTCTAAGGCTGAATAAGTGTCGTATAGATGCTCTTTACCAGTTAAGAAGCACCACTGCAAGCAGTGGTGTTCCTCCCTTTTTCTTAACTGGTTGCTTCATAATATGAAGCGTTACTTTCTGGAAATGGTAGTTCCCGTTCCCATATAAGTGTTAATTGATTTGCGTTATCTTGATAGATAATGAACACATATCAAAATTAGAGAAGCTAACAAGGAAATCTTATTTTTTTGATCTAAAAAAGCAGTAGTTTCAGTAGATTTTTCAGAAAAGCTTGTCGGGACTATAAATAATGAGTGTAAATAATTGTTTTTTATTGGTTTACAGGGAGGGGTTGCTTTAGGAAAAAATGAGGTATCAGAAAGCTTTTTATTATCCTTAATTAAATAATTACCTTGTTTTTTTAGGTAGTTTCCTTCTAATTGTTAAGTTTTTTGTAAATAAATGAAAGAGTTTATTAGAAAAAATGTTAGCATTTTTGTTAAAAAACAAAACCTGAATTAGTGGTAAAATTGAATAATCCATATACTTTTTTTAATACCCTGGGAATTCGGATCCCTATGCTCCCACTTACCCAATATGAGAGATGGATAAAAGGGGTATCTTCCATAAAAGATTATCAGTTGATATGGAAACAGGCAGTGGTCAAAGAGGCAATATATCTTTCATCTCCTGTAGTGTATAAAGAGCTAGAACAATGGTTGGTCTTAGGAAATCAGATTTCTGATGAAAAAGCACGGCGTTTGGAGCATACCTTTATAAAATATCTTTCTCGGATGAGTAGCCGATGTACCCCTTTCGGGTTATTTGCCGGCTGTATTTTGGGAACCTTCGATCAAGAAGAAGAGGAGATAGTTCCTGTGTCTTATGAAAAATATAAGAGGTCTACGCGATTGGATATGAATGTGTTGGTTGCTTTGGGGCAAGAATTAGCTAAGGATGTTGTTATTCGCAAACAATTGAAGTGGTATCCTAATAGCAGTATATACCGTATCGGGGATCAGTATCGTTATATGGAATATACGTATGATGAAAACTATAGGAGAAGGTATAGTTTAGAAGCAGTGATGCAGCGCACTTATCTGGATAAAATATTGAATAAGGCTGAAGAAGGAGCTTCGATTATTACATTAGCATCAGAGATTACAGATCGAGATATAACGATTGAAGAGGCGACTGCTTTTGTAGAGGAATTAATTCATTATCAGATTTTGGTTAGCGAATTAGAACCTACAGTAACCGGGGCAGATTTTATGTCTCAATTGCAAAAAACGTTGCAGTTAGTACCTGGTGCTACACTTTGGAAAGAAAAAATAAATAAGTGGAAAGAAAAGCTTGCTATTTTGGATAGGAAACTAGGAAATTCGATTGAAGATTACCTGCAGTTAACAAAAGAGATTAGAGAATTGATTCCATTGCATAAGGAAGTATCTTATCTTTTTCAAACAGATTTGTTTCCCGTATTAGAAAAAAACAAGGTGCCTAAGCGAATAGGATACATGTTACAGCGTATGATTCCTGTTTTTTATGCAATTACAGCTAAAACAAAAAAAACGGCATTAGAACGATTTAAAGATAGTTTTGTAGAAAGGTATGAAACCAGAGAAGTTCCTTTGACGATAGCATTGGATACTGAGACAGGAATAGGTTATGGATCGGTAGCTGTGGATGATACTCCTTTTCTTGATGGAATAAGTGTTCCGGGCGTAAAACAAGAGACTGTTTATCAGTGGACAGATCAAGAAGAATGGTGGTTGCGGGAGTTAGAGAAAGCTAATGGGAGTTATAGTATGTCGATAGACGAACTTCCAATAGAAAGAGAAGTTGATTGGCAGCAACTACCAGATACATTATCTGCGATGGTGCAACTTATAACTGTAGAAGGAAAACAACAGTTGGTATGCAAAGGGGTGAGTGGGGGAGCTACTCGTTTATTTGGTCGTTTCTCTTCAACTGATGAGGAGATGCAGGCATTTGCCACAACAATTTCAGCACAGGAACAAATGATGGAAGAGGAGTGTATTTTGGCAGAAATAGTACACCTCCCAGAAGCTAGAACAGGAAATATTATTCAAAGAGCACAATTGAGGTCCTATGAAATTCCATACTTGGGAAGGGCAAGTGTATCACCTGCATATCAGCTGCCGATATCAGATTTGTGGGTGTTTGTTAGACAAGGAAAACTAGTATTGTATTCTAAAAAAAATAAGAAACAAGTGATTCCCTGTTTGTCTAATGCGCATAATTATGGAAACCTTCACGCTTTGCCGATATATCATTTTTTGTGTGACATGCAAGGGCAGCAAAAACAAAACTATTTAGGGTTTCAATGGGGAGAAATAGCAGAAAAACGCTCTTTTTTGCCTAGAGTAACGTATAAAAACGTAATTGTTTCCAGAGCTCGATGGCGTATTGTTATTGCGGATTTAAAAAAGATATTAGAAGCGACAAATGAGAAAGATTGGGTTGAGGAAATAACCCGATGGCGGATAGCAAAACAGATGCCAGACAGGGTGCAATTGGTAGAAGGGGATAATGTTTTATTGATTCATTTAGAGGTATTGGAGTCATTGCAGATGTTTTGGGCAATGGTGAAAAAGCGAAAGTATATTATTATACGAGAGTTTTTAAGTGATGTGGCGATGCCTTTGGTAGCAAGAGAAAAGGATAGTTATGCGCATGAACTAATTGTTTCTTTTTATAAATCATCAGATAAAAGCAAAAACGAATGTCATTAGAAACAAATGTACAGCGTACGTTTATCCCTGGAGATCAATGGGGATATTATAAATTATATTGTGGGCAGCGAAGTTCAGATAGCATTCTTTTAGAGGTAATAAAACCTTTTGTAAGTAAGGCTTTAGAGAACAAGTGGATTGATCAATGGTTTTTTATTCGGTATACGGATCCGCAATTTCATATTAGATTGCGTTATCGTGTTACCGATACGAAGTATTATGGAGTACTAATTAGGGAGTTGTATTTAGTGTTAAATCCATATGTGGAAAACAATAAAATTTACAAGGTGCAAATGGATACCTATCAGCGAGAGCTGGAGCGTTATGGAGAAAATACAATAGAAGAAGCAGAAACCATTTTTTTTTATGAGAGCGAAATGTTGCTTTCTGTATTGGAGTATGTAGAGGATCAGGAAGAATACGCGTTATTTATTATATGGATTATGGATAAGTTTTTGGATGGTTTTGGGTTTTCCTTCGAAAGGAAAATGACATTTACTACTTATAATTATGAAGCATATCTAAATGAGTTTTCGGCAGATAAGAAAACAAGAAGGCAGTTAGATATTAAATATAAAAAATATCGAAAAGTACTATGGCAATTTATGTCACCAAAAGATGTAGGTGAAGAGATGTCTTTATTTTTGGAGAATCAGCTACTGATAAAAGAGGAAAGGATGACCCAGGCGATAAAGCAGTTAGTAAAAAAAGATAGCGAAGCTGTATTAGCGGTATCACTTGATGCTTTGGTATCGAGCTATATTCACATGTTGATAAACAGGGCATTTCGATCTAGGCAGCGATTTTATGAAATGGTCTGTTATGGAATACTGGTTCGGTATTATAAAGAAATGTATTATAAGAAAAAGACATAAAAAAACCGGAAACATCGCATGATGTTCCCGGTTTTTTTAAAAAATATTATTGTATCAATGTTCCATCTTTATCATGGAAATGATATTCTAAGTACGTGTAAGCGTCTCTAGGTTTTATTTTGATCCATTTTTTATGGTCTAAAAACCATTGGGATCGAATGGATGGAAATCCTTTGGTCAGAAAGGCTTCGATAAATGGGTGTGCACTCAATGTTATCGATTTATGTCCTTTACTGATTAATTTTTCTAAGTCAACCTTGATTTTGTCTATTAAAACTATTGGCGCCTCAACTTCGCTGTTTCCTCCGTTAGGATTGATCTCACGGGTTTTAATATTCATTTCAGGTCTGACACGCTGTCGCGTTATTTGAATTAGGCCAAATTTACTTGGCGGTAAAATCTTGTGTTTCGCCCGATCGTCCTTCATCTCTTCTCGTAATTGATTGAAGAGGGTTCTGCGGTTTTCTGCATCATTCATGTCAATAAAATCAATGACAATGATACCTCCCATATCACGCAGACGTAATTGACGGGCAACTTCTCTCGCACTGATCAGATTTACCTCCAGTGCTGTGTCTTCTTGGTTTTTTGCTTTATTTGATCGGTTTCCGCTATTCACATCAATTACGTGCATAGCTTCTGTGTGTTCTATGACCAGATACGCACCTTTATTCATGGATACCGTTTTTCCAAAACTAGTTTTTATCTGTCGTTCTATCCCGTATTTTTCGAAAATAGGAATATTCGACTTGTGTAATTTTACAATTGATTCTTTTTTAGGAGCAATCTCCTGTAAGTAATCTTTTACCTGATCTACCAGTACCTCGTCGTCTACACAAATAGAGGTAAAGGAGTCGTTAAAAACATCTCTCAGGATTGAGGATGCTCTGTTCATTTCTCCCAATACTTTAGAAGGATGATGTGCCTTGTATAGCTTCCTACACAGGGCTTCCCAACGACCAATCAGATTTTGTAAATCTTTGTCTAGTTCTGCTACTTTTTTGCCTTCTGCTACCGTACGAACAATGATTCCAAACCCTTTTGGTTTAATACTTTTAACCAATCGTTTTAACCGATCTTTTTCTTCGGAAGATTCTATCTTTTGTGAGATAGAAACCCGGTTGGAAAAAGGAACTAAAACAATATATCTTCCAGCGATCGATAATTCCGAACTAATTCGGGGACCTTTAGTAGATATGGGCTCTTTCACTATCTGTACCAGTAGCGATTGATTTGATTTTAAAACATCGGTGATAACACCGTGTTTGTCAATGTCTTTCTCAAAAGGATAGTCCTTTAGAGAATAATCTTTTAGTTTACCTGTGCTTACACGTTTTATGAATTTTAATAAAGAAGCAACTTGAGGACCTAGGTCATGATAATGCAAGAAGGCATCTTTTTCATACCCAACATTAACAAATGCAGCATTAAGACCAGGAACAGCTTTTCGGATTTTGGCGATAAAAATATCTCCTACCGAGAAATTGCTATTTTCTTCTTCTTTATGTAATTCAATAAGTTTTCCATCCTTTAATAAGGCAAAATCTGTAGAGGAACCAGATCTGATGATCAATTCTTTGTTCACTCTCAATTAGATTTTTATCCATCTCAATAAGTATGTTGAGACAGATGGATTAAACAATTTTTTCACAGGAATTTTGTAATTCCAAATTGAGATAAAACCGCATATGGATAGCGGTATATGCATTGTTTTATCTCATATGTCAAAGAACTTTTTAAACGGAAAAAGTAGTTAAAAAAACTACTTTTTCTTGTGGCGATTAGCTCTTCTTCTTTTTTTACGCTTGTGCGTTGCTACCTTGTGTCTTTTACGTTTTTTTCCACTTGGCATAGTGTGTGTTCTTTTTTTGGTTATTAATTATCTTACTTAACTTCTACATTAGTTTTTACGCCTTCTACAAATACTTTAGCAGGCTTAAATGCAGGGATGTTGTGTGCAGGAATCTTAATAGTAGTGTTTTTAGAGATGTTACGTCCGGTTTTTTCGGCTCTTGTCTTGATGATGAAGCTTCCAAATCCTCTAAGGTATACATTGTCTCCTCCTTCTAAAGAATTTTTTACTTCTTCCATGAATGTTTCAACAGTCGCTTGAACGTCTACTTTCTCAATTCCTAATTTTTCTGAAATTTTTGCAACAATATCTGCTTTCGTCATTATAATACTAATTTAGGGGTTTCTTAATTTTTCGAGGGGGCAAATATAATAATTTAAAATCCAAAATATCAATACTTAAGATGAATTTATCATCTTTAACTAATTAAATTTGTAAAAATTGTAAATTTTAACATGAAGTTTGGTAAAAAACTCATTTTGTGGTACTTAGAAAACAAACGTTCTATGCCTTGGAGGGAAACCAGAGACCCTTATAGCATTTGGTTGAGTGAAATTATTTTGCAACAAACCCGGGTTGCACAGGGATTACCGTATTATTTGTCTTTTAAAAGTGCGTTTCCGACCGTATTTGATCTGGCAGCAGCACCAGAAGAAAAAGTATTGAAATTATGGCAGGGTTTAGGGTATTATTCCAGAGCAAGAAACCTGCATGCTACTGCAAAATACGTAGCAGATGAGTTAGGGGGGACATTTCCAGACTCATATGCTTCTCTATTGTTATTAAAAGGAGTAGGAGATTATACGGCAAGTGCTATTGCGTCTATTTGCTATGATGAAGCAGTGCCTGTTGTGGATGGGAATGTATACAGAGTTCTATCCAGGTATTTAGGAGTAGCGACACCTATTAATACTACTCAGGGGGTAAAAGAGTTTAAACAATTAGCTAAAGCATTGTTAGAGGTAAAAGAAGCGGCAACCTATAATCAGGCAATTATGGAGTTTGGAGCATTGCAATGCAAGCCACAGAGTCCTGATTGTACACAGTGTGTGTTAGATTCTGATTGTGTAGCTCTTAAAGAAAAGAAAGTAGGAGAGCTACCTGTGAAACTTAAAAAACAAAAAATTAAAAAGCGATATTTCTCATATCTGATAATACAGACCAACGAAGAGACAATTTTGCAGCAGAGAACAGGAAAAGGGATTTGGCAAGGATTATATGAATTTCCTTTGGTAGAAACGTCAGCGCCTATATCTTATGAAGAATTAAAGAAAGCTTCTGTTTTTACGGAGTTACTGGGAGCGCAGACATATGAACTCTCTCTTTATAAAGAGGAGGCGGTTATTCATAAATTATCACACCAACATTTGTATACTTGGTTTTATGTGGTGCAAGTGCAGTGTTTACCATTATTAAGCGCACCTCAGCAGAAAGTGCGCCTATCTGATGTAGAAAGGTATCCGGTTCCTATTTTGATAGGGAATTTTATAGAAGCCTTTTTTTAAGGTGTGCGGCTTTTTTAGTACATTTACATATAAGTAAATAGGTGATGAATCACGGAAAATGGAAGTTTTTTGTGAAAAAAATTGAGGAAAAAAGATACCGTTTTCTTTTTTTTGTCGTTTTAAAAGAACCCTAATAATATAAAAAGATGTCTGGAACATTGAATAAAGTAATGCTGATTGGGCATACAGGAGATGAGGTGAAGATGCATTATTTTGAAGGAGGTAATTGTATTGGACGCTTCCCGCTGGCTACAAATGACTCTTATGTGAATAAGAGTACAGGAGAACGAGTGGTTTCTACTGAATGGCATAATATTGTCGTGAGAAATAAAGCGGCAGAGATATGTGAAAAATACCTGAAGAAAGGGGATAAAATTTATATTGAAGGGCGACTCAAAACGAGGAAATGGCAAGATGAACAAGGAAAAGATCGGTATAGTACAGAAATACAATGTACTGATTTTACATTTTTAACGCCTAAAAACGAGAGTGGGCAACCAGGAGGATCAATGCCCGGGATGCAGCCTCAGCAACCTGCGGCAACAGAAAACCCCTCAACTTCTTCTGTAGAAAATACAAATGCGGAAGATGATGATTTGCCATTCTAAATCGATGTTTAATTAAACCTACGGAATTTGGACCCTGACCCTGAACCCTTATTTATACAATTTCTTACGATAGATATTGCTCAGGCTATTTATATAATACTATTGCTAGCACTGCTCATTTGTTCTGCCTTGATTTCTGGTAGTGAGGTAGCCTTATTTTCATTAACACCTGCGGATCTTAGAGAGGAAGAAGAAATCTCTGAAAAACAAAAGGTAATTTCTAAGTTATTGAGTAAGCCTAAGAAGCTGTTAGCTACGATCTTGGTAGCAAATAATTTTATCAATATCGCAATTGTCTTACTTTTGGATGCGTTGGGGAAAATATATCTTCAGGATATGGCAATTGTCTGGAGAGGATGGCTGGACCTTCGCTTTGTGATAGAAGTAATCCTGGCTACATTTTTAATTCTCTTGTTTGGGGAGATTCTGCCCAAAGTGTACGCTAGTAGAAATAGAGTGCAATTTTCATATTTGATGGCTAAGCCGTTGCAGATTTTGGATTGGTGTATTTCTCCTTTGAGTATTCCTATGCAGCGAGTTACAATAGGAATTCACAATCAAATAGGAAAACAAAAATCTAATATTAGCGTAGGACAATTATCTCAGGCGTTAGAGTTGACGTCTGATAATGATACAACAACAGAGGAGAAAAAAATTCTGGAAGGAATTGTATCCTTTGGAAATACGGATACAAAACAAGTGATGCGACCCCGTATTGATGTGTTTGCTATCAATAAAACAGCTCCGTATGAAACCATCATTCCAGAAATTATAAAGAATGGATACTCGCGGATACCAGTATATGAAGATAGTATTGATAAGATTATTGGAATATTGTATGTAAAGGATCTGTTGCCGTATATCAATGATAAAAAGCTAGACTGGAATAAGCTGTTAAGAGATCCGTACTTTGTTCCTGAGAATAAAAAATTAGATGATTTGTTGAGTGATTTTAAAAATAAAAAAAATCACCTGGCAATTGTAGTGGATGAATATGGAGGAACTAGTGGTCTGATATCATTAGAAGATATTATAGAGGAAATCGTAGGAGATATTAGTGATGAATTTGATGATGAAGATCTGATTTATTCTAAATTGGATGATCGTAATTTTCTTTTTGAAGGTAGGACTGCTTTAAAAGATTTTTATAAGGTATTAAAACTGGACGGGGATATAAGCTTGTTTGAGGAGAATAAAGGAGATGCAGAAACGATTGCCGGTTTTTTATTAGAAATATCAGGAAGCTTTCCTGCTAAAGGAGAAATCTTATCAATGGAGCATTACGATTTTACAGTAGAATCTCTGGATAAAAAACGAATAAAAAGAGTAAAAGTAACCATACATGAAACAAAGAAGGATATATAGCATTTTTATTTTTGCAGTTATATTGCTTTTGGGAGCGTGTGGGAAAGAAACGCTGCCTAAGCCCAAAGCAATGCTTAAACTATCTTATCCAAAGCCCTCTTATATTGACTTATTGTCTTATTGCGGATACTCTTTTGAGGTTAATAAACAGGCGATAGTAAAACCTATGGGGAAGCAAGGAAGTTGTTGGTATAATATAGAATACCCTACATTAAAGGCGACTATGTATATCTCGTATTTTAAAGTTAATAATAATCTGGATTCTTTGTTGAGAGATGCGCAAAACCTAACACAGGAGCATGTGGTAAAGGCAGACGAAATATTACAGGAGCCGTATGATGACAGAAAGAATAAGGTTTATGGGATGTTTTATGAGGTAAGAGGAGATGCGGCATCTCAATCTCAGTTTTATGCTACAGATAGTGTACATCATTTTATAAGCGGATCTGTTTATTTTAAAGCCAGACCTAATTACGATTCGATTTTGCCAGCAGCTAATTATATGAAAGGAGACATGAGAAAGCTGGTCGAAACCATACGCTGGAATGAATAAAGTGTTGTTCATAGCAGGGTTTTGTGATACTTTTAATGTGTGAATATCTGTAGCAAAATAGAATGTGCTTTACCCCAAAAGAGCTATCAATTTTTTTAATTTACTTTTATCAGCATGGAATACTCCAAAAAAAAATGGCTATATCTCATTGTTTTATCAATAGTCTGGGGAAGCTCATTTATATTGATAAAAAAGGCATTGATTGGCTTGAGTCCTTTTCAACTGGGGGCTCTTAGGACATTGTTTGCTGCATTTTTTTTACTGCTAATAGGATTTAGAACGATAAAAACAATTCGTAGAGAATTATGGAAGTGGGTGTTTTTATCAGCTTTGCTAGGAACATTTATTCCTGCTTTTCTTTTTGCTTTTGCTGAAACGGAAATTGATAGTGCAATTGCTTCCGTTTTGAACTCAACTACTCCATTGTTGACATTGTTGCTTGGAATTTTGGTTTTTTCTTTTCGGTTTCATAGTAATCAGGTAATAGGGGTGTTTGTTGGTTTATTAGGGAGTATGATGCTTATTTGGGAAGGGGCAGCTGTCAATCCTCATCAAAACTATTGGTATGCGGGATTGGTATTGATTGCTTCTTGTTGTTATGCTATCAATGTTAATATCATAAAGAAACATCTAAGCCAGATTTCTCCTTTAGCTATTGCGAGTGGAAGTTTTGTTCTGTTGATTATTCCATCCTGTTTAGTATTGCTCTTTTCTGACTTTTTTACTGTTTCTGTTATTGAAGATACCAGAGTGTATACCAGTATAGGGTACCTTTTGGTGCTTTCGGTAGTAGGGACGGGAGTAGCTAAGGTCTTGTTTAATAAATTGGTACAGATAAGTAGTCCTGTTTTTGCTTCTTCGGTGACCTATATGATTCCTGTAGTAGCATCTATATGGGGGATAGCTGATGGAGAGTCTTTTACTTCTTTGCAGGTAATGGCAGCTGGAATTATAATTCTGGGCGTGTACTTGGCGAATAGGAAAAGAATATAAAAAAGCACCAGAATACACTGATGCTTTTTTGTGATAGATGATATGTTTGTTTTATTTAAAATCTTCTGGACTTACACCTTCATTGACTTTAACTTCTTTGACGATAAAATCCATTTTTTGAGGACCTAAAGATTGTGATATTGTGAAAGGAAACTTAATGCCATTAACATCTTTGTAGTCGCCATACTCTATAGTGACACTCATTTTTTGTCCTGCTTGTTCTTGTACTGTTACTTCTTTGACTTTTAAGCCGGATACAGTATCAAAATAAGCAGTTTTTTTATCACTTATTTTTACTGCGTATGCTTTTCCGTTTGCGTAAGGTTCTTGTTTTAGTAAAGAAACTTCTGTTTGGTGTAGTTCTGGAAAAGGGTAAGAATCTTTTTTAGCTTGAGCAGTCTGATTATCATCAAAAACTATTTTTTGCCCTTGCGCCATGGTGTATCCCTTTTCTCCGTCAAAAACTATTTTTTGAGCAATCTGGTCATTAAAACTTACGGCTATTAACGATTGGTTTTTCGAGGTAGATTTGGCTGATAGTCCTAGAACAGCACCATTGAAATCTGCAGTAGCAGTAATAAATGTGGATTTTACAGAGGCTAATTTTTCTTTTCCTCCAATTGCTTTAAAATAATTATCCAGGATTGACTGGGCAGTGACTCCTTTTGGAACTTCACTGTTGTAATCAGGTTTTTCTACTCGAGTAGCGTATTTGTCAAAAAAATGTATCGGTATTTTCTTTCCTTCAAAAGTTGTTTTTTCTAAAGCAGGCACAATTTCACTTCCTTTCCCTACAATTAGAATTCGAGCTTTGTCTAAGTTGAAATAGGTGTTGGCAATTCTTTTTACATCCTCCTTCGTTACGGCATTTATTTTATTTATAAAGGTTTCGTAAAAATCGGTAGGGAGTTTTTCTGTTTTTATTTGTACGCTTCTATTGGCGATAGTTTTTTCGTCTTCTGATGATAAAATAAATTTTCCAAGAAAGCTAGCCTTTGCATTTTTTAAGACTTCATCACTAACGTCTTCTGTTCGGATTCTTTTTATTTCGTTGAGGATTTCTACCACGGCACTATCAGCGACATTATTTCGTACTTTGGCAAAAGCGCGAAAGACACTTTTGTAATTTTTATTTCTTGGAAGGGAAGAATAAGAGCCATAGGTGTATCCGTTTTTCTCTCTTAAATTTAAATTTAAGTATCCGCTAAAAGAACCTCCAAGGATATAATTAGTAACCAGAGCGGCATGATGATCAGTGTCAGACATTTTTATCGTAGCAGAATTTACTACCGCAATTTCAGCTTGTACAGCATTAGGCATGTCTACAAAATTGATTTGCCTGTATATGGGGTCTGAGATGTCAGATATTCCAAAAGAAGGTGCTTTTGCAGATTTCCACGGGCCAAAATATTTTTCGGTTAATTTCTCTGCTTGGTCTGCAGAGATGTCTCCACTAATAACCATATAAGCATTTGTTGGTACAAAATAATCCCGGTAGTATTTGTTTATGTCTTGTAAACTGATGTTGTTTATGGTTTCTTTGGTGATAAACTCTCCTGCCGGGTGTTTTTTTCCGTAAACAAGAGCGTTCCGTACTCTGTTCATCACTTCGACAGCACTGTTTTCTCCGGCTTTTATATTTTCCAGTGTTCGTTTCTTTTCTGTGGATAATTCTTCTTCTGTAAATTTTGGATGAAGAGCAGCATCTGCAAATAAAGAAAACACTTTGTCAGTGTATTTAGAAAGGCATTGAGCATACCCTCCATAGGTTCCAACATTGACAGTTGCTCCTAAGAAATCAACTTCTTCGTTAAAAGTGTTTTTGTCCATATTTTGGGTTCCTTTCCCCATTAAGGAAGAGGTTAAGGAACTGATTCCTGTTTTGTCCCCTTCTACATGAGGAGGGGTGTCTATGGATAAGCTGATACTTATTTTGGGAAGTTTTTTATTTTCAACCACTAATACCGTCATACCGTTACTAAGGATGAAAGAATGTGGTTTCCCAAGATTAATAACAGGGGTGGGACCTGATGCGGGTATTTTTGATCGGTCTACCTGAGCATTTGAATTGATAGCGATCAGCAGACAAGCAAGTATAAAGATTATATTTTTTTTCATCTGTGTGTTTTTATTGTTATTCGATAATCAATAATGATAATTGATGTTTTTTTTATTTTCCAGTTCCAGGAAGGTAATCCAGATTGAGTCGCTGATTTTTATTTAGATATTGTTTCGCTACTCGCTGTATGTCTTCTCGGGTAATGGATCTGTAAATTTCAATTTCTTTATTAATCAGGTCGGTGTCTTTGTATAATATATGGTATCTGGCAAGGGAGTTTGCGATCCCTTCGATGCTGGAATTAGCATTGACAAATTTATTTTCAAACTTGTTTTGAAGCTTTTGAAATTCTCTTTCAGAGATTAATTCATTTTGTAATTTATTGATAGCATTATCCATTTCTGTCTGGAGTTTTTCTAGACCAACATCTCCTAGAGGTAATGCTGCCATGATGTAGGTTCCATAATCTTCCTGTGCATCCGAAAAAGCGAATACTTCTAGAGCCATTTTTTTATCCGTAACCATCTTTTTGTACAACCTGGAGCTTTTTCCTCCACTTAGGACTGTAGAGATATAATCGAATACATATGCATCCCTTTCTACTTGTTTAGGAGTTCTGTATACCAAAACTTTTGCTGGAATTCGGATATTGGCATCGTATTCTTTAGCGTTAATTTCAGTAGTGATAGGATCCTCCAGTATGTTAGGTTTTACTGGTTTTTCTGAGATATTCTTGATGGGAGCAAAGTAGTCAGAAACAAAATTCATAGTTTCTTCTATTTTGATGTCTCCTGCGATTACTAGAGTAGCGTTATTAGGGTTGTAGTATTTTTTATTAAAGGCAATAAACTCATCTAAGGTGGCTGCGTCTAAGTGTTCCATACTTCCGATAACGGATTGACCATATGGGTGTTTTTTGAACAAGTGTTTATTTATCCCCGTTCTGTATATAATTTTTCCATAGGGAGAATTGTCGATACGTTGTCTTTTTTCTTCTTTGACAACCTCATTTTGAGTGTCGACTCCGATTTGATTTATAACAGGGTGGAGCATGCGTTCTGATTCCATCCAAAGAGCGAGTTCTAGTTTATTAGAAGGAAAGGTTTCATAATAATAAGTTCTGTCTTGAGTAGTGTTGGCATTGTTTCTTCCTCCATTGGCAGCGACAATGTCAAACCATTTTCCGCGTTCTATATTTTTGGTTCCTTCAAATAATAAGTGTTCGAAAAAATGGGCGAAACCTGTTCGCTTCGGATCTTCATCTTTTGCTCCTACATGATACATAACTCCAACTGTGACTACAGGAGCTTTGTTTTCCTGGTGTAAGATTACATGAAGTCCATTTTTTAGATTGTACTCAGTGTACGTTACTTCCTGCGCACTAATCGATGAAAAGATCATAAGCCCACAAGCAATTGCGCGAAATTTGTTTTTCATTTGTGATTATTTTAGTTACTCGAAACTGGTGTATTGAGATCGATTTTGGTGCAAAAATATGTTAAAAACATGAGAATATTATCAGGTAAATATGTAAGATTCTAATTTACAGTCTATTGTGATTTTTTTGTATCTTTAAAGGGAACTTAAAAACAAAGTAATCATGAAAAAAATGGCGATTTCTATTAGATATGGAATTTTGATTGCTCTGGGGCTTATTATTTATTTTTTAACCTTGTCTTTATTTGGAGTTCAGACCAATCCAATATATAGTTTGGGAAATGGAATTATTGTAGGTTTCGGATTGTATCAGTCAATGAAAGTGTATAAGCTATATAAAGGAAGCTCTTATGATTATCAAAAAGGTTTCATGGGAGGGATTTTTACAGGATTTAACGCTACCTTGATATTTACGGTATTTTTTGCGGTATATGTAACTAATATTAATGATAGTTTTTTACCAGAAATGTTATCGGGTTGGGATACCAGATATCATATAGGTGTGGGGACCGTTGTTTTTGTAGCGGCTGTTATGGGCTTTGCAACTACCACAGTATTAACGCTGTCATTTATGCAGCTCTTTAAAGAAAGTTGGAATATAAAACACTCGATTCCATCTTCATCAATAAAAGCATAAAATAAATATTTGTCAGTTAATTAATTAGCGTTATATTTGCACCTGCCTTTTTGGAAGGCATTATTTTTTATAGTTATAATTAATTAAACGTTACGCTATGTACGCAATTGTAGAGATAGCAGGGCAACAATTTAAAGTTGTTAAAGACCAAAAAGTTTTTGTACATCGTTTACCAGGAGAAGAAGGAGATAAAGTATCTTTCGATAAAGTTCTTCTTACGGCTGATGGTGATGCAGTTTCTTTAGGCGCCCCGGTTATAGAAGGAGCTCAGGTAGGAGCAAAAATTACAAGACATCTTAAAGGTGATAAAGTAATTGTTTTCAAAAAGAAAAGACGTAAAGGTTACCGTGTGAAGAATGGTCACCGTCAGGCGCTTACAGAAATTGTGATTGAAAGTATTGCAACTTCAGGAGCTAAAAAAGCAGCGCCAAAGAAAGCAGCAACACCAAAAAAAGCGGCTCCTAAAAAAGCAGCAAAAGGTGATGATTTAAAGAAAATCGAAGGAATAGGTCCAAAGATTGCTGAATTATTTAATAATGCAGGAATTGTAACTTTTGCTGACCTAGCAGGAACAGAAGTAGAAAAACTAAAAGAAATTTTAGTAGCAGCGGGATCTCGTTATGCTTCTAAAGTACCTGACACTTGGCCAAAGCAAGCTGGATTAGCTGCTGAAGGAAAGTGGGATGAATTAAAAGAATTACAAGACAGATTAGACGGCGGGATAGAAAAGTAATCCTGTTTATTATTAACCATAAAACCTAAAGAAAATGGCTCATAAAAAAGGAGTTGGTAGTTCGAAGAACGGTAGAGAATCAGAATCGAAACGCTTGGGTGTAAAGATATTCGGAGGTCAAGCTGCCGTAGCTGGTAACATCATTGTAAGACAAAGAGGTACAGCGCACAAACCAGGAGAAAATGTATACGCTGGTAAAGATCATACCTTACACGCTAAAGTTGATGGTGTTGTAAAGTTTACAAAAAAGAGAGATAATAAGTCATATGTTTCTATAGTGCCTTTTGAGGCATAAGCAATAAGAAAATATCTTATTTATATATAATAAAATTCCCTTTCGGATATACCGAAAGGGAATTTTATTTTTTGGGGAATTGATAGATGAAAAGGCTTACGTTGTTTTTGCAGTATAGATGAGAGAAGTTCTTGCTGATTGAGGCAATAAAACCAGGAAGAAAACTGTTTTTCTATAAGATATTTAAAAAGAAAAAAATAGCTTGATAAAATCACAAGGTTTGTTATCGAAGAAGTAATTTTTAAGAGTACTTTTTTTATATATCCTGTGAAAGTCACTATTTTTAAATAAAATTTAAAGCCTTTTAATTATGCGAAAATTAACAGTATGCACATTGCTATCAGCTTCAATCTTGTTTTCTAGTTGTTTAGGATCCTTTAGTGCTTTTAATCAATTGAGAGATTGGAATGACGGTCTTACGGATAATAAGTTTATGGATAACTTAATATTTTGGGCGTTGAACATCGTTCCTGTGTATGGGCTCTTTTTTATTGGAGATGTGATTATTTTTAATGTTGTCGAGTTTTGGAGTGGATCCAATCCGATTGCAATGAATGAAGGAGAAACAGAAGTGCAGTATGTAGAAAAAGATGGGAATAAGTTTAAGATGGTTGCTACGAAAAACAGATTACAGGTAGAAGTGGTAGAAGGAAAACGAAAAGGAGATAAGTTGGATATGGTGTATAGTCCTTCAAAGAAGTCCTGGAGTGCTATAAAACCTAATGGAGAAGTAATTAAATTATCTTCTTTTGAAGAAGGGTTCTATGTAGTACATTTGCCTAATGGAGAAAAAGTTAAGATAGATCCAATGGCTTCTAAAAATGAAGGATTGGCATTGTTAGACGGAAAGATTGCTTCGTATGAAAACTGCCTGCTGGCAGAAGCAAATTAATAAAATACAGTAGTCAGGGGTGTAATCATATGATTGCATTTTTGCAACACTTTATTCTAATAAAAAAAGCTCTATATTTTAGTATAGAGCTTTTTTTAATAGTTTGTTTTAGATTAGTATCTGTAGTATTCAGGTTTAAAAGGACCTTCTACAGTTACTCCTATGTATTCAGCTTGTTCTGGACGAAGTGTCTCCAATTCAGCTCCAAGACGTGCTAGGTGCAGTTTAGCTACTTTCTCGTCAAGATGCTTAGGAAGCATATATACTTCGTTTTTGTATTTATCAGAATTGTTCCATAGCTCTATCTGAGCTAATGTTTGGTTGGTAAATGAATTACTCATTACGAAGCTTGGATGCCCGGTTGCACACCCTAGGTTAACAAGGCGTCCTTCTGCAAGAATGATAATGTCTTTACCGTCTATGGTATACTTATCTACTTGTGGTTTGATCTCATCCTTGGTGTTTCCGTAATTGTCATTTAACCAAGCCATGTCAATTTCGTTATCAAAATGCCCAATATTACAAACAATCGCTTTGTCTTTTAAAGCTTTGAAGTGATGCCCCTGGACAATATCTTTATTTCCTGTAGTTGTAATAACTACGTCTGCATTGCCTATGATGGTTTCTAATTTTTTTACTTCGAACCCATCCATGGCTGCCTGTAGTGCACAGATAGGATCAATTTCTGTTACAGTTACAATAGACCCTGCACCTCTGAAAGAAGCAGCAGTTCCCTTTCCTACATCTCCATATCCGCAAACTACTACTCGTTTTCCTGCAAGCATGGTGTCAGTTGCTCTTCTGATCGCGTCAACTGCGCTTTCTCTACATCCGTATTTGTTATCGAATTTAGATTTGGTCACAGAATCATTAACGTTTATGGCAGGCATAGGTAATGTTCCGTTTTTCATTCTTTCATATAAGCGATGAACTCCGGTAGTCGTCTCTTCAGAAAGCCCTTTAATAGCATCAACTAATTCAGGGTATTTGTCTAAAACCATGTTGGTAAGGTCTCCTCCGTCATCAAGAATCATGTTAAGCGGTTCTCTTTTTTCTCCGAAGAAAAGTGTTTGTTCAATACACCAGTCAAATTCTTCTTCATTCATTCCTTTCCAAGCATAAACAGGGATTCCTGCTTCAGCAATTGCAGCTGCTGCATGATCCTGAGTAGAAAAAATGTTACATGAACTCCAGGTAACATCTGCTCCCAAAGCTACAAGAGTTTCAATAAGAACAGCTGTTTGGATGGTCATATGAAGACATCCTGCTATTCTCGCACCCTCTAATGGCTTGGTGTCCTTATACTCTTCTCTAAGGGACATTAAACCAGGCATTTCAGCTTCCGCTAACTCTATTTCTTTTCTTCCCCATGCAGCAAGAGAAATGTCTTTTACTTTGTAAGGTACATAAGGTGTTATTTTTGTACTCATAAGTGTTTATTTTGGTTTTATAGTGCGTTTATTTCTAGTATTTCGCTCCAATTTATTCTAAATTCGTTCCCGGAAATACAGCGTCAATTGCTGCGATTTCCGGATAGCAAAGGTACATAATAACTTTAAGAAAATATATGCCTCTTTACAAAACTATAACAGTAAATAATCACACTAAAGTGTTGATTTGGAAGATTGATGAATCGTTTGATTTTTTAAGTAAAGATGTTGTGTTGACTCCTCATTGTCAGCAGAGAGTAGATGATATGAAATCGGATATTCATAGAAGAGGTTTTATGAGTATTCGGCACTTACTCGCAGTGGTAGGGTATACGGATTTTGATTTGTATTATGATGCATCAGGAAAACCAAATTTGAAAGATGGAAAACAAATTTCTATTACGCATTCTTTTGAGTTTTCAGGAATCATTATTAGTGATAAGCCGGTAGGGATTGATATAGAAAAACAACGTGATAAAATACAGCGAATCGCTCGTAAATTTATAAACTATGAAAGTTCTTTTGTGGAGCAGCAGCTGTATAAAACCAGAGTGTTAACGGTAATTTGGGGGGCAAAAGAATCGCTGTATAAACTATATGCAACACCAGGATTGAGTTTTGAGCAACATATACAGATAGCTCCGTTTGATTTTGATGCATATGCTACAGTAGGAAAGATAGCCTATAAAGGGGAGGAGAGTGATTATACAGTTCGGTATTTAGAGTTTGAAGGATTTACCTGTGTGTTTACCTTACCCTTAGAAGAATAGGGATATTTTTAGTGAAAAAAATAAAATACAGATGCAGATTTCAGTAGAATTGACATTATCTCCTCTTCAAGAGGATTATGAAAAACATATAATCACTTTTATAAAACGCCTGAGACAATCAAAGTTTGAGGTGATAGAGACCCCCTTAAGTACACAAGTATACGGAGATTATGATGAGGTAATGAAGTTCTTGTCTCAGGAAATTAAGAAGTCTTTTGAAGCGATGGAGCAGGTATTGATACATATGAAATTAGTAAAAAGCAATAGAAGTAACTATGAGCCAGATTTTTGATTTCTTTTTGAATGCATATTCTGAGACTCCTACTTCTTTTATAGTGTTAGAAGCGATTGCTTTTGTGTTTGGGATTCTAAGCGTTTTTTATGCAAAGAAAGTTCATATCTGGGTATATCCGACAGGATTATTAGCTACAGTTATATCAGTCTATCTTCTCTATAAGGCAGCATATTTTGGAGATATGATGATGAATTTTTATTACTCTATAATGAGTCTATATGGTTGGTGGAACTGGTCCAGAAAAAATAACAACAGCCCTGTTGTTCCTGTTTCCAGAACAAATCTCAAGGAAAAACTAGTTGGATTTTTTATGTTTTCTATAACAATGTTTGTAACTTATATGGTATATGCTTTAACTGGGGTAGCGATACAGGGAGAAAATTGGATTGATATATTTACTTCCGGTGTGTTCTTTACAGCAATGTGGTATATGGCGAATAAAAAAATAGAAAATTGGACACTATGGATTTTTGCAGATATAATTACAGTTCCTTTATATGCTTATAGAGGTTTGGGGATGTTATCTTTGCAATATTTAATCTTTACAGTAATAGCGATTTTAGGGTATTTAGCATGGAAGAAAAGCTTAGACAAGAACAAGGAGATTGTGTGAAAATTGTTTTATTTGGTCCGGAATCAACAGGGAAGACAACATTGTCTAAACAATTAGCCTCTCACTATGAGGTAGCTTGGGTACCAGAATATGCTAGAGAATATCTTCAGAAAAAATGGGATACCTCAAAAGAAATATGCGCTTATGCAGATTTGCTCCCTATAGCAGAAGGGCAAATGCAATTAGAAAATGAAGCGGTAAGACGAGGAGGTAAACTTGTAATATGTGATACAGATTTGTTAGTAACTAAAGTGTATTCAGAGGCTTATTTTGATGGGGAAGTAGCGGATGTGCTTGATAAATTTGCTATTGAAAATGAATATGATTTATATTTGCTGACATATATAGATACACCTTGGACTCCAGATGACTTACGAGACAAACCCCACGAAAGAGAGCAGATGTTTCTCCGTTTTAAAGAGGCTCTGGAAAAATACAAGCGTCCATATGTGGTCTTAAAAGGAGATAAAATACCTCGTTTTAAGCAAGCCGTTAAAATAATTGATGAACTAATTAAAGGAAAGAAGTGAATATTTCGGATAAGGATATTAAGCTAATTAATCAAAGGGGGTTAACAGTAGAAAAAGTACTTTCTCAAATAGAGACATTCAAAAAGGAAATTCCTTTTGTAGCATTAAGGGATTCAGCAACAATTGGAAATGGAATTATTCAGGTAGCAGATCACCATCAATCAGAACTGATAAAGTTGTATGAGTCTCGTATTGCTAATCTGGATACGATTAAGTTTGTTCCCGCTTCAGGAGCAGCAACTCGTATGTTTAAAGAATTGTTTAAGTTCTTGGATAATTATGAATATGAGAAAGAAAGTTTGAATGCCTACACTAATTATGAAAAAGCAAATGCAATTCGTCTTTTTTTAATTGGTTTGGAGAAATTTCCTTTTTACCGGGTAGTTATGGGAAAAGTCAGAAGCTCTTATCCTAATTTTGAATCCTTGTCAGAAGGAAAACAATTGTATGTATTTGTAGAAATGATGCTCAAAGAAAAAGGGCTGAATTATGGTACTTTTCCCAAAGGGCTTTTTCCGTTTCACAATTATTCGGAGGATGTGTCTACTGCTTTTGAAGAGCATTTATATGAAGCGGCAGGATATAATTGTAATAAAGAGGCATTATCTAGAGTGCATTTTACAATCTCTAAAGAGCACCTGACAGCTTTTAAAGGGGAATTTAAAAGAATAGAAAAGAAAGTACAGGAAAAAACAGAAACGCGTTTTGAAATTTCATATTCATTCCAAAAACCTGAAACAGATACAGTTGCGGTAACAGAAAAAAATGAGCCTTTTAGAACAGAAGAAGGAGAAATACTGTTCAGACCAGGAGGGCATGGGGCTTTGATAGAAAACCTCAACGATATAGAGGCGGATATTATTTATATTAAAAACATAGATAATGTAGTAGTGAGAAAGTATCAGGATGAGGTGTCAAAGTACAAAAAAATTCTCGCAGGGAAATTAATTGAAATACAGGATGAGGTATTCAGGATAATGAATGCTTTGGATAAAGAAACCCCTTCTGAGGCAGAGTTAAAAGATATAAAAAAATTCCTGGTACAACAGTTAAACGTAAGATTACCATTGGATTTTGATAAATTTTCTGAAAAATATAAACTGGAGTTTTTAAGGACTTCTCTTAACAGACCTATTCGTGTATGTGGTATGGTGATTAATGAAGGAGAACCTGGAGGAGGACCTTTCTGGGTTAAAAATGAAAGAGGAAGGTTAGTGCTACAGATTATAGAAGCACCTCAGATCGATAAAAATGATAAGAGACAACAAGATATCTTAAAAACAGCAACGCATTTTAATCCGGTGGATTTGGTATGTGGAGTGCGAAACTATAAGGGAGAAAAATTCAACTTGACGGACTTTGTAGATCCTGAAACTGGATTTATATCAAAAAAGTCATTAAATGGAAAAACACTGAAAGCTTTGGAGTTACCAGGACTGTGGAATGGAGCAATGTCTAACTGGATTAGCGTGTTTGTAGAAGTGCCGTTAACTACGTTTAATCCAGTAAAAACAGTAAATGATTTACTGAAATCTGCTCATCAAACAAAATTATTTTCCTGAAAAAAATAGATGCTTCTGAAATACTAAAAAACTCCGATATAAACATCGGAGTTTTTTAGTGTGTAAAATTTCCACATTTTTATGTGGAATCTACATATTTGTTTTTCGTTGGTGATAATCTTTTTAGATATAATTAATTGAAAAACAGTGATTTATGATTTTTTTTCTTTTTCTGTTTTTTTGGAATAATTATTCCTATTTCTATAGTGTATTAAAGTTAAATCTAATGAAAAAGATAGCAATGATAATAGCAGTTGTAATAAGTGTCATCTCGGCACAGGGAATTTCAGCGCAGCAGGATTTAGCAATGAATGGAATTTATGAAGAGTTGAATAGTTTTAATAATGAATTGGAAAAGTTAAATCATTTATTAGAACAAAATGAATATACAGAAATTGAGATAGCAGAATTACCCGTTGCAATAGTAGATGCTGTTGTAAGAGATTATGTCGATTTACATATTTATGGGGCATTTTTCTCAAAAGACAATACCTATAAGGTAATCCTAAAAGGAGATAAAAATAAAACCAAAACTCTTTTTGCAAGTGCAAAAGGACAATGGATAAAGCCAGACAACGAATCTTAAATCTAGGGGTAGAAAAGGATATCGTTCCATTAGTGTCATAGTGAACGATATAAAGTTGTTTAGTGCTATAAAAAGAGACTCAATCCCAGGAGTCTCTTTTTTTGATTAATATATAATAACATACGACTTTTAATGTTTAACTTTAGGGGGAGATATAATAAGTACATTTATAGAGAACTTTATATTTGTATGATTAAGAAGAATGAAGAAGAATTAATTAAACAATATGTCTAAGATACTGATCGTAGAAGATGATGTCGCATTTTGTACAATGCTTAAGACGTTTTTGCAAAAGAATGATTACGAGGTAAGTACTGCATTTTCAGGAAGTCAAGCAGTGTTACAAATACAAAATGATACTTTTGATGTAGTGTTAACAGATGTAAGATTACCGGATAAAGATGGAATTGCTCTTTTATCTGATATTCTAAACAAAAATAACGATACTCAGGTGATCATTATGACGGGGTATGCTGAAATTAATATGGCCGTTAATGCCATTAAGCAGGGAGCATTTGATTATGTGTCCAAACCATTTAATCCAGATGCGATTCTTCAGGTGATAAAAAAAGCGTTAGAATCAGGAGAGTCCAAAGAAGAAATTACTCAGAAGCCAAAAAAGAATACAATTGATGTTTCTAGAAAAACGCCCAGCTCTTTTGTAAGAGGGGTTAGTGATGCTTCTAAGAAATTAGGGGATTATATTGCATTGGTTGCTCCAACAAGAATGTCTGTTTTGGTGATTGGCGATAGCGGTACGGGAAAAGAATATGTAGCGAGTAGCATTCATAAAGCAAGTAAAAGAGCTGAAAAACCATTTGTGGCAGTCGATTGTGGAGCTATTCCCAGAGAGATTGCATCCAGTGAATTTTTTGGTCATATAAAGGGTTCTTTTACCGGAGCGGTAAACGATAAAGTAGGTCATTTCGAAGCAGCGAATGGAGGAACATTGTTTTTAGATGAAATAGGGAATCTCAGTTATGAATTACAGGTACAGTTGTTAAGGGCACTACAGGAAAGGAAAATTAAACCTGTAGGGAGTAATAAAGAAATAGAAGTAGATATAAGAGTCGTAGCAGCAACGAATGAAGATCTCAGTCAGGCAGTAAAAGATGGAGACTTTAGAGAAGATTTATATCATAGGTTAAATGAATTTTCTATAAAAGTACCTCCTCTAAAAGATAGAGTAGAAGACTTGATTTTATTCGCTAACCATTTTCTGGAGGAATCTAATGTAGAATTAGATAAACAGGTTGTTGGTTTTTCAGAAGAAGTAATAGAAGCTTTTAAAAAATACGATTGGCCAGGAAACCTTAGGGAGCTAAAAAATATTATTCGCAGATCAGTATTGCTTTCTCAGGAAGGGATGATTTCACTAACAGTATTACCAAATGATATTGCTTATGCTTCCCATACAAGGAAACAGACATATGGATTGTTTAAAAATCAGAATGAGCAAGAACTTATTCTCGATGCTTTGGAAAAAACAAATGGGAACAAGGCAAAAGCAGCTCGTTTATTGTCAATAGACAGAAAGACATTGTATAATAAGCTAAAACAATATGATATAAGTCTTTAAGAGGTTACTTTTAGGTTTTCGATAAGTTTTTTAATTTTATGCATGGCAGTAGATGCCAGAGGAAGCATTGAGGTGTTTGTAGCATCCATATGTTCCAGTTCTTCGAGCATAGGAATTATTTCTTTAGCCTTTATTTGTTTGAACATTGGCAGTATTTTATGAGCTATTTTTTTGATCTGATCTTTGTCTTCTTTTTCAATAAGCGATTTTAGACTATTCATATTCTCAATGGTACTTTCATAAAATGTATCCAGAATAGCATGTAGGGAATCGGTGTCTCCATGAGCAAATAACATTAAATCTTCTAGAGAATATTGTTCGTTTTTTGAAACAAGGAGTTTGTTCTGGGAGGTGGGTAATGGTTCTTTTGTATTAATATTAAGGGTCTCCGCAATTAATTTAGTCAGTTCTTTAGGAGCATATGGTTTTCGTAAGTTTGCAGAAAAACCAGCATCCTTATATTCTGTGACAGAAGTATTGATCCTTCCTGATAAGGCAATAACAGGGATGTCCTTGTACTGATCCATTTTTTTTAAAGCATCAAGCAATTCGAAACCGTCCATTTTTGGCATTTGAATATCAGTTAATATTAAATCATACCTGTTTTCCCTGATCATGGATAGTGCTTTAATAGCATTGTCGCAAGAATCATAGGATAAGCCTGCCATAGAAACCACTTCACTGGTTAATGCTAGTTGACTACTCTCATCATCTACAATCAAGACTTTTTTATCAACAAAATCTAATATATCATTTGTGGCGTCATTCTCTTCGGGAATAATAAAATTAGAATCTTTGATAGGAATAGAAATGGTAAACTCACTTCCTACATCAGGATCACTTTTTAAAGATATTGCCCCATTTAATAAGGATATTATTTTTTTGGATATAGCAAGTCCAAGACCAAAACCTCCATATTTTTTATCAGTATCATCCTCTCCCTGAGTGAATTCGTCAAATATATATCTTTGCTGTTTTTTTGAGATGCCAATTCCGGTGTCCTTTACTTTAATGATCAGTTTTTTGTCAGAGATATCAGATTCGTCTATTTCGCTTTGGATAGTAATAGATCCTTCAAAAGTAAATTTATAAGCGTTACTTATGAGATTCGTGAGAACTTGTTTTATTCTGAAAGGATCGCTGAGATATTGCCTGTTTAGGGCATCAGTAGAAATTACCTTTATTTCGATGTCTTTTTTGCTATTAACCGGGATGGCATTAGAGATGGTGTTTTCGATGATTTTTTTTGGAACAAAAGGAAGCTCCTCAATAATCATCTTTCCAGCATCTAGTTTGGATAAATCCAAAAGATCATTAACCAGGTGTAAGATGTAATCAGAGGATTTTTTTAGATAATCCAGATAGTGCTTTTGCTTAGCATTTAAATGTGTTTTCTCTAATAGGTCAGAATATCCAATAACAGTGTTTAAAGGAGATCTCAAATCATGAGTAACCGTATTGATCAGAGATTCTCTCATTTTCAGAAGAGATTCTGTATATGCTTTTTCTGCCTCTAAGTCATTCCTGTACTTTTGACTTCTGGAAACATCTTTGATAATCATGAATAGAAAAAGAATTGTGATAAGCAAACTGATAGAGGAAATAAGAATAATTGTATTTGTCGTTTTATCCAAAACCTCATTAGAGGCTTTTAGACGAGAGTAATATTGGTTTCTTTCATTTAATTCGATAGTGGCAAGAAGTCCTCTAAGTTGTTGTGTAATAATTTGATCATTTTCTAATAATGTATTTTCTTTTTCCAGAATTTCTTTTTCGTGCTTTTTGTCTCTTTTTTCCAGTTCAGCAAGTACATGTTTCACCTTTGCAGCCAGAGAGTCAACAGTTTGATTGGTTAGTCGCTTAGCATTATCTTGCTTAGTTAGTTTGATAACGTTTACAATAGTTTTTCTGAATTCCGGAGTCAGGTTTTTAAAGCGTTCGTCATAGTTGGGATCACCAAAAGATTCATTCGCTTTTTTCAGTTCGTCAATAGCAGTTTCGTATAACCCTTTTTCATTTTGCTGTTTGTGAAGCAGCATTAAATCTTCCAGGTTTTTATTTTTACTGTCTACCAGATATCTGATGCTGTCAATTTTTTTTATTTGAATAGAGTCCCCGGATATTTTACTGACATTATCGATGGTTTTAAGAATAGAGTCGATTTTAGCCTTGTAGTTTTCCAGTTTTTCCAGGTCAGAGGTTTGTATAATAGTACGGGTAAGACTTTCTGCTTCATATAGGTCAGTCAAAGCAGAACTAACCATAAAAAGCTTTTCGTTATTTTCGTTCTTAATATCGGTGATTTTTGTGTAGTTGCTCACCTGGTGATTAATAACCCAAAAAGCAACAATGGCAAGGGCAGTAAGGATAATATACCCTACAATAATCTTTAATGTTACAGAAGTTTTCGACTTACTCATATGACTATATAACTCAGAATGAAAGAAAGCATTGTTCTAATAGAATAAAGTTATTATAAATCACCAAAACCTACTACTTTTGCACTTAGAATTTCGAGAGGGGTGCTGATTTGAATTAAAAACTTAGAGTCGGCTGAGAAGATACCCAATGAACCTGAGCAGGTAATGCTGCTAAGGGAGGAAGCATACTATTTTTATGTCTTTATACAGGAACTCTTCCTGATGGTTGTGCCTCAAAAGCGGATTGTAAGGAGGTTCTGCAGCATCGTACTCTTGTTTTTTTATGAAAGAAATGTTCAAAATAAAGAAGAACATGGTTTTTAGTAATTATGAAAAAATAAAGAGATGTCAAATAAAGTATATGGTATCATATGTATGTTGTTTTCTGTAGTAGGAATAGCACAAGAAAAAGTACAAGATTCTATAAAAAAAGAACCAGAAAAACTAGATGAGGTTTTAGTAAAAGCAGTTCGTGTAGAGGCAGATGCACCTATCACCTATTCTAATGTCAGTAAGGAAGAACTGTCAGGAAGAAACTTAGGGCAGGATATCCCGATATTATTAAATTATCTTCCGGGAGTAGTAACCACTTCTGATGCAGGAGCAGGGGTAGGGTATACAGGAATACGAGTGCGAGGTAGTGATGCTACCAGGGTTAATGTAACCCTGAATGGAATTCCTTTTAATGATTCAGAAAGTCAAGGGACTTTTTGGGTGAATTTACCTGATTTTGCCTCTTCAGTAGAAAATCTGCAATTGCAAAGAGGAGTAGGGACATCAACTAATGGTTCCGGAGCGTTTGGGGCAAGCCTGAATCTTTTAACAGATGCTGTTTCGGAAAAAGGATATGGAGAAATAACAAACTCATTCGGTTCTTTTGGCACTAGAAAACATACATTGAAATATAGTACTGGGCTTTTGGATAATAAGGTAGAGTTTTCGGGAAGGCTTTCGGCAATTGCTTCTGATGGATATATTGATCGGGCAGCTTCGGATTTGAAATCATATTTTTTGCAAGGGGCATATATTACAGATGGGACCTTGATTAAAGCAATTGCTTTTGGAGGTCATGAAATTACATATCAATCCTGGAATGGAGTTGATGAAAAAACATTAATAGATAACAGAACGTTTAATTCTGCTGGTCAGTATGAAGATGAAAATGGAAATATTCGATTTTATGATAATGAAGTAGATAATTATAAGCAAGATCATTATCAATTGCATTGGAATCAAAAATTTGATAATTACTGGTCGTCTAATATAGGGCTGAATTATACTTATGGAAGAGGGTATTTTGAACAGTATAAAGAAGATGAGGATTTTGAAGATTATGATTTTACGCCTATTAATATAGGGGGAGAGATTATTAATACCACGGATCTGATCAGACGAAGATGGCTGAAAAATGATTTTTATGTGATTAATGCCAATGTAAATTATAAAAAAGAAAATCTGGATATTAAAGCAGGAGGTTTCTTTAGTCATTATGATGGAGACCATTTTGGAGAAGTTATTTGGGCTCAATATGCAGGCGGGTCGGAAATAAGAGACCATTATTACTCTGGTAATGGAAGAAAAAATGAATTTACTGTTTTTGGAAAAACAACCTACAAAGTCAATGAAAAATGGAGTGCATTCCTGGATCTTCAGGGGCGATTCGTAACTTATAAAACAACTGGACTTACCTCTGACAGGGTTGCGTTACAGGTTGATGAAACATATGATTTTTTTAACCCTAAAATAGGAACAACCTATACGATTGATAAACAGAACCATCTATATGCTTCCTATGCTATAGCCCATAGAGAACCGAGAAGAGACGATTTTGAGAATGGAATCAATACGGCAGAAAAATTACAGGATGTAGAAGTTGGCTGGCGATTATTCTCTGATAAATTAGTATTGAATACCAATGCATATTTTATGTGGTATAAAGATCAATTAGTACTAACAGGAGCTATTGATGATGTAGGGGAGCCTATCAGAGCAACAAGTGGAGAAAGCTATCGATTAGGAATAGAAGTAGATGCACAGGTAGTGATATTAAAGGATAAGCTTTTAGTTAGACCTAATATAGCTTTGAGCGACAATAAAAACAAAGATTTTATCAAAACAGAAGGCGATGCATTAGTTTCTCTTGGAGATACTCATATTTCTTTTTCTCCTCAGATTATTGCAGGAAATGTGATTGAATACCATCCAGTTGAAAACATGACAATTGGTTTTTTATCTAAGTATGTAGGCGAGCAATATATGGGAAACATTGACAGTAAAAAATCAAAGTTAGACGATTTTTTTGTCAACGACCTGAATATCGTTTATGAAATTACAGGTTTTTCAGTGTTTAAAAGTGTTGTACTTAGTGGAGTGGTGAATAATATTTTTGATCATAAATATGAATCTAACGGATATTTTTATACCTATCAAGATGATTTTAGTACTCCAGGAACAATAACAACTGAAGAAGGGGTAGGGTATTATCCTCAGGCAGGAATTAATTTTTTGTTAGGGGCAACACTAAAATTTTAAAACAGTCTAACACGAAATGCATGCTTACGGTAGTGTAACCTTGCAGTTGGTATTAAGAATTGATCTAAAAAGCGAATAAAAATTGCTTTTTAGATCAGTTTGATTACTTTTACAACATAAACTTTAGGGGTGTCCTTATTTTTTGTAATGAAAGTGAGGTCTGAGAAATACCCTTTGAACCTGATGCGGCTAATCCCGTCGAAGGGAAAAGTTATTATCGATTTTTTTCGGTAGTATTTCTTCAATGGATGTAACGATATTGTATTCAATTATGTAGTTACAGTACCTAGAGTTTATGGCAATATAGCTAAGAACATGACCATAAACGTTAATAATCAACAACAAAAAATAGAAGAAAACAGCTCTGTACAGACGTTGTTACAGTTACTTCAGTTATCCTCTCAGGGAATTGCAGTTGCGATTAATAATACAATTGTACCAAAAACAGATTGGGAAACTCTTTTGTTCAAAGAAGGAGATAATGTTATTATTATTCAAGCGACACAGGGAGGATAAATAGAAGGAACTGCCTCAGACGAAGCCTGTGAGGGGTTCGTTTGAAACAAATTTTTAATTGAGAGGCTTGCCTCGGAGCATGAATCTCACCAAGTGAGTAAAGTAATAGCTCAAAATAAATCGTTAAAATACGTTACCATGAAGAAAAAAGATACAGCACCTCAGGAAAATGTAATTTCTACTACCCCGTTTCCTGCATCGAAAAAGATCTATGTTCCGGGAGAAATTCATCCTAATATAAAGGTTGCTATGCGTGAAATTACCTTGAGTGATACTGTTGATAGTTTCACAGGAAAGAAAACACCAAATCAGCCTGTTACGGTATATGATACCAGTGGACCATATACAGATCCTTCAAAAAAAATAAATGTACACGAAGGAATAGAGCGTATTAGAGAAGAATGGATTATGAGTAGAGGTGATGTGGAAGAACTAGATGGTTTTTCTTCTACATATTGTAATGAACGGTTAAATGATAAAAGTCTGGATCACCTTCGATTCAATCATATTCAAAAACCGAAAAGAGCCAAAAAAGGTAAAAATGTCTCTCAGATGTATTATGCTAAACAAGGAATTATTACTCCAGAAATGGAGTATGTAGCAATACGAGAGAATCAAAAACTTCAGGAGGCGAAACGATTGTCTGTACAGCATCCGGGACATGATTTTGGAGCTAGTATTCCCGATGTTATTACTCCTGAATTTGTGAGAGAAGAAGTTGCCAGAGGAAGAGCTGTAATTCCATCTAATATTAATCATCCAGAAAGTGAACCAATGATTTTGGGAAGAAACTTTTTGGTAAAGATTAACGCCAATATAGGAAACTCTGCTACTACCTCTTGTATTGAGGAAGAAGTAGAAAAAGCTGTTTGGGCATGTAGATGGGGAGCTGATAATATCATGGATTTATCTACAGGTAAGAACATACATGAAACCAGAGAGTGGATTATTCGTAACTCTCCAGTGCCAATAGGAACTGTTCCTATCTATCAGGCATTAGAAAAAGTAAATGGAAAAGCGGAAGATCTCACCTGGGAAATCTTTAGAGACACATTGATAGAACAGGCGGAACAGGGGGTTGATTACTTTACAATTCATGCTGGGGTTCGTTTGGCGTATGTGCCGATGACAGCAAAACGAATTACAGGAATCGTATCCAGAGGAGGATCAATCATGGCTAAATGGTGTTTAGCACATCATAAAGAAAGCTTTTTATATACGCATTTTGAAGAAATTTGTGAGATATTAAAATCCTATGATGTGGCATTTTCTCTTGGAGACGGACTCCGTCCAGGATGTATTGCTGATGCTAATGATGAAGCACAATTCGCAGAATTAGAAACACTGGGAGAATTAACCAAGATTGCATGGAAGCACGATGTGCAGACATTTATCGAAGGACCAGGGCATGTACCTATGCATATGATTAAAGCAAATATGGATAAGCAGCTGGAAGCCTGTGGAGAAGCACCTTTTTATACATTAGGTCCATTGACAACAGATATAGCCCCTGGGTATGATCATATTACTTCGGGAATCGGAGCTGCTATGATTGGGTGGTATGGAACCGCTATGTTATGTTATGTAACTCCAAAAGAACACTTAGGTCTTCCTAATAAAGACGATGTACGAACAGGAGTAATAACCTATAAACTGGCAGCACATGCTGCTGATTTAGCAAAAGGACATCCAGGAGCGCAACATCGAGACGACGCACTTAGTAAGGCGCGATTTGAATTTAGATGGGAGGATCAGTTTAATCTTTCTTTAGATCCGGAATTAGCAAGAGAATATCATGATGAGACGCTGCCGGCAGAAGGAGCAAAAATTGCTCATTTCTGTAGTATGTGTGGACCAAAATTCTGCTCGATGAAGATTTCTCAGGAGGTCAGAGATTATGCTGCTAAGAAAGAAATTGAAGAGAAATCAGCTCTGAAAATTGGATTGGAAGAAAAAGCGGAAGAGTTTAAGGAAAAAGGGAGCGAAGTATACTTATAATATTAATTGAGGGTACAAGTCATTTTGTACCCTCAGATAATGATTTTAAATAATATACGTATGGTGATCGTTCTTACCTCAGAAAAAAATATTTCAGAAGAAGCTAATGTTATCAATAGTTTGTTTGCTAATGGATTGCAAGTATTACACTTGAGAAAGCCTGAGTTTTCCAAAGAAAGATATAGGGAATTGCTGGATCAGATCGAGAAGCCATTTCACAATCGGATAATGCTGCATTACTATCATGATTTATGCAAAGAATATAAGCTTAGAGGAGTGCATATTCAAGAAAAACCTCGTATAGACTTGGGCGCAAAATTAGAAAAATATGTGCAGTCATATATAGAAAAAGGATATTGCGTAAGCAGCTCTTTTCATCTTCCTGAAACTATTGAAGCTTGTCCGGTCTCATTTGATTATGTATTACTGAGTCCTGTTTTTAGTTCGATATCCAAGCAAGGATATGAAGGAAGAGGATTTGATGTAACCCAAAGTTCAAAAAAAATTATTGGAATGGGAGGGATTAATAAGGAAACAATACGAGCCACATGTGATTTAGGGTATAAAGGTGTTGGCATTTTGGGAGGAGTGTGGAATACTGTTGATCCATTGACTAGCTTTATAGAAATCCAACAAGCATACGAAGCAGTAACGAAAAAATAGGAGTAATAGTTCTTTTGAAATGAGAAATAGACCGTATGTAATAACAATAGCAGGTTTTGATCCTTCGGGGGGTGCAGGTTTGGTTGCGGATAGTAAAACATTCGATCATTTAAAATGTTATGGACTAGCAGTATGTACAGCAAATACAATACAAGACGATAAGTGTTTTAAATGCTGTCATTGGATAGAAAAACAGGTAATTAAACGGCAACTGCAAACCTTGTTAGAGCGTTTTGATATCGAGGTTGTAAAAATTGGGATTATAGAAGATTGGGAATTACTACATGAGATTATAGATGTACTGACAGTGTATAATGATAGAATAAAGATTGTAGTAGATCCTGTATTGAGATCCAGTACCAATTTTGATTTCAAAAAACAAGAAGAGCAAATAGAAGTATTTAATGCTGTTTTGAAAAAAATAACATTGATTACTCCTAATTATGACGAAATAGAAGCTTTATTTCCAGAAAAAGATATTGAAGAAACAATAGCATATATCAGTGGGAGAACCGGTTTGTTGTTAAAAGGAGGTCATCGTTTAGAAGCTATAGGAAAAGACGAATTATACCTGCCATCAGGAGAGGTGTTTACCTATAATCCAAAAGGGAAAAACCATTCAGAGAAACACGGAAGTGGCTGTGTGTTATCGTCTGCTATAGCAGCTTATTTGGCAAGAGGATTTTCACTTCACAAAGCAGTCTATAGAGGAAAAAGATATACAGAGAAAGTATTGCAATCAAATAAAAGTTTATTAGGATACCATGGATAGAGTGTATTACATATCTCAGGGGAAAACTCCGGAAGAACATCTCGAAAACATAAAAAATGTTTGTAAGGGAGGCTGCAAATGGATACAACTTAGAATGAAAAATGTAGACACAGTTGTCTACTTACAAACAGCATTACGATGTAGAGAAATTTGCGATGATTATGAGGCTATTATGATTGTAAATGACAATGTAGATGTGGCAAAGGCAGCTCAAGCGGATGGAATCCATCTGGGGCTGAATGATGTAAGTCCCGAAGAAGCAAGAAAAGTGCTGGGAGCTAATTTTATTATCGGAGGAACAGCAAATACTTTCGACGACTGCAAAATGCATATAGACAATGGAGTCGATTATATTGGTTTGGGACCATACAGGTATACCAGTACAAAGGAAAACTTAAGTCCTGTATTAGGGATAGAAGGATATAAAGAAATTTTATCTGAAGTTAGAAACTATAAAGCCTCGGTTCCTGTCGTAGCTATAGGAGGTATAAAAGAAGAGGATGTAGGAGCATTACTAGAGACAAAAGTTTCAGGAGTGGCGGTGTCCGGAATGTTGACAGCAACAATGGATATAGAAGAAAAAATAAAAAATATAAACACACTGGCGGTTAGTAGATAAAGATATGGATAGGTTAAAAATAGCAGATAAGGAGTTTTCTTCTCGATTATTTACAGGAACAGGTAAGTTTAGTTCTTCTTTACTGATGAAAGAAGCCTTACTGCAATCAGAAAGTGAGTTGATCACAGTAGCGTTGAAGCGTGTAGATGTACATGATGATGAAGATGATTTATTAACCCATTTACAGCATCCTCGCATTAATTTATTGCCCAATACATCTGGAGTTAGAGATGCGAAAGAAGCTGTCTTTGCAGCGAAACTGGCAAGAGAGGCTCTGGAAACGAATTGGGTTAAGTTAGAGATTCATCCTGATCCTAAGTATTTGTTGCCGGACCCGATTGAGACTTTAAAGGCAGCAGAAGAATTGGTAAGAGAAGGTTTTGTGGTAATGCCTTATATTCATGCAGACCCGGTTTTGTGTAAACGGTTAGAAGAGGTCGGCGTACAATGCGTAATGCCTTTAGGAGCACCGATCGGAAGTAACAAAGGGTTAAAAACAATAGAGTTTCTGGAGATTATAATTGACCAAAGCAATGTTCCGGTAGTCGTTGATGCTGGGATTGGAAGCCCTTCTCATGCTGCATATGCAATGGAGATCGGTGCAGATGCCGTATTGGTTAATACAGCAATTGCAGTTTCCCAGAATCCAGTACATATGGCCGAAGCATTTCGAAAAGCAGTAGAGGCAGGTCGAATGGCATATAATGCAAAACTAGCTCCTGTGCGATCACATGCGGAAGCAAGTAGTCCTTTGACAAGTTTCCTGTCTGAAAATTAATAAAAAAGTATAGTGTAATTATATCCGGATGAACAGCTTTAAAAAAATATTCGAACAATATCCATGGGATGATGTTCTTTCTAGTATTTTTTCCAAAACATCAGAAGATGTGGATAGGGCATTGCATAAAGAGAAAAGAAATCTGGAAGATTTTAAAGCATTAATTTCCCCTGCAGCAAAACCGTATCTTGAACAAATGGCACAACAGAGTAGTTTGTTGACTAAAAAGCGTTTTGGAAAAACAATACAGATGTATGCCCCTATGTATCTCAGTAATGAGTGTCATAATATTTGTACATATTGCGGATTTAGTATGACTAATAAAATTCCGAGAAGAACATTAACGGATGCTGAAATACTTAAGGAAATCGGTTATTTAAAGTCTAAAGGTTATGACCATATTCTTTTAGTAACCGGAGAAGCAAATAGAACGGTAGGAGTAGATTATATCGATCATGCGATTCAGCTAATCCGATCAAACTTTGCAAATATTACAATAGAGGTACAACCCTTGCTCCAGGAAGAATATGAACGCTTAATTGCAAGTGGTTTGTATGCGGTATTAGTGTATCAGGAAACCTATCACAAAGAAGAATATAAAAAACACCACCCCAAAGGAAAAAAATCAAATTTTGATTTTCGGTTAGAAACCCCGGATAGGTTAGGAAGGGCAGGGGTTCATAAAATAGGTTTAGGAGCTTTGTTTGGTCTTGAAGATTGGAGAGCAGATAGTTTTTTTACAGCACTGCATCTTCAGTATTTGCAAAAAAACTATTGGAAAACAAAATACTCCATTTCTTTTCCCAGATTGAGACCTCATTCGGGAGGTTTAGAACCTAAAGTAGCTATGACAGATGCGGATTTGGTACAGTTAATTTGCGCTTTTAGGCTGTTGGATGAGGATGTGGAACTTTCCTTATCTACCAGAGAGAGTGAAGTTTTTAGAGAAAATATAGTTAATTTAGGAATTACCTCCATTAGTGCAGAATCAAAAACCAATCCAGGAGGATATGTTGTAGAACCAGAATCTCTGGAACAGTTTGAGATCTCTGATGAACGCCCTACAGAAGTGATTGTAGAAATGTTAAAAAAGAGAGGGTTAGAAGTAGTCTGGAAAGACTGGGAAAACAATTGGCAATAAAAAGATTACGGAGCTATAAAAATTGCTCCCAGCAGAAGTAAGTTTTTTTACTCTCTAAATAGGATGTAAATGTTCCGGTACTTGTGTTGAAATATTTTATAGTAGTTTCCTTTGAGTGTTTCGTAGATTTGTCCGGAGGTAGTTAACTGTATTTATTTTCAGTAGTATAAAATTTTATAAAAATAGATGAGGTTTAGTAAGGAAGAAAAAATACAATACAGCAGGCATCTGATTTTAGAAGAAATAGGAGAAGAAGGACAGCAAAAAATCGGTTCTTCAAAAGTATTGGTGATTGGTGCAGGAGGACTAGGGTGTCCGGTGTTACAGTATTTAACAGCAGCAGGTATAGGACATATTGGGATTGTAGATGATGATGTAGTGGATCAGACAAATTTGCAAAGACAAATTTTGTATACTATAGATGATATAGGGAAACCGAAAGCAATTACAGCTTCTAAAAGGTTGGAGAAGCTGAATCCATACATTTTTTTCAAAGTGTATAACGAAAGGCTTACCAAAGAAAATGTACTGGATATTTTTTCAGAGTATGATATTGTTGTAGATGGGAGTGATAATTTTCCGACACGCTATTTGGTAAATGATGCATGTGTTTTATTGGATAAACCATTGGTTTTTGGATCAATTTTTAAATTTCAGGGACAAGTATCCGTATTTAATTATAAAGGAGGAGCAACATACAGATGTTTGTATCCTACCCCTCCAGAACCAGATGCAGTTCCTAATTGTTCAGAAATAGGAGTACTGGGAGTATTACCTGGAATTATCGGAAGTTTTCAGGCGAATGAGGTTATCAAGATGGTGTTGGAAATAGGAGATGTTCTGTCAGGAAAACTGCTATGTATAGACGCATTGTCATTACAACAATATATACTCTCTGTAACTAAAAATGAAGCGTCGGATATTGTCACATTAGCCGATGATTACGATTTCTTTTGTGGGATACTGCCTGCAGGTAGAATAGTAGAAATTACTGCACAGGAAGTGCAAAACAATCTACAGGAATATCAAATCTTAGATGTCCGAACCCAAGAGGAGTTTGAACAGTTTAATCTTGGAGGGATTCATATACCCATTGAAGAAATGGATGATAAAATTCATCAAATTCAGTCAGACAAGCCGATTGTTGTTTGTTGTCAATCAGGAGTAAGAAGCAAGATCGCTATACGTAAAATACTTGCATTGAGAAATGATCTGAATTTGCTGAATCTAACTAACGGACTAGCTGTAATATCTTAATTTGTAATAAAAAGGGTATTTCCTTCTGCTCTAATAGTATATCGAAGCAAAGGATAACCACCTTCTCCTTTAGTTTGTATACCAGTAACGATATTGTATACATTGTCGTTTCCACAGTTAGAAGAAGCTAAAATACCCGTTACCGATAAAGGAGAACAATCGCTTATAGGAATATTCGGATCACTTAGTTCAAAAGCTGAAAACTGAGAATTTCCTTTGCTGTAAATAATGATACCTTTTATACCTCTTCCTGCGGTTGTTTCAATAACATGATTTCCGGAAAATTTTAAATCACTGTATTGAGGAAGGTTTAAATCAATTTGGAAATTGACATTTACCTCAGGTAAAAACGGGTTTCTTCTCGCAACATCGTCGCTGGAACAAGCAATTGTAATTAATGCTAAAACAAGAAAATAAAAATAGCGTCTCATAAAAAAGAAATATTCAAAATAAGATAAACACTGGTTATTTAAAAAAATAAAGACAGAGAAATAAAAAGTAAACATACTTCATTTGAATAAGAAAACCCAAATGATTGTGGCTCTTTTTTGTCTTTTTACAAGTATTAAATCGTTTTTCTTGTTGAAAAATACTCCTGTCCCATTACTTCTATCAGGTGTTTTTTTTTCTTATCTTTGTTATACTAAGATCCCATCTTTATGGGATTTTTTCTATTTTATAAACGATGAAGTTATGAGCAAAGTATCTTATTATACTGCGGAAGGATTAAAAAAATTAAGAGATGAATTAAATCATCTCAAAGATATAGAACGTCCTAAAGCTTCTCAGGCGATTGCAGAAGCCCGCGATAAAGGGGATTTAAGTGAAAACGCAGAATACGATGCTGCGAAAGAAGCACAGGGACTTTTGGAAATGAAAATATCGAAGCTGGAAGAAACCTTATCAGGAGCAAGGTTGATAGATGAATCACAATTGGATATTTCTAAAGCATTGATACATTCTACAGTAAAAATTAAAAATCAGACAAATGGAGCCGAAATGATATATAAACTAGTGGCTCAGAGTGAAGCGAACCTTAAACAAGGAAAAATCTCTGTAGATTCTCCTATTGGAAAAGGGCTGCTGGGAAAAAGTGTAGGAGACGTAGCTGAGATTCAGGTTCCGAATGGAATTATGAAGTTTGATGTGATTGAAATTTCCAGAGAATAATTAAATCTTAAAAAATCAAAAAAGCCTTTCTTAAGAAATCAAAGAAAGGCTTTTTTTGATTTTATCTTCGGGTTAAATACCCTATATTTCCGTTTTATAAACACAAAGAAACATCCTAAATGGCCTCAATATTTACAAAAATTATCAATGGAGAAATCCCTTGTTACAAAATTGCAGAAGACGAACACTTTTTTTCTTTTTTAGATATAAATCCTAATGCTCAGGGACATGCATTGTGTATCCCTAAAAAAGAGGTGGATAAGATATTTGATTTAGACGAAGAAACATATCAGGGATTGATGAATTTTTCAAGGAAAATAGCAATTGCTATAGAAAAAACAGTGTCTTGTAAGCGTGTTGGAATGGCTGTAGTAGGATTAGAAGTGCCACATGTGCACGTGCATCTGATTCCGCTTAATGATATGAGAGAAATGACATTTCAGCATAAGGTGTCTATGCAAAAAGAAGAATTCATGGCGCTGGCAGAAGCAATACGAGCAAACCTGTAAGCAGTGAAGATGAGTGAGTCAACAAGTAAACTCTCTTTGCAATTGCGAATTGACTGGAGTGAAATGGATACCTATCAGCATGTGAATAATGTTAATTTTATGAAATACATGCAAAGCGCCCGGGTTCAGTTTTGGGAAGTTAGTGGCTTGGCAAAACTTTATGAAGAAACTAAAAAAGGACCTATGCTTGTTTCTACTCATTGTGATTTTAAACACCCGTTGTTTTTCCCAGGCAATGTTTTAATTAAATCCAAAGTTGCCTTTGTCAAAAATTCTAGTTTTGGCTTATATCATGAACTGTACAATGATGATGGTGTATTGTGTGCAGAGGGTCATGATGTAGCCGTTTGTTTTGATTTTAACATCGACAAAACATTTAGAATTCCAGATGCCTTAAGAGC
This sequence comes from Aquimarina sp. TRL1, assembly GCF_013365535.1. NCBI lineage: Bacteria > Pseudomonadati > Bacteroidota > Flavobacteriia > Flavobacteriales > Flavobacteriaceae > Aquimarina > Aquimarina sp. TRL1. The sequence goes on along the minus strand of NZ_CP053590.1, from coordinate 1,472,795 downwards.
GCTGATGAAAGAGTATCAGTAAAGACGGTTAAGATTTTAGATAAGGAGACAATGTGTCCCAATACATAATAATAACGGTAATGGCTGTCAATAAGAAGAAAATGAAGTATGATAATCCAGAAAAATGCATGGATGCAGGTTTTGGACGGATCGTTTTTTTATGATACTTATATACTAATTCGATGTCTTTAGTCCATTGTCCAGGAAAAATGGAGGATTCACATTTGGAGCAGTGCATCGACTCTTCTATTGCAGGTTTTACAATGGTTAATAATCGGGAGCGTAATCGTTTTTGTCGAAAAGCAAGTGTTATACTTCCTTTGGCATAACATTCGGGGCAGTTATTGTTCAGAATCGCTTCTTTCAGGATAATTTGTTCCGTTTTCACTTGTATGTAGGTTTACATACTATAACGGATTTGTCATAATTATGTTATGCAAGAGGGTCAGATTTACGCAGGGTGATTTGAAAAGAGGTTCCCTTTCCTATTTCAGATTTATAGACTTTAATTCGCCCGGAGTGATAGCTTTCTATAATTCTTTTTGCTAGCGATAGTCCCAATCCCCATCCTCTGCTCTTAGAGGTGTATCCAGGTTCGAATATTTTAGAAAACTTGCTTTTTGGGATCCCTTTACCGGAATCTTTAACCTTGATATAGACTCTTTTGGTATCTTCGGTTAATGAGATATGAAGATTTCCTTTTCCTCTCATTGCATCAATCGCATTTTTAACAAGATTTTCTATTGTCCAGCTATATAATTGCCGATTCAGGTATACTTCTATAGGATAATCAGGAAGATTGATTGAAAAATTAATAAGTTTAGAACTTCTCGCCTGGAGATACAAATAGGTTTCTTTGGTTTCGTGGACGATATCCAGTTTTTCCAGATTGGGAATAGAACCGATTTTAGAAAAACGCTCTGTTATCTCTTTTAATCGGGCAATATCTTTTTCCATTTCTACGAGGTACTCAGGATTGACATTTTCTGATTTTAAAATTTCACCCCAACCGACTAATGAAGATAAGGGAGTTCCGATTTGATGAGCGGTTTCTTTTGCCATTCCTGCCCATAGTTTGTTTTGTTCACTGACTTTAGAGGTAGAAAAGAAAAAGTAAATAACACCGATAAGCAAGAAAATAATCAGGGCGATCGCAATCGGATAGTATTTTAATTTGTTTAACACAGCAGAATCTCCGTAATAAATATATTGAACACTTTCTTTTAGGTCGATAGTCATAGGATCATTTTCTGACTTTAGCTCTTCGAGATACTCTTTTAACTTTTCCGAATCCTCGTTGACTCCATCAGGAAGATTGGCGCATAAAGTAGGGTCAATGTTATCATTTTCATCAGTGATAATGATTGGGATTGTAGTATTGGACTTATTGATAATAATTGTCAGATCTAAGTAATCATCCATTAGGTCACTGTTAAAAGCTTTTTGTGCCTGTGCCCATACCTGCATTTTTATACGCTCGTCATCTTTTAGTTTTTGAAAAAAGAGAGAAGTGTTCCATAAGACAAGCCCGGTAATCACCAAAACAGCTACAATGATAAAATAGCTCGCAAAATTACGCTCGTCAGAAAAATTCATAGGATATTGATTTATTGAATTTCAAATATAATCGTTTTTAGAATGGTTTTATTGTTTGTGGATATTATGAAGAATAAACTTCCTTTTTCTACTCTGATTAGGGATAAACTTTAGTTATCTTTGTTTTAGAATTTATAGATATGATAACAATAGATCCTTCTCAGGTAACGACAGGGAAATTACACGGTATGATGTTAGGAGCCATAGGTCCCAGACCTATTGCTTTTGCGAGTACAATAGATGGAGATGGGAATCCGAATCTTTCTCCTTTTAGTTTTTTTAATGTTTTTAGCGCGAACCCTCCTATTCTGATATTTTCACCAGCAAGAAGAGTTAGAGATAATACGATTAAACATACGTTGGAAAATGCTCAGGAGACCAAAGAAGTTGTTATTAATATCGTTAATTATGATATTGTACAGCAAATGTCTCTATCCAGTACTGAATACCCAAAGGGAGTGAATGAGTTTGAAAAATCTGGATTGACAATGGTCTCTTCGGCGAAAGTAGCCCCTTTTAGAGTAGGGGAGTCCCCTGTTCAGTTTGAGTGCAAAGTAAATGAGATAATGCCGATGGGGAATGAAGGAGGAGCAGGAAACTTAATTATATGTGAAGTAGTTCTTATGCATGTAAAAGAAGAGGTGTTGGATGAAGCGGGTAAAATAGATCAACATAAAATTGATCAGGTTGCTCGTATGGGGGGAAATTGGTATTCCAGAGCTAATATGGGAATGTTTGAAGTGCCGAAGCCATTAACCACTATGGGGATTGGAATTGATGCACTCCCGGAAACAATAAAACACAGCACAGTATTTACAGGGAATGATCTCGGTAAATTAGGAAATGTAGAGAAAATCCCGTTACCAGAGGAAGCAATAGCCTTTGTTGATAATAGTACGGAGATTAAGACAAAATTAGATCAGGATAACGTTGAAGAAATTCATAAATTTGCCAAGCAGTATCTAGAAAAAGATGATATTCATACTGCATGGAATATTTTAGCAGCAAAATAATAATACAGAAAGATGGAAGTACAAGGTAAAGTAAAGATGATAGGTTCTACACAAACCTTTGGAAACAATGGTTTTAGAAAGCGTGAAATTGTTGTAACTACAGATGAGCAATATCCACAGCATATAATGGTAGAATTTGTGCAGGATAAATGTGACTTGTTAAACAATTTTGGCGTAGGACAAGATGTGAAAATTAGTATCAACCTTCGAGGTCGTGAGTGGGTAAACCCTCAGGGAGAAACCAAATATTTTAATTCGATCCAGGGGTGGAGAATTGAAGCGCTGCAAGCTGCTGGAGCTGGGATGCAAGCACCTCCTCCAACGCCTCCGGCAGATGCTTTTGAACCAGCATCAGATGTGTCGAATGATGAACACGATGATTTACCTTTTTAATAATAAGAAAAGAGATGTTTTTTGCAAACAAATGGGTTTGTTGAAATCAACAAAATAGCAAAAAGTCCGATACATTGTATCGGACTTTTCATATTGTGAATTATTATAACCTTTTAGTAACTCAAAAAGCAATGATGAACAAAATTAACCTAAAAGGTTCTAACAAATATTATCATTATTTTAATGAATTCAAAATGAATGTATAATGTTTAACCTAGAGATAAAGTAAAAAATTTGTTTTGTATATTCTTAATGATTCCATAGTGTTTCCTCCGGTTTCTCATGCAAATCCGGATGGGTTGTTAGCATTGGGAGGAGATTTATCTGTAGAACGATTAATAGCTGCTTATCAACAAGGAATTTTTCCATGGTTTAATGATGATCAACCTATTATGTGGTTCTGTCCGGATCCCAGAATGGTTCTTTATCCAGAAGAGATTAAAGTGAGTAAAAGTATGCGCAAATTATTCAGGCAAGAAGCATTTGAGGTGACTTACAATACTTGTTTTGATCAAGTAATAGAACAATGTGCTTCTATAGAACGGGTGGATCAGGATGGAACATGGATAACAAAAGAAATGAAGAGATCGTATAAAAAACTTCATCAAATGGGAATTGCAGTATCTGTAGAAGTTTGGAAGGAAAACAATTTAGTTGGTGGGTTATATGGTGTTTGGCTTAGAGAGAAGAAAGTTTTTTGCGGAGAAAGTATGTTTTCTCATGTTAGTAATGCTTCTAAATACGGTTTTATCAGTTGGGTGAAGGAATTAATGCGCTATGAAACCAAGATAATAGATTGTCAGATGTATACGGAACATTTAGCAAGTTTAGGAGGAAGGGAAATCCCAAGAGAACAGTTTTTGGCATACCTGAGGGAATAACAACTTATGTCTTTTTTTAATAATAAACTAATTTTTATGAGAGTATATAATTTTGGAGAAAAAAACTCAATACTGAATCATTTTGTATCAGAGATCAGAGATGAAGAAATTCAAAAAGATCGAATGCGGTTTCGCAAAAATATAGAACGAATTGGCGAAGTGCTGGCATATGAGATGAGTAAGGAGATTTTATATACTACTCAGGAAATAAAAACACCTTTAGGGGTGAAAAAGATGTCTTTGCCAGAAAAAGAACTGGTTTTATGTGCGGTACTTCGTGCCGGGTTACCTTTATATCAGGGGGTGCTGAATTATTTTGATTTTGCAGAGAGTTCATTTATTTCTGCTTATAGGGAGCATACGAATTCGGATACCGATTTTGAGATCATTACGAATTATCTGGCGACCCCTTCATTAGAAGGCAAAGTACTCGTAATTATAGATCCTATGTTGGCAACCGGAAGTACATTGGAAACAACTTATAAGGCATTGCAAAAACAAGGAGAGCCAAAAGAAATACACATTATATCTGTAATAGGATCCGCTAAGGGAGTTGCTTATGTACAGGATCACTTTCCTGTCCACACGTCTCTATGGATAGGTGCAATAGATGAGGAGTTGAATAATAAAGGGTACATTATACCGGGATTAGGAGATGCAGGAGATTTAGCATATGGAAGTAAATTGTAACGGCTTATACTTCCTTGTGCCTGAAACAATCTACTACATGATCATTAACCATTCCTATAGCTTGCATAAAAGCATAGATAACCGTAGAGCCAACAAACTTGAATCCTCTTTTTTTCAGGTCTTTGCTAATGATGTCAGAGGTGTCAGTAGTAGCAGGACAATCTTTGTGATGCGCCCAGGAATTAATAATAGGGGTATGGTTGACAAAGCTCCAGATATATGTGTCGAAACTGCCGAATTCTTCCTGTATTTTGATAAATGCCTGCGCATTTGATACGGTAGCATTTACTTTTAGTTTGTTGCGGATAATACCAGCATTTTGAAGTAAAGCCTGTTTTTTGTCATCTGTATACAATGCAATTTTTTGATAGTCAAAATTATCAAAGGCATTTCTGAAATTTTCTCTCTTTTTTAAAACTGTAATCCAGCTAAGTCCTGCCTGAAATGTTTCGAGAATAAGAAATTCAAATAATTCTTGCTCATCATGTAACGGAACTCCCCATTCCTCATCGTGGTATTGTTCGTATAAAGAATCACCAACACACCATGCACATCTGTGTATTTCCATTTTACTTTTTGTTATAAATATATTGTTTTTCTGTCTTTGTATATAAAAAAGCCCTCTAGAATTTAGCATTAAAGAAATGAATCTGACAATGAGGTAGCCACCGTATTATTCTTTCTTTTGCAGCTTGTGAAAAAGGATTTTTAGCAGCAAAAAGCTGTGTAAGAGCAGTTAGATGTTGAATAGAAGAGGGAAGAGCTTCTAGATAATTGTGAAAGAGATATAATGTTTTTATCGATGTTAATGAGCCAATAGTATCCGGGATAGAGGTTAGTTTGTTTTTAGAGAGGTACAATGCTTCCAGCGATTGAAGTGCTCCAATGGTATCTGGTAAAGAGGTTAGTTGATTTCTGTTGAGGTTTAAAATCCGGAGTTTTTTTAATTTTCCAATAGAATCCGGGATGTCGGATAATTGATTGTTGTAGACCAATAATATGTGAACGTTAGCAATATCACCTATGGATGCAGGCAAAGAAGTGAGTTGGTTATGATGGATGATAAGCCGCTGTAGGCGTATCATAGTACCGATGGATTCAGGAAGGCTGACAAGTTGGTTATAGGTTGCGTATAGATGGGTTAGGTTTTTTAGCGATCCTATAGACTGAGGGAGCTTTTTAAGTTGGTTCTTATTTAAAAAAAGCTGTGTTAATGCTTGTATATTTCCCAGAGATTCCGGCAGGACAGTTAGTTTGTTTTCTTGAAGAAATAAAAGAGTCAGTTTCTGTAAGCCGGAAGCTGTATCCGGAAAATTTTGAAGATTGTTTCTGATCAGGTGTAATTCTTTTAAATTGTTTAGCCTTTGTATAGAAGCAGGGAGTGTTTGTAAGTTGTTGTTGTTTAGGTATAATGTTTGCAAAGCGGTTAGGTTTCCTATAGTCTGAGGGAGTGCTTGAATTGAATTGTTTCTTAGGTTTAGTTCTTTTAAGTGTATAAGCCCCTGGATGGATTCTGGAATGGTAATCAGAGAATTGTCATTGGCTATGAGTTTTTCCAGAGCGGTCAAATTTCCAATAGAAGGAGGGAGTTTTTCGATATGATTAAGGTGAAGAAAGAATTCTTTGAGGTTGGGGAGGCTTCCAAAAGTATTCGGAAGTTCAGTTAGCTGATTTTTATAAATATTTAGTTTTTCTAGTCGCATTAACCCATGTAAGGAATCCGGGAGCTTTGTTATTTTGTTTTGTTGTAGTTCTAGTGATACTAAATTGGATAGTAACCGAATACTTTCAGGGATAGAGTGAAGTGCATTATTGTGCAGGATTAAGTGTTTTAGTTGCTGCATATTTCCAATAGAAGGAGGGAGTGTTTTGAGTTTGTTATTGTAAGCACTCAGGTAAGACAGTTTTTCTAGCGATCCAATAGTGTTCGGCAGGTATTGGATGTGATTCCATTCTAAGTGTAATTCTTTTAAGGAAGGTAAGTCGCCAATCGTATGAGGTAATGAAGAAATGCGGTTGCCTTCAAGATGTAAGATTTTTAGTTCTTTTAAGTTGCTGATAGCAGTGGGGAGTTGTGCTAATTTGTTTTTTCTGATAAATAGTTTTTCCAGATTTTTGAGCCCACAGATAGCTAGTGGAAATGAGGTGAGAAGATTATTATTTAGGTTTAATTTTTTCAGGGCATTCATTGTGCTGAGCTCTTCAGGGATTTTTTTAAGTTGATTATCACTTAGATTGAGCTCTTTTAGTCTGGTTAGCTGCTTTATGGAAGCGGGTAATGAAGAAAGTTGATTTCCTTCCAGGAATAGATATTGAAGATTGCGGAAGCTGCCAATTGACGATGGAAGTTTATCCAGTTGCCGGTATGACAAATCAAGGATATAAACCTGCTCTTTATGTAATAGCGCTTCAGATAATGAGCGATACTTTTTTGTCTCTTGAGCATTTGTACAATGTATGAGAATAAAAGAGAATAATATGTGGTAAAATAGCTTGATAGGTGTTTTTTTTGTAAGTAATGAGTTTTGAGGAAGCTGTTATTTCTTAGTAGATGTAAAAATAAGCACTTATCCAATACTATTAATTATTTGTTAAACAACAGGCTTCTTTTTAACAAAAGAATAATAATTAAATGCGTAAGTTTCCATCATTTTTTTCGAACTAAATAAAAAAATAAAGAAACACGCCAGTATTATGAAAGAAACATCAACATTATCTGTCAATCAATTGATTGATGAAGGAATTAAAAACTCCAGAAGCTATTCAGATTATAGAACATTAGTGAATGACTTAATTTCGGAAGGAAAATCTACAGCAAAAGAACAGACAGAAGACTTGTTAAATTATAGTACGTTAAATAATCGTAGGATGAAACGATTAGATAAGACGATCAAAATAGATGAAACAATAGCATCTGGCATTAAAGCAAAGAAACTGGATGTTACATGGTTAGTGCTTTCAGAAGGTTGGTGTGGAGATGCAGCTCAGTCTTTACCGGTTATAAACAAAGTAGCAGAAATTAATGAAGGGATTGATCTTAGGATTGTGTTGAGAGATGAGAATGATGCGCTAATGAGTCATTTTTTGACAAATGGAGGGAAGGCAATTCCTAAGCTGATTGCGATTGACAACTCTAACAGAGAAATTATCGGAACATGGGGACCAAGACCATCGACAGCAACAAAAATGGTTAATGATTATAAAGAAAAACACGGAGGTTTGGATGCCCAGTTCAAAGAAGATCTTCAGGTATGGTATAACAAAGACAAAGGGGAAAATATAGTAAACGACCTCAGTGGATTATTAGCCTAATTAGGGGGTTATTCACTGTAGTTAAAATAATACGTAATAGTGCCTTTTTGTTCCTTTACTTCGGAAGCAGAAAAAATAGCTTGATTTGCATAATCTAAGGCATTGTCAAAAAGGCATTCGTTTCTGGTTGTAGAGTTTTTTTTGTCTACTTTGCTATGAGATACATAGCCATTGGCATTTACCTGAACTTTTACAACGACTTTACCGCTTCCCTGACATGTATATATTGGATTGGGGAGATCGATTGCTTTTCTTCCCTTTAGGGTAAAGGTGAGGGAACTATTTCTGTTATTGGTTTCGTTAGTTTTTTGTTTTTGCTTATTGGTATCGGTATTGGTTTGTTCAGGAGTTTCTTCTTCTTCTTTTTCTTTGTCTTCTTCTGTAGAAACATCTCCCAGATTATTCGGACCATCCTCAGAAGATTCGGCGATAGGACTTTCTGTAAGTGCTTTTAAACGGTCTTCAAAAGAAGTATCATCAGGATCTTCAAAATCTTCATTATAGGCATTGTGTGTGCGTTTAGCAGCAATGAGTTTTCGTTGTTCCTGTATAGGATCCAGTTCCTCCTTTTCTTTTTCTAGCTCTTCCATAATATCTTCTACGGGAAGTTCGACTAGCATTTCTCCTTTGTTATTGGAGGTGCCCAGCATATGAATGTTGTATAGCCCAAGTAGTAAAATCCCCATGAGAAGGGAAGTAATAATTAAGGCTTTATATTTTTCTATGAAATTCATCAGTAAAGTAAACTCTGTTTCTATGACAATATTTTATGGATTGCTTATTTCAGGGGTTAATAAGGCTTCAAATTCTTCTATAGTAAGTGCCTTTTCGGTAGAAAAGTCTCCTATTTTGGTTCTTCTTAATGCACTCAGATATCCGCCACTATGTAATGCTTTTCCAAAATCATTAGCTAATGATCTGATATAGGTACCTTTGCTGCATACAACTCTAAAATCTACCTCCGGCAATTCGATTCGGGTAATTTCGAATTCGCTAATTGTAATTTTTCTGGATTTTATTTCAACAGCTTCTCCTTCTCTGGCATATTCATACAATCGTTTTCCATCTTTTTTTAAAGCAGAAAAAACAGGAGGGTATTGATCGATATCACCCAAAAACTGTTCTGTAGTTTTTTTTACAATTTCTGCTGTAATATGTTCTGTAGGATATGTTTGATTGATTTCAGTCTCCAGGTCATAGGAAGGAGTTGTTGCTCCCAGTGTAATAGTACCGGTATATTCTTTTATTTGCCCTTGAAAATCCTGAAGTTTTTTAGTGAATTTTCCTGTGCAAAGGACAAGTAAACCTGTAGCAAGAGGATCAAGAGTACCAGCATGACCAACCTTTATTTTTTTTAGGTTGAATTTTTTTCGGATATGCCATCTAATTTTATTGACTACCTGAAAAGAACTCCATTCCAGAGGTTTGTCAATTAGAATTACCTGACCATCTTTATAATCTTGTTCGGTTAGCATTTGGGGGTTATTTTATAAAACTAAAGCCGATGGCAATTAGTCCAACTATGATACAATATAAGGCAAAATATGATAACTTGCTTTTTTTAACCAAAGAGATCATCCACGTGCAGGCTACTAACCCAGATAAAAAGGCAGCAATAAAGCCAATAGTCAAAGGAAGGATATTAGCATTAGCGAAATCAATTTTCCCACCCAAAAGATCTTTAGCAATTTTACCAAAAATTAATGGAATTACCATTAGAAAGGAGAAACGAGCAGCCTTGGTTTTGTCATTTCCTAGTAAGACAGAGGTGGAAATCGTAGCACCACTTCTAGAAATTCCTGGCAACATTGCTATTGCCTGAGCAATTCCGATTACCAGGGCATTTGAGGTACTTATAGATTTCAACGTATCTTTTGCCTTGTCAGCCAACCAGAGAAGGACAGCGGTAACCAGAAGCATGTACCCTACAAATCGGATGTTACCTCCAAACAACTGTTCTAGTTCTTCTTCAAAAAATACTCCAATAATAATAGCAGGAATCATAGAAATGAGGATCTTAAATGAAAAAAGAGTTTCCTCATTTTTTTTGAAAGCGAATAAGCCCTTAAAGATATCCAGAATGTCTTTTCTAAAAATAACAATGGTGCTTAGTGCAGTAGCAAAATGTAAAACAACGGTGACCAGTAATGACTCTTCTGGAATGCTTTCTGCTCCCAAAATAGCTTTTCCCAGTTCTAAATGACCACTAGAAGAAACAGGTAAGAATTCTGTAAGTCCCTGAATAATTCCTAAGATAATTGCGTCTAAAATTTCCATGTGTATATTGCTATATAGCTACGTTGCTCTGTCAGTATCAGAGGGTCGGTAGATTTGTGCGTATTGATTAAGGTCTGCAAATATACTTACTAATCTCAAAGAAACTTAAAAAATAAGAAGAGAATGCACTGTAAAAAACGATGAGAAACAGAAGAGAGCTACTTTTTCTTTTTTTTGTCAGGATCAAGTAATATGGCATAGGCTTCAATACCAAATCCAAGTAATACAATCATAGGAGCAAGCCGAATTCTTCTGAAATTATAAATTTCAGGATTAAAAACAGCAGGATCATCACTACCACCACCAGCCATGAGAATAAAACCTAATGCGATTACGCCCAGACCTATCGCCATAACAATATAGTTTTTCTTTCTAAAGACAAAATCAGATTGTGATGGTGTTTTAGATTGTTTTTTCATGAGTGTCGTTGTTTATTTCATTAAAAATTACCTGCTCGTCTATTATCAACTTGGATATATGTCCCATGTTGCAATCTCGGGTAAAGATAGTCCATCTTTTAATAGAATACAAAGTAACTTTTTTATTCAGAAGAAGTGGTTGGAGTACATCTAATTTTAATTGATGTTGTAAGCCTCTGTTGATGTAGTAATAATGATCATCTCCCTGAATCTTTATTGCTATGTCGTCTCCGGGAGCTTCATAAATACGTTCGACAATACCAGATATTAGCATAACATCTTCAGGTTCTACATTGCGTACAGGTTTGAATGTTTGTATCACGATCCATAAGAAAATGATAAACAGAAAGGACATGATTATGAAGTATACTTTTGCGAATTTTTTCATAGTAACTAAAGGTCTTTTTTGCTCATCAGGCTTAGAATGATTCCGGTAAATATAAAAGGTAGACTTAATAACTGCCCCATATTTATAATCATATTCTCTTCAAAAGAAGCTTGGTTTTCCTTGAAAAACTCAATGATAAACCTGGCAGAAAACATAAGAACTAAGAACAGGCCAAATAAATATCCTTTCTGCTCTACAATTTTTTTCTTTTTGTAAAGGAACCATAATACGCCAAAAATGATTAGGTATGAGAAACCTTCGTATAATTGAGTTGGGTGTCGAGGGATTAAATCATCCTTCATAAAAATAACCCCATAATTTCCTTGAGTAGGTTTTCCGTAAATCTCAGAATTCATAAAATTTCCTATTCTGATAAAAAAAGCAGTAACAGGAATAATCAAAGCTACTCTGTCGATAGCCCATAAGAAAGATGTTTTTGTTTTTATGGTGTACAAGGTAATTCCAACCAAAATACCGATGGCAGCTCCGTGACTTGCTAATCCAGAGAAACCGGTATAATGCCATCCGCTATTCGTTATTTTTACCGGAAGAAAAATTTCTAAAGGATGATGGTAAAAATACGAGAAGTCATAAAAAATACAATGCCCTAATCGCGCTCCTATTAAGGTACCCAGAAGGATGTAAGTAGCTAGTTTATCTAAGTCCTTGAGGGGGATATTTTCTGAAATGTAGATTTTCTTTATAACTTGATATGCCAGAAGAATTCCTGCTACGAATAAAATACCATAATAGCGTAGTGGGAGTACACCAAAAAGTGTTGTAATCTCAGGGTCGATATTCCAGTGAATAGGTCCCATAATCTAGTAATAAAGATCGTCCGTTCTGAGATTTAGAAAACGTTGTGTGGCAATGTATGTACTAATCCAGGTAATGACAACTCCTATGATAAAAACCCCTATAAATAGAATAGCGAGTAAGATCGTATCGTTAAGTAAAGCAAGTTCTGGGAAGGCTTCGTTCAGGTAATATAAAACGGTTCCGACTCCCGCAATAGCAACAATAGCGCCAATCATACCTAAGCGTACACTTTTCCATACAAAAGGACGACGAATAAATTTTTTAGTAGCCCCTACCATTTGCATCGTTTTTATAATAAAGCGCTTAGAGTAGACAGACAATCGGATAGAACTGTTGATTAATAATACCGCAATAAATGTAAAAATTCCGCTGGCAAGTAATACCCAGAAACTAATACGTTTAATATTGTCATTCAGAAGAGAAATTAATGGTTTGTCATAGATAACCTCGTCCACAAACTCTTTTTTTGAGATAGTAGCACTAATTTCCGCGATTTTGGCAGCATCTACATAAGCGGCTTTTAAGTTGACATCAATACTGTTTTGTAATGGATTGTATCCCAGAAAATCCATGAAATTCTCACCAATATCTTTACTGTGCACTTCTGCAGCTTGATCTTTAGAAATAAAAGTTGTTGATTTTGTATATTCAGCCAAAGCCAGGCTCTTTTCTAATTGTTTTATTTCGACATCTTTGGTACTGTCTTTTAGGTAAATGGTTAAGGCAATTTTTTCCTTAAAATGATCCGCTACTTTTTTAGTATTTAAGACTAATAGACCCAAGAGACCTAGTAAGAAAAGTACGAGAGATATACTTATGACAACAGAAAAATAAGAAGAGATTAATCTTCGCTTTTGATACCTATCGAAAGATGAACTCATAAAATGTATTTTTATGGGGTAAAAATAATAAAGAATAGTTAATTACAGATCTCAAGAAAAAAATACTCTTTATGTTTTATACATTGATAATTTACTAAATAAATTATAAACTTAAAAATTAGCTAATTATTGAGAAGCTGTTATAGAAAAATGTAACCTAAAGAAAATATTTATTTAAATTAAAAAGACATGCATACAGTTATTATAGGTGTTGGGGGTGTTGGAGGATATTTTGGAGGTAAAATTGCTTATTCCGGTCAGAAAGTAACGCTTTTGGCTAGAGGGAAACATCTTGAAGCGATAAAAAAGAAAGGATTAGTCGTTAAGAGTATTGAGGGGGATTTTAGTGTAAAACCTTATCAGGTAACTAATAATATTGATATAGTAGAGAAAGCAGATGTGATTCTGGTTTGTACAAAATCTTGGCAGGTGCGTGAAGCCGCCCGACAAATACAACCTATCTTAAAAGAAGATACAGTTGTAATCCCTTTACAAAATGGGGCAGATAATGTAGAGAAACTAGAACAGGAACTCAAAACGGAGCATATCCTGGGGGGACTGTGTAAAATCTATAGCAAAATAGAATCCCCGGGAACAATTTTGCATTTTGGATTTCCTCCGGAAATCATTTTTGGAAATGTGTTTAACAAAGAATCCGAAAAATTAGAAAAAGTAAAACGCATTTTTGATACAGCAGGAATAAAAAATAAAATTGCAGACGATATTAATGTAGCCATCTGGAGAAAATTTATGTTTATAGCAGCTGTCAGTGGATTAGGTGCTTTGACAAGGGCAACTATTGGAGAGATGTATTCAGATATGGAGTTGCGAAAAATATTAGCGATGGTTGTCAGTGAAATTTATCAGGTAGCAAAAGCTAAAAAAGTCAACTTAGAAGAAACCGCAGTATCCGCTACTATGGATTTTATAGCAGGACAACCTTTTGATTCTACGGCATCTACACAAAGAGATATTTTAGAAGGGAGACCTTCAGAGTTAGAAGACTTTAATGGGTATATTGTCAAAGAAGGAAAACGATTAGGGGTAGAGACCCCAGCCAATAAATTTGTTTACTATTGTCTAAAACCGATGGAAGAAAAAGCAAGAAAATAGTTGTGAGTTCTGATTTTTGTCCGTTTTTAGAGAAGTACTAGGGCTACTTCGTCATAAGAAAAATAAGGAAGCGCTGAAATACTCTTATAAAATTGTAAATTTGCGGACTGAAAAACCAGGTTGATGAAATACGATTTTAACAAGATAGAAGCCAAATGGCAAGCATATTGGGCTGAAAAAGGTACTTTTAAGGCTGAAAATGCTAGTGAAAAAGAAAAATTCTATGTTTTGGATATGTTTCCATATCCCTCTGGAGCAGGGTTGCATGTAGGGCATCCTCTCGGATATATCGCTAGTGATATCTATGCGAGATACAAACGCCATAAAGGATTTAATGTCTTGCATCCGCAAGGGTATGATTCTTTTGGGCTTCCAGCAGAGCAATATGCTATACAAACAGGACAGCATCCTGCCATCACTACCAAAGATAATATAGCTAGATACCGTGAACAGCTGGATAAGATCGGATTTTCGTTTGATTGGAGTAGAGAAGTAAGAACCAGTGATGCAGCTTATTATAAGTGGACTCAATGGATTTTTATTCAATTGTTTGACTCCTGGTATGATCTTAAAGATAATATGGCAAAACCGATTAGTGATTTGATTGCCATATTCGAGAAAGAAGGAAATAAAGAAGTAAAAGCTGCATGTGATGATGCAATACAGACTTTTTCTGCGGGAGAATGGAATGCGTATTCAGATAAAGAAAAACAAGCAGTATTACTTACATATAGATTAACCTACCTGGCAGAAACTGAGGTAAACTGGTGCCCTCAGTTAGGAACAGTGTTAGCAAATGATGAGATTGTTAATGGAGTTTCTGAGCGGGGAGGATATCCTGTAATCAGAAAAAAAATGACCCAATGGAGTATGCGTATTTCTGCATATGCAGAACGATTGCTCCAAGGGTTGAATACTATTAATTGGACAGATTCCTTAAAAGAATCTCAGCGAAACTGGATAGGGAAATCGGTAGGAGCAAGCGTTACTTTTGATATAAAGAATTTTGAAGATACAATAGAGGTGTTTACTACTCGACCTGATACGATCTTTGGGGTTACTTTTATGACCTTGGCACCAGAACATGAATTGGTTGCAAAAATTACTACAGAAGCACAAAAAGAAGCAGTAGAAGCTTATGTAGAAGCTACGTCAAAAAGAAGCGAAAGAGAACGTATGGCTGATGTGAAAACAATCAGTGGAGTTTTTACCGGAGCTTATGCAGAGCACCCTTTCAGTAAAGAACCAATCCCGATATGGATTGGGGACTATGTACTAGCAGGATATGGTACCGGGGCTGTAATGGCAGTTCCTTGCGGAGATCAAAGAGATTATGATTTTGCGAACTTCTTTTCAGGAAAAGAAGGAATGCCTGTTATTAAGAATATTTTTGCGGATGCAGATATATCAGAAGCGGCATTCGTAGATAAAGAGAAAACAATTATTGCAAATTCCGATTTCTTAGATGGATTGAACTATAAAGAAGCGACTAAAAAAGCAATTTCGTCCTTAGAAGAGATTGGTCAGGGAAAAGGACAGACGAATTATAGATTGAGAGATGCGGTTTTTAGTCGCCAGCGATATTGGGGAGAGCCGTTTCCTGTGTATTATGTAGATGGGATGCCCCAAATGATTGAAAAAGAGTATTTGCCGATAGAATTGCCGGCAGTAGAGAAATACCTGCCAACAGAGACAGGAGAGCCTCCGTTAGGAAGAGCAGATGCCTGGGCTTGGGATACCAAAGCACATAAAGTAGTGTCTAATGATTTAGTTGACCACACTACAGTATTTCCGTTAGAATTAAATACGATGCCAGGATGGGCTGGAAGTTCATGGTATTTGTTTCGATATATGGATCCTTTGAATAAAGAAGAATTTGCTTCAGAAGAAGCGTTGTCTTATTGGGAGAATGTTGATTTGTATATAGGAGGAAGCGAACATGCGACAGGTCATTTGTTATATTCTCGATTTTGGACAAAGTTTTTAAAGGACCGAGGTTTTATAAGTGTAGAAGAGCCCTTTAAAAAACTGATTAACCAAGGAATGATTTTGGGTACCAGTGCGTTAGTGTATAGAGTTAGCGGTACTAATAAATATGTATCCAAAGGTTTGGCGTCTTCATATGAGACAGAGGCGCTACGTGTAGATGTGAACCTGATTAATGCATCGGATGAACTTGATATCGATGGACTAAAGCAATGGCAACCACAATTTGCTGATGCGGAATTCGAATTAGAAGACGGAAAATATCTTGTAGGAAGAGAAGTGGAAAAAATGTCCAAAAGATGGTTTAATGTTGTGAATCCAGATGATATTTGTAATGAATATGGAGCGGATACTCTTCGATTATATGAGATGTTTTTAGGACCGTTAGAGCAAGCAAAACCATGGAATACAGCAGGGATAACCGGAGTACATAATTTCCTGAAAAAATTGTGGAAATTATATATTGGAGAAGAAGGACATGTTGTTTCTGAAACAGCTCCGACAAAGGATAACCTGAAGACATTACATAAAACTATTAAGAAGGTAGAAGAAGACATCGAAAACTTTTCATTTAATACCTCGGTTAGTACATTTATGATCGCAGTGAATGAATTGACTGCTCAGAAATGCAATAGCAAAGAAGTGCTAGAACCATTATTGGTATTAATTGCTCCATATGCTCCCCATGTAGCAGAAGAATTGTGGAGTCTGATAGGAAATGAAGCTTCAATTTCTACCGCTTCTTTCCCAAAATTTGAAGCAGCACACCTTGTAGAAAGTACTAAAAATTATCCAATATCATTTAATGGGAAAACTCGTTTTACAATGGAGTTGTCATTAGAAATGAGTAAAGAGGAAATAGAAAAAGAAGTAATGGCTCACGAAAAAACGCAGCAACAGTTAGCAGGTCGTAGTCCTAAAAAAGTAATAGTAGTCCCAGGTAAGATTGTCAATATTGTGGGATAAGCTATTTTTATAAAAATAAAAACGAGAAAAGCAGGGGGTATTGGTTGTATATCTCCTGCTTTTTTTAAGAGGTAACCTGTCTATAGAAGGGGGATAAAGCTGTTTCGAAAAGGAGTGATTGTAAATTATCAAATCTTCAATTTTAGCTTTTTTTTTATTGTGTATTTTCTTTAAATAACATAATTTCGGCAAAAAAATAAAAATATGATAATAGGTGTTCCTAAGGAGATCAAAAATAACGAGAACAGGGTTGGGTTAACCCCTGCCGGAGCAATGGAGCTTGTTAAAAATGGTCACACTGTATATGTTCAGCATACAGCTGGAGTTCAAAGCGGGTTTAGTGACGAAGAATATGTTGAGGCAGGTGCTAAAATATTACCTACTATTGAGGAGGTATATAGCATTGCTGAGATGATTATCAAAGTAAAAGAGCCTATTGAACCAGAATATTCATTGATTAAAAAAGATCAACTAGTTTTCACGTATTTCCACTTTGCATCAAGTGAGCCATTGACAAAGGCAATGATCGAAAGCGGATCTGTATGTGTTTCTTATGAAACAGTTGAAGAAGCTGATAGAAGCTTGCCGTTATTGACTCCTATGAGTGAGGTGGCAGGAAGAATGTCTATCCAGCAAGGAGCTAAATATTTGGAAAAACCATTAAAGGGAAGAGGAATTCTTCTTGGAGGTGTTCCAGGAGTTGCTCCTGCAAAAGTATTAGTACTTGGAGGAGGAGTTGTAGGGACACAAGCGGCTAAGATGGCTGCTGGTATGGGAGCCGATGTCACAATACTTGATATTAGTATGAAGCGTTTGCGCTACTTAGATGATGTAATGTCGGCAAATGTGAATACTGAGTATTCTAATGAATATACCATTCGTAAGCATATCAAAAATGCTGATTTGATTATCGGAGGAGTGTTGATTCCAGGAGCAAAAGCTCCAAAGTTGATCACCAAAGATATGTTGAAAGATATGAGACCGGGAACTGTAGTGGTTGATGTAGCTGTTGATCAGGGAGGATGTTTTGAAACCACAAAACCTACTACACATCAGGATCCTATCTACATTATTGACGATGTAGTACATTATTCTGTGGCGAATATGCCTGGTGCTGTGCCATATACGTCAACTTTGGCACTGACAAATGTCACTTTGCCATACGCTGTACAATTGGCAAATAAGGGATGGAAAGCAGCATGTGCAGATAACGAACCTTTGAAAAAAGGATTAAATGTTATTAATGGAGATGTTGTATATCCTGCAATTTCAGAGGCTTTTGATCTTCCGTTAAAAGATGTTGAAACATATCTGAACTAAGAAACAAAGGACAATAGATTTCTATAATTTATATAAAAACCTCGCTTACGGCGAGGTTTTTGTTATTATATTAGCAAGTAACAATGTAAAATTATGTAATTATGATGGGATATTATATTCTTGGAGGAATCATTTTTTTGGTAAGCTCCTTGGTGAGTAGTCGTTTGAAAAGCAAATTCAAAAAATATTCTAACATGTATCTGTCTAATGGGTTAAGTGGTCATGAGATCGCGACAAAAATGTTGCATGATAATGGGATATATGATGTAAAAGTGATTTCTACTCCTGGTATGTTGACAGATCACTATAATCCAATGAATAAGACAGTGAATCTTAGTGAAGGAGTATATAATCAAAGAAATGCAGCAGCAGCAGCAGTGGCAGCACATGAATGTGGTCATGCGGTTCAACATGCGACGGCTTATAGCTGGTTGACAATGAGGTCTAAGATTGTGCCTGTAGTTGGTATAGCGGGAAAGTTTTCTAATATTGTGATTATGGCTGGGCTGGTTCTTACGGCTTCAGCTTCGGCAATAGGAAGTACTGTATTTCTGGCAGGGATTGTATTGTTTGCGATGACAACTTTGTTTAGTGTAATTACATTACCTGTCGAGTACGATGCGAGTAACCGGGCATTAGCCTGGTTAGAAAATACCAATACTCTGACAAAAGAAGAACATGGAGCGGCAAAAGATGCTTTAAAATGGGCAGCAAGAACATATGTGGTAGCTGCACTGGGATCTATAGCAACGCTTCTGTATTTCATCTCCATCTTTTTAGGAAGGAGAGATTAAAAAGTAGTACGTAAAAAACAAATAGAAGAAGCCTCAACTTGAGAATAGGGGAAATCAATGTTGAGGTTCTTCTTGTATATCAACACTTCGTAAATGCTAAGTGCATATTACTTGGGGTAAAGGTTGATAATGCTTCTGTCTATTCTTCTTCTTTAGGAAGCGTTCTTTGTTGTTTGTTTTGATTCTTGTGATTATCTTTTTGAAAAGAAAGCTGATGAGTTGTTTTTTCTGATATGGATATAATAGGGGTTAAAAAGAAAAGCAACGGTTCGTTATTATCTGTTACGATAATAGTTTCTTTTTTGGATTGATAATTAGAATCGTTAATAGCGATTTCATAGGTTCCTTTTGATAAATTATTTATCTGGAAATACCCATTTTCATCTGTAGAAGTTCCGTAAAAATTACCTTTAGAGCTAAAAAATATAGTTGTTCCAGGTATAGGAGCCTCTGTGTTTTCTTTCAGTATTTGTCCGTGTATATCATACGTTCGCTGTCCAAACAATGAACAGGTGGATATGAGTAGAATAAAGAAGAAAAAATAAGAATTCATTTCTTTTTATTTAGACGGTTTTTAAATAGTTACTGTGAATGCGAAAGTATTAAAAAATGAAAATGCTTTCTTTTTTTGTGAGAAGTTTAACCGATTCTTTTGGTTTTTAAAATGTTCATTTTTTTTGAGAATATTTTCATTAAACACTTTTGTTAATCATTGTTTTTCAGTTTGTTGTGTTTTTGTGTAAAAGTTTTTAAGTACGTTTTTACCCTTGTTTAAGTATTAAAATTGAGTTAAAAATAAGATTTTTCTTTCGAGACTAATCGAGATGTTTATGTCCTCAAGAGGTGGAAATTGAAAAACATTTTTTATAGTGGGGGCGGATTATATCTTTATTTGCCTGTCGATTTGCTGATCCAGTGATATAAAAGTCTCTGTTCTGGAAACCCCTTCGATTGCCTGAATGTTTTTATTTAATACAGTCATGAGATGTTCGTTGTCTTTACAAAGGATTTTGATAAAGATAGACCAGTTTCCGGTAGTATAATGGCATTCGATTACTTCAGGAATTTCTTCTAATTGTTTAACAGCTTTTGGGTTGCTGACGGCTTTGTCTAAGTATACTCCGACAAATGCCATAGTTTTGTACCCTAATATTTTAGGATCTATAATAAATTTGGATCCTGCAATAAGTCCAGAAGCTTCCAGTTTTCTTAAGCGTTGATGGATGGCTGCTCCCGAGATGTTTATTTTTCGGGCAATCTCTAAGATGGGTCTTCTGGCATCTTCCATAAGATTTCGTAAAATCTCTTTGTCTGTACCATCTATTTTTATACTATTTCCTTGATTCTTCATAGGGTGGGTGGTGCGGTAATGATCAAAATATTAATTTGATGCTTGGGTTGATTTAATTTTTTTAAAAGATATGTAATGATTAGCCGGTTACTCTATTAGGGTTGTACCCGAGATATTCACATTCTTTTTCTTTAAAAATGATTCCGTATTCCTCTAATTCTTTGAGGATAGGTTTATATACTTGTTCCTGTATAGGGATTTGAACCCCGGTAAGTGTTATTTCCTTGTTTAGAATTCTTAGGGTTGCCATTGCTACTGGTAGTCCTACTGTTCGTGCCATAGCTGTATATGTCTGATCTTCTCCTATACTGACCATGGTAGCATCGATTTGTTTTTGCTCACCATTGATCTCGTATCCAAATTTGTGATACATAACGATCATGTCTTTATCTCCTTCGTCTAATGTCCATTTGTCCATTAATATTTTTTGAAGGATTTGAGCAGGGGTAGCATTAGGAATGCCTATTTTTTTATCAGGATTAAAGAGGTCTAACTCGATTAGCTTAGCCCACATAATATCATCCTGATCAATTTTTAGATAATGTCTTAGTTTTAATTCTACGGAATCTGTAGGAGAATATGCCAGGAAAGAATTGGTGAACTCCCTGTAACTCATATTTTCGGAGTTTTCAATTGTGTAATCATCAGCGGTCATTCCTAGTTGTACAAATGTATTCCAGGCTCTGGAGAACCCTATTTTTCGAATAGTTCCTCTATAAAGTGTTAGAATATCATCAAGTCCGTAAATGCTTTGGTATTTTAGGGAGTTTCTGTTGGCATAGGCTTCAAATCCTCCGTATTCTTCTATTTCCAGAAATTCAGTCCTTCTAAAAAGTTTGTGATATGGAATGTATTTATAGGTGCCTTCTTGAAGAAATTCTGCAGCACCTCCCTGTCCGGCAACAACCACATTTCTGGGATTCCAAGTGAATTTGTAATTCCATAAATTGGTATCGCTTTCGGGAGCGACAAGTCCTCCGGTAAAGGATTCAAAAAGAACAACCTTAGCTCCTTGTTTTCTGATGCGATCTAATACCTGCATAGCACTCATATGATCGATTCCCGGATCAAGACCTATTTCATTCATAAATAACAATCCTTTTTCCTTGGCTTTTTTATCTAAGGCTTGCATTTCTTCACTTACATATGAGGCTGTTACCATTGATTTGTTGTATTGCAGGCAATCTTTTGCAACTTCTATATGAAATCTCGCGGGGAGCATAGAAACAACAATATCTGCATTTTTGATAGCTGCTTTCCGAGAGTCGCTCTTGAAAACATCTAATAAAATAGCAGTTGTATTAGGGTGGTTAGCTTCTAGTTTTTTGGCGTTTTCTAAAGAAATGTCCCCAATAGTAATATGTAGATTTTCAGTGACAGATTTGTCCTGTAAATATTTTATTAAAACAGCAGTAGACTTACCTGCACCAATAACCAATATCTTTCGCATACTTCATAAGAATTTTGATAACTTTGATACGAATGTAGTAAATAAGGGAAAAAAAAAGTTCGATATCACTAAGTGTTAATTGTGTTTCATTAAAATTTTTGTCTTTATTTATGAAAAACAGATAGAATATAATCAAATTAGGTAAAAAAAACAATGAATAAAGCAATTTTGATTACAGGGGTTGTTGCTGGTATGTTGGCGGTTATTCTGGGAGCTTTCGGAGCTCATGGTTTAAAAAAAATAGTGGACTTAGCAGCAGTTGACTCTTTTAATACAGGAGTTAGGTATCAAATGTATCACGCAATTGTATTATTGGTGCTGGGAAGTATGTCCAAAATAGAAGAACAAAGGAAAAAAAGTATATTTTATCTTTTTACTATGGGAATGGTATTGTTTTCAGGATCTATTTACTTACTGGTTGTAGATCAGTCATTAGGGATTGATTTATCAGGAATAGGGTTTGTAACCCCTATTGGAGGAAGCTTGTTAATCGTTGGGTGGTTTTTATTTTTACGGGCTATTATTAAGATAAAGTGATTTTTTTAGTGGTAGTGAATTAATTATTCCTAATTTTGTCGATACATATAACTAACACAACATATTTTTTTATGGAATCACGAGATCCAATTACGAAAAGGTTTTCGTTAGAAAATTATGGTATTGAGAATGCCACAATGAGGTATCAATTGTCGACAGATGAGCTTCAGGAAGAAACGGTATTAAAAGGACAGGGAAGGATTACAGAATCAGGAGCTCTTGCTGTAAATACAGGGGAGTTTACAGGTCGTTCTCCTATGGATCGTTTTATTGTCAAAGATGATATTACTGCTGATAAAGTTTGGTGGGGAGATATCAATATTCCTTTTGATAAAGACAAATTTGATGCGCTATATGCTAAGGTAACAGCTTATCTTTCCGGCAAGGAAGTTTTTGTGAGAGATAGTTACGCCTGTGCAGATGATGCGTATAGGTTAAATATCCGAGTGGTAAATGAGTATCCATGGTCTAATATGTTTGCCTATAACATGTTTTTGAGACCAACCGAGGAGGAATTAGAAGGATTTGCTCCAGATTGGTTGATTGTTAATGCTCCCGGTTTTATGGCGGATGCCTCTGTAGACGGAACACGTCAGCACAATTTTGCAATCCTGAACTTTGAAAAAAAGATAGCTTTAATAGGAGGGACAGGGTATACCGGAGAAATTAAAAAAGGAATTTTTTCAGCTTTAAACTTTATTCTTCCTGTAGAGAGAAACTGTCTTCCTATGCATTGTTCTGCTAATGAAGGGAAAGATGGTACTACAGCATTGTTTTTTGGATTATCTGGTACAGGAAAAACAACCTTGTCTACAGATCCTAAGAGAAAACTGATTGGAGATGATGAGCATGCCTGGACGGAAGAGAATACAGTTTTTAATTTTGAAGGAGGATGTTATGCCAAGGTGATCGATCTTTCTCAGGAAAAAGAGCCTGAGATTTATGGAGCGATAAAGAAAGATGCGTTGCTGGAAAACGTAATTATAGATAGTGAAGGAGTTGTTGATTATACTAATAGTACAATTACTCAGAATACAAGAGTGAGTTATCCGATTCATCATATCGAAAATATTAAGACCCCAAGTAAAGGGAAAACAGTAGAGAATATTTTCTTTTTGACTGCAGATGCTTTTGGGGTATTGCCTCCGATTTCTAAATTGACTAAAGAGCAGGCTTCTTTTCATTTCATTAGTGGTTATACTGCTAAGGTAGCAGGGACAGAAGCAGGAATCAATGAGCCAAAGCCAAGTTTTTCAGCTTGTTTCGGAGCTCCGTTTATGCCATTACATCCCAAAGAATATGGAGATATGCTAATGGATAAAATTGAAAAAACAGGAGCTAATGTTTGGCTGGTGAATACTGGATGGACAGGAGGAGCTTATGGTACGGGAAGTCGTATGAAGCTTAGGTATACAAGAGCGATGATTAATGCAGCCTTGAATGGAGAGCTGACAGATGTTTCTTATATAGAGGATAAGCATTTTGGTCTAAGTGTTCCGGAAACTTGTCCAGAAGTGCCATCAGAGATTCTTAATCCTAGAAATACATGGGAAGATAAGGAGGCTTATGATGCAAAGGCAGAAGAGTTGTTAGCTTCTTTTGAGAAAAACTTTGAACAATTTAAATAACATAGTGTAGAGAAAAATGTGTCGTGTTAGCTTTCGACACATTTTTTGATAAAAAGAAAGGGAGTGAAATTTTTCACTCCCTTTCTTTTTATGTTTCTTATTTGTTTATTAATGATAGTGTCACTAATTAAAAAAAGCATTTATTTTTTATTCACTTCTTTAATGTATTTCTGAAGCGCCATCGTCATTGATGGGGTTTCAGGGGTTGGTGCTTGTATGTTTACATCCAATCCGTGGGCTTTTGCAGCTTTAATGGTAGAGTTTCCGAACACGGCAATTCTAGTGTTGTTTTGCTGAAAATCTGGAAAATTCTCGAAAAGCGACTGAATACCAGAAGGGCTGAAGAAAACCAGAATATCATAAAATACATCTCTTAGATCTGATAGATCGCTAACAACAGTTCTGTAGAAAACCGCTTGTTTCCAGTTGACCTTTAATCCATCTAAGGTTTCAGGAATTTCTTTCTTTAATTTGTCAGAAGAAGGAAGTAAAAACTTTTCGTTTTTGTATTTCTTTATCATAGGAGATAATTCCTGAAAGGTTCTTTTTCCTACGTAAATTTTTCGTTTTCTGTAGACAACATATTTCTGTAAGTAGTAAGCTACAGCTTCACTTTGACAAAAATATTTAAGGCTATCCGGTACTTTATAGCGCATCTCTTCAGCAATTCTGAAAAAATGATCTACTGCATTGCGACTTGTAAGAATAATCGCAGTGTATTGTGATAAATCTACCTTTTGTTGTCGTACCTCTTTGGCGTCAACACCCTCAACATGAATGAATGGTATAAAATCAATTTTTACCTTTTCTTTTTCTTCAAGCTCAAAGTAAGGTGAATTCTCTACTTTAGGCTCTGGCTGCGAGACCAAAATTGTTTTCACTTTCATATTACTTAATTTTCATAAGTTTTAAGTTTAAGGTTTATCGGGCAATAAGCTTAAACAGCATAAAATACGGGGCAATTTCAAAGGCGCAAAGATATAAAATAAAATAAAATAAGTTGTTTAAAATAACGTTTTCATTCTTTTTGTAGATCATAAGAAGGATGATAAGGTTGATAAGAAGGGTCGAAAAAAGAATGATAGAAACCAGTAAATGTGTAGGGGATACTGTGTATGTCAGTATAATGTCAACTGGTAATAAAATAAGTCCTATGAAATTTCTGTAGGATATTTTTTGAAAAATATAGTCCTCAATGATCTCATCTATCGAAAAAACAGTTCCAAATATTTTTTCAACTAGCATTTTTCCGATTACAAATAATCCGTAAATCGTCATTATTTTAATAAAAAAAATGAAATCCTGCGAATGAGAGTTCCATTTCAAGGTGTTAAAACAGATGAAAGCAAATAAGGAGATGGAAATGATTTGCGCCAATATAAGCATGGCATTAAAAGAAGAGGATAAACGCTTAGGTTTTTGATGCAATGTAATATATTTACTGGTGTTGAACAGCCTGATAAAATCGTTAAACTGAGGAGCATCGATTGTTTTTGCAATGGCTAAAAAAACGAAGCAAAAAAGCAATGCAATAGTGATCCAATTGGTGTCCGATATGTGACGGGTAATCATATCCATAATTCAGCGATAAAATTACGCTTTAGATATTATATGGTAAAATATTATAGCGTACAATTTATACGGTTAGCACATTTCCTTGAGATCTTTCTTTCAGGAGCGATCTTCAAAAATCATAATTGTTGAGCGAAACAGACTAAAAAACCTTGTGAATATTTAATTATATTTGCCGGAAAAGAGCCTAAATGGTAGATGCTATCGTAATTATTCCTACCTATAATGAAATAGAAAATGTAGAACGTATTATAAGAAATGTGTTTTCGTTACAGCGTAGGTTTGATATTCTTATTGTTGATGATAATTCTCCTGATGGAACGGCTGTTTGTGTCAAAGAATTACAAAAAGAGTTTCCAGATCGTCTTTTTTTGAAAGAAAGAAAAGGAAAGCTAGGATTGGGAACTGCTTATATTACTGGATTTAAGTGGGCATTAGAGCGATCCTATGAGTTTGTTTTCGAAATGGATGCAGATTTCTCTCATAATCCTAATGATTTGATACGCTTGTATAATGCTTGTGCTAAGGGGACATCACATGTAGCAATAGGGTCTCGATATGTGACAGGAGTCAATGTAGTAAATTGGCCAATGACCAGAGTGCTATTATCCTGGGGGGCTTCTAAATATGTCCGGTTTATAACAGGGATGGATATTCATGACACAACTGCCGGATTTATCTGTTATAAAAGAGAAGTGTTGGAAAAGATACGACTGGACAAAATTCAATTTATGGGGTATGCTTTTCAGATAGAAATGAAATTCAAAGCCTATTTACTGAAGTTTAAAATAAAAGAAATTCCAGTGATTTTTACCGATAGAACCAGAGGAACCTCTAAGATGAGTAAAGGAATTATTTCTGAAGCTGTTTTTGGAGTGCTAAAAATGAAGATAAAAAGTTTATTTAATTTATACGAAATATAATCATGCAACA
This sequence comes from Aquimarina sp. TRL1, assembly GCF_013365535.1. Classification (NCBI taxonomy): domain Bacteria; kingdom Pseudomonadati; phylum Bacteroidota; class Flavobacteriia; order Flavobacteriales; family Flavobacteriaceae; genus Aquimarina; species Aquimarina sp. TRL1. Next base: position 1,446,476 of record NZ_CP053590.1, on the reverse strand, counting down.
AGTACTAATTAAGAATGCTAATATCGTTAATGAAGGAACGATTTTTAATGGAGATGTTTATATAGAAGATGGTGTTTTTAAAGAAATCGCATCGCAAATTAGTGCCAAGTCTCCTGATGTGTTAATTATTGATGCAGAAGGGAAGTACTTGTTACCGGGAGTTATCGATGATCAGGTACATTTTAGAGAGCCGGGATTAACGCATAAGGCAACTATTGAGACAGAATCTAAAGCTGCAATCGCAGGAGGAATTACGTCTTTTATAGAGATGCCCAATACCGTGCCTCAAACCACAACAATAGAAAAATTAGAAGCTAAGTTTTCGATAGCGGCAGAGAGTAGCTATGCAAACTATTCTTTTATGTTTGGAGGGACAAATGATAATCTGGAGGAAATTATGAAAGTGGATTCCAAAAATGTGGCCGGACTAAAATTGTTTTTAGGATCCTCTACAGGAAATATGCTGGTGGATAATCCAGAGGTTTTGGAAAAGATCTTTGCATCTACGGATTTGTTAATTTCGGTACATTGCGAAGATGAAGAAACTATTAGAGAAAACACCAAAGTATATAAAGAAAAATACGGAGATGATATTCCGATTGAATTGCATCCGGTAATAAGAAGTGAAGAGGCTTGTTATTTATCGTCTTCAAGAGCAGTAGCATTAGCTAAAAAAACAGGTGCCAGATTACATGTGTTTCATTTATCTACAGCGAAGGAATTAGCTTTGTTTGATCATACAATTCCTTTGCAGGAAAAGAAAATTACAGCAGAGGTTTGTATTCATCACTTATGGTTTTCGGATGAAGATTATAAAGAAAAAGGGACATTGATCAAATGGAATCCAGCTGTAAAAACAGCAGCGGATAGAGATGCGTTGTTAGAAGGATTGTTGATGGATAAACTAGATGTTATTGCTACGGATCATGCACCACATACTGCCGAGGAGAAAGACAATGTGTATACGAAAGCCCCTTCTGGGGGACCTCTGGTACAGCATGCACTACCAGCTATGTTAGAATTGTATCATCAGGGGAAAATAAAATTGGAAAAAATAGTAGAGAAGATGTGTCACAATCCAGCTATTTTATTTCAGGTAGAAAAAAGAGGATATATCAAAGAAGGTTATTTCGCCGATGCAGTATTGGTAGATCTAAATGCTCCATGGACAGTTAATAAAGATAATATTCTATACAAGTGTGGGTGGTCTCCTTTTGAGGGGAGTACTTTCAAGTCCAGAATAACTCATACATTGGTTAATGGAAGTGTAGTGTATGAAAACTTTACGGTATCAGGGATTAAAAACGGAAAACGTTTGACTTTTGACCGATAAACCTTTAAGGGATATATAAAATACGTTTAATTAAGAAAAAATGAATAAGAAGCTTTGTTTGGTAATAATGACGATCGTGGTTTTTTCATGTCAGAGTATCGACAAAAAAGAAAAACCAGATCCTTTTATACAAGAAGAGAGGATGGTAGAAATTCTGACGGATATTGCTTATGTAAAAGCGGCAAAGATTTCTTATAAAAAAAAATTGGAAGAAAAATACTTTGATCCCGAAGCCTATATTCTAAAAAAACATGGGATTGACAGTCTTGTTTTTGAGAAAAACAGGGCTTGGTATATTACAAAATTAGACCGCTATAAAAAGGTTTTTGATAGTGTTAAAAAGCAATTAGAGAAGAGAAAAGTAGCCTATGAAGAACTCGAAAAAAAAGAAGATTCATTAAAAAGGAAAGAAGATTCACTTCGAATGTTTATTCATAATAAAAACAAAGAAAAACGGGAGATTAAACAACTGAAAAAGGAGCGTAAAAAGAAGTGATTATTTTATTTCTGTATCCTTGATTTATTTTTTTCTTTCAGGAAGAAATTAGCAGCCTCTGTAATGGAGGCTTCTATTTTTTCAAACGAATAAGTGAGCTCTTTTTTGATTTTTTCATTTTCATAAAATGTTTCCGAAAAAGCACTTTTGATAGAAGATCTGAATATAGATCGTTTGGTTCTGAAAAGACGATATCCGATTAATTGCAAGTAATATCCGGTTTTCATCAGAAAGACAGATGCTTTTTTATGGGGCGGTTTTTTATGAAGGGCGTGAGCAATAAGGGTGAATACGGTTTTGTAACTATTGTTCTCACTAACGAGAATATACCGTTCGTCAGAATAATTCCCTTTCATTAACCTGTGTGTGATTTTTACAACATCTGATACGGCGACATATCCAGTGATTCCCGGGGTATGATAAGATAACCCCCTGTGTATTTTAGAAAAAAGTAGCCCGCTTCCACTATCGTAGAAACCAGGTCCGATGATTATTCCCGGATTGACAATAACCGTGTCTAGTCCTTCCTTATTTCCTCTCCAGACCTCCATTTCTGCTCCGTATTTAGTAATGGCATATACCGAATGAGGTTCTTCGGAGTTCCATTCGGAGCTTTCATTGATATTTGTGTTTTCAGCTCCTTTGTTTAGAGTGGCGATCGAACTTATATAACATAGTTTCTGTACTTTTTTCTGTATACAGATATTGACAATATTGGCGGTTCCTTCGATGTTCGTTTTTCGAAGTTCTTTGTAATCTGCCGGGTCAAAAGAAATAAGAGCAGCACAATGATAAACATGGGTGACGTCGTTAAAAGCATCCGTGAGTCCCGGAACATCTTCTAGGGTACATTGAATCCATTGAATAACAGAGAATAAGGAGTCTCCTTCTTGTGGGTGATGGTAATTAAAAATATGCCGAACATACTCTTTTTTTGCTTCTGTACGATACAATGCCTTGATAGGCAGTTCTTCTTTTACCAGTGTTGCTAATAGATGACTACCGACTAACCCTGTTGCTCCTGTGACTAAAATCATGATATAATTTCTGCTGACTAAAGTATAAATTATTTGTTAATCTGAGAGTCTAAAAAGAGCAGAGTTACTATAAACCTCTTCTGTGGAAATGTGTTTTTTTATACAATACCCAATAGGATTTCTTCATGTATCGATAGTGTAATATTATCTCATATTTTTATATTTGTAGGTCATAATAGAAACATAGGAAAATGACTAAGAACTTTATAGAAGAGATCACTTGGCGAGGGATGTTACATGATGTAATGCCAAATACAGAAGAACATCTGTTAGAAGAAATGAGGGGAGCATATGTGGGGATTGATCCTACGGCAGATTCCTTGCATATTGGTCATCTTGTTGGAGTGATGTTATTACGTCATTTCCAATTAGCAGGACATAAGCCTTTTGCGTTAGTAGGAGGTGCTACCGGTATGATAGGAGATCCTTCGGGGAAATCAGCAGAGCGTAATTTGCTAGATGAAAAAACATTAAGACATAATCAGGAGGCGATAAAATCTCAATTAGAGCGATTTCTGGATTTTGATAGTGACGCAGCTAATGCAGCGGTTTTAGTAAATAACTATGACTGGATGAAGGAGTTTTCATTTCTGGAGTTTATCAGAGATGTAGGAAAGCATATTACGGTTAATTATATGATGGCAAAAGATTCTGTAAAGAAAAGGTTGTCTTCTGAATCTTCAGAAGGGATGTCTTTTACAGAGTTTACATACCAGTTGGTACAGGGGTATGATTTTTTACACTTGTTCAGAACGCATAATTGTACCCTTCAGATGGGAGGTAGCGACCAATGGGGGAATATTACCACAGGTACAGAGTTGATTCGTAGAATTGGAGGAGGAAAAGGCTATGCATTGACCTGTCCATTAATAACTAAAGCAGACGGAACTAAGTTTGGAAAAACTGAAGGAGGTAATATCTGGTTAGATGCTGCGAAAACATCTCCATATAAGTTTTATCAATATTGGTTAAATACCAGTGATGAAGATGCTGAAAAATATATTAAAATCTTTACTTTCTTAACTAAAGAGGAAATAGAAGCATTGATTGCTGCACATAAAGAAGCACCACATCAACGTGCCTTGCAGAAAAAACTAGCAGAAGAAATTACTGTTATGGTACACTCTAAGGAAGATCTGGATAATGCGATTGCAGCATCTAATATTCTGTTTGGTAAATCTACTTCTGCAGATTTAAAAGGATTGGACGAAGCTACATTTTTAGATGTGTTTGAAGGAGTACCTCAGGCAGAATTAACAAAAGATCTGATTACTGAAGGATTAGATATTGTTGGGGCATTAGCACAGCATACCGGTTTTCTTAAATCCAATGGAGAAGCAAGAAGAGCTTTAAAGGAAAACTCAATATCTGTCAATAAAGAAAAAGTATCTGATTCATATATGATAGCTACTACAGATTTGATTAATGATCAGTTTGTATTGTTGCAGCGAGGAAAGAAAAATTACTTCGTTATTCGTGTAAAATAAAAGATTAAAAAAAGAACAAAGCCTGTCGGAATTTTCCAGAGCAGGCTTTGTCAACCAACCAATCAATTATTGAAAAAATTCTCTAATGTTTAAGGGTGCTGCCCAATTTCGCCCAATTTTTATCGGCTTTTTCTTGCAGGTCTTCTGCACCTTCCTGTTTCCATTTTTTTAGGGTGTTAATACCCCATGAATTGTAAAACAAATACAATTTTCCATCCCGTATCTCAAATGTTTTAGGGTTTATGGAAACCTTTTCGCCATTAATGCCAATCGCATATGCGCAATATCCGCCATATTGAGGAATATACTTTATGGGATTTTTGTCAAATTTTTCTTTATTTGCGGCAGTAATGAACTGATAGCTTACACCGTTATAGGAACTAGTAAAATTGGGGTCCCCTTTAATTGCTTTATTGTTGAAATATTCTGTAACATCATATCCATTAGCAACAAGACCATTTTTGGTATTGTAATCCTGTTGCGCATAAAAAAACGTAACGACAAACAAGCAAATTATAAGAACCCTTTTTTTCATAGCATATTCTTTTCCGTAAGCAAAGAATAAGTCGGAGATAAAAAAGATTCCTTACATCTTAATTACAGAATTATAAGTAGAAGTGCTTTAAAGAAAATTAGTGGTTTCCGGATAAGGGATTAGTGCACTGATAAGTAAGCTGATACTGTTTTTGGCAATAATAGTAATCGATAATAACGTAGCGGTTACAATCAGTGCGGTAGAGGTGTTGTTTTGCTGAATATCCTTAAATTCATTAATCCCTTTTGTCAGTGCAGAAAACAAAAAGAAAACAGCAATGTTTGTCAGTACAGCAAAGACAAAACCGATAAATAAGTATACTCCTGAATAGGTTATAATTTCAGTGATTGATACTTGATCCTGTCCGGATAATGAAATTCGTATGATATTAGTGATAGACGGGATGATTTCACTTAAAATAAGCCCTATAGACAGGATAATCCCTCCGGTAAAAATAGAAAATGCAATATTATCTTCTCTTAACGATACTTTTTTTAAAAAAACTTTTTGAAGAATTTTGAAGGAAATAAATATGATGACTACTGAAACAAAAATAGATAGTAGTATTTCTATAGAGGCGAGCGTTAGTAGTTTCGTTTTCATATAATAGTTTTATGTGTTTGTCAGGATGATATTCCAGTGTTTTATGTTTGCAAAGTTACTGGGGAGAACGCCGATTGAGAAATTTTTTGAGGTAGTTTCCCATACGTAATAGCGTTTCCCTTTATAAGGTTTAAATTTTCCTTTGGCAGGAATATGAAGTCCCAGGATAGAATGTTTGTAGTAATTACTGTTTAAGATGGCTACCTCGTATCCAAAATGGTTCAGGATGGCAAAAATAAGTACAGTACGGGTGTCACAGTCTCCTTTTAGATTGCCCATGAATAAGGTAGGAGGTTGTATCCCGAAGGGTATATTACCAATGCAACATTTCTGGCATTTTTGCAAGATATCTCTAATTGATGCTTCGTATTTTTCGGGAGATTCGCACTGTTTGCTAAAAACGAAAGAATACGGAATATCTTGTACAAAGGAAACAACCATCTCGGCAAACTCGAATTGCGTTAGCTTTTTTTGTTTTTGAATTTGTTCGAACTCCTGAAGAATTAAATCCAGGTGAGGCGTATTCGTGTTTATAAGATATGCATAGAGATTTGCCCAGTGCATTTTTTGTAAGTGCGAAGTGTGATTGTCGTACGCTTTGGCAGAAGCAAAATAATCCCTTTCTCTAATAGAGAAATCTCCTGAGAATCTATTTCCGTAATTATCTTTCCACTTTCTTTGATGTGTCAGGATAAAAAGAGAATCCCCGTTAATTACTTTTTTTTCCTTAGATACAATTTCTGAAGTTTCTGGCTGGTAGTCATGGATGTTATCGCTGCTGAATAACAAGTTTTTTAAATAAAATATAGCTGCGAATAGGATGACATTAGGAATGAAATACTTTGCAGGTTTCTTTTCGATATACTTTCCGGTAAGCCACGAGAAAAGCAATAAAAAGAAGATAAATAAAGTAAATAAGCGGACAGGTATAAAAAAGCATACAAAACTACTGCTGATAAAAGCAATTAAGACTATTGCAGGATAGCCAAAGCAACCGAGCGTATTGTTTTTTTTCGAAGACATTCTATAGTACCATTAGATTACAACCCCTGATATCACTGTGATCGAATCGACCTAATACCTCGAAACTACCGTCTTTATATTTTTTACCTAGATCCTGAGTTGCAATAAAAGAACAGGAGTGTAGGTTTGCCAGGTCGATAACGTTAATCCCGCCTGTTTTTCCATACGGAATATAGGATAGGGCATCTTCTGTATCGCGAATAATTACATCCATCCAGGGAGGACAATTAAAGCTTCCATTGCCTTTGGAATACGCTTGAGATAATAATTCGGTCATTCCATACTCACTATGAATGGAAGGGACATGAAACCCTTCTGATAGGATACGGTGTAGTTCTTCTCTAATCAATTCCTTTCTTCTCCCTTTCATACCTCCAGTCTCCATAATAATAATATTTTTAAAAGATAAAGGATAAGCTTCTACAAGATCTAATAAGGCAAAAGATACACCAATAAGAAGTGTTTTTTTTGAACTTCCCTCGCATTGCTGTAGTGTTTTAATCAGTTTGTCGGTATCATGAAGATAAAAACCACTGCTACTTGTTTTGCTGTCTTTGATCAGTTGTTCAGCCATATATACCAGAGAGGAGCCTTCTCTTTCCAGATATGAAGGAAGCAATGCTAATACTGTATAATCGGTGATGTCTCCATAGAAATAAGAAAATGCTTTTCTGAAACTTTGTTCATATAGTGCTAAATCAGCTACATAATGTTTGCTGGTTATGGTTCCTGTGGTACCGCTACTGGTGAAAATTTTTGCGATAGAAGGGGTGTTATCAATAACAGGATATTGTTTGAAAAACTCAATCGGCATAAAAGGGATGTCGGTTATTTGTCGTACCGAAGTTTTTGTAACACCTAATAAATTGCAGAATCGCTGATATATTTTATTGTTCGTGTATTGATGTTGAAATACATTTAATGCTACCGTTTCAAAATCTTGGCTGTTTTTAATTGAGAAAATGGATTTCGACAGCATAAAAAGGAGTGTTTATTATGAAACAAAGGTAAAAAAAAACACTCCTACAAAGAGGAGTGTTTTTTTATAAAGTTTAATTAAAATTAATTAATAATAAGTTTTTTTGTGACAGATTTTCCACCTTCTTTGACCTGAATAATGTATACTCCAGTATTTAGTGGAGAAATATCCAGTACTTTTTCAACAAGTACTTTAAAAAGCACTTTTTTTCCTAAAACATTAAAGATGGTAATCGTTTTTGTTTTGGCAGAGGCAGAAGTAATGTATAACTTTCCTTCGTTGGCAGAAGCAGGGTTGGGGTAAATTCGCAATCCTCGTATACTTATTTCAGCCGCAAGGTCTTTTTCAGCATGGGGCGCCTGTGCCTTTACTCCCGGGGTAAAGGAGAGAGCCATGATGCAGGTAAAAATTAGTAATAAGTAGATTTTTTTCATATGATTAAGAGTAGTGATCTGGTTATCAAATATAAAGATACAAATTAAAAATAAAAAAATCGATTATAATAGAAAAATATGCGTTTTTTTGCCTGATTTTTCGTTTTTACTTATAAAGTCTGTATTTTTGGCGTATTATGAAGTTATAAAGAATTAATTCCGACGTGTTTGATAAATGATTTTCTACTGAGGTAGAAACCGTTTGTTGTATTCTGTTATTACGCTATAATTTAATTCTTTAATTTGATGGGTCATCATACTTCAAAATTTCAAAAATCATTATTATTTCTTAAGGCTGCAGTACGTGGTGAACAAAAAGAGTTCACTACAGGAAGTATTCGCAGAGCCGTTTTTATGCTGTCAGTTCCAATGATATTGGAAATGCTGATGGAGTCTATTTTCTTTTTAGTCGATGCTTATTTTGTTTCCAGCTTAGGAGCGGATGCTATTGCTGCGGTTGGACTGACAGAGTCTGTTATGACTCTGGTATATGCCATTGCTATTGGGGTTAGTATGGGGGTTACTTCTATAGTAGCGAGAAGAATCGGTGAAAAAAAGGTAAAAGAAGCCTCTAAATCGGCCGTACAAGCGATATTACTAGGGGTAGGTATTTCGGTTATTCTGAGTATTATCGGAATTGTATTTCCTAAGGAAATATTAGGTGTCATGGGAGGGGATGCTGAATTGATAGAGAAAGGGTACGGATATACTCAGATACTGTTAGGGAGTAATATTACAGTGGTACTGTTATTCCTGATTAATGCTATTTTCAGAGGAGCAGGAGATGCCTCAGTAGCGATGAAAGTATTGATTTTTTCTAATGTTTTGAACATATTATTAGATCCTGTTTTCATTTTCGGATTTGGTCCTGTTCCAGCTTTTGGAGTAAAAGGAGCTGCGATTGCTACAACCATTGGAAGAGGAAGTGCGGTTATTTGTCAGTTTCTGATCTTATTTTATGGAACCAGTAAGATAAAGATTCAGATTTCTGACCTAGTGTTTAGACTGAAATTAATGATGAACCTGTTAAGGGTTTCGGCAGGAGGGATAGGGCAATTTATTATTGGGACTTCTAGTTGGGTATTATTGATGCGTATTATGTCAGAGTTTGGAAGTGAGGTATTAGCAGGATATACAATTGCTGTAAGAGTATTGATGTTTACTTTGATGCCATCTTGGGGAATGAGTAATGCTGCTGCGACTTTAGTCGGTCAGAACCTGGGGGCAGGAGCTGCGGACAGAGCAGAACAGTCCGTTTGGAAAACGGGAAAATACAATGCTATTTTTATGTTCGTGGTATCTGTTTTTTACCTGCTTTGTGCAGAGATGATTATTAGGATCTTTAGCGATGATCCCTTAGTGGTGTCAAGTGGAGCATTGAGTCTTCGAATGATCGCAATAGGATATGTTTTTTATGCTTATGGAATGGTGATTATACAATCTTTTAACGGAGCAGGGGATACCAAAACACCTACGATTATTAACTTCTTTTGTTTTTGGCTTTTTCAGGTTCCGTTTGCCTATATCATGGCATTGGTATTTGATTGGGGTGTGATGGGAGTTTTGATTGCTATTTCTCTGGCAGAAGCATTGATCGCAATTATTGGAATTGTAATTTTTAAAAAAGGAAACTGGAAGAAAGTTACGATTTAAAACCAGTATGCTATCAAAAAAAGAAAATCTCCTTTCGTAACGAAAGGAGATTTCTAAAATCCCTAATTTGTAATAAATTATATAAAGACAATTAGTTTTTTACTGTGTAGTTAGTCCAAGAGAACTTAGAGAAATCAGCTCCTACACCATTAGCAATAGATACTACGTTATCAGCTCCGATAGTGATTGCGTTATCGTTAGTAGTGAATGTACCGTTGATAGTACCTCCTATTTTATCTTCTCCAACATTACCTTGCTGTACAGCACCAGTAATAGTTACAGTTCCGTCTCCTTTATCATCTTTAGTATCGATTCTGTTTCCGAAAGAAGCAGTTCCTACAGTTCCGAAGAATAAGTTGTTAATAGTCACTTCAGAACCTCTTCTGATTTCAGCACCAGACTTTAATGCAGTATCAGCAGATAAATTGATGATCGTTACGTTTTCGAAAGTTGGCTTAGAAACAGGAGTAGCAGCAGTGTTAGATCCGTTACTGTCACCTTCGATACCTCTTGGGTCTTCAGTAGCATCGCTGAAATCTTTTTCTCTTACTCCGAATGCGTTTGTTATTTTTCCTGTATATCCTTCTGTGAAATCAAACATATCATCTTTGATATTAACACATAAGATGTTTTCTACGTTTACAGTTCCTCCGAAGAATTCAACTCCATCATCAGCTCCGTTGAATACAGCGATGTTGTTGATAGTGGTTTTAGTTCCGATAGTATATAGAGAGATTCCGTTGAATTCTTGCTCTCCATTAATTTTTGCTCCTGTGTATTCCGCGATTACATAAGAAAGTGTACCAGAGTTATCTTCTGTGTCGGTTCCTCCGTAGTTTAATCCAGCAACTTCAGTTTCAGCAGTAGCTCCTTTGTTTGTTGGAGTTTTTCCGGCTACAACGATTCCTCCCCAGTCACCAGGTGCAGGGTTTGAAGCATCAGATGTAAAACGAATTGGAGCAGCAGCAGTTCCTTTTGCTTCTATTTTAGCTCCTTGTTCAACAGCAAGAAATACATCAGTACGACCAGATTTAGCCTTGATGATAGTACCTGCTTCTATTGTTAGTGTATTTCCACTTTTTACTTTTAAAGGTCCTGTAAGTAAATATTCAGTGCTGGCACTTAATTTGATATTTGTGTTGATGTTCCCTTTGAAATCTTGAGCATCAAAATCATCCTGAGCGTCGATCTCTAGATCAAATTTTTTGTTGTCGTTTCCTCCCCCATTGTTATCATCATCACTAGAACATGAGAATGCTAATACAGATAGAGCACAGATTGATAAGAATTTGATTGTTTTCATTGATAACTTTTTTTGAGTTTTTTTTGATGCTGCAAATAACTCAATCAGTTCTAAATCCATTGTAAAGCAGGCATTATAAAAATGTTATGAGTTGTTATCTAGTATTAATTTAGTGTTATGTGAGCACCGTATTCGGTTTGAGGTTTTTTAGTAAAAAACAATAGCCTTTCTGATAAGGAAAGGCTATTGTCGAAAATGTTTTTACACTCATGAAGAGAGGGAGTTATTTTCTGTGTTCCAGAATCATTCGTCGTAACTTTTGATTCTCTTTCTGTTATTAGAATTTATAACTCATTCCCAAAGAGAAGTTAATCCCTCTATTGTATGATCTCATAACAAGTTCTTGTGGAACGTCTCTAACCTGTTCTATTTTGTTGTCTAAAAGATTGGTTGCTTTAAGCTTAATACCTAATCGCTCGTTAAACTTTCTTTCTAAAATAAGATCGAGGTTAGCAAATGATTTTTGAACCGTATTGTTATTAAAGTTAGAACCAATACCATATACCTTGTCTGCTTGATAAGAGAAAACAAGAGTTGCTAAAAATTCTTTTTTGTCTACAATGTGTCTGTAAGAAATATCACTGTTAATCAATAGTGGAGCAGCACCTTCTAATTCAGATTCCTCTTCTGTAACAGAGATCCCTTGTTCCTGAAGTTCTTCAGCATCCTTGAACTTTAGGTTTGTGTACATATAAGTTGCATTGGCACCAAAAGTTACCTTTTGCACTTTTTCAGATGTGTCGTCTTCCAGGGTGTATAAGTTTTTCTTTATTTCTACTTCTACCCCTGCGATGGTAGCATCTCCAAGGTTTGCATAAGTAAAGTTTCTGTCTGCAGCAGAGATACGCTCGATTCTGTTGATTGCTTCATTGATTTGTTTTCCAAAGATAGTGGCAGATATAAGTTCGTCTTTTTTAGGGTATGTTTCCCATTTTAGATCAATATTATAGTTGTCCGAAGGTTTTAAGTCTGGGTTCCCTGACTCCAGATAATCAATTCCTTCATATACGAAAGGAGCTACTTCTTTAAATTGTGGATACGTATATGTCTGACTGGCAGCTAGTCGAAGGATGTGTTTTTCAGATACGTTGTATTTTAGGTTCAAAGATGGAAGGACATAAGTATTATCAATATGTAATGGTCCTCCGTTTTCATCATTAGAGTTGGTTAGGTTTGTTAACCATTCTACTTCCATTTTTATATCTTCGAATTTACCTCCGATATTTACAAAGAAACGGTCACTGATTTTGTAATCTAATCCTATGGATGCAGATTGGATGGTTTTGCCTCCATTGTAAGTAAATGGATCTAATGCATTGTCTCCTGATCCGAATCCTGTAGTGAATCTAAAAACATTGTTGTCTATTGCTTCTTGGTTAAGCGTTGCTTCTAGATTGTTTGGATCGACTGCTGTAGGTTTTGATAAGTTGTAGTCGAAATAGATTGCTTCAAAATCTCGTTGCGTATTTCTGTATGTATAGTCAAAAGTTACTTTTCCTTTATTTTCATCAGGAATTCGGTTTCCTAAGTATCTGGATAAAGATACCTTTGCTGTGATATCATCTTCTTTCAGGTTGTGATAATATCTACTATTGTTTCTAGGGGTTCCAGAAGCTAATAATGTTGTTTCATCAGCTGTGTTAATGATGAAAATATTTTTCTTTCGGTTTGGTTCATCGTTTTTTACAATATTATAAGATGCTCCAAGGTTTAGGTCGTATGATTCTCCTAGTTTGTGCTCTGATAATAGTTGGTTTACTGCTAATAGATTCTGAGATTGGGTTTGTTGTACCACTCTGGCAAGCTCATTTTCATTATCAGCTACATCAGGTTTTGTTCCTAGGTAGTCTTGCACTTTTTGATCATTAGATTGTACTAAAAGAGCATTGTATGAAATTTTGTTATTAGGATTGATTTTATAGGTGAAATTCCCCATTGCTACTTTAGTACTGGCATATTTAAACTCTTTTGCCTCAGGATAATTACTTCCAAAAGTTCCATCATTATTAAAGTTTATAGAAATTCCATCTCTAAATGTATATCCACTGCTAAATGAGCCTACAAGGAAAGCTGAAAAAGATCCTTCTTCTCCAACGTCATACTTTTTTCCCCAGTTTACAGATGCTCCCAGATTTAATGGGGTAACTCCTGATTTATTTGTAGCCAGGTTGTCATCAAATGGGTATACAGTCAAGTCTGTAACCTGATGTGTCGTATGATCTGCAAAACCAATCCAATTTGCTCCATCTATAGTTTGAAATTCTCCTACCCCTATGGTTTGTGAGTTAAAACCGCTAGAGATCCCTACAGTAAGTCCTCCTTTACCTTGAAGAACTTTACTGTTTATATTGATATTTGCTCCTGCAGCATCTCCTGTTTGCGAATAAGAAAAAGCCTTGCTTACACTTAGGTTTTGGATTACATCTGTTGGGAAAAGATCCAAAGAAATGTTTTTATTTGCAGGGTCATTTGAAGGTAAAGGAAGGTTGTTTAACGTAGTCGCATTGTACCTGTCACCAAGTCCTCTTACATATACTTTATTACTTCCTTCCTGCTTGGCAACTCCGGAAATTTTAGTAGCTGCTGCAGTAGCATCACTAACTCCTTTTCGCGATAATTCCTGTGCTCCGATCTTTTGTTCAATCTTTACAGCATTTTTTTGTTCTAAAAGTAAGGCTTCTTCCTTTTCCTTACTGGTTTCTACTTTGATTAGTACTTCTTCTAACGCAGCTGCTGTAGCACCTAGTTTTGTATCAATAACAACATTTTTTCCTGCTTCTACAACTACATTTGGTATTGTTACTGTTTCGTATCCCGTGAAACTAAACTCTACTATATATGTTCCAACAGGGATGTTGTCAATAGTATACTTTCCATCGAAATCTGTTGCAGTACCAATCGTTGTTCCCTTAAGTACAACATTAGCAAAAGGCAAAGGAGAATCATTGGATTCCTTATCTGTAATCATTCCGCTTATTGATCCTTTCTCCTGAGCAAAAAGTATCCCGACAAATAAGCATGCCAGGAAAGTAGTGATTTTTTTCATTTTTTGTTTTCTGAAATTTGGTGCAAAGAACCATAGTAACTGTTAAGTGGGTGTTACTCGAACATTAAATATGCATCACTTTAATGTTATTGAATTGTTACCCAGGTAATAGTGATTATATACAAAGAGAGGTGTAAGGAGGAGTACTGTTTTGATTTACAGGGAAGAAAGATGTTTTCTAGGAGCTTGAAAGTAGTGAAGAGTTGTTATTGAGAACCAGACTAAATTGTAAACAAAATGTTAAAAAATAAAGAGTTTGCAAAATTAAAACAGCCATTATATCGATATAATGGCTGTTTTAATTTTTTATGTACGCGTATACTTATATAAGTATGCGCGTATAGCATATGTAATAGTAATGTAGGCTTGGGGGTATATTATTGGTTATTGTAGTTAACAACAACATTATTCTTATCTGACCAGGTTGTGGCAGATGCTATCTTGTTATCAGTATAATTTACTTCAGATAATTTGTCTTCATTCCAGAAAAACCATTTTCCTGTTTTTATACCGTTATTATATTGTCCCATGGAGATCTTTTTTCCCGTAGCGTCATAAGAGACCCATTTTCCATGTAATTTTTTGTTCTTGTAAAACCCTTCTTGGCGTACTTGCCCGTTATCATGATAGAAAGTTCCCTTTATAAGATCTCCCTGTTTTTCAAAAGTAGGTTTTGTCTCCTGTGCAAATAAAGCAACAGAGCATAATAATGTTATTGAGGTGATAATTCTTTTCATTGCTGTCATTGTTAATACATTAATCGTCATTTATCTGATTATAAAAGTAATAAATATTTTACATAAAATCAATGTTTTGATAACATTAAATTAACATTGAAGTTTTAATGTGCTGATTGTTAGTGTTTAGTGTTTCTTGTTTTTTGTAAAAATGAAGTTGTTTTATTCTTAAAAGAGCGTGCTATTTTAGAGCAGTTTTTTTGTTACCAGAAGATAAATGGACTTAATTGTTTCTTAACATCTTTAACGTTAGTTTAAAGTTTGGGTAACATACAGAAGGCAGGAATAAAATAGTTTTGTCGAATCATATGATTGACATGTAGTTCAAAGAATCGTATTAGTTTTTGTCGACTTGGATTTTTGAAATACGAGGCTGACTAGGCCAGTCAGCCTTTTTTTATGCCTAAAAACTTCAAGGTGTGTTTTTTTGCGGTTTTTCTGTAAGATAATCTTTATAAAATATTTAGTTAACATTTAGTTAACATGAATGTTGGTTATTTGCCTCCGACAAAAACTAATACTTGATAAATGAGATTATTAACTACACTTGTAGTAGGGCTCTTGTGTGCTATTTCTTCGATACAAGGTCAGGAAGCTTCTACAAAATTTGGAAAAGGAATTTTAAACGTAGTAGCAAAAGATAGCTCCTGGAGTGTGAAATTTGCTCCCAGAATGCAATTTCTTTCAACTTCTTCATGGGATATAGATAATGGAGATATAGGGAAGTTAGAATCCAACTTTTTGGTACGTCGTGCTCGATTAAAGTTTAATGGTTTTGCATATTCTCCAAAGCTTCAATATAAGATAGAATTAGGACTTTCTAACAGGGATCTTTCCGGAGGATCAGAATTTACGGGAGATACTCCCAGATATATATTGGACGCTGTAGTAAAATGGAATTTTTATGAAAATTTTGTTTTGTGGGTTGGTCAGACAAAACTTCCTGGAAACAGAGAGCGTGTCATTTCTTCTGGTAATATGCAGTTAGTAGACCGCTCCAGGTTGAACAGCAGGTTTAATATTGATCGTGATATGGGACTTCAATTACGACACCATTTTAATATCTCAGATAACTTTATCATTAGAGAAGCTATTGCAGTTTCTCAGGGAGAAGGTAGAAATGTGACTACTGGAAATTTGGGAGGTCATCAATATACTGCCAAGGTAGAATTGTTGCCTTTTGGGAAGTTCAAAGGAAAAGGAGATTATAAAGGAGGAGATCTGAAAAGAGAGGAAACTCCAAAGTTGGCATTTGCTGCAGCATATGATTATAATAGTAATGCAGTGAAAACAAGAAGTAATATGGGGGATTATATGCGAACACAGACAGGGTTTTATGAAACTGATATTCAAACTGTTTTTGTAGATGCGATGTTTAAGTATAAAGGTTTTTCTTTTATGGGAGAATTTGCAGATAGAGATGCAGATGAGCCAGTTGCGGTAGACGAAAATGGAACGGAAACCGGTGATGTTGTACAGGTTGGAAATGCATTGAATATGCAGGCAGGGTACCTGCTAAAAAATAATTGGGAGATTGCAGGAAGATATACTTCTGTTAATTTTGATAAGGAAGTGAATAAATTAATAGAAGAACAGTATACATTAGGGATTTCAAAGTATATTGCGGGGCATAACTTAAAAGTTCAATCTGATCTTAGTTATACTACGATTGGAGGAAAAGGGAATGGTTTACTGTTTAGAATACAAATGGATATTCATTTGTAGGAAAATACGTTCTATAACAGGGACATAACAATAAGGTAACATTGAACTAGAAATTGATTGTAATATTTGCATTTTAAAAATAATTAGATGAGTGACATTTACATTTTAATGATTGTTGCGCTGGCTATTTTGGCAGTGGCAGATCTAGTGGTTGGGGTCAGTAATGACGCTGTGAACTTTCTGAACTCTGCCATAGGTTCTAAGGCAATATCGTTCAGAACGATAATGATCGTTGCAAGTATAGGGATTGCTGCGGGAGCTATTTTTTCCAGTGGTTTGATGGAAGTGGCGAGGAAAGGGATTTTTGTTCCCGGAGAATTTTATTTTGATGAGATTATGATCATTTTCATGGCTGTAATGATCACAGATATATTATTACTGGATTTTTTTAATACCCTGGGGATGCCTACATCCACAACGGTATCGATTGTATTTGAATTGTTAGGAGCAGCAGTATGTGTTGCTTTGATTAAGATCGGAGCAGATTCTTCTTTGACAACCTCTGATTTGGGGCATTTTATAAATACAAAAAAAGCAACTCAGATTATTTCGGGGATTCTTCTTTCTGTTGCAGTTGCCTTTTCTGTAGGAGCCATTGTGCAATATGTAACCAGATTATTGCTGTCTTTTCAGTTTGAGAAAAAAGCAAAATGGGTTGGTGCCTTATTCGGAGGAATTGCCTTAACAGCTATTCTGTACTTTATTTTTATAAAAGGTATTAAAGGAACTAGCTATGCAAAATCAATTGTAGATGTTATATATAGTGGAGGTGCAAGTGGATTATTAGATTGGGCGAATGATTTTTTCTCTACCTCTTTTGAGTCGGTGAAAGAATTGGCTAAAGCGAAAAAAGATTTTGTAAAAATCAGTGAAGAAGCAGGAACTGTTTCTCTTACACTAAGAGGGTTATTAGAGATATATGTTTTGCCAATAGTAGGGATTGGATTTGTAATTTTATCTGCATTGTCCTACTTATTGATAAGCGTTTTTAAAATCGATATTTATAAGATTATCATAATTGTAGGGACATTTGCGTTGGCATTGGCTTTTGCAGGGAATGATTTGGTAAACTTTATTGGAGTTCCTGTGGCAGCATGGCAATCATACGAAGCCTGGTCTGCTTCTGGAGTACCGGCGCATGAGTTTTCGATGGCTATTCTTGGTAAGAAAGTGGATACACCTACCTTACTGTTATTTGGAGCAGGATTGGTAATGGTATTGACATTGTGGTTTTCTAAGAAAGCCAGATATGTAGCAGAAACAGAGATTAACCTTTCTAGAGAAGGGGAATCCAGAGAACGTTTTACACCTAATTTCTTGTCCAGAGGAGTTGTTCGTGGTGCAATGTTAATGTCTCAGTACGCATCAGCAATACTACCGGCTTCAGTACAGGCGAAAATCGAAAAACAATTTGAGAAACCGGTTATTGCCATTGCCAAGGACAAAAAATATGAAATGCCGGCTTTTGATAAAGTAAGAGCAGCAGTAAACCTAATGGTAGCGGGAGTATTGATCTCTATAGCAACTTCTATGAAATTGCCATTATCTACTACCTATGTTACTTTTATGGTGGCCATGGGTACCTCTTTATCAGATAGGGCCTGGGGCAGTGAAAGTGCTGTATACCGAGTTGCCGGAGTATTTAATGTGATCGGAGGGTGGTTCTTTACAGCCTTTATCGCTTTTGTGGCATCTGCTACACTAGCTTTCCTGATTCATTTAGGAGGAACGGTAATGATTGCAATCCTATTGTTGATTGCTGTTGTGTTATTGGTAAGAAATACGCTGAATTACAGAAAGAGAGCGAAAGCAGAAAAAGAGGAAGATCGATTGAAGAAATCTGAAAGTAGTTCTGTTCAGGGTGTTATAGAAGAAAGTGCAGATAATATTAAGTCCTTTGTGAATAGAGCGAACAAGATTTATGGAAATACACTAGAGAGTCTTATAAAATATGATCTGATCGCTTTGAAAAAGACTAAAAAAGGAATTTCGAAACTAGATGCAGAAGTAGAAGAATTAAGAGATAATATTTTCTATTTCATTAAGAATCTCGATGAATCTAGTGTAAGCGCCAGTAACTTCTATATTACGATTTTAGGGTATATTCAGGACATTACACAATCCCTGGAATATATTACAAAATCAGGACATAAACATGTGAATAATAATCATAAAAAGCTTAGATTTAATCAGATAAAAGATCTGAAAGAAATTGATGTGCAAGTGAATGATTTATTTGGAAAAATAAAAAGGATCTTCGACACCCGGGATTTTGATCATATTGATACGATTATCAATGAAAAACAAGAATTGTATGATCGATTAAATCAAAAAATAGACAAACAAGTAGCGAGAACACGTACTGAAGAAAACAGTCCTAAGAATACGACTTTATACTTTGGCTTGTTGTTAGAAACTAAAGATTTGATTACTGCGACAATGAACCTGCTAGAGACCTACAGAGGACATAAGGAGTAATAAGATCCTAGATACTATAAAAGCAAAAGCCAAGTGTTTTTTTAACATTTGGCTTTTTTTTATCTTTATAGAATAATGCTTGATAAGATATGGATTAGGAAGATCGCTAAGTACTGAATA
Source organism: Aquimarina sp. TRL1 (assembly GCF_013365535.1). Lineage (NCBI taxonomy): Bacteria > Pseudomonadati > Bacteroidota > Flavobacteriia > Flavobacteriales > Flavobacteriaceae > Aquimarina > Aquimarina sp. TRL1. Next base: position 1,427,487 of record NZ_CP053590.1, on the reverse strand, counting down.
GAGGAGGTTCTTAGAAAGGGATAAGGAAATATTAAGTTAATGTTATATATAAAGAGCCTTATGTTAGTATATTGTTACTAAGTGTATAGAAGTGTGTATACTTCGTATTAAATAGTATATTTATCACTGGATGTGTGTAATCAAAAAACACTATGAATATAAAAGATATTACGATATTATTAGTAGATGATGAGCCTGATATTTTAGAGATTGTAGGATATAATCTCACTGCAGAAGGATATAATGTGATTACTGCAGAGAATGGTCTCGAAGCTATTAAAGTAGCAAAGAAAAAAAAGCCACAGTTGATTATTTTAGATGTAATGATGCCAGAGATGGATGGTATAGAAGCGTGTGAACAAATCCGTAAATTACCAGAATTACAAGATACTTTAATTACATTTTTGACAGCGAGAGGGGAAGATTATTCGCAGGTGGCAGGATTTGAATCTGGAGCAGATGACTATATCACAAAGCCGATTCGTCCAAAAGTTTTAGTGAGCAAGGTAAAAGCTTTATTGCGAAGACTGAAAGAAGAAGAAGCTGTCGTCAATGTGGTCAAAATAGGAGATCTGGAAATCAATAGAGACGAATATAAAGTCGTAAAAGATAAAAGAGAGATTGTGCTTCCAAGAAAAGAGTTTGAACTTTTATCCCTGTTAGCTTCAAAGCCAGGAAAAGTATTCAAAAGAGAAGATATTCTCGATCGGGTATGGGGAAATGAAGTAATTGTAGGAGGAAGAACTATCGATGTACATATTAGAAAACTTAGAGAGAAAATAGGAGATAACAGCTTTAAAACAATAAAAGGCGTAGGATATAAGTTTGTAGTATAATGGCAGATAATTTTAAAAAGTCGTATAAGTTTGCGCTTATTACGTCTTTGTATATCACTATATCATTAACGCTCATCATGAGCGTTTTTTTATATTTCTTTTCAGAAATAACCTTTTGGGTTTTGATTAGTATTGCCATAAGTATTTATGTAGCAGTATTTTTTATTATTCAGTACAGGACTGAAAAATTTATCTATACCAGGGTAAAAAAAATATATGATGAAGTAGAACTCTTGGATTCGGAAACGGTAGGGGAAACTCCTGTGACAACTAATATGGATACTTTAATCCTCGAGGTGGAGAAATTCGCAAAAAACAGAAAAACAGAAATAGAAAGCCTCAAAGTAAGAGAGGCATATAGAAAAGAATTTATAGGGAATGTTTCTCATGAACTGAAAACACCATTATTTACAGTTCAGGGATATATTCTGACGTTGTTGGATGGTGCTATGGAAGATCCTGTTATTAGAGAGAAGTATCTAAATAGAGCCGCTAAAGGAGTAGAACGACTCATCTATATAGTAAAAGATCTGGATATGATAACCAAGCTGGAAGCGGGAGACCTGAATCTTAATTATACCAATTTTGATATTGTAGAGCTGGTGCAGAGTGTTTTTGATTTGTATGAGATGAAAGCTTCTCAGAAAAATATTGTCCTGACTTTTGATATGAAGTATTTAGAGCCTGTGATTGTTCATGCGGATAAGGAAAAAATACAGCAGGTGCTTTCTAATTTAGTAGTCAATTCGATTAAGTATGGAAAGGAAGACGGAACTACAGAAGTAAGTATAGAAAACCTGATCAGAAATAAAGTTATTGTTCGGGTAACAGATAATGGAGAGGGAATAGCCCAGGGTCATATCCCCAGATTATTTGAACGCTTCTATAGAGTAAATAAAAGTGGTTCCAGAAAAGAAGGAGGATCTGGTCTTGGGCTGGCAATCGTTAAGCATATTATAGAAGCTCATCATGAGCGAATCTATGTAGAAAGCGATTACCGGGTAGGAAGTGAATTCTCATTTACGCTGGAACGGGTTAAACAATTCCCGGTAGTTGATATCAGTACTAAAACACCGTAATCCTTTATAGTGATTGATATCTTGTAATTTTTGAAGTGTAAATTCATCTTGAGAGCAACTGGGAACAATTTTGTTCTCACATAAAATCTTGGCTAAGTATTCTTGTTCGAATTGTCCGGGTGTAGGAATAAAGAAAGCCTTTTTCTTTAGTTTTGCCAGGTCCATAATCGTAGTGTATCCAGATCGGGAAATAATTAATTTGCTGTTATTGATAGCATCCTGAAGTGTATTTCCTGTGAGATAATTATGGACTGTAATATTGTTTTCGGTATAAGAACGGTGTTCTTCTTCTATAAGCCCTTTAACAAAAACAATTTTTTTATCACTCTGCTTGAATTCTTTTATAAGCTTTTCTTCCAGTAGACTGCGTTGCGGTTCCGGTCCGGAAAGCAAAATCATGATGTCGTATTTTTTAGGAAGGTTTTCATGAGTAAACCTGCTCAGGGGACCTAAATAGGTGATGGGGATATAACTTTTTTTAGGATGGCCCAGTTCTCCGCTGAGATTAGGAGATCCAGCCATATCAGGAACCCAGCAAGAGTCAAATTTTTTAATGTATTTGTTGTGGATTTTGGTACTGATTGCAGTGGTTTTTCCACTTAGTACGGTAAGTTGGTGTGTAATAAAAACAGAAGGGAGGCTTTTATGGCGTACCCCCAGTCGATTGTCAGAAATAATCCCGCAAAAATCGCCTGATGAAATAATCTCTTTCGTAGCCTTTTTCTCTTCTTTTATTGCCCGGGCAATTTTAGGCGTATTAAGAAGCATTTTAAGTTTGAAGTGATTGGCTTTTTTTGAATACGTTACATCGTATGAAGGAAGCTCCTTCATTTCTAGGGTCGGGAATTCTTTTTTTAAAAGCGATAAAGCAACTCCATCAGATGCAATAACAGGAGAAAAACCTTCAGACAATAAAGCATTCACGATAGGAATACATCGTGTAGCATGACCTAGTCCCCAGTTCAGAGGGGCAACGAGTACTTTTTTATTCATAATTCACAAAAGTAATCGTATCCCTCAATGCATATATTTCCTTAATTTTACCAAAAAATTAAATTTTAGGATAAAATTAGTTTTCATAATCAGAAGAATAAAAGAAAAAGTTTCTTTGTAAGAAAAAAGTAGAAACCCTAAATCAGGTAATCTGACAATAAAAAAGTAATCAGTGGGAAGTAAGAATAAACTAAAACGGTTTAATGAGAATAAAACATTCGTCAATGTAGTCGAACCGACAAGAGAAGAGGTTCTAAATAACGAATTGGGATATAAAGGAGCGTGGAGTAAGAAATTTTTTAAGAATGATCATCCGATTGTTTTGGAGTTAGGATGTGGTAAGGGAGAGTATACTGTTGGTCTGGCCAAGAGATTTCCGGAAAAAAACTTTATAGGCATTGATATTAAAGGAGCGCGTTTCTGGAGAGGTGCTAAAACCGCTATAGAAGATAAAATGGATAATGTAGGATTTATCAGAACTCAGATAGAATTGGTAGATCATATTTTTGAACCGGGAGAAGTTGATGAAATATGGATTACATTTCCAGATCCTCAGATCAAATACAAAAGAACAAAGCACCGTCTTACGAATAGTGTTTTTCTAAAGCGATATCACAAAATATTGAAAAAAGAAGGAATCGTACACCTAAAAACCGATAGTGAATTTATGCATGGATACACATTGGGATTACTTCATGGAGAAGGACATGAAGTGTTATATGCGAACCATAATGTATATCATAATGAAGGAGCTCCAGAAGAAGTAACCTCCTTACAGACTTTTTATGAAAAACAATATTTGGAACAGGACAAAGCCATCACCTATATTCAGTTTAAGATTAGAGATGATAAAGCATGATAATAGAAACCTTTAAGCTTTTTGGAGTCACGTTTATAGCTTCTCTCATTGGAGTTATTCCTCCGGGATTAGTTAATATGACCGTGGCGAGAACATGTCTCGAAAGAGGAAAGAAAAATGGAATGCTGGTAGCAATTGGAGCCAGCGTCATTGTTTTTCTTCAGGCGCTTATTGCGATTCTACTGGCAAAATATATTTTCAATAACCCATTTGTGAACAATATATTACTGCGTACAGGAGCAGTAGTCTTTCTGTTAATGGCAATATACTTTTTTGTAAAAGCAAAACAAAAAGATGTTAAAATAAAAGTATATGAACATGCCCATAGAAGAAGCTTTTTCAAAGGGGTCATGATGTCAACTATAAACGTTTTGCCGATTCCATACTTTTGTGCTGTGGCAGCAGGAATGAGTGTGAATGGAAAAATAGAATACGATAGTACCAGAGTATTTGTATTTTCAATGGCAGCAGCTTTGGGAACATTTGCGACATTATATGCATATGTAGTGTCCTTTCTCAAAATAGAAAAGAAAACAGAGACCATCACTAAGTATTCCAATTATTTTATGGGAGTACTTATGTTATTACTAGTAATCATTACAACCATTAGAATTATTTACACTTGGAGATAGCAAAAAACGACAATTTTTTTGAAAGGGTTTATGAAGTAGCGAGACTGATTCCAATAGGAAGAGTAACCTCATATGGTGCAATTGCCAAATACCTGGGAGCTGCCAGAAGTGCTCGTATGGTCGGATGGGCGATGAATGGATCTGGGGTAAAAGAAGATGTACCGGCGCATAGGGTAGTAAATAGAAAAGGAATATTAACGGGGAAGCATCATTTTAAAGGAACAAATTTGATGCAGCAATTGTTAGAAAGCGAAGGAATTGTAGTAGAAGATAATCAAATAGTGGATTTTGAAAAAGTGTTTTGGGACCCTATGAAAGAGTTGTAATAAACTTAAAAATAAAGACTGACCCCATATCGTGATATAAAAAGAACCAGAAGCGTTATTGTCAGGAGTAATTTATATATAAATCATTTCAATAATCTTGTTTTATAATCTTAACTTTTCACGTTATCTTTGTAGTCTTAGTGGATCATTGGAAGATTTATTTTTGGAAAAAGGAAACAAAAAATGAAGCTAGAAAAAGCAGCTATTTTAAAAGCATTAGAATCCATCACTGTAGCCGGAGAAGGTAAGAATATGGTAGAAAGTGGTGTTGTGAAAAATGTAATTACTTTTGGAGATGAAGTTATTGTTGATATCACATTATCGACCCCGGCTTTACATATCAAAAAAAGAGCAGAAGTAGACATCATGAAAGTAATTCATGAAAAAGTATACGAAAAAGCCAAAGTTAAGGTAAATGTTAAAGTAGAAGCTCCACCAAAACCAGAGGTGAATCAAATCAAGGGCAAACCGATTCCCGGAATTAAAAATATTATAGCAGTAGCTTCAGGAAAAGGAGGGGTAGGAAAATCTACTGTGACTTCTAATCTGGCAGTTACCTTAGCAAAAATGGGGTTCAAGGTAGGGTTGTTAGATGCAGATATTTACGGTCCTTCTTCCCCAATTATGTTTGATGTTGCGACAGAAAGACCATTGTCAGTGACAGTAGATGGGAAATCGAAGATGAAGCCTATAGAGAATTACGGAGTAAAGATTCTTTCCATTGGATTTTTTACCCAGCCAGATCAGGCGGTAGTTTGGAGAGGACCAATGGCAGCAAAAGCATTAAATCAAATGATTTTTGATGCTGCTTGGGGAGAATTGGATTTTATGCTGATTGACCTGCCTCCAGGAACAGGGGATATTCATTTATCTATTATGCAGTCACTCCCGATTACAGGGGCTGTAGTGGTAAGTACTCCTCAGCACGTGGCATTGGCGGATGCCAGAAAAGGAGTTGCGATGTTCCAACAGGAGAGTATAAACGTTCCTGTACTGGGAATTATCGAGAATATGGCGTATTTTACACCAGCGGAATTGCCAGACAATAAATACTATATCTTCGGCCAAGAAGGAGCGAAGCACCTTTCAGAAGATCTAAAAGTACCTTTCTTAGGAGAATTACCTTTGATACAAAGTGTAAGAGAAGCTGGAGACATTGGACGTCCGGCAGCATTGCAGGTAGACACACCAGCAGAAGAAGCTTTTAATGAAATAACGAAGAACGTAGTTCAGGAAGTTGTCAATAGAAATGAAAATTTACCCCCGACTGAAATAGTAAAAATAACAACAATGGCAGGATGCTCTGCAACAAAAAAATAAAAAATGACTCCAGAAGAATTAAGAGAAAATGTAGAAAAAGCGCTAGAAGAAATCAGACCATTTCTAAAAAGTGATGGTGGTGATATTTCTTTAATTTCTATTGATGAAGACGGAAAAAAAGTAAAAGTACAATTAGAAGGTGCTTGTGTAGGATGCAGTGTTAATCAAATGACATTGAAATCTGGAGTGGAGATGACGATTAAAAAGTACGCTCCTCAGGTAGAAGAAGTAGTGAATATAGAAGGATAAAATAGTACTTTTTCCATATTTACTGAGTAACTTTATAAAGAACTGAGGTTTACCTCATAGTTCAATATTGATTACAAACCAATACCTCATGGATTTCCTTGAGGTGATTTTTCTTTTTATTCGGTAATAAAATCCGTTAGTTTTTGAGGTCCTTCCAGCGGAACTCTGATGATGCGAAGGGTTCCATCTTCTGTCGTGGCGATCTGCCATTTAATCAATGTGATTGCTCCGTTTTCTATTTCTATACCTGTAATAGATCTCGGATGAACACAACTACCATCATTAAATAAGGCGAGCTCTCCTTTTTCCGGGAACCTAGGTCGATGTGTATGACCAATTACAGTAAACTGATTATTGTTTTTTGCAATCCATTTTTTGATTCGTCGCTCTACTTTAATCGTCTCCCGATAGTTTTTGGCAGGGCTTGTAGGGTCTGCAATTCCTATTACCTGAAGAGGTTTCCATAAAACCCGAACCAGAAAACGATTAATTCTCCATCCTACATAATTTGCAAAATCTGCCTGGTGCCCATGTAATAAGAATAAGTCTTGTTGAGTATTCGAATGCCTTAAGATAACAGCTTCGTGATATGTTAAATCAGGAAACAACGGAATGTCTTTATCTACTTTCGGATCAAAATAAGAACTCAGGTTTTTTTTTACATACTTGGGATCGCGATATATCATATCGTGATTCCCCCATATCATCAATAAACGATTATCTTTATGAAATAACTGAAGCTGCTCATATACATTTTTATGAGCCTTAAATATAGTTTTGAAGTTTGAATTTTCCCACAATTCATCCCCATCCCCTAATTCGCAATAAGTAAATCCTTGTTGGTAGTAATGCTGAATTGCGTGAAAATAAATATTTCTGTTATTGGCAAAATCATCAGCAAAACTATTATCTCCTCTATGACAATCGCTAAATAAGATAAACTTAGAATCGTCATTAAAAGGAACAATTTTAGCATTTTGATATGCACGGGTTAGCCGATAATCAGAAGACATATTTTTTTTCGAATTATACCTGTAAAGATAAGAATTGAAATGGGATAAAATAATAGATTTCTCAATCCGAAAGACAAGATGATAATTGTCATTGTTATAGGAGGGGCGAATGGGTATCTTTGAGTATAGTTAACAATAAATAAAGAAGATTTATGACGATTAATATTCAATATGTTCAGATGGCTACCAGTGATACAATGTCAGAGTTTATTACTAAGAAATTAGAGAAATTAGGAGAGCGATATGATTGGATTATAAAAGCAGATGTTTTTTTCAAAAAAGAAAATGACCCTACCGGTAAAGGAAAAATTTGTGATATACAATTAAGCCTTCCGGGACCACAAATTTTTGCATCTTCTAATGAAACTAGTTTTGAGTTGGCAGGAAAAGAAACACTATCGGACTTGGAAAAGCAACTTAAAAAACGAAAAGAAGCACTAAAAGCATATTAATAGTAATATGTATAAATTCAGTACATTAGAATAGGTGGGTTAGATACACACTTTTTCGCTTTATAACGGATGTTATAGAGGTACTTTTATTAACCTTAAAAATATAAAACTATGAAGAAAATACTCGTTCCTGTAGATTTTTCGGATTTTTCGAACTATGCATTAGAAGTAGCTGCAAAATTAGCAAGAAAACATGAGGCAGAAATTATAGTATTGCATATGTTAGGACTTTCTGAAGCTGTATTTATAAAAAAAGAATCAGAAGGTGTGGAACAAGCAATGTTCTATATGAAGTTGGCAGAAAAGCGATTCGAAACATTCCTTGATCAAGACTTTTTAGAAGGTATAAAAGTAACTGAGACAATCCATAATTATAAAGCATTTCATGAAATAAATGAGGTGGCTAAAGATAATGAGGTAGACCTTATTATAATGGGGTCTCATGGTACCGGAGGTATTGAAGAAGTATTTGTAGGATCCAATACCGAAAAAGTAGTAAGAACATCAGAAGTGCCGGTATTGGTTATCAAACAGCGAAGAGAAGACTTTGAGATAAAAGATGTCGTATTTGCATGTGATTTTAAAATAGAAAACCTGAAACCGTTTTTTAACGCCCTGCAATTATTCAATACCTTAGGAGCGACAATTCATCTGGTATATATAAACTTACCAGGAGAGAATTTTTTAAGTTCTTCCCAGATAGAGAAAAGAGTTGAAGAATTTCTTCATGAGGCAGGACCAGGACATTTGGAGTACATGAAAAATATAGCTTACAGAAACGATTATTCTGTAGAAAAGGGAGTGTATGAATATAGTGTCAAAATAGATGCTGACGCCATTGCAGTGCCGACGCATGGAAGACAAGGATTGGCGCATTTCTTTGCAGGAAGTATAGGAGAAGATATTGTTAATCATGCAACATTACCAGTAGTAACCTTTAAAATCTAAATAGACTGTCCGTAGAGATAGTGCATAGTTGTCAATATAAACTCATCAGATTTAATCTTCTGATGAGTTTATTTTTTAGTACTATTTAGAAGAGAATACTTTACGCGACGATTGAGAGATAAATACTCTGAGGTTTGCTTGGGGTTAAGTTTATAATACCTTGTGTGTTTGTAGTAAGGTGGGTTGGTTATAATAGGAAAAAATAGATCATAGCAAAGAAGAAAAGGAAGGAGTAATGAGGTGTGCTATTTTTTGAATCGGAATGGTAATGCTATAAGTTCCGGTATACGATGGACAAATCACACAATCATCAAAATAAAATAAGATGGAGTCCTCAGCAATAATAAAGTTGTTTTTGTATAGGTCGAAATCTCCTTCAGATAAACTCCAGCAATCATAATACATTTCTCCGGATGAAATAGTCTCTTTGATCGTCTTATTTATGGTAGTAAAAAGTTCTTTGTCAGTATCTTTTTTAAAGAAATCACCATGAGTAATAAAAGCAGCATTGTCAGTATCAAAGTTGAGACATTCAAACATATATGAAGAGTTAGCAGCTCCTGCATAGTAATTTTCCTTATAAACGAGTATGCTTATAGTGTTATTTTTAGAAAAGTACGCCTTATAATCCAATATTCTTTTGTCTTTTGATGTCGAGGGTAATAGGGAATCACAACTACGGTTTTTATTTTCTAATATCTCATTTTCAACCTTAGAGATATTTAGATAATCTCGTTCAATACGTTTATTAAAGATACTAAAAGAAGGGTGCTCTTTTTCGTGTAGATATGGGTATTTATAATCTAGAATATATTGATCAGTTTCTTTAAAAAATGCTTTGGATAACAACATCTTCTGCAATGATAATTTATCATCTTTGATGTTGAACAGCTGTTGTTTTTTCAGAGATCTCAGTTTCTCTTTTTGAGAATTCAGATCTTTTTCTGAGAATACCTCCTGGGTTTTTATAGCCAAGCTATCAGAGGTCTCAGCTGTTTCAATAACCGGGGAGGTCAAAACGGGGCTTTTTTCAGGTGTTTTTTTCTTACAGGAGAATATACAGAGAAAAGCAAAAAAGAAAACAGTATGTTTCATAATAAACAATAGGGTTTAGGATAAAGGTTAAGATTCAATATTAAGTAATGACTGAATTTTACTAAGGACGATTGCTTCGTATTTATTAATTCCCGAAAAAGAATCAGCAATGCCGATAGCAGTATGCCAGATCATTTGATTAATTCCCGGAGTAAAATAAGAAGGATTGTTATGTTTAAACGTTTTGAAAGAAGTTAAAGACTCCTCTGAGGTAACTCCATTTTCCTCATACCAGTCAAAGACAATTTCAATCTGAAAAGCAGCAGCAGTATAAAATTCGTCGGTGCTATCTTCTAATAGTGTCCATTGGGTATTGATAAACTCTTTCAAAAAAGCTCTTTCTGCTGCTCTTACATTTTTATCAGAAGCAGCAACAGCATAAAATAATTTTCCCAGGCTTTGATAAAATTCAACTTGATTCTTCATAACGGCATTATTTTGTCATAAAATTCGAGAGAATAAAAGTAATTGCTAATAAGTTTTCGGATTATGATAAATATCAGTTTCTCAAAATGGTTGAAACTATATATTTGAATCCATGCGGGTTTTCCATCAAAATAATAATGTTTTTAAACTACTTTTCGGAGCGATATCAGAAGGGATTGTGGTGGTTGATAAAAACCAGGTCATAGTAGCGACCAATAAAGCAACAGATAAGATGTTTGGGTATGAGCGGGGAGAATTGGTCGGAAAAACGCTCAATACATTAATACCAGATCAATTTCATAACGTTCATCAAGGATATTTTAAAGGGTTTTATCAGGAAGCTTTAAAAAAAAGACAAATGGGAGGAGTACGATCCGTCTGTGGCAAAAGAAAAGACAGTACAGAGTTTCCGGCAGAGACAGGATTAAACCCCTTTCAGATTGGAGGAGAAGGGTATATCATGGCGCTTATTGTTGATATTTCTGAAAGAAAAGAGAAGGAACAAGAAATCGTAGCGCTAAATGCCCGTTTAGAACAGAAAATTACTGAACGCACTGCAGAATTGAAAAAGACAGTAGCAGACCTGCGACAAGAGATGAAACGCAGAGAAATTGCAGAACATAAAATAAAAGAATCTCTGAAACACGAACGGGAATTAAATGAATTAAAGACGAAATTCTTATCCATGGTTTCTCATGAATTCAAAACACCGCTAAGTGGAATTATGACTTCTGCTGCACTGGCAAAAAAGTATACAAAAACAGAACAGCAAGAGAAACGAAAAAAACATCTTGATACCATTGCCCAAAAGGTAAAATACCTGGATAATATATTAAATGACTTTCTGTCGATAGAACGATTGGAAACAGGTAAGGTACAGTATAGAAAGAACCCATTTTCAATTGTAGAAATTGTAGAAAATACCATTGGGGATTTTAGGATGCTGCTTAAAGAAGGGCAGAAGATTAATGTGTCTTATCAGGAAAAACTAACAACTATTATATCAGATGATAAAATTGTAGAACTAATTATCTCCAATTTGTTGCATAATGCAATTAAATACTCAGGAGAGTATTCTACGATCGAAATAAGCGTATCACTGAAGAACAATAATCTATCCATATCTGTCTGCGATGAAGGAATTGGAATACCAGAAGAAGAACAGAAATTTATATTCAAAAGATATTACCGGGCAGAAAATGCATTACTAGATCAGGGAACTGGGATAGGTCTTAATATTGTGAAAACGCATTTGGAAAATCTAGGGGGTAATATTATTTTTACGAGCAAGCAAAATGAAGGAACCTCCTTTCGGGTAGTACTTCCGGTAAAAACCTAACTAAGAGAGAAGATGAAAAAAGTACTCCTAATAGAAGATGATTCGGCGCTGAGAGAAAATACAGCAGAGTTACTAGAACTGTCGGATTATGAAGTGGTAACAGCCCCTAATGGAAGAGTAGGTATAGAAATGGCAAAGGAAGAATTGCCTAGTGTTGTAGTGTGCGATATTATGATGCCTGAAATAGATGGATATGGAGTATTAGAAGCCTTGTCGAAAGAAAAGACCACCAGACATATCCCCTTTATTTTTTTATCTGCCAAAACAGAACATAAAGAAATAAGAAAAGGAATGGATATGGGAGCAGATGATTATCTGACCAAACCATTTGATGAAGAAGAATTATTAAGTGCTATAGAAAGTAGGCTGGCAAAATCAATACTCTTAGCGAATACAGCAGTAGCGAATGAAAATATAGAAAAAGAATCTCCCGAAGACCAGTTGAGAAATATCCATGAGTTGAAAAACTTTTTTGATGATAATGGAGAAGAACTTACATATAAAAAAGGAGAAACGATTTATACCAGTGGAGAACATTCTAATAAAGTCTATCTGATTCTCAAAGGGGTTGTTAAAAACCACAAAATGGATGAAAGTGGAAAAGAATTAACGACAGACTTGTATAAGGCAGATGATTTTTTAGGATTTACTTCATTTATGGATAATATTCCATATCAGGAATCAGCTACGGCTGTTGAAGAGGTTGTATTAGCAGGGATTTCTAAGACAACACTAAAAGAAGTATTGGCTAAAAGTCAACAAGTGTCTATGGAATTGATGGAGTTGTTGACAGATCATCTATCAGATATTAAAGAGCAATTGCTGCAAATGGCATATAGCTCTGTCAGAAAAAAAACAGCACAAACCATAATACAGTTTGCAGAAGTTTTGGGTAAAAAACCTGAAGAAACCATAAAAATATCGAGAAATGATTTAGCAAGTGTAGCAGGAATTGCAACAGAAAGCTTGATCAGAACACTTTCCTCATTTAAAAAACAAGAATTAATAGAAATAGAAGGGAGAAATATAAAAATTCTTGACCTTCAGGGCTTGCAGTTAATCGAATAATCATTCCTGATTTTTAGAAACTGATTTATATCATTCTTTAGCAGAAGTCATAATAATACATTTGTGTCATTATACAATGTGTTATAAAAATGAAGAATATCCTTATTCCCACCGATTTTTCTGAAAATTCGTGGAATGCAATTACATATGCGTTATCCTTTTTGGAGGATCAGCCATGCAACTTTTATATAGTGCATGTCTCTCCATTAAAGGTAAATGGGACTGCTTCTTTATATGGAATAAAAAATATTGTATTAGAAAACAAAGGCGATTATAATGTAGCCGAAGAGCAGGAGAAACTGCTAGGAAGAATGCGTGAATATGCAACGGGCAAAGCTCATCGTTTTTTTATGTTGCACGAACATTCTTTTTTTATAGAAGCTATCCGCAAACAGGTAGTAGAAAATGAAATTGATCTCATTATTATGGGAACAAAAGGAGCTTCGGGACTAAAAGAAGCAGTTATAGGGAGTAATACGGGGGATGTAATTACCAAAGTACAATGCCCTGTTTTGGTAATTCCGGAAAATGCAACCTATAAACCGCCGAAGGAAATCGCTTTCCCTACAGATTTTAATATCTATTATAAAAATAGGGTGCTAGATACGATTACTGAGATTATAACAATGAAAGATGCTATGTTGCGCATTCTCCATATCTCGAAGAAAAAACAAGAATTAACAGCACTACAACATAAAAACCAGATGTTTTTGGATGATAGCCTCTCCAAAAATGAGCATAGCTTTCATTTTGAAACCCATCAAAGTATTGAAGAAGGGGTTCAGAGGTTTGTAGAAAAAAACTCCATTGATATGATTGCTATGGTAGCAAAGAATCTTAATTTTTTTCAAAAATTACTGTTCAGACCGGTTGTAGAAAATATTAGTTACCATACAAAAATCCCATTTCTGGTATTGCACGAATAGAAGAAACAAGATAAAATCCAATAGAAAAATAAAACCAAAATGTGTAGTAATTTAATTGATAAATATAATATTCCGGGACCTCGATATACCAGTTATCCAACTGTTCCATATTGGGAGAATGATACATTTTCATTAAAAAAATGGAAGGAGTCAATTAAAAGATCCTTTAAGGAGAGTAATGATAAGGAAGGGATTAGTCTGTATATACATCTTCCATTCTGTGAGAGTATGTGTACTTTTTGTGGATGTAATAAACGAATTACGAGACGGCATGAAGTGGAAGGACCATATATTAGTACTTTATTAAAAGAGTGGGAATTGTATCGAGCTCTTTTTGATGGAAAGCCAACAATAAAGGAACTACACCTAGGAGGGGGAACACCTACTTTCTTTTCTCCAGAGAATCTGGCAGCTTTGATTCATGGGATAGTACGTCATGCTAAGATAGCAGAAGATCATGAATTTAGTTTTGAAGGACATCCGAACAATACCACCCGAGAGCATTTACAGGCATTGTATGATGTTGGTTTTAGAAGAGTGAGTTATGGGGTGCAGGATTATAATAAAGCGGTTCAGAAAGCAATTCATAGAGTACAGCCCTTCGAAAGAGTAAAAAAAGTCACCGATCTGGCAAGAGAAATAGGGTATACTTCCATAGGACATGATATTATTTTTGGTTTGCCCTTTCAGACAAAAACAGAAGTAGCACATACCATAGAAAGAACAAAAGAGTTATCTCCGGATCGCCTGGCATTTTATAGCTATGCGCATGTGCCTTGGATTAAAGGAAATGGGCAGAGAGGTTATAATGAAGCAGATCTGCCTAGTGGAGAGGAAAAGCGGATGCAATATGAAATAGGAAAAGGAATGCTATCAGAAGCTGGATATACAGAAATAGGAATGGATCATTTTGCATTAGAAAATGACACCCTATATGAATCTATGGAATCTCAGAGACTACATCGAAACTTTATGGGGTATACAGCTTCTAAAACCCAATTGATGATTGGATTAGGAGTGTCCTCTATTAGTGATAGCTGGTATGGATTTGCCCAAAATGTAAAAGGAATCGAAGAATACGAACATTTAATAAGAGAAGGAGTAATTCCTGTATATAGAGGGCACATTCTTACTGAAGAAGATGAAATTATAAGAAAACATATTTTGAACCTAATGTGTCATTTTGAAACTTTTTGGGATGATGATACATTTCGTTTTACAGAATTACCTGATGTACTCGTTAGATTGCAGGAAATGGAGCGTGATTCCTTGTTGGAAATTTTACCAAATGGAATTCGTATCACAGAAAAAGGACGCCCGTTTGTACGCAATATATGTATGTCATTTGATCTGAGATTACAACGTCATAAACCAGAGACACGACTGTTCTCTATGACGGTTTAAACTGTATATCTCATAGATACAATTGGTTTTATTTTGTTTTAGGCACCTGGATGTCCCCTGGCTTTTTTATACATCTTAAAGCTTGTTCCAGGTGCCTTTCATTATGATAAATCACTACTCTAAGCGTATCCCCCAAACGCAATTTGATCCATTTAGAGATACTGATAGATGTTTTGGTCTTGCTGAGGTTTTTAGTCGCACAATTCTCCAGTATTGATAATATATCATGAAGTTGATGGTTAAACTTTTTCAGTACTGAAATATCTAGTGAAGCATTATATGGATTTTTATCCGCAAATGTTCGCATGGACTTCATTGTTTTTCCTGGAAGCATCATATTAGCAAAATAATTCCCCAGTAATCCGCTTTTGAATATCGGATTATATGAATATGGACTGTGATGGATGCTGTTTTTCATTTCGGGAATGTAAAAATCCCCGTATAAGTTTAGGTGTTCAATACATTCTAATATATTCCATGCCTGAGGAGCTGGTCGCTGTTGTAGTGCTACAATTGATAGATGTTGTAATTGTTCTAGTTTTATTAGATGTTGTTTGGTACGTTGAGTCAGGTCCTCTAGTAAGGAGGTTGTTTTTATAGTCATGGTATTTCTTTTTATTATTGAGTAAAAGTCTTTAAAAAGAAATACAAAAACCTTGATTGAAATCAAGACTTTTTAATTCGGGATAAGGTTTCAGGGCTCATTCTCAGGTAGGAAGCAATGTATTTATGCGGAACTTCCTGAAACAGCTGAGGGCTTCTTTTTAGGACCCTCTGATATCGTTCTACCGGAGATGAGGTGAGAATATCTCTTTCTCTTTCCATTTGCTGATATATAAGCATCCCAACGATTTGCTTCCATAAGCTCAAATATTCGGAAGAACTATCTATAAAATCCATAAATGTCTTCTTGCGTAACACTTTTATCTGTGTTTTTTTTATTGCTTGTAAATAGAGTTCGGAAGGTGTTTCACTGATAAAAGAGTCCAGTGCAGCGATAAAATTATTTCTATATCCGAATCGAATGGTTTGTTCTTCGGTTTCGTCAATAACATAGATGCGAATGCTGCCCTCTTGAATGTAATATAGGTTAGTGTCTATGGTGCCATTTTTAGAAAGGAACCCATTTCTGGGGATACAGATTTCTTTTTCCCAAAGATCACTGGCATGAATTTTATCTGTTAATTGTTGAATAGGGTTCATTAGTGCTCAAAATAATCGATGGTATACTGCTCTGATGTAGCTCCAGGAGTATCCATACTTCTATTATTGAGTAAAAATAGGGAGTATTTTGAGATTCTTATGATCCAGAAGGAAGAATTCCTTTATTTATAGCATTCAAAATTAGAAGAAACCACTTCTGTTACAGCTTTGGGAGATAAGTAGGGAATTCCAAGTCCCAGTCCTCGAATAATAAATAAGAGCCCAATAATAACGACAAAAACAGGGATTGCTTTGAGGATGTGACGCCGAATATTTCCTGATAAAAAACGGCTGATGTATACTGTTGCTGTCATTAGAGGGATCGTTCCGATGCCAAAGGAGGTCATGTATAGAGCACCTTCTACTATCCCGCCAGTGGCAATTGCACCGAAAACAGCCATATAGACCAATCCGCAGGGAAGAAAACCATTTAAAAAACCAATGGTGAGAAAAGTGTCATTGCTCTTCTTTTTGAGTTCTTTTCCCAATGCATTTTTTACCTTTCCAATGATAGAAAAAACCGGTTTAGATATATTATATTTAGCAAGTAGCCGATCAGGGAGTAGGACAAACAGTACCATCAGTACCCCAATGATAATAGAAAGTTTCTGCTGTATTCCGAATAAGTACAGACTTTTTCCCAATACTCCAAAAAATACTCCTATGATTGTATAAGAAAGTAGCCTGCCGCTGTGATAAAGAAATATTTGAAAAACTTTTTTCAAAGAATTATTTCTGTCTACAGGAAGCATAAAAGCAATCGGTCCGCACATGCCAATGCAGTGAAAACTACCTAGAAATCCTAATATGAGCGCTGCTACTAACACCATTAATTCGACTTACAGTGTGATTGGTTTTTTGAATAAATATGGAACGCCCTGATAGTTCCATGAGATATTGATATTCCATCGACCTGCTACCAGGCGTTCCTGAGGAATTTCTACTTTTGAGCCTTCTAACTGTATTGGTATTTCAAAATCAAGATTCTCATTAGAAGGGCGATATAAAGTGATGGTTCCTGATATTTTTGCAGGATCTAAATCCTCGGGAAAATAAATTATTAACTGATCGTCTACCTGTCTTACATTCAGGCTGTTTTTTAATAAGCTCGTATTTTTTGCTGCATCAATTTCTTTCTGAAAAGCAAGCTCCTTTTTGTAATAATCTTCTGTTACAAGGTGATGATTGTATTTTTCCTGCGTATTCATTTTTATCACAAAAAACATGATAAAAGATATGAACCCTATAAATACAAGTACGATGGATGTTCCCCAGTTAATTTTCATCTGTTTATTTTTTTTAGATTTCTGAATAGAAAGAGGTTTGTGTTTCTTTATATCCAGGAATATGCATGAGAAGCTAATCGTTATCTGAGATATGATTAAATTTCTATATGCGCATTCTATATGGTTTTATCGGCACTGCCAAGGTGTATAATGCCTCAAGCCTTGCCTTGAAATTGAAAATTTATTTCTAATGAATACCTCGCGGGCTTGCCCCGAGGTAGTTTACTTATAACTTCTAGGACCTAAAAAAGCCGTAGTTGTTGTTTCTATTAATTCTCCGTTACTGTATACACCAATTTTTAATTCGTCTTTGTCTCCATTAAGGGCAGCTCTATTGATCTCAATAAAGAGAGTTCCTTCGGATAATCCTTGTTTTGGAACTGTGAATTTTTTATGTGTAACTAATTCAATTTTACCGCTATGAGACATAAGTTCGAAATGAACATTTTCTATTTCCAAAGTGGTTTTGTTTACGAGTTTATATGTGTATACATTACTAATGATATTATTCTCTTTTCTTTCGTATAATTGTCCAGGTAGTCTGAGTATGTTTGCCTCTACATCATTTCGTAAGAAAAGCATTCCGACAAGCACTCCGATAAGAATTGTGAGAACGACACTATATCCTATAAGTCGAGGAGTGAAAGAAAACTTGGCCTTTCGCTCGATATTTTCTTCACTGGCATATCGGATAAGCCCTTTCGGCATTTTTACTTTCTCCATAATATGATCACAGGCATCAATACACGCAGTACAGTTGATACATTCTAACTGCGTACCGTTTCTTATATCAATTCCTGTGGGGCATACTTGAACACATTGAAAACAATCGATACAATCTCCTTTTCCTAATGCGGATCTGTCTTCGTTTTTTCTGAATTTTGATCGACCAGTCTCTTGTTCTCCTCTTTTATGATCATAGGCTACAATGATCGATTTATTGTCTAATAAAACTCCTTGTAGTCTTCCGTAAGGACAAGCGATGATACATACTTGTTCTCTAAACCAGGCAAAAACAAAATAGAATACTCCTGTAAATATGAGTAAAGACACCAGTGTTTTAACGTGCTTTAATGGTCCGTCAGAGATATGATGTACTAATTGGTCACTGCCAATAAAGTAGGCTAAGAAAATATTAGCAATCAAAAAAGATATGAAAAAAAAGACGGACCACTTTAGCACGCGTTTTTTGATTTTTTCGGCATTCCAGGGTTGCTTATCTAGTCGAATTTGTTTTCCTCTATCTCCTTCTATCCAGTATTCTATTTTGCGAAAAACCATTTCCATAAAAATGGTTTGCGGGCAGATCCATCCACAGAAAATACGCCCAAATGCTACCGTAAACAGAATAATGAATACGATTCCTACAATCATAGAAATGACAAACAGATGAAAATCCTGTGGCCAGAAAGGCGCTCCAAAAATATTGAAGCGGCGTTCCATGATATTAAATAAGAACAGTTGATTTCCTTTAACTTTTATAAAAGGAGCTGTAAAAAGAAAAAGCAACAAAAAATAACTAACCCATTCGCGATATGCATAGAATCGCCCATTGGGTTTTTTGGGATATACCCAGGCTCGTTTTCCATCATCAGTTACAGTACTGATAGAATTTCTGAATTTTTCGTTTTCAAGCGCTTCCAAATGGGGTGTTTTTTAGGGTTTTATTTTGTCAATATATCTAGCCAAATCGGGAGGGAATTTGGCTAGATAAGGATACAGTATTCAGCAATTATTTGCTGTTTTCTGTTTCAGGGTCTTTCCAGATATCTCCTTCTGGTTCTTTAGGTTCGGTTGGAGTTGTACCTCCTAATGAAATAACATAACTGGCAACTTGTGCAATCTCTGAAGGTTTTAGGTTTTGTTTCCAGGCAACCATCCCTTTTCCATCACGTCCTCCTTCTGAGATGGTTCTGAAAACATTTTTAATTCCTCCTCCGAGAATCCAATATGGATCGGTAAGATTTGGTCCTATTCCTCCTCCTCCGTCAGCTTTATGACAAGCAACACAATTAGCGGAGAAAGTAGCTTTACCGGCTTTTAGATCCGAAGCATCTGTTAATAAGGTTACCGTATTGGCATCGATAAGGTCTTTTGCTGTACGTTTGTATTCTTCAATCGCGATTTTCGCTTCAGCAACTTCCATTTCATACTCTTCTGCCTGGGTATAATCATTCATTATATGGAATCGAACCAAGTAAACGGTTCCAAATATGATGGTCATATAAAACCCGTAGACCCACCATGGAGGCAAATTATTGTCTAATTCCTGTATTCCATCGTAGTTGTGATCCAGAATGATTTCTGCTTCATCTTCTATAGGTTTGCTATCTAAAAGTTTTTTGTATTTTTCTTTAATCCATTTATATTGTTTCTCTTTTTTCTCTTTTTCTGCTGCTTTAAACCGTTCTTGTGCTTCCGGGCTTAAGGCCATGAATAAGGTACCTTTTACTGCACTGATACAAATCTCAAAAGCAACAGCAAACAAGGCTACCAATCCTATGATTAGTAGTGTATATGGGTTTGCTACAAATGCAGATTCATCTCCGGATTCTACTACCCATTCTATTAAAATATACGTAATAGCAATAAATGCGATTACTCTAAGATATGATGAAATCGTTCTCATGAAGTCTTTTGTTTTTCAGTTTCTATTGGAATTTGGCTCACTTGTTTTATATAATCTTTTTTGGCAGAGAATACCCACCAGAACAATGCAATGAAGAATATTCCAAAGATTAATAAGGAGATAATTGGGTATATTTCGATACCTTCAATACTTTCCATGTGTCCTTTTATAAATTTTAGCATGTTGATTATTCTTTATGGGTTACACTTTCTCCGTCTTTTATTTTGATATCAGTTCCTAATCGTTGGATATAGGCAATTAATGCTACAATTTCACGATCTCTCATTTCAATAAATTCTTCTCCGTTTTCTAGAGCATATTTCTTATCAGCTTCATAACTTTCTGCAAATTCCGGATCATTGTATAGGTTTTTCTCTATTTGAGCTGCTTGTTCATCCATCCATTTCTGGGCTCTTTCGATTTCTTCCGGTGTGTATGGGACGCCAAGAGTGACCATCGCTTCCATTTTATCTTCAGTTAGGGATCTGTCTAGTTTATCCGTGATAAGCCATTTGTATGCAGGCATAATAGAACCGGGAGATGTACTTTGCGGATCATACATATGATTAAAATGCCAGTTGTCTGAGTATTTTCCTCCGATTCGCATCAGGTCGGGACCCGTACGCTTACTACCCCATAAGAATGGGTGATCATAGACATACTCTCCTGCTTTGGAATATTCCCCATATCGTTCTACCTCACTTCTGAAAGGTCGTATCATCTGAGAATGACAAGAAACACAACTTTCTCTGATATAGATATCTCTTCCTTCTAATTCTAATGGAGTATATGGTTTCACACTAGTGATTGTAGGAATATTGGATTTGACCATTAATGTGGGCACGATCTGTACTGCTCCTCCGATAAGAATTGCAATCGTGGCAAAAATGGTTAGTTTCACAGGTCTTCTTTCTAACCAGGTGTGGTATCCTTCTTTTGCAGTTCTGTATTTTGTGATTTTTTGTAATGGAGCAGCTTCTGCTTTTTCATCTGCTACTGCGGTTCCAGCTTTGATCGTTTTATACATATTGTATACCATGATGAACATCCCCAGAATAAACATCGTTCCTCCGATAGCTCTCATCCAGTACATAGGTATGATTTGATTCACTGTCTCCAGGAAGTTACCATAGGTCAGGGTACCATCAGGATTAAATTGTTTCCACATAGATGCCTGTACGAATCCGGCAACATACATCGGAAGTGCATAAATGATTATTCCTAGTGTACCAATCCAGAAATGCATGTTGGCAAGACCGGTAGACCATAATTTAGTTTTGAATAATTTAGGGATAAGCCAGTAGATCATACCAAAAGTAAGGAACCCGTTCCAGGCTAATGCTCCTACGTGTACGTGAGCAATTACCCAATCACTAAAATGAGCAATAGCATTTACGTTTTTTAGTGAGAGCATAGGACCTTCGAATGTAGCCATACCGTATCCTGTTATAGCTACTACCATAAATTTAAGAACAGGATCTGTTCGTACTTTATCCCAGGCTCCTCTCAGTGTTAATAAACCATTAATCATACCTCCCCATGATGGTGCGATTAGCATAACAGAAAATGCAACTCCTAAATTTTGTGCCCAATCTGGTAGAGAGGAGTATAAGAGGTGATGGGGACCGGCCCAGATATAGATAAAAATCAGAGACCAGAAATGTATAATGGATAATCTATATGAATATACAGGACGATTTGCAGCCTTAGGAATAAAATAATACATCAGACCTAAGAAAGGAGTCGTAAGGAAGAAAGCAACGGCATTGTGACCATACCACCATTGTACCAGGGCATCCTGAACTCCTGCATATACAGAGTAGCTTTTTAATGCACTTACAGGAAGCTCCAAACTATTAAATATGTGTAATACAGCAATTGTAACTACAGTAGCAAGATAAAACCATATTGCTACATAGAGATGCCGTTGTCTTCGTTTTAATATGGTACCGATGAGATTCCATCCAAAAACTACCCAAATCACGGCAATGGCAATATCAAAAGGCCATTCTAATTCTGCATATTCTTTAGAAGAAGTATACCCTAACGGAAGTGTAATTGCAGCTCCTACGATGATTAACTGCCATCCCCAGAAATTGATTTTACTCAGAAGATCATTAAACATTCGTGTTTTTAATAATCGTTGAGTTGAGTAATAAACCCCTGCAAATATGGCATTCCCTACAAAGGCAAAAATTACAGCATTGGTATGCAAAGGGCGTATTCTACCAAAACTAAGCCAGGGGATTCCGTCCGTAAGATTGGGGAATAAAAATAATATCGCCAGCAGTAATCCGACGGACATTCCTATAATCCCCCAGAGAACGGTGGCATACAAGAAATTTTTTACGATCTTATTATCGTAATAGAATGTTTCCATTTTCATATTTATGATTGTTTGTCTTTCGTTAATATTGTTGTTTTCTTTTTACCTTCTCCTACCAACTCGTCATCGAAAAGCATTCGAATGGATGGAGTGTATGTATCATCAAATTGTCCATTTCTAACAGAAACAATAAATGCTACAAAGAATACGATGGCGACAATAATACTGATCGTTAATAGTATGTAAATAACACTCATGGTAAAGTCTGATTTTATTCAAAAGTAGGAGGGAACAGATTCTAAAAAAATGACATTTATCAGGTTTAACCGTAAGTGAATATGTGGTAATAAAGGACAAGGTTACCAGTAGTTTGTTATCGTTGGTAAGTATAGTAAAAACAGGTGTTCCAGGAGGTTATGTGCGATAGGGGTAAGTTGATAAGAATAAAAAAATAAGGACCTTCCTCTTATTTAGAATGAGTCTGTTTAATCCAGTGATAATTTTTCTGTAAACAGTAGGTTAAATGATGATTTTTATCATTTTTTTTGTGATCGATAAAAGTTATAGTTTTTGGACTGACCAGATACCCTCCCCAATATGCCGGCATGGGGATTTCTTTATTCCGAAACAAAGAATCGTAATGAGCGAGCTGTTCATCTAATTGTTTTCTTGAAGCAATTTTGCTTCCTTGCATAGAAGCCCATGTGCTTAATTGACTTCCTCTGGGACGTGAGTCAAAATAACCTTGTGATAAATTTACAGGGATTTTAGTTGCTTTTCCATAAATATGAACCTCCCGGGCTGCTTTTTTCCAAAAAAAAGAAAGAGAAACCAGTGGGTTGTTTCTGATAGCGATTCCTTTTTCACTATTATAATTAGTAAAAAAATAGAACCCTTCCCAAGTAAATCTTTTTAATAAAACAATCCTGTTTTTGGGAAAACCATCATTTCCAATAGTTGATAATGACATGATATTAACCTCATCTTCGGGATGTGCTTTTTCAACTTCATAAAACCATTGCTGAAAATGTGCTATCGGATTATGACTTTCTTCTTTCATGTGATTTCATTAGTTTTCGACCGGACCAATTGGTAAGAATGGTTACATAGACTAGTACCGAGATGGAACTAAGTGGCATCAATATGGCAGCAATTACAGGAGATAACTGACCGGAAACTGCAAAATATAGCCCTATTATGTTATAGAAAAAAGAAAGGATAAAGCTGGATTTGATAATCTTTAATGTTTGTTTAGAGGCAAGAATAAAGTTGTGAATTTTGGTGAACTGCGAAGCATCCAAGATCGCATCACAGGCAGGAGAAAACACATTTACATTTTCTGAAACGACAATGCCGATATCACTTTGTGCCAGTGCTCCGGCATCGTTAAGACCATCTCCAATCAT
This sequence comes from Aquimarina sp. TRL1, assembly GCF_013365535.1. NCBI lineage: Bacteria > Pseudomonadati > Bacteroidota > Flavobacteriia > Flavobacteriales > Flavobacteriaceae > Aquimarina > Aquimarina sp. TRL1. The sequence continues at coordinate 1,403,672 of NZ_CP053590.1, read as the reverse complement.
GATTACTTTTTGATCGTTTTCCTGCAAGGATTTGATATGTGCTAGTTTTTGCTCTGGTTTTTGATTAAATAATAGAGTAGTACCTTTGGGTAACCAGCTTTCTAATCGTGTTTTTTCTCCTTCATTATCCCCGGAAAGGATTCCCAGTGCATATCTCCCGGATAATTTTTGAAAGAGTTTTTTAACTCCTTTTCTATATCGATTTTGAAAAACATACCGCCCTTTGTATTCATTATCAGTACTGATATGTACGGTGGTAGAAAGTGAGTTTGATGGGATTGCATTGTCTACAAAGTGAGCGGCACCTACCTTTATAGATTTTTTATTGTAGCGGGCCTCCATTCCCATTCCTGTATGTTCCTGAAAGTCGTCCAGCGTCTTAATATGTTGATCATTGAGCAATTCATAAAGGGCTCTGCTCAGCGGATGATTAGATGCTCGTAATGTGTTCTTTAATAACATCTCTTCTTCTTCATCTAAGCTAACCCCTTCATAAGTGATAGCACTTTTCTGATTAGAGGTTATTGTACCGGTTTTATCAAAAATAAGTGTGTCTGCATTGGCTAATTGCTCAATAACACTGGCGTTTTTTAGATAAAATTTATGCTGTCCGAATAATCGAAGCATATTTCCTAAAGCAAAAGGAGAAGAGAGTGCTAATGCACATGGGCAGGCTATAATAAGTACAGCAGTGAATACCTGAATTGCTTTGGATGCGTCGTAAAAGGTCCAAAAAATAGTAGCCAATGCTGCGATACATAAAATAGTTATTGTGAAATACTTACTGATGGTGTTGGTAAGATTTGTAAATGCTTCTTCTTTGTTTGTTTTGAAAACATCGTTGCTCCACAATTGTGTTAGGTAGCTTTGCTTAACAGATTTTGTAGCTTCTATTTCGATAGCTCCAAAAAGTTGCCTTCCTCCGGCAAATAGTTTGTCTCCTGTTTTTTTAGTAACAGTTTCGCTTTCTCCAGTGACAAAACTATAATCGATCTGAGCATTTCCTTCTATTAAGACACTGTCTACTGTGATTAATTCTCCATTGCGAATCAGTATACGATCTCCTTTTTTTATATCGTAAACCTGTATGTTTTCTTCTGTTTTGGCGTTTGTTGTTTCGTCTGTTTTTATTCTGGTTACTGCTATGGGAAAATAGGATTTGTAGTCTCTTTCGAAAGAAAGAAATGCGTATGATTTTTGTTGAAAAAATTTACCGAGCAACAGAAAAAAAACAAGACCGGTAAGACTATCAAAGAAACCGGTTCCCAGATCAAAAATGATTTCCGCAGTACTTCTGAGAAATAAAACTAAAATCCCCAGTGCTATCGGAACGTCGATATTTAATACTTTGGAGCGTAACCCCTTATAAGCAGAAATAAAATATTCCTGAGAACAATAGAAAACAACAGGAAGTGAAAAGGTAAACATTAACCATCTGAACATATGTTTGTATTTTTCCAGCCAATATTCAGAGACTTCAAAATATTCTGGAAATGATAAAAACATAACATTCCCAAAAGCGAAACCTGCGATTCCTAATTTATAAATGATGCTTCTATTGATGCTCTTTTTGTCTTTCTTATAATCATTAAGGCTGATGTAAGGATCGTATCCGATGGCATTTAATAATAATACGACTTCTTTTAGGGAAAAGTTTGTGTTATTATACGTAATCCGTACGGTTTTTTTTGGAAAATCCACCTGAGAAGCAGAAATCTCAGGTTGTAGTTTGTGAAGGTTTTCCAGTATCCAGATACAGGAACTACAATGGATATGTGGAATATAGAGTCGTACAATTTCAATAGAGTCATCGTGAAACTCTAACAATTCTTCTTGGATTTCAGGGGTGTCCAGATAGTCATATTTACCGGCGGCTTCTTCTGGCTTAGCTCCGGGAGCTTTCTGTAATTCGTAATATGAATTCAGTTCATTACTAGAGAGAATATCGTAAACAGTTTTGCATCCATTACAGCAGAACTTCTTTTGATCAAACTCTATAATGGTAGTATCACAGTCATTACCGCAATGGAAACAAGTATCAGTCATCATATAGGTCCCCTTAATTTTTTACAAAATTCTAAAAGAAGTAAAGGGTGGGCAATGATAAATATCATAGTTTGATATCTGATCAAGAACTAGTTTTGGGGGGTAATTATGAATTACAGGGATGTTGAAGGGGACAGAGTAATATCCAAAATTAACAAATCGGTTATTGTTATTATCGCAAACCGAATAAACAAAATAATACAGATGAAGAATATATTATTGCCAACTGATTTTTCTGATAATGCATGGAATGCGGCTAAATACGCTATAGAAATCTTTAGAGAGGAGGAATGCACCTTTTATTTATTAAATACATATACCCCCCAGATGTATAGAGCTACTTATTTGGATGGGGCACCTATGGAAAGAGGATTGAATGATTTGGCAGCAAAAAATGCACTAAGTGAATTAGAACGTATCAAGAATAAAATAAAAAAAGAGCTACCTAACAAAAACCATCGTTTAGAGAGTATTACTTCTTGTGATATTTTGATCGATAAAATTAAGTCAATTGTTGTAGAAAAAAAGATAGATCTGATTGTTACAGGAACCAAAGGCGCTACCAATGCAATTGAAATTTTTATGGGAAGCAATACGGTAAATATGATAAAGTCCGTTACGAGTTGCCCTGTGCTGGCTATTCCAGAAGATTTCGGATTTATTACTCCATCGGAAATTGCGTTTGCAACAGATTTTAATCATTTCTATAGTAAGAATGAGTTGGAACCGTTAATAGAGATGGCAAAACTCTTCAAGGCTACCATCCGAATTGTTTATATCGAAAAAACACAAAAAGAATTGTCAGAGCAACAACAGTTTAATCTAAACATGCTACAGAAATACCTGGGAGAGATTCCGAGTACTGTATATCAGATTCCTGAAAAAGATTCTGTGTCCGAAACATTGAAAAACTTTACAAAAGAATTAGATATTTATCTTTTAGCCATGTTATATTATAAGCATAGTTTTATAGAGCGATTGACAAGAGAGCCGATTGTAAAGAGAATAGGGTTTCATACGCAAATTCCTTTTTTAGTTATTCCTGAAATAGGAATGAGTGATGCATTTACTAAAGAAAAGAAAAAAGAAACGCCAAAATTGGCGTAGTATTAATAGAAACTGAATAACCTCCTTTTTTTACCTGTCCTTTGATTTTAGTATAAATCAAAGGACAGATTTTTTTTATTTTTTTAAACTGTTAGGGCAGCTAAAAGCCGTAGTGGCTAAACCAGCTTCTTTAATAGCTTTATACCCTCCAGCGATATCTATTCCATTATGAATTCCTCTGCTTTTTAATATAGATAATGCAATGATGGATCGGTATCCTCCAGCACAATGCAGGTAGAAAGGAGCTTCATCGGGGAAAGCATCCAGATAATTGTTAATAGCATCCAGAGGTGTATGTATTCCGTCTTCCAGGTGTTCAGCGGTGAATTCTCCTTCTTTTCTTACATCAAATACAGAAGCGTTATTTTTTTTCAGTTGGTCCTTTAACTCTTCTGCAGAAATCGAATGAATCGTATCAACTTGTTTTCCTTCTTTTTTCCAACATTCTATTCCTCCCTTTAGATATCCAAGGGTGTTGTCAAATCCTACTCTTGATAGGCGCGTAATTGTTTCTTCTTCTCTTCCTTCTGGGGCTATGAGAAGAATGGGTTGTTGCACATCAATGATTAATGCACCTACCCACGGAGCAAATCCTCCATCGATACCGATAAAAATAGAGGAGGGGACATGTCCTTTGATAAAGGCGCTTTGATGTCTCACATCCAGAATCAATGCGTTGGTTTCTTTCGCTATAGATTCAAAAGCATCAGGGGATAAAGGGGTTGTTCCTTGTTTTATAATTGTATCAATGTCAGTATACCCTTCTTTATTTAATTTTACGTTTGCAGGAAAATACCCAGGTGGAGGTAACAAGCCATCGGTGACTTCTTTGACAAATTCTTCTTTAGTCATATCAGCGCGCAACGCATAATTGATCTTTTTTTGATTACCTAAAGTGTCTACGGTTTCTTTCATCATATTTTTCCCGCAAGCAGAACCCGCTCCATGAGCAGGATATACAATTACATCATCTGCTAGCGGCATGATTTTATTACGAAGGCTATCGAATAACTTTTCTGCTAATTGTTCTTTTGTGAGGTTTGCTGCTTTTTGGGCTAGGTCAGGGCGCCCCACATCTCCAAGAAATAAGGTGTCTCCACTAAAGATAGCATGATCTTTTCCCGTTTTGTCTCTTAGTAGATAGGTCGTGCTCTCCATTGTATGTCCAGGGGTATGTAATGCTACAATAGTTATTTCTCCTAATGAGAATTCTTGCAGATCTTTTGCAATAGTTGCTTTAAAAGAAGGAGCGGCAAGGGGACCATAAATAATTTCAGCATCAGTTTCTTTGGCAAGAGTGAGGTGACCACTTACGAAGTCTGCATGAAAATGAGTTTCAAAAATATATTTAATCACGGCATCATTTTCTGTTGCTTTATCGATATAAGGTTTTACCTCGCGTAGAGGGTCGATGATCGCCACTTCTCCTTTGCTCTCGATATAATATGCGCCTTGAGCCAGACATCCTGTATATAGTTGTTCTATCTTCATATGTGCTGTTTTAATTTATTTTATATTTCTATTCAAAAATAGAAATGAGTGTTTGTTTTATGTTTTGCAAACATATCAATAAAAGAAGTGCTTTTTGACTCTCAGGACATCTTCTTTGATATGCGGATTAATTTTCTTGATTTGCTCTATATGTAATCAGTTGTTTTTTTGCTTCAGAATATCCTAGCTCGAATACCTTATCCAGATTGTAAGCATTGAAAATTCCGTAGTTGACTAACTCTTCTGGTTCTACCAGAATATTGCAATGCTTGAAATTATTCTGGGCATTAGCTATGGACATCAAATAATATGCTCTTTGCATTACATTATATGCATGTTTAAAATCTTTAGCGGTAGGTTTTTTGACAGGAGTTACATTAACTCCTAAAATCATATCACAGTGATTTATCAAAGGGGTAATCGGAAAGTTATCCATGATCCCCCCATCGGCATATAATGCATTGCCTATTTTTATCGGAGAAAAAATCCCCGGAAAAGCGGCAGAGGCCAGAATAGGTTTGATAAGTTCTCCACTACTAAATACCTTACTGGTTCCTTCGATGAGATTCGTAGTCGTAATAAACAAAGTACGCTGTAATGATTCAAACGTATTCTCAGGGAAAAAAGAGCTGAAATCGTCATAGAATTTTTCAGAATCAAGGAACCCTGGTTTTTTTCGAGTGAATTTATTAAATCGGAATAAAGGTGTTTTCTTAAAAAAAGATTTAATCGCTGTAATGGAATATCCGCCTGCATAGAGTGCACCAACAATTGCTCCTGCACTACTACCGGAGATATACTGGGGGGTGATTCCAGCTTCTTCGAATGCCAGAAGAGCACCTAGGTGAGCAATTCCTTTATATCCTCCACCCGAAAGAACCAATCCTATTTTTTTCTGATGATTCATATGGTAAAAAGCATAAAATATATAGAATAATGTTTTACAGGCTTTATGAATAGAATACAATTAGTGAATAACTGTTTCTACAAAGTTACTTTTTTTTAATCATTGTCCAGAATACAGCAAAGGAACTTCTCTCATTGTATATCTTCATGTATTACTAATAGAGGAACAATCGTTTTGTAACTGATATTAATGTTTTTTGACCCTGTTATATATCGTTCGATTAATGTTTCTTTTTTTATGAACATTGCGTTAAGATCAATATTCATGATTTGGATAAAACTATTGATTGCTTCTTTAGTGGAAACATTCACAATAGGGTGATAGGATTGCGGAATATTACTAAAAAAAGACTCCAGTTGTTTTTTAGTATTTGTTTCTTCATTTTTGATGTGTTCTTCATTTTTTATATTTAAAATTTTCAGGTGTGCTGCGTGGTTTTGTAAGATTGTTTTTAATGGACTCAAGAGATGTGTAGGGCAGTTATTAGAGTTATCAACAGTATAGAGTACATTTTGAATCGATTCGAAAATATATCCTTTAGGAACAATAAGGACTGGGCAGCTGGTATTCCTAATAACATTCACGGTATTGCTTCCGAAAATAACTTCTTTGAATCCCGAGACTCCATTTGTCCCCATAACAATCAAATCAATATTTTTTGCAATTATGATTTGATTGATGGCATCAGTAAAAGGGTCATATTCTATTTCAGGAATAAAGTGATAAGATTGATGAGGATATTTTGCGCTGAGTGTATGAATCAAGCTAGTTAATTTATCGCTGTCCTCCTGGATAATGGAATCTTGTATTGAAGCAGATGCATCTGATGACATTAAATTTCCGGTTTGATATTCGGAGGTCTTTTGGACATGTAAAAGATGAAAGCTACAAGTCTCCCCTCTAAAAAAATCTAAAGCATACGTAATTGCATGTAATGAACTGGTTGAAAAATCGGTGGGTATTAAAATGTGGTTCATGACTTTTTAAAGATTTGAAGTCTCTAAAGTATGCGATCAGTTATAGGAGGGCAATGATATATATCATGCTATCTGCATAATGCAGTTTTTCTTTATTGTTGATTTTTGTAAGAGGTTTATATAAAAGAGAGTATGTATCCTGAGACAGCTCCTCCAAGGATAATCCATAGGGTGTTAATTTTTTTGAAAAAGAAAAAACAAATAAGACTACCGCAACAGATAAGAATGCTTTTCCAATCAATTAGAATATCGTTCCCCATTTTGATAAGTACCGAAATCATAATAGCTACGGCTGCAATATTTACAGCATCCAAAAAATAACTTAAAAAGACAGATTTTCTCATTTTAGGAATTAGAGGATTCAGGATAAGAACAAAGAGAAAGGAAGGCAGAAACATTCCTAAGCTAGCAGCAATTGCTCCCCAAAAGCCATTGAGTTGATATCCAATAAAGGTAGAAGTTGATAAAATTGGTCCCGGGGTGAATTGCCCTATGGCAATGGCATCTAGTAATTGTTGTCTGCTGAGAAGTCCTTTGGCAACTAATTCTACATCCAGATAGGCAAAGAGTACATATCCACTTCCATATAAAATACTCCCTACTTTAAGGAAGGTCCAAAAAGTTTTGGTAGTGGAAAATAATGTAGCAGAAGAAGATACAGATTGAAAGAATATTATTGGAGCTAAAGAAAGGTTTTTTTGGGAGGTATTGGAGGTTATGAAAAAAAATAGAGCGCCTATAATACCAGCAGCTAATAAGGCTGTAATCTCATTAATTCCCACAAAACTGGCAATAAGTGTTGCTATTCCTAGAATAGCTAGCGGAATATTTTTCAAGGCCTTTTTGCCTAGTTTTAATACAGCAGAAAGAATAATAACCAACACAGCAGGTTTTATCCCATACATAAACGCATGTACTTCGGGGATTGTACCATAGGTCATATATAACCAAGCTAGAAGCCCGGTAATAAGTACTGCCGGAAAAATAAAACAAATCCCTGCGATGAATAATCCTGGAATCCCTGCTCTTTTATGCCCACAATGCATGGTCATTTCGGTAGAATTAGGACCGGGAATCAGATTTGTTGCTCCCATCAGGTCTAAAAAATGCTGTTGGTCCATCCATTTTCGCTTATGGACGATTTCTTCTTCCATCATAGCTATATGGGCAGCAGGTCCTCCAAAAGCGAAACACCCTAGTTTTAAAAAAACAGTAGCAACTTCTGTAATGTGTTTTCTTTTGCTCATAGGTTATATGATGTTTGGTATAAAAATACGATAAAACATGTATAAAAAAAGAAGCCGTCTTATTACGAATAATAAGACAGCTATCTTCCAGTTGAGTTCAAGGGGGTGTGTATGTTGTTAAGTTAATTTTATCATATCCACTATATCAGAACCATAAGCCATAAACTCTTAATGAAGGATCTTGTGCACTGGTAAATGTTCCAGATGTATTGCTAAAGTTTTGAGTATTAGTAGAAAAAGATCCTTTGCTTTCATAGAATAACCCATCCGTACTAGTTAAAAAGTTAAGAAGGGGAGCAAGAGGTCCTTGTAAAGCATTAGCATTATTGTTTCCAGGACCAAGATATTCTAAGAATAACTTTTTATCCTCTATTTTATGTTTGAATATAAAAGGACTCCATATATTTCCATTAGCACTAGGAGTATTAACCCATAATGTAATATTACCATTATCATCAGGAATAATGTTCAATTGAAAAGCTTGAAAACTAATTCCAAAGGCAGCTATGTTGTTGTTAACTGTAGCAATTAAAGAATTAAATCCTTGAGAAATTAAAGGATTAGAGCCATAAGGAATGTGGTACAAAAATCTATTAAGTCCACTTCCTATTTTTAATACATCATTGGTAATAAAAGCAGGGCGATCTGCAAAACCTATAGATGCCATTGTATCTCCAACAGTAGCAATAAAAGATTGTTTGGAAGCATCATATATAAAGTTCTCGTAAGTAACTCCTTCTATTTCTACCGGGGGGCTAATAATAAGACCTTCTGTAGTAAAAGCAATTCCGAATTTAAGCTCAGAAACCGTTCCGTCTTCTGCCTGATTTCTAGGGTTAGCGTGATATCTGAGACCATCATAGTTTAGGTTATAGTTAGTTTCTCCATTTGCATTTATTATAATGAATTGTTGAAAAACAGAAGAAGTTTCAGAAGGAACAAGGTTTTGTCTCATTGCCAATAAATCAGGAACCTGGTTCCAGTCATCCTGCTGTGCAGGTTCGAAAACTAAGATTGCCTCATGTCGAGGTTCTCTAAATGTTATTTTTCCGTCATTTTTGCTAATATATTCGAAAATGGAATTTCCTTCGTATCCTGAACCAATCAACCCTGGTAGGTTACTGTCAGAAAGTTTATGGATGTGGTTTCTGGTAGTAAATACCAGTTCAGTAGTACTTCCTAAACGCACTTCATATCGGCTTGACTGAACCTCGGTATTAGCATCTCCATCCGATGTCATTTCTACTGTTCCATCAGCATTAAACTTCATAAAAAAAGTAAATCCTCCGTATTTTTGGTTATTAGGAAAATAAACAACTTTATAACCATTCGTCTCTGCTAAAAGTAATGTTTGAAGCTCAGCATTTCTTGCTTCAATTCGTTCGGTTGGGGATTGTTCAAAAACCGTTTCTTCATCATCACTACAAGAGGATACCACCATCATTAGTACTAATAATAAGTAACACGATATATTTTTTATTATATTTCGATTCATAATTTCTTGTCTTATTTAGTTAATAACTTCTAAGGTGTTTTGGTATACAACTTCTTGTAATTCATATAAGTCAATGCCAAATTCTGTGCTGAAATAACTCGCGACCATTTGTTCCTTTTGTCTGATGTGAGCTTTTGCTTCTTCACTGGAAATGCCCTCTACAATAGCATCAAATTCAGCTTTAGAGGTTGTAAGCATTGTTGCCACCATTTCTGCAAAATCCTCACTGTCACTACTAGAAGCGTAATCGGTGATATATCCCAATTCTCTCGCTTCTGCAACAGATCTGTTAAACCATTGTGCCGTATAGTTTTCTGGGTTAACTTCTCCATATGCAGGATCATAAGGTTTTGTTTGATTTAGAATATGAGCATATTCGTGTTGAATGGTTTGGAAATACCTTCTGGTCAATGTTAAATCTGTAAGGTCTAATTGATCTACATTAAAAAGAGTAATTTTAGTACCAGCTTCAGCTAACCCCAAAGTGATAGTCCCCGAAGGGTTATAATTAAACCCTCCGACTAATGTAAACTGTCTGGGAGAGATATTTTTAATAAAATCTTCTCCTCCTAATTGAGTATATGGCTTAACCCACACCGCCAATACTACTTCTAACAAGGGCTTTACATTCTCTTCCGTTGGAGGGTATAAGTAACGGTTTAGATTCACCTCATTCTCATTCCAGGCATATTGGATTTCTATATTATATGGTTTTACGAAATTTTCCCGTAACCAAATATCTAATTCTGATAATTGAGGAGGATTCGTATTAATTTGACTTTCTCTAACACTGTCTTCTCTAGTGCATGCCCCTATGATGAATAAGCATACTATTAGGGTAATTAAATGAATTATTTTTTTCATTGTAATAATCTCTTTTAATTAATATTTTTATCTAGGATTTGGTTGTAAACCAAATGCGATAGCGTCTGCGGGTATTTGCAGTTGCTTTCTGTTATCTTCTTTCGTAAGGACGAATTCATTGTCGAAGAAATCTCTATGAATAACCTCCATATTGTATCTTCTGATATCGAACCAACGTAATCCTTCGTTATGAAATTCTCTTCTTCGGAACTCAGCTATTCCATGAATTATAGGAAGTTGTGCTTCCGGGATGTCATAAAAAGGAGAGTACACTCCATTATCTGTAGCGTAGTATGATTTAATATCATCCAGAGACAATATATCAGTACCAGCGTCATATTGCCTTGTTTTAATAGATAAGAAAGTGTTCATATCCTGAAGGGCATTATCATCTTGTCCTAGCATAGCGTAAGCTTCTGCTCTATTTAATAATACTTCATCGGTAGAAAGCAATACATAGGTAGTAAATGCAAACCCAATATTAGCTGCAGCATTGGTAACTCTAAAGTACTCATCATATTTAGGAATGTTTAAAAATAAATCATTACCGAATACTCTATAAGCCCATCCTTTGTTATCAATAGGGTTGGTATTATTATCAAAAAGATCTGCTCTTAGGTCTGAAGATAATTGATATCTTGCAGAAGCAAAAAATCTACCGAATAAAGAACCTCCTGATACTAATAGTAGATTGGAAGGATCTTCTATAGCAGAATATCTTACAGTAGTCTCACTATATGTCAGATTTTGATAATCCCCTCCCCAGTCTCTTAAAACAGAAGCAGCATTATTTTCTAACACAATAGAACTGTGTTCTATTACTTTTTGCCAGTCTCCTTTATAGGTATAAAATCGCGAGGCAAATGCATTGGCAGCATTAATAGTAAAGTGAAATTTAGGAACGTTGTACCTATTTGTTACTAATGGAAGCCCTGCTGTTAGATCTGCTTCGATCATATCATATACTTCTTTTACCGAATTTCGTTTGTAATCTTTGATTACAATATCTTCCGGTTCTGTTACATATGGGATTCCAAGATCAGAGGCTGCAGTTGCAGGGTTGTATGTTTTCCCCCAAATATTAACCAACATGAAGTGCGCATAGGCTCGAGCCAACAGTGCTTCTCCCTTTAGATAGTTCAAATCACTTCCTCCTCCGAGTTCTTCTATTGCAGCTAAGGCATGATTAGCCTGAGCAATAGCTTTATAGGATTCATTCCAATAATTAGTAGGGAAATCACTATCAGGATCATCTACATCTCTCCAGAAATACATTTCTGTGTTTACACGTAGTTCTCTTGCGCTAGCCCCTTTGTCATCGGCATTGTCAGTTCTGGGTTCTATAAAAGTGGTATAAGAAGCTTCTGGGTATGCCTTGGTTAATAATTCTGCAATTTTTTCTGCATTGTCTATCTGTGTTCTATTATCTGGTACTTCATCTAAAAAAGAGTCACAAGAAAATAAAACTGTACTTATTGCTATTAATAGAGTACCTAGTATGTTTTTTATAAGTTTCATAGTCATCTTTTTTGTTTGTTAAAATCCTAGATTAAGTGAAAAAGTATATTGCTTAGCAACAGGGTATGAAACACCTCCTGTTCTGAAGAATTCCGGATCTTGTCCCTGTAACTTTTTATCAGAATAAATTAAAAAAGGATTTGTGGCCTGGAATGTTAACTTTAACGTAGATAGATGAATAAGATCCAGTGCTTCTTTTGAGAAAGCATAGGATAAGGAGATATTTTTCATACGAACGAAACCTCCGTCTGCGATTCTTTCAGAAGAAAAGTTATACGCATTATACGCTCTTCTGATTTCATTCACTCCTACTTCGTTGATAAGTCTTTGGGAAGGAATAACAGGAATAGTAGTTCTGTTTTCGTCTCCAGGAGCCAGCCATCTGTCTGTAAATTCCTTAGGGAATACAGATAGATCAGTATAATTTGAAGAATAATAAGGGTGTAATCGAATTTTATTACCCGCAGAGAAAGTAGCGAAGAAACTCAAGTTCCAGTTCTTATAGGAGAAATTATTAGAAATACCTCCGGTAAAGTTAGGCTCTATAGATCCTTCGTATTTTAGATAATCTTGTATATCTTCTATCTCTTGAAAATCAATACCTGTTACAGGATCTCTATCATCATTAAAGATAAAATTAGGTAACCCTCTGTCATCTAATTTATCAAACTGGAATGAGAACAGGGCTCCTCTAGGGAAACCAATAGCATTTCCACCTGTAGAAGAAACAAGGTCTAATACATTAGGTTTTTGCTGTAATTCTGTTATTTCCTGATCAAAATAAGATAGGTTGATTGTTGTGTTCCATTTAAAATTAGGTGTAACGATGTTTTCAGTGTTTAGCTGAAATTCAAGTCCCTTGGTATTCATAGTAGCGTTATTAGCTAACTTTAATCGCTCTCCTCCGATACCTGAAGTTCGTACTACGTCGATGAGGTCTTCTCCTTTTCTGGAGTATGCATCTGCAACAAAAGAGATACGGTTGTTGAAAAAACCTGCTTCTAATCCCAAGTTAAACTCAAATGTTTTTTCCCAGGTTAGCTCGGTGTTTTGAAGATCCTCTATGTTTATCGCATTTTCTCTGGTGCTAGGGTTGAATCGATCTGTTATTACATTTCTAAAAACAGGTAAGTTGTTACTTACATTATCTGCTAATAATCCTACAAGCCCGTAGCTTGGTCGGATTGCTAATTTAGAAATCCAGGATACATCCTGCATAAATGATTCCTGATCTATATTCCACTTCCCTCCAATATTATAGGTAGGTAACCAACGAGTACTGGCAGATTCTCCGGCTCTGTTAGATCCTTCGTAGTTTCCTGTAACATTGATAATGTATTTTTTATCAAATGCATAGGTAGCCGTAGTGAAAAAAGTAACTCCTCTTTCTCTACTTTGATTTAACCCAAAATAGTTTCCTCCATCTAAAATGAGTTTTGTAATAATATCAGGATCGGTAAAAGGAACTCCTCCTTTAGAAAATTGATATCCAAAACCTCTGTTAAAGCTTTGTTCTCTGTTTGCATATCGGAACTCTTGTCCAAGATATACTCGGAGATCGCTTCTATCACTTAACTCTTTATTGAAGTCCAGTGTATTTCTAAAATTATAAGTGACGATTTTGTTTTCTCTTCTTGTATAGATCCCCCCAGAAGGTAATACGACTTGTGGTCTGGCATTCGGATTTTCTGGATCATTAAACAGAAAAGTATTCTGATCTTCTACAATAGTTGTCTCATTCGCTCTGTAGGCTCCTGCTACATTGGAGTTTTCTCGTACTTTATGCTCATTTGTAGAGGTAGCGTATCGTGCAGTACCCAGGAAGTTATATTTTAATTCATCCGTTAGCTTTGCTTCAAATTCTCCCTGGAATTTAAGGTCTAAAACAGTTAATTCTGTTGTGTTGTTCTCCAGTTCGTTTAAAATATTAAAAGGAGCCCAGTTGTATCTTGTATATTCCAGGTTCCCATTGTTATCTCTGGGGCGGATAGCTCTACTGGTATTTAAGGCATAACTAAAAGGGTTGATATCAAAGTCCCTGTTGAATCCTCCATTTACTACATCGGTTTGTCTGTCAAATGCACCAGGCGCATTTTGGTCCCTGAAAGATCCTTGTAAAAGAACCGTTGCTTTATAATTGTCATTTAGGAAATATGTATTTCTGATATTTCCTGTTAATCTTCGTACTCTGTCAGCTATCGTCCATCCCGGATCTGCATAATAACCTATAGAAGCGTATTGTGCAGAATTTTCACCTCCTCCGGAGAAACTCAAAGAATGACTTTGGGTTGGTGTCTCACGGAAAAGCGTTTTAAACCAGTTAGTGTTGGATAATTCAAATTGCTGTAAAAAACGAGCTTTTGCCTCAGGAGTATTTTCTAAAAGGAATGAGTTTGTTGCAGGGTCAAAGGTATTTATTCTATTGTACATAATGTTATAGATTCCTCCGAATCTTCCCTGTAAGCTTTGGGGTAAGCTTAAAAACCCTTTAGATTCTAACTCTCTGTAGATAGAGACTGTTTCCTGAGAATTCAATAAATCGTATTGTGAATACTTCGGGATGGGTCTGATAGCATATTCAGCAGAGTAGCTGATATTTGTTTTCTGATTTCTTTTTCCGGATTTAGTAGTAATAACAACGACACCATTTAGGGCTCTTGCTCCATAGAGTGCTGTTGCAGAGGCATCTTTAAGAATTTCAATACTTGCTATATCTGATGCATTTAGCCCAGCTACAGCAGAACTTAAAAGGGTATTGGTATCTCCAGAAACTAAATCATTTAACGATAAGTTGATGATTTCTTCCTGTATGGCTCCATCTACAATCCAGATCGGTTTCGTATCTCCTAGAATAGAAGAAGAACCACGAATTGTAATCTTGGGAGTTGCTCCAAAGGTACCTGTTACGTTTTGTACACTTACTCCGGCAGCACGCCCTTCTAAAGATCGAGCAACATCAGGAACACCTTCTAGCTTTATATCTTCTGTTTTTAAAGATTGAGACGCTCCGGTAAAAAATACCTTTTTAATATTTTGGTAACCGGTTATAACGACCTCGTCCAGATCCTCAACATCATCTTCCATAGTGACATTGATTGTTAGACTATCTCCCACAATGACCTTCTTTGTTTTTACTCCCAGAAAGCTAAAAACTAGTGTCTGACCTTTGGAAACCGGAATTTCATAATTCCCGTCAAAATCACTGGTTGTTCCTTTATTTGTTCCCTCTATAACAATGGTTACTCCGGGAAGAGGAATCCCCTTGGTATCGGTTATTTTTCCTCTGGCAACTGTTTGTCTTTTAGCTTTTCTAGCTTCTTTAGTGACAATAATTTGTCGTTCTATAATTTTGAAAGCTAGATTTTTGTCTGTTAAAACCCGAGATAGGATTGAAGAAATAGATTCTTTTTTAGCATTGATAGAAATTCTTTTTTTATAGTCTGTTATATTGTCATTATAAAAGAAAATAAAGTTGCTTTTTTTCTCTATTTCTTTAAAAAAATCTTCTATACTGAGGTTCTTAGCCTCTAGGTTTATTTTATCCTGGCCATATGTGCTTTTTGCATAAATACTGCTTAATCCAAAGCATAAGCATAAAACATATATCTTAATCATACTCAATAAGAGTTTGTTAAGCTCTTTTTTTGATATAAAAAGAACTGGCTTACTTTTTTTATTCATATTTTTGTAGTCCGTAATTAAATGTTGTTCGACGCGATATTTAATTTATTCATTCAGAAGATGTTGGCGCATCTTCTGAATTTTTTTTGAAAATAAAATAGGGTATTATTGCTTACTTCATTGGCGGGCTGTTTTTATAATTAATGATTATTTTTTGGTCTTGCTTTATATATGTGAATTTGGTTGTTTCTTTTAGAACGTCTAATACCTCTTCTATAGAATCTTTAAGATCTAAAGAACCAGAAAAAGTAAGTTTTTCAATTTCAGGATGATCGCTTTCGATGTCAATGTTGTAATATCTGGATACCTTTTTGATAATATCAGATAAGTTCTTTTTGTGAAAAATAAAGACACCATCTCTCCAGGACATACATGCCAGAATATCTTCTTTCCCTCGGGTAATTTTTCGAGAGACTCTGTCATAAGAGATCTGATTGCCAGGTATAATTTTTAGAGAAGAACGCTTTCCGAAAAAATCAGCAGTACCATAATTAATTTTTACACTTCCGCTTTTCAAGGAAGTTTTCGTAAATGAGTCTTCGGGGTAGCTACTGACATTAAATACAGTACCGAGAACTTCTACATCATAGTCATGTGTCAATACATGAAATGGTCGTTCTTTATCATGTGCTACATCAAAAATAGCTTCTCCTGTCAGGTGTACTTCTCGTTTATCCTTTTTAAAAGTACTGGCATATGTCAATTTACTTCCAGAATTTAACCAAACTTTAGATCCATCCGAAAGTGTTAAAAAAGATCTTTTTCCATAAGGAACCACAATCGTATTAAATGTCTCTGTATGCGTATCGGTAGTTTCTGAAACTGCTACTTTTTTATTGTTAACCTGAATAGATTTTCCTGTTTTGGAATATGTAATACTAGGGTTTTCTTCATGTAGAGAAATTACTTCTTTATTATTTTGGATTACTTTGATGGTTCCATCTGTTAATGAAGCATTATTAATATTTGTTATCTCGACATATTGATATAAAGTATCAGATGACTTTTTATAATTATAGATAAAAGTTGCACCAATAAGAATAATAACAGAAGCGGCAGAAGAAAAGTAAAAGAAACGTTTTCTATTACGTTTTTCTTTTTGCTGTACTTTTCGAATAGAAGTGTTTATTCGATGTTGTAATTCCTTCTTTTCTTCTTTACTTATGATATATGTATGCTTTTTATTCACTAAGTTATTTTTATGAATTAATTATGTTAAAAAAAGATTAAAATAGAGGCTTTATATTAATAAAGCATTAAAAAATGAATTCATAGACAGCTGTTTTAATTTTTTTTTAAGAAAAATATATTTTTAATATGTTATTAGTATGTTTTTTTGTCTTTTTTGATTAAGTTTCTATCTTTAGGCAAAGATTATTAGAGAGTTCTTAGAAAAAGTGGGAGATTTATGGGAAATAAAATAGAACATGGAGTACGATTATGGAGAGAAATAAAGAAGGGTAATACCGTAGCTTTGAATGAGTTATATTGCCTGTATGTTGATTCTTTATTCTCTTATGGGATGAGGTATGTAAATAATCAAAATATTGTTAAAGATTCAATTCACGATCTTTTTTTGGATATTTATAAGTATAGGAAATCTTTATCTGAGGTTTCTAATGCCGAATATTATCTTTACAGATCCTTAAGAAGAAAAATAAGTAGACAAAGCAAAAGAGAAATTAAAGAAATTTCTTCTGAGAATATAGTGTTTACTTTTACAGAAGAACGATCAATTGAAGATGTTCTTATCAATGAAGAAACAGTGGAGGAACATACCTCCAGATTATCTGATGCATTATGTAGGCTCCCTGAAAAGCAAAGAGAAGCAATTCAATATCGGTATCACAACGAAAAAACATACGAAGAGATCGCTGAAATTATGGGAACCTCTATCGAAACTGTAAGGACTCAGGTATACAGAGCGATAAAAAAATTACGTGTCGAATTAAAAGATATGGAATATAGCGAAGGAGTATATCTTATATTTTTGTTATTCGGACTTTCTTCTTTTTTAGTCTTGTATTATTGATTTTTTTTAGGAATTCCAGATTTTTTTCAGGACGTACGGCTACAAAAGCACAATCTTGCTTTAGTTCGATACCTCCCACCTGATCTTTAGACAGCCCTCCTTGTTTCATCAATAGCCCGGCGATGTCTCCTTTAGAGATTTTGTCTTTTCTTCCTCCTGAGATAAACAATGTTATCCAGTTGGATGGAAGTAGTGGCTGTGCATTGTTCTGTATAGTAATAACCTTATGATTGTGAATGAATTCAGGTAAATTGCTATCTGTCGTATCTATAATATAAGCTATTCCTTTATTGTGCATTCTCGCAGTTCTTCCATTGCGATGGATGAATTCTTGACTTTTTAAAGGAAGTTGGTAATGTATGATAAACTGTAATTCTGAAATATCAATTCCTCTTGCTGCTAAATCCGTAGCAACAAGAATTTGATGGGTTCCATTTCTAAATTTAATTAAGGCTCTTTCCCGGTCTTTTTGTTCCATACCTCCATAAAAACATCCGTGTTGTATATGATTCTGTGTTAGGAAAGTGCTTACCTCCTGAATTGTATTCTTAAAATTACAAAAAACAATACCAGGCTTATTGCCGATATGAAAAATGAGGTCACGTAGGGTGTCTAGTTTTTTGTCAGAGGAAGTCGTTACCGATTGAATTGATAATTGCGTTTTTTTTTGATCCAGATAATTAATATATATCGGATCAGAAACTCCTACGAATGATGGAATTTGGGCTTCATGAGTAGCAGAGGTGAGCACTCGTTTTTTTAGTGCAGGGAGCAAGGAAATAATTTCTTTCATTTCTGATTCGAACCCAACTTCCAGTGCTTTGTCAAATTCATCAAGGACCAGTGTTTGTATATGCGCAGAAGTAAATGATTGCCTTCTTAGGTGGTCTGCAATTCTTCCTGGAGTTCCAATCAATATCGCAGGGAGATGTTGCAGTTCCACTTTATCTTTAGCGATAGGACGTCCTCCATAAATAGCGTTGACTTTATATCCGGTTCCCATTTCCCGGCAAACTTGCTCTATCTGGATAGCTAATTCTCTGGAAGGGACTAAAATCAAAGCTTGAATTTGGTCATTGTCAGGAGTTAGTCCCTCAATAACAGGAAGCAAAAAAGCAATAGTTTTCCCTGTTCCTGTTGGAGAAAGTAAAATAGTAGATGCTGTGGAAGAGATAGCCAGCTTAGCTTCTTCCTGCATTGGGTTTAGCTGAGTAATTCCCAGTTTTTTTAAAACAGAGGATTGATCTTTCAAAAAATTTGACATGCCGCAAAGGTACTGTTAATTGCAGAAGAGAAGAAGTGTTTATTATAAAAGTAAAGGAGAGTTCTTCCAGATCAGATATTTTTATATAGAATTACTATTGTTACCTGCGTATTCCTGTTTTGAGTTCTTTTTTTTGAATAAAACATATCCTCCTATCAGGAGTAACAATAAAAGTATGCTTCCTCCGATAACTAAAAAATAAGAATAAGAAGGTGTGTGAAAAACATTTTTTTTCCTTCCGTTGAGAATAAGAGGAGCCCAGAAATATGGAGATAATTCACTAGCTTGATGTGTTTGGAGATATTGAAGTTTAGCCTTACGCAAGGCAGATGACTTGTCTTCTCCTTTTTTGAGAAACTGATAAAAACTGAGAATAATTTCATTGCTGGATTTCTCATTAGTGCTCCATAAAGAAGAAATAACACTATTAGCTCCAGCGTGAAAAAAGCCTCTCGATAAACTCAAAATACCTTCTCCTTGTTTCATTTCGCCAAGTGCTGTTTTACAAGCATCGAGGATAACAAGTTCAGCATTGCTTTGGATAAAATATAGTTCACTCAACGACAAAGAAGCATCATGAAAAGCAATCCAGGGCTCTTTATTACTAACTGCATTAGCATGGGTAGAGAGATGAACAATACT
The DNA here is from genome assembly GCF_013365535.1 of Aquimarina sp. TRL1. Lineage (NCBI taxonomy): Bacteria > Pseudomonadati > Bacteroidota > Flavobacteriia > Flavobacteriales > Flavobacteriaceae > Aquimarina > Aquimarina sp. TRL1. Next base: position 1,384,401 of record NZ_CP053590.1, on the reverse strand, counting down.
ATAAGGAGCAGCTTCCTTTATAAAATTGTTTTTTGAAGCTTTTTCTTTGGTAAATAGAGTGGTGGGGAACAAGCGACCGATTTCGTTTAATTTTTGTTCACTTCTACTTAAAGTGGTAAGCTTTTTATTTGAGAAACGAACCGGGGCAAAAGCAATAGCAGTAGGATTTACCATGCTATCTTTTTGGGCGAGTTTGTGAAGTAAAGAAAACGAATATTGATAATGAATGTCTACATCATAGATTAAAAATGGTAACTGATTTGATTCTTTTCCTAAGTAGGTGATTAATGATTCGAAAGGAAAAAGGTGCAATCGATGGTCTGGTATAACAACGATCTTCTTTTCTTGTGCTATGGTTGCTCTGATTTCTACAGGAAATAATGCCTGGTATATAGCAAATGATAACTTCTTAAACGCTACACGTTCTTTTGTAGAAAAAATAGGTTTAGTAAAAAAAGGCTGAATATCCCGAAGGTTTTTATTTAGAGAAATGGCTTCTGGGATTTTAAAGAAATGTGTTTGATTTTTAGTAATAAACAGACCGTATCCAGAATCTTCTGAGAGCATGTATTGAATACTGTTTCCTGTGCCGTTTTGTATTTGTGTTCTATATGCTTGTAGGGAAATTATCGATTGTTTTTTTTGGAGCGCATAATATGCTGGGTACTGTTTTTTTAGAAAATCAATAAAGACCTCAAGTTTTTTTCTTTGTTGTCGAATATGCTGTAGTTTTTCTGATTTAGTTTTTGTAGTATCGGTATAAAAACTTTGTTCAGCTGCCAGGATATTGTGTTTTAATGTTTGCTCCTTTTCAATAATCTTTCTGGGTAGATTCGTTCTTTTTCTGGCTTCTTCTTTGGTAAGATTTTCTAGGAGAGACAAGGATTTGCTTTTTTCCATAAAGTAAAAAGCTTCTGCGGGTTTTTGAAGTAAGTAACAAACAGAGGTAGCCAGCATATACAAATCTACTCCTTTAGACCGCCAAAAATATTTAGATTGTTTTTCGGTGCTTTGAGATCGAATTGTATCAATAAGCATATCTGCGGTCTTAATGGTTTCCAGAGCGTATAATAATTGTTGCTTCTTCTTAGAAACCTGATAATAGGAAAGCCAGGCATAGGCTTTGTCCTTGAGGTCATTTACTAATTTCACCTTTTGAGGCGCCCGCAATAAAACTTCAGAAGAAGGGAGTTTTTTATAGTTGGGAAGAGAAAACAGGTTTGCTTCATAGGAGATTGCTTTTTGGTAACTTTGTAAGGCATCAACGTATCTTCTTCTGGATAAATAGAAATCTCCCAGATTATCATGGATCATAGAATTAAGGGTATCTTTTTCTAATGCTTTTTGATAGTAAGTATAGGCAGTATCTGACTCTTTGATCTTAAAATATGCATACCCGATATTGTTGTATAGTGTAGTGAGGTGGTTTGTCGTCATCTGATCGTGATCTAATGAAAGTGCTTTCTGATACCATTCGATTGCTTTTTTGTAATCTGAAAGCTCATCATAACAATGACCATATCGGTTGTAGATCGTAAGTTGTACACCTATAGAAGGCGTTCTATTGAGTTCTTTTATCGCTTTCTCGGCTTTTTGTAAAAAAAGAATAGCTTTTTTACTATATGTTTCCGATTCCATTTCTGAATAAACAAAAGAAAAACTCAGGTATATCTTGTATAATTGAGGCTGTAATTGAGGATTGTTAGCAACTAGAAGAGCTGCTTCTTCGAGGTAATGAAGGGCTTGATGATAGTCTCCCCAATCTACTAGAATAGAAACAATCTGCACATAGGCTTTGATAGTAAACCGATCTTTTTGCTCGTTATTAATCAATTGCTGATAGTGTCTAAATGCCAGTGCGTGCTTGTCATTTTTTAATAATATATATGCTAGATTGTTTAGGCTATTATTAAGTTTTGAAGGAAGGGAGTCTTTAAAAGAAGAACGTATTTTCACAGCTCTCCGAGTGTTTCTTACAGCATTTTCATAATCGCTATTTCTAAAATTGAAGATTCCGATTTGATGGTATAATTGTGCTGTAAACAGGGAGTCATCAGCTGTCTTTTTAGGAAAAGATAAAGCATGTAGCTCTTTTGCTTTTTCAGGATACGATTTCGTTGTCGAAGTAGTAATCCGTTCATAGCTATTGAGAATTTCTTGTTGTAGAGGAGTGTTCTCTTGTGTGTATGATACATTATAAAAAAAACAAATCAGAAAAAAAGCAAATAATGAACGCATAATAAGGGTTTCATTAATCAATTGTAAATGCAATACTTAAATGTAGGCATCTTTTTTAACTAAAAAAAGAAACACCCTTCCACACTGTTTTTTTAAACCCGCATGTTCGGGATGGGCTGATTAGCCAGTTACTTAAAAAAAACGGTCTAGAAGAGTGTTCTTTTATAATACGCTTAGTAGTTTATTCTACTATCACATTGTATTTTGTAAATGTAGGGAAAGAAACAGGAGTTCCGTTGGTATATATTCTGTTTGTTATTTCCAAAGGGGTTTCGTTAAAATCAATTTTGTGTTTTGCTGCTTTAACGGCTACAAAGGGAGCTGCAAAAGAAGTTCCATATGCATAAGAAATATCTCCCAGATTATCTTCTATAGGGACTGCAGTACCTAGTGAAAGAAAATCCACGCTGTTTCTTCCGTAGTTAGAAAACGAGACTTTCCCATCCTTTCCTTCATTAAAACTTCCTACAGCAATGATATTATCAAAGGGGTAAGCAGAAGGGTAGTGGGGATAGAAATCAGTATTTTTATTACTGTTTCCGGCAGAGGTGATATGAGTGATGTGTGTGTTTTCTGACATAAGTTTAGGGAGTAAAACAAATGGAGTGTTATACCAGCCAAAACTCATATTGATGATACTTACCGATTCTTTTTTTGAGGCATAAATATAGCCGCAGATCAGGTCAAAATAGGAACCTTTTCCTTGATCATTCATTACTTTGACAGGGAGAATCTGATAATTGTTGATCTGTTCATTTTCCATATTAGTAATGATAACATTAGCAACTTTTGTTCCATGACCGTGATCATCGAAGGTATCAAAATCATGATTGACAAAATCCCAACCAGAAATCTCTGTTTGTCCGTTATATGAGCAGGGGGTTCTTGGTCTTTGTGAGGATTGCACAAAAGGGGATTGATTTCTTCTTACTCGAATATCTGTATGTAGCGTTGTCGTATTTCTTCCCGGATTGTATAGAAATGGAGTAGAGACAGGAAGTTTTTGTAAGTGAATTCCTGTGTCCAGAATAGCAATTGTTATTCCTGCATTATTTGCTTTGGTTCGAGATCGAATAAGGTCCGGAGATTGCGAATAAGGAATCCAGCCTGTAGTAACAGCTTCCATAAGATAAGAAAATTCATTATCGACACTTTCTATTCCAACGTCATCTTGCGTTATTTGACCTTTCCTACCTTCTATATCGATGCCTTCTTTGAATTCCCATTTTTCTATTTGTTGATTAGAACAATTACATGTTTGATAGGTTTTTACTTCATATCGTTGTCGGATGGCTTGTTTTTGAACGGTAGAAACCCCTTGTTTAAACTGAACAATGAGCTCATTTGAAGATTCAATAGGAAGATTTTGGAGTGGTGCATTTTTTGAAGATTGATTTTCAGGTGTTTTTGGAATTGATTTGACTATTGGTTCCTGTAATGGATCCCGACTACAACCGGAATACAAAAACAATAGAATCAAGATACTTACAAGAGGGGTTAAACGTGTCATTGTTGTTTAGTTTATATGGAGTTACTGTTTTATATAATAGTGTATGAACTATTAGTTCATTACCCGATTTTTTTTATCTTGTTTGTGTAATAACAAAGTTAAAATCGGTTAAGTGAAAGCTCGATAGGGGATGGTAAATATAGTGTATTTATTTTCAAGTATTTAGAGAGGTGTTGGGCAGCGTAAATAAATTTATAAGAAATTAATGCAATCAGGAAATCGTTTTATAGAAGCATTATTGAAGGGGGATAGTGTGGTGATCTCAGAAATATATGAGAGATTCTTTCCTAAGGTTTTACAATTTATTCTTCAAAATAAAGGATGCCATGCCAGAGCGAAAGATGTTTTTCAGGAATCTTTAATCAGTATCATACTTGCAGTAAGGGAGCGAGGGTTAGAAATAGATAATTTTGAAGCCTATTTGTTTACCGTAAGTAAAAATATGTGGCGAAGAGAACTAGAAAAGCAAAAAAAATGGGTAATAAAAGATAAAGAGGTTGCACTAGTAGATAAAGATACGGATATGGCAATGTTTGCAGTAGAGCAAAAACGTTTTGAACTGTATCAGGAACAATATGATCAGCTGTCAGAAAATTGCAAAGAGTTACTTTCGTTGTTTTTTAATGGAGTTTCTTATCAGGAAATTATCAAAGAGTTTTCATATGCGACAATTAATACAGCGAGACAACGAATCTTTAAGTGTAGAAGTAAATTAATGAAACTAATAAAATCCAAGATGTGATTTTCTATAATTCGAAGAAAGAATATGGAATACGATGAAACTGTATATAGAAAGATTGATGCTTACATCCGAGGGGAGCTAAGTGAGGATGATAAAAATGCATTCGAAGAAGAAATGGCAGCGGATATTAGGCTAAAAAAAGAAGTCATGATGCAGCTGTCTGTCAAAGATGTTGCTACGGATAATGGATGGAACCTCATAGAAAAAAAAGAATATAAAGAAGAGATTGATGCTGTTGTGAGCTATAGAAGAAGCGAAGTGTATGAAAGAGATATTCAAGCTGTAAAACAAGGAGGGAAAAGATATTTTGAGAAGGAGGAAAACCAGGGGAGACAAAAGAAAAAAAAGTATCTGTATGCTCTTTTAGGAGCCGTAGGAGTAATTATTTTCTTTTTTGTTACGCTATTCACTGGAGAACCTCAAACATCAGAATTATATGCTATGTATAATGAGTGGGATAATTTACCCTCGTTTGTTACACAAGGAACTCAAAAAAACATATTGATAATCGGGGAGCAGGCCTTTACAGAAAAAGAATATGAACGAGTTATAGCAATATTTACGGATGTAGTAGAGACCAATAAAACAGATCAGTTACCTTATGTGTTAGCGTATTTAGGAGCTTCTTATCTGGAGCTGGAAGCATATGAAAAAGCAATAACTGTTTTTGACCAGTTGTTAGAGACAGAAACTGTAGAAAGTAGTAAGGCTTATTGGTATAAAGCAATGGTGTACTTGCGAAAAGGAGATGTGGAGAATGTAAAGAAGCAGTTGCATTTGATTCTTAATGACCCAGAAAACTACAACTTTGACAAAGCAACGCAGCTATTAGAAGAATTATAAGAAAAAACAAGAACAAAGTTTACCGGTTTGATAAAAGTAATGCCCATTACCTGGGGTACGGGCATTAACTAGGTTTATTAGTGATAAGGTTGTAATGACTTTATTATCTTAACTTATGTATTGCAGAAGGAGTATTATTTGTAAAATCTAATCATAACCGTTTTCCTCCTAAAAAAAACAACCGTATCAACGTTTAATAAGTGCCAAATATATCTAAATCGCTTGTTGAGATGTATAGGTGTTTACACCTGATTTATAAAATTAACAACCCGAATAATTAATTAAAACTATTCGGGTTGTAACGTTATAAAAAAGTATGGCGTTTACTTATTATATAAATCGGTTTTGATCATTATTGTTGAACGACAAAAGAATCAATAATGTCACTTATTTCTTTATCTTTAGCTGTGGCTTCCAAATCGAATAAGTATTTGTAAAGCCTCTTGTTTTTTACTTTGGCAGATAGTGTTAAGTCTTTGTTTTTGCTAAAAACTGAACTCCACTTATTCCTTACTTTTTTCCAAACTTCTGTGTTTTCTTTCCACCATTTCTGGGCAGCTACACATTTGCTGTCATCAACTTTTGTATAAGTGTTAAGTCCAAACTCTTTTGCCAAAACAATATCTTCTTTGTTTGATGCTCTGATCACTTTATCATTATTCTGTAAATGATTCCATCCGGTTTTGGTGATTTCATGTCTATTTCCTCTAATAGTCACATTATAATCACTTCGTTTGGTATACTCTCTTCTTGGAAGAGGGGCACTAGTTCTGTTTTCCCAAAAGCTTTTGCCATCTACATGAACCCAGGTAGCAGACCCTTCATATCTAGGACTATCATCTACCTGAAATACTCTCTGAGTCCACTGACCTTTTACAGCCTCCGGAGATAATTTATTGAATTTCCAGTTGTTATTTGCATTAAATAAATATTGATCTGTATTTTGAAATAACCAATCTTGTCTCCAGTGTTTAATCACCATCGTATCATTGATCACTAACAAATGTTGCATGGCAATTTTATCATCAGCGTCTTCAACCAATTGTACCCATTCAATTGCTTTGGCATGTTTTTTCTTAGATGGCTTATAAGTCGAATCCTTGGAATAGGAAAATGTTTCGGCAAAATTAAAACCAACTTCATAACAACCGCACATGTCTTTAATGGCTTTTTGGTCTTGTTGTTTTTTTGTTTGTGCATTGATCAATGCTAGTGCACAGAAATAGATACTGATGAATGCTACTCTTTTCATCGGGGGTTTTTTTAAATGTTATTTCGGTACAAAAATATTAAATTTATTTAGATTTATTTAAAATAGAGAATATATTTGTAGCCGAATTTATGTCTTTATAACCCCGTGAGATCATTTTTGTTTAGTATATCGTTGATTATTAGTTGTTTTTCTTTTTCTCAGGAAGTTCAAAAAAAAACAGACTCTACCCATATTCAGGAACAAAAACTGGAGGAGGTTATGATTACAGCTACGCGTACCTATCGACAGGTTTCTTCCCTTCCTTTACCTGCTCAGATTGTAACCAAGAAAGAAATAGAAGCAATTAACTCAGTACGCTTAAGTGATATTCTTAACGAACAAACAGGGTTAATTACTATTCCTGATTTTGGAGGAGGAGAGGGAGTACAAATGCAAGGTTTTGATTCTCAGTATATCTTGATCTTAATAGATGGAGTACCTCTTGTAGGGCGTTCGGCAGGAACGCTGGATATGAATAGAATAACATTAGGTAATGTTAAACAAATAGAGGTCGTCAAAGGAGCTTCTTCTAGCTTGTACGGATCAGAAGCATTGGGAGGAGTAATCAATATCATTACAGAAAAGAAGTTTGATGGATTACATGGAAGTGTGAATTATCGTTTTAGTGATTATAATGTTCACGATGGAAATCTCGCATTGACATATGGAGCAGATAAGATATCTGTCAAAGGTTTTTTTAATCGTTATAGCAGTGATGGATATGATCTGAACCCTTTAGATATAACAAATACAGTAGACCCTTTCTCCAATTATACTATCAGTTCTCAATTGCGTTATGAGTGGTCAGAAAAGACAGCCATTCTGGTTTCGGGAAGATACTATGATCAGAAACAAGAGGTAGTCTCTTCTGCTGGAAATGAAGGAGAAGGGAACTTAGAAGAATGGAATGCACGTGTAAAAATCAGCCATTCTTTTTCTGAAAAAACAAAAGGATATCTGGATATATATAGTACACAATATAAAGCCGAAGAGTTTCTACAGGGTACTAACGGAGAAAAACTGGATGAGAGTTTTTTTGATCAACGATTACAGCTTCCCGAAGCTAGAATGACGTATACAGTGAATAAAAACCATTCATTTATAGGAGGGGTAGGATGGAAGAATGAACGACTTGAGCGAACCAGTTTTTCCGATAATCCTGAGTTTAATTCCCAGTATGTATACGTACAGTATGATGGGCATTTTTTTGGAAAATTGAATGTAATTCCCGGATTTAGGTTTGATAACCATAGTGAATATGCTTCTCATTTTAGTCCCAAAATAGCTTTGCGATATAATATCTCTGATAGAGTAGCAGTAAAGACCAGTGTAGGGGTAGGTTTTAAAGCACCGGATTTCAGACAATTGTATTTTGATTTTACAAATTCTTCTGTCGGGTATACTGTATTGGGCTATAATGCTGCTCCCACAAGAATTAGAGAGTTACAAGCTCTGGGTTTAATCAACAGAATTGTAATCCCGCTTACTGAATTTGACGGAAAACTAAAATCAGAAAGCTCAGTGAATTATAATCTTGGACTTGTTTATAAACCTATAGAAGGGCTATCAGTTGATATCAATGCATTTCGTAATGATCTGAAAGATATGATAGAAACTCAGGTAATAGCGAATAAAACAAATGGTCAGAACGTATTTAGTTATCAGAATATTAGCAAGGTATATACCTATGGGATAGAAACAAATGTAAAATATAAAATATCTCCTTCTATTCTATTTACTGCAGGATACCAATTATTGTATGCCAAGGATAAAGAAGCACAGGAGGCTTTTGAAAATGGTCAGGTTTTTGCCAGAGACCCGGAAACGTTGAGTGCTTTTCAGTTATCAGAGAAAGATTATTTCGGTCTGTTGAACAGGTCTCGTCATATGATTAATGGAAAAATCTTTTATACCCACCCCAGATGGAAATTAAATACCAATATCAGAGCGACCTATAGAAGTAAATATGGACTTTTTGATTCGAATAATAATACCTACCTGGATGATTATGATGTGTTTGTCGAGGACTATGTGATTTTGGATTGGGCGATTAATAAGACAATTTATGAATCGTATACAATGAGTTTTGGGGTGGATAATATATTCGATTATACAGATGCAGCGAATATTTCGAATCTTCCTGGAAGAATGGTTTATGGGAAAGTAATGTTTAAATTTTAATTTTTATTATATATGAGAACGACAGTTTTATTAGGAATGTTATTGCTTTTTGTAGGCGTAACTTCATGTAGTAGTGACGATGATGCTGCACCATTAATGGAAGTAGAATCAAGTAAGGCGTCTAATATTCATGCTCCTCAGCAAGGAGGACAAGGAAAGCCGGTTTCCGGACCGTTTACCAAATTTGATTTTAAAACAGGTAAGATAACTTCAAGTGACCAGGAATGGGATATTGCTTTTAGAGGAACAACTATTATCGTTAATGGAGGAGCTCCTTCAGGGACAACTGATGAGCCTGCTAGATCAGGAGAAGCGGCTGCCTATATAGCATCAGGAACCTCTTTAGCAGGTGTAACCTCTGTTGATACATCAAAACTGACTCAGGATGGAGCTGATGGTTTAGCTATTTCAACGGGATCCGGGGAAGGATGGTATACATACGATTCTACTACTCATATTGTCTCTCCAGTAGTAGGAAAAGTATTAGTAGTAAAAACCCGTGATGGGAGATATGCTAAGCTAGAAATCCTAAGTTATTATAAAGATGCACCAGCTCCGGCAGATTTAACTCAGGAAATTATATTGGGTAGTAGCAGATATTATACATTTAACTATGTGTATCAACCAAATGACGGAGTAACGACTTTTTAATATTTGATAATAAATATCATTGTAATTAAAACAATCAGTTAGGGACATCTTAGCTGATTGTTTTTTTTGATAAAGAGTCAAGCCTTTCTTAGAGAGATGTCTGTGAAATAATTTACATTTTTATTTGTGGGTTCATTAATAAATGAATCTCAGCAACGAATTAAAATTGTTATTTTTGACCTCAATATGATAATTGAAGAAAACAGCGAGATTTTTAAGATTCTTTCAGATGCGATTTCTGAAGGAATCATCGTAGTGAATGAAGAACGAATTATTGTAGCAACAAATACTTGTTCGGATGACATGTTTGGATATGAATCCAGGGAATTAGTAGGAAAACATCTGAATATACTGATTCCCGAGAGGTACCATATAGAACATAAGCAGCATGTGAGTAACTTCATGATGAATAGCGGGAAACGACAAATGGGAAGAGGAAGAGATCTTTTCGGTTGTAGAAAAGACGGAAAACAATTTCCGGTAGAAGTAGGATTGACCCCTTTCCATATTGGAGAAAAGCACTATGTAATGGCGTTGATTATTGATATTTCTATAAGAAAAGAGCAAGAACGATTGATCTTAGAGCTGAATGATAAGCTGGAACAACGGATTAATGAACGCACAGAAGAGCTTGGGAAAACAGTGTCAGAACTACGTGATGAAGTTAAGAAACGAAAGGAAGCAGAAAATAAGATAAAAGAATCCTTACGCAAGGAAAGAGAGCTTAATGAGTTGAAAACCAAGTTTCTTTCGCTGGTTTCTCATGAGTTTAAAACTCCACTAAGTGGCATTTTGACCTCAGCGACTTTGGCAGGAAAGTATGTCAAAACAGAACAACAAGAGAAAAGAGAAAAGCACCTCAATACCATAAAAAGTAAAATTAGGTACCTCGATGGAATTCTCAATGATTTCTTGTCTATAGAACGTATAGATAGCGGAAAAGTAAATTATAAGTTCACCTCATTTCCTTTGAGTAAAGTAGTCAATGAAGTACTGTATGGTGCTAATATGCTATTAAAATCAGGACAGAAGATCACTTATCCAGAGAATATTGAAGAATATATAGTTGAATTTGATGAGAAGATATTAGAATTGGTTTTATCTAATCTGATTCACAATGCAGTAAAATATTCCCCAGAAGATACAACAATTGATCTGGTTGTTCGAAAAGAAGGAAAGATGCTGGAGTTTATTGTTAGAGATGAAGGGATAGGAATTCCTGAGAAGGAACAAAAGTTTATTTTTAATAGATATTTTAGAGCAGAAAATGCATTACTTAATCAAGGAACAGGTATCGGTCTGAATATTGTAAAAAGCCACCTGGAAAGCCTCGGAGGTTCCATATCTTATATCAGCGAAGAAAATAAGGGGAGTACTTTTATTGTACAAATCCCTCAATAATTAATACCATAGGAAGAGACACAGTACCTGATAATTATCATGGTTTTATAGAAATTGGTTCAGTAGTTTTGAAGTACCATAATCATAACAAAACCGATCATTATGAGGAAAATTCTAATCCCTACAGACTTCTCTGAAAATGCAATGAATGCCTTTCGGTATGGAGCAGAACTTTATAAGTATGAACGCTGTGAATTCTTTATATTACATGCGTATGCAGATGAAGTTTATGCGGAAGAAATGATTCCTGATAGAAAAACTTTTGAAGCGTTAAAAAACGCAATTCACAAGAAAACAATTCAGCAATTAACAGAGGTTGAGACGACACTTAGGGGAATCTCTCCCAATCCAAAACATGAGTACCATAAAATAGCTGTTTTTGATGAATTGGTAGATGCTGCAAATGTATTGGCAGATCAAGAAAATATCGATCTGATTCTTATGGGAACCAAAGGACAAACTTCCCATAAATATGCTATTTTTGGGAGTAATACCCTGCACTTGATGAAATATGTAAAATGTCCTGTTTTAGCAATTCCTCAATCTTATGGCTCATATACACAACCTAAAAAAATCCTTTTTCCTACGAATTTTAAAATTCCATATAAGAAGAGAGAGTTGAGACTGTTATCTACGATTTCCAAGAGTTATAGATCGATGATTCACATGTTGTTTATTTCGGATTCTGATGAATTATCCTTCCGGCAAGAAGACAATAAGCTGTTTCTGGAAGATTGTTTTAAAGAAAATCACCTTACTTTTCACAGAGAAGCCTCCGAGAGCCTATCACAAGCAATCAATACATTTATAAGAGATAAGGCTATCGATATGCTGGTTATGGTTAATTCCAGACATTCATTTTTGGAATATATATTTTTTCAGTCGACGATTGATAAGATAGGATTACAGATTACGATACCATTTCTGGTAATGCAAAACTTACCAAGAAAATAAAAGACGATACACCATGAAAAAAATTCTATTACCAACAGATTTCTCAGAAAATGCATTTAATGCCATACGATACGCACTTCGTTTATATGAAAATGAAACCTGTACCTTCTATTTGTTGAACACATATACCCCTATATCCTATCATGATCAGTATTTATTAGAAAATCAACAGATGTATCAGTTAGAAGATATTTCAAGGGAAAACTCAGAAAAAGGACTGGAAATCATCATAGAAAAAATAAAAGAAGAATTTCAAAACCCGAGACATCATTTCATTCATAGGTCAGCCTTTAATACGCTTATTGATGAGGCATTGCAGGTCATTGATAATGAGGGTATAGATCTTATTGTGATGGGGACAAAGGGGGCTACTGGAGCAAAAGAAATTTTTATGGGCACCCATACGATGTATATGATAAAAAAAGCAAAGTGTCCCGTTATAGCAGTACCAGAAGAATATGCTTATATTACTCCAAAAGAAATCCTTTTTCCTACAGATTATAATCTGAATACAGATAATACAGCGCTTTCTTTTATCAAAGAAATAAGTACAAACCATCAGACCAAACTAACAATGTTATATGCTTATTACGGATTGTCGTTAAGTGATTATCAGGAAGAAACCAAAGTATTTTTGGATGAATATTTTAAAGAAAATACACATACATTTCATATTACAGATGGAATGGACGTAATAGAAGCAATTGAAGATTATCAGAAAAAAAATCCTATTCATCTATTGGCTATGATACATAATAAGCATTCTTTCTTTGATAATTTACTTTTTAAGCCTGTTGTAAATCAAATAGTGTATCATACAAATGTGCCTTTTTTAGTCATTCCGTCTATGGAACGAATGAGCAAATAGGAGCAAACTTCTTTGTAAAAAGTCTTTTTTGAAGAAAAAAAGTGCCGTTATTTTTTCGAATACAAAAGGAAAGTCTCTTTTTTTTGTCAATAATGAACAATTTTTCTTTTTGATCTTGATATATTCATTAAAAAAAAGTCTTTTTATTATTTAAATGATAAAAATTGAGTTGTTTTTGATTTTTTTATTGAGTTTTTGTCAGTATTTTTTGTTTTTATTAACATTTTATGTGTTTTTGATTTCTTGTGTTTTTTGTTAAAAAAATGAATGATTTTAACTAAACTCTTTTGTTTTAGTTCCATTATGTGCAATCCGATCAATTGTTTAATGCGAATCTCTTATTTTTTCATTTTGTAAGTCTCTATTTTTCTTTTAGTTAGGTAGCTTTTTTACATGCTTTTTGTATTGTTTTTTTAAATACTTTTGCCTCGAATTTTTAACCAAAATAATTATTTAAAGCACTATTTAAATTTTAAAAAAATGATTAAAAAAGCCCTTTTTCTAACCTTGTTTTCGATCGCACTAATAAGTTGCGAATCAGAATCTTTTGATACGACTACTACTTCAGGGACAGAAGTAACAATAGATGATCAAGTGAGCACCATATGTGTGGAGCCAAAAGGTCTTTCTACAGAAGATGTAACGAATGAAACTGTAAATGTCATATGGGAGCAAGACGCTATCTATAAAGAGCAGTCTTGGGAAGTAAGATACCAAAAACTAGATGACAACATTGCAAAAAATGATGAGCCAATCGTAGGTGAGGAAGGAAATATCCTTAACGTAGGAAGTAACAATGTAGAAATAAAAAAATTAGAATCAAGAACCACTTATAATGTATATGTACGCTCTAGATGTAACTTAGATACATATAGTGAGTGGGCAGGACCGATACAAATCACAACATTGTAATTCTTGTAGCATAAAAAGAATTCAGTGATATTGATTTTTTGATTAATAGAACCCGTTATAAGAAAGCGTTCAAGATATTTGAACGCTTTTTTTGTTAAATAAATACTAAATTAGACTAATTCGCATTAAAATGTAATATGTTGTTTTTGAGATGATTGTTTTATTGTTGTACTTTTAGTTTTGTAATTAACTAAACAAAATTTAACAATTAACACAAACTCATCTTTTAAACATGAAAAAATCACTTTTTTTATTGACCATAATTTTATGGTCATGTGCGAATGTATTTGCACAGGAAGAACTACCTCATCATTATTCCAAGTATAACCTGGAGATAAAAACAAATGCAAATAAGAGCGGAACACAAGAAGCTTCGGAAGTAGTAACCGAAAAAGGAGCTACTTGGTTACGATTGTACTTTGAGGAGGTAGAATTAGGTGCTAATGGGAAACTTACCATTACATCATTATTAGATGGAGCAACGCAAACACTAACAGCAAACACACTTAAAGAATGGAAAAACTCTACAGCTTATTTTAATGGAGATAAGGTAAGAGTAACATTGACTTCTGGAGCAAAATCGGGAGCAATTCGTCTAAAAGTGAATGAACTGGAAGTAGGAGAAAAGTCGTCCACAAAAACACAATGTGGATCTTCTGATGATAGGAGAGCTTCCTCAGATAGAGCAATTGGTAGAATTATGCCAATAGGATGTACAGGTTGGATTATTAGAAATGGAAAACTGGTAACAGCTGGACATTGTGCTACTAGTAGAGCACAATTAATAGAGTTTCAGGTTCCAAAATCTAACTCAGGAGGAAGTGTTGTACACCCAGGACCAGAAGACCAATATCCTATTGGAAACTTTGTAACTGAATATACAGGAGCTTCTACTGATTGGGCAGTTTTTACAGCAAGTGCCAATAGCCAAACAGGAAAAACGCCAATTCAGGCGCAAGGAAAATCATACAATGTAGTACAGAGTAATCCGGGAAGTACAATTCGAATTACGGGATACGGAGTCGATACAGGTAGAGATAATCAGACGCAGCAAACGCATTCAGGACCATTATCCTCTTCTACCAATACTTTTGTGAGATATAGAACAGATACTGAAGGAGGAAATTCAGGAAGCCCTATTATTGATGAAGCTTCAGGAAATGCAGTAGGAGTACATGGATATGGTGGATGTAGCAGAAGTGGAGGAAGTAATTACGGAGTGAGAGCTACTGTTTCAAATTTTTGGAGAGCCATGGGACTTAGTGGTGGCGGAGGATGCTCTGATGGAGATCAGGTCAATGTCACTTTTAGAAACAGTACCAATTGTAGCTTGAGTTTTTACAGAAATGGAAGTTCTCAGTTTACGATTAGTGCAGGACAATCCAGACAAGTATCGACTACTGTAGGAACAAACTGGCAGGCAAGAAACTCAGGGCAGAATGTAGATTCTTTTACAATTAACTGTAATTCCACAACGTATACTGCTTCAGGAAACTGTGGTGGTAGTGGAGATATTTGCGCAGGAGTAGCTCCATGGAGATCTGGGGTTTCGTATTCTGCTGGAGATCGAGTAACGTACAGAGGGTACTTATATGAAAAACGATCAGGTAGAGGATGGAATAGAATCGGTAGATGTGGTAGCAGAGCGTTAACAGAATCTGTAACAGAAGGGGTTGTAGAAACAGAAGCTTTCGAAAACCAGAAGTTTACAGTAGCTCCTAACCCGGTTGCAGGAGGAGAGATAGAAATATTCTTACCACCAACAGTAGATGCATCTTATGAAATTATTGACCTTTTAGGAAAGACTATTCAGAAAGGATCTGCAGAAAACACAATTAATGTATCAGGTCTGAAAAGAGGTGTTTATATGATAAAGATCTCATCTGAAGGTAAAAACCAAATACAACGAATTATTAAAAAATAACAAAGAAGTTTAGTTAATTATAAAATTAGAGCAGGGCTGTTTTTATGGCCCTGCTCTTTTTAATAACCCGATATTGTTTTATTTGATATCTAGAATATTCAGTTCCTAGACACACATGATTTCAATGTGAGTACATGATATGTCATAAGGAAGTGAATCCTTGTGTAGCGACATGTTTTAAATTCTAGTAAAAGAGGTAAACAAGCAAGGATATACCAGTAACCTCGCCTGTTTACCATAAGAACAAAAGGGGTTTTTTTATAAGTTAAAATTTAAACGAGCAAAAAGGAATCGACCAGAGTACCCGAATTGAGAAGTTCTTCTCGAATATACAAACTGATCCCCTGCAGTTCCTTCTGCTCTATTCTCATCAGGATATACATCTAATAAATTATTGGCACCTATTGTTATTTGTAGGTTTTTCAAAATAGAGGTTGATATTGATAAATCTGTTACAATTTTACTTCCATATATGGCATCATCACTTACGGTTGTTCCCTCTACTCGCAGGTCGCCATTAAAATCATCAGGATCTGTCACTTCTCCAAAGAATACATTTCTTAGAAGGAAATCCCAATTTCCTATAGATAGACTGTTTGTGAGGTTTACCTTTGCTCTCGGTTGAGCAAGGGTTAAGAAGGCTTCTTCTTGTCCATCAAAAAAACTACCACTCAATCCCGCATTTGCAATTTTTTCAGGAACTCTGATTTCTTCGACTTCTGTTTTAGAGAAAGTAGCAGACAAGTCATTTTTTAAGGTTACTTCATCTCCCAGAGATGCTTTATGAGAAATAACAACATCAAACCCTTGAGATTTAGTGTCAATGGCATTAACGAAAAAACGAGCACTCGTTGCTCCGGCAGTCTGAAATACCTGAGTTAGTTCAGGGTCTCCTCCGTTCCCAAAGCTTCCACTATAAATAATACGATCATCAATAGTAATCAGATATGCATCTGCTGTAATGGTAAGGTTTTTAATTTTGGCAGTAAGACCAGCGCTAAAGCTATTAGAAGTTTCTTCTTTTAGTTTTGCAATACCGATAAGGGACGCTGCTCGGCTATCATTCGTGAATGTTCCTTGTTCAAAAGGTTGATTGTCTACAAATACGGTACTGGTTCTGCTAAAAAACTGCTGATGTAGAGAAGGTGCTCTAAATCCCGTACTATTGGCTGCACGGATCGAGAAGTCTTCTGATAATTTATAGCGAGTTGCTACTTTATAATTAAATGTATCTCCAAAATCAGAGAAGTTTTCATAACGCCCAGCAACACTAAAGAGCCATTTATCTGTGAAATCAGCTTCTATATCAATATACCCAGCAATACTGTTTCTGAATTTATCAGTTTCATTATTAGGATCATATCCTCTAAAAACCTGTGATCCTCCTCCAAGAACGGACCCTGTAAAATTGTTACGAACAAGTAATCCGTCTGGGGTAGCACTATTTACAGGGTTTCCGTTAATATCATAACTGGTATAAGAGGCCTCTTCTCCTGCACTAATAGCATAGTTTTCTACCTTGAATTCAGCTCCCATCGCAATGTTTAACCCACTAAAAATGTCTTCATGAAATTTATTAGTGTCAAGGTTGGTTGTATTCTGCATAAATTTTAGTGCCCCTGCATCAAAGGTTCTGGGGGTTGCAACGCCCAGAGTTCCATTACTGGAGTTACTCACTGTTATGTCAAAGGTGTTTATTCCATAAGTATTCGAAAAATCAATATTCCAATCATTGATTTTTCCTTTGATTCCTGTGGCTAAGGATTTATCAATGATATCCGTACCTATATTAGGCAAAAAACCATTAGGGAATGCAGGTGTATTTGCTCTGCCATCTGCTTGAGCTGGTCTTCTGTAAAATCCGGCAGCCAATCCCTGACGATAACTAATACCACCAAAACTATAGACAGTGGCATTCTCTCCAACAGGAATTTCCATATTAGCGAAGAATTTACCCTCTCTTAGCTTAGAAGTACCTACTTTAAATCTAAAATCAGAACGACTCAGTCCTCTCGCAGCTAGTTCATCTTCATCAGCATCAAAATTTAATAGTTCTCTAAGCGAGGTAATATCGTCTTCATTGGTAAGGTCTAAGGCGGCAATCTGATCTTTTGTATCCTGATTTAGGTAGCTCAGCTCCTGAGAAGCAGTTTGATAGTCAGTCAATGTCATTGCTGCTACGATTCCTCCATTAGCAGCGAATACCCTTTCAGCACCGTGATATCCTCTGAAGATACCTCCCTGATAGTCTTTATTTCTTAAAGCAGGTTCTCTGGAGGATAGTGAACCGGAGAAATTGATATACCCCCCATTGTCCCCGATAGCTAATCCATAATTGGCTTCAATTTTCACCTTTTCTCCATCACTACCTCCTTCAAACTGGTTTGCGTTCTTACTAAAGTTTGCTCCGGTAGTCAAGGTAAGATCTAATTTTCCGGTATCTTTTTTTAGTACCAAATTAATAACTCCAGCGATAGCATCCGATCCATATTGTGCAGCAGCGCCATCTCTCAATACTTCAATTCGTTGTATCGCAGATGTAGGAATTGCATTCATGTCAGTCCCAACGCTACCAGCTCCTACAGTTCCATTAACATTAATCAGTGAAGAATTGTGCCTTCTTTTTCCATTGATTAAGACCAGTACCTGATCCGGACCAAGTCCCCGTAAGGATGCAGGGTCGATATGATCGGTTCCGTCGGAGACCGTCTGTGTTTGTGAGGTGAAAGAAGGAGCAACATAATTGAGTATTTCATTTACAGAGGTTTGAGGTCCTTGAGAGGCTATTTCTGTCACATCAATGACGTCAATTGCTACAGCTGTTTCTGTAGCTGTCCTGCTGGGGTTTCTGGATCCTACAATAACAACATCATCTAATTGAGCAGAAGCATCTTTTAATACGATATTGATAAAATCTTTTCCCTGGATGTCTACCTCGGTAGTTTCGAATCCTATAAAAGAAATAACTAATGTGGTGTGTTCTTCTGATATATTGATAGAAAAATTGCCATCAAAATCTGTTTGCGCACCTATGGAAGTACCTTTGACAATGATATTTGCACCAGGTAGCGGACTCCCATTTACATCCTTGACAGTTCCTTTAATTTCTCTGTAGAGTACTTCTTTTGTCTTTTTAGGTGCTTTTTTTAGTATAACCTGCTTTCCTATAATAGCATATGAGATATTCGTATCTTCAAAAAGGATGGATAGTACATTCTCCAGTGTTTCATTGTTTACATGAATAGATGTTTTTTGATCCAGATTAATCTCCTGATTCATGTAAAAGAATTTATAAGGGGCTTGGTTCCTTATTTCATGAAGGACATCACTGATTGGCGCTTTTTCAAAGTTTAATTGAATCTTACCCTGAGAAAAACCGGACGTCGCCATTATTTGAAAAACAGAAAAACAAAAAGCAATAAATGATAGCTTCATTTTAAGGATCATTGATTTATCGGTCATGAGAATACATGACCAGGGATTCCCTTTTTTTTTCATAATTTTGAAAAGTTTGATTGTTAGTACCTATTTTAATAATCAACATTCTAAAAAGGAGGTGTTGCCGCACTTCCTTTTTCTATGGATTGATTGTAATTGTATTATCTTTTATTTCATATGTAAATTCTAAAGTTTTGGAAAATGTCATAAAAATTTCTTCGATATTTTCTATGTCAAATTCACCTGTAAACCGTGTTGTGTTTAGTTTTTTATTATGACTGTGAATCGACACATTATAAGCACGTTCTATCCGTTTTGAAACTTCTGCAAAGGTTTCATTCTGAATAATAATCTTCTTACTCATCCAGGAAGTGTATACAGTAGTATTTACTTTTTTCTGATGAATCGATTGTTGTTTTTTATCAAAAACTGCTTGATAACTTGGGGTAAGAATCATTTTTTTTGCAGTATTGTTTTTCTGATGAATTGCCACAGAGCCTTCTACCAGTGTCGTTTTGATAGCTTCGTCATCCTGATAGGATGAAACATTAAATTGAGTTCCCAGCACACTGACATCGATATCTTTCGTTTTAACAATAAAAGGTTGCGCTTTGTTTTTGGTTACATCAAAAAAGGCTTCTCCTTCGAGGTATACAATTCGGTTTGTATCAGAAGGGTCAAAACTCTGAGGGAATTTTAAAGAACTGGAAGCGTTTAGCCACACTTTTGTCCCGTCTGCCAGTGTCAGTTGAAACATATTGCCCTTCGGAATAGAAATTTCCATAAAAGCAGCCTCTCTTGCGGTAGTTTTAGAAGCTAATACCAGTTGGTCCTTATTTTTTGTGCCGATTACTCCTCCTGTCTGATCGGTTAATTGGGTCTGACCTTCGAGGTCTATATAGGTTATACTCCCATCCGATTGAACAATTTTGACCTTATTATCGGAGTTGGGATATTCCGTGACGAAAGGAACTCTTTCTGAAGAGGGGAATATATCAGTATTAGTATATAAGAAATAAGCACCAAACAAGATTCCGCAAAGAAGGGCAGCAGCATATCTTATTGGATGAAAAGAGATTATTTTTTGAAGAAAAGAAGGTCTCTTTTTAGTGATAGCAGTCATAAACCTAAGATATGCCGAATTAGGGTCAACATCTTCTTTCTTTTCCTGTCTTTGATACCATTTTTTTATTTCTTCTTTGAAAAGCGTTCTGTTCCTAGCGTCATTTTGAAGCCACTGCCAGAGCATTTCCCGTTCAGAAGAAGAAATGGTGTTATTAAGGTACTTTTTTATTATCGTTAAATAATTGATCATTCTTAGGTGTATCTGTATATAAGATGCAGAAATGATAACATTCCCTTACTTTTATTTTATTTTTTTTAATTTAGCGGGGCGTACTCATCATGAAAAACAATATTACCTATACTGAAAAAGACCTTATTAAAGGCATTGTCAAAGGGGATAGAAAAAGCTATAAAATTCTCTTTGACACTTATTATATAGGATTACATCGGTATATGTTTAAGTTGTCAAATGACACAATATTGTCAGAAGATTTGATCCAAAATGTCTTTCTCAGAATATGGGAGAAGAAAGAGGAATTGAATATTACTTCTTCATTAAAAAGTTATCTTTTCAGATCCTGCCATAATGAATTCTTAATGCATTTGCGGAAACAAAAACGAGAAGGAGATGCATTAGATGCATTAAAATGGGAAATAATGTTTGAAGTTTTTTCAGAAGAAGAAACGCAGGACACCATATCGGAAGATTTGGTTAAATTAGAAAAAGTGATAGAAAAACTCCCTAAAAAGTGTAAGGAAGTTTTTAAATTAAGCCGTTTTGAACAAAAAAAACATAAAGAGATTGCGGAAATTTTAGGGATTTCTACTAAGACAGTCGAAGTACATATTACAAAGGCTATTCGATTTATAAAAACAAATGTTTCTATCTTTTTTTTGTGAAACTGTTTTTTATGAATAAATAAGGAATACTAAAAAAAGATCCTGCCCTCTGAAGAGGACAGGATGTTCTAATTATAGTTGAGTTAGTGTCCATCTTATCGCATTGCTAACCCTTTTACAGAAGTTTCAAAATCAATATTCTGGGTATTACTGACTAATAACCCCATACCTCCTGATTGAGAGGAGATTAAATATTCTGTTTGGAATTTTTGCTCTTGTTTTACAGCTTTAATATATTTTAATTTTACAATTTTAGAAGTATTCGTAAAAAAGTAACGCCCGTGAATTCTTCTATATTTAATTCGTTGTTTATTTGATTCCCTCTTTAATTCTTTATTGAGATTTGAAACGTATTTTTGAGCGATAAACTCATCAAATTCTACATAGTTTCTCGTATATACAAAAACAAAGTTTTTTGAATTATTAGGATCTATAAATAATTGATATTCTACTTTTCTGTTCTTAACTTTTTCTAATTCTTGTTTCGCCATCTTTTTGAATTTAGAAGAATCTGCAATGGACTCTATACGATTTTCGAATTCTTCTGCGGATATGAGTAAATATCCTTGGGGGAGTACAATAGTGTTTCCCTGAAAATCAATTTTTGTTTTAGTAGGAGCAGATTTTCTACCATTTTGGGACATTCCGTCTGTAGGAATATCGCAGCTGACACATAGGGAAAGGAATAGTAATGGTAACAGTTTTTTCATAATTGGGGGCGTATAAAATTAATATAATATATAGAGCCCCAATATGATTGTGTGTGATAGATTTCTTGTAAGATACTAAAAAAAACACAAAAACCATAATCATAATATGTTGTAAATGTATTGATTGGGATGTTTTTGAGAAAAAAGGAAGGAGATAAGATAAGTGAGATAGCCTTATTTTAGTAGTAAAGATAAAGGGAATAAGAGTGTTTTTTAGAATAAAAATAAATTAAGTAGTAAAAGATTATTTTTTGTAGGAAAAAAACAAAACCTTCCAATGTAAAAGGAAGGCTTTATCGAGTACCCGATCATTGATATTTGAATATTTCGAGGGAGTTTATTGTCAATTAGCAATCGTTTTATGGATTGATTTAAGGGGTTTTTATTTTGGATGAGACAGCGAGTTTTGCAGGTTCCAGTAATTCATCGATTTCTTCATGATATTCGAATCCGGGATAGATAACAGCTGTTGTGCTGTAATCCCCGGCGGGATAGTTTCTGCTATTTACTCTCACTGATACATCTGCACTTTCTCCAGGTCTCAATCCTCCACTAGGAAGCGTTCTTCTTACCGTAATAACATTTGTGGGAGTCTCAGGGGTTTGATTTTCGTAGGTGTTTGCTTTGGTATACCTGATGACATGGTTTCCTTGATTAATCCATTTAGTAACCGTAAAACTCTCTGTAGTCCCAGCAGTTGCATCTGGAGTAGTAATTGTCTCGGATTCCAGTTTTATCGGGTTTTTTATATCCACTATAACAACGGTAGTTTTGGATGCACTATGATCACTGTTTCTTGTTTCAAGAATAAATGATTTAGGATATTTAAAATCAATAGCAACTCCTTCGGCAGGATATTCTTGATCTGTCGATCCGGGAGCCTGAGAAGTATCCTGATAATAAAATAATTTTGAAGCATCGTAGCTAATAGTCGGAGTGAGACTGGTGAAATCTGTTCCTACAGGGACAAAAACATAAATTTTGTCAATTCCGCTATTGTCTTCTACTCTTTTGGCGATGTTAATATCATTTGAGAATTGTTGGTTTTTGCTTTTTTCAAAAACGAGGTCGGTTATTTTTAATGTTTCTACAGGAATATTTTTTTTGACGTACACATCGTAATGAAGTACTGCTTGTTGGTCTTTCAAAGAGGTTATCGTATATCGGTGTTTCTCATTGTTATTATAATCTCTGATATCTCCAACAGAAGGACTAATGCTGAAATTATCTTGATTAAAACCGACCGTTTTTAAGCTTAAGCTCAAAGGAGCGGTTTCTGAAACGATAATTTCAATTTTACCGGGAACAATCTCTGTATTGTTTACAATTTTAGGATCTGTAATTTGTATCGAGGAATATGAAGTTTCTTTCAGAGGGAAGTCATGGAGCATTGCCTCTTCTATTAAAAGATTTGTGTCTGTAGAAGAAGTATCGTCATTGGAATCACATCCAATTAATAAGGATATAAAAGTACAGCATAACAAGGTTGCTGATTTCTGAAAAAATCTCATATGATTATCTTTTTTGTTTTCGAGATACAAACCTAGGTAATATGCTCATGATCTCTAATTGAATTTGGTCTGTGGTTTTATTTTAAGGGTGAATGTTTTAAAAAAAAGGGTCATTGTTATTCTAAACTAAGAGGAAAAGAAAGGGTGTATGTGGTCCCCTTATCAGATGTTATACTCAGCGTTCCTTTTATTTGTTTGCTCAGTCCTTTGATAAGCTGCATTCCTAATGAGTCTTTATGCTTTGTTGGATCAAAATCTTTAGGAAATCCTATACCATTATCTTTTATTGCTAAGGTACACCCCTGATCCGATAGTGAAGCCTTAATCATAATAGCTCCATTATGAGTAGGAGGAAATGCATGTTTGATACTGTTAGAGATAATTTCATTTAGGATTAATCCGCAAGGTACCAGCGTATCTATATTTATAGGAGTGTCGACCACATCGGTGGTGATACTAATACCTTGCTCAGATAGGGCATAACTTGTTTTAAAATAAGAGGATAATCGCTCTATATAAGTTTTAAACGAAATAGAAGAAAGGTCTCCTTTTTTATACAAGTTTTCATGTATGATAACCATGGCTTCAATCTTATCCTGCACTTTTTGTAGGACCTCCTGAGGAGGTGTTTTGTTACCAAACTCATGTTGTAGATTTATTAAACTAGCTACAATCTGCAGATTGTTTTTGACTCTGTGATGCACTTCTTTTAATAAGATTTCCCGCTCTTGTAATGTGGTAGCTATTTTTTTGTTCTTCTCTTCTAATGCCTTGCTTATCTTTCTTTTATGAATATAAGCAAATATAGCAGTTGACAAAATAAATACAGATGCCAGGAGACCTATGATAAGGGTTGTTACAGCGGTTTGTTGCTGTTGGTTCTGAAGTTCTTTTATCTGTAATGAGTTGGTTAACAGTTGTACTTCTTTTTGTTTGTTTTCGACATCAAATTTGGTTTGAATCTGCTGGAGTTGCTTTGATTTTTCGGTAGTGAATAAGGAGTCTTTATAACGGGTATAAAGGCATAAGTAATAATATCCTTTTTCGAACTGCTTTGTTTTTTTAAAGAAGCGATGAAGTGCTTCATATGTTTTGACTAATTGAGGGGTAGAGTGAATTTTTAATGCTGTTTCCTGTGCTTTTAGGTAGTAATGCAATGCAGTTGTATTGTTTCCCAGTTTTTCATAAATGTTTCCATGATGCAGGTATTCTAATGCTATTTTTAATGAGAACCCGGCTTTTTCTCTAATTTCTAATGATTCTTGTGCATATTGTAAGGCTGGGGGGTATTCTTCTTTAGCAAGGTGGATTGCAGATAGATTTTTTAAAATATTTACAATTACCTGAATATTGTTTTCTTTTTTAGCAAGTGAGAGTGCTTCAGAAAAGGAAGCAGTCGCTTTTTCATAAGCTTCTTGCCTTAGATACATTTCTCCGATATTAGTCAGGATGTAGGATTTAAAATTGTGATCGTCGTTGTTTTTTGTCAGATCTAATGCTTGCTCAAAATATGTTTTTGCTTTTTGATTGTTTTTTAGGTGACAAGAGTGTAAGGTTCCCAGATTGTTTAAGATTCCTATTACAAGTTCATTTTTATTGTGTTTCTGGTAGATATTTAGAGCATCTAAGTAGTGTTTTAATGCTTTTTCATAATGCCCCATTCGAATATGAGTGACCCCTATATTTTGAAAACTTTTGGCAATACCAAGTTCATAATTTAACGCTTGAGCAACTTCCAATGTCTTATTGTAATAGCGTAAAGCTTGTTGAGGATTTCCTTGTTCGTTAGCAATCTTTCCTAATAATAAATAAAAGAAGCCAGCATCCTTAGAAATAGAGTCGTTGACCAGCGCCAGCCCCTGGCGGGCATAGTCAAAAGCCTTTTCCAGTTTGATCTCACTGTATTTTATCGTCAGTTTTTTATACAGCCCTATTTTTTCTGCTTGAGAAGCTTTTGGTAATTGTAATTCCAGGCTATCTGCTTGACTGATACTAGTCAAGGGAATGAAAAAGAAAAGGAATAAGCAAATGAAAAGAGATAATTTCATATGAACTATAGTATATCCAGGGCGTTAAATAATTCTTTTCTGTATGCTTTGCTAAAGGGAATTTGTTCATTGCCTATGATTACAAATCTATTTTCAATAGCGTCAATTTTAGATAAAGCGATAATATAAGACCGATGAATTCTCAGGAATTTGTCTTTTGGGATTTTTTCATAGAACTCTTTCAGAAACATATTTACCATTACTTTTTTGTCTTGTGTGACAATACGTGTATAGTTATCCATTGCTTCTATCCATAAAATCTCATGAATTGAAACACGGACTAATTTTGATCTATCTTTTATGAATAAGGTATTTGTTTGCTTTTGTTTTATAGGTGTATTGATGGCTGCGTTTTGTTCTTGTTGTTTTTGTACAGCAATCTGAATGGCATAAGATAATTCCTGAATTTTGAATGGTTTTAGTAAAAAACCAAAGGGGTTGGTTTCCAACGCTTCTTTAAATGTGCGTTCATCTCCGTTTGCTGTAAGAAATATAATGGGGGTTTTATTCTTCTGATAAATAGCTTCAGCTGTTTGTATACCGTTCTTATCTCCACTAATATTAATGTCCATGATAATGATATCTGGACTGTTCTCAGTAATACTTTCTATGGTATCAGTATAATTGTCACAGATATCAGTAATCTCGTATCCTAACTTTTGAAGACGAAGTTTGATGTCCAAAGCAACAGGAAATTCATCTTCTACAAGGAGTATTTTGGTGTTTTTCATGGGGCAGGGTTCGGAATAAACACGATTAAATCGTACGCAATATTAGTAAGTTGTACGATGGTATGGAAAGAAAAACAGTTGTATTAATGTTAAAGTATATGCATAAGCAAGAAATATGAGCTTTACAGCGCTCATACTTCTCTGTTGATTAACAAGAAAGAACTTATAATATTTTAAATAGTAATTATTCTATATCGGACTCCCGGATATCTTTGGAATCCCTTAGAAGTTCTTTTTCTATATTGTCGGGAATAGCAAGTGATAATTCGTTCAGCTGAATGACCAGACTATTATAGGCAATCACCAGTTTTTTTTTGGCTTCCAAAAGTTTTTCAGGAACAGGTTTTTTGCGGTTTTTAAGCTCATTTAAAAGACCGGACTCAGTAGATAAAACAACCATCCGGGAAGAGATAGGATTAACTTTTAATTCTTTTGTCAGGTTTTCGTTAAATGTATCAATTAATAAATCAATACTATCTGCATACTTTTTAGTGTAATAAGCATTTGAATTGTTCAGGGAACGGATCAGCTTTCTTAAGTTGTCAAAATCTTTATAGCTTTCCAGATCTTTTTCTGCCTGTGGAGAAAGCTTAAGAATCTTAATCTTGTTTTTCTCTTTTGCCAGACTATCAAGCACGATAGTTTCTTCAGTTTCTATACCAGTGTTACTTTGTTCTTGTTTGCAACCTATAAAGCATAGTATACTGATGATAAATATTGTGGAGAACGATCTAATCATAAAGAATTGAATTATTGTTCAAAAGTAAACTATTTCTCTTGTTTCAAAAAATAAAAGGTCACCAATAACGATGACCTCTTTTGTGCGGTTACTTATGAATCAAAGATTACATTTTTATGCATATCTCCAGGCTCCATTGACATAAACAACTTGTCTCCATCCATTTCTGGAGCTGTAGTAATACCATTTGTCATTGTATCGATATACTCGTAATCCATGTACGGTATAATACTGACCGTTTACATATACAGGACCTCCTCCGCCATCACCGGGATACATTTTATTGATTCCTTTTAGATCATCAGCAGACAAAGCATTTCGTTGAGCGCGGTAACTACCTCCATCTTTTTTGACAATAGTAGGTTGCCCATTTTTAGAAAAGGCTGTAGGACCGTACATCATAATAGAACCAAAATCTAGAGAAGTCGTGTATTCATCACCATCTCTTCCTCTTTCTGCATATGTTTGGAAGTTGTGCTGTTTTCCTGACTCGATGTTATTAAAATTGATTGTTAGAAAACGATCCCTATCAGTTCTGCTTTGCTCGTGCCATAACCCTATGGCATGTCCAATTTCGTGAATGGTATTTCCTGTACTACATCTGGTAGATAAGTTGATGTTTTGTCTTCCTCCTACCATTCCCACGCTAGAAGAACACCCATTTCCAGATCTAAAATAGATATAGTTAGGTTGATTTGTTCTTTTTACGAACTTTAGATTTGTTCTTGTTTCCCAATGATTAATTGCATCAGTAACTCTACTTTGATTAGGAAGGCTGCTTTGAACGGTGTAATAAACGGTATTATTTGGCCATCTTCCAGAAGTTCTTCCTACGCTTTTTGTTAGAGGAACAGGCGCTCCTTGTTCGATTACATAATGCGTATCATTTTTGTAGATATCCTTTTCACTAAGGATGATATCTCCTTCAAAAATGTGATCTCCGTTAATAGTTTCATAAGCAACTTTCATCCCTTCGTAGTACCCTTCGTTTACCATTCCGTTTTGGCTGAAATACGCTTTTTCGGTAAGGTCTGTGGCAGCAGTTTCGGAATCGATTAGCTGTGGTGTTTGGCTTTGTTCATCTTCAGAACAAGCCACTACTGCTAGGGCGGTTCCTAGCAGTAGCAATGACTGTTTAAATTTCATGAGTTTGTGTTTTAGTTCATTTTTTTAAACCACAAACTATGTTATTTATTGTTCTGAGCTATATAAAAACAATAAGAGAGTTACTGTGATACTACAGTGCATTTTCCATAATCTCTTGTACCACATCAGGATTTAAAAGTGTCGAGGTATCTCCTAAATTAGAGGTGTCATGAGAGGCAATTTTTCTCAAAATACGTCTCATTATTTTTCCACTTCTCGTTTTAGGGAGTCCATTGACAAATTGTATCTTATCTGGTTTAGCAATAGGTCCGATAGTATTGGACACCGTATTTCTAATTTCTGCAATTAGTGCATCGCTAGGTTGTATGTCATTGTATAGCGTAACATATGTATACAATGCATTTCCTTTTATATCGTGAGGGAATCCTACTACGGCACTTTCTACAACACTTTCATGTTCATTAATTGCGTTTTCGATAGGTGCTGTACCAAGATTATGCCCTGAAACAATTACAATATCATCTACTCTACCAGTAATTCTATAATTTCCGGAGGCATCTCTATAGGCTCCGTCACCTGTAAAATATTTGTTTTCAAAAGTCGAAAAGTACACTTCTTTATAACGTTGGTGATTTCCATAAATGGTACGTGCCATAGATGGCCATGGAAACTTGATTGATAAACGACCTTCTGCTTGTTTTGAGTTAAAAGCAATTTCGTTCCCTTGCTCATCGATTAATGCAGGTTGTACACCAGGTAAGGGTAATGTCGCAAAAGTAGGTCTGGTTGGTGTTATTCCGGCCATTGGAGAAATCATGATTCCTCCGGTTTCCGTTTGCCACCAGGTATCAACAATAGGACATTTTGTTTTTCCGATATTGTCATTGTACCAGTGCCAGGCTTCTTCGTTGATAGGTTCCCCTACGGACCCTAGTACTTTAAGGGAAGAAAGGTTGTGTTTATTGACCAATTCAAGAGGTTGTTTAGCCAGCGCTCTGATAGCAGTAGGTGCAGTATAAAAATGAGTGACATCTAATTTATCACAGATTTCCCAGAACCTTCCATAATCCGGATAACTCGGAACACCTTCAAACATTACAGTTGTAACCCCTGAAGCCAGTGGACCATAGATAATGTAGCTATGACCGGTAATCCAGCCAATATCGGCAGTACACCAATATACATCGTTTTCTTCCATTTGGAATACATTCTGGAATGTAAAGGTGGTACCAACCATATACCCTCCAATCGTGTGTACCATACCTTTAGGCTTTCCGGTAGAACCAGAAGTATATAAGATAAATAACATGTCTTCTGCATCCATAACTTCTGCTTCACAAGTAGTTTCTGCTCTTTGAAGTTCATCAAACCAGAACTTGTCTCGACCAGGAGTCATAGGAGTAGGTTCTACAGTTCTTCTGTATACAATAACGGTTTCTATGGAAGGGGTGTCCTTTAATGCTTCATCACACATTCCTTTTAGATTTACACGTTTTGACCCGCGATATACCTCATTAGCAGTAATTAACATCTTGCATTGAGAATCATTGATTCGGCTGGCAATTGCGGCACTGGAAAACCCAGCAAATACAATAGAATGAACTGCTCCAATTCTCGCACAAGCAAGCATCGCGATAGCAAGTTCAGGAATCATAGGCATGTATAGACAGACTCTGTCTCCTTTTTTGATTCCATTATTTTTTAGCACATTAGCAAAGTGACAGACTTTTACATAAAGCTGTCTGTAGGTTATATGTCTGGACTCTTCATCAGGATCATTGGGTTCCCAGATGATAGCAGTCTTATTTCCAATAGTTTCTAGATGGCGATCTAAGCAATTTTCAGTGATATTTAACTGACCTCCCTGGAACCACTTCACTTCTGGAGATGTAAAATCCCACTCGAGTGTTTTGTCCCATTTTTTTTGCCAATAAAATGTGTCAGCAACCGATTCCCAGAATTTTTCCGGTTGCTCTACGCTCTCGCGATATGCTTCTTTATAATCGGCGAAGGATTTTATTTTTAAATTATCATTAAACTCCATTGGATTAGGTTTTATTACTAAAAAATTAACGAATATCTTGAAAGATATAAATTAGAGTTTGAAAATGATTAATTATTAGATGTATGACATTCAATTTTATATCAACAACATCATATGCTCGAGATTGTGGTTTTTTGATAAATGAAATCAGGAGAATACTTATTGGAGATATGTGTTTTTCTTTCCAGGGCAAAGGGATTTTATTTTATAGAATACGGTTTTAGTATTTTTTATCGAATGTTGTTATTTTTTGAAAAATTCGTGATTAGAAGGTGAAAAACAAGATGTTTTTTGTAGAAAGTAAAATTGTGAAGTTGTTCATGACGAATGATTGGAAGTAAGTTAAATTATAAGTATTTTGCTGAAATCAAAATTGTCTTCTTTGGTCTGTGAAATCAAAATATATAAGAATATTATTTGCTTGTTTTATGTGAGGAAGAAGAAAAAACACATAGGTGGAATGAGTCATAATTATTCAGTTGATATTGATCGAATGATCTAGGCAAATTCTAAAAATCAATAAAAATAAACAGATGAAATATTGGGCGTTCTTCGCTTTGGTTGCTCTTATAGGGTG
The DNA here is from genome assembly GCF_013365535.1 of Aquimarina sp. TRL1. NCBI lineage: Bacteria > Pseudomonadati > Bacteroidota > Flavobacteriia > Flavobacteriales > Flavobacteriaceae > Aquimarina > Aquimarina sp. TRL1. Next base: position 1,354,055 of record NZ_CP053590.1, on the reverse strand, counting down.
TTCCAAAGAAAAAGAAAAGGAAACAAAACCAATCTCAGAAAAAGAAAATAAAGAAGTAGTTAGAGAAACCCTTTTCAAGGAGATTTCCCCGGAGCATAGTCATGTTACGTTTAAGAACACTGTAACAGAAAATTTATACTTCAATTTTTTGAACTATTCTTATATCTACAATGGTGGTGGGGTTGCAGTAGGGGATATTGATAATGATGGTCTGGAAGATGTGTATTTAACATCTAATCAGCAAAGCAATAAATTATATCTGAATAAAGGAGGTTTTGTGTTTGAGGATATTACCCGGAAAGCAGGTGTCGAAGATGATAAGGGGTGGACTACAGGAGTTTCTATGATAGATATAAATGCTGATGGCTGGCTGGATATATATGTATGCAAATCAGGAGATCTCAAAAATGAAGGGCTTAGAAATAACCTGTTATTTATGAATCAAAAAGATGGGACCTTCAAAGAAGAAGCAAAAAAATATGGATTGGATTCGAATGCATTTTCTGTACAAGCATACTATTTTGATTATGATAAGGATGGAGACTTAGATGTTTATTTAGTAAATCACAGACCAGATTTTAATAACAATGTTACCATCGATCCCCGAATACAGCAAGATATTCGACCAGAAAGTACTGATCAGCTTTTTGAAAATCAGAAAGGAGTTTTTGTAGATGTTTCCAAAAAAGCAGGTATCCTTAACAAAGCTTGGGGATTAAGTGCCTCTATTGGAGATTTTAATAATGATGGTTGGATAGATGTTTTTGTTGCTAATGATTTTTTAGAGCCGGATTTTTTGTATATCAATAATGGAGATGGAACTTTTTCAAATAAAAACCTAACGCATTTTGACCATATTTCAGCCAATAGCATGGGATCCGATTATGCCGATATTAATAATGATCAATTGCCTGATTTAATAGTGTTGGATATGTTGGCAGATGATTACCAAAGAAGCAAAGAGAATATGGCAACCATGAGTACTGAAAACTTTAATGAACTGGTAGCAGCTGGGTATCATCATCAGTATATGTCTAATATGCTTCAATTAAATGAAGGAAAAGGAATATTTAGTGAAATAGGTCAATTATCAGGGATTACTAAAACAGATTGGAGTTGGGCTCCGTTGTTAGCAGATTTTGATAATGATGGATTCAATGATTTATTTGTAACAAACGGAATAGAGCATGATTTGTCCAATCAGGATTTTAGAAACAATATGAAGGCGAATATCATGCGGAGAAAAAAGGTAACTCTGGAAACGGCCATTGCTATGATGCCTTCAGCAAAGCTGAAAAATCGAATATTTAAAAATAATAGAGATTTCACATTCTCAGATAAGACCCTGGCATGGGGATTTGAAAAAGCAATAAACTCCAATGGAGCGGCTTATAGTGATTTAGATAATGATGGAGATCTGGATTTAGTAGTGAATAATCAGGGAGATATTGCTAGTATCTATAAAAATGAGCAAAAAAATCACTATGTGGGTATTGGATTAAAGGGAGCGGTGAAAAACCCAAATGGTATTGGAGCCAAAGTTACTGTATATACCAATCAGATGATACAGGAAAAAGAGGTGTATACCTCCAGAGGATATCAATCTACTGTTTCTAATCGATTGCTTTTTGGGTTAGGAGCAACAAAAACAATAGACAGTATATTGGTTCGCTGGGAAGAGGGTATAACAACGGTACTAAAAAATCAAGAAGGAGACCAATATCTTACAATAGCCTATGATGATGGAATACGGAATGGAGGAAAACAAAAGCAGGAAAAAACAGTATTTGCAGCAGTTAAAGCAATGGATTTAGGGATAGACTATGTGTATAAAGACAATACATTTGATGATTATAAGGTGCAATTGCTTTTACCTCAACAACAAAGTAAAAAAGGAGCGGCACTTGCGGTTGGGGATATTAATGGAGATGGCTTAGAAGACTTTTTTATAGGAAATGCGAAGCATGCTTCAGGGGCATTGTATATCCAGCAGAAAAATGGAACATTTGTCAGCTCTAATCAATCCTTATTTTCTGAAGATAAAGCGTATGAAGATAGTGATGCTTTGTTTTTTGATAAAGATGGGGATGGGGATTTGGATTTATATGTGGCCTCCGGGAGTTATGAGGATTCAGAAGCTAGTAAGTTTTTGCATGACAGAGTTTATGAAAATATTGGAAATGGAAAATTTAAAAGAGATTTGAATTTCCCATCTATAGCCACAGTGACAGCCACAGTGACAACTGCGGATTATGACGGAGATGGAGATTTGGATTTATTTATAGGAGGAGGAGTGATGCCGGGGAAGTATCCATTGGCAACGCCATCGTATATTCTGGAAAATCAAGAAGGAATCTTTGCAGATGTAACAAAAGAAAAAATTGAAGGAATTGAGAAATTAAGAATTGTAAGTGATGCTGTATTTTCAGATTATGACAAGGACGGAGACAAAGATTTACTGGTAGTAGGAGAATGGATGCCATTGACTGTATTTAATAATAAGAAAGGAGTGTTTACTAAAGCAGCGCTTCCAGAATTTTCGAATAAAAATGGCTGGTATTTTTCTATAGTCGCTTCAGATTATGATAAGGATGGAGATGTAGATTATCTATTGGGAAATTTGGGAACAAATAATAAATTTCGTCCTAAAAAAGAAAAACCATTTCATATTTATGCACGAGATTTTGACGGAAATAATAGTTTTGATGTCGTACTCAGTAAGGAATCTAATGGAGTCCTAGTGCCGGTTAGAGGGAAACAATGCTCCTCGGAACAAGTTCCAATGCTGACAACTAAGATTAAAACTTTTAAAGAATTTGCAAATTCATCTCTGGGGGATATCTATGGAGATAAAGATCTGGAATCTGCTACACATTACGAAGTACATGATTTTAGAACTACGATTGCTCAGAATCAGGGAGATGGAACTTTTTTATTTTCGCCCATAGCAGGCAGGGCACAATTCGGTCCTACGATGGACTTTTTAGTAGATGATTTTAATAATGATGGGTATCAGGATGTTTTTGGTATTGGAACATTATATGAAGCAGAGGTAGAAACGATTCGCTATGATGCTTCCAAAGGATATCTGATGATGGGAGAAGCTACAGGAACAAACGATAAGGTGTCTTCTGCTTTACTGGAAGATATAGAAGCAAGAAAGCTCGCTCCAATAGTAATAGGAAATGAAAAGTATATATTGATTTTAACCTTAAATAAAGGGGTTAAGGTATTGAAATACAAAAAATAAACCCTCGTGCTTTTTTTAGTTTTAAAAGCATCCAGTTAGAGTAAAGGTAACAGCGTAATGAAGTCGAATCTTACGATTTTATTACGCTTTTTTTTCGATCAGGTTGTTGCGAACAAAGTTCATTACGATTGTCAAAGGATATTTTATCGTACAATAATTTCATCTATAAAAATCCAGGTAGGTTTTCCTGCATTTTTTCGGTCTTGAGGAATTGGACGATTGATTCCTCTTATTTGCAAATATTGTGTAGAGAGATCAAGGTTTTTGATTTCTGCATAGCGAACCTTTTCTTTCCTCAGAGGAATGTCGATTGTTTTAATTTTGGTAAAATCTTTTCCATCAACAGAAGAGTATACTTCTATAGAAACTGGGGGATAAATCCAGTTACCGGGATCATTGATAAAATGAAAAGCAATTGTTTCTATTTTTTGAGGAATCGGATATGACATAGTAATATCCATATCAATTGAATCAAAACCAGCCCAGTGACCATCCGAAAAAGAAGAAGAACCAATAATTCCATCATGTAGCGCATGGATACCATTAAGAACTGTATATTTATCGGTTAGCGGGCTTTTAGAGGTTGCAATTCCTGCTAACCCTTTATGAATATTGATTTTTTTGCTTGTAATAGTTCCTTTTTCCTGTGCTCCCTCAAAAGCAAGTGCTTTAATAGTAGTTTCTTTATATATGGGTATTGGAGCAGTATATGTTTTACTGTGGGTAGAAGGAGTTGAGGAATCGGTGGTATAATGAATTGTCAGTTCCGGAAGATCACTTTTGAGCTGTATATAAGCTGTGTCTTTTGTCGGAGACAGGGAGATATCATACGTAACATCATAGAACTTTTTACTTTGTATTAATGAGGTTCCTTTTAGTAAGGGAGCGTATGTACTCACAGCGTCTTGAAAGCTCCAGGTCGTAAATAAATGACCTAGCATTTTTGGACTTTTATTTTTATAAGAATACTTGATTAGATTCTCTACAGCGTTTATTTTTTTGAAGCTACAGGGAAGAACACTAAAACCCTTGTCAATAAACATGTTGACAGAAGGGTAGGTTTCCATTGGTTCGTAATGCCAATCGCAGATAATAATATCTTTAGGGATTAAGTCTATTGCAGGAGCAGTACCGTTGAGAGAGGATTCCCAGGAACCATATTTATAGATATTGCCATCTATAAGACGATCTCCCCATATAAAAAGATCTACTTTTTTTTCCTTTGCAAAATAGTCATGAAAATCATTAACAACCTTAGCAAATACCTCTGCCGGATTTTTATCCTTGGTACTTTTGGCATGCGGAGAATCAATCAGGAATATTTCATCCATTCCCAGATGAAGCCCATCGGCATTAAAACCTTCCAGGATCTCGTCGATTAACGCGAATACAATTTGATTGACTCTCGGATTATAGGGATCCCATTCCCTACAATAAATATCTTTGTTACCTGGATATGCTCCAGGGGTTAAATCTAGTTCCGGATAGATTGTTAATAGAGAGTAAGTAGTTTCTGCCCATGATTGGTGACCAAAAGATTGAAATTGAGGAACTAATCTGATACCATTCTTATCACACTGTTCTTTGAATTTTTGAGCGCCGGATTTGGTGATAACAGAAGTAGGGTCCCTTAGTTCCGGATGCGAAGTGAAGTCGTAATGATAATCAACCTCTAAGAATAAAAGATTAACACCTAATGTTGCCAATTCAGGTAATTGTTTACTCAATTGTTCAAGTTTCTCATCAGAGGTTTGATCTAGCAGATGAATTGCTATTATTTTTTCCGAAGAAGAAGTATCAGTTGGTTGTTTCTTTTTAGAACAATGAATCATTAGAATAGCTAAGCAAAAAAAGAAGAGATTTTTTTTCATCTGTTTATTTTTATTGTTTTTTGTAATTAGCTTAGAGCTATCAGAACCATTCTTTTATTTCTAAAAAAAAGTCTGACAATTTTAAAACACGACATTTAAAAAAGTCAGACTTGATGAGTAGGGTTATTTCATTTGATTAATGAAAAATCATATTTCTGTCGACTGTGGTATATGTTGAATCACTTGCTTTTTTGTATTGTAATTTCACATCGTTCCAGTCAGATGCCCATCCTTTTACAACATTGTTTAGGTATACTATTTTTAATTTGTGCTTTCCTTTTTTCAGGATGATGTAGCCGTCTATTGGTTGATCTCCTTTCTTTACAGGTCTTTTGTTGTCAATCACTAACTGATCAGCAATCCAAACCTGATCCTGAACACTGTTGAAGATATAGGTGCCATCTTCTGGAAGGTCTATATATCCATCTAAATAAACGGCTCTAAAGTTTTCTTTTAATACATCGCTTCCCCATGCATAGGTAGTATTGGCTTGAGAAATACTATCCACTGTAGTACTTTCTATAGGAAGGTTTTTGTCAATTTCGTTAACATCTTTGAAGTGCCCTTTAATCGTGTTCATTTTTAATCCTTTTTTAGGCGAATCAACTGCTATCGGTTCGAAAGCTTGCTGCTTTTCTAGAGTGATAGTTCGTGTAGGACTCATTTTTCCATGCGGGAGTATTGACGCGATTTTAATGGTCGTATTGGTTGTAAATGTTAATGGCGCAGTATACTCTTTACTATTTTTATCAGGAGTTGTTCCATCAGTTGTATACACCATTTTTACAGGGTGAGTAGTTGTAAAGGAAATACTGGTGCTATCTGCAAACTTAATCTGATCAGTACTAGGTCCTTCAGGAAGTGGGATGTGGTAATTAATTTCATACGCATCCAGAATAGGATATAAGTGGTCTAGACGAGTTAGGAAATTTTCGAAATTCTTATTAGAAGGATCAGACCAGGTCACTTCTGCCAGTGCTATAATTCTCGGGTAAATCAGGTATTCTATTTGTGCTTCTGTACTGGCGTATTCTGTCCAGATATTTCCTTGTGCTCCAAGGATGTGTTTTCTTTTGTCCGTATCAATTTTAGAAGGGATCGGAGAGTAATTGTATGCTTTTTCTAAAGGAATATATCCTCCAAAAGCCATAGGCTCTACCTTGTAGTCTCCCTGATAGAAGTTGAAATATACAAAGGCAGCAGGTGTCATAATAACGTCGTGTCCTTCATTAGCTGCTTTGATACCACCTTCTTCTCCCTGCCAGGACATAATATTTGTGGTTGGAGTGATTCCTCCTTCAAGGATTTCATCCCATCCGATCATTTTTCGATCGTATTTTTTTAATATGTTTTCGACTTTAGCCATGAAATAACTTTGTAGTTCATGTTCATCTTTTAATCCCTCTTTTTTCATTAATTGTTGACATTCTTCTGATTTTTTCCATTGATCTTTAGGAACTTCATCTCCCCCTACATGGAAATATTCAAAAGGAAATAAGGATACCATTTCTTTTATTACATCCTCTACAAATACTAATGTCTCAGGTTTTCCTGGGCAGAGAACATTACTTTCGACTCCCCATAGTGTTCGGGTTTTATAGGTTTTATCATCACAGGCTAGTTCTGGATATGCTGCTAAAACGGCAACAGTATGTCCCGGAATGTCAAATTCAGGAACAACATCAATAAATCGCTCTTTGGCATAGGCGACAACTTCTTTTATTTGTTCTTGTGTATAAAAACCTCCATAAGTAGTACCATCTTCATTGACTCTATTGGAACTAATTTCTGTAAGTTTTGGGTATTTTTTGATTTCAATTCTCCATCCTTGATCGTCTGTAAGATGCCAGTGAAACTTGTTGATTTTGAATAACGAAAGCAAATCTAGTTGTTCTTTGATAAAATCAATGGAACTAAAGTGTCTGGAAACGTCCAAATGCATTCCTCTCCAGGAAAATGCAGGTTTATCTGTAATGGTTACTCCTGGAATTTTCCAGACTGTATTTTCTGTATTAGTGATCTCCTTAGCAGAACGAGGAATTAATTGTAGTAAACTCTGTAATCCGTAAAAAACTCCTTGAGGAGTAGCTCCTTTGATCTCTATAGTATCTTGAGAAACGTGTAGTTGATATGCTTCTGAATCTAGGCTTAGCTCAGCGTCTATAATAAGCCTGATTGTGTTTTTTTTCTGTGTGTCTTTATGAACTTCTAAAGAAAGACCTGTAAATTCTTTTAATTTCTTGGTAAAGAAATTGGCAATCGTAGTACTTTCATCACTATTGCATGAGATACTAGTGTTTTGAGATAATAAAAAGAAACCCTCGTTTTTTTCCAGCTGCAATGGGGTAGGGGTAATTCCTACATGATCATTAGAAACAATGTTTTTTGGTTTTTCTGTACAAGCGGTTAAAAGAATAAAAAAGAAGATAAAGAATTTAGAATTCATGGAGAATATAATTGGATTAGGAATATGATGTTAGAAAAACGAATGATTTATTTTGATAATGAAGCTTCTTTTTTTAACAGAGCTCTTTGCGGGAAGTTCGCTTTTGTTGTAGTATTCCTTTAGAAATAGATCGGAACATCATTGATGCTGGATTAAGGCATTTTTCAGTAGCTCCAATTGTTTTTTTATTAATTTTTTTGATCAGAGTTTTTACTGCTTCTTTACCGAGCATTTGATGAGGTAAGTTTATATCGTCGATATTATCAGCCTGGATATTTTTATCGATAAAAACTTTACTACATGGTATTTCATCAATTTTATTGAGTAATACCAAAGGGAAATTTGCTTGTGTAAGGTTCATCAGAGATACATAATTCTTTTTCTCAATAGTTTTAGGGCTCAGAGAGATGATTAGACCGTCTGTACATCCGTTGGTAAGCATTTTTATTAACGCGATTTCTCTTTCGCTACGTCCTTTGGATTGATAGATCATTAGTTTTGTCTGATTAGCCATGGTGTAATCAGCAATTTCGTCTACGAGTTCTAATGTAGAGATATTTCCCAAATCAGGAACAATTAGTCCTATAGTATTCGTCTTTTGTAGACGTAAGTTTTGCGCTATACTATTGGGTCTGTAATTATAAAGTTGAGCAATCTCTGTTACTCTTTTTTTAGTTTCTTTACTTATTTCTGTACTGTCACTAAGTGCTTTAGAAACAGTGGAAATTGAAACTCCTAATATACAAGACATCTCTTTTAAAGTGATATTCGGCATTGTTTTTTGTTTTTTGTGATAGATATATCTATTGCTTAGGAGACTTAAAAGGTATAGTCAATCTCAATTATCGAGATTGACTAACCTCTTTTTTCACTTCTTAAATTATTTGATGAGAACAATTAGAAATGGTATCTTTTAAAAGCTTCTATAGCTTCATAGTCAGCTAATCCTAGTTGATCATATAATTCGGCGGTGTTTCTGTTTCTTTCTTGAGCACGTACCCAGAATTCTCTCGCATCTTCTCCCTGGAACATCACTCTGTCTTTTTGTGATTGGTGGAACAAGATAGCATTGGTCTTTCTGTTTACTTCATCAGGGCTTAATGGTACCGCCATTTCTATTTCAGAAATATCCCATTCATGCCAAGCTCCTCTGTATAACCATACCCAACAATCTTTCATGAAAGGTTGCTTTTTTAGTAGAGGAAGCGCCTCAAAAATAGCATCTAGACATAATTTATGCGTACCATGTGGGTCTGCTAAATCTCCTGCAGCATATATTTGATGAGGTTGTACTTCGTTGATAAGGTCAATGATGATTTGGATGTCATTTTTTCCGATAGGATTCTTTTTGATTTTTCCGGTTTCATAGAATGGTAGATTCAAAAAGTGTACATTGGAATCATCTAATCCTAAATATCTGGTAGCTCCGTATGACTCCATTTGGCGAATTAATCCTTTGATTAATCGTGCTTCAGGGATGTCAATGTCTCCTTTGTTTTTAGAGTTTAAGGAATCTTTTATTGTATTAAAAATGGAAATATCTGAATCGTTTGCTAGCTTTTGTGCTACTTCAGCAAATTTTAAAGCTTCTTCATCGTTTACAGCAATATTTCCAGAGGTTTGATACGCTACGTGTACTTCGTGTCCCTGATCGATTAATCTGGAGAAAGTACCTCCCATGGAGATCACATCATCATCTGGGTGAGGACTGAAAATAAGAACTCTTTTCTTGGTAGGAAAAGCTCTTTCCGGACGATTGGTATCATCTGCATTTGGTTTTCCTCCTGGCCACCCGGTAATTGTATGTTGTAGTGTATTAAATATTTTTATATTGAGATCATATGCGGATCCTTCTAATGCAAGAAGTCCAGACATACCATGCTCGTTATAGTCTTTGTCGGTTAATTTTAATAATGGTTTTTTTACTTCCTGACTAAGCCAGGTAACAGCTTTTAGTTTTAGATCCTCTGTCCATATACATTGATCTACTAACCAAGGTGTTTTAATTCTAGTTAGTTCAGATGCAGCTTCTGCATCACAAATGATTGTGGTGTTTTTATGATCTTGAAGAAAAGTTGCGGGTATTGTAGAAGTAATATCTCCTTCGATTGTTTCCTGAAGGACAGAAGCTTTTTTATGCCCCCATGCCAAAAGGATGATACGCTTGGCATTCATTATGGTGTTAATTCCCATAGTGACTGCTTTTTTAGGTACATTTTCAATACCATTAAAATCAGAAGCAGCGTCTCTACGAGTAATGTGGTCCAATGTGATAATTCTGGTTCCTGAATTACGATGTGATCCAGGTTCGTTGAATCCGATGTGTCCAGATCGCCCAATACCTAATAGTTGAAAATCAATTCCTCCGTACTGTTTGATTTTCATCTCATAGTCAATACAATACTGATCTAATTCTTCTACGGGAATATCACCACTAGGGATATTGATATTCTCCGGATGAATATCTACATGATCGAAAAGATGTTGATGCATGAAATGATAGTAGCTTTGTTGATTTTCAATCTTCATAGGATAATACTCATCCAGATTGAAGGTCACAACATTTCTAAAACTAAGCTCACCAGATTTATGAAGCCTTACAAGCTCTTCATATACTTTAATAGGTGAGGAGCCTGTTGCCAGACCAAGAACACACTGCTCTCCATTTTCTTGTTTTTGAATGATAAGATCAGCAATCTCCTGCGCTACAATTTTTGAAGCATTAACAGAGTTTTCAAATATTTCATTGTGAATCTTTTCAAACTTAGTGTCTTCAAATTTACCAACCTGTTTGTACTTAATTTCTTTGATCATTTTTTAAGTCTATTTATAACTTATTGAGTAATTGTGATTATGATATGGGAGTTGAGTAAAAAGAGATAAGCAATATGCTTATCTCTTTTTCTAAACAAATTAACTTAAAAATTACCTCCAGCGATATCCCACCAGAGTCTGGTACCTCCAGTATCAGGACCGCCTAACAGAGATACTGCTTTTTCTACCTCGGCAGAATTTGCTACTTTATCAGAGTCAGCAAATTTTAAGCGACGTATTTGGATATCTGTATCGATTTCTCCATTACTCTTGTTGTTTACAACAGGGAATAATTTTGGATATCCTGTTCTTCTAAACTCACTCCATGCTTCCTGTCCGTCAGGGAACATAGCAATCCATTTTTGAGTTATGATTTTTTCTAATTTTACTTCATTACTAGCAGCGGCGTCCCAAGCAATAGTTACATTACTAACTGCCCCAGTATTATGAGCTGCTTCTACAGGATCAGTATAATCAGCAGCAACTTTTGTATTATCAGATGCATAAGAAGCATCAGCTACTCCATGCTGATCAAAAGAAGTGGCAATTCCAGCTTCGTAGTTGGCTTGAGCATCTCCAGCTCCAGCCCATCCTCTTAATGCTGCTTCTGCTTTTAAGAAATGTACTTCAGATGCCGTCATTAATTGAATAAGAGTTGTTCTGATAATACTTTCACCTATGTTAGAGAAAGGTTGATATTTTGGTTTGTCTGCATTAATACCAATTCTGATTCCTTTGTATTCACCAGGTGATACTTCTGATTCTTCAAAATACTTTTCTAATCTTGGATCTTCATATCCAGTAAGAATAGATTCCATAGAAGCTCCCATTCTGATATCGTTCCAGGAAGCAGCTATCGTAGCTAATGGATGTTCAACTTTACCATCTACTAAGAAGTTGTTCGTATTGTTATCAATCAATCCACCACTATGTGCTAACGACTTTTCTCCTTCTGTTTGCGCTTTGCTTGGATTTACTTTTGAGATTCGAATTGCTAATCTAAGACGTAAAGAGTTTGCGAATTGAACCCATTTATCTATGTCTCCTCCATAAGCTTGATCAGTAGCAGCAAATGTTCCGGGAACATCTGGCAAGCTGCTATCAGATAATGTAGTTATAGCGTAATCCAGTTCTTCAAAAAATGTGTTATAAACAGTCTCTTGAGAATCATAATAACCTACTAGTGGGTTTTCTCCAAATCTAGAATATACGATAGGTCCGTATATGTCAGTAACTCTGTGCATCGCTTCAACTTTTAATATCAAAGAAAGCGCATATAGTTTAGGATTTGTTTCTTTACTAATTCCTTCTATCGTGAATGCATTGAGCATGATATTAGAATAAGCAACATTCCAAGGGAAGTTGTTCCAACCATCTACTAATGCATAGGTCATATTATTAATGTTACTGGCAAAACCAGTTGGAGGCATCATGTATCCGGAATAAACATCCCCGTTAAGGTTTTGCTGTAATTGTGTACTCCAGGCAGGTTGATTTTGATAAATATTATTGAACATACCCGCAAAGAAATCAGTCGCTTCTAATTGATTCTTTGGGATTGTAGTGTCATTGGTGTTTATATCTTCGAAGTTATCTGTACAGGCGAAGATTAAGAACAGTAATGCAATACCTGATATTTTATATATACTTTTCATATTTCAAAAAGTTAAAATGTTAATTGTAAGTTGAATCCTAAGCTTCTGGTAGTAGGTTGAGAAAAGAGATCGATTCCTTGAAGACCTTCTCCAGTACTTGCAGATATGTTCGGATCGAACGGAGCATCTTTGTGGAAAAAGAATAGGTTTCTTCCTATCACAGAAAAGTTCGCGCTTTTTATGAATAAACTTTCAGGTAATTTAAATCTGTACCCTAAAGATAATTCTGCTAATCTAATGTTTGTAGCGTCATATACATATTCACCGGTAAACCCTTGTCTTCCTCCTACTGCAGTATAATATGCCTGAGGATCAACAGTACCTGTAAAAGGAGTACCGTCTTCGTTTACAAAACTTCCAGCTACAGCTCCAGCATTTCTAGCATCAGCAGTTCTTTGAGATAGCCCTCGCTCATCAAGGTATCCTTCAGTGATACTCAATACTTCTCCTCCAAATCTAGCATCTACTAATACATTTAAAGTAATGTTTTTGTATTCAAAGCTGTTGTTCCATCCTAATGTCCAGTCTGGATTTGCATTTCCAACTAAGTTGATTCCTCCATTTACAGGAGTGCCATCCGCTGCTAGGACAATATTTCCATTGGCGTCTCTTTCAGTTGTTTGTGCGTATATATCTCCAAAAGATCCACCTTCTTTAATAATATATCTATAGTTGATGTTAGAAGGTACTGCATCTGTTAGGATTACTTCGTCTTGATCTGGAGCTAACTCAGATCTAAGTTCTTTTACTTTATTGTCATTTACCGCATAGTTAAGGATACTATTCCACTCAAAGTTATCATTTCTGATAATAGATGCATTAATAGAAACTTCAAGTCCTTGGTTTTGTATGTTCCCTGCATTAATGAATGTCTGTGTAAGTCCCTGTCCAGAAGTTGGAGTTGAAATAGGGATAATCTGATCATTCGTATTTGTTTGGTAATAAGTAGCATTAAAACCTAATCTGTTGTCTATAAATTTAGCTTCTAAACCAAATTCCGTTGATTTTTGAAGTTCTGGTTTTAATGGAACCACAGAAGTAATAGACTGGATGAATGCTCCTTGTCCAAATGGAGCAGAGAATTGTGGTTGAGAAACAAAAGCAGGTAAATCGTTTCCTACTTCTGCATATGAAGCTCTAACCTTAGCATAGCTAATCGCTTCTGGTAATTCGAATGCTTCAGAAAGTATTGTTGTAATACCTACGGAAGGGTAAAAGAATGAATTGTTATCAGTATTTGATAATGTAGATGTCCAGTCATTTCTTGCCGTTAGGTCAAGATAAATCATTTCTTTAAACCCTAATGTTGTACTGGCGAAAACAGATTGTTGTTCTCTTTTTCCTGCTAATGTTTGTGCTAATGTAAAAGAATTAGCAAAATTAGAGTCAAAATTCTGAACGATAAATTGATTAGGAACTCGTAAACCTCCGTTTACTCCAGAGTCTAAATTTAACCCTTCTCCAATTTTAGAGTTTGTAATACTGGTACCGATATTAGCAGAAAGGTTCCAGTCTTCTCCAAAGTCTTTGTTAATAGTAGCTATTAAATCAGCATATAACTGAGTATCTTCAGTTTCTCTATAAATAAATCTTCCTGTTGCAGGAGCTAGAGTCGCTTCTGTAGTAGCGTATAATCTTTTCTCGAACTTATTGATTGTTCTGTCATAACTCCCTCTTGTTTGGAATGATAACCAATCATTAACTTTAAATTGTAATGATAATGCAGTAATTAACTTTTGGTTTAAGTCATCACTTTGGTTTCTGTTGATGATCCAATATGGATTTTGTTGAATATCTTCTTGGAAAATCCAGTTTTGTTGTGGGTGAATGTTTCCTGGAACAAAAGTTTCATAAGTGTTTTCGTAATTACTGAAACTATCTCCGCCTACTCTTGGATATAGGTAAAGACCTGTTAACGGGTTGAAATAAAGTCCATTTACTGGCTTGTTATCTATAGATTGAGTAGATAAAGTGATATTTGCATTGGCAGTTAGTCTGTCGTCAAATAGTTTAGCTGTCTCTCTAAAGTTTAAACTGTGTCTCTTTAGTTTATGAGAAGGAGTAATTCCTGATCCAGAAGTATTAGCATATGAGAAATATGTTTGAGCTTTCTCTGTTCCTCCTGAAATAGATACCGAGTTTATAGCGGTAACCCCTGTGTTAAAGAAGTCTTCTACATGATCGTCAGAAGCTCCTTTTCCGCCGTTCCAAGCATTGTTTTCTCCTGCAGCTCCAAGATATTCTGTTTGGAATTCAGGAAGGCTAGCAGCATTTTCAAATGTCAAATTCGAAGAATAAGTAACTTTAAAAGATCCTTCTTTTCCTTTCTTAGTAGTAATCAAAATAACACCATTTGCTCCCTGGCTACCATATAATGCAGAAGCAGAAGCACCTTTTAATACCGTCATGCTTTCGATATCATCTGGGTTTAAAAGAGATAATGCATCTCCACCATCACGGTTACCTCCACCAAAATCTCCAAATGCATTATTTGGTTGGTAAGAACTGTTGTTAGATAATGGAATACCATCTATAACGTACAAAGGTTGATTTGTTCTGGTAGAAGAATTACCCCTTAATGTAACCTTTACAGATCCTCCAAGTCCTGAAGAACTTCTGTTAACAGTTAAACCAGATACTTTACCTGATAAACTGTTGATCGGGTTGGCATCTTTAACTTTGGTTAATTCATCTGATTTTAAGTCTTGTGCAGCATAGGTAAGAGATTTTCTGCTCTTTTTAATACCTAAGGCTGTTACAACCACTTCGCTTAATTGATCGGCATCTTCCTCTAACTGAACATTGATAACCGTTTCGCTACCAACTGTTCTTTCTACTGCTCTCATCCCTAAATAAGAGAATTGTAGAACAGCTCCCTGAGGTGCGCTGATAGAATACTTACCGTCAAAATCAGTCTGAGAACCGGTAGAGGTTCCTGCGACAATGATATTAACTCCTGGTAAAGGCAAACCATCACTCATACTGGTAACTGTTCCGGAGATTTGAACATCCTGTCCAAATATCCCCAAGATGGAGAATAAGGAAAGGCCGATGAAAGTAAAAAATTTTTGTTTCATGTCTTATGGATTGTTAATTGATTGCCACAAAATAAACTTTTGAATTCATGAAAAAATTTTTTTTATATGTACAACATGTTTTTTACAACGAACGACATATATTCTCATATAATGTGGTTTTTCAGTAAAATGGGATTTTTAATTTTTTTGTTTTTTCTTTTAATTAATTATACATTTTGACGGTTTTTGCCGTAAAAAAATTACATATAAGTCATTTTTATTGATATTTATACATTGAGGGGAAGCGGAATACAGTTAACGATTAAGAAGAAGTACCATCTTTACTTTTGGACGGTTTATTTTTTGTTCAATTTTTTGAGATGGGGGAGCTATTTTAATGATTATTGGTACTCATTAAAGTCAAATCTAGTAGAGTTCCCACTACACATTATTATAGTGTACTTTAATATATATTATTTAGTTCCTAAGTATATCTTGAAAAAGAAATATGCTATGTATATAGCATTCTTATTAATGGCTTTAGGGATTCATTATCTGGTTCGGTCGGGTCTGAATTATTGGTTGGTTACTGAAAACATCTGGCCAGAAGTACAGGGTCGACATGATGCATTTGGATTTAATCATATCATTGCAGTAGTTCTGGGAGAACTGTATGTTATTGGTCTGACTTCTTCGATTAAGTTTACAGCAGACTTTCTTTATGAAAGAAACCAAAATCAACGATTAAAAGCACTACAATATAAAACAGAGCTCAAATATTTGAGAGCACAGATTCAGCCACACTTTTTCTTTAATACCCTGAACAATATTTACGCGTTGACAATGCAGAAATCTTCAGAAGCTTCAGATGTTGTTTTGAAATTGTCTGACATAATGAAATACATTATCTATGATGCAAGTAAGAAAAGTGTTTCACTTCTTCAGGAAATTAATTATATAGATAACTATATAGAACTTGAAAAAGTACGGTTTGGATATAAAGTAACATCAGAAATTAGTATTACAGGGAATGTAGATGAAGTTCAGGTACCTCCCTTGTTATTTTTGCCATTTATTGAAAATTCGTTTAAACATGGATTGTATTCTGGCTCTGATATGAATTTAACAGTTTCTTTTGAAAAAAATAAAGAAGAACTGGTTTTTGTTTCTAAAAATACATTTGATGAGGAGACCGTTCCTAAATCAAAAGGAGGAATAGGGCTAAAAAATATTGAAAGAAGGCTTCAACTACTATACGATAAGGATTATGTTTTGTACATTGCTGTTGAGAATAACGAATTTATTGTTGTCCTTAAAATCCCTGTACAATGACGGTAAAATGTATAATAGTTGATGATGAGCCTTTGGCCATAAATGTGATAGAGTCTTATTTAGAAGAGTTTAAAAATATTGAAGTATGCGGAGTGTATGAAAGTGCTATTGAGGCACTTCCTGCTATGGAAAGTGGTGATATTGATGTTGTTTTTTTAGATATTAATATGCCCAGAATGAGCGGCTTGGAATTCTTGAAAAGTTTACAAGAATATCCAATGATTATCATTACTACTGCATATAAAGAACACGCATTAGAGAGTTATGAGCTAGAGGTGTTAGATTATTTGGTAAAGCCAATTCCTTTTAGTCGTTTTCTGAAATCGATTAATAAACTAATGGCGAGGCTTCTTTCTGAAAAGAATGTAAGACTTACCTCAGATGATGATCCTCATATATTCTTGAAAGTAGAACGTAAATTAATGAAGATATATCTCAGAGATATTCTCTTTATAGAAAGTCTGAAAGACTATATAAAAGTTTGTACGGAAGATGGAAGTTATGTTTCGCATAAGTCCTTGTCGAGTATTAGCGAAGAACTACCGTCAGAAAACTTTGTGAGAATACATAAGTCCTATACTATAGCTATAGATAAGGTAAAGTGTATAGAAGGGAATTTAATTGAGATAGGAAGTAAAAAAATACCCATGGGGAGAAATTATGCAACCCATGCGAAACAACGAATATTAAAAAACGAAGGAAATTTATTTAAAGAGTAATACATTATGAAACTTAGTATTTTAGACTATGGTATAATAGTCACATTTTTATTATCCGTATTGTTAATAGGGGTAGTGGTATCAAAAAGGTCCGGTAAAAATTCATCTGAATATTTCTTATCCGGGCGTAGTATGCCTTGGTGGTTACTAGGTTTCTCTATGGTGGCAACAACTTTCTCTACAGACACCCCGAATTTGGTGACCAATCTGGTGAGAAAAAATGGAGTGGCAGGAAACTGGGAATGGTGGGCCTTTTTATTAACAGGGTTATTGACGGTTTTTGTATATGCTAAGCTCTGGAGGCGTTCTAATGTTAATACAGATATGGAATTTTATGAGCTGAGATATTCAGGAAAGCCAGCTCGTTTTTTAAGAGGGTTTCGTTCTATATATTTAGGAGTGATTTTTAATGTACTTGCTATGGCAGGGGTTACTTTGGCAGCAATTAAGATTGGTGGAATTATGTTTGGATTGCCTCCTTTGCACACAGTAGGATATGCAGCATTGATAACAGTAGTGTTTAGTGCGATTGGCGGTTTTAAAGGAGTTGTGTATTCTGATTTTTTACTATTCTTTGTGGCAATGGCAGGGTCAATAGGAGCTGCTTATTATTGTGTTAACCTTCCAGAGGTGAATGGTTTGGATGGTCTGATTACACACCCTAATGTAGTTGATAAAATATCATTGCTTCCTAGTTGGAGTAATAAAGAAATGATTATTAGTTTGCTGGTAATTCCGTTGGCAGTCCAGTGGTGGAGTTCATGGTATCCAGGGGCAGAACCTGGAGGAGGGGGTTACATAGCACAACGCATGTTAGCAGCAAAAGATGAAAGCCACGCGATTGGAGCAACCTTCTTTTTTAATATTATGCATTACGCATTACGTCCTTGGCCATGGATTATTGTAGCGTTAACATCATTAGTTTTGTATCCGGATTTAGCAAGCATAAAAGAAGCCTTTCCTGATGTTACAAATGATAAGCTAGGGCATGACTTAGCGTATTCGGCGATGCTTACCAAGTTGCCCTCAGGGTTATTAGGAGTGGTGGTAGCATCTTTAGTGGCAGCTTATATGTCCACGATATCTACACATTTGAATTGGGGAGCATCTTATGTAGTAAATGATGTGTATAAGCAGTTTGTTAAGAAGGATGCCTCAGAAAAAGAGCTAGTAAATGTAGGTAGGATTTCTACAGTATTATTAATGGCAATAAGTGCAGTTATTGCTTTGTTATTGACAGATGCGGTTCAGTTGTTTAAGTATATTTTAATGTTTGGGGCAGGAACTGGTCTGATATTTTTATTACGATGGTTCTGGTGGCGTATCAATGCATGGAGTGAGATTTCTGCCATGTTTTCTTCAGGGATTATTTCGATTATAATTAATATAGAAGTAGTAAAAAATTCTATGTTTGGAGATGCCGGGATTTTTCCAAGCTGGGGACAGATTCCTTTTGTGGTGGTTGTAACAACTATTATATGGTTGTTGGCTACTTTTCTAACAAAGCCTGATGAAGATAAGACCCTGTTTAATTTTTATAAAAAAATACAACCTGGAGGACCTGGTTGGGATAAGATACTTCAGAGAGCAAATGAAGAAGGAATAGATATAGTAGATAAAGAGGAAAAATGGGCGGTTCCATTAGGAATTGGAGCAATGCTTCTTGGTTGTGTATTAGTCTATGGAGCGTTATTTGCTACAGGAAACCTTATCTATGGAAAATATACAGATGCAATTATTTTTATAGTTGTGACACTGGTATCTGGAGGGTTACTTGTAAAAGTGTGGAATAAGATGAAAAATAATTTTTTGTAATTCATGACATTAAAAAATAGAATACAATCCGTTGACTTTTTACGTGGGTTAACGATAGTGGTCATGATATTAGTAAATACCCCAGGAGACTGGGGTTTTGTTTATAAACCTTTATTGCATGCAAAATGGAATGGTTTGACAATAGCAGATTTTGTCTTTCCTTTCTTTTTGTACATAGTAGGTATTTCTATTTCTTTTGTATACAAAGCCAAAACACCTGATAAAACAATTTATAAAAAGATAGCGATAAGGAGTCTTAAGTTGATTGGATTGGGACTGTTTCTTAATGCCTTTTTGCCATATATTCCTTTTGTAGAATCATGGGAGAAAATGAGAATCCCTGGAGTTCTTCAACGAATAGGGATTGTTTTTTTTGTGACCTCGGTATTATATCTTAATATGAGTAAGAAAGGATTGATGATATTGACGGCAGGAATTCTCGTAGGGTATTGGATATGGTTGGGATATATTCCTTTTCCTGGAGGAGATACTCCTACCTTGGAAAGAGCAGCTAATAATTGGGCAAATTACTTAGACTTACAGCTTTTGGGAACTCATATGTGGAAACCTGATTACGATCCGGAAGGGATAATAAGTACAATTCCTTCAATTGCTTCTGCGCTTACAGGGGTTTTTATAGGAGAAGTGTTAACGAGTTCAATGCTTCGAAAACATTTAAGATTATTAGGGTTAGGAAGCTTGTTGTTGGGAATTGGTTATATATGGAGCCTTGTTTTTCCTCTGAATAAGGCATTATGGAGTAGTAGTTTTGTTTTGGTTACTTCAGGATATGCTACACTTATTTTAGCGTTGATTTATTACCTTACGGATTATAAAGAGATTTCTTTAGGGAATATGTTTACCTATGTTGGTTCTAATGCTATTGTGCTCTATTTTTCGTCTATGTTTATCTCCAAAACGTTTTATCTGATATCAGTAGGAGAAAAGTATACGATTCATAGTTGGCTGTATGAGACTGTTTTTGTATACGAAGGGTTGAGTAAGGAATTCTCGTCGTTATTGTATGCATTAGTTGTTATTGTCTTTTATGTTGTTGTGGCTTATGTGTTGTATCGAAAGCGGATTTTTATTAAAGTTTAATCAATACGCATTATATCATTTTAACTTTTTTTAAGTACAGAGGATAAGAATAAGATATAAGTAATAATGCTATCTTGCGCATAAGAAGTGTAATTGCTAAGTAAGGATGCATGAGAGAAGTGTATAAATTTTGCCCTAGCTGTCAAAGCCCGTTAGAAGTATTTGAAGAAAAGTATTTAGCGTGTTCCAGTGATCACTGTAACTTCGTGCATTATGGTAATCCAACTCCGGTAGTCGCTGCAATAGTAGAATATGAAGAAAGACAGATTTTATTAGCTCATAATACGCAGTGGCCAGAGGATTGGTATGCATTGATTACTGGTTTTTTAGAGAGGAATGAGCACCCTGATGAGGCAGTGCTTAGAGAGGTTCAGGAAGAATTAGGGGTAATGGGAGAATTAGTTTCTTTTGTTGGGCATTATCCGTTTTATAGAATGAATCAAATACTGCTAGTGTATCATGTTAGGGTCAGTGGAAAGATCAATCTTAATGAAGAGTTGGATGATTATAAAATCATTCCTTTTTCAGAAGTGACGTATTGGCCTGCCGGGACTGGTTATGCGGTAAGAGATTTTTTGATATCAAAAGGAGAAACGCCAGTAGAAGTTCCGTTCTCCGGGATGTAATCACTGTTCTTTTTTTAGGATTTCAATATCGTCCAAAAGCCGATCAATTTCTTCCTCATCTGTTCCGTCATAAAAACCACGAATTCTTTTTTTGGTGTCTACTAAAATAAAATTTTCTGTATGGATCATATCATAAGGACCTCCATCTCCATTAGATTTGGCTGCCAGATACGATTTTCTGGCTAGATTATAAATCTGCTTTTTGTCACCAGTAACCAGGTTCCATTTGGTGTCATTGACCCCTTTTCTTTTAGCATATCGCTTTAATTGGGCAACAGTATCAATATCAGGGGTAACTGTATGAGATAGTAATAAGACAGAAGCGTCATTCATGAGTTCGTCCTGAATTTTTTTCATATGTCCTGTCATAACTGGACAAATGGATTGACAGGTGGTAAAAAAGAAATCTGCTACATATATTTTATTATCATATTCTTTTTCTGTAATGGTTTTTCCATTTTGATTGGTAAGGGAAAAAGGAGCGATTTTATGATACTTTCTGATGTGTTGTACGGTGCTGTCTACTAATTCCGTGTTGACCATCTCTGGTTCGTAAATAGGTAAAACCGGTGTAGGCTTTAGAATAGAATAAATAATAGAAATGATAATTGCAGAAAGTACCAAAAGAACAATTCCAAAAAACTTATATCTGGAAAAAAAACGAAGCATATGAGTAATTTAATACTGCAAAATTACGAGGAATGTTTTATTAGTACGACCAGTTTTTGCTAAAAAATCATTAAAAGATTCGTTCCACTCTTTAGATTTCTTTCATAAGCAGTACTAAAAGGTTACTTTTGCGTGATTTAAATTTTGAACATAGACCGATATGAGTCCATTTTTTGTAAAAGCAATACAATTATTGTTAAGCTTATCTTTTCTTATTATCCTGCATGAATTGGGGCATTTTATCCCAGCAAAACTGTTTAAGACCAGGGTGGAAAAATTCTATTTGTTTTTTGATGTTAAGTTCTCTTTGTTTAAGAAAAAAATAGGAGAAACAGTATACGGAATCGGGTGGTTGCCACTTGGAGGGTATGTAAAGATTGCAGGAATGATTGATGAGAGTATGGATAAGGAACAAATGGCGGGTCCTCCACAACCATGGGAGTTTAGATCAAAACCAGCTTGGCAACGACTAATTATTATGTTAGGAGGAGTCACAGTGAATATTATTCTTGGTTTTCTTATTTATATGGCGATTGTTTTTACCTGGGGGAGTAATTATGTAGGAGTAGCAGATATGCCTAAAGGGTTTAAGGTAGCAGAATCGTTTAAAGAATATGGATTTCAGGATGGAGATCGTATTCTGAAGACAAATGGAGAGAAGTTGGAAGATATGACTCGAATTAATGCATACCTGTTTATGAGAGATGTAAAGACAGTTGAAGTGTTGCATCAAAATGGAGAAATGGAAACGATTACGATACCTGATGATATTGGTAAAAAAATGTTTGAAACAGGAGTGTTGACTCCTTTTTCGCCAATAGGAGATGCTAAGATAGATTTAGTTCAGGAAGGTTCAGGGGCAGATAAGGCAGGATTAGAGGTAGGAGATATTATTACAGGTACAAATGGAGCTCCTGTAGCATATATGAGCGATTATTTTGAAGCCAGGGCTAAAGATAGTATTAAAACAACCCCCATAACTCTTACATATAAAAGAGAAGGGATTGAAAAAACAGCAACCATTACCCCGGATGAAGAAGGGATAATAGGAATTTCTTTTGGAAGAGATTATGAAGTGCAGAAGAAGGCTTATTCGCTAGGAGAAAGTATTAGTCAGGGATTCGAATTGGGATATTGGACACTACACGATTATATAGCACAGTTTAAATATGTGTTTACTAAAAAAGGAGCAACTCAGGTAGGAGGTTTTGCGGCAATAGGAAATTTATTCCCTGAAGCCTGGAACTGGAAAGCTTTCTGGGGGACAACAGCTTTTATTTCTATTATTTTGGCATTTATGAATATTCTGCCTATTCCTGCATTGGATGGAGGGCATGTTATGTTTTTATTGTATGAGATGATTACAGGGAGAAAACCGAATGATAAATTTATGGAATATGCGCAATTGGTTGGTTTTGTGTTGTTAATCGCGTTGCTGTTATTCGCTAATGGAAATGATATCTATCGAGCAATTTTTAAATAAGAACTTTTTTTAAAAAAAATAGTAAAAATGTTTTTTACAATTCAAAAAAGGTTCTATATTTGCACTCGCAAAACGGAAATACATTAGCGGATTGCAAATGAAATTCCTCCTTAGCTCAGTTGGTTAGAGCATCTGACTGTTAATCAGAGGGTCCTTGGTTCGAGCCCAAGAGGGGGAGCAAAAAAAGACTTACAATTCAATTGTAAGTCTTTTTTGTTTTTATAGGTTTTTTAAAAAAGGAATACATCGAAAAATAATTTTTGATAAGGAGGAAGAGTGAGATGGAAGATTGGTATTATTTAGGTGTTTTTTTAAGGAAAAGTTTAAAAGGTCAAAGATGTTCTTTTTAGCGTATTTAATGGCTTTTTTTAGTTGTTGAAATAGAATGTCTGGTCTGTTTTTTCTTGTAAGGTATTTAGTGAAGGGAAGATTGATATTGTTGTTGTTTAGAACTGTCTTTTCGTTGTGCTGGATTGTTGATTAGAGGAAGTAGGGTCGAGTGTGATCGGTTTTAAACTTATGTGCGATTAGCGAAAGTTAGAAAGAGGGTGATAAAGAGATTATGGTTTTTTTTGTGTAGGGCAGATTGATTGTTATATTGAAATAAAAAAAGCTGACTAAATAGTCAGCTTTTGTCTTGTGCGGGCGGAGAGACTCGAACTCTCACACCTCGCGGCACTAGATCCTAAGTCTAGCGTGTCTACCAATTCCACCACGCCCGCAATAAATATCGCTTAGCAAATAAAAACATTTGTAAAAGCGAGTGCAAATATAAGTAATACTTCATGATCTCAAAGGATTTTGAAAACTTTTTTTGAAAAAAATAAATCTTTTTTAAGACGGTACTGATAATGAGTGTGCTATGGGAGTAAAAAAAATGAGTATAAGAAGGTTTTTGTCTAGTATCCGGAATAAATCATTTTTAGTACTTTTAGAAAAAAAATAAATAGGCAAATGCAAAATATAAAATCCTACGTAGGAGAACATAAAGACCGCTTTATTAATGAACTGATGGAGCTATTAAGAATCCCGTCAGTAAGTGCGGATTCAGCTTTTGAAAAAGATGTAATCAGAACTGCAGAAGCGGTTAAAAAAAGCTTGGAGAAAGCAGGTTGTGATAAGGTAGAATTGTGTGAAACTCCTGGATACCCTATTGTATATGGGGAGAAAATAATAGATCCGGCATTGCCAACCGTACTTGTGTATGGGCATTATGATGTGCAACCGGCAGATCCGATAGAATTATGGGATAGTCCCCCGTTTGAGCCTGTAGTAAAAAAGACAGCGATTCATCCCGAAGGAGCTATTTTTGGTCGTGGGTCATGTGATGATAAAGGACAGATGTATATGCATGTCAAAGCTCTGGAATTTATGACAGAAACTGGACAGTTACCTTGTAATGTTAAGTTTATGATCGAAGGAGAAGAAGAAGTAGGGAGTAAGAGCCTGGGATGGTTTGTAGAGAGAAACCAGGAGAAATTAAGTAATGACGTGATTTTGATTAGTGATACGGGGATGATTGCTAATGATGTTCCTTCTATTACCACTGGATTGCGAGGATTAAGTTATGTAGAAGTAGAGGTAACCGGACCGAATAGAGATTTACATAGTGGATTGTACGGAGGAGCAGTAGCAAACCCGATTAATATTCTGACCAAAATGATTGCATCATTACACGATGAAAATAATCGTATTACAATTCCGGGATTCTATGATAAGGTAGAAGAATTATCAACAGAAGAGAGAGCAGAGATGGCAAAAGCTCCTTTCTCATTAGATGCGTATAAGAAGTCATTAGATATTAAGGCTGTATACGGAGAAGAAGGATATACGACTAATGAACGTAATTCAATCCGTCCGACATTAGATGTGAATGGAATTTGGGGAGGATATACAGGAGAAGGAGCAAAAACTGTTATCGCTAGTAAGGCATATGCTAAGATTTCGATGCGATTAGTTCCGAATCAGGATTGGGAAGAAATTACCCAGCTGTTCAAGGATCACTTTGAGAAGATTGCTCCAGAAGCAGTTACTGTAAAAGTAACTCCACACCATGGAGGACAAGGGTATGTTACTCCTATTGATAATATAGGATATCAGGCAGCCAGTAATGCTTATAAAGATACTTTTGGAGTAGCTCCAATTCCTCAGCGAGGAGGAGGAAGTATTCCAATAGTAGCATTGTTTGAAAAAGAACTAAAGAGTAAAACCATCTTAATGGGGTTTGGATTGGATAGTGATGCTATTCATTCCCCGAATGAGCATTTTGGAGTCTTTAATTATCTGAGGGGAATTGAAACAATTCCATTGTTCTATAAGTATTTTACAGCGCTAAGTAAATAATAAAGTAATAAAATAATGTAGAAAAGCACCTTGATTATCAAGGTGCTTTTTTGTTTTGTAAGAGAAACCAGCCGTAAGTATTTTTTAGAATAAAGAGAGGTAGAATAGTATATACTTTGGTTATTATATAGTTATCAGATTGTTGTGATTTGAATTTACTTTGAAATAACTAATAACATAAACTCAATTTATTATGAAAATTCGAATTGCTGTACTAACAATTTTAGTATTGTATATACCCATTATATGTCTGGGACAACAGACATCTGTCGATGCTAGAAAATGTAAGTCAAGTGAGGTAAATGCAGTAGCTTTTTCTCAAAATCCTACTGCGCAATCAGAGTATGATGCCTTTAATAAAAAAACAAAGGGACTTGTGCAAGAAGGAATTGGTCTCCAAAAAAGGGGCATGACCTATACCATTCCTGTAGTAGTCCATGTGTATGGGAAAATACAACATGGGAAAACAGTAGATTATAACACAATTCACGGAGCTTTAGAAGCATTAAATAAAGATTTTAATGGGCTTAATGATGACTTCAATAGTATAGATCCGGTATTTGATGGAAGAAAATCCACATTGAATATTCGATTTGCATTAGCAAAAATTGATCCTAATGGAGGAAGTACCAATGGAGTAATTATACATCCAGAAGCATCAGGAATGGGAAATTATGGCAGCCCGATTGTGGCAGCAGATGGTTGGGATAACTATAAGTATATGAATGTGTACATTACTGGCGACTTATATGGAGATGGAGCTTCTAATAACTCAGGGGTCGCCTGGTATCCAAATACTAGTATGTCGGATCAGAATATTGCTAGAGTTGTGTATAACGGACAATATCTGCACGGCAATACAAATAAAGAATTTGCATCTGTGTTTACTCATGAATTTGGACATTGGTTAAATCTGATCCATACATTTGAAGGGGGGTGTAATGACCCAAATGGGGATTATGTTAGTGATACGCCAACAGAGGATTCCAATTCTGGAGATAAGGGATGTACTATAGGAGCCAGTGAATGCGGAAATCTAATTAACTATGAAAATTACATGGGATATGATTCAGCATCTGGCTGTGCTAAGATGTTTACGATCGGACAAGTAAATAGAATGTTAGCGGCTTTAGAGCACCCATCGAGAAGACCGTTATGGCAACCAGCGAATTTAATAGCAACAGGAGTGGATCTTAAAGGGGCATCGTTGGTTGCTTCTAATAATACTGTAGAAGAAGCAGTGTCTAATAATGGATCGTTAGCAGAAGTGTATTATGATATTGAAATACAAGGAGGGAGTTTTTCATTATCTTCGGGAGCACTTGTAGAGGGGACTCATTTTTCATCAATAGCTCCGCAGGGAATCACTACGTCTATTTCTGTAATCACGAATCAAAAATTACGAGTCAGATATAGCGGAAAAGCCAGTAAACATACAAGTCTTGATAACCTGAAGGGAAATATCACCCTGAAGGATGCGATTATTTCTGGAGGAGTAAGTATTTTGAATTCAGCCAAGGTATCATTTGATTTCATGTTCTATGATCCTTTCGAGGTAGTGTATGTGGATAATCCTGATTATACTGCGAATGCAAGCACTACATGGACTTATTTTGTTTTACAAGGGGCAGAAACAAATAATTATGGAACTTTTTTTGAGAATAATGCTTTAAAATTAGAAACGTATACAAAAGCATTGATTTGTCTTCCGGGAAGTCTATATCCCGAACCATTAGTTTCTGGTGCTATGATTGACTCTAAAAATAACTGGGTGAATGGGGGAGCATATCCGGATTTACATGTCATTCGAAATGCTAACTATACCCAATGGGATGGTAAAACAGCGTATATAGGGTTTCAATTTGAGTTATATTCAGGAAAAACAAACTATGGATGGTTTCGGGTACGGGTAAATGCCGATGGCACATCATATACTTTATTAGACTATGCGTATAGTACGGAACCCTTTGGGGGAATTAAAGCAGGAAGTAAAGTAAGAGATGTCGCAACTCCTTCTTGTAATGATGGGATACAAAATGGAGATGAAACAGGAATTGATTGTGGAGGGTCTTGTTCTCCATGTTCTACTACACCGTATTGCATAGCAGGAAATCAAGGAACTAATTATATCAGTAATGTTACTTTTGGAGAGATTAATAATACAAGTGGTAATAGTACATATTCTGATTTTACAGCTATTGCAACCACGATTGTTCAGGGAGAGGCAGAAAGGTTGACAGTAACTCCTTATTATAGTACTCCTAATTGGGGAGCAAATGTAGTTGGAGGATGGATTGACTGGAATCAGGACGGAGATTTTACAGATCCGGGAGAAGAGGTCTTAATGAAGCCAAGAGGAGCAGGAATCGGACTGGCAGAAGTAATTGTACCTACCACCGCTAAGTTGGGAAAGACAAGGTTACGCATTCGGTATCATTGGTGGGATGCACCTACTCCATGCAATACGACAGGAGGAGATGAAGCCGAAGATTATAGTGTTATTGTTGTAGAGGCAAGTACAGCAACATGTACAGATGGTATTCAGAATGGAGATGAAACAGGAATTGATTGTGGTGGGTTGTATTGTGAACCTTGTAATACTACAGGAAATATTGTTTTCGTAGATATTAATGATATTGTGGTGAATACTACTTCAAATTGGGAATTTTTTAGAATAGAAATAGGGGATAACAGAGATTATGGGGCTTGGGTTTCAGGAGGAGAACTATCATTAGTTACTTATAACAAAGATATTGTATGTGAAACAGGGACTAATTATGTGAGCTTTCTGGGAGAAGGTATCGATATAGGAAAGGCTAGTAATTTTACACCTGAGAATCATAGTTATACGATCTCTTCTTCGTCATATGATACCTGGAAAGGCAAATCCGGATATGTTGGGTTTACTTTTAGTATCAATGGGGAGGTACATTATGGATGGTTCTATCTCACAGTGGCAATTGATGGATTGTCATATACAATAAAAGAGTATGCATATAATTCTATTGCAGGGGCGCCAATACGTACAGGAAGGAATTATACGGCAATAAACGAAAGCTGTGGGTTAGAGATGCATGCATATCCTAATCCCTATACAAAATACGCAACAATAGATCTATCTAAGTTACAGAAAGCTCCCGTAGAAATATGTGTGTATGATATGTATGGAAAACAGATTAATAGACAATTTTATAAAGCAAGTCCAACTAAATTTGTGTTGGGAGAGAAAACAAAAACGAGTGGCTATTATATAGTTAAGATCCATTCGAAAAGCAGATCGGAAGTTTTTATGATTGTTAAAAAATAATCTTTTTTCGAATTGAATTTTTATATAAAAGTAGCCCGCCTTTCTTAAAAGTGGGCTATTTTTTTGTAAAGTATTATTTTTGTTCTACATTTGTAGAGTTAATTCTAATAATGTAGAGCATGAAGTTGTCAAAAACAGAAGAACAATTGATGAAATATTTATGGAAGTTAGAGAAAGCTTTTATGAAAGATTTATTAGAAGAATATCCAGAGCCTAAACCAGCAACGACTACAGTAGCTACTTTGCTAAAGAGGATGGCTGATAAAGGTTTTGTAGCATATACTTTATATGGAAAATCAAGAGAATATTACCCCCTGGTTGAAAAAACAACCTACTTCTCTACACATGTGAATAGTTTGATCAAGAATTTTTTTAATAATTCAGCTTCCCAATTCGCTTCTTTCTTTACCTCGGAGACAAATTTATCCACTGCCGAATTAGAAGAATTGCGAAAAATTGTAGATCAAGAAATCGAAAAAAAGAAGAAATGATACTATATGTTTTAAAATCAACTCTATGCTTGTTACTCTTTTGGGGGTTTTATATGTTATTTCTGGAAAAGGAAAAAATACATAGATACAAGCGTTGGTATTTACTCGTTACTATTTTTATAGCATATATTATTCCGTTAATTACCATATCATATACCGTATCAGATGTGGAAACGACTCAATTAATTCAGGAGACTCCTGTTGGAGAAACCAAAGTAGAAGAAGAAGGATATCAGGAAGGAACAGAGGAATTAGTTAGGCTATTGATTTGGAGTATATATATTGTAGGAGTATTGATATTTGGAACTCGGTGTATTCGAAATTTATGGCACTTACAACAACAAATCCGGCATAGTGAAAAAAGGAATGATAGCACTTTTATTAGCGTATTAGTGGACAGAAAGATCCTTCCTTTTACCTTTTTGAGATACGTCTTTTTTTCGAAAGAAGCCTATGTAAATCAGGAAATTCCAAAAGAAATTATACTTCATGAAGAAACTCATGTAAGACAACGACATACCGTAGATATTCTGTTTGTAGAAATGTTTCAAGTTATTTTTTGGTTCAATCCATTATGGTTTTGGGTCAAAAGAGCGATGAAACTAAATCATGAATTTCTGGCAGATCAGGCTGTCATTGACCGACAGACATCTGTACAGGAATATCAACAATTGCTCATTAACTATCCGATCAGTTTTAATCACACTGCGATAATGAGCGAAATCAATTATTCATTAACAAAAAAACGATTACAAATGATGAAAACTTCATTTTCAAAAAGAAGAGCGGTCTTACGGCTGCTAATGATGATTCCAATTATGGGGATTAGTATGACATTGTTTAATTATCAGGAGACCATTGCTTCTGACCCTTTTGCTCCAGTAGTAAAACAGGGGAAAAAAACACTCCATTCTGAAGAGTTGCAAGGCGTGACAGCAGAAATGATTGCTCGTTATAACAAATGGGCAGAAAATATCAGAAAAGCACAGGAAAAAGGAAGACGAGTGATTATAAAGTCAGAGGAGTTGAAAGAAATGCGAAGAATTTATGGACAAATGAGCGAAGAACAAAAGAGACAAGCAGTTCCTTTTCCTGATGTTCCCCCTCCACCTCCGCCACCACTTGTTCGAAAAGGAGAAGTTACTGCAAAGATGGTGAGTAGCTTTAATAGATGGGCAAAGAAAATTAATAAAAGGATTGAAGAGAGACAAAGAATAATCTTAAAGGAGAAAGAAACAAATTATATGAAGATGATATATAATGCAATGACGAAGGAGCAAAAGGAGAAATCAGAGGCGTTTCCAAATATTCCTCCTCCACCCCCTCCACCAAAAATCTAATCAATAGAATTATAGAATAACCAATGCGGTATAAAAAGTGTTTGAATACTCAAACACTTTTTTGCGTTTTACAAGCTCAGATATCGGTTTTATGATATTTGTTTTTTCCATAATAGAAACAATCATATTTGTAGTTGATAGGTGGATTGAATGTAGAATCGGTTTTTAAAAAAATATAAGAAAGTGAGAAAAGATATCCTCTCTAAAGAAATATAGATACTATTTATATACATAGAACAAGAAGAACAGTATAGAGTTATAAACAATGTGTAACATTTTACTTACAATCAACGTTCTATATATACATTCAATCAAAAAACCTCAATCATGCTAAAACGATTTTTTATTTTATGCGCTGGCGCAGACGAAAAAATATTATCAGAGTGTTCTCACGGAGAGCAAAACAAATATGTCGGGATTGGAGCCACAGTTTTCTTTACCGCAGTCATGGCATTTATAGCAGCAGCCTATGCACTATATACTGTATTTGATACATACCTTACAGCAATCTTTTTTGGATTAATTTGGGGGTTACTTATTTTTAATCTAGATCGATTTATCGTATCTACTATTAAGAAAAAAGACCGGTTTATACGAGAGTTTTTACAAGCTGTTCCCAGGCTTATTTTAGCTGTTATTATTGCAATTGTTATTTCCAAACCATTAGAATTAAAAATATTTGAAAAGGAAATTGACAGAGTATTGTTAGAGCAAAAAAATGACTATACCTTATCAAATAAAGAACAGATACAAACTCAATATACCCCTCAGGTAGAAGCGTTGAATGAAGAAATAAAAGCATTAACGACAACTGTAGAAACCAAAGAAGCAGCAGTCAATGCATTATATGATACTTATATTGCAGAAGCTGAAGGAAGAAAAGGGACTAAAAAGATAGGCAAAGGACCGGTTTATAAAGAAAAAAGAGAAAAACATGATGCTGCTCTTGCGGCGTTGAAAGAACTGAAAACAACCACAGCAGCCAGGATAAAAACACTGGAAGAAAAAAAAGAAGCATTGGCAGTAGAATATCAGGAAGTAGTTGCTGCTTCTCAACCGGTTATTGATAATTTTGACGGGCTTATGGCTCGTATTGAAGCATTAGGGAAACTTCCTTGGTTCCCTTCGTTTTTTATTTTTTTACTCTTTTTAGCTATAGAAACTGCTCCTATTTTTGCAAAATTGATTAGTGCCCGTGGGGAATACGACTATCGAATAGAAGATAGGGAACAGGAAGTGAAATCATGGGTGGATCAGAAGAAAAACCAACGTACTGTTTTGGTAGCGACGGATCATACAATTAATGATAAAGTGTATCAGGATATTGCGGAAGAAGAAGAACTCTATGCATATAAGAAAAAAATAACAAGAGACCTGATGAAGAAACAGCAGGATGCTTTTTATAAAAAGCAAACAGGAATTTTATAGTTATGTTGGTTTATGAGCAGAAAGAAGCTCCTCTTTTTCTTTTAAAAAAAGAATGTTTTAATCGATATTAGAAATTAAAATTTTTCTGGGTTAGGTCTAAAATTAACTTTATGTAAGAAAGTTGACTATTCCTGCAATGCTAGCCCAAAGGGATCATCAATAGAATGTGCAGGTTTAGTAAACCATTTAGGACCGTCTTCAGTCATGTATATATGATCTTCTAAGCGAACACCAAATTTGTAAGGAACACAAATCATAGGTTCATTACTAAAACACATTCCAGGTGTTAATATGCTGTCTTCATGTCTAGCAATATATGGCCATTCGTGTATATCCAAACCAATGCCATGCCCGGTTCGGTGTGGTAATCCAGGTAATTTGTAGTCAGGTCCTAGTTTGTTTTTCTCGAGATGCTTTCTCACAGCAATATCGATATGAGAACAGGGATGCCCTAATTGTGCTGCATGAAAAGCGACCAATTGTGCTTCTTTTTCCAGATTCCATATTTTTCGTTGTTCATCACTAATAGTTCCATAGACATAAGTTCGTGTAATATCTGAAATGTAGTTATTCAAAATACAACCGGTGTCGATCAGAACAGTATCGTTTTCTTCCAGATTTTTAGGAGCTTTTACCCCATGCGGAAAAGAAGAATCTACCCCGAATAGAACAATGCAAAAATAAGAACCGGAAGCAATGCCATATCGTTTGTGTGCTTCATTAATGAAGTCTGTAACTTCCTGACTACTGATCCCTGGTTTTAATATACTTGCAGCAGCTTTCTGAACTTTCATAGTGATGTCCATAGCTGCCTGTATAATAGCAATCTCAGCAGGGGATTTTGTCATTCTGCATCCTGCGGTAATCACTTTGGCACTCATAAGTTGATAAGAGGACTGTAATTGAATAAATCCATCAATGACAAAAAAGGGAGTTGTTTCATCCATAGCGATTTTTCCTTCGGAGTATCCTTTTTTTTGCAAGATTTTCAATGATAATTCATATGGATTTTCATGTTCTTCCCAGCAATGCACAGTTCCCCGAATCATCATGAAATCCATAATTGTTCCTTTTTCGAAGCGAGGACCTATATAATGGAGACTTCCATCAGGGAATAAAAATGCTCCCATTAATCGTTCACTAGGGGACCATCGCATACCTGTAAAGTAATACAGATTGGTTCCTGCGTGTAGATAAAGGACGGGAACCTGATGCTTTTTCATAAGGAGGCAAGCCTTCTGTATTCTATCCTGGAACTCTTCTTTCTGGATAGAGGGGACAAGATGTGCGCTTGGTTGTATGGCATTTAATTCAATTTCTATGGTAGATCCACCGATTCCTAATGCATTCATAATGGTATACTAAAAAGAATTTGTTTTTGTTTTATTGATTTTTTCAAAAAGAGCGATCTGGATGATAAACAGACAGATCCAAAGATGTTTTTTGACCGGAAATAATCTCAGATACAAGTTTTCCGGTTGCAGGTCCCATACTCCATCCCATCATTGCATGCCCTGTGGCGATAGTCAGATTTGAACACTTTTCGGATTTTCCTATGTAGGCCATACCGTCAGGGGAAACAGGGCGTAGTCCACAAGAAGCTTTGGCAGTTTCTTCTGGCATTAGCTGAATCTCCGGATAGTACCTATTGGCAGCATTAGCAATAGTCTGTACCCGTATTGGATTAATATCGTGATTAATTCCTGCGATCTCCATAGTACCTGCAAAACGAGTAAACCCTTGCATAGGGGTCACAGCGACCTTTGCCTCGCATAAAATAGCAGGCATGTTTATTCCTAGATTTCTTGTCGAGTTAATAGAATATCCTTTGCCTCCTTCCAACAAAATTTTTAATCCCAGTTTCTTACTCAGCAGGTGAGACCAGGATCCTGCTGCTAATACATATTCATCTGCTTTGTAGGATTGTCGGGAAGTGACTACAGAAGAGATAGACTCTTTATTAGTAATGATATCAGTAACTTTTTCATTCAATAGAAAATCGACTCCTACATTGGTTAGGTAGGTTCTCATCTCTTCCATAAATGTTTGTGGTGTTGTATGTCCATCGCATCGATATAACAATGCACCTAGTGCAGCAATTGATATTTCGGGTTCGATGTTCTTTATCTCTTCAAGTGACAGTGATGTTACCGGAAGCCCTTCTTCCCTCGCAATAGCTGCCATACGTGTTTCCTCTTCCAGAACCTTTTCTGTTTGACAAAGCATGAGTAACCCTTTTTTTTCCAGATGAAAATTAAACTGTTCATCTGCTTTTATGTCAGAGTATAATTCGCTGCTAAAGAGGTTGATGTCTTTAATGGCTGTGACGTTTTTGGAGACATTTTTTTGTGTGCAGGACTTATTAAAAGCCCAAGCCCATTGTATGAAATCTTTTTGCATCCTGGGTTTGATAAATAGAGGACTGGTAGGATTAAACATCCATTTAATTCCTTTTTTCATTACTCCAGGAGCTGCCAATGGGATAATGTGGCTGGGGGTAAGATATCCGGCATTGACATATGACGCTCCGGTAGTAGCTGATGATTGATCAATAATGGTTACCTGATGTCCTTCTTTATGCAAGTAATAAGCACTACACAACCCTATAATTCCTCCTCCTATAATGATACAGTGTTTCAATTTTTTTGATTTAAGAATGTTAAATTACCTGGAAACCAAATGCATATGGGTCATTTTCGTCTATACTAATGGTGTTGTGACCATAGATACGTGCCCATCCTTGTATGCTAGGGATAATGGCTTTGGTAGTACCCAATGTTGTCTCCTCTTTAATTCGTCCTATAAATTTAGAACCTATATAGCTTTCATGGATGAATTCTTCCCCTTTTTTTAATTTTCCTTTGGAATATAATTGCGCCATTCTAGCAGAAGTTCCTGTTCCACAAGGGGAACGATCGATTGCTTTATCTCCATAAAATACAGCATTCCTTCCAGAAGAAGAAGGGTCTATAGGGGTCCCGGTCCATAAAATATGAGAGACATCTCTAATCGTTTCATTGTCGGGGTGAATAAACTGATCAGGATATTTGGTATTAATACGGTCACGTATCAATTGAGCATATTGAATAAGTTTGCTGGCAGTATATGCCTGAACTCCTTCAAAGTTTGGCTGTGGATCGATAATGGCATAAAAATTCCCTCCATAGGAAACGTCAAAGATGAGTTCTCCAAGTTCCGGGCAATCAATATTTAGATCTTCTGCTGCGAGATAAGAGGTTACATTAGTCAATTTTACCCAATCTACCTTATTTCCGGTTTGTTGATAATCAATTTCAACTAATCCTGCTGGAGCCTCCATTCTAATTTTACCAGGAATTTTAGGTGTAATTAGCCCTTCTTCTATAGCGATGGTGATGGTTCCAATAGTACCATGACCACACATAGGCAGACATCCAGAGGTTTCTATAAATAGAATTGCAAAATCATTTGTAGGATCGTGTGGTTCAAACAGGAAACTTCCACTCATCATATCATGCCCTCTAGGTTCAAACATGAGCCCTTTTCGAATCCAATCATACTCTTTGAGGAAATGTTGTCTTTTCGCACTCATAGTTTCCCCTTTGAGATCAGGTCTTCCAGTGGTGACCACTCGGACAGGGTTTCCGCAAGTATGCGCGTCAATGCACTTATAGATATGTTTCTTATTCATTGTTACTACTGTGTTTTTTGATGTATTCCATAATCCGCTGTTCGAGGATAGAGAGAGTTACGGTTCCCTGTTGCAGGATTACTTCATGAAATTCCCTGATATCAAATTCGCTACCAAGGGCTGCTGTTGCTTTTTTTCGAAGAGTCCTAATTTTTAACTCTCCGATTTTATAAGATAATGCTTGTCCAGGCCATGAAATATAGCGATCCGTCTCTGTTTGTATTTCATGAAGAGATAGTGCAGTATTGGACTGGAGAAAAGCTACGACAGCTTCTCTAGTCCACCCTTTGGCATGAATCCCTGTATCTACTACTAGACGGCATGCTCTCCACATTTCATAAGTTAGTTTTCCGAAATGTTCAT
This sequence comes from Aquimarina sp. TRL1, assembly GCF_013365535.1. Lineage (NCBI taxonomy): Bacteria > Pseudomonadati > Bacteroidota > Flavobacteriia > Flavobacteriales > Flavobacteriaceae > Aquimarina > Aquimarina sp. TRL1. The sequence continues at coordinate 1,318,315 of NZ_CP053590.1, read as the reverse complement.
AGGGGGTGGTGTAAATTCCCATTTCTTCGGCAAGGAATTCACTGTAGAGCCCCCAACCTTCTCCATAAGCAGATAAATAAAGGTTTTTTCTAAATTGGGGAATGCTGTCTCCTAATTCATTGTTTAAACTTCCTTGTAGGTGATGACCGGGAACTGCTTCGTGTACGGTCAATGAAGGAAGGGTGTATAAAGTTCTGCTGGGAAGATCATAAGTATTTACCCAATAATATCCGGGATCCGTACTGTTTTTAGAGGTTCCTATATATCTTCCTCCCGTATATTTAGGAGCAATGGAAGCGGGGACAGGAGCTACTCCATAAGGCTTTCGTGGTAAGGTTTTAAAAAACCTTGGAAGTTGTTCGTCAGCACGTTTTGAAATATCCCGGGCAATCATTAATAGTTCCCTGGAAGTTTTGGCATAAAATTGTTCATCAGTCCTAAGAAAGGTCAGAAAGTCAGAAAAACTGCCTTTAAACTCTAGAGAGTCGATAATTTTTTGCATTTCGGATTTTATACGAGTGACTTCTTTTAATCCAATATTATGAATGTCATCTGCAGTATACTGATCACTGGTTGTATAGTAATTAATTCGGTTCTGATAGAAAGCTTTTCCATTAGGTGTTTTGGAAACTCCCAACGTTGTTCGGGTTTTAGGTAGGTATTCTGTCTCAAAAAAAGCTTTTACTCTTTTGAATTGTGGAATTACCCTGGTTTCTATTACAGTTTTGGCAACCTGTAGAATAGAATCTTTCTGAGCCGAAGGAATCGTTTCGGGAAGGGAAGTAAATGGAGTATAAAAAGGACTATTCTGGTAGGTTGTTACGATCTGATCGTTATATGAAGCTTCATATCCTTTAAAAATAACCTTGGGTTGTGAGACTCCTTTTTTCAATCCAGCACGTAAATTTTCTAGATGTTGATCAATATAAGTAGGTATTGCCTGTAATTTATCGAGATATTTTTTAGTTTGTTCCAGATTGGTCAAAGGTCGGATGTGAAATGTAAGATTGATATGAAAACCGGAATCTGAGAGTAATGGGTTTAGGTATCTCTCAAAGGCATAAAAATCGATTTGTTCCTGTAGGATAAATCGAAGGAGTTGAGCAGAAATACGTTCAGTTTCGTTCAGTTTTTTCTGATCGATTTTAGCGAGTTTTTCTAGTAATTCCTGAGCGAAAGAGGCTTCAGACTGATAATACTCTTTGGTATAGAGCCCTAAAGGATATGTATGGGTATCATATCCTTTATGGTTTTCATATTCATTTATTAATTGAGTTAGAACGGTCGATGTATCAGGCGTTTTTTGCTGCTTACACCCTGTTATTAATAACCCAAATAGAATCAGGAATAAATAGCGCATATAGAATTTTTTATAGCGATGCTGTTGTTTGTTGATTGTTTACAGTTCTTGTAATGCCCAATGGGTTACTGTTTTTTAAAGCATCGGGCAATAATTGATCCGGCCAGCTTTGGTAACTGAAAGGACGAACCCAACGTTTTATAGAATGGACTCCTACTGCTGTAAATCTACTATCTGTAGAAGCGGGATATGGTCCTCCATGTAGCATGGAAGGGCAAACTTCTACCCCGGTAGGAACACCGTTAAAGATAATTCTTCCTACTCTGTTTTTTAAAGCTTCGATTACGGCTTCAAATTGTACGGCATCATTACCTTCGGCAAGAATAGTTCCTGTTAATTGTCCTTCTAAAGAAGAAATGATTTTTTCCATCTCTTCTTTGGTACTACAGGAAATTACTAGAGAAAAAGGACCGAATACCTCCTGATGTAGGGAAGGGGTATTTAGGAAAGTTTCTCCTTTTACTACACTTACTGCTTGTCTGGCGTGATTTACAGCTGTTTCATGAGAATATTCTGCTGTAACTGTCACACCTTGTTGTGCAATTAGTTGTTGTTTGTTTTTTTCGTAATTGCCAATTATAGAAGGATGTAGCATACAAGAGGGGTTTATCTGTATAATTTCTTCAGAAAGGGTCTTGATAAAAAGATCGAGTGCAGCTCCTTTAATTCCAATAATAAGTCCAGGGTTGGTACAAAACTGACCTGTTCCCAATGTGATTGAACTGGCATATGTTTTGGCATGCGTTGTTGCTTTGGAGCTTGCAGCTTCCGGGAGGAGAAGTACCGGGTTAATACTTCCCATTTCTGCAAATACAGGGATAGGCTCAGGGCGTTGTGATGCGAGATCGAATAAGGCTCGACCCCCCTGAATACTTCCTGTAAAACCAACAGCTTTTACCGCTGGATGTTTTACTAGCTGAACGCCTACTTCAATACCACTACTGTTGAGGTTGGAAAATACCCCTTCAGGCATTCCGGTTTTTTGCGCTGCTTTGTGAATGGCCATAGCCACGAGCTCTCCGGTTCCAGCATGCATCGGGTGTGACTTTACAATAACAGGGCATCCTGCAGCAAAGGCTGCAGCAGTATCACCTCCTGCAGTAGAATATGCTAAGGGGAAATTACTGGCACCAAAAACAACTACAGGTCCCAAAGGTACCAGCATTTTTCTGATATCTTGTTTTGGGATAGGGGCTCTCTCAGGGGCTGCTGTATCTATTGTAGCCTCTACCCATGATCCTTCACTGACCAAATCAGCAAAAGAACGCAGTTGCCCAATAGTCCTTCCTCGTTCTCCTTTGGCACGCCCTTCTGGTAAACCGGTTTCTGCCATATAAGTTTTTAGTAAGAGTTCATCCAATGCCAGTATCTCATCTGCAATGGCATTTAGAAAGCTAGCCTTTTTAGCTCCTGAGAAATTTCTGAAATGTTGAAATGCGTCTTTTGCCAAAGAAACCGCTTTTTCGATCTCCTCTTCTGTTGCCTCATAAAAAACTGTTGGGTTTTCTATATTGAGTTTGGGGTTGATCGTTTTGTAAGTGGTATTCCCCGATGCGATTCTTTGATGTCCTATATAGTTATGTCCGGTTATCATGCTTTGTTATATTTGGTTATATAGAGGGGTTTTAGTATTCATAGTCTTTTCAATTAAAAATTATTTCAGACCTGGAATTGTAATATGCTTAGATCTTAAGAAATAATGGGTTCCTGTAAACTTTTATAATCAGGGAGTATAGGTCTGTTATTGATTCCTGTTTGTATAATGTTCAGCACATTTGCTCTCTCTTCTCCTATAAGCGGAAGTCTTGGAGCACGAACATTTTCTGTTCCAATGCCTGTAGCAACTTCTGCCAGTTTTATATTTTGTACTAATTTAGCATTTATATCTAACTCTAATAATGGAAGAAACCAACGATAGATAGCCAAAGCTTCCTGTATTCTTCCTGCTTTTTGCAATTCATAAATGGCAACTGTTTCTGCTGGGAAGGCATCAACAAGTCCGGCAACCCATCCATCTGCACCCATTAATAAACTTTCCAAAGCAAGCGTATCTACTCCAGATAAGATTTTTAACCGATCTCCAAAACGGTTTTTGATCCGGGTAACATTGGAGATATCCCGGGTAGACTCTTTAACTGCCTGAATGTTGTCTTCTTTTAAGAGTTCTTCAAACATGTCTAAGGTTACTTCTATTTTGTAATCAACAGGGTTGTTGTATACCATAATTGGTAAAGAAGTGTTTGTAGCGACTTCTTTAAAATACGTAATGGTTTCCCGTTCTCCTGCTTTATATCGCATTGGAGGAAGCATCATAAGACCATTTGCTCCATCCTTTTCTGCCTGATGAGCTGCTTTAATGGCGTCTTTTGTTGTTTGTTCGGCAATATTCATAATTACCGGCACCTTATTATTTGTTATAGATGCTGTGGTTTTTATAAGGGTACTTTTTTCTTCTGTACTTAATGTACTTGCTTCTCCTAGTGTACCTCCCAGAATAATTCCATGAACCCCTGCTTCTAATTGTGCATTTATATTTACAGTAAACATATCAAGGTCTAAGGTGTCTTGTGTGGTGAATTTTGTGGTAACGGCAGGCATTACCCCTTTCCATTGTATTTTCATTCGAATCATTATTTGTGTCAAAGATATTATGATTATAAAGGCTTGATTAGGTATAAATTATCCATGTCTGATGTTATATTACCCTAAATGTGTAATTATTTAATAATTATGAGTAATATCGTCTTATATTTAGAATACGTATGAAGGCTTTACCATTTAAAATACCTAAAGGGTCTACGGATACTTTGATTGTTCAGGAGGATAAAGAAATGGTTTTCTATGATAAATTTCATCAACATGAAGAAATTCAGATTTCTTGTATCATTTTAGGAGAAGGTAGTGTTATTGTAGGAGATGCTATTACTGATTATCAGGCTGGAGATATCTTGGTTTTCGGTAGCCATGTTCCTCATGTACTTAAGAGTGAGCCATCAGGTCAGGAGTCTTATATGATTTCTGTTTTTTTTACTAAAGCATCTTTTGGGGCTGACTTTTTTGAGCTGCCTGAATTTGACGATTTTTCTAGTTTTTTTAGGAATTCTTTATATGGGATGAAAATTATTTCAGAAAAAGAGACGCTCAAAGCATTGTTTGTACAGTTGAAAGAGGAGCAGACAAAAATGGGAAGGTTTATGATTTTCTTGAACGTTCTGAGCCTTATCAATGCAGCGGACATTGAGCCGATTTCTTCTTTTATATCAAAAAAAATGTACTCAGATAATGAGGGGAATAGAATGGCTTCTGTATTTCAATTGGTGATGGATGAGTTTCACAGAGAAATTACGCTCAAAGAAGTTGCAGAGGTAGCAAATATGACCCCAAATGCTTTTTGTCGATATTTTAAGCAGCGAACGAATAAAACATTTTTTCAGTTTTTAACTACTATACGAGTTGAAAATGTAGGACGTTTATTGGCTAAACATAAAGAAATGACAATCCAGGAGGCTTCTTATCATAGCGGATTTAATAATTTGTCCAATTTTAATAAAAAGTTTAAAGAGATAAAAGGGGTAACCCCTTCTGTTTTTAAAAAACAATTATATGACTCTCATCTTTTGTAGTATTACCTGATTTTTATGCCAATATGTAAGGTGATGTAATTGGATAATTATTATTTTTTTGATGCTATTAACTGTGTGACTAATAATTTTAATTTCTCTATTTCCTTTTGTTGTTGGATAGTATAAAGTGTTAGTTCTTCTATTTTTTTAAGAAGTTTCATATCCATTTCTGCCTGCATAATACCATTTTGTTCGAATTCTTTTGCAGATGGGATTTCGGGTAAATGATTGTTTTTTTTAATAAATTTTTCTACTTCATTTATGCTTCTTAATCTATAGTCTTTTTTGAAAACATAATCTGGAGCGGCAATATTGAGATCTATTTTTACTTCTTTAGCATGAATATCTCCATTTACTGTTAATTTCATATCTGGATTAGTTGTACCTATTCCGATATTTCCATTATTCCGAATGACAAATTTATTCGTTCCAGAATTTCCATTAGGAGAGGTCGCGAATTTAAAGTCTTTACCATTTCTAGCAAAAAACTGTAAGGCATTTCGATAGTTTGAATCGGTATAATTGTCATCAAAACTACTGATATTTGCAGATTTACCATCATGATCAGTAAAGGTGATATACGTTCCTGCATTATTAGTGTTATTTGTTAATCTAATACCTTGCCCATGAGTGTTTAGGTTCAGTTTTAACCCTCCATTGATGTCTAGTTTTTGAATAGGATTAGATGTTCCAATTCCAATATTCCCATTATTAAGAATAACAAATTTATTCGTTCCGGAATTTCCATTAGGGGAGGTCGCGAATTTAAAGTCTTTACCATTTCTGGCAAAAAACTGTAAGGCATTTCGATAGTTTGAATCTGTATAATTGTCATCAAAACTACTGATATTCGCAGATTTGCCATCGTGATCAGTAAAGGAGATATAAGTTCCGGCAATATCAGCACTGTTTGTTAATTTAAGACCCTGTCCATGAGCATTTAAATTAATTCTTTCTGTTTGGGAATGAGAAAAATTGTAGATTAGAATGAATATCAAAACAAAAGTTTTTTCCATATTTTCTTGTCATATTTAGTCTGTAAAATTACAAGTTTCCTATATGATTTTGTAAAAAACCTATTGCAACTACAGAAATTAATCTTTAGGGCATGTAAAAAGACTTTGTATTCAATTAGCTAATATTTTAGGAACTCAATATTCATAACAATGTACAGTGGTTTTGTAATTTACTCCAATGAACGGGGTGATAGTGTATAGATAAGAATAATAGAGGTTATTACTTGATACTACTGAGATAGTTTTTACAAGGTAATTTTAATAATTGCTATGATATATGGTAGTCATTTTCCATTTCGCAGAACGTAGTCATTTTAGTATATTCATAAGGGGCTTTTTTATAATATTCGGATCCAGCTCTTTTAAATTGCGGTAAGTGTATAGAGTTTGATTACCTTATAGTTTAACAAGTCATCCCCTGGATCTTAATTTATGCCATTTAGACCTTAAATCTACTGGAATAAAATGTTCTTTTTTATCTCAGTCCCAGAATAAAAATAAACCGTAGCACTACCGTAATTTTCTTTGCCTGTAAATTCAAAACCTAAATGGTATCATACAATCCCCATTTTCTTTAATAAGAAAGAAGCATTCATATTTTGGCAAATTCCCTCTTTAAAGGTATAATCAAAATACAATTCGTCATTAATGATCTGCGCATCAAAGAACTTATTTTTTACCTCGGGTAATTCATGAGCAGTTTCACACAGACTCAGGTCATGGGTAGCGATAATACCTGTAGCATTTCCCCGAACCAGTTTTTCTACAAATTTTTTTGATCCGGCAGCTTTGTCTTTGCTGTTGGTTCCTTTTAAAATTTCATCCAGGATAATAAAATATTCGTGATTTTCCAGTGCATCAACAATTTTTTTGAGCTGGGTTAATTCCGAAAAGAAATAAGAAGCATCATCACTGAGAGAATCAGAAGTTCGCATACTGGAGATAAGCTTGATCGGATTATAAGAGCATGACTTAGCACAAATAGGGAGACCAATATTAGACATAAGAATTTGCAAAGCTACCGTTCTCAGAAAGGTGCTTTTTCCTGCCATATTAGCTCCAGTAATGATAAAGAACTGTTCTCGTTTTATGCAGATATCATTATCAACTCTCTTTTCTGGTAATAACATCGGATGCCCCAGTTCTTTAGCATCGACTACAATAGCATCTGTGGTAATAATAGGGTATATATAATCAGGGTTATTAAAAGCGTAGTTTCCTAATGAATTATATGCGTCAAAGAAGGCAATTACTTCAAACCATTTACTTACTTGTTCTTGGTGTTTCTGAATCCATTGTTCAATTCGGTAACTTTGAAGTAAATCCCATAAAAACAGACCATTGGCTAATACGCCAAACAACATATTATTTCGCTGGTCAAATGCATTGAGAATAGTAGCAAATTGCTTTAGAACAAGAGAAGTTTTTTCTTTTTCCGAGATGATATGTTGCTGTTGCTCCTGAAGTAGGGGAGCGGTAAAAGAGGCAGCTTCTATCTTATCAATAAGCTTGTAGTATTGCTCAAAAGTATCTTTTACCTGATTAGATTCACTGTAGAGTGTATTGATTTTTTTTAAACGAGATCCAGTAATAATCAGACCTACAAAAAACCAGTATAAAAAAACAGAAAAACTGATTGTCTCGGTAAACAATAAGATCATCATGATCACTGAAATAGTGGAAATGATCATAGGTAGCACTTTCATTACTTTGGGAACAAAGGGAGTGTAATTGTCCAGCCATTTTTCAATTACTGGGATAGATACATCAACCTGTACTAATGCAGCAATTGCACTAAAGTCTTGTCTCCATAGTGGGATTTTGGCTAAGTTTTTTACAGCTTCTTGCTTTTCTTTTAGTTGGTTGATATCGTTACTTTTTAAGAGAGTTGCCAGTTTATTTTTTCCGGCAAGGGTAACCGTACGGTTCATAAACTGAAAAAAAGAACGAGGACCAAAAAGATCAATATCATGGCTGTAAAAATGAGCAGGATCGATAAATTCCTTTCCTGAATCCAGATGATTGTAGTCATTGTTTGCTACTTTCACTTCGGATTCATTAATTTTTATCAGTTCGTTGGTTTTGTTTTTTTGTGCGATAAAACGGGTATGTCTATTGACTAAAAAGATAAATAAGACAGCTCCCAACACAAGTGTTCCAATAATTATTTGAGCATTTGGATAGCCAAAATAGAGTACGGTAATAATGGCGAAAAAAGTAATAAGTCGCAACATACTGGAGCGAACAAGTTTGCGTTTTATTTGGGATAAGGCTACTTTATGTAGTTCGATTTGCTGCTGATAGAAGTCTAAAGGCGTTCGCATTTGTTTTGGTGACAATTAGAGTACTTATAGATTTTTTAAGATTTCTTTTGCTTTCTTGGTCAGTCCGTTGACAACGAGTTCATAAGAGTGATCAATTAAGTCAATCAATAGATGAGTCGGTAAACCATCAGAGAAAGTAACAGTATTCCAGTGTTTTTTATTCATATGATATCCAGGAGCTACCTGTGGATGAGATTCTCGTAGTTCAATAGCGCGATCCGGATCGCATTTTAAATTGACACTAAACGGTAGTCGATCTAGTCCTGTCAGAGCAAAGGCCTTTCCCATAACCTTAAATACCAATGTTGTTTTATCAAAAGGAAATTCTTCAGTGACTCCTTTTTTTTGTAAACAATAATTTCGAAATTCTTCTATGTTCATATTATTGGAGGTTTACTGGTTTTTTGCATCATAGTTGAAGTAGGATTTTCATATGGGACAAATCCGAATTTTTTATAGAGTCCCTGAGCATCTTTGGTGTTGAGCATCCATTTTTGAACGTTGTTTACCGTCTTATATTGCAGGATATGACGGATCAACATTTTGGCATATCCTTTTCCGCGATGCTCCTCGATAATAAAAACATCTAGGAGGTAACCAAAAAGGATAAAATCAGTGACGACTCTGGCATATCCGATTTGTTCCTGATCGAGGTACATTCCGAAATTTAGTGAATGTTCTATACTAAGTGCGACTTCTTTTTTGGTTCTGCCCCTTGCCCAATAAGAATGGGTTAGAAACTGATGAATGCAATCTACATCCAATAGGTTTTTATCTGTAGAAATAGTAATATTCATCAAGAGTTATCTATTAATTTATTTGTTTCTCCTTCTTGTAATTCAATAGCAGAATAATCCAGCGTCCATCCAATTGATTGTGCCAGTGTTTCCATAATAGAAATAGCGGTTAAAGCTTCTTTTTTTGCAGATTCCAAGAGACCACTTTGGGGAATTTTATCGATAATAAATTGCTTCGCTTCTTTATTTATTTCTGTCAGATCTGAAGATGTCATAGGATTAAGCCAACCTTCTTTTTTGTCATAGTATTTAAAATCGGTTTCTATGGTCAGGATTTGTGGTTGCGGAAACTGTGTGAGAATAATGCGTTTTTTTTTAGTGTCACTCTCTAGTTTGATTTTGGAGAGATCAAATCCTACATGTGCTTTGGCATCAATAAGGATTAGTGCTTTTTTCTTTCCGGTAAGTAAGCTGAAAAATTTTTCTTTGACACTTTCATAGTGGTAGATTTCTGCAAAATCTCCCTCTACAGTCACTAGTTTGCACACGCTTTTTATTTTCTCCATAAGAATTACGGACTGTGATTCTATAGTGGTTCTTTTTTTAGAAGCACTAAACTTTGCAAAAATAAAGTAGGAAAAGATGGCTCCTCCGATCAGTCCAATAAATAATAACTCCATATTACTTTTTTATTTTGTTCACAAAATAAGGGCTGTATGAGATTTTATCATTGCCCCAGATTCTTTAATTTGTTTTTAATTTTTTAAATACATACTTGGGATACTTTATTTACTATCAGGAATAGGAGGTGAGTGTAGTCGGTACAAAATTGGTTTGCTGGGAGAAGCATCGTTGTCAAATGCTGCAATCTGTAAATTTAATAAGTACCTGTCATCTGTAATGTGTTCCGGCACATAAATCATTTCTGTTATGGTTGCATTATAGCGGGGTTGCTGGGGGTATCGCCAGAAAGCTTTATGTGCCAGTAATTTTCCGTCATCTTTTTCTTTGTCTACTGATGGTAGGTCAATCAACAGGTGATTTACTCCTGATTCTCGCAAGAATGTAGCAGCTTCTTCGGATAAATACGCCCAATTTGTATGAGAGTACTGCCTAGATAATTTATCTTCAGTATTGGGGAGTGTCCTGAGGATGACTGCTTCTACTGAAGAGGTTAATTTTGAAGCAATCATAGCTTTGGTGATGACTTTATCCCCTTCTTTTTCCTCTGGGGTTACTGATATTAATTGTGCTATAAAAAAGAATCGCTGTAAAGAACGATTAATGCTGTGGAACTCTTCAGTGATATGACCTACGCATTCGGTATGAGTTCCATGTCCGTGAGGATTAAAGATAATGTTGTTAAAATTGGTAGAGGCACCTTCTGATACTTTCCCGATCCAGTTTCCTTCCGTGACTGGGGTGATTACAGGAGGAGGGATATACCAGGCATTTACATTAGTAGTAGAAGCTCGTATAGGGATAGAGATATCAATAGGTGCTGATAGATCTATTGTATATTCGTTTTGGTGTTGTAGAATGATGCGATCCATAAGTGTTTAATTGACTACAGTACTAGGTTCGTTAGGTTAAATTTAAAAAGAAAAGATCACTTGCAATTCCATCGCTCAAAAACTTTCCTTTTTTGGTAATCAAAAGAGTGTTGTCTTCAATGGTAAGCAATTGCTTGTCGATAAACCGTTGGGCATGTTGTAATAGATAGGAGTGATATGAATCTCCATATTCTTGTAGTACTTTGGTTAGAGAAACTCCCCAGATGGTTCGAAGACCGGTCATAATATATTCATTATAGCGATCTTGAGTGCTGAGAGTTTCGATTTCTCTTGGTAACTCTTTTTGTGCTAATGCGTCTATATATTTGATGTTGTTGGGGATATTCCAGCTGCGTTGTATTCCGTTAAAGGAGTGTGCTGATGGTCCAATGCCTAAATAGGGTTTTCCTTGCCAGTATGCAGTATTATTTTTGCTAAAGAAGCCAGGTTTTCCAAAATTAGAAAATTCATAATTGATAAATCCAGCGGTTTCCAGAGTATCGATTAATAGTTCGAAATGCTGTTGTGCCACCTCGTCTCTGGGAGCTGGAATTTTTCCTTTTCTGATATAAGCATCTAGTGCAGTTTTAGGTTCTACAGTAAGTGCATAACTGGAAATATGCGGGACCTTGGAGGCTAGAGCGAGTTCCAGGTTCTGTTTCCAGCGATCAATTGTCATTCCTGGGATTCCATAAATTAAATCGATAGAAATATTGTCAAAATGTGCTGCTGCCAGTTGTAAACATTGTAGTGCTTCCTCTGCCGAATGGGCACGGTTCATCATTTCCAGATCTTCTTCAAAAAAAGATTGAATACCAATACTAAGTCTGTTGATAGGAGAATTTGCCCAAATACTAATAGCTTCGGGAGTAAGGTCATCAGGGTTCGCTTCCAGTGTAATTTCTGCCTCATCAGCAACCAAATAGGTTTCATAAATGGTATCTATAATAAAACGAATCTCTTCCGATTTTAGAATACTCGGGGTTCCGCCTCCAAAATAAATAGTGTTAATAATTTCGTAATCGGCTACTTCTGACCTTCTTATTTTTAACTCTTCACACAAAGCAAAGATCATCTGATCTTTTCTTTTTAAGGAAGTAGAAAAGTGAAAATCGCAATAATGGCATGCCTGTTTGCAAAAAGGAATATGGATATAAATACCGCTAATCTTATTTTGTTTTTAGGGTTAATTATCAAAAGAGGAGTAAAATACTAAATTTTGGATCGAGTTTGTTTCTATTTTTTGATCCTTTTGTCATTTTGCTTAACAAAGGCGGCCCAGCCGGTATAGCTTTTTTGAGTAGTATTTGGTTTTCCCATATTATAAAAATGGCAAACTGCGGCAGCAAGACCATCTGTAGAGTCCAGGTTTTTGGGAAGTTGTTTTAATTTAAGCATTCCTTGTAGCATTTTGGCGACCTGTTCTTTAGTGGCATTTCCGTTTCCGGTAATAGCCATCTTTATTTTCTTAGGAGAGTATTCGGTAATAGGTACTTCCCGACTAAGTCCTGCTGCCATCGCTACTCCCTGTGCCCTTCCGAGTTTGAGCATAGATTGTACGTTTTTTCCAAAAAAAGGAGCTTCAATTGCTATCTCATCAGGATTGTATGTATCTATAAGTTCTATGGTACGTTCGAAAATAAGCTTTAGCTTTAGGTAGTGATCTTCATATTTGCCTAGCTGAAGCTCATTGAGTTGCAGAAAAGACATTTTTTTGTTGACTACTTTTATCAGACCAAATCCCATAATGGTGGTTCCTGGATCAATACCTAGTATTATGTGTTCGTTTTCCAAAAAGAATAATTTATGCAAATCTAATCATTTCCTCTTAGTAAACTTCTTGATCAATCTACTTTGATCAGGATAGGCAACCGGTATTGTGTGGTTACTGTAGTGCCTCGTACATGTCCTGGTTTTACTTCGGGTAGTGATAGAAGACTTTCTGTAAGAAGTGTTTTGAAATTGGGGATCTGTTTTTCTAAAAAAGCAGGGGGTTCAAAATCTTTGTAAGTGATTCCTCCTTCTTTGTCGATAATAATAGAGACCCATACAGTGTCTTGGGTAGCTTTTTTTAGTACGACTGTATAATCAGATAAAAATTGCTCAATATGAGTAGTAATAGTATTGCTGAAACAGATCTCTAATGTTTCTTTGGGTTCATTCTTGCAGTTAGTAAATAAGGGTGGTTGCTCAACTTCGTGCTGATTGAGTTTTTCCCATTCTTTTTTTACAATATCTTCTCGGCTTTCTTTTTTAGGAAGAAAGAAATCACAGGAAGATAAAAAAAAGAGTAACAGAATTATATGCCAATTGTTTTTGCCCATCGTACAAGCCTGCCTTTTTTCAAAAAGGCAAGCTACATATTTTTTCTAAAAGTAACAGCTGTATCAAAGAAAACTATCTAATTTTAGGTATTTTGAGAGCTTTTTGTGTTATTTTTCTTTCTGTTGTTCGATCTCTTTTTGTAATTGTTCGATTCTTTTTTCTACCATAAATTGCATGTACTTGTGTTGTTGTTCTCCAAAGGTATTTGTGAAGGTTTCGTAATACTTGAGTTTGGTATTTGGGTCGTCATAGTAAGCATCTGCAAATAGTGCCATTTGATAATGTGCTTTTTGTGAACGAGGATTTTCTCTTATAGCAGACTTAATGTATTGTATAGCTTTTTCCCATTGTTCCTGATGTCGATATGCCATAGCAATATCAATAAGTTCCTGATCTACCGGAGTGTTTTTTAGCTTTAGAGCTTTTTTGTGGTTTTCTAAAGATTGTGTATGATCATTAAGACGACCGTATATAGAGCCTATCTGGCTATATAGATGAGGTTTTTGTTCGAATTCTAAGGCTTTTTTGTAATGGATAATAGCCTTGTCATAGTCGGATGTTTTTAGATACGCAGTGGCGATTTTGGTATGGATAAACCCACTTTCGTATCCTAATTCCAGTAATTTTTTGAAAAAAGGAATGGCACGATCATAATAACTTCTCAGAAAATTATTTTGACCTAATATGCTTAATAACTGAGGATTTTCAGGATAGGAAGATAGTCCTCTTAAGGCAGTTGTTTTTGTTAGGTCATACTTTCTTTTTTGCATGTAATACTTAGCAACTTTATAGCAGCTTTTTTGATGAGTACTATCCAGAGAAAAAGCAGTTTTATAAGAGACTATATATGAAGAGTCTTGTCGCTGTTCTTTAGTAATGCCTAAGTGATAATGAAAGTTAGGATTAGAAGGGTAGGTTGTGGTGAGATAGAGGAAGAGGCTGTCCGCCTGTTTGAGTTTTTTGGTGGTGAGTAACAGTTTTCCATATGCCAGTGTTGTCGGAATTAAGGAGGGGTTTTTAGTGATGGCTCGGTGGTAGTAAGTAAGAGCCTGTTGATGATTCCCCAGCGCATTATAAGCTTTGGCAATCTTGGTATCATATAAGGGAGAAGAGGTGTTTTTTTGATAGAGAGCAATTGCTTTTTGATATTCCCCAACCTGAAAAAGGCTGTCAGCTATAGTAACCGATGTTTGGGCATGACTAAAAGTAATGTACATGCAAATAGTTCCTAAAAAAAATGATTTCATGGGTTTACATTGTTATTTCGTATTACATGAAATTTTTCCAAACAGGCATGTGTTGAATAGTAACACGCATGTTATGACCTGTTTCATGTAATTTTTAGATGTTATAATTAGTAATTTAGCGGGGGAGTGTTTGAAGTACTAATATAACTATTTTTTTAGTTCTAGAGTGTAACAATTTAATTAGTTGATCGTCAAATATTTTAAAAAAAAAGCAGATATGGATATAGCTTTGGTAGTAATTGGATTGCTATTGTGTTTTCTTGGGGTTGTAGGGAGTTTTCTTCCGGTGCTACCTGGTCCGTTGACCTCGTGGATAGGGTTGTTACTGATTCATCTTACAAAAACGATTGAAGAAGACTGGACTTTTCTGGGGATAACATTAGGGGTTGCGGTATTGGTATGGGGATTGGATTATATAGTACCTGCATTGGGAACGAAGAAATTTGGAGGGACAAAATATGGTGTTATAGGAAGCTCTTTAGGATTGATTGTCGGAATTTTATTTTTAGGACCATTAGGGATTATTATAGGTCCTTTTGCAGGAGCTTTTATAGGAGAACTTATTAAGGATAGTTCGGATTCATCCAGAGCGCTAAAAGCAGCCTTGGGATCTTTTATTGGTTTTTTGGCAGGAACTTTTGTCAAGTTTGTGGTAGCTATTGTGTTTTTGGTGATGTATATAAATATTGTTCTGGGGCATTGGAGTGCTTTATTTCAGACGGTATAAAAAATTATAAAAATAAAAAAGCCTCTCCATTTGCTGGAAAAGCTTCTCATTGGTTTATTACTAAACCACCACGTTAAACGTGGACAACACAACATTTTTAATTGCGCAAAAAAAAGCTTCAAAAAATATTGAAGCTTTTTGCAATTTTGCGGTCTGGACGGGACTCGAACCCGCGACCCCCTGCGTGACAGGCAGGTATTCTAACCAACTGAACTACCAGACCAGTGCGTTATTGCGGTTGCAAATATACACCGCTTTTTCGTTTCCACAAATCTTTTTTGACTTTTTTTTAGACTTTTTTTTGAGGAGTTATACAAACTTTTGTCGTTCAATTAGATAGGTGGTTAGGATTTTGTCGAATTTTTTTGTGATATCAGCGGGGACATACTTTATTTTGTATTGAGTGCATTTCATTTTTAACTCATAGAAGTATGCCTGGACAGCTTTTTGGTAATTTTCTTTGATGTTATCAGCATATAAGTTGATGTATTCTCCTGTTTCTACATCTACAAATCGAGTAGGAGTATTGTCGAAATTAAACTGAATTTCTTTATCTCCGTCAAAAGTATGAAACAATACGACCTCGTGTTTGTTGTGCTTAAGGTGTCGTAAGGCATCGAATAATTTTTCAGGTTTCGTATTAGCCTGAAGCATGTCAGTAAATAAGAAAATAAGGGAGCGTCTGTGGATTTTCTCTGCGATTTGGTGAAGATAGGTGTAAGTATCGGTGTTCTTAGGGGTGGAGCGAGTGACCATTTCACTTAGTTTGCTTAGTAGCATCTGATGGTGTCGCTCACTCCCTTTTTCCGGAGCATAATAATCGTATTGGTCACTGTATATGCTGAGTCCTATGGCATCTCGTTGTTTTTTTAGAATCTGCATCAAGCAAGCGCTTGCTAAGGCTGCAAAACTGCTTTTGTTGAGTGTGTCAATATGGTGCTCTTTTATTTTTGGGTAGTGCATGGAAGCTGAGTTATCTATGATAATATGGCATCGCAGATTGGTTTCTTCTTCATAGCGCTTAGTGTATAATTTATCGGTTTTAGCATATAATTTCCAATCGATATGTTTTGTGCTCTCTCCACTATTATAGATTTTGTGTTCTGCAAACTCAGCAGAAAATCCATGAAAAGGGCTTTTGTGCATTCCGGATATAAACCCTTCAACGACCTGCTTCGCTAATAATTCTAGGTTGATAAATCCAGAAGTTTTATTTGTTTCTTTTTGAAGATCCATATCGTATTTGATTATATGTGTAAAATAAAAAAGGTTTGATAATTCATCAAACCTTTTTTATAAATTTATATCGCTTATCAGTTTTATAAAAGCGAATCAATAGCGTCTGTATAAACATTCTTAGGAGAAACTCCTACTTGTCTACCTACTACCTCTCCGTTTTGAAAAACTAATACAGTAGGAATATTTCTTACACCATATTTAGCAGCAAATTCCTGATTAGCGTCAACATCAACTTTTCCTACAACCGCTTTTCCTTCATATTCTTCGCTTATTTGCTCAATGATAGGACCCACCATTCTACAAGGACCACACCATGCCGCCCAAAAATCTACTAGTACTGGTTTGTCGCTTTTTAATACCACTTCTTCAAAGGTAGTATCTGTTATTTCTAATGCCATAGTTTATCTTTTATTTAAGATTCATATTTTATTCACACAAAATTAGTCAATAATTTTGCCAAAGCTTACAAACAAAACATTTGTTTTGATTATAGAAGCATTGAGTTTTTCGATTTCAAATATACTATGAAAGTATTGAAAGTCAGAATATCGTTGTGAATTTTGTGCAAAAAACAGAGAGATTACCTTCAATTTTAAGGGAGATGCAGAAGGGAGCTAAGAAAGTGTATTGGATGACTTTTTTACTAATAGCTAGATGAATAAAGGGATGATGGGGAATCATGTTTGTAGAAAAAAGAAGCGAAGCATAGACAAGGAAAAAGAAAAGGTGCTGTGTAATAGGGGGATTGTAATTAACATTCAGAGATGTTTTTTTTGCTGCAAAAACGATGTTGCAAGCGTCTTTTTAATGAAGAATGTGTTAAGTGCTATTAAGGAAAAGGGCTGCCAGAATGACAAAAGAAATCATGGAAGATGTCAGTATTTCAGGAGGCATCCCGATCCTGTTCGCGTATACAATATGTTGAATTTTTAATTCAATTTATAATAAATAGAATTTTCTTCTAAGATATTTAGTAGTTCAGGAGAGATGTTTACTTTTTGTCTTCTGCTAGGAAGATGAAGCTTTAATTTTTCCTGCATCTCATAAATAACAAAATTCAAGGTGTGATTTCCTGAATGAGCACTAAGAATTTCCTGAAGAACTTCAATGCTTTTTTCAGAGAGCATGTTGATATCTAGCTGGATAGTCAGTTTCCTTGAATACGTTTCTAATACATCGTGTAAGAGTTGGAAACTGTTGAACTGTATTCTGGGATCTCCTTTTTTTCCGGTGTCTTTATTCGTCCAACCTTCTTTGACATAGGCTTTGGCATACACAAAGGTGCTTTGTACCAGGAAAGGGCGGTGTTTTAGGTAATCCTCTCCAAATATCCTGAATTCATGAGCAGTATCATAATCTTCTATAACGAATGTGGCCCATCCTTTACCGTTTTTAGAGGTACGGTGTTCGACGGAGGTAATAACGCCACCAAAGGCGAGTTCTTTGTTTACATTTGCTTCCAGATCTGCAAAATGTAATAAAGAGGCATTACAAAAATATTTGATTTCATGTTTGAAATCGTCCAGAGGATGTCCGGACAGGTAGATACCTACCACTTCTTTTTCTTTGGCTAATTTTTCCATTGTTCCCCATTCTTCGCAGGGAGGAACGATAGGTTCTGGGATTTGAACATCGCTACTTTCTCCAAATAGACTTACCTGAGAAGAGTTTTCGCTTTCTTGCATCTTAGAGCCATACCGAATTGTTTTTTCTAAAAACATGGTTCCGTCGGCATCTTTATGAAAATATTGTCCCCTGTGGGTGTCTGTAAAAGAATCAAATCCGCCTGCTAATGCTAGACTCTCAAACGCTTTTTTATTGGCAGCTCTAAGGTCAATACGTTTGGCAAGGTCGAAGATAGATTTGTAGGGACCATCTTCTTTCCTGTTGTCTACAATTGTTGCAACAGCTCCGGTTCCTACTCCTTTAATTGCTCCCATTCCAAAGCGGATAGCGCCTTCATTGTTTACGGAGAATTTTCTATAAGATTCATTAACATCCGGCCCCAGTACTTCTAGTTTCATGCGTTTGCATTCCTCCATAAAGAAAGATACTTGCTTGATGTCATTCATGTTGTTGGATAGTACAGCGGCCATATACTCTGCAGGATAATGAGCTTTTAAATAGGCTGTTTGATAGGCAATCCAGGCGTAACAGGTAGAATGCGATTTGTTAAAGGCGTAGGCGGCAAAAGCTTCCCAGTCTTTCCATATTTTTTCCAGTTTGTCTTCGGCATGCCCTTTGGCAGAGGCTTGCGAGATAAACTTGGGTTTCATTTTATCCAGTACTGCTTTTTGCTTTTTACCCATAGCTTTACGCAGTACATCGGCTTCACCTTTAGTGAAGTCTGCTAACTTTTGAGAAAGTAGCATCACCTGCTCCTGGTATACCGTAATCCCGTAGGTTTCTTGGAGATATTCTTCACAGGCTTCCAGGTCATATATAATTTCTTCAGTTCCGTGTTTTCTGTTGATAAAACTCGGAATATATTCCAGAGGTCCAGGACGGTACAAGGCATTCATGGCTATCAAATCTGCAAAAACAGTTGGTTTGAGTTCCTTCATGTATTTCTGCATTCCTGGAGATTCATACTGGAATACTCCTACGGTTTCTCCTCTTTGGAATAAAGCATAAGTTTCTTCATCTTCCAGAGAAAAATTCTCCGGATCCAGGGTAATTCCATGTTTGGCTTTGACAATTTTAACCGTGTCTTTGATCAGGGTTAATGTTTTGAGTCCCAGGAAATCCATTTTTAGTAGTCCGGCACTTTCCACAACCGAGTTATCGAATTGCGTGCAGTACATGTTGGAGTCTTTAGCTAGGGCTACAGGGACAAACTTTGTAATGTCATCAGGAGTAATAATTACTCCACAAGCGTGAATTCCGGTATTACGGACAGAACCTTCCAGGATTCGAGCCTGATTAAGGGTTTCTGCTTCTAGGTTATTCCCTTCTGCAATACCTAGAAGTTCGTTTATTTTTTCAAGCTCTTCAGATCTGAATTTCTGTTTTAAAGTAGCTTCGTCTACCCCAAATATTTTTCCTAATTTGGACATATTAGGAATAAGCTTGGCGATTCTATCAGCGTCACTAAGTGGGAGATCCAGTACCCTGGCAGTGTCTCTGATAGATGATTTGGCAGCCATGGTACCATAGGTGATGATCTGGGCTACCTGGTTAGCACCGTATTTGTCGATTACATAATCCATTACCCGACCACGTCCTTCATCGTCAA
The DNA here is from genome assembly GCF_013365535.1 of Aquimarina sp. TRL1. Lineage (NCBI taxonomy): Bacteria > Pseudomonadati > Bacteroidota > Flavobacteriia > Flavobacteriales > Flavobacteriaceae > Aquimarina > Aquimarina sp. TRL1. Next base: position 1,298,929 of record NZ_CP053590.1, on the reverse strand, counting down.
AGTCGATATCAATATCGGGCATGCTGACACGATCAGGATTTAGGAAACGCTCAAAAAGAAGATCGTACTTTATCGGGTCGAGATTCGTAATCCATAAACAATAGGCAACAGCAGATCCTGCTGCTGACCCACGACCGGGACCAACGGAAACTCCCATCTCTCTAGCAGCTCGAATAAAATCTTCTACAATAAGAAAGTATCCGGGGTATCCTGTTTTTTCGATTACTTTGAGCTCAAAGTCTAATCGCTCATCAATTTTAGGAGTAATCTCCCCGTATCTTTTCTTTGCTCCTTCATAGGTAAGGTGTCTTAGAAATTTGTTTTCTCCACGTTTTCCTCCGTCAACCTTATCTTCTTCGAACTGGAATTCTTCAGGGATATCGAATGCAGGAAGTAATACATCTCTGGCAAGCTCGAAAGGCTCGATCTTTTCGACAATCTCTTGCGTGTTTATAATGGCTTCGGGAATATCTTTAAAGAGTTCCTTCATTTCTTTAGAAGATTTGAAGTAGTACTCTTGATTAGGAAGACCATATCGGTATCCTCTACCTCTACCTATGGGAGTAGCTTGTTTTTCTCCATCTTTTACACATAAAAGGATATCGTGGGCATTGGCATCTTGTTGATCGCAATAATAGGTATTGTTGGTTGCGATTGTTTTTATTTGATGTTTTTTGGCAAAATCAATAAGGACCTGGTTAACCCTGTTTTCATCTTCCTGATTGTGTCTAATAAGTTCTATGTATAAATCGTCTCCGAATTGCTCATGCCACCAAAGAAGAGCTTCTTCTGCCTGCTTTTCTCCGATATTCAAAACCTTACTGGGAACTTCTCCGTATAAATTCCCTGTTAGGACGATAATGTCTTCTTTGTACTGTTTTATAACCTCTTTGTCAATCCTGGGGATATAGTAAAATCCATCTACAAACCCAGTGGAAGACATTTTTGCCAGATTGTGATATCCGTTTTTGTTTTTGGCGAGCATAACGATTTGATAACCATTATCTTTTCTGGATTTGTCTTTGTGGTCTTCACAAACGAAAAATTCACATCCAATGATAGGGGTGATTGGGATCCCTTTGGGTTCTTCCCCATTGCTAATTGCCTCTTCATTAGCCGCCGTTACGCTTTTATTATGTTTGGAAACGGCACTTACAAAATGAAAAGCCCCCATCATATTAGCGTGATCAGTTATGGCAACGGCATTCATTTTATGAGCAACAGCTGCATTTACAAGATCAGGAATACTTGTGGTAGATTGAAGAATGGAGAACTGAGTATGATTGTGCAGATGTGCAAAGTTAACAGCATCTAAGGCAGCAATATTTTTTTCTATCTCTTCTTGAGATAGGCTAGGTGCTGTTTGTTTGTTTAAAGCTTCACTAATTTTTTGTGAAGCTTTTTTTAGATTTATATGTTGTAAACCTATTAATTGAATAGGTTCAGGATTCTTGGTTTTGAATTCCTCGAAATATCCGGGTTCAACATCCAGTTCTTCCAGTGTGAATACTTGTTTTCGGATAAGTTCCAGGAAACATCGGGTTGTTGCTTCTACATCGGCAGTTGCGTTATGTGCTTCTCCGAATTTTGTGCCGAATAAATGTTCATGTAATTCGGTTAGGGTGGGGAGCTTGAATTTACCTCCTCGCCCTCCAGGGATTTGACATAATTGTGCAGTAGTTTCAGTACAGGTGTCTAACACGGGAAGCTCCTGGAGTTTGTTTGCTACATCTAACCTGAAAAACTCAGCACCCATAATATTGACGTCAAAGCCAACATTCTGTCCGACAATAAATTTTGTTTTAGACAGCGCGATATTGAATTTATCAAGTACTTCTCGTAATGAGATCCCATCTTGCTCAGCCAATTCTGTAGAAATCCCGTGAACCTTTTCAGCGTCATAAGGGATGTTGAAGCCTTCTGGTTTGACCAGATAATCCTGATGTTCAATACAGTTCCCTAAAGCATCATGTAATTGCCAGGCAATCTGGATACACCGTGGCCAGTTATCTGTGTCACTGATAGGTGCGTCCCATCGTTTAGGTAATCCAGTGGTTTCAGTGTCAAAAATAAGATACATAAAAGGTCGAGTTTCCGAAGTTTTTCCGCTATACAAATGTAAAGGTCAAAAATAACTAAAATGTGAATATTGGAACTTGAAACTTATGGATAGTTATCAACCGATAAAATGGGAAAAGCGCATTTATAATTTTATAAATGCGCTTTCTACAGGTAAATATTTGGTTTGTTTAATATCCGAAATCGAATACGCCTTCTGTTATTTCTGTATCTCCTCCGGTACTGAAATAGAAAGTTCCGCTGATACATCTTGTTTCTTGATCATGGGATATGATCGTTATCTCTCCGGAAACAGCAGATGCCTTATCTTTTTTATATTCATAAGTGGCGCTGTAATCTCCTGAACCAGTAAGGCTGTAAGTTCCTGGAATTGCGTCAATAGGAAAAATAATGGTGATCTCTTCTTTAAAGTTTGCGGCTTTGATAAGAATAGACGAATTATCAGTCCCAAAGGATTCTGCACTGTGTGTGTCTGTTTCAATTGGAGTTCCGTCTACATTAGCTGTTAAAGTTGCGTTTGTAAGGCATGGATTGGGAACTTCAGGTGTGTCTTCAGGGGTTTCATCTCCGATAGGAACTTTGTAAAACCATCCATTGCTAAAGCTTTTTGTGTTTCCTTCAGTGTCCTTTAAGTCTTTAAAATAGAAAGTACCAGTGATCTCATTGTTGGAGATTTCTGTAATGACAATTTCTCCTTCACTCTCTTCTGCTGTGGATAAAAATTTACTATCCATTGTTTCGAATGAGCTTTCTACATTGGATTGTCCTAATTTGTACTTTCCTTCCTTGGTAGTAGCTGTATAAAAACGAATGGTTTCCGTTCCTGAATGACCAATAATCATAAGGCGACCATCGTCTTTAATCACTGCTTTTTTGAAATCAGTTCTGAAAAGCTCTCCTTCTACGGATGCTTGTAATGCAGGAGTGTTAATCTCAATATCTGTACTACAGGAGGTTATGATAAAAAAAGAAAGTAAGATAAGTGTAGTTGTTTTTGTCATATTTACTGGGGGCTTTGTTGTAGTTTAATTACGGTTTTAAAGTAATTGCTATTAAACGAAAACAAAAGTAGGGTTAAAATATTGATTTACCAATATTTAAGAGAATAAAATGAAATAAAATGACGATTAAATGCGATTTTTAACGGTTAAATACCTGTTTTTGTAAGATTTTTTGATTTTTGTAGGTTTTTTGCTGTACGGATGAACTTGTTGGTTTGAGAAAAATTATTAGGATAGTTGCAAAGTTGTAAGTTCTTTTGTGTCAGGGTTTATAAAAAAAACAGTATCTTTGCAGACTTTTAAATTATAAATAGGGTCGTGTACCCAAAAATTAATTCGTATGCCTGTTAAAATCAGATTACAGAGACATGGTAAAAAAGGGAAGCCTTTTTACTGGGTTGTAGCAGCAGATGCTAGAGCAAAAAGAGATGGTAAATTCTTAGAGAAAATAGGAATTTATAATCCAAATACTAACCCTGCAACAATCGACTTAGATGTTGATAGTGCTGTAAAGTGGTTACAAAATGGAGCTCAGCCTACTGATACAGCTAGAGCACTTTTATCTTATAAAGGAGCCTTATTGAAAAATCACCTAGCTGGTGGTGTGAAAAAAGGAGCTTTGACCGAGGAACAAGCGGAAGAGAAATTCCAGGCTTGGTTAGCAGAAAAAGAAGGAAGTGTTACTGCTAAGAAAGAAAGTTTAGCAAAAGAAGAAGCTGATGCAAAAGAAAAAGCATTAGCTGCAGAAAAAGAAGTGAATGCTAAGCGTGAGGCTGCTGCTGCAGAAGCAGAGGCGGCTGCACAAGCAGAAGCTGCTGAGGCTGCAAAAGCTGAAGAAGAAACACCAGAAGCTAGTAACGAAGAAGAGTAGTTATATTTAGTCACGAACTATGAAGAAAGAAGAATGCTTCTATCTGGGTAGAATCGTAAGTAAATTTAGTTTCAAAGGGGAGGTGCTAGTAAAATTAGATACTGATGATCCTGAAAGTTATGTAGGAATGGAATCGGTTTTTGTTGAATATAACAAAAACCTGATTCCATTTTTTTTGGAACGATGTGTTTTACATAAAAGCGATCTATTGCGGATAAAATTTGAAGATGTAGACTCAGAAGAGGATGCGGATAGCCTGATGAAAGCAGGATTGTATTTGCCGTTATCTCTATTGCCTCCACTGGAAGGGAATAAATTTTACTTTCATGAAGTAATTGGATTTACGATAGTGGATACTTCTTTTGGTGAAGTAGGAGTTGTAAAAGGAATAAATGATTCGACGGCTCAGTCTTTGTTCGAAGTGGATAGGGATGGAGTAGAAATTTTTATTCCTATGAATGATGAATTTATTGTAAAAGTAGATAGAAATAAAAAACAAATTTTGGTTCAGGTGCCGGATGGATTAATTGATTTGTATCTGTAACTGTTTTGGAAATGTTTAGTGTATGAGTAAACCTTTTGTGTTTAAAAGATTTGAAGTGCATCAAGAGCGATGTGCTATGAAGATAGGGACAGATGGGGTGCTCTTAGGGGCTTGGGCTTCTGTATCTGATACTGTACATTCTATATTGGATGTGGGAACCGGAACAGGGGTTATTGCTCTGATGATGGCGCAGCGATCTCCGGCAGAAATTGTCGATGCGTTAGAGATTGATTCTGATGCATATGAGCAAGCAGTTGATAATTTTGAGGGGTCTCCTTGGGGGGATAGGCTTTTTTGTTATCATGCCTCTTTTCAGGAATTTGTGACTGAAATAGAGGATTCTTACGACCTGATTATTAGTAATCCCCCATTTTTTGCAGAGGATTATAAAACAACAGATGTCAAAAGAGATTTGGCAAGGTTTGAAGAAGCCCTTCCGTTTGAACATCTTATTCACGGGGCTGTTCATCTATTGAATGAGCAAGGTAAACTAGCATTGATAGTTCCTTTTAAAGAAGAGAAGCGAATTATAGAGTTGGCAGCACAGGTTTCCTTGTTTCCGCAACGAATTACCAGAGTTAGAGGGACTCCAGATACAGTTTTGAAAAGAAGCCTTTTGGAACTAGGTTTTTTGGATAAAATGTGTGAAGAAGAAGAGCTGGTGATAGAGTCTTCCAGACACCAATATACAGAAGCTTATATGAAGCTGACAAAAGACTTTTATTTAAAAATGTAATACAAAAAGTGAAAAAGCAAGAATTCACAAAGAATCCTCACTTTTTCTAAATATAACCATCTCGGGTGGTTTTGTAGTATGTTCTTAATTTTTGACCTTAAGGGGATTTGTGCTTAAAAACCAAAGCATGGGTAGGTTAGGATTGGTGGTTTTTAAATGTTTAGAGGGAGTTAAAAGCCCGAAATTATACAACAGATTTTCGACCTGGGCATGAGATGGCTAAATATTGTATAGCGTTTAGTGTATTCTGATATTTTAGTAGTTGAGTTTGTGTTATCAAAATAGACCGGGTAGTTACTCCTTTGTCACTATTTTAGCTTTTGCTGTGAAAACCTATTGCATAATTCGGGTACTTTCTATTTCATAATTTTATTTTTTTAATATTTTCATTTTTAATAGAGAAATGAATCTGTAGTATTAAGAGATTCATTTCTCTTGGGGGCAATGCAATTGTGATTACATCTTTTAGTTGATTTGGCTATGAAAATAATGTTAGTTAGTTACTTTTTTATGAGATTGCCTTTTGGGTCATAGTTGATGACTAAAGTTTCTCCATTTTTATATGCTAATTTTAATTCGTAAAAAGACGTTTTGTCAGAGCGTGTGCTTTTATTAATAACTGCCCCTTTATAATCCCTTTCAACAGCTTTTGTGATGGTTTCTGGTAATTCTTTAACCGGAATAGAAGCGATTTCTTTTTCAGTAGAAATTCCTTCCTGGGGCGCATTCTGTGCAGAAACATTTTCTAAGCCTATTAATATACCTATTATAAGAATAGGAGTTAAAAATAGATTTTTCATTGTTGCAGGGGTTTGTATTTTACATGTATTCTTTTGTCAAAATTGTGCCATTGTTTGGAAGGTACTTATAATTTGTTGGTAATCCCTTGTTTTGTAAGTGGTTGAAGATTGAGATGGGGGTGATCATAGATGTGTGGAAATTGTATAAAAAGTGTAGAATGCACGTTAATACTGTAGAAAATATACACACTTTTAGAAAAAAACAAATGAGAAACAGTAAGAAACATCTGTATGTAGTTTGAATTTGTTGATTTTTTTTAACGAATTAAAAAAATTGTTTTCTCTGGTAGCATTAAGTACATTTGTTAGAATTCTTATCTCAGAAACTTTCATGTATTCTTTAATTATAAAACAACAAGCAGTATGAAGCCAGACTTATTTCAAGCACCTGATTATTATGAGTTAGATGAACTATTGACAGCAGAACAGAAAATGGTGAGGGAAGCTTCTAGGGAGTGGGTAAAACGAGAAGTTTCTCCTATAATAGAAGAATATGCACAACGAGCAGCATTTCCAAAACAGTTGATAAAAGGATTGGCAGATATCGGAGCTTTTGGTCCTTATATCCCTGCAGAATATGGAGGGGCTGGTTTGGATCAGATTAGCTATGGGCTGATTATGCAAGAAATAGAAAGGGGAGATTCAGGGATTCGATCTACTGCCTCAGTACAATCCTCTTTAGTGATGTATCCGATCTGGAAATATGGAACTGAAGAGCAGCGAAAAAGATTTTTGCCCAAGCTGGCTTCCGGGGAGTTTGTAGGTTGTTTCGGGTTAACAGAACCGGATTATGGTTCAAATCCAGGAGGAATGATTACAAACTTTAAAGATAAAGGAGATCATTACTTACTAAATGGGGCAAAAATGTGGATTTCCAACGCTCCGTTTGCTGATGTAGCAGTGGTTTGGGCAAAGAATGAAGAGGGAAGAATCTATGGGTTACTTGTAGAAAGAGGTATGGAGGGGTTTTCGACCCCGGAAACACATAATAAATGGTCGTTGCGAGCTTCAGCCACAGGAGAGCTTATTTTTGATAATGTGAAAGTGCCTAAGGAGAATCTCCTGCCAGAAAAAAGTGGATTAGGAGCTCCATTGGGGTGTTTGGATTCTGCACGATTTGGAATAGCATGGGGAGCTATTGGTGCAGCAATGGATTGCTATGATACCGCCCTGCGATATGCGAAAGAGAGAATCCAGTTTGATAAACCAATTGCAGGAACACAGTTGCAGCAAAAGAAATTATCAGAGATGATTACGGAAATAACCAAAGCACAATTGCTAACCTGGAGATTAGGAGTATTGAGAAATGAAGGAAGAGCAACCTCTGCTCAGATCTCTATGGCGAAAAGAAATAATGTGGATATGGCACTTACTATTGCTAGAGAAGCTAGGCAGATATTGGGAGGAATGGGAATTACAGGAGAATATAGTATCATGAGACACATGATGAATTTAGAAAGTGTAATTACTTATGAAGGGACTCATGATATTCATTTGTTAATTACCGGAATGGATATTACAGGGATACCGGCATTTAAATAATAGTAGTTCTTGTGAAAATATTTGGACATCGCGGAGCGGCGGGATTGGCAGAAGAAAACACATTGATATCTGTAGAAGAAGCACTTCGGTATTCGGTTGATGGAGTGGAAATAGATGTACATCGTTGTCGTTCGGGAGAGTTGATCGTGATGCATGATGAAACAATAGATCGAACAACCCGGGGAGAAGGTCGGGTATCTGAATTATCATTTCAGGAATTGAAGAATGTTGTGACAAATAAAGGTGCTACTATTCCTGCGTTATCAGAAATAGTGGCGCTTGTTGATAAACGCTGTACTATTAATATTGAACTAAAAGGGAAAGACACAGCTTTGTCGGTTGTGTCGTATCTAAAAATACTTGTTCAAGAGACCTTTTGGGATTTTTCAGACTTTATAGTATCTAGTTTTGATAAAGAGTTATTGGCACAAGTTAGGCGTGCGAGTGATGAGATTAAAGTAGGTGTGCTGGAGGAAGAAAAACCAGAAAGAGCTATTGAGATCGCTATAAAACTACAAGCGTATTCAGTGCATCTTCCTATTTCTTGTATAAAAGAAGAACATGTTTTGTCAGCTCATAATAATGGGTTGCAGGTATATGTGTGGACTGTCAATAAAAAGCCGTTGTTCGAGAAAATGAAAAGCTGGAATGTAGATGGGATCATTACGGATTTTCCTAATTTTGCTACATGATATATGATCTTATTATTGCCGGAGGAGGAGCTGCCGGTTTTTTTACAGCTATTAATGTAGCAACACAAAATCCGGAGCTTACTATTCTGATAATAGAAAAAGGAAAAGAAGTTTTGACGAAGGTTAAAGTTTCAGGAGGAGGACGTTGTAATGTTACACATGGAGAGTTTATCCCAAAAGAATTGAGTAAGAACTATCCGAGAGGAGAGAAAGAGTTGATAGGTCCTTTTCATACTTTTATGACAGGAGATACGATGGAGTGGTTCGAAAATAAAGGAGTAGCATTGAAAATAGAAGAAGATGGTCGTGTGTTTCCGGTGTCTGACTCTTCACAGACGATTATCGATTGTTTTGTAAAGGAGGCTAAAGAAAGAAAAGTAACAGTTGTAAAAGGGCAGCTTATTAAAGACTTTGGTCAGGAAGAAACATTGTGGAAAGTCGTGACGAATAAAGAGGTGTTTTTTTCAAAAAAAATGATGGTTGCTACAGGAAGTAACCAAAAGATATGGGAGATATTGAAAAAGCTGAATCACACCATTGTTCCGTCTGTTCCTTCTTTATTTACATTTAATATAGCAGATAAAAGGATAAAAGAACTGCCTGGAGTAGTTGCTAATGCGGAGGTAAAAATACAAGGACAGAAACTGACTAGCGAAGGACCATTACTGATTACACATTGGGGGATGAGTGGTCCTGCAATACTGAAGTTGTCTTCCTGGGGGGCGTTAGTGTTACATGATCTCGGATATTCATTTACGATAGAAGTAAACTGGCTGCCAGGGTATACCCGGAAAGATGTAATAGAGGAACTAAAAGGGTTTAAAGAAGAGTGTGCTAAGCAACTGGTGTATAAGTATGCGAGATTTGAGCTGCCAAAACGCTTATGGAGGAGCTTTGTGAATGCAGCTGGGATTGTAGATACTATGCGGTGGGCAGATGTCAACAAAAGTCAATTGTCGCAACTGGCATCAGAAGTAGTAGAAAGCGTGTATTCTGTAGACGGAAAAAGTACCTTCAAGGAAGAGTTTGTTACTGCCGGAGGAGTCGATTTGAAAGAGGTTAGTTTTAAAACGTATGAGAGTAAAAAAAATAAAAATTTGTATTTTGCCGGTGAAGTTTTGAACATTGATGCTATTACCGGAGGGTTTAACTTTCAGAATGCCTGGACGGGAGCTTATATCGCTGCTCAGGCTATTGCAAAACAGTAAAAAATATGTATGTTGCTTTACTTAGAGGAATTAATGTAAGTGGTCAAAAAAAAATAAAAATGATTGACTTGACTTCTCTTTTGGAAGAAATAGGATTGTCAGAAATTCAAACCTATATCCAGAGTGGTAATGTGATATTCGAAACAAATAGATATAAAAAAGAAGAAATAAGTACTGTAATCAGTCATGAAATAAAAAAAAGGTACGGATTTGATGTTCCTGTCTTGGTGCTAGATATGGAAGAGTTAAAAAGAATCCGTAATGCAAATCCGTTTCAGTACGAGGAAGAAGATCTGGGAAAGAAGGTGTATGTTACCTTTTTGGAAAAAAAAGTAGCTGCAGCCGAAGAGACAGTACTGAGATCAGTAGCCAGAGAAGAGGAGAAGATAGTGGCAGGAGAAAGAGTGGTGTATCTGTATATCCCTAACGGATATGGAAAAACAAAATTAAATAATGCATTTTTTGAAAAAAAGCTAATGTGTAATGCGACAACGAGAAACCTGAGAACAGTAGAGAAATTGATAGCATTAGGTAATAATGTGTAGGTAGTATCGTTTGATAATGCATAAAATTGTTAAAAGTTTAGTATCTTTAAATTAAATATTTATCCCAAATTATTATGAAAAAAATTACAATTATTATTGTGGCTTTGCTAACCTCGTTTAGTGTACAGAATATCAAAGCAGCGGACTATGACGAGCCGGTAAGAAAGCTTCTTTCTGATTATGTGAATATGGTCAATGGCCTGAATCAGGGAGTGGATAAAGAAACGGTATTGGAATTGTTTAGTGAATCTTATGTGGGGAATACGGCCTATGTAAGATTATCAGGTACTGTGGTGAGAAAACGGTATAAAAAAGAAGACCTGGCACGACAAATAGATGATATTGTAGGGGTGAATAAATACAAGTTTAGACTTAGCCTGGATAAAGTATTGTATGTAAGTCAAAAAGAACGTGCAGGAACAATTTCTGCATTGGTAACTTTTGAATCTTTAGTAGATGGGAAATTAGCGGAAAAAGGAACCATGTTGATGAACTTGGTAGGGACTTATCAGAGTGAAGGATGGAAAATTGTGCAAAATAATATTGTCCGAGTGTCTGAAACAAAAGATGTTGGAGATTGTGTGTGCTATGTCTATGCAAAAGGATCTACTAAATTTGTGACAGAGATCTATTTCCCTGCAGGAGTAGAGTATGGACAAGACTTCGTTACATTTAGAGTGACAACGAAAGATGAAGATAGAATTATCAAATCCGGAAATAAAGACTTTGTGTGGAGTAAAGAAACCGGAGAATTGACATATAAAGGAGCTTCCATAGGAACTGCGGAAGATTCTAAAAAAGCAATTGAAGCAGCGCTGAAAGATATGTACAAAGAATCTTGTCTGAAGATTCTGTTTAACTAGTACAACAAAAAAATAATACAAACAAAAAAGTACCGGATTAAACTATAATACCGGTGCTTTTTTGTTTCAGGTATAAATTACAGTAAAAAAATGCTGTAGTTTTATAATGTAGGGGGTGATTGTTGTATTATTCAGCTTTTTTTAGAAATCCTTTCCATGAAATTTCTATAGCCTGATTGATGCAACGTTCTTTTAGATTTCCGCCTTTATTTTCATATAGTTTTACCAGCGAAACCACATTTCCAAAAAACAATTCTTCCATGACTAGTATGTCATATGCTTTAAACTCTTTTTTTCGGATAGTTTCTCTAAAAAAAGCTTCGATGTCTTTGTAGTATTGCCTGGCTTGATTTTTTAAACTTGTTGGGATCTCAGGAGATCGTGCAATTTGTTCTGAAAATATAAATGCCAAAGGATTGTTTACAAAATAATAAAAAAGGTTTTGCCACATAATAGCAAATTGTTTCTTGGTGTCTTCTTCTGGTAGGTTTCTCATAACGACCGTACCAAAGTCTTGTGAAAGCATCAAGTATAATTCGGATATGATTTCTTCTTTATTTTTGAAATGATGATACAGGGTGCCATTGGCAACACCCGATGTTTTAATAATTTGCGACAGAGAAGTTGCTCGGATACCTTGTTTTGTAATTAACTCAAGAGTTGTTTGTAAAACAATTGCTTTTTTACTCATAAATTTTTCTAATTCCTTATTCTTTCTACGTTCTTCATTAATTGAGTTGCCAAATGCAAAAATTCAATGCGGTCGCAAAAGCAACCCATAGAATATAGGGTACAAGTAGGTAAGCAGCTGTAGCGTTTACAAATTTAAACCATTTAATTGTAAATAATAGCAAGATAAACAGGGTAGTTATATCTAATAACGCTATAAATGAATTTTGTAGTCCAAAGAAAAAAATGAACCATGAAACATTCAGCAACAGTTGAAACCCAAAATGATATAACGCAGTTTTTACCAATTTATGATAGAACCCTTTGTTCCAAATAATTCCTAAAGAAATACCCATCATAAAATAGAGAAGATTCCAAACGGCAAAAAAGACCCAATAAGGAGGGGTGAAAGAAGGTTTGTTGAGCGTAGTGTACCAAGGATGAAGGGATTTCTGAGAAGTAATAGTGACCAGAAAACCAATAAATAAACAAAACAAAACAGACAAGGTAGTACGAAGTAGTCTCTTTTTCATCCGATGATATAGTGAGCTACTAAAATAACAATTTATTTTTACTAGTTGGGCGTCCTATAAATGTTGATAAGAACTTATATTTGCCAAAAAATAGAAGTAAAGATGAATGATTACCCTCAATTTATTTTAAAACCAACTGAAGATATTCCGAATGAAGGAAAAATTTCTTGTAGTGCACCAAGTAATATTGCTTTAGTAAAGTATTGGGGGAAAAGACCTGTTCAATTACCAGAGAATGCTTCTATAAGTTTTACCCTAGATCATTGCAAGACAGAAACTACTGTCTGGTATGCTAAAAAAGAAGAGGCAGGCAATACCTTTGATTTTGAATTATTTTTTGAAGGCGCTTTAAAACCATCATTTCGTCCGAAAATCCAAAAGTTTTTTGAACGAGTATATCCATACCTTCCTTTTTTGAAGCAGTATACTTTCAGGATAGAGACCACCAATACTTTTCCTCATAGTAGTGGAATTGCTTCTTCAGCCAGTGGTATGAGTGCACTTTCGTACTGTCTGATGGGATTGGAAAAAAAGATGCATCCTGAAATGACAGAGGAAGCTTTTCTGAAAAAAGCATCATTCTTAGCTAGACTGGGGTCAGGAAGTGCTTGCCGTAGTATAGAAGGACCTGTAGAAGTTTGGGGTGCACATGCAGATATTACAGGAAGTGATGATGCGTATGCAGTGAAATTTCCGTATGAAATTCATGATCATTTCAGTGGATATCGCGATCTGATATTATTAGTGGATAAAGGAGAGAAACAAGTGAGTAGTACAGTAGGTCATGATTTAATGCACGGTCACCCCTTTGCTAAACAAAGATTTGAACAAGCAAAAGAGAATATATCAAAGATAAAAGAGGTTTTGATTAATGGAGATCAGGATGCATTTATAAAAATAGTAGAAAGTGAGGCATTGAGTCTGCATGCGATGATGATGACTTCTATGCCGTATTTTATTCTGATGAAACCAAATACATTATCAATTATTAATAAGATTTGGGATTATAGAAAAGCTACAGGTTCCAAAGTGTGTTTTACCTTGGATGCAGGAGCAAATGTACATGTATTATATCCTGAAAAAGAAAAAGAAACCGTATTGGAATTTGTTAAAAAAGAGCTGGTTGGTTATTGTCAGAAAGGACAGTATATTTGTGACAAAATAGGAACAGGAGCTAAATTTTTGTAACTTTATAAAAATATGGATACTAATCCGGAAAAGGTAGGAGAAAACAACATGAAAAGCCCATTATTTTATTCTAAGATTCTTTTGTTTGGTGAATATGGAATTATAAAAGATTCCAAAGGACTTTCTATTCCTTATAATTTTTATAAAGGAGCATTAAAAGTTTCTGAAAACCCCGATGAAGAAGCAAAAAACTCTAATGAAAGTCTAAGAAAGTTTGCTAGCTATCTGGAAGAGATTAATGATGAGCGAATTGTTACGTTTGATTTGGAGCGATTAACGGCTGATGTAGAAAATGGAATGTATTTCGATAGTAGCATTCCTCAGGGATATGGAGTAGGAAGTAGTGGGGCGCTTGTGGCTGCTATATATGATAAATATGCAGATAATAAGATTACAGTATTAGAAAACCTGACCAGAGAAAAACTGCTGACTCTAAAGAAAATTTTTGGAGTGATGGAGTCTTTCTTTCATGGAAACAGTTCTGGTCTAGATCCTTTAAATAGCTATCTCAGTCTACCAATATTGATCCACTCCAAAGATAATATTGAACCCGCAGGAATTCCTTCTCAAAGTGTAGATCATAAAAAAGGTGCTGTCTTCCTTTTAGACAGTGGAATTGTAGGAGAAACAGCTCCTATGGTGAATATTTTTATGGAGAAAATGAGACAAGAAGGATTTCGCAATATGTTGAAAAACCAATTTGTAAAGTATACCGATGCCTGTGTGGAAGATTTCCTGGGAGGAGATATCAGGTCGTTGTTCTCTAACATAAAAAAATTATCTAATGTTGTTTTGGATAATTTTAAGCCGATGATCCCAAAGGAATTTCAAACTTTGTGGAGAAATGGTATTGAGACAAACGATTACTACTTAAAGCTCTGTGGCTCTGGTGGAGGAGGGTACATTTTAGGATTTACACAAGATCTTGAAAAAGCCAGAAAAGCGCTTAAGGGACATAAACTGGAAGTAGTGTATAATTTTTAAAAAAATAAGCATTCTTCTCTTATGCTTAGTAGAAAAAACAAACTTGTATTACTGAAGTTGTTAAGTTTGTTTTCTGTGGTGAGAGGCTATAATATTCTGATTTTAGTCATTGCTCAATATCTAACAGCTATATTTATTCTTGCTCCCAATCGAGGGTGGAAAAATGTATTATTAGATACGAATCTTTTTGTCATAGTTTTGGCCTCATCCGGGGTGATAGCTGCCGGATATATTATTAATAATTTTTACGATAGAGAAAAAGATTTAATAAACAGACCGCAAAAAACAATGCTGGATCGTTTGGTAAGTCAGCAAACAAAACTAACAGCCTATTTTATTCTTAACTTTTTATCCGTAGTACTGGCAAGTTATGTGTCTTTTAAGGCAGTTGTCTTTTTTTCATTGTACATATTTGGTATTTGGTTTTATTCTCATAAACTCAAAAAAATATTATTTGTAGGGAATATTGTTGCTTCCTTATTATCGATCACTCCTTTTTTTGCAGTTTTTATCTATTACCTGAATTTTGATCAGGTTATATTTGTTCATGCTACCTTTTTATATCTGATGTTGATCATGAAAGAGTTGGTAAAGGATATGGGGAATCTAAAAGGAGATATAGCTCAGAACTATAGAACAATTGCTGTCGAATATGGAGAACGAATGTCTAAAAAACTCGTCAGCATCTTAGTGTTCGTTTCAGGAATCCCTCTGTATTTACTGTTGAATACTTATCGTATAGGAGGAATGCGTATATTTTTCTATGCCAGTATATTTTTACTCATTCTTTTTTTAGTAGCGTTGTGGAGATCAAAAGGGAAAGTGCATTATGTCTGGCTTCATAACATTTTGAAATTTATAATTGTTTCCGGGGTTTTTAGCATTGTACTTATTGATTTCAAAAGTATTTTAGATAAAATTTTGTCATTTTTATAAACGAAAAAAAGATCATTTAAAAAAGTTTTAAATGATCTCGCTGCGTCGATTATTTTAGTGTTTATGGATAAGGACTATCCATTAGAAATCACTAGTAAGAAAGGATTAAGAGTTAGGTTTTAAGATTTTTAGGTCGACTCTGTATATCTTGTAATCGTTTTCTAATATTTCAGAATCTACTTTTTTGTAGTTTAATTTAGAAAGAACATAGTCTTCTACTATTTTCTCAGAGGTATCCACTGTCAGTACAACAATCTCTCCCTTAGCATTAAGTGTAAATTCGATATTAGCTTTTAAATCTTCATTCTCTACTTTGATATCAGGACTGCTTAATAATGTAAGGATTTCATTTCTTAATTGTTGCTCAGGAGTCTCATCAGAAGGAGTAGAAGCAAATAATTGCGTTGAAGTGATAAAAAGTGCTGCAAGTAATAATCTTAAGTTTTTCATTTTTGTATGTTTTTGATACTGTTGTTTTCAATTTTATTTGTGACAAATGTACATTCTGATCCTGCATTTTTTGTGATAAAATTTATGATTAGAATGATGCTTTTAGGTTATGTTTAGGTTAATAAGGAGTGTGATTAATAAAAAAGAAACCTTATTAAAAAAGTAGTAATTGCTACTTTTTTTTACGCTTTTTTCAATAAAAAAGGAAGAGAAGGTTAAGTTCTCCAACAGATGACAGGAATATGTGAAAGAATACAGAAATTAGATAATAAACAAGTGTTAGGAGAATGTTATTTTGAGGTTTTACCTTATGTCTAATCAATGAGTTATTGTGAAAAAAGCTTGTTTTTTATTGGTGTTACTAAAGAATATAATACCCCAGGGATTGCCTCGAAATTGAAAATTTGTTTCTAATGAATACTCGTGGACTTGCACCGAAGTAATTTATTTGTTTTTGATAAGAGGTTGATAAAAAAGAAAATAAAAGGAAGGGGGATGTAAATACCAGAAGATTTTTGGTAGAGGAAAATAGAAATTATCAATTTGTTAGATAATTCGATACGTTTATGATATGTGAATTAGCAGACAGTATTTGAGAGGATGCAAGGGCTACAATCTTTTCTGTTGAGGTTATTTTAATAACAGTTCTTTTTTATATATAAAGAAAAAAATGGGACACTGTCAGGAAGAAGCGATATAAAATTAGGATTACCAGTAGTTAGAAACCCGAAGTGAAGAAAAAATAGAAATAAAAAAAAGCAGTTACTGCTAGGTAACTGCTTTTTCTAGTTTTGGGGCGTCCGTATAGATACTATACGTTAGGATTTAATACCTTTAATGACATTCTGAAAATTTTGGAATTAGTTTCTGGCATTTTAGAATTCACTTTCTTGTAATTTAGTTTATACTTTACAAAGTTTTCTAAAGATTCAGTTTCAGAATTTACTGTCAGGATTACGATTTCATTTTTAGAGTTTAGTGTAAACTCTATATTTGCTTTTACTTCGTTGTTGCTAATTTTGATGTCCGGATTATCTAATAAATTGATAATTTCATTTCTTAATTGTTGTTCCGGAGATTTTGTCGACTTGTCAGCAGAAAATGCTTGGAAAGACACTACAAAAATTGCTATTAATACTACTTTTAAATTTTTCATTTTTTAGGTTTTAGTTTTTAAGAGTATTCTCTTTTGTTTTTATCTTACGAGGCAAATTTATGTCAGTTAGAAATGAAAAAATCAGTTTCAAAGTTAAGAGAACATTTTTTTAATGTTATGTTTACGTTAATTCCTTGTTTTTTTACAGTAAATTAAGTTTTGAGAAAAAAGTAGTTTTGAGATGAGAATACCTCCTAGTTGGTAATCATTTCGCTGTCTTTTTTAGAGATCTTCTTTTTTGGGATATAAAAATGCGAATTCTATATTTTTTTGTCGGTTTTCAATGTTAACTTAATGTTATCTTGAGGTTTAACCGCACGTCAATTCTTTGTATAAATATTTGAAAACCAGTAAAAACGACATGGTTTTTTAAGGTGTTTTTTATAGATGAGATACGAGTCCTATTATAAGACGGTCATAAAATCTATAGAAAGCAAATGTTTAATGTTTAGGTTTTAATAGATGAAAACATAGAATAAGTCGTATCTTCAGAGGAATTATTTAGGGTATGGAAAAAGATTTATTGACAATAGGGATGGCACAAATCTCTCCGGTATGGTTGAATAAAAAAGCAACGATACAGAAAATAGAAAAAACAATTAAAGATGCGAAACTTAAAAAGGTAGAATTGTTAGTCTTCGGAGAGACATTTTTGCCTGGTTATCCTTATTGGGTTTCGATTACTGATGGAGCACAATTTGATCACCCTGTACAAAAAGAAGTTCATGCACATTATGCCAGAAACGCAATTGTAATAGAAGAAGGGGATCTGAATAGCATTTGTGAATTGTCCAGAAAATATCAAATAGCGATATATTTAGGGATTATAGAACGTCCTACAGATAGAGGAGGGCATAGCTTATATGCTTCTTTAGTATATATAGATCGTACTGGGGTTATCCAATCCGTACATCGCAAATTGCAACCTACTTATGAAGAACGATTAACCTGGGCACCAGGTGATGGGAATGGTTTGCGGGTCCATGCCTTAAAATCTTTTAGAGTAGGAGGGTTAAACTGTTGGGAGAATTGGATGCCATTACCCAGAGCGGCTCTTTATGGTCAGGGGGAGAACCTACATATAGCAGTATGGCCGGGAAGTGATTATAACACTAAGGATATTACCAGGTTTATTGCCCGGGAATCAAGATCATTTGTGGTTTCGGTATCCAGTTTTATGAAAAAAGAAGCTATTCCTCAGACGATTCCTCATGCTGATTACATTCGAGAAAAAGCCCCGGAGCTTCTTAGTAATGGAGGTTCGTGTATTGCAGGACCTGACGGAGAGTGGGTAGTACCTCCGGTAATTAACTCGGAAGGATTATTGGTGGAAACAATTGATTTTGGCAGGGTGTATGAAGAGCGCCAGAACTTTGACCCTGTAGGACATTATTCGAGACCGGATATTACAAAATTACATATAAACAGGGATCGTCAATGTACTGTATCCTTTGAAGGAGAATAATTATTAATTCTAAAAAGGAATAGAGTATCTTTGCACAAAATTTAAGATATGAATCGCGGAGGTAATTCAGGGAGTAGAAAGAATAACGGAAGACAAGGAAGAACACCAAAAGGGAAATTTGGAGGGAGAAATACAGCTCCTGATAAGAAAACAAATACAAAACAAGACAAGGCTTCGGAGAAAGAAGAAATTCGACTCAATAAATTTGTAGCTAATTCCGGAGTGTGTTCAAGAAGAGAAGCTGATTTGTATATTCAGACGGGAAGTGTTTGGGTTAATGGTGCTCCTGTTACAGAAATGGGATATAAAGTAAAATTAACAGATGAGGTGAAGTTTGATGGAAGGTTAATTACCCCTGAGAAAAAAGAATATATCTTATTGAATAAGCCTAAAGGGTTTTCTACAACCACTAGTCTGGAGAGAAATAAAACGGTAATGGAATTGGTAGCTAATGCTAGTAAAGCCAGATTAAAACCAGTAGGAAGACTAGAAAGAAATACGACAGGGTTATTGTTATTTACAAATGATGTGGATCTGGAAAAGAAATTAACACATCATAAGAGTAATGTGAGGAAGATATTTCATGTAGAATTGGATCGCAACCTGAAATTTGATGATCTTCAGGATATTAAAGAAGGGGTTAAATTAAAAGAAGGGTTCATTAAAGCGGATGAAATTTCTTATGTAGATGGTGCTTCGAAAAAAGAAATAGGGATAGAAATTAAATCTTCTAAAAATGGAATTATTCGCAAGCTGTTTGAGCATTTTAATTACGATG
Source organism: Aquimarina sp. TRL1 (assembly GCF_013365535.1). Classification (NCBI taxonomy): domain Bacteria; kingdom Pseudomonadati; phylum Bacteroidota; class Flavobacteriia; order Flavobacteriales; family Flavobacteriaceae; genus Aquimarina; species Aquimarina sp. TRL1. The sequence continues at coordinate 1,279,889 of NZ_CP053590.1, read as the reverse complement.
TAATTCGATTAGACAGAGTTGTTTTTTCTGGACTAACCAAGAAAGATCTTCCAAGAGGTCATTGGAGAAAATTGACGGTACAAGAAGTGATTAATCTTAAGAATATGTAAGTTTTAGTACACAGTATAATTTAATTAAAAAAGAGGTTCTTCTATTAGTAGAAAAACCTCTTTTTGTTTTTCTTCATTCATAACATTATGAATAGAAGATATTTTTTAGTCGCTATTTCCTAGTTGTTTGAATTAGATATTATTGTGTTTGTTTGTGTAGGTTAAGGGGACAAAAAAAGACAATTTTTCACATCCTAATTAGTAATCAACTATCGAGTTATTGACTAAAAAAATACTAGGGGGTTAAAAAGCTCTTTATAGTAAAAATCGAATACGAAATATGAAGTCTTATTTCTTGAAAGTCAGTGTTTTTTTTCTTGTTGCAGGGGCAATGCATTTAGTTAAGGTTTTGAGTTCTGGGGGGCAAATCTATAATGTTTTTTTCTCTAATCTAGTAAAATGTTAAAAATTAACGATTAATTATGTTTTTTGTGATTTTGTCTGATTGTAAGTTTTGTTGTATACTGCTATGTTTCAGAGGGATTTCTTAAAATTAAGTTATAAAATACAAACCACAAAAGTGCTGGTTTTTGGATTTGTTTAACGGCTATAATTACTTGTAAATATTTTGAATTCAGGTTTTTATATGTTTTTATTGACCAATAAAAATACATAAACGCGTTTTTGTTCTAAACTAAGGGTGATTAATTAGTGGCTTTAGGTTTGAAAAAGACAGAAGAACTAATAAAAGATTCATACACGAATACACCGATAACCAAAATGTATTCTATAGCCACCATCCATAGGTTTTCTTTAAATCCAAGATCTGTATAAGCAGTATAACTAAGAATGATCAAAAAAGACCAGACGATTGGAAATCGATAGGGAGTAAAAATACAAAGAAAAAGAGGCACTGCGATATACCATGGATGTACTGTGGTAGACAGGAAATAGTATACACTAATACTGATCAACATGGCAGTGATAAGAGGTATTGTTTCCTTGTTTTTTCTAAAAAAAGAAAGGATTAATAAAAGACAAAGAAAGACAAGAGGGAGGATTTTTCCTGCTGTAGCAATAATATTCCATCCGATTGTTTGGTATCCAATCCATCGAATTATATAATAGATACTCGCATTGAATTCAAAATTTTGGAACCATAAAGCAATAGTAGTGCTAAAATTCTGAATAAATGTTTTGGATAAAAAAGGAATAAAAAGAAGAAGGGTGCTAATGAGCACAACACTGTAAAACCCACAGAGTTTTAGAAAACCGAAGAGGCGTTTTTTTTCACTAAAAAAATACTTTTGAAAAAATAAAGGAAGAAACAATAGTGGAATTAGTTTAACAGAAACAGATAATGCTAAAACGATGCCTGCCCAAAACCATTTATTTTGTACTATTAGATACAATGACCAGACGATAAAAAATATCATCAATGCTTCAAAATGAAGGTTGCCTGTTAATTCGATAATAATAAATGGGTTGAGGATATACCAGAAAATGCGATTTTCCTGAAGATGAAGCTTTTTTAATAGCTTTCTACCTATAAAGAAAATACCGATATCAGCACTTATTAATATAAGCCGGAATACAATAGCAGCTCCTAAAATGCTATTAGGAGATAGTAAAGCAGCAATAGCATATGCTAATTGGCTTATAGGAGGATAATTCGTAAAATGACTTCCATTTAATGGTCCCATTCCCTGGTATAACTCTATAGCTTGTGCTACGGGTAAATTCCCTGCTTTAATCCAGGTTTCTGGTAAACTTAAATAAGGATTCATTCCTTCTAACAACATTCTCCCATCCCAAATAAAGCGATAAAAATCCTGAGAGAGATTCGGGGTTGCAAATAAAAATATAACCCTAAATAAGAGCGCAGTAAAGGCTAGTAATTTGTAATCCCCTTTATGTAACTGAAAGATTTTATAAGAAAGGAAGAAAAGGGCACCCCATAAACTGAATACTTTTACAAAATCAGTTCGTAGCGTTGTATAGGCAAAACTGTAGTACAGTATAGCGCAAGTGAGAATAAGAACAAGTGAAGATTTGTTATATTTCCACAAGCGTGTAATCACAGTTTAGACGTAACAGATTTAAAAAATACAAAACCAAATCCCAAAAATAGCATGATATGAAATAAAAACAGACCGAAATCCTGTAGCTTAAAAGCACTGTATAAAGCAAAACCAAAATATCCGGTTAGTAAAGCTTCCAATATGGTATTGGCAGATATGTTTTTGTTGATATATTTATTCCCTTTCCAGGAATCTTTTAAAGAATTGATATTAAACTTTGGGGTGCGAACGAATTCACTCTTTTTTCCAAAATGTCCTTCCAAAACAGCTTTGGAATTATGAACAGAGAATCCCATTGCAATGGAGAAAAATGTGAAGAACATTTTGACATATTCTATAAAATTCCAAAAACCACTTCCGTGTATTTTTTTAAACGTGTACCAATAACAGAAAAAGAAAATAACAGTGCTTAGCGCAAAAGATGCAATCACATTAAAATACCAGGCAAACATAGGGTTATTGTTCTTAATGTATAATACAGGAACGCTGAGTATAGCTACTAATAAGACTAATAGAAACATACTGCTGTTCAGCAAGTGAAAAAAACTATGAAATTTTGTTTTAAACGGAACTGTTTTGTCTTTAAGAAGTTTCCAGTATAATTTTTGAAAATTCTCAGCAGCTCCTTTATTCCATCTAAATTGTTGTGATCTGGCAGCACTGATAACTACCGGCAATTCTGCAGGAGTTTCTACTTCTTCCAGATACTTGAACTTCCATTTCTTTAATTGCGCTCTATAGCTGAGATCCAGGTCTTCTGTCAGGGTGTCTCCTTGCCAGTTTCCGGCATCTTCAATACATGTTTTTCTCCAGGCTCCCGCGGTACCATTAAAATTAATAAAATGATCTTTGTGATTACGCCCTACTTGTTCCATTGTAAAGTGAAAATCCAGTGCAAAAGCCTGAATCTTGGTAAGAATGGAATAGTCACGGTTGATATGTCCCCATCGGGTTTGTACAACACCAATATTCTCATCCTTGAAATAAGGAATTGTTTTCTGTAACCAATTTTTTTCCGGAAGGAAGTCAGCATCAAAAATAGCGATAAACTCTCCTTTAGCTATTTTTAGCCCCTCTTTTAGAGCACCTGCTTTAAAGCCAGATCGATCTTCTCTTCGGATATGTTTAATATCCAGCCCTTGTCGCTGTAGTTTTTCGATATGCTTAGCTGTCGTAGTGACAGATTCATCTGTAGAGTCATCAAGAACTTGTATTTCCAGCTTATCTTTTGGGTATTCCAATAAGGCAATATTGTCCAGTAAGCGAGACATTACATAGAGTTCATTGTAGACAGGAAGCTGAATCGTTACCAGAGGGATTTCCTCTTCTCTGGTAAAGTCAAATACAGGGGCATTATCTTTTTGCTTTCTCGCTTTGAGATAATTGAACAATAGATTTAATTGCGCTAAACTGTATAAGAATATGATGAGTAACGCAATTGTGTAAATAATAATAATGGCAATATCCATTACGAAAAACTGTATTTAAAAATCCAACTTAAAATCTTAACGCCTGCAAAGATAGCACCTTTTATGGTTCCTGAAACTTTTGAGACACCAATTCTCTTTTTGTAAGGTACTGATACTTCGGTATAGGTGTATTTTTTTCTTAACACTTTTAACTGCATTTCTACAGTCCATCCATAGGTTTTATCCTCCATTTCTAAGGAGAGAAGTTTGTCATACTTAATTGCTCTAAAAGGACCAAGATCAGTGAAACGCGCATTGAAGAATAATTTCATAAGTCTAGTAGCAAGCCAGTTTCCGAATATCTGAGGGAATGTCATAGAACCTGCCTCTCGTAATTTCTTATCCCGGGCTCCGATAACCATATCAATGTCGTCATGAATTATAGGAGCTACAATAGTCGTTAGCTCAGCCGGATAATCACTGTAATCCCCATCTAGAAAGACAATGATATCTGTTTTTTCTTTTGAAGCGGCGATATAATCCATTCCTTTTAGACAGGCATAGCCATAACCCATCTGTTCTTCTCTCAATACAGTTGCTCCAGCTTGTTTAGCTACTTTTTCTGTTTGGTCGGTAGAGCGATTGCTTACCACAATAACTTCAGAAACCACTTCAGGAATTTCCTGAATTACATGCGCAATAGATTCCTCCTCGTTATAAGCGGGAATGATAACTTTTATAGTTGGATTCATTTATAGAAAAGCATTGGGATTGTCCTTTCTGAAAGAATACACATCTGTCCATTCTCCCATTTTTTGATCATTGATGTATTTTTCTGCTTTAAACAATTCATCATTTTTGAAAATCAGACAAAACCCATTTTTTTTATTGTTTTGATACTGGTATTTTTTTGTGATCCTAATAGTACTGTTATTGTCGGCAATATCGTAAATAATCCACCACTTTTCGGCTTTGTTATCGATAAAATGCCCTTCTTTGACTAGTTGGCGATCTTTTGTATAAAAATACCAATATCCATTCTTTTTGTCGTTTTTATAATCTCCCTTTTTTTTGATCTGTCCATTGGGGTAATAATAGATCCAGTATTTTGTTTTTGTAGCCCCCATAATCCATCCTTCTGCTTTTAGCATCCCGGATTCATAATATTCTTTGATATACTGTTTTTTTACCGTCAGGTTTTTTTCTAATGGGGTAAAAGAAAGTAAGCAAGCTATTATTATTCTTAAAATCATCAGTGAAAGGTTTTATAGAGCTTTCTTAGACGAGAAGAAATAAAAATGCTAACAAGAAAACTTCAAAATAATGCAAACTCATTACTGTTAATATAGGGTGTTTCGGATTATTTGTTATTTACGTAATTCATTAGATCGATATCATTTCCTAATAGAATTTCATTAGAATTGATTCTTCCGTTTAGGGAATCGTTTTCCAGTTTTAATACTCCTCGTGGGCAAACTGCAGAACAAACGCCGCATCCTACACAACTGGATCGAACAATGTTTTCTCCTTTTTGTGCATAAGAGCGCACATCAATTCCCATTTCACAATAGGTGGAGCAATTTCCACATGAAATACATTGTCCTCCATTGGTGGTAATCCTGAATTTGGAAAATAATCGTTGCTGAAACCCTAGAATTGCAGCCATAGGACATCCGAATCTGCACCAGGATCGATTCCCCAGAATAGGGTAGAACCCTGTTCCGATTACTCCTGAAAAAATAGATCCGATAAACAGCCCGTAAGTAGCGCGTAGGGTTTCGGATTTTATAAAGAAAATGGTAGTGTCGCTATTAAAAAAGTGAATACCGAATAAAGCAGCCAGAACCACAAAATATCCAATCGCTCCGTATCGGGCATCTTTGCCTAGTTCATTTCTTTTGAAAATCATTACTAAAGCGAAAACAATTGTCAAAATAGCAGCAACACTTAGCAGGAATACCGTCTTGGTAAACCAATATTTGGTATCATCGTAGCCCAGATAGGTACTTACCACGGCAGTGGTCATGATAACAACAAAGACTAAAACAGTATGGATTAACCAGCGTTCTAATTTCCAGGCGCTTAATTTTTTGCTGGATAGTTGTCTAAAAGCATCTCCGGTTGTTTCTGCGAGACCTCCACATCCACAAACCCAGGAGCAATACCATCTTTTTCCGAATTTATAGGTTAGTATTGGTGTAATAATAAAAATTGAAACAACACCAAAAATCAAAAGCGAAAGCCCGATTGTTCCTGCATTGATAAATTCATCAATTCGATACTGTTCGAAGTTATAATAATTCAAAGGCCATACATTCTTTAGGTCGTAATAAGGCAGCTTAAAAGTGTCTGAATTTAAACGTGCCATAAATTCTGGAATCAAGAAAGCAAACCCTAATTGAAAAAACATTACAGAAACAGTTCGTAATTGTTGATACCTGTTATGTCTGTATTTTAAAATAAACTTATACCCAAAAGCGAGAATTGATACAGTATATAATGTACCATATACAAACCACTGGCTGGCTGGGTTACCACTTAATAGTTTACTCAAAGGATCGAATAATCCGATTAAACCACTATTTGGAGCTCCATCCGTTCCTTGTCCTAGGAAGTGAGGGTAAAAATAAAGTACAATATAAAAGGTAGTTAATGCGACCCCTGTAAGCCAACCGATAACACCTCTGGAAGAGATTGATTTAAACCAGACTCCGTCATTTTTTATTCCTTCTGGTTTGGTTAGATAGGCATCATTAGCGTATATGATTGTTCCCAGGGTTATTAGAACCAGTGATAGTGTTAAGAAAATCCCCTGGTTCGGAAAATTGGTGTTTGCTAGTGCTAGTATCAGAATAAATAATCCGATAAAGCCAATGCTCAAGGCGATTTTTTGTTTGGTAGAAACGCCTTTGGCATCAGGAGAAGCCAAGGACATACTATGTTCTAGTTTATTACTCATATTCAATATTTTTTTCGAATCTTCTGGGGTAGAAGAGGTATATTTTTAAACAACTCGTAATTGATTTTTATAGGAAGCAAAGATTTCATCTTCAAAAGAAGAAAAGAATTCAGGGTCAAAATTTGCTTCTTTTAGGTGTGACAATACATAGTCTGCAGACCTTTTTTCGGTTAACCAGCGATCAAAGACTTCATGTCTCATGCGAATTCCAAATGTGTTGATTCCAAGGAATTCATTAGTCTCTTTGTGATAAGACATTGTAATACATTTGGTGTTGTCTGTATGTTTCCAGTGAAATTGTTGTTCGTATTCTTTTGGTTTGGCGAAAACCCATCCGTATGTTTGGTATTCGATATCCAGAAATTTAGCACTGTTAAACCAGTGTCCAGGTTTGTATTGGATTTTATTACCGCAAATAGTTTGTGCTACAGTTTCCCCCATCATTCTTCCGGTATACCATACAGCTTCTATAGGGCGTCTATTGCCAATGGCTTCATGTTGTTCAGCACAGTCTCCGATGGCATACACATCCGGGATGTTTGTTTCTAAATATCTATTGACCTTAACTCCTCTTCCTAATTCAATTCCAGAATCTTTGAGGAAATCGATATTAGGAGATACACCGGCAGTAAGACCGACCATATCACAGTCAATCACTTCTCCTGTTTCTTGTATAACTACTGCTTTTGCTTTTCCGTGCTCATCAGCAATTATTTCTTTGAGGTTAGAAGAAAGCCTCAGGTCGATATGATGATCGATAATATGACGATTGATCATTTCGCTTTCTCCTTTAGGAAGTACGCCATTCCAGAAACTTGATTCACGAACTAAAAATGTCACGGGAATATTTCTGGATCGTAGCATTTCTGCTAGTTCTATCCCAATGAGTCCGCCTCCTACGATCACGGCTCTTTTGCATACTTGATTATTAGGAGCGTAATGTTCAATTTTTTCCAGGTCTTGTTTGTGATACATACCCATCACACCGTCTAAATCCTGTCCGGGCCAGCCAAATTTATTAGGTTTGGATCCGGTAGCGATGATCAGTGTATCATATGACAGACGTTCTCCATTTTTAAATTCAATTTCTTTTTGATCCGGAAGTACTCGCTGCACGAAACCATTTTTTAGTTCTATTCGATTCTTCTTCCAGAACCAATCTTCATAAGGTTGTGTATGCTCAAACTTCATATGCCCCATGTATATATACATAAGTGCTGTTCGAGAAAAGAAATATTTTGTTTCAGCAGAGATGATAGTGATTTTCTTATCTGATTTTTTTCGGATATGCCTAGCGGCAGTTACACCAGAAATCCCATTGCCAATAATTACTACATGTTTCATAAGCATTCATGTTGGTAGGTTTTGTTATCTTAGAGAAGAGGTTTCTTCCATCTAGTCTGTCGTATATAAAGGTAATAACTTATCTAGCGCAAATAATTTAGAATGGGTCTAAAAACTGAGTGTTTTGTAAGGGTTGTACTAGTATTTCGAACGTGATATTTTTTGCAAATAAATAAAAAAAACTTGTAAGTAGCCTGTGGGATTCACGACTGAATGCTCAGTAATAAGATTCGAAACTTTAGAACTTATTACAAGTGATATAATTGGAAAAGAATTAATAAAAAATATAAAACCCAATCTATGAAAAAAATAGTCTTTACTATACTTATTATGTGTATGCATTTTGGTTTTTCACAGGAGAATCAAGCGTTTTTTTCTAAAGCAGATGCATTTTTTAAAACTTATGTTTCTAATGGACGAGTTAATTATAAAGCTATTAAAGAAAACCCTGCCAGTTTGGATGAGCTGATTTCTTTGGCAGCAAATAGTAAAGTAAGTACTTCTAATGCCAAGGAGTATCAAGCTTTCTATATCAACGCTTATAATGTAGCTGTGATTAAAGGAATAGTGACGAAATATCCGGTAAAATCGCCGTTGGACATAAAAGGTTTTTTTGATAAAAATACCTATACATTAGGAGGAAAGAAAATTACTCTAAATGATGTAGAGAATGTATTACTTCGAAAGAATTTCCCAAAAGAAGCTCGTTTTCATTTTGTACTGGTATGTGCAGGTTTAGGATGTCCTCCTATTATATCAGAAGCTTATACCCCTGATCTCTTAGAGAAGCAGTTACAAAGACAAGCGGTAAAGGCATTAAATAACCCCTCTTTTATCAAGGTAAAAGGGAATAAAGTGCAGTTGTCTCAGATTTTTGAGTGGTACAAGGAAGACTTTACTCATGAAGGAAACGAGATCACTTATATCAATAAGTTCAGAAAAGAACCATTACCAGTAAAAGCAAAAGTTTCATATTATCCTTATAACTGGTCGTTGAACAAAGTAAAATAATCCATATCTTATATATAATATAAAAAGCACTTCTTTTTTGTAGAATAAGGAGGAGAGTAACTGTAGCCCTTTACTAATAAAAAAACAGAAGTAAAGAATACATAAAAACACGAAAAACAGATGAAGAAAATAATTATCACTACCATAAGCCTTTTTTTAGTAACCTTAGGAGTTGCCCAAGAAGAAGAAGGATCCGTTATCCAGACATTGACGCCATCTAAATTAATAGGAAAAGGACAATATGATCTGAAATGGTTTAATAACTTATATACACAAACCAAGTCGGCAAATTCTAATGGAGATGTCTCTAAAAATGAACCAAGAGCGACTTTCTTTACCTCTACATTGGAAGCATATACTGGATTAGGAAATAACAAAAGATGGAATGCAGGGCTAATCTTAGAGTTTAGATCTAATGTGGTGGCAGACAGAAATGCATTGGATGTGTTTAAATTTGATGGAGAAAGAGGAACTGCTCGATCAGGATTGACCTCCATAGCACCTTCTGTGAAATTTGTACCACTAGCTTCTGTAACAAACTTCTCTATTCAGAGTTCATTGTTTATTCCATTGGTGGATAATGAGGTGGAAGATGGTGTGTTTTTTGATCAAAAAGGATATACATGGCAGAATCGTTTTTTCTATGATTATACATTTACAGGAAACAAATTTCAGATTTTTGGAGAGTTGAATAGTGAATTTAATTTTGGGAAAGAAGGAGAGAGTTTTGCTAATAATAGCCTTCGTTTGACACCAGGAGTATTCCTGAGTTATTTCCCCAGCGCTAAGTTTACTGTTCTTGGATTAGTACAGCATTCTCAGTTAATCGATTTAGGCAATGAATTCGAACAAGATTTTACTGCTGTTGGAGGGGGAGCAAAATACCAATTGACTAAAGAATTAAATATAGAAGCGCTCTACACAAATTTTGTAAGAGGAAATGATACTGGATTAGGAGAAACATTTAACATCGGGTTGCGAGCTGTTTTTTAATCCGTAACTGTTTAAAAAAAAATAATTTCAGGAAGATAGTAGATGGATAGAGAACAGATGTTGTTGATTCCAACTGAAAAAAAGTGTACTTTACATGGCGCATTATAAGCGCGTAATGATATGAAATATATGTCTTTATTGTTGATCTGTGCTTTGTTTTTCAATTGTACAGGTCAACAGTCTTTTAAAATAAATGGAGTTAGTTTTGTTGCTTCCAGTACTCCGATTTCTGAAGCAGAAGTAACCCCTGTAGTAGCTGTAAATGCCAATTGGGCAGCGGTAATGCCGTTTGGGTTTTTAAAATCGTTGGAAGCACCTGTAATACAGTACAATGTTGATCGACAGTGGTGGGGAGAGAAAGTAGAAGGGGCAAGAGAGACAATTCGCTTGTTGAAGAAGCAACATATAAAAGTAATGTTAAAACCTCAGATATGGGTGTGGCATGGAGAGTTTACAGGAAATATTTCTATGGCAACAGAGAAAGACTGGCAAGCGCTGGAGGAGTCCTATGCAGCTTTTATTCTATGTTATGCAAAATTAGCAGAAGAGATGGAGGTTCCGGTATTTTGTATAGGAACAGAATTGCATTCTTTTGTACAGCAAAGACCCCAGTATTGGGAACAACTTATAGAAGATATAAAAACAATATATACAGGTAAGTTGACATATGCAGAGAACTGGGATCAATATCAAAAAGTTCCTTTTTGGAATCAGATAGACTTTATAGGAATTGATGCTTACTTTCCTCTGTCCGCATCTGAAACTCCAACGGTTGAAGAATTACGGAAAGGATGGAAGAAGTATAAAAAAGAAATGAAAACACTCTATGACCAAAGCGGTAAACCAGTTCTTTTTACCGAATATGGATATAGAAGTATTAACTACACTGCAAAGCAACCATGGGATTCAAGTAGCGTAGAAGGAGCAGTAAATCTTATTGCTCAGCAAAATGCATTACAGGTGATTTATGAAGAGTTCTGGAATGAACCCTGGTTTTTAGGTGGTTTTTTATGGAAATGGTATCATAATCATACTGCCGTAGGAGGGATGGATAATAATCGTTTTACGATTCAAAACAAACCCGCAGAAAAGACAATAAAAGAACTGTATAAAATAAACCAATAATTATAGTGTCGGTATGAATTAGTGAAGTATAACACTGTACCGGATAAAAAGACAGATGAATCGAGTTACATATATAGCAGTTTTGTGTAGTATCATAAGTAGTATATTAAGTGGGTGTACTGATGATGATGCAGTGATTGAAGAGAAAGAAAATTTGTTGATGAGTTTAGTGTCAAAATACCCATTAAAGAAAGATAATGTAATTGCTTGTGCAGCTTCTGATGCCTTAGAAAAAGATAAGGTATATGTGTATTTTTACCCCAGAGAAGGGGTTACAAATATCAGATATTATGAGACTCCAGATACTTCATATAATAAAAATGAATACAGTCATTACAGAGAGGTTAAGACAGACCAATCTGATGTGTTTAATGGATATTTGAAGCGATTCGAACGGGAAACAACTAAAGAAAAATGGGTGATTGTTAGTTTTATGGAGCAAGATACTTTGCATATTTCTAATCCTATACGATTAAAACATCAATCAACCCCTACCACATATACTGATGCGATACAAATAGAGGTAACGTCTTCTTCTATGCCCGTTTTTTCATGGCCTCAATTCGAAAATGAAGACAATAAAATATTTTTTCAGGTGGTTTCTGATAGAGAAAATAACCTGCTCTCAGGAACCTATACATTCGATACCCATTTTCAGTATTATAATACAGACAATGTTGTGTTGAATATTACGAGAGAACTCCCTCCTCCAGAACTTCTTCCATCAATGTCTTATTCCATTACTCTAATGGGAGTCAGTGAAGATAACTGGGTTAATTTATTTGCACAAAACCGTTTTACCCCATAAAACTCATGAAATACTTTTGGTTTTTACTTATAGTAGTGATTTCTTTTTCTGGATTTAGTCAAGAAAATAAAGTCTCTTCTTTCGAGATTCAAGGAAATAAAAAAACGAAAACAGCGGCTATAGCCAGACTGTGCGAAATACAACAAGGAGCACCACTGGATTCTATTGTTTTAGAGGAAGATATTAAACGATTAAAGCAGTTGCCATCCATATCTCATGCATATTATACAGTAGAAAAAGGAGGAAAGGTGACGTATGGAATTGAAGAAAATTTTACGACCATTCCTACAGCTAATATTTATACCACAAATGATGATGAGTTTGCATTTCGTATCGGGTTATATGATTTTAATGTATTAGGTCGTAATATTATTTTTGGAGGGTTTTATCAAAATGATATTTATAATTCATTTGGAGTCAATCTCAGAATGCCATTTTTATTTAGTAGAAAAGCAGGATTAGCAATTAATTATCAAAATCTGACAACTCAGGAACCTGTATATCTAGATACGGGTACTGCCGATTATAAATACAATAATACTTCACATGAACTATTGGGGTTATATCGGTTTAATTTTCAAAACAGAATTGCAGTTGGGGTTAATTATTTCAAGGAGGAGTATGACTATAAAAGAGGAGCGACAAGTGATCAGGTTCCATTGACATATAGTATAGATAAAATTTTGTTTAAATCAATTTATGAATATAATAATCTGGACTATTATTATCAGTATGTTGCTGGTTTTAAGAGTATTCTTAACCTGCAATATGTAGTGAATTTAAAAAAAGAGGTAATTCCTGATTTTATTATCGGATGGAATGACTTTCTTTATTATAGCAGGGTTAAGGAAAAAGGAAATCTGGCATTTAGACTTCGGGTAGGGTTATCCACAAATGATACATCCCCTTTTGCCCCTTTTGCGGTAGATAACAATATTAATATTCGAGGAGTAGGGAATACTATAGATAGAGGAACAGGTGCTATTGTTCTGAATTCAGAGTACAGACATACACTATATGAGAAGGATTGGTTTGTATTACAGAGTAATATTTTTGTCGATGGAGGAACCTGGCGTAATCCAGGAGGGACATTTGATGATTTTGTAGAGAAAGATAATATAAGGATATATCCCGGACTTGGGTTACGATTTATCCATAAACGTATTTTTAATGCTATTTTTAGAATTGATTATGGATATGGGGTAACAGAAGGGGCTACACATGGATTGGTATTTGGGATTGGACAATACTTCTAACCAGTAATGTGTTTTTTGTAGTATTGATACAGAGCTTCAGGAGAGGCTCCTAACCATTTTTTGACATAAATAGCCCAAAAGTGATACTGTAGTTTCCATACCCCATTGGTATGATATTTTCTGGCGGATGTAATAAGCCATTTCTGGATAACAACAAATTCATTACGTGCATATAACTTATTAATTAGGTCATTGTCTTCGTAGATCGTATATGCTTCATTATACCTTCCTAATTCTTCGAATAATTCCCGGGTAATAAATTGACTTTGGTCTCCGCCTCTGCATGCTCTGTATTTGAATTTTGTAAGCCATCCGGCAAGACGAAGCCACCAGTGAGTATCATCGAACTTCATTCTGAAACACCCTGCTAGTTTTTGTTGCTGTACCTGTTCTATAATATGTTGGTCATATGCTGTGGGAGGAAACGAATCAGCATGAAGGAAATATAAAATAGCTCCTCTGGATAAGGCAGCAGCAGTATTCATTTGTCTGGCGCGCCCTTTTGCAGAGGAGATTAGTTGAATCAATCTGTCATTCCGAGATTTTTTAAATGCAGTAATCACTGCCTGTGAACCATCTGTACTACCCCCATCAGCAATAAGAATTTCTTGTATGTTCTCTTTTTTATAGGCAGATGATAGTAAGTGATCCAATAATGAATCAATAGTAGAAGCTTCGTTTAGAATAGGAATGATGATTGATATCTTCAATATACAGAAATTACGATGTAAAGCTATATAAATTATTCATTTAAACTCCAATCATAGGTCTTATATCCTTTTTTAGATTGGTTGATGATTTTGGTAGTAGCATATTTATTGATAAAATCTACGACATTTTTTCCATCAATTTTAAAATCTTTTTTATACCAGGAAAAGATTTTAGAAACACTGACTACATCTTCTGTTATTGTATTTCTAAGAGGGTCGTTTATGAACTTTTTAGTTTGATTTTCCAGGGCACTTTCTACATTAGCTCCTGTATAGGCTCTATTCCATACTACGGGACAAGAAAAAGAAGCACAGTTTATAGCAAAATGAATTCTGGGATCATTCATTTTTCTGAGAATTTTGTGTTCCAGGTCATTAAGACTGTACCATTCTCCATTGATTTTGAAAAACTTTTTATTCCAGGGGTCTTTGATGTCTTTAATACTTGAAATAGGGTAGCTGTCAATTACCAGTTTAATGGTATAAGCATTATAGGCATTAATCCAATATGCCAATTTTTCCTCTTTGCTCCATTGTTCTGTAGGAGGATTTTGAGATAAAAGAGTAAAATATTCATATAATTGAGAACTATCTTTCATAAAACCGCCGTAGTTTACTTTCCCATCTTTAGTGACGTTGAGAAGTAAGATTTGATCCCAAATAGAATGATCAAATTTAGTTTGTGCTTTTGACTGGAAGGTCAATAAAAATAGTGATACAAATATAACTGCTCTAGGGGCTTTCATTCTTTTTAAACTTTAAGTTAATAGGATACATTTCTTGGGATATAAAATCCTTAGGGAATGTTTCATCCCCTTCAAATCCCAGCTCTATGTTTTTCCCGTCTTCCGGGATATAGCTGGTTTTGAATAAGTAATCCCAAATACTTAAAGTTAGTCCAAAATTTATACCATACCTTACGGAGGGAGGCATTTTTTTTGCGTGATGCCAGATGTGCATCTTCGGGTTATTCAAGATGTATTTTAGAATTCCGTAATCCCATCCCAGATTCGCATGATTTATATGACCGATGATGAGGGCAAAAAAATGAACCAGGGCAACATCCTGTGCTTTGTAATCCCCTATAATAGCAATAGGAATATACAGGATTGATTTATAAACAACTGGCTCCATCCAATGATATCGAAGATGTGCAGAAAATCCCATTTGTTTTACGGAATGATGTACTTTATGAAAATTCCATAAAAAGGGAATTCGATGTAATAAACGATGCGTATTCCATTGAATAAAGTCACTGATTAAGAAAAAGATGAATAAACCAATAGGCTTAGGAAGTATATTCGTGTCAAACAATTGAATATCTGTTATAGAAAGATGTATGCCTTTTAGCAGTTCATCAAAAAGAGTAATGGCTGTATTCGATAAGGCAATAAGAATAATAAGGTTGAGCAAAAAGAAATTAAAAAACATATAAAATGTATCCAGCCAGAAATCTTTTCTAAAAATAGCTTGGTCTTTCCTCCAGGGGAAAATAAGCTCTAACCCCCAAACAATTAGTGAAATTAGAATCAATCCATAAAAATAATTATCCCAATCGTTCTGAAGCAGGATTTCATTTTTTAGATATTGCCAGTATCCCGAGTATGAATCAGAGATAATTTGAAGGTATTTTTTCACAAGGATAAAGATACGGAATCACTAGAAAATCAATAGGGATTACTGTTAGGTGTATGTTGTTGATATTCAGTATTTTTTAGTATATTAGAGTATGAGATGTGTTGTAAGGCATTGATGCTTACATTTTTTTAACGTTAATGAATCTTCTTCCCCCTGTATTATAGTATTTGATATTTTTTAGCAGTGAAATGAGTACAAGTAATGTTGTATAAGAGTTTGTGCATAGTGTACAGACAGGTACAAATGGTTCAATTTTAATAATTATATATGGATATTTTATTGAAAGAGGGGTACTTTATTACCGCAGAGATAAAGATTAAAGATTTAACAAAAACAGTTATTGCGCGTAGGGCTTTGTCCAATTTACAAAAAGCCTCTCTAATGGAAGCCGGTTGTAGCTTGTTTAGTGTACAGCAGGTTTTTAATGATCCTAGTCGGTTTATTCTTAGAGAACGGTTTGACGATGAGGAAGCATTTAAAAAGCATTTTGAATATTCACATACTAAATATTACTTGGAGCAGAACTTAACAGAGGTTGTACAATATTTTCAGATGGATGTTCCTGTAGCTCCTATTTCTTCCGAATAGTATTTTTTACTTCTAGAATGTAGTTAATTACTGATTGAGAAGGGGTTTTATAAGCTAGAAGCTGACGTATTTCGGGCTGATATGCATGAAGAAATAACAGATCACTCTGGGAAATGTAAAAAGAAGTATGTTTTTCTTTAGAGAAAGAGGTGTTTTTGTACTTGGTTTCTAATTTCCGGTATGTGTGATTCCATTGATATTCAATATATATACTGTCTTTAGCGATAGGGTGTTTGATAAGCGGGTTTTCTGAATCAACTAACTGTTGTTGGTATTCTATGTGCATAGTTAAGGGCGTCGTCTTGCTGATTTTGGAATGTAATTCGATAATTCTCGAACTCCAGGGAGGTTGAAGATTAGCAATAGCAATTTCGCTTAATATAGGACGTAAACCATTCTTTTCATATTGATAAAAGTTAAAATGATATTCCCAGGTACCTGATCCGCTTATTTGATTTTGTGTATAATAAATGATTGTTTTTTTTGAAATATGGTCGGTATAAAATTGAATATCCAATGCATAACGATGGGATATGTGATGTCTGGAAAGCAATGTGTCTTCTGAAAAAAAATAAACATCGCTTTCTCTGCTTATATTAGAATCGTTAAGAGCGATGGCATATTGCGTCATTACTTCCTTTTTCTGACCTAATGTAAAGAAAGTTATGGGGATTGCTCCGTGTTGTATATAAGTACTATCGATTGGGATATTTCCAAAAATACTTTTAACGACTGTAATAGGCATTTCTTTATTCTTAATGGCTTGTTGTAGCTTTTCGAAATCAGATGAGGACAAAATTTTATTAATGTTTCGCTGATTAAGATGAATAGAATCTGTAGTAGCGGTGATTTCGTCGATTAATTTTTTTGTATTCAATGACCGGATACTATCTAAAAAAAATAAGGCTTCTTGTTTTTTTGAGTTTTGAACCCAAAACTTTTCAGAGGTTTTTGTACGCTCCGGATAGAATAATAAAGATATTGTCAAAAGAAAAAAAGAAGCAATAGCGAATAGTGTTTTCATTGTAGGCATTTAATATGATTAGCAAATCTACAAGGAATACAGATTCGTTTTCTTCTCCAGAATCCATTCACTGATTTTTTGTGAAAAAATTTAGAAAATAAACGTATTGAACTTCATTATTATTCATTAGCTAAATGATATTTTTCTTTTAAAAACAAACAAATAAAACCTGGCAAAATACCTTTTATGAAAATAAAAAACCTTTAACTACTTAATTATTTTTTTAGAATAAAAAGGGGAGGTTTGCCACGTCGAGTTTTTTAAAGCTTAACCAATTTTTTAAAGCTTGCCTAAATCTCTTAAAACCTAAACTTCAGAAAATGAAAACATATTTTCTTAGCCCAATTATGCCTACTCCTAACGGGGCTTTGCATCTTGGACATATTGCGGGACCTTATCTCAAAATGGATGTTATAAGACGCAATGTAATCAATAATAATATGCAGGCGTATTGTTATTCAGGAGTACATTTTACAGAATCTTTTGTATTACTTCAGTCTTTTATAGAGTCGATGACTCCAAAGGAGATATGTACAAAAAACTATAAAAAAATACTTCGTTCTTTTGAGAATCTAGATATTGTTTTTGACGAGTTTGTTAATCCAGCAGATAATCCAGAGTTTATAAAACAATTACATTTTTTTTCAGATGCTGTCTTTGGTGACTTCATTAACAATGCTTGTTTTTTATATGAAGAGAAGCATCCTTATGATGCAACATATGGCTTTTTGCCGCCGAGTATTATTTGTGGGGAGTGTCCGGATTGTGGTACTGGTATGAGGGGATTTATATGTGAATCATGTGGAGTTAGTATACTTCCTGAGAATATTAAAAACAGCTACCCATCTCATGTTTGTGATACTTTTGAGTTAAAGAAGGTTCAGAACTATTTTTTAGAAATGTCAGAAGGGAGTAAAAAAAATATGTATAGAGTTACATCTCCTTCTCCTAAGGAACACTGGGGTATACAACATGATAATATTAGACACATTAATCCATATTGTGATGGTTTTTCATATTTTATCTGGTTGGGAGAACGTTGTAGAGAAAAATATGGATTATCTGAAAACCCTTTTAATAAGGAGAGCAATATTGATACAGTAATAAGTCTGGGATTCGATAACAAAGAAATATTAGATGTAATAAAAAGAGTATTTGATTACGGAGAAGTTTATAAAACGTTTGACGTAATCCTTGATAATCATTTTTTGTTATTGAATGGAGAAAAGTTTTCTACATCAAAAGGGCATGCTATATGGTGTGACACCCTGGATGAAAAAATAGATAAAGGCTTTTTGAGATTATTCCTGCTTAAGGAAAACGCAGATATAGATGCTAATGACTTTAATGTTTCCAAATTCGTCAGTTTTTATAATCATTACATGGATTTTTTTATGGATTATAAAACGTTGAATCACAAGGAAGCAAAAAGTTCTTCTGCCTTGAAAAGACAATATATAGAATCGAAGAAAAAAATAACACATCATTTAATGCCAGAAAGCTATAACGGGAAAAAAGCTTCTAAAATCGTAATAGACTGGATGGATATGTATTTATCTATTGAGGATACCTATAAAAAACAGTGGTTCGAATCATTTAAAGAACTATCAAATCCGATTATGCCTACTGTGCTTTCTGGGGATTTTTACAAGCGAATATCAAATGATTTGATTCTTGTATAAACTAAAAGATACTACTATACCCCATAGTATATCAATTCACATACTTAATTTAAAAAAACACATATTATAGATCATGAAAGACCTAGATTTTATTTGTATAGGTGCAGGCCCTTCTGGTTTGAGCCTTGGAGCGTTATCGTCAACTGTTCCTGGATTAAAAGGAAAAATACTGGAAAGAAAATCTAATTTTGAATGGCATGGAGGGATGTTAATTCCTGATGCTAAAATGCAAATATCTTACCTCAAAGACTTGGTGACCTTAGTAGATGCTACCAACCCTTTTTCGTTTGTCAATTATTTATCTGTAAATAATCGATTATATCAATTTATAACAGCCAATTTTGGAAGTGTTAATAGAGAGGAATATAGTGACTATCTATCTTGGGTATTGTCTAGTTTAGATAATGTAGAGCAAGATACCTTAGTGAGAGAAGTTGATTACAAAAATGGTTGGCTGGAGATTGAAACTGATAAAGAGAAGTACAGAACAAATAATTTAGTTCTTTCTACAGGGCTTTCACCAGTAATACCAGAGGTTTTTGATGATCAATTAAAAGTAGATAAAAATAGCTTGTTTTCCAGTTCAGAATATATGTACAAAAGCCATGATTTTTCGGGGAAAACAGTGTCTGTAATAGGAAGTGGGCAAAGTGGAGCTGAGATATTTTTGGATTTGATCAATCAAAAGACGAATGCACCTGAAAAAATTAATTGGATTACCGAAAGTGATAACATATTCCAATTAGATGACTCCCCATTTGTTAACGAGATATTTAATCCAGGATTTGCTGAGTATTTCTACAATAGTAGTGAAGAAGAAAAGAAGCAACTTCTTTCCACGTATAATTTTGCTAATAATGGAGTTTCTGAGCAAACTTTGGTTGAAATTTACCAAAGCCTATATAAAGAAAGGTATATAAAGAAAGAAGCTAAAACGAGAAGTAATTTATTGATAGGGCATACCTTGAAAAAAGTGTATAAGGACAATAAACAATATGTTCTAGAAATGAGAACAAAAGAGGAGACTAAGAAAATTACTTCAGACGTTGTTATTTTTTGTACAGGTTATAAGTATAAGACTCCTTCTTATCTCGAAAAAATCAAATGTCTTTTTAATAGAGATAAAGACAATTTTTTGATTAACTCTGATTATAGTGTTAATTGGAAGCATCAAGATGAATGTTCTGTTTATATACAAAATGGAGCTATTCATACACATGGATTATCAGACCCTAACTTATCACTAAGTTCTAGAAGAAGTGCGATTATTATAAATAGTATTATCGGATATGACTTTTATAAAGATTTAAACGCTCACTCATTTATTTTTTAAGATATGAAGTTAATAGAAAAAAAAATTACTGAAAATCTAGACGGAGGAATATCACTTCACGAGCATCTTTTATCTGATATTTCCTGTCCGGTTAGCAGCTCTATTTTTATTGTTCCTCCGAAATTGAATACTCCTGTAGATCAGCATAAAGTAGCTGAAATATGGATGATTGTTGGAGGTAAAGGAGAAGTGATTTTTGAGGATAAAAAAATAACATTAAATAGGTTTGATATTCTTTATATCGAAAGTGGCGAAAAACATTCAGTAGTCAACACAGGAGAAGAAGACCTTATTATAACCTCTCTATATTGGAATGTCATATGAAATACGATATTGCAATAATAGGCATGGGAATTACAGGATTAACAACAGCAAATTTAATTCATAAAAGATTCCCTGATAAGAAGATGTTATTAATAGAGAAACAGGAGATCGGACAAGGAACATCCTATTATTCTGCTGGCTTTAATCCACCTTTGTCTATCTCTGATCAGGCAAAGCAGTCCTATAAAACATCCAGTACACTTATAAAAACTTTGGCAAAGGAAGTAGGGTATGTATTACCTGATACTATAGATGTTGTTTATATGACTGAAGATAGAAAGAGTCTTATAGAGAAATATTGTAAACCTGCAGAACACCTTAATGATACATCTACAGTTCCTGCTGGTTCTATTAGTCATTTTTTTAAGAAAGAAATTGGAGGCTCTTTCTATATAGGGAAAGGGGATGGTTCATATGTAGATGCTAGGTCGTATTGTGAGAAATTAGCAAATAATCTAACAGCGAATGGATTAGATATAAATACACAGACATATGTTACAGAGTTAAGTAAAAAAGGAGATTACTTTCAGATAATTACCCATCTTTCAGCAATATATGAGTCAAAGGATGTTATTGTGTCGACAGGTCCTTTCCTAAATACTTTCGAACCGAATAAAAAAATAAGTAGGAACAAAAAAGTATGTGCTTTTTCTATAAATATAGAACCAGAAAAAAATGATTGTGCATTTATATTTTTAGATGATGAAGCTTTTTTATTACCTCTACATAAAGAAAAAAAGTGGCTTTTGTCTATCACTTCTACAGAATGGGGTATAGATCCAGATAAGAAAATCACAGTAACATCAGAAGACTTTGTAATGGCTAAAAAAGTCTTGAACAAGTACACGAATGCTTTTGATGAGTATATAGGAGAGGCGATTGTTTTTGCGGATAATTATTCTGATCAAAAGGAAATAAAGGTGGAGAAAAATGAAGCGATTTATGTAAGAGGGACCTCTGGAGGAGGAGTTCGGTATGCTCCAGCTACGGGGCTAAAAATAATTGAAAAACTAGGATACAAATGAAACATTCGGAAACAAAAAGCAATATTTTAAAAATTTTTATAGCAGCTATTTTAATTTCCATAGCATATGGGACTCTTTTTATTATGCCGATTTATATAAAGTCACTAAATGGAGATACGGCTACTGCAGGTTACCTGTTCGCTATAACTGGTATTGGGGCAATGGTTTCTATTCTTTTTACGAAAAGGCTTGTTTATCAATATTCTGGAAATTATTTACTTTTTGTAGGAGCACTTTTTTTTTCAATAGGAGTTATAATATTTGGAACGTATCATCAAGTTGATGTTTTTTATTTTATCGCATCAGCATTTACAGGAATCGGTTGGGGAATTTACTACAATGTGTCCCCGATTATGTTGATGGCTTATAGTGATAATTCTGATAATAGAGTCACATTGTTTGGATATTTGTCTGCTTTTAATGTTATTGGAATTAGTTTAGCGCCTATTGTGATAGACATCATTTATGGAGAAAATATTAACTATTTTATCGTTTTTGCAATTACAGGGGGGGTGTGCTCATTTTGTGCAGCATTTTTATTTCTTTCAATCTCTAACAATGTAGCTGTAAAGGATTCTGAAAAAATAAACCCTAAAGATAAGATGATTACTGATGAAAAGAAAAAAGGATATATATATCCATTGTTAATGGTATTTTTAGGCGCTTGTACCTTATCTTTAATGTCTAATTTTCAAACAGTTTTTTCAAAAGAACTCGGGGTAAATTATTTCTATTTCTTTTTGTCATTTTCATTGTCAATGGTTTTGTCTCGTCTTTTATTGAGTGCTTATATTGCGAAATTAAATAGGTATTATACAAATACGTTTTTTCTTCTTTTTATGGTCATCTCTTTGGTCTTATTCTTTTTTGCAGAAGAAGATGTTTTGATTTATGTACTAGCCTCTTCTCTATTTGGAATGGCATATGGGTTAGTGTATCCAATTATACAGGATTTAGCATTGTTATTATCTTCTCCGCAGATTCATAAAGATGTACTGAGCTATTTTTCTTTTTCCTATTTTATAGGATTATATCTTTTTTCTGCGATATCAGGAGTTGTTATTGATATTTATGGTTACTTATTAGCACTTTTTGTGATTGTAATACTTGCCCTTATAGAATTATTACTTTCCGTCATACTTATTAAAAAGTTTAGCAAAGAGTATAGACAGACATAGTCTAGAGTAGGGAGTGTATTTTGTAATACTAAAGGAAGTCTTAGAAAAGAATTATTGACCAAAATAATAACGAAAAAGTTTAGTTCGTGTTTAAACAACTAAACTTTTTTGTTAGTAACAAATCATTCTTAAAAGTAGAAATAAAGAACCGCTAAGCAATGCTGCAATAGGTAAGGTAAGAACCCATGATAATACAATCTTAGAAATTGTTTTCAGATCAGCTTTTTTAGTCAATGTCCCTATACCGAAGATTGCCCCAACAGACACATGAGTTGTCGAAACAGGGAGACCATGAATACTAGCTGTAGTTACGAGTAAGCCGGTAATCATATTTGCAGTTAATCCCTGCCCTGCATTCATAGGAGTTATTTTTTTACTCATTGTTTCTCCAACTTTTTTAGCTTTTGCTAGTCCACCAATCGCCATGGTTACAGCGATAGCAATCATGCTCCATTGAATATCCAGAACTTTGATAATAAGTAATAAACCGACAATTTTAGGGGTGTCATTAAGACCTCTGGCAAAACTGACAACACCAGAACTTATATAATGGAAGAAGTCCACTATTTTTTGAATAGAAAGCGAGAGAAAATTCCCTTGATATGTAGTAATAGCACCTTCGTTTTCTTCTGTGGTAATACGACATATTTTTCTTCCGGAATGGAGTATAAAATAACAGACTAAACTAAGAATAGCAGCAATTAGAGGACTCGCAATTAATGGCATTAGGAAGGTATTGCCCAGTTTTTGAAAGTTAAATTCACTTCCTACTGCTATAACTCCTGTTCCGAATAAGGCGCCGACTAAACTATGTGTTGTAGAAATAGGCATTCCTATTTTGGTAGCAATGTATACTGTAATAGCAGCTCCCATAGCAATAGAAATAGCAAATATAGGAGTTTGTATAAGTTCCTGAGGTACTAAACCTTTTCCAGAAAAGTTTTTGACTAGTTCTTCAGCCAGAAAAACAGCAGCAATAGATCCGGCAAGAGTGGTTAGTGTCGCCCAGTTAATTGCTTTTTTGTAATCAGTTGTTCCGCTACCGAAAAGGGTTGCGACTCCTTTAAAGTTATCATTTGCTCCATTACTGAATGCCAGAAAGCATGCAGCAATAAATAAAATGCTTAGTGTCATATGTTGATTTGTGTAATATCACTGTCATTATGATACAGTGGTTGGTTAATAAATTAAAAGTAATTGTGGTGGTTTTAATAGTATTTTATAAATGTTAAAAAATATCAAATAATAGAATGTTGATTTTTTGATATTATTGTTTGATAATCAACATTCTATTCATTTTTTTTAACAACAGCCTCCGCCATCGTAATGATACGTAGCATCGCTGATATAGATGTCATTTCTCTGTAGATTAGCAAGAGCTTTTGCAGTTTTATCACAGATAGCTAGTGGTTGATTTTTGAGGAGTACGTGTCCTTTTTTATCATCGAAATAGTCTTCAGCCCCATAATAAATAGCAGTTTTTCCGGTAAAAACACAAGGGCCATCAGCAGGCATAGGATCTTTAATCGCAGCAACCTCTATAGATTCTATATAGATGAGTTCTTCTGTGTTGTAGTGAACCGGATCTAGAATACGATAAGGTTTTCTAGCTCTTATTTCGATAGTTCCGAATCCAATATCGGTTAATGCCTTAACATAATCGGCAATGGGAATACTACCGCTGAGACATAATGCTCTCAGTTTTTCATCATTGCGAAGCGCTTCATTCATAGGTTGTTCGCATGTAGGATCACTCATAACTAACCGACCATGAGGTTTTAAAACCCGATACATTTCTTCTAGGGCTTTTTTTAGATCTTCTGCTTTAAAGATATTGAAAAGGCAGTTTTGAGCAGCTACATCAATACTATTATCATCAACAGGTAGGTTTAATGCATCTCCGTATTTTAGATCGACAAAATCACTTTTAAACCATTCATTCTGCTTTTCTGCTTCAATAAAGTTCTTTTTAGAAGCATCTAACATTTCCTGTACAACATCGACACCGATAACTCCTCCTTTTTGACGAGAAAAGTAAGAGAATTGAAGCAATTCCATCCCGCCACCAACTCCTACATACAATATTTTTGGATTGTTTGTCAGGTCTCGGGCATTTACTGTACTACCACAACCATAATTCATCTCTTGCATGATTTTAGGGATTTTTAATCCAGGTAGTTCCCATATAGGGTTTGTAGTACAGCATAATCCCACATCAGGGGTTAAGGCTGCCTGTTTGTATACATCTTTTGTGGTGTCTAAATAGTTATTCATATAGTACGTAGTAAATTAGATATAAAATAAAGCGCTTTTAAGAGAATAAATACGAGTTATAATTTTTTAATTACTTCTCTAAAGAGTGTAATCATTACAGGTTCCGCCTTCGCTGCCATAGCAATAATTTCTTCGATATTTACAGCTTGTAAGTTATCAGGATCGCACTCATCTGTAAGTACAGAAATAGCAGATACCGGTAGGTTGAGATGGTTGGCCACGATAACTTCAGGTACAGTACTCATTCCTACAGCATCAGCACCAATAGTTCTCAGGTATCTGTATTCAGCTCTTGTCTCTAACTGCGGTCCTAATACAGAAGCATATACTCCTTTGTGAAGGGTGATATTATGTTCTCTGGCAATCGTTTCCAGATGTTGATTGATATGCAGGTCATAAGGGGCACTCATATCGGTAAACCGCGTTCCTAATTCTTCTACCCCTTTAAAAGCCAGCGGAGATCCTCCCTGTAGATTGATATGGTCATCAATAAGCATTAATTCTCCTTTTTTGAAATCGAGATTGATCGCTCCTGAAGCATTAGAAACTAATAATGTTTTGATTCCTAATCGGTGCATGATACGCACTGGATATGTGACATCCTGGAGGGTATATCCTTCATATAGATGAAAACGCCCCTGCATAACAACTATCTTTTTTCCTTCTAATATTCCGTAGATAAGTTTTCCCTTATGGAATTCTACGGTTGCCGTAGGAAAGTTAGGAATATGATTATAGCTTACTTCTTTAATGATTTCAATATTATTGATCAGCTGCCCTAATCCGGTTCCGAGAATAATTCCTATTTCTGGGTTTTCAAAACCTTTTTCTAAGAGGTATTCGGTGGTTTCTTTTATTTGTTTAATCATTTTTTTATTTTTTGTATAAGTTGTTGAAAAACGTCAATACCTTCGATATCTTCATAATAATCGATGTCATTTCGTTCTTCTAGTATTTTAACAGCTTCGTTTTGTAAGTCGAGCAAGGTGTCTTTTAGTACGGAATCTGTACCCCATGTTTTACGGCTAAAAAGAGAGGGGGTTAATTTGTTCATTCCCAGCAGGTAATATCCTCCGTCTTTGGCAGGACCGATTACATAGTCATGTTTTTTTAAAGATAAGAATGCTTTCTCTATATCGTGTTGCTGGAGGTCGTATATATCACTTCCTATGATAATAATATGTTGATAACCATTGGTGAATCCTTCTTGAAAAGCAGCAAGCATCCGAGCCCCTAAATCGACCCCGTTTTGTTTGTATTTGATATAAGACGCTGTGGACCAGATATCGTTATCTCGTATTTTTTCTGAGTAATATACAGCTTTATCCGCAGAGAGTTTTTCTGTAATTGATACAGTATGATTCAATAAGAATTTATATACTTCCAGTGCTGCGTGGTCTCCAATAGTAGCAGCTAATCTCGTTTTGCATTTCCCTAATTCGGGATTTCTGGTAAATATGAGAAGTAAGTTTTTTTCTTTCAAGATCAATGTGTTTTTTTTCCTTTCAGAAGCCATTTTCCCCATTCCTTTGAGAATACATGAATGGAGTCGGTTTCTTGTTCATGTTTATTTACAACGGGAAAGTTTTTGTTCTTCCACTCAAAAATTCCTCCGTATAAATTAAAAATGTTTTTATATCCTTGTTTTTTTAGTTTTTCAGCAATTCGCTCAGATCGGATGCCTAAACTACAATATACCACAATCGGACTATCTTTTGAAAATTTTTTCTTTGTAATTGTATCTATAATAAAATGATCATACCCAACATGGATTGCATTTTTGAGGTGGCTGATCTCAAACTCTTTTTCCTCCCTTGCATCAAGTAAAATAAAATGGTCAGTTTTCTGTGCAACTTCTTCTACAGAGATAAAAGGAATACTGTTTTTAGTATGTTGATCCAATAGTTGTTGTAGTGATGTCTGTGCAGTTATAAAATAACTGGCAAACAGACAGCCAATAAATATATAGTACGTTGTTGATCTCATGTACTTAGGTGTTATGCGACAGTTCCCTGACAGCTACTTCCTGCACCGGCAGTACACCCGTAACAGTGCTGCGAGATAATGATATCCCGATCGAGAAGGATATCTTCGTTATATTCACTAATGTGCTTTATTTTACTATTGACTTTGAGACCCAGCATTTGATTAAAATCACAGTCGTATAGCCACCCATCCCAACTGACAGAAATAGTATTAGTACACATGACATTTTCTACTGCCGTAGGATTATATGCATCGACTAATTGATACATATAGTCTTCATAATTATCAGAAGCAATAAGATAATCCAGAAATCGACTGATTGGAAGATTGGTAATAGCAAAAAGATTATGAAAATGAATTCCAAAATCATCAAATAATGCTTTTTTGAAATCTTTTTCCATAGCCATTTGGTCTCCAGGAAGAAAAGCCCCAGAAGGATTGTATACCAAGTCTAACTTTAAAGAACTATCAGGCATCCCATATCCTCTTTTATTGAGTTCCAGTAAGGCCTCAATAGACTTGTTAAAAACGCCATTCCCTCGCTGTTTATCTGTTTTTCCTTTGGTCCAGTGAGGCATAGAAGAAACAACATGAATGTTATATTTTTTGAAAAAATCAGGAAGGTCGTAATATTTTTTATTAGCTCTGATAATCGTCAGATTACTACGGACAATAAAATCTTTAATTCCTGCTTTACTTGCTTCTTCTACAAACCACCTAAAATTAGGGTTCATCTCAGGAGCTCCTCCGGTAAGATCCAGGGTATGAGCTCCTGTGTTTTTTATGACATCAATACATTGCTGCATTGTTTCTCTGGTCATAATTTCCTTGCGATCAGGACCAGCATCCACATGACAGTGTTCGCAAACCTGGTTGCACATATATCCAACATTAATTTGCAGGATTTCCAGTTTTTTAGGGCGTAAAGGGAAATGTCCCGTTTTTGCAATCTGATCTGCAAATTTGGGAAGTTCTCCATTTTGAAAAATCCCATTACTCAGAATTTCCAGTTGTCTATGAGAATTTGCTAATTCATTATTTCTTTTCTTCAGGGACTTGGTCATATATTTAATTCTTAGGTGATACTAATGATCCTAAAAAGTAAACTTACATAGATAGTTTGTCATATTTTTTCATCATTTGCACTCCATGTACTAAGGTAGCGCCGCTTTCGATAGCAGCACCAGCATGAACAGCTTCCATCATTTCTTCTTTGGTGATTCCTCGTTGTAACCCATCTTTGGTATATGCATCAATACAATAAGGACATTTTACTACATGAGAAACAGCGAGTGCAATCAAAGATTTTTCACGGGCGCTTAAAGCTCCTTCTTCGAATACCTTTCCATAATAATCGAAGAATTTTTTTCCCAGCTCTTCGCTCCATTCTGTTATTTTTCCAAACTTTCGTAAATCTGCGGGATCATAATATGTTTTTGACATGCTGCGTTCTTTATTAATTACAGGCATATATATTCTGTCGTTAAACTTCTATATGCTTACAATAAAATTACTTTAATATTTTAATAAAAGCTAAAATGATTAAAAAGCTTTTCTAAAACAAACAAAAGCATTTATTTTTTAAGAAGCACTGTCTCCAAAAAATAAAAAGAAGATTTGATATATTTTACTTAGATTAGTGTGGCATTGTTCGATGGTTTATAGTAGTATTTTTAATGAAAAATAAAAGACAGTTCTCAGTACATGAGCGGGCATCTCAATTAAAGCGAGTCACATCTCGGTTGTTTGATGTCGTTATTATTGGAGGAGGGGTGACAGGAGCAGGGATAGCGCTGGATGCCATTTCCAGAGGATTATCTGTGTGTCTGATAGAGAAAAATGATTTTGCTTCTGGTACTAGTAATAAATCAACTAAATTGATTCATGGAGGACTTAGGTACCTGAAACAACTGGAGATTGGATTGGTTCGGGAATCGGGAAGAGAAAGAGCTATTGTACATAAACTAGCTCCGCATTTGGTAGTACCAGAAAAAATGTTACTTCCTCTTTATGAAGGAGGAACCTATGGGAAATTGATGACTGCTATCGGACTAAAAGTATATGACTTTTTAGCAGATGTGTCGGGAAATGACCGAAGGAAAATGTTAAGTGTATCAGAGACTATAGAGCAAGAGCCTTTATTAAAAAAAGAAGGACTTCAAGGAGGAGGGTATTACGCAGAATACAGGACTGATGATGCAAGATTGACGATTGAATTGCTTAAAAAAGCACATGTTCTTGGAGCAGAGGTGTTGAATTATTGCGAAGTAGTTTCTTTTGGATATACCGAAGAAGGGAATATGGATACAGCACATTGTTTGGATCATATCACAAATGAAAAGTTGATGATTAGTGCCAGATTTTTTGTATCGGCTACAGGTCCCTGGAGTGATGTAATCAAACAGTTGGATACTTCAAAAAAAGAAAAGACATTGCAATTGAGTAAGGGAGTTCATATTGTGATTCCCAGAGATAAATTATTACTTAGACAAGCGATCTATTTTGATGTGGATGATGGTAGAATGATTTTTGCAATTCCAAGAGGAAAGGTAACGTATATAGGTACTACAGATACAGTATATACCGCCAGCCTGAAACGTATTGTGATTACTAGAAAAGATGTGAAGTACCTGATCGATGCGGTGAATAGGATGTTTCCCCTGGCAGAATTAACAATAAGGGATGTCATTTCTAGTTGGGCAGGAATACGTCCTCTGGTATACGAAGCAGGTAAAACTCCTTCGGAGTTATCAAGAAAAGATGAGATTTTTATTTCTAAAACAGGTTTGGTTTCTATTGCAGGAGGGAAACTGACAGGATATAGAAAAATGGCAGAGAGGATTATGAATACACTATTTTCTATAGATGATTCTATAGGGAATCGAGCGACAAAAGGAGCATTGACAGATGAGATTCCTTTAACCAATTATCCGTTACAAAGCAGAGAAGAAGTTGTGCTGTATCGAAGGCAATTAAAAGAAAGACTGGCGTCTTTAGGGGTAGAGGATGAATATATTTGTTGGTATTTGGTTAGTACTTATGGTAAACAAGCTGATAAGATTCTTGAAAAAATAACCCATTTTAATAATGAAGAAGTCATAGAAAAGCTTATTCGGGCAGAGCTTTGGTATGGTGTTCATCATGAAATGGTAGTTACCTTATCAGATTTCTTTGTTCGTAGAACCGGCTATCTTTATTTTGAAATAGAAAAAATAAAGACCTTTAGAACTGTAGTAGCTTCCGATCTCCAGAATTATTTGGGGTTTGATATTGCCGAAATGGCACATCAACATCAAGTATTAGATCAGTTACTAACAGATGCTACCACTTTTTATGAAACAGAATAAAGGTTACATTTGTTAGAACGTGCCTACAATTCCTAACTGTCCGGGGGTAAGCTTTAAATTCCATTTGATACTTACCTTATTTTTGTCATAGGTGTATCGTTCTGTTTTGTTTAAAAAATTGTCAATACCGTCGACAATAACAACACTTAACACAATCCCAAGACTAACATCTGTTAGCCAATGTGCCCCTGCCCATAATCTGGACACAGGAGTAATCATTCCTACGGCGTAGATTCCTCCTTTGATAAACGGGTTTTTGAACTGTTTGGCAATAGCATGTGCTGTAGTAAATGATAGGATCGCATGTCCGGAAGGAAAAGAATGGTATCCAGCTTCATTAGAGTAAAACCGGAAACTGTCATGTCCTTCATTCATTGTTGGTCTGGCACGACCTACTAATGTTTTACTTACAGTTTGGATAATACCACCTGCAGTAGCAGAGGCAATTAATAAGACCCCGGTTTTTCTGATTTTTTCATTTTTTGTTAAAAGACCAAGAGTATATACTCCAGAAGTAAGACCGTAATTCACTAAGGGTTTTCCAAAACGAAAGCCAAACTCCTTAACAATGTGGGGAATGTCTTTTTCTTGTTTTGTGAAATATTCATTAGCCGGTTCATCAATAGCATAAAGTATAGAAGTCCCGACAAGGATTGTACCTAGGGTAGCAAAATCCTTTCCTTTCCACTTAAAAGGTTGCGTGTAGGCATGTTTAACTCCTTTAAAAACAGAAACTCCGTCATATTTTAGCATGCTCCAGGTAGATTCTTTTTTAGGGGCTTCTTGTGCAATAATACTTCCGCAAAGAAGGAAGCTGATAACGAATATGTATATTTTAGCGAAGGTCATAATATAGATTTGTCGAGTAAAAATAAAAACTTCTCAAGAGAAAAAAAGGGAAAAAGAAGGATTGTTCTTTTTTGCCAGGTAATCAGCATCTAAATGCTCAAGGTGCAAGTCTTGAAATTAATATCCATTTTTTATTAGTCCCCGGAAGACCTAAAAGAAGGCATTATAAGGTGTAGAGAAAAATCAAAAAGAGAGATTTGAGTTTTTTAAAGCAACTCTGATTTTTTGATATGCAATCCCTATTTGGTTTTCTACCGTTTTTATAGAGATTCCTAATTCATCTGCTATTTGTTGATATTTTAGCCCCCTCATTTTACTGAGTAGGAATATTTCTTTGCACTTGGGAGGAAGTTGCTCAATAATTTGTTGCAATATTTTGATTTTTTGACTCTCATGCTGCTGTTCCTCTTCTGTATAGAGAGAATTTAGTGCGCTTAACCGAATTGTGTCTAGGATCTCATACCTCTTTTTTTCTCTTCGGTAATTGTCTACAAATCTGTTGTATACAGCTTGGAAAAGATACGATTTTAAAGAAGTATTTATTACGATGGATTCTCTTTTTTGCCAGAGTTTTAATAAAGTATCCTGCACAATATCTTCAGCCTCTTCTCTGTTAGAAGTAAAATTAAGGATGTAAACACATAAAATTTCATAGAAAGTACTGTAAATGAACTTAAATGCTTTTTGACACCCCTTCTTTAAGGCGGTTAATAATTTGATATCGTCATTTAAAGAAAAATCCACTTGATTTATTTTTTGTAAAATTGGGGGTATTTAATAGAGACTAACGTCATATAGGTGAAAAAGTTATTTTTTTTCATAAAATAAGTTAAAATGAACGAAACAATAAAGAGAATTATTAATAAATATCTTGCAGATGACTTAACAGAGGAGGAATCAGAGCTGTTAATGGAGTGGTTAGATGATGCAGAGCATAAAAAGATATTTGAAGAATACATTAGGTTAGATGGTGCCATCAATAAAAGCCTACATAGCTTTGATGCTCTTGAAGCATACCAAAAGGCAATTCCATCTGCGACCAAGGTGGTTACGTTTCGTTATGAAAATGTATTTAAATATGCCGCAATTCTTATGTCTCTTGTTGGGATTGGATATATGTGCTACCTGCAGCTCAATACTCCTGATCCTACTAATTCAGGCTTAAAAGTTGTAGATAAACCTGTACTACTCAAAAAATCAAATGGAGAAATAGTACAGATCGATATAGAGAAGAATCAAGATTATAAAGAGGGAGGAAATATTATCTGGAGGCAAGAAAAGAATAAGATTATTTATGAGGATCAATTAGCTACAAATGTGGTGTATAATGAAGTTGTTGTACCAGAAGGGAAACGTTTCAAAGTTGTGCTTTCAGATGGGACATTGGTCCATCTTAATTCGGGAACAACCTTTAAATATCCGGTGGATTTTGTAGCTAATAAGAACCGACAAGTATATTTAAAAGGGGAAGCTTTTTTTGATGTAAAGAGAGATGAAGAAAAACCATTTATGGTTGAGGTAGATCAAATGAATATCAGGGTTTTAGGAACTCAGTTTAATGTAGCGATGTTTCCGGAGGATCAGGAAGTTAATACTGTGTTAGTAGAAGGGTCAGTCGCCTTGTACGCAACAGGTAAAGAAAAAAATGGAGTGAAGTTAACACCAAATCAAAAAGGTGTTTTCCAGAAAGGAAATAAAAAGATTACTGTAAGTGATGTAGATGTATCTGATCACATTTCCTGGATGAAAGGTCGTCTAATTTTTAAGAAAACAGCGTTTAAAAAAATCATAAAGAAACTAGAGCGGTTTTATAATGTAAAAATAGTGAATAATTATCCAGAGCTAGATAATCACGAATTTACTGGAGTTTTTGATACAGAAGAGGAATCGATTTTAGATGTGCTCGAAGTTATTAAGAATTATTCCCCTATCGAATGGCATCTAAAAGATAATACAATTGTGATTACTTCCCAGAGGGAAATTGAATAATTTAAGTGTTTTTTGTTAAAAAGATAGGAAGATTTAATTTAGTTTTGTGCTTGGTTGTTGATTTTTAGAATAGTGATAGAATAAACTTCTTAAAAACTAAGAAAGACAATCGTCAATCGGGAGAGGAATTTTATATGTTTTCAGGAAGCTTTAGGAATTTTCGTTATATCTTTTTTATTTTTTTATTTTTTTGTGGAAGAGTTACAGCTACAACTACGAGTTACGACCATGAAAAAATAAGTCTTGATCTTACAGACGTTTCTTTATTACAGGTTTTTAAGGAAATAGAAGGGAAGTCGTCATATAAATTCTTTTTTAAAGATGAGGATATTGACCTGGGAAAACGGTTTAGTATCAAAGTAAAAGATAAAAAAATAGATATTGTTTTATCTCGAATTTTAAAAAACACATCCCTAACTTTTCATATTCATAAACATCATGTAACCATAAAGCCAAAAGGAGTTGCAAAGAAAGTAACTGAGCGAATAAAGGTAAAAGGGAAAGTGCAGGATGAGAATTCACTTCCTATGTTAGGTGTAAGTATACTCATTAAAGGAACTCATAGAGGAATCTCTACCGGAATGGATGGAGAGTATGAGATTGTTGTCAAAAAAGGAGACATATTGGTGTTCTCTTATTTGGGATATGTAGATAAAGAGAAAGAAGTACAAAGCACTTCAAGTCTTGATGTGCAAATGGTAAGAGGGGATACAACATTGGATAAAGTAGTTTTGGTAGGTTATGATTCAATGGAGAAACACAATGTTACTAGTCCTGTTGCCTCGGTAAAAGGAGATGAGTTGGGGCTCCCGGGAATAAGTACTTTCGATCGTTTACTGGGAGGAAGAATAGCAGGATTAAGTGCCTTACAGGTTTCAGGAAAACCAGGAGCAGGGGCAATTGTCAATATTAGAGGAGTTACCTCGTTTAGAGGGGCGAATCAACCTTTGTATGTTATTGATGGTACCCCCTTAGTAGTAGAAGATAATTTACCAGCTTATTTTAATAATGGATTTGGAGGGGTATACAGAACACACCCTTTGGAATTAATAGAAGCATTGGATGTAGAAAGTGTGGATGTACTTAAAGATGCTGCCGCAGCCTCTATTTACGGTTCGAGAGCAGCAAATGGAGTGGTATTGATTACAACCAAAAGAGGAAAGAAGAACAGAAAACCAAAACTAACTTTTAATTACCGTTATTCTTGTAACAGCCCTATTCGAAAAAATGAAATGTTGGATGCCGCAGAATACAAAGAAATGTTGATCGGAGCAGCAAGAGCAACACAAAAACATAATATGTATAATGGGTTAGCAGCATTAATTGTAAATCCAGAAACAAATAAAGTTAACGAAGGTTATTTTGGTGATGCAGATGTAGCTTGGCAAGACGAAATCACCCGTTCATCTGCTGATGTTCATGAGATTAACACTAATTTAGTTGGAGGGAGTAAGAAAAGTACATATTATTTTTCATTAGGAAAAACAATGCAAGAAGGGCTTTTTGTTGGAGAAGATTATCTCAAAAATAATCTGAGAGCTAATTACGATTTTGATCTTACGGATAAGATAAAATTAGGAGGGGGATTTAATTATCAAACATCCATTTCTAACTATTCTCTTTTATCTTCTCTGGATCAGGTGTTCTCGACCAGACCCGATATCCCCGTCAGAAATAAAGATGGGAGCCTTAATGAGGATGCTAGGTATTCTAATCTGCTGGCTTTTGGTAATAGCACTAAAAATAAAGATGAAGCCATTAATTTCATAGGGAATGGCTATGCAAAGTTTACGTTTCTTAAAGATGTCACTTTTCGAACAGCTATGCAATATGCAATTACTGATAGTAAAGGGTATAAGTATTATAAAGTTCGTCCCTATAGTCAGCGAACTGATTATGAGACAAAAACGTATAACGCTACCTGGGATAATACACTGCAATATGCAAAAACTTTTTCTCGTCATTATACAAGCTTATTGGTAGGAACAGCATTTGATTATAGGAGATTGGATCTTACGGGAGCAATTTATGTAGGATTGCCTACTGATGTGTTTTCTGATGTGATTAGTTTGGCAGGAGGGGTTTTTAATGCGTATGATCATTTGACAGAGAGTAGACTACATTCTTATTTCTCAAGATTAAACTATAATTATGACCGACGGTATTATGTAATGCTTTCAAATAGACTAGACGGATATTCTAAGTTTGGTCCGAACAAAAGGTGGGCTTATTTTCCCTCGATTGGAGTGTCTTGGCAAACATCGAATGAAGCATTTATGAATAATATGGATGTGATCGATGATTTGCGATTTCGATTTTCTATAGGGCGAACAGGAAAGGCAAATTTACCAGATTTCTTGCATAGAAGATTTTATGGTTCCCCTCTGGAAGATAGTCCAACTATTATAGGAGGAGAAACGGGAATAGGATTAGCTAATGTAGCAGATAAGGCTATTGGATGGGAGAAAACAGAAGAATATAATGTAGGGATGAATGTTTCATTGTTTGATAAAAGGTTTTCACTTTCTACTGATTATTTTAGCAGGTTGACATCAGGGATGATCATGTATTTACCTAATCTTCCTTCTTCTGGTTTTAACAGACGGTTAAAAAGTTCTAATAGTTCAATGGAGAACAAAGGTTTAGAAGTTACATTAGAGGCTCAATTGTTAAGGAACAAGGACGTACAATGGATTAGTGCGCTTAATATTACATTTCTTAAGAATACTATAAAATCTGTAGAAGGAAACCTGGGACCATCACTAAGCCCGCTTTTGGAAGAAGGGGTTTCATTAGGGTCTATATATGGATTGGTTGCTGAAGGGATCTTTAAAAATGAAGATGAAATAAAAGAACATGCAATCCAGGAAGGGGCAAGAGTGGGAGATTTAAAGTTTGTTGATCTAAATGGGGATGGAGTGATTAATTATAGAGGAGATGCAAAGGTATTAGGAGATATACAGCCAGATATATATGGCGGGTGGAATAATCGATTTATTTTTAGGAATTTTGAAGTAGGGGTCGATCTTCAGTTTTCTTTTGGACTAGAAAAAAGATGGGCACCTTTGGAACGAATAACCACTTATGTGAATTATGGAAATAATATTACAAAAGAAATGTATGAAAATTCCTGGAAACCAGGTAAAGGGGATACTAAATATCCAGAATTAAGGTTTGATAGATATGGAGGATTGTATAGTTATCCAAGTACAGCAAATGTAGGAGATGCTTCATTTGTAAGGTTAAAGAATATATCATTTCAGTACCACATCCCGAGGCGGTTACTTAAAAAATTGAAAATAAGCAGTGCTACTATCTATACAAATTCTACTAATTTATTGACTTGGACGAAATATCCAGGGGTGGATCCTGAAGTAGTAAGTACTTCTGGTTTTAACCTGAATAGTAGAGATTCAAGAGATTATTTAGGCTATCACCTCCCTAAAACAATGTCTTGGGGGATTAGGCTTTCGTTTTAAAAAAAGAAATGATTATGAAAAGTAAATTTTGGATTTTAGTAATCAATATGATCTTTTTTTCTTCATGTGAGACTCTTGGAGGGTTGGATAATGTGGAAATAGATGGAAGAATTCCGGTCGAACAGGCATATGAAAATGAAGGGGTTATTGAAGCAGCTATTATTGGAGCATATGCTTCTATTAGGAATATGATTCCTATGCCGGCAGTATTGTCTGGTTCAGGGCTCTCAGGGCAATTATCTGTTCGGGACTTCGGATTAGGTGCTACTTTTGTAAATCATACGGTAAGATCTAATAATATAGCGATTTCAGATATATATGGAGGAGGATATAGAGCACTAGCAAATGCAAACGAACTTATTATACGATTGCCCAAAACAGGTGAAGAAGTATTGTCAGAAGCAAAACGAAATTTTTATTTGGGAGAAGCAAAGTTTATGAGGGCGTTGAGCTATTTTTATATGTTACGGGTTTATGGGGAGTTTTATAATCAGAATTCTGAGTATGGAATTGTATTAGGACCTATAGAATATGATGAAAATAACAATCCCATACCTCAAAAACGAGCGACAGTTAAAGAGAGTTACCGGTTTATATTAGAAGATATTAATGATGTGTTAAATAGTGGAATTCCAAATTCTGGAGATGCTTCAAGAGCAACAATAAAGGCAGCAAAAGCACTAAAAATGAAGGTGTTGTTGTATATGAGGCGATATGATGAGGTTGTGGAAATAGGAAAAGAATTTGTAGGAAGTGAACTGGAAAGTAAATATGAGAACATATATGTCAGAGGGCATACAGGAGTGGATATTATTTTTGCAACCCCGACAGATTTTGTATTCTCTAATTATGAGGGAGGTGGGTACACAGAAGGAATTATTCCAGGTTCTGTTTTTTTAAACACATTACAAAAAAAAGAAGGAGATTGGAATAGGATATCAAGGACTTTACCTTCTGATACACACCAAACAGGATTCAAATGGGCTTTTACGTACCCAAACCCACCCGCCTGGATGCACTTGAGAATCCCAGAGGTATTACTGATATATGCAGAAGCTAAGGCAAGAGTGGTTAAAGCAGCTTCAGGGACAATAGAAGAATTGTCTGTAGAGGTAAGTGAATTGAATAGAATAAGAGAAAGAGCAGGAGTAGTACCTAAACAACCAGAGAATATTAATGAATTCTTAAAAATAATTCGATTAGAAAAACTAATGGAATTGTATTACGAAAATGGAGAGGATTGGTTTGATTTGGTTCGGTATCATATAGAGGAAGATCTCAATATTTTTTTGATAAAAGATAAACTGGATAGTAAAGAAAACTTCGTTTACCCTATCCCGGAAGAAGAGATTATGATTGGAGGGGGGATTATTGTGCAAAATCCAGGGTATGAATAATCTTATCGTTTGAAAAAAATTAAGGGCTGTTTTTGTGAGGGATAGGAGGTAATAGTTCACGTTTTTGAGGATGAACGTTTTTGGAGAAATGTTTTAGTAAAAGCAGAAGCTTAGGAGTGATAAAATTTTGGCAAAAGGGTCTTTGAGGATTTGTATAGTAGTAATTTGTGATTGCTTCTCTGGAAGGCTTAAAAGCAACAAAAGGATATGCTTTGGTGACTAGTGGTTTTTTAAAGTCAATTTGTAATTTCTGTAAGATATCCAGTACTTCGATATGTTGTTGTTGCGTATAGAAATAAATAGCAGAACGGTACTTTTTGCGCATTGTATGTGCTTCTGTACTTTTATGGGTATATAAGTGTATCTCGACTAAGGTGTGTAAAGAAATTTCTTCGGGATAAAAGTGTACAATGACAGCTTCAGAAAAATTATGGTCCTCTCCTGTAGAAGCAACATACCCCTGCAATACCTTTGAAACTCCTTTTAGGGATTGGAAGACTGCTTCAGTACACCAATGACATCCTCCGCCTAATGCTATTTTATCATGTTTTCTTTTCATGAAATTGTTTTAAGAGCTACAAGATAACATGGAGCAACCTGCCTTATGTCTTGCCCATTCTGGTCGTTTAGCAAACCATTTTTGGGAATCTGGTTGTGTTTCATAGGGGGTTTTTAGAAGCGTGTAGAATTCTTCTATTAATGAATAATCTCCTTTATCAGCAGCCTCAATAGCCAGTTGTGCCATATAATTGCGTAAAACATATTTAGGGTTTACCGCATCCATTTTTTTCTTTCGTTCAGAGTCTGAAAGCGGTTCTTTTTGCAATCTGTTCAGGTAGGAGGTTATCCATGTTGTCCAAGAGTTAATCACTTCCGGGCTAAGTGCATCGGGATTGTAAATAGCTTCTTTGATATATTGAGGAATGATTTCTTTTGATGTTAGGGAGTGATTTTTCGTCAAGGAGCTGAGGTTTCTAAAGAAAATTGTCATATCTGTTTCTGCTAATTGCAAAGTTTCTTCTAGGTGTTCAATAAGCTGAAGATCCTCAGGAGCTTTTTCAAAAAGTCCTATTTTGGCTTTCATCATTTGTAGATAGGTCGACTCAAATGTGTCTTTATATCCGTTGAGAATTGCCTCTAGAGGTTTTGCGTCCTGAATTAGAGGGTAAAGGGCATTGGCTAGTTGTAGTAAATTCCATAAACCGATATGTGGCTGATTCCCGTAACGATAGCGTTTGAATTGCCGGTCAGTTGTATTTGGGGTCCATTGCGGGTCATACCCTTCCAGCCAGCCATAAGGACCGTAGTCAATAGTTAATCCTAGTATAGACATATTATCAGTGTTCATTACGCCATGAACAAATCCGACCCGCTGCCAGTCGATAATCATTTGCAAAGTCGTATTGCAGACTTGTTGAAAAAATTGAAGATAGGCATCTGGTGCAGTAGGATTGATTGAAGGAAAGTGATGTTTAATGGTGTAATCAACCAATGCTTGCAGAGTATGTGTGTCTTGTCTGGAGGCGAATATCTCATAGCTTCCGAATCGCAAAAAAGAAGGGGCTACTCGACAGACAATAGCGCCTTTTTCATATGCAGGATTTCCGTCGTATAGCATATCTCGTAAGACTTTGTCACCACTTAAGCAAAGTGACAACGCTCGTGTGGTAGAGATTCCCAGATGGTGCATTGCTTCACTACAGAGGTATTCTCGGATTGAAGATCGTAAGACAGCTAATCCGTCAGCAGTTCTGGAGTAAGGGGTTTCTCCGGCTCCTTTTAATTGCAAAGAATAAGATTGATTTTTGTGTCTTATGGTTGTTAAGTTGATTGCACGTCCATCACCCAATTGTCCAGCCCAGTTGCCAAATTGATGACCTCCATAACACATAGCATAGGGATTGGTTTCGGGTAATATTGAATTTCCGGTAAAAACCTGTAGAAAATCATCAGAGATAATGTCAGCTGATGTAATACCTAATAAAGCAGCGGTTTCCTTAGAAGCATGAATAAGAGAGGGAGCTGTTGTCTTTTTAGGCGTTACATATGAAAAACAAGCATGAGGAACCTGTCTTCGGGTGTTTTCCATAATTGGATCAGCCGGAAGCTCTTGTGTGAAATGATGGATGTGCGTTAGTTTCATGGGATTGCTGTCTGAGAATTAATAGGTTCGATAATCGAACTTAAAATTGATGTCCTACACAGTACTTAATTATTAAGTACTGTGTAGGTGTTGCTATTTTTTTAATTTGTCCGTGTGGAGCTTTCGTACTTTAGCAATCTTAGGTGAGATTACGGTTCTACAATACCCTTGACCACTATTTTCTGCGTAGTAATTCTGATGATATGTCTCTGCTTCAAAGAAGGTTTCTAGAGGACTTAGTTCGGTCACAATAGGAGCGTCATACAGGGAGGCAGATTCCTTAAGAACATCTTCTGCAATCTTCTTTTGGGAAGGGTCATGGTAGTAAATAACGGATCGGTATTGAGTGCCTACATCTGCTCCTTGTTGATTAAGAGTAGTAGGGTCATGGCTCGTCATAAAAATAGTCAATAGTTCCTTATATGAAATAATAGTCGGATCAAAGGATATTTGTACAACTTCGGCATGTCCGGTAAGTCCTGAGCAGACTTCTCTATAAGTAGGTGTGCCGGGTACTGTGCCACCACTATAGCCGGATACAATGCGATCGATTCCTTTAATTTGTTGGAAGACAGCTTCTACACACCAAAAACATCCGCCTCCAATAGTAGCTAGTTTTGTTATTTTATTACTCATTGCGATCGATTTTTATGGATTCTGAATTAATACAAAAGCGCAACCCGCTTGGTGCTGGTCCATCAGGGAAAACGTGTCCCAAATGTGCATCACAAGTATTGCACATGACCTCTACGCGAATCATCCCATAGGAGGTGTCTTTTTCATATTTGATAGCGTTTTCTTTAATAGGGGCTGTAAAACTTGGCCACCCTGTACCGGATTCAAACTTAATTGAAGAATCAAATAGAGGAGTGCTACAGCAGATGCAGTTATACTTCCCTGCATCATGGCTGCTGCAATACGCACCGCTATGAGGAGCTTCAGTTCCTTTTTTTCTAGTGATTCTGAATTGTTCCGGGCTCAGAAGAGCACGCCATTCTTCTTCTGTCTTTTCTACACGTCTGTCCGGAATCGGATTGCCATGTGTAGCAAATGAAATAACATCTTTCCATGTGATCATATTCAATAGATTCTTTTTGTGTTGCTGTACAAAGTTACAATTACCCTTAGGAAAAACCATGTCCATATTACCTGTAAATAGGAATGAAATACCTTTAAGGCATGTTGAGGTAGATAGTGTTGGATTCTAATAGTTATTTTTTAATAGAGCGAGTGTATGTTTCTTCATGTGGTTTACCTCGCTTGTAAGAGATGAGAAAAGGTCAGAAATCATATTGACATGGTTTCTGGGGGCAAAATTTCCTAAAAAAACAAAAGCCTTTTTGCAATCAAAAAGGCTTTTTATTTAAGATACGGAAAGGGATTCTGGTATTAACGGCAATGATGCCTGGGACCTCTAACACATCTAAAGTTTATGCAAGTGCAGTTCCCATTTGTATTGGTAGAACAGTCCATTGATAATATACCAAATTGACATACTGTAGGATTGCTCCCTTTTCCATTAATGGATTTTTTTTGCTCACGAGTTAGTTCGTGAACATTGTCTAGTTTCAGGATTTTTTTTAACATACTATATTGGTTTTAAGATAGAATACACTATTGATTCTGTAGTAAATGTACTATGAAAAACAAATAAATAGGGTGAGGTAAAAAGTTAAAATAAAGCAAAATAATATTGAAAAAAGATTCTGTCCAAAATGAACAAGTATTGAAGTAAGAATCAGATTTACTTTTGTGAAACCGTCTATTAAAGAATTGTATACTATGAGTTTTACCGAGTTATTGTTTTTATTGGAGAAGGCGTCTGTTATGGAATATATAGCTTTTTTCTTTGTTTTTAATCTTTCACTTATTGCAGTTGAATTACTGTTGGATGTTTGTACTGCTAAAAAAAGACGGTGGGGGGATACTGGAGCTAATATTGCTATTTTTATTATGAATCAGTTATTGGATAAAACAGTGGTTGGTGGGATTGGAGTCATTGGGTTGCTTCCGATTAGTCTATTGACACCTCTGGAGATACCTCATACAATTTGGAGTTGGGTGCTTGCGTTTTTTGTGGCGGACTTTACATACTACTGGATGCATCGTTTGGAGCATGAACATAGAATTCTATGGGCCAGCCATAGTGTGCACCATTCTTCTGAGGATTATAATCTTACTATAGCCATGCGATTAAGTATTGTAGAAGGCTTGTTTGAGTGGATGTTTTTAATTCCAATGGTGTTAATAGGTTTTAGTCCTTTTCAGGCAATTGTTTCTCTGATACTGGTAGCGCAGTTTCAAACCTGGATTCATACCGAAAGAATAAAAAAACTGGGATGGCTGGATGAGGTGTTTAATACGCCATCGGTACATAGAGTGCATCATGGTTCTAATGACAAGTATCTAGATAAGAACTATGGCGGTGTATTAATTATATGGGATAAACTATTCGGAACTTTTCAAAGAGAAGAAGAAAAAGTTGTGTACGGGCTGACCAAGAATATCAAATCTAATAATCCGATAACTATCAACTTTATTGAGTATAAAAATATCTGGAAAGATGTGAAGCGCTGTCGTAATTGGAAGGATCGATTTCGGGTTGTTTTTGGAGATCTGCAATGGCGTCCTTCCTATTTTAAAGAAGAGAAGGAATAGGTGTGTTGTTTCAGGATTTAGGTCCCTTATTTTGTTGTTTTTCGACCTGATTTTTTATAAAAGATCAGGTTTTTTGCAATGAAAGCAAGAGTAGGTTGTAAAGAGAAAAGAGAATGTAAATAGGAGCAAAAAAACAAAAACCCGAACATATGTTCGGGTTTTTTAAGGTGGTACCTCCAGGAATCGAACCAGGGACACACGGATTTTCAGTCCGTTGCTCTACCAACTGAGCTAAGGTACCAGTTGCATGATTGCGGGTGCAAATATATAACCCTTTTTTAAATGCACAAAGAAAAAAAATAAAAAATTCATTTTGTACCTTAGCAACTCATAAAAAAAGGCATGAATTTAGTCGTTGATGTAGGGAATACATATATAAAAATAGGGGTATTTGATTATTCTGGCATCTTATATAAAGAGGTTGTAAAATATTTTGACTTTAAGAGAGTTATAACTAAGATCGAAACCCGGTTTCCTGAAATTGGACAGGCAATTGTTTCTTCGGTAGGGAATATGAAAAGTGAAGATGTTAAATTTTTAGAAAAAAAAATAAAAACATTGTTTTTGGATCATCAAACAAGGAAACCATTCGATAATTTATATAAAACTCCCATGACATTAGGAGTAGATAGGGTGGCGTTGATAGCAGCAGCAGTAGATCAGTTTCCGGATAAAAATGTATTGGTTATTGATGCAGGAACTTGCGTTACCTATGATTTTAAAAATAAAAAAGAAGAGTATTTAGGAGGAGCTATAAGCCCCGGAATACGATTGAGATATACGAGTTTACACAATCACACGGCAAAATTACCATTGCTGACACTGGAAGAGCCAAAAGCAGTTGTAGGTGATACAACAAAAGAGGCGATTCATTCTGGAGTAGTTCATGGAATTTTATGTGAAATAGATGGGGTAATAGAAAAATATTGCAACATCTATGGTGATTTAACAGTTATTTTAACCGGCGGGGATGCACATTTTTTGTCTAAAAGATTAAAAAATAGCATATTTGCGACCTCCAATTTTTTGTTGGAGGGACTAAATTATATTTTAGCTTTTAATAATACTCAATGATAAAAAGAATTTTAGTTACTATATTGGTAGTCACTACCAGTGTGTTATATTCACAACAAGGGACCTCTTCGCCATACTCATTTTTTGGACGAGGCCTTCAAAATTTTAAAGGGACTATAGAAAACAGATCAATGGGGGGATTGAGTATCTTAGGGGATAGTATTCATTTGAACTTGCAGAATCCTGCTGGATTTGGAAATTTAAAACTTACTACCTATTCGATAGGAACAACCTATACCACCTTATCCGTAAAGGGAGCGGATGAATCCTATAATACAGATAATGCAACACTGGAATACCTGGCAGTAGGAATTCCGGCAGGGAAATTCGGATTTGGATTCGGATTAATTCCATATAATCTGGTAGGATATAGATTGACAGAGATAACAGAAGAAAAAAGAAATCAGTTTACGGGAAAAGGAGGAGTGAATAAAGTCTTTCTAAATGCCGGATATCAGGTTACAGACGAATTGAGTATTGGGGCTGATGTCAGTTATAGTTTCGGAAGTATCGAAAACAAAGTTGTTTCCGGGAGGAAAGAGGTC
This sequence comes from Aquimarina sp. TRL1, assembly GCF_013365535.1. NCBI lineage: Bacteria > Pseudomonadati > Bacteroidota > Flavobacteriia > Flavobacteriales > Flavobacteriaceae > Aquimarina > Aquimarina sp. TRL1. The sequence continues at coordinate 1,235,610 of NZ_CP053590.1, read as the reverse complement.
CAATATGGAACCAGAGAAATTACAACTTCCAGACTTTCAGGTTTAGGACTTTCTTTCGGTCTTATGTATAATAAGATGATAACAGATAAACTTCAATTACGATCTTCCGTTGTTTCTTCTCCGTCTTTTGAGATTCGATCCAAAAATGAACGAGAATTAGCAACAATTACTATTGATCAACAAGGAAGAGAATTAGTAGTAGATAAGCAAGATATTACTATTGCAGACAGGGATATGGATATTCCAGCCAAATTAGAAGTGGAATTAGGGATTGGACAACCTAATAAATGGTTTGTAGGAGGAGAGTATGGGTATACGAACTCTGATGATTTTACAAACAGAACAGTAAGCCTGGATAATGTAACCTATGAGAACGCATGGAAATTTGGAGTGGGAGGGTTTTATATTCCTAAATACAATGCCTTAACCGGCTATTTTAAAAGAGTAACCTATCGTGCAGGATTTCGATATGAGGAAACACCGCTGCACATCAATAATCATTCTATAGATGAGTTTGGCATATCTTTTGGAGTAGGTCTACCAGTTCGAAACGGATTTTCGAACTTGAACCTTGGATTTGAATATGGTCAACGAGGAACAACAGACTTTGGCTTAGTGAGAGAAGATTTCTTTAATTTCTCGTTAAGTTTGTCGTTAAATGATAAATGGTTTAGAAAAATAAAATTTAATTAACTAGAATCAATACAGCTATGAGATTTAAAATTATGTTTACAATAGCAGCAGGACTAGCTTTAGGCGCATCAAGTGCTAGTGCTCAAGCTACAGACTGTGCTACAACAGCTTCTATAGCATATGAACATGCTAAGGTAAAAAATTATGATGCAGCAGAGGAGCCGTTATGGAAAGTAAGAAAAGAATGTCCTACTTATAGTGTGGCGACATATCAGTTCGGTGAAAAATTACTAAAACATAAGCTGAAAAAAGCTCAGGGAGCAGATAAAACAGCAATTGCTAATGAGTTGATTGCTCTTATGAAAGAGCGTTTCCAGTATTTTCCTGCTAAAACCAAAGTAGGAGCAATGCACTCTGATATCGGACAGGTGATGTACGATACTAAAATAGGAACTACTGAGGCTCAGTTTGCAGAATTTCATAAAGCGTATACGACAGATAAAAAGAATTTTAAAGGAGCTAAAAAACTATATACATACTTCTCTTTGTTAGTAGACTTGCAAGATGCAGGTAAGAAGAAGTTGCAAGATGTTTTTGAGTTGTATGATGATATCACAGAAAAAATTGAAGATGAAGAAAGTGCTAAAGCAAAAACGATTGCTACACTGACAGAAAAGGAAGAGTCAGGTACGGCATTGTCTTCTAAAGAGAAAAGAAAACTTAAAAACGCAGGGATTAACCTGGCTGCTTATAGTAAAGTAAAAGCAGGAATTAACCAGAAGCTGGGAGCAAGAGCTGATTGTGATAAACTGATTCCTTTCTATAATGAGCAGTTTGCAGAAAAAAGTGGAGATGTTAAATGGTTAAAAGGAGCGGCAGGAAGAATGTCAGCTAAAGAATGTACAGCTGATCCGCTATTCTTCAAGTTAGTAGAAGCTCTTCATAAAGCGGAGCCATCTGCAAAGTCGGCATACTATCTTGGAATCTTAGCGATGAAAGATAAGCAAAGATCAAAAGCATTAGAATATTTCAATCAGTCTGCTGAGTTGGAAACTAAGGCTAGTGATAAGGCAAAAGTATATTTCAAAATAGGAGAAGTGTTAAAGAAGCAAGGTAGCTATGGAAAAGCAAGATCATACTACAAAAAAGCATTGCAGCAAAAACCATCTCTTGGTACTTCATACCTGAGAATTGCAAGTATGATTGCAAGTAGTGCGAATAACTGTGGGACAGATGTATTTAGCAAAAGAGCTGTGTACTGGTTAGCTGCAAACTACGCTAACAGAGCAGCAAAGGTAGATCCTAGCTTGAAGTCAGTTGCAGCAAAAACTGCAGCAAACTATAGGGCAAAAGCACCTTCTAAGACAGATATCTTTAATAATCCGGGAATATCTTCTGTTAAGATTGGATGTTGGATAGGAGAGACTGTAAAAGTGCCTAAATTATAATGCGAAATAAGAATATTCAAATATTAATAAACATTGTCACAGTTTTTACTGTGACAATGTTTTTTTCATGCCAATCTAACACAGATAACATACAAGTGGCAGCAGGAGTGGAGGATATCCCAATGGCGGAAGGAATCGAGTTAAATCTTAAGTATACGGATTCAGGAAGGCTAAAAGCGATCCTGAGAACACCGAGAATTCTGGATTTTACCAATAGGAATTTTGGATATCATGAATTTCCAGAAGGAGTAGTGCTCGATATTATTGATGAAGAAGGAAAAGTGAGTGTGGTAACTGCTGATTATGCAATATCGTATAAAGAAACAGGACTGATTGATATGAGAGGAAATGTGGATATTCGTACTGCGGATAGTACACATCTAACAGCAGAGCAACTGTATTGGGATCAGAAAATTAGCTGGGTTTTTACCGATTTTCCTTATACAAGTCACCTGCCCGATGGTACCGTTAATAAAGCAGATGGCTTTGATGCTAATCAGGATTTTACTATCTTGAATTCTCGCATCAATGATGGTGTAATGTTTATAGAAGAGTAATGTGATATGATGAAAGTTTTTAAAATTTTTGAATTTGCTTATCTGGGAATAATGATCTTTTTTTTATATTCTGCTTATACTGAGTGGGGAGTAGAAGGAGGAAAAGGACCCCTATATTTGTTATTTGCCGGAGTAGCACTTTTTATGTTTTTCTTTAAAAGAAAATTTAGAAAAAAATTTGAGGCGAACAGAAAGCCTAAATAACCTATGGAGGTAGATATCCTTGTCATTGTTTTCTCGTTAATTCTTTCTGCTTTTTTTTCAGGAATGGAAATCGCATATGTGTCATCTAATAAAATACATATAGAAATAGAGAAAAAACAAGGAGATTTCTTGTCTAAAATCCTAACCAGACTTACTAAAAAACCTTCCAGATTTATAGCTACTATGTTAGTGGGGAATAACATCGCACTGGTTATTTATGGTTTGTTTATGGGAAAGCTGCTAGTGAGGGTTTTGTCGGGGTATTATCCAGAGGTAAGTCCAAGTTTATTATTGTTGTTCCAAACGATTATTACTACTGGGATTATCTTGTTGACAGCAGAGTTTCTACCCAAAGTGTTTTTTCAGATATATTCCAATACCTTGTTAAAGGTGTTTTCGTTTCCTGCCTATGTGTTTTATGTGGTTTTTACGCCTATTTCCTTATTTGTGATTTGGGTATCTGATGTAGTATTGAAAACGTTTTTTAAGACAAAAGGAGATGATGTTCGATTAGCATTTAGTAAGACAGAATTGGGAGATTATATCACAGAACAGATGGAAACAGTAGAAGAACATGATGAAATAGATAGTGAGATTCAGATATTTCAGAATGCGTTGGAATTTTCAGACGTGCGATCAAGAGAAGTCATGGTTCCCAGAACAGAGATCATCGCAATAGAAGTAAGACAGTCAGTAGAAGAGATTAGTAAACTCTTTATAGAAACTGGGCTTTCTAAAATTATTGTGTATAATAGTACGATTGATGATGTTATAGGATATGTTCACTCTTTTGAACTGTTTAAAAAGCCTAAGTCTTTAAAATCGGTTTTGATGCCGGTTGTTTTTGTGCCGGAGACAATGTATGTCAAAGATGTACTTAATTTATTGACCAAGAAACATAAAAGTGTTGCAGTGGTAATTGATGAGTATGGAGGAACAAGCGGGATTATTACGATAGAGGATATTGTAGAGGAGTTGTTTGGAGAAATTGAAGATGAGCACGATACTGTAGAGAAAGTAGAAGAACAATTAGAAGAACGTAAATATCGTTTTTCGGCTAGATTAGAAGTAGATTACCTTAATGAAACATATAAGCTGGATCTTCCTGAGAGTGAATATTACGAAACTCTCGGAGGGATGATTGTGAATCATACAGAAGAAATACCTGAAGAAGGCGATGTTGTGCGTATCGGGGATTTTCAAGTAGATATCATAGAAACCTCAAATACCAAAATTGAAATCGTAGAGTTGCAATTAACTCCCGAAGAGTAGTTTATTGAAAAAAGAGTGTTTGCTCGATTATTGGGGTTTGTATAGTAATGCGAAACCTGAGTTAAGATGTTTTGCTGCAAGGTGAAATTGTAACAAAAACTCATGCTTGGGAATATAATAATAGGGTATGAGGTTGAAAATATCTTCAGCTGTTTTCGGGATAGTTTATCTGTTGTTTGTACTGATGGACTTATTAGCAATTTATGCAGCAATCCATATGTATAGGTGCATAACAAAGCCCTTAATAATGTTTTCTCTTATCGTTTGGGTAGTTTTTTGTAAATCCAAATTGTCTGATATGTTGAAAAAACAAATGGTTTTAGCGTTGGTTTTTTCACTTTTAGGAGATGTATTCCTGTTGTTTGATGCCTATTCAAATTTATACTTTTTAGCTGGTTTGTTTTCTTTTTTATGTGCGCATCTTAGTTATATTTTTATTTTTTGGAAAAAAAGAGGTAGAAAAAAGAAGCAATACTTTTTAATATTAATGACGCTCTATGGAGTAGGGTTGTATAGCTTTTTGTTTCCATATTTGGAAGAAATGAGATATCCAGTACTGGTTTATACATTGGTTATCTTAATGATGGGATTGACAGCTTATCATAGGCGTAATGAAGCATTCATTAGTTACAAGAAGGTAATGATTGGTGTAATCTTATTCATAATTTCGGATAGTATATTGGCTGTGCGATTATTTGTTGTTGACTTTTTTATGGCTGATTATTTAGTGATGATTACGTATGCACTGGCACAGTTTTTTATAATTTTTGGGATCTTAGCACAAGAAGATAAGGACTTTGGTCGTTATCTAAGGAAAAATAACTAAAGAAATGAAGTAAAATATAGTGGATTGAAAGGTTTAAAAAGGTTCTTCAGACTTTTTAATCTTTAATTGGTATTATTCTAATAAAAATGGTATTTTCGCCCACTGTATTTCAATAAATCAACTTACAATGGCAGTTTTAAATAAAATCAGACAGCGTTCCGTTTTTTTAATTGTGATTATAGCCTTAGCGCTTTTCTCATTTGTTTTAGCGGATTTATTCCGTAATGGAGGTGCAATATCTCAAAAAGATCAAAACACAATCGCAACAATTAATGGAGAAGATATTGATAGAACTGAGTTTGCTAGAAAGGTAGAAGCCGCTTCCAGGAACTTTGGTGCAAATGGTTCCAGTATTCAGGCAATGAATTATGTTTGGAATCAAGAGCTGAGAGAAGTGATTTTAGCAGAGCAATTTGATAATTTAGGAATTGCAGTAGGTCCTGATGAGGTGAATGAGTTATTAGCGCAATCATTGGCTAGTAATCCTACATTTCAGAATGATGCAGGAGTTTTTGATAAAGCAAAACTACAGGAGTATGTAGCGAATATCAAAGCAACTTCTCCTCAAGCGTACCAGCAGTGGTTAGATTATGAAGCTTCTGTGAGCAAAGGAGCTAGAGAAGCTGCTTATATGAATATGATAAAGGCAGGAGTGGGCGCAACGCTAAAAGAAGGAGAGTTGGCATATAAAATGGAAAACGATAAAGTAGACATTAAGTATGTACAATTGCCATATTCAAGTATTCCTGATACAGAAGCAGAAGTTTCTGATTCTGAAATTAAAGCGTACATAAGTAAACACCCAGAGTTGTATAAAGCAGAAGCTTCAAGAAGTATTCGTTATGTGATGTTTAAAGAAGAAGCAAGTAAAGAAGATATCGATGCAATCAAGGGAGAAGTAGCTGCTTTATTAGATGACAAAGCAGAATTTAATAGTAATACCAAACAAACAGATACAGTTGCTGGGTTTAGAAATACTAAAAATGTTGAAGATTTTGTAAATGCAAATTCTGCCGTAAAATATATTGACGCATACTCATTCAAAAAAGACTTGCCAGCTTCAATTGCCGATACTCTATACAATACACCTGTAGGAGGGATATACGGACCATATGAGGATGGAGGTTTCGTAAAAGTGACAAAAGTCGTTGCAGAGCGTCAAATGGTTGATTCTGTAAAAGCAAGTCATATTCTTGTTGCCTGGAAAGGGTTAAGCACCGGAGCAGGGTTAGAAAGAACCAAAGAGGATGCAAAAAAATTAGCAGATAGTATTCTGGGGGCAGTAAAAGCAGATAAATCTAAATTTAAAGATTTGGCAGCTCAGTATTCTGCGGATACTTCTAATAAAGATAAAGGAGGAGATCTGGATTATTTTACATATAATAGAATGGTTCCTGCATTTAGAGATTATTGCTTTGATAACAAAACTGGTGACATGGGAGTTGTAGAAACTTCTTTTGGGTACCATGTAATAGCTATCGAAGATCAAAAGAATGAGCAGAAAGTACAAAAAGTAGCTACTATCGCGAGAAAGATAGAGCCTAGTGAGAAAACGATTAACGATATATTTACAGAAACTACAAAATTCCAGATTGCTACTAAAGATGCTGATTTTGAAGAAGTGTCAAAAAAGAATAATGTAGAGGTAAGACCTGTAAATAAAATCAAAGAATTAGACGAGAATATTCCAGGAGTAGGAGCACAGCGATCAATTGTACAGTGGGCATTTAATGAAGATAGAAAAATCGGAGATGTAAAACGATTTGATATTAAAGACGGGTATGTGGTAGCACAATTAACAGAGAAATCAGAAAAAGGAGTAATGAGTGTAGCAGATGCTAGTTCGTTAGTAAAGCCTATTCTGGTAAGAGAGAAGAAAGCTGCTGTTCTAAAAGGGAAAATTTCCGGAACGACACTGGATCAGATTGCAAGCGCACAAGGGCAAACGGTAAAGAGTGCTCTTGGAGTAAATATGAAAACTCCAACTATTAGTGGTGCAGGAAATGAGCCAAAGGTAGTAGGAACAGCATTCGCATTAGAAGTAGGAAATGTTTCTAAACCTGTAGTAGGAGCTAATGGAGTGTATGTTATTGAAGTGACTAAAAAGACTCCTGCCAATGGATTGGATACTTATATGAGTTATGCATCTCAGGAGACAAAATCCAGAGAAAATGCGGTGAACTCAAGAGTGTTTAATGCATTAAAGGCAGCAGCAGAAATTGAAGATAAACGAGCGAAGTTCTACTAGGAACAGATTTGCTATAAAGATATATAAAAAAGCGCCTTTACATTGTAAAGGCGCTTTTTTATAGGTGATAATGGAATTTTGTTTGTTAGTTTCTTACTTTTTGTTCCCATTTCCAGGCAGAAGCCAGGGCTTCATCCAAACTACTTTGGGCTTTCCATTCCAATTCATTATTGGCTTTGGTAGTATCGGCATAAGCAGCAGTAATGTCCCCAGGTCTTCGTTCTACTATTTGATGTTTTAGTTTTTGTTGAGCTACTTTTTCAAAAGATTGAATAACTTCCAAAACAGTACTTCCTGTTCCTGTTCCAACATTAAATACTTCGTAATTTTCTTTGTTTTTGTCATTAACCAGTCGTTGTAAAGCAGATACATGAGCTTTTGCAAGGTCTACTACATGTATATAATCTCGAATACAAGTTCCGTCTTTTGTAGGGTAATCATTTCCGAATACAGATAATTGTTCTCTCATACCGATCGCTGTCTGTGTAATAAAAGGAACAAGGTTTTGAGGAACTCCTATAGGAAGTTCTCCGATTTCAGCAGTTGGATGTGCTCCAATTGGATTAAAATATCGCAAAGCAATTGCTTTGACATTCGGAGTAACTTTGCAAGTATCTTTGATGATCTCTTCTCCAATTTGCTTGGTATTCCCATAAGGAGATTCTGCTACTTTCACAGGAGCATTCTCTGTGATGGGTAATTCGTCTGCCTGTCCATATACAGTACAAGAAGAACTGAAGATAAAATTAGCAGTGTTCTTTTTTTGTAATTCCTGTAGGATATAAACAAGTGTAGAAATATTATTTTCATAATATAATAATGGGTTTTCTACACTTTCTCCGACCGCTTTGGAAGCGGCAAAGTGAATTACACCTTCTACATCAGTATGTCTGGAGAAAAAATCCTGAACCTTGTCTTTTTCTCTAAGGTCAATTTTTTCAAAAATAGGTTTCTTTCCTGTGATGTTGGTAATTCTGTCAAGTACATCAGGAGAAGAATTTGAGCAGTTGTCTATGATAACAACTTCATATCCTTCATTTTGTAATTCTACAACGGTGTGAGACCCTATAAATCCCAATCCACCAGTAACTAACATTTTCATAGTAGATAATTTGTTTTTCTTTGAATGAGAGAGACGAAGGAACGATATTTATAAGATTTTAGCAACTTCTTGATTTACAAATTCTAAAAAACGTTCATCTTCTTCTGTAAATGGGTCAGGAGTTTCTGAGTCAATATCGATCTGACCGATGTTCTCTCCATTTTTAAACAGAGGAATTACTATTTCAGACTTTACAGAGATGCTACAAGCGATATAATTGTCTTGTGCCTGGACATCAGGTACAACGAAGTTTTTATTAGAGACGGCTACCTGCCCGCAGATACCTTTTCCAAAAGGAATGATTGTGTGATCAGTCTCTTCTCCCGCATACGAACGAAGCTTTAATTCTTCTTTGTCTCCATTTTTAAAATAAAACCCGACCCAGTCATAATATGCTATAGCTTCTTTTAACAACTCGCATATTTGCAATAGTTTGTTGTCTGTTGTTTCCTGTGGATTTGTTGCAATAGCTTGTACTTTTGGGCGTAATTCTTGAAACGTCATGTAATCTAGTTTTTTGGTAAAATTATCTAATTATTTATTAAAAATAGTACTCAATTTGATTTACTCTTGTTAAATCATAGTGCGCATTGTGTTAAATAGTTATGAAAATATAAGTATTATTAACTATTTTTGTAGCGATGACTTCTATGTTACATAAAATAGGATCTTTTGTTTTAGCATGCATTGTATTGCTATCTACTATGTCGTTTACTGTACATAAACATTACTGTGGAAAGATTTTAGTAGATGCTTCTTTGTACACAAAAGCAAAAACTTGTGGTATGGAAGCTATGTATGACATACAAGAAGGGCAGAAGTCATCTATGGAGAAAAAATCTTGTTGTTCTGATGAGACAGTAGTAATTGAAGGTCAAAACGAGCTAAAAACTTCTTTTGATCAATTAGACATGCCTCAGCAACTTTGGATTACCTCATTTGTATATACCTATATAAAAAGATTTGTCGATGTAGAACAGCAGCCATTATTGTATCTGACACATTCGCCTCCGGAGCGAACCAGAGATATTGTTGTTCTTTACGAAACTTTCCTGATTTGATTTAGTACCTATTAATAAACTCTTACTGATTATTGTTAGTAAGAGGAAATTGTATTCTTTATTTTTAACTATAAATAAAGGACGCAGAGTATATTAATAATTACTAAATACTTTTATCTATGCTTAACAAGGGCATTAAATTTTTAATAGAAAATAAGCTGATAGCCTTTTTGTTTCTCATTTTCTTTGTAGGGTGGGGACTAGTACATGCTCCTTTTGATGGGAAGATCACTTTTCTTCCTTCGGATCCTGTGGCAGTAGATGCAATTCCTGATATAGGAGAGAACCAACAAATTATATATACTGTCTGGAAAGGAAGATCCCCTAAAGATATAGAAGATCAGATAACATATCCCCTGACAACTTCGCTGTTGGGGATTCCTGGGGTAAAAACAGTACGTAGTTCATCCATGTTTGGATTCTCTACCATTTATGTGATTTTTGATGAAAAAATAGAATTCTATTGGAGTAGGAGTAGGATTTTAGAAAAATTAAATTCTTTGCCTTCCGGTTTATTGCCAGAAGGAGTTTCTCCCTCTTTAGGACCGGATGCAACAGGTTTGGGGCAGATTTTTTGGTACACTATAGAAGGAAGGGACTCAAAAGGAGAAGTGACCGGAGGATGGGATCTTCACGAAATAAGAAAGGTGCAGGATTATTTTATTAAGTATGCTTTATCTGGAGTAGAAGGAGTATCAGAAGTAGCCTCTATAGGAGGATATGTACAAGAATATCATATTGATATTGATCCGGAATTAATGAAGCAATATAATGTGCAATTAGATCAGGTTGCCAATGTAGTAAAACAAAGCAATCAGGAATCGGGGATACAAACATTGGAAATTAATAAGGTAGAGTATATTGTTAGAGGGCTCGGATATGTAAAATCAATAGAGGATATAGAGAATACAGTGATACGCTCGGAAGGGTATACTCCAATACGGATTAAAGATATCGCCAAAGTATCTTTAGGACCGGCGTCCAGAAGAGGGATATTAGATAAGGAAGGAGCAGAAGTTGTTGGTGGGGTGGTTGTGTCGAGATTTGGAGCTAATCCAATGCAGGTAATCAAAAATGTAAAAGAAAAAATAAACGAAATAGCACAAGGGTTGCCTGTCAAAACCTTGAAAGATGGGCGGGAATCTCAATTAACTATAGTGCCGTTTTATGATCGATCAACGTTAATCGCAGAAACACTGGATACATTAAAAGAAGCGTTGACATTAGAAATATTAATTACCATTTTAGTTATTGTAATAATGGTGTTTAACCTCAGAGCCTCTGTATTAATTTCCGGAGCATTACCAGTTGCAGTGTTGATGGTGTTTATAGCGATGAAGCTATTTGATGTAGAAGCCAATATTGTCGCCTTGTCAGGAATTGCAATAGCCATTGGTACGATGGTAGATGTAGGAGTTATTCTCTGTGAGAATATCATTCGGCATATAAAAGAAAATAAGGAAAAGCATCCTGTGAATGTAGTGGTATATCGTGCAACTTCCGAGGTTTCGGGAGCTATTCTTACAGCAGTTTTAACAACTATAATTAGTTTTATTCCTGTTTTTACGATGATTGGGGCAGAAGGAAAACTGTTTAGACCGCTGGCATTTACCAAAACCATGGCTTTAGTAGCTACATTATTTGTAGCACTGTTCTTTATTCCGCCATTCGCTTCATTTTTGTTTGGGATCAAAGGCGTTAAAAAACGAATGCAGTATGGGCTTAATATTGTATTGTGCCTATTGGGGGTATGGGCAGTTGGAAAAGGATATTTTATAGCAATATTCCTTATCGGTTTTGGAGGAATAGGGATTTTACATTTACAAAAAATAATCTCTTCAAAAAGAGGGGAACTTATAAATGTATGTATGGCAGCACTGGGAATCATTACATTATTAGCGATGTATTGGCGACCTTTGGGGGTGCAATTACATTTCGTCTGGAGTTTTTTGTTTGTAGCGATGTTATGCCTCGGAACTTTAGGAAGTTTTATGATCTTTAGAAATTATTATACGAAGATATTGCACTGGGCTTTACAGCATAAATCATTGTTTTTGGTGTTTCCGATAATGATTCTATTTTTTGGGATATATGTTTGGAAGCAAACAGGAAAAGAATTTATGCCAGCATTGGATGAGGGAGCATTCTTATTGATGCCGACTTCGATGCCACATTCGGGAGTTTCTGAGAATAAAAAAATAGTGCAACAATTAGATATGGCTGTTGCCGGAATTCCTGAAATAGAGACAGTGGTGGGGAAGGCAGGTAGAATAGAATCTGCTCTGGATCCAGCACCCTTGTCAATGTATGAAAATATCATTATCTACAAGCCGGAATATATAGAAAATAAAGAAGGAATTCCACAAAAGTTTAGGGTTGATGAAGAAGGAGCTTTTTTATTGAAGAACGGAGGAGTGACTAAGAACCCTAATAATGAAACTACAAAAGGGGTGCAATCTGTAGATTTTCCAGTGGCTCAGCGAAAACTAATCCCTGATGAGGAGGGAGCATATTATAGAAACTGGAGACCAGAGATCACGACTACACATGATATATGGAATGAAATTGTCCGAGTAACGAAGCTTCCGGGGGTAACCTCAGCACCCAAATTACAGCCTATAGAAACTCGCTTAGTGATGTTACAAACTGGGATGAGGGCTCCGATGGGGATTAAAATAAAAGGACAAAACTTGGAAGAAATCGAAGCCTTTGGAATTCAGTTAGAAACTGTATTAAAAGAGGTGGAAGGAGTAAAAATAGAAGCCGTTTTTGCAGAACGAATCATAGGGAAACCCTATCTTCTGATTGATGTAGACAGAGACAAGATAGCTCGTTATGGAATTACTGTAGCAGCAGTGCAACAAGTATTGGAAATAGCTGTAGGAGGAAAAATACTTACTCAAACTATAGAAGGAAGAGAACGCTATGCTGTTCGTGTACGTTACCCCAGGGAGTTAAGAAGTCATCCTGAAGATTTGAAAAATGTTTACGTTCCAGTAGAAAAAGGAGACCCGGTACCTCTGAGCGAATTGGTGACTATCCGGTATGAGCAAGGAGCACAAGCTATAAAAAGTGAGGATACATTTTTGGTAGGAGCTGTATTGTTTGATAAAAAAGCAGGGTTCGCAGAGGTTGATGTAGTGGAAAAAGCACAACGGTTGATCAAAGAGAAGATCACTGTAGGGGAGATACAGGTTCCTTCAGGGATTAGTTATCGTTTTACAGGAACCTATGAAAATCAAATCAGGGCAGAAAAAACCCTGTCAATTGTAGTGCCTTTAGCTTTATTGATGATCTTTTTGATTCTGTATTTTCAGTTTAGATCAATAAGCATTTCGTTGATGGTCTTTACAGGAGTGGCAGTAGCATTTGCTGGGGGATTTATGATGATTTGGTTATATGATCAGCAATGGTTTCTCAATGTAGAGATACTGGGAGTTAACCTTCGTACGCTCTTTAATATACAAACCATTAATCTCAGTGTAGCAGTATGGGTTGGTTTTATCGCATTATTTGGAATAGCAACCGATGATGGAGTAGTAATGGCTACATATCTGAAACAAACATTTGATAAAAATACCCCTGCAACCCGGGAAGAAATTCATAGGTCAGTAATAGAAGCGGGAGAAAAACGGATAACCCCCTGTCTGATGACTACAGCGACAACGATTTTGGCATTAATCCCTATTCTTACGGCAACGGGAAGAGGAAGTGATATCATGATTCCAATGGCGATTCCGAGTTTTGGAGGAATGGTCATTGCTTTAGTGACGCTATTCGTAGTACCTGTTTTATTTAGCTGGAAAAAAGAAATTTCGATACGAAGTAGTAAAGAAAATAAATAATTAATAGTGTGAGTCAACAATATAAACATAAAAAAGATCTCTTGAGAAAAAAGAATATGCGTACCACCATTTTATTGGGAATGTTGTTATTCCAGTTTGTATGCAGTGGACAGACCTTACAGGAATATCTAAAAGAAGCAGCAGCAAATAATCCTGAGCTGCAAGCGATGAAGTATCAAATTCAGGGAGAAGAAGAAAAGATTAAAGAGGTAGGTAGTTTACCAGAAACATCTGTCGGAGCAGGATATTTTATGAGTGAACCAGAAACAAGAACCGGAGCACAAAAAGCAAAACTAAGTGTGCAACAAAAAATCCCCTGGTTTGGTACAAATGCTTCTAAAAGGAAAACTCAACAGACCAAAAGTGAAATGACCAAGAGTAAATACGAAGTGTTAAAAAGAAAGATTTTTCTTCAGATTGAGCAGAAATACTATCAGGTGTATGGTCTTAAAGCTACTTTAAAGGTATTAGAACAACGAGAAAAAATACTGGATACCTATAAGGAATTAGGTTTGGTCGCAGTAGAGAATAACAAAGCGTCAACAGTAGATATTCTGAGAATTAATATCGCAAAAAATGGAATACTCAATAGTAAAGAAGTCATTAAAGGAGCAATTCTTTCCGCGGAGTCTGCATTTAATCAATTATTGCATAGAGATGGTTTCGACCCGTTGCATATTGTCGATAATTTATTTATTCCCGAAGAAGAACCAACGATGATGCTGGATGATATTACATATCATCCCGAGTTAATTACATATGATTATTATCAAGAGGTGTTGGAAAATCAATTAATAACTAATAAAAGAGAAGCCATGCCGGATATAGGAGTTGGGGTAGATTATATTGTAGTAGAGGAACGCCCCGATATGAACTTTTCAGATAATGGAAAAGATATTGTTATGCCAATGGTTACATTCTCATTTCCATTGTTTTCTAAAAAATATTCTTCTAGATCGAAGCAAATAGACCTGGAGAAAGAAGCAGTAGCCCAGAAAAGAGAAGCCACTCAGAATGTATTGGAGAAAATAATGGATACAGCAATTAATGATCGGATTACAGCAAGAATTAATTATACGACCTATCAGAAAAATATAGATGAAGCACTATTAGCAGAAGAGATTATTAGAAAAACATATGAGACAGGAACTATCGATTTTGAAGAGGTTTTGGAGATACAGGAGTTGATCCTGGAATTTGAAAAGAAAAAAATAGAAGCTATTCAGGCGTATTATTCTCATAGTGCAATTTTAAATTATCTACGGCAGTAAAAACATTCTATAGCAAACGAATTTTAAGTTCGAGATAAACCTCGGATATCAAGTAAACAATTAAAAAAACGAAATAATGAAAACATCAGTAGTAAAAATAATAGTAGTGGCAATTTCTTTTGGAATTTTTTCATGTGGAAAAGACAAAAAAGAGCCCGTAAACAAAACGTCGGTAACAGTAGCAGTAGAAGAAGATAAACCAATTGTTGATATCAATAAAACATCAACAAAAAGTACCGTTGTGTTTGCAGATCCTAAGACTCAAAAGCTGTATGGGGCTTATTTGCAGATAAAAAGAGGGTTGGTGAATTCTGATCTCAAAGGGGTGAAAAATGCAGCGAAAGAATTAGAAGGAGTGATAGGAGAAGATACTTCTTTAAAGCAATTAAAAGCTACAGCAAGTCTGATGAGTCTGACCAAAGAATTGACAAAACAACGTGATTTTCTCGTGGGACTTACAGAAGAGATGGAAAGAATCCTTAAGGGGGTAGAGATTACTTCTGGAGAGATATATAAACAGTTTTGTCCGATGGCTTTTGAAGGAAAAGGAGGGTATTGGTTATCCGATTCTAAGGAAGTTAGGAATCCGTATTACGGAGATAAAATGCTGAAATGTGGAAGTGTAGAAAAAACAATTCAATGATCGAAACCTATTACATACAGGGAATGAGCTGTAATGGCTGTAGAAGTCATGTAGAAAAACTGTTGAGAGAAGTTTCGGGGGTTAGAGAAGTTACAGTTGAGTTAGAAAACGGGAAAGCTGTAATAGAAATGGATGATCCGATCATGATCGCTGACTTTCAGAAAGCATTACAAAAAGATACTGACAGATATCTGATAACACAGGAAAAAGAAACGAAAGCATGTTGTAATACTTCTGCTCCCGAAGTCAAAAAGAAAGGAGAAGGAACGGGGGTTTTTTACTGTCCGATGTATTGCGAAGGAGATAAGACATATACGAAAATGGGAGACTGCCCGGTATGTGGAATGGATCTGGTAGAAGAAGTGAAGACCAAAGTCGTCTTGTATACCTGTACGGAGCATCCAGAGATTAAGGAGGAGTCTCCAGGTTATTGCCCTTTGTGTAAGAAAGAATTAGTGGTGTTAGAAGAGGTCTCCTCTGAGGAGAAGAATTACCAGTTGCTTTCTAAAAAAATGTGGATAGCAGTTATCTGCACACTTCCTGTTTTTTGTATTGCAATGTCCGATATGATTCCTCAGAATCCTTTGATGAAACTGTTAAGAGGTACGCAATGGAACTGGATACAATTATTATTGTCGATTCCTGTCGTGTTTTATGCGGCAAGGATGTTTTTTGAAAGAGCTTATAAATCCTTGCGAAATCGTCATTATAACATGTTTACCTTGATCGGGATTGGAGCAGGTAGTGCCTGGGTTTTTAGTGTGTTAGTAGTGATATTTCCTCAGCTAATCCCAATGGACTTTAAGACAGCTACCGGAGAGGTACATGTCTATTTTGAGGCAACGACTGTAATATTGACATTAGCATTGTTAGGTCAGCTGCTGGAAGCTAAAGCACATAGCAAGACTAATAATGCGATAAAAGAATTATTAAAACTAGTTCCTAATACAGCATATCGAATTATAAATGGAAATGAAGAGATCATTGGGATAGACAAGATTGTTCTGGGAGATATTTTAAGAGTCAAACCAGGAGATAGAATTCCTGTTGATGGAATACTAACTGATGGAAGTACTATTGTAGATGAAGCTATGATCACAGGAGAAGCGATTCCGGTACAGAAAGAGAAAGGAGATGTATTGCACTCAGGGACGGTTAATGGAAAACAATCGTTTCTGATGCAGGCGACCAGAGTAGGAGAGGAAACCTTGTTAGCGCAGATTATAGAGATGGTTAATAATGCGGGTAAAAGTAAAGCTCCTATTCAGAAATTAGCAGATAGAATTTCTGGATATTTTGTTCCGGTAGTTGTGGGAGTCGCTTTTATTACAGCAATAATTTGGGGGATTTATGGACCAGAACCTTCAGTTGTATATGGATTTATCAATGCGATAGCAGTGCTTATTATAGCGTGTCCTTGCGCATTGGGATTAGCTACTCCTATGTCTGTAATGGTTGGAGTAGGGAAAGGAGCGCAGTCAGGAGTACTGGTCAAAAATGCCGAAGTACTGGAAAAAATGACTGCTATAGATACATTGGTAGTGGATAAAACAGGAACTCTTACAGAAGGAAGTCCATCTGTTGTTCAGATAGTGTGGGAGGCAAGCACAAAAAAAGAAGAACTGCTCTCGGTTTTATTTGCTGTCAACCAACATAGTGAACATCCTCTGGGGGCAGCTATTTCACAATACGCAAAAGAGAAAGGTGCAGAAAAAAGAGCTGTAAGAGATTTTGAAGCGGTAATAGGGAAAGGAGTGATAGCTATGGTGTCAAACCAGTCTGTATATGTTGGAAACCTCGAGTTAATGGAAGAGTATGGGGTTGCTGTATCAGACCGTATTAAAGAGGTAGCATTGAAAGAACAGAAAAAGGGACGTACGGTATCTTATGTAGCGGTAGCGAAAAAAATAGAAGGAATTATCATTTTGGAAGACCTCATAAAAGCAGGAGCAAAAGAAGAAATTGAAAAACTAAAACAAAAAGGAATCAGTGTTGTAATGCTTACTGGGGATCACGAAAAAACAGCTAATGCAGTTGCTAAAAAACTTGGAGAAATCCCTTGTAAAGCCAATATGTTGCCCCAGGATAAACTCGCATATATAGACGAATTACAAAAGAAAGGACAGATTGTGGCAATGGCAGGAGATGGGATTAATGATGCTCCTGCATTGGCTAAAAGCGATATAGGAATTGCAATGGGAACCGGAACAGATGTAGCGATAGAAAGTGCTTCTGTTACATTAGTTAAGGGTGATTTATCAGGGATTGATAAAGCCTATGTGTTAAGTAAAAAAGTGATGAAAAATGTTAAACAAAATCTGTTTTTTGCTATTGTGTATAATGCTGTGGGAATCCCAATAGCAGCAGGGGTTTTATATCCTTTTTTTGGTGTTTTACTATCCCCAATGATTGCTGCTTTGGCAATGAGTTTCAGTTCTGTTTCTGTGATAGGAAATGCATTAAGGTTGCAAAAAATAAGATTGTAAAAACGATACATCTATAAGAATGTTATGCATAATTAGTAGGTGGATAATGAAAAACAAAAGAGATGAGAAAGTATAGTGTATATATAGGTATTTTGATTATAGGAATCGGTATCGGATATGTTTTGTTTGGGAAGAGAGCAGCTGTTGCTTCAGAAGGAGTAAAAGAACATAAACATACAGAAAAGGAACAGATGTGGACTTGTTCAATGCATCCGCAAATTATGCAGCCGGAACCTGGAGATTGTCCAATATGCGGAATGGATCTGATTCCAGCAGATCAAACAACAGATGGGTTGACTTCTGGTCAGTTTAGAATGACTGAAAATGCAATGGCGCTAGCTAATATAGAGACCAGTGTCATCGGGAAAGATGCATTGACTGAAGGGGTGATAAAACTATCAGGAGTAATTACAGAAAATGAAGAAGAAAATGCAGTGCAGACGGCCCATTTTTCCGGCAGGATCGAAAAACTATATGTTAAGTATACGGGGGAGACAGTTCGTAACGGACAATTGTTAGCTTTGATCTATTCTCCAGAATTAGTAGCAGCTCAACAAGAATTGCTCACGGCAGTTTCTTTAAAGTCGGCGCAGCCTGCTCTGTATGAGGCGGTAAGGAAAAAACTTGCATCTTGGAAGCTTACAGCCACGCAAATAGAAGAAATAGAACGTTCCGGAAAGGTGAAAAGCAACTTTCCGGTATATGCAAATGTATCTGGAGTTGTCACTGAAAAAAATATAGAAGTTGGAGATCACTTAAAAGAGGGGCAGGCAATGTTTAGAATTGCGAATCTCAATACGGTTTGGGGAGCTTTTGATGCGTATGAAAATATGATTTCGTCTCTAAAAATAGGGCAAAAAGTAATCGTTAGAACTCATGCATTTCCTGAAGAATCACTAGAAGCTACAGTTTCTTTTATAAACCCTGTGTTAGATAAAAAAACAAGAACAGTAACTGTAAGAGTGTTGTTAAAAAATAAAGACGAGCGATTAAAACCCGGAATGTTTATAGAAGGAGTTATCAAAAAAAATGAAACGGCGAAACAGGGAGGAGAAGCGATTTTGATACCTAAAAGTGCCGTTTTATGGACAGGGAAACGATCCGTAGTATATGTTAAACCAGAACACAAACAAGCTGTTTTTGAAATGAGGGAAGTAGTTTTAGGGGCGTTATCAGGGGATGACTATATAGTGATTTCAGGAGTGTCAGAAGGAGAAGAAATTGTAGTTAATGGAACATTTACAGTGGATGCCTCTGCTCAGTTACAGGGAAAATATTCTATGATGAACAGAAAAGAGGAAAAGAAAAAAGAAGAAAATATAATAACTCCGGTTTTTAGTGAAGTTTTTCAGCAGGAAATGCAACAGATAATAAATGGATATATTCAGGTTAAAGATGCGCTTATTAAAGGAGATTACCAGTTAATTAAAGATGCAGGGGTAAAAAATCTGGAGGTTTTTGATAATGTTAAAACCACAGATTTTTCAGAAAAAGAGAAAGGCTTGGTGAGTCAATTAAAAAAGAAAACAGCAAAAATAACAACAGCAACAGCATTGGGAGTGCAGCAGAAAGAATTTAAAAAGCTCTCGGATGCTATGATAGAAATTACAGAGGGATTTGATCAGAAAGGACGCACGCTGTTTGTTCAATTTTGTCCAATGGGAGATGAAAACAGAGGAGCTAAATGGCTTAGTTATGAAGATGAAGTGATGAACCCATATTTTGCAGGAGAAATGCTTAGATGTGGGAGTGTGGTAGATACTTTGCAGAAGCAATAAAAACAGGTTCTTATAACAGAGGGAGCTGATATGACTATTTACTTTGCTTAGAGCCCGGATCAATAATAGTAATAAGTGAAAAGAAGCTATCTTTGGTCTTTGGTAATCAGAAATGCGTATGGAATTCTGAAAAAGAAAATTATTTCAGAGCCTTGTTATAACTTGTTTAATAGGTGTATATGCATTCGTTCATAGAGGGAAAAAGATGAATAAATGGATTGTTTTAATTGTTTTGGGGTGTTTGATTTCTTGTAAAGAAGAGAAAAAAACATCAGTCAAAGAGCAGAATATGATAACAGAGGCTATAGAGAAAATCATTTTGGTTGGGGAAAAAATAGCTAAAAAAACTACCCGGGAGGCAGAAGTAATACAGGTCAGAGAAAACAGAAGAAATCGGTTGTTACATCTCGATGATGAAGCATTTGTGGCAATCAGGGAATTGTCTGATGGTTTTGCGTATGATATTAAATATGCAACCCCTGATAATTTTTTGAAAAAAGCCGTGTATTCATGTGGAGAGTGTTATATCAGAGGAGTGGTTGCGAAAGCTCTAATCGCTGCTAATATGGATTTTAATAAGCAAGGATATAGAATTAAATTCTATGATTGTTATCGTCCATTGAGTGTGCAGAAAAAAATGTGGAAAATCTTTCCTAACCCTGGCTATGTAGCTAATCCTAAAGGAGGATCTGTGCATAATAGAGGAGCAGCAGTTGATATCTCATTAGAATACATGTCGGGAAAACCAGTAGACATGGGAAGTTCATATGATCATTTTGGGAAAGAATCAAGGCACTCTTATACAGGTTTTTCTGATCGTATTCTGAAAAACAGAAAAATATTAAGACAAGGAATGGAAAAACACGGATTTGAAACCATTCGATCCGAATGGTGGCACTATAACTACCCTCCAAAACATCGTTTTAAAGTAGCAGATTTTCAATGGTCATGTAATTAATACAGGAGTTGATTGTTTGAAAAAAAACAGAAGTGTAATTCGAAGATGTTATTTTTTTGTTAAAATAAAATAAGGAAATATGCAGGTGCTCATTTTAAAAAGAGCTCGTAAATAATGATTTATACTAGTAATTTTTATTTTTCTACAAAAAAAAACTTAAAAAAAGGGGAAAAATCCCCTCTTTTCGTACTTGCTTTATCCCCTATTTAGTTTTAGGTTTGAATCGTAAAAACAAAGAAAAATTAAATGATGATTTTCTGAAACTACTTCAGTTTGTTTTATACTGATTGTTTCTTTTTCAGAGAATTATGGGTTTTTCTGATTGTTTGATATCCCCACGAGTGCGTTTTTGCGTGCAATATTGAAGTGCTTCACATCTTTCTTTTTTTATGAGAAGAGAGGGGTGGGCGTGTTTCAAAATTAAACTAGTGTATAACTACTAAATTGTAACCAGTATGGTATTTAAAAAATATCTTGAAGTTAGAAAAAACAGTGTACAAAATGTGATGGGGAGAAAAAATCTCAATGTGTTATCAGTCTTATAAAAAAGCAAAGATGTAAGTAATCTGTATTTTTTATAAGTTCAATTCTTCAACACAAGTCATTGATAACTAACAAAACAAAAGTTAGCTTGTTTAGTTTGTCAAAAAATGAAAGTTCTGTGTATTTTTTTTTAAAATAAAGGAAACATTTTTTTGATAAATGCTACAAACTAATAGTTGTAATCAAGGAAACATTTAGAGAAAACAATAATCAGTTAAATCAGGTCCCTCATGAAACGAAGTTATGGATTGCTGGAAAAGCGTAGAATGTTTGTGCATAAATATATTTCAGAAAACCAGGATAGACAGATGAAAATTGTTGTTTCGGAACTTTCTGAACGACTTTTTCTATCAGAACGAACTATCTATAATATCATTAATCAAGAGCCCATAAGTGGGATAATAATAGATTGAACCTACCTATAAAGACACCTTATTCACAGAATAAGGTGTCTTTATATTACCATAGTTTGTAAAAACGGATTGCCTGATTGAGGTGTTTTCTGATTTTCTTTTTATCAGGAAGAAGTCTTTATGAATCATAGATTTTTCAAATCGATTAAGAAATAAGCAATAACTATAAATATCAATAACTAATGAAACAAAAATTACTTTTAGTAGGTGCTTTTGCACTAAGCGTTTTTTTTATATCCTGTAATAAGGATTCAGTAACAGACCAGTTTGATAATGCAAATGGAGATGTAGCGAAAAAATTAATAGAATCAGTATCGTATGACGCAATGGCTCCTGGAGAAGAAGATTATGAATTGTCAATTACCTATGATGGTAATAATAGAGTGACGAGTGCTACCAACGGAGAAGAAACAGCCGTGTTGACTTTTGAAAATAATCAACTAAGTACTGTTAGTGGAGAAGAAGAACCATTTAGTATCGATGAATTGTATAAGTCGCCATATGATGCTTTTGAGATAGGAGAAGTGCTTGATTATGATGATAGTGGAAACCCTGTTGTAATTAAGGTTATAGATGAGGGGTATGATTATGAGAATGGAGAGTATGTTCATTATAAAGAAGAGCTAACCGCTACCATAACATATGATGCTACTCCAAATCCGTTTTTTTATACATTTGAAGCAGCGGGCCTTATAGAAATTATGGATAAGGTAATGCTGAATTTCAGTATGAAACCGCAAAGCCCGGAGATTGTAAAAGCTCGGACATTGTTTCCGGTTAATAATATTTCATCTATGGTCTATAAAGATGAAGACGGAGCTGTAGTCGCAGAATTAACAATAGCATATGTGTATGATGCGGATGATTATCCTACCGCTGCAGTGATAACAATTAAAGAAGAAGGAGAGCCAAATGAAGTGTACTCAATTGAATACAAGTATCGATAATAAAAACAGGTCTTTCTTATTGAAAGACATCATCAGGCGCTAATAAAATAATAAAAAAACCATCCTGATAATTCAGGATGGTTTTTTATGTTATTTCTTGTTAGGAAAAACCGGATTAGATTTACATCATTCCAGGCATTCCTCCTCCCATTGGAGGCATTCCGCCACCTGCAGCAGGAGCGTCTTCTTTTATGTCAATTAATGCACATTCTGTAGTCAGGATCATTCCTGATACTGAAGCAGCATTTTCCAGGGCAACTCTCGTTACTTTTTTAGGATCGATAATACCAGCATCCAACATATTTACATATGCTTCTGATTTAGCATCGTATCCGTAATCATCTTTACCTTCGATTACTTTTGAAATTACTACAGATCCTTCTCCTCCTGCATTTTCTACAATCGTTCTCAATGGAGACTCAACTGCACGGTTTACAATTTGAATTCCTGTAGCTTCATCAGCATTTTCAGTTGTAATGCTACCTAAAGTTGTTTTAGCACGTACTAAGGCAACTCCACCTCCGGCAACGATACCTTCTTCTACAGCAGCTCTTGTAGCATGCAATGCATCATCTACACGGTCTTTCTTTTCTTTCATTTCTACTTCAGAAGCAGCACCAACGTATAATACAGCTACACCACCTGCTAATTTAGCTAGACGCTCCTGTAGTTTTTCCTTATCGTAGTCAGAAGTTGTTGTTTCTATCTGAGCTTTGATTTGGTTTACTCTGTTTTTAATTAATTCTTCATCACCAGAACCATTTACCACAGTTGTATTGTCTTTGTCTATAGCTACTTTTTCAGCAGTACCAAGGTGTTCAATGGTAGCATTTTCCAAAGTGAATCCACGCTCTTCGGAGATTACAGTTCCTCCGGTTAAGATAGCGATATCTTCAAGCATTGCTTTACGTCTGTCTCCAAAACCAGGAGCCTTAACAGCAGCAATTTTTAATGCTCCACGTAGTTTGTTTACCACAAGTGTTGCTAATGCTTCTCCGTCTACATCTTCTGCAATAATTAAAAGAGGTTTTCCTGTTTGAGCAACAGGTTCTAGAATAGGAAGAAGATCTTTCATAGAAGAAATCTTCTTGTCGTATAAAAGGATATATGGTGTTTCCAGATCAGCTGTCATTTTTTCACTATCTGTCACAAAATATGGAGAAAGGTATCCTCTGTCGAATTGCATTCCTTCTACTACATCTACATAAGTATCTGTACCTTTTGCTTCTTCTACAGTGATTACTCCTTCTTTTCCAACTTTGCTAAATGCTTGTGCAATAAGGTCTCCGATTACTTCATCGTTATTGGCAGAGATAGAGGCAACTTGTTTGATTTTCTCAGAAGAACTACCTACTTCTTTGGATTGTTTTACTAAATCGGCAGTAATCGCTTCTACAGCTTTATCAATTCCTCTTTTTAAATCCATAGGATTTGCTCCGGCAGCAACATTTTTTAATCCTTCTTTTACGATAGCTTGTGCAAGTACTGTTGCTGTAGTAGTACCATCTCCGGCAAGATCATTTGTCTTAGAGGCTACTTCCTTTACCATTTGAGCTCCCATATTTTCTAAAGCATCTTCTAATTCGATTTCTTTAGCTACAGAAACTCCATCTTTAGTTACAGTTGGTCCTCCGAATGATTTACTGATAATTACATTACGTCCTTTAGGTCCTAATGTTACTTTTACTGCATTGGCTAATGCGTCAACACCACGTTTAATACCGTCACGTGCTTCTATGTCAAATTTTATATCTTTTGCCATGATATCTTCTTTTTTTGTAAATCAGTATTGTCAAGTTATATGAAACAGATGCAACCCATCTGTTCTGTCATATTATTTTGAATATGATTTGTGTATTTTTTTGTTTGGTTTATTGTTAAACGATTGCTAGGATATCATCCTCACGCATAATTAAATAGTCTTTTCCGTCTAATTTTAATTCAGTACCGGAATACTTACCATAAAGTACGGTGTCACCAACTTTAACAGTCATGTCATGGTCTTTTTTACCACTACCTACGGCAGCTACCTTACCTTTTTGTTGTTTTTCTTGTGCGGAATCAGGGATAAATAATCCCGATGCTGTCTTCGTTTCTGCCGGAAGAGGCTCTATTACAACACGGTCTGAAAGAGGTTTAATGTTTACTCCCATTATGATTGTTTTTAATATTATTTAATTTGAAACATTTTGATCTTTGTTATTTCAGAAATTATGCCACTATAGAGATACTGACAAATTGAAATAAAAATGCCGACTTATATGACAAGTCGGCATTTTTTATATCAAAATTTGTTGTACTGTCTATTCACTATTCAGCATTGTTTTCTTCTGTAGAAGGTGTCTGAGGTGTTTCTAGTTGTACATTTTCTGTATCTACTTTAGACTCAGGAACAGAAGATCCATTCATTAAGTCTATGTTAGATAATAAGATTAGGACTAACAACAGTGTTGCAAGTGCCCATGTACTTTTATCTAAGAAATCAGTTGTTTTTTTTACACCACCTAATTGCTGTGTACCACCGCCTCCAAAAGATGAAGATAACCCTCCTCCTTTAGGATTTTGTACCATGATTACAACAACTAGCAAAAATGATACGATAACGATCAGGATTAAAAAAATTGAAAAAGTTGTCATTATATTGTTATTTATTGTCTTGTAAATTCTTAATCGATCTAATTTGGTCTGCAAAGAAACCACTTTTTTCGGGATTTTTCAAAATTAATATTTTGTATGCCTGAATTGCCTTTTTGTAATTCTTTTGAGCCAGGTATACTCTGGCCAGAGTTTCTGTCATTAATTCATCAGGAGCGATAGGGTTATCCTTCGCTAAATTTCTGGCAGGGGCATTCTTATTTGCAGGTTTTATTTTTGGGGCACTTTCTATAAATTTGTCAATCAGCTCAAATTTGGATTTTTTGATCGACTCGGTTTCGGAAGTGCTACTTGTTTTTTCTTCGTCTAGAGTAGTATTTGTTTCAGATATTTCTTCTTTTTCTTCTGATTTTTGTTTGGAAGAAGTAATCTCTTTAGAAGTTCTGTTTATTGGGGTAATGGCTGTAAGCTTGAGCCATTCTGCGAAAGAGTGCGTTTCTTTCTTGTCAAATTCCAGAGGTGTTTGTGTTAAGGTTTCCTCATTGGTGTGATCAGCAGATTGCTGTATATCTGTATTCTTTTCTTGCTCACTTTCTGATATCGGGTGTTCGGCTTCTGATTCGGAGATTTGTGATGTAAGTTCCTGTGCAGAGAAGGACTCTTCTGTTTTTTCTTCTTTGTTTTCCGTACCTGTGTTTTCAGAAGATTTGTCAGTGAATAGTAAAGGGTTGAGTACATGTTCAGCTTCTTCTATCTTCATCGTGACAGCATCATCTATCGAAATTTTTTCTAAGCTGGAGACTTCTTCTGGTTCGTTGACCTCAATATCATCGTTGTGAGCCTCAGTAGAAGAGGTGTTCTTTAGAAAAACAGGAGAAGTGATAAAGTCAAATAAGACACTTCTGTCTGTGGTGTAAGCTGCTGTTGTTTTTAGTGCCTGATTGTATCGAAAACTTCCTTGGTCTTTTAATCCTTTGAGCCATAAAGAGCGTACCGACTGAAAGTAAGGGAATTCAGCGATGATTTTTTCTAGTTCATCGGTCTGAAGCCTGCTTAGCTCAGTAGGGTGTTTAAAGAGATATGTAAGTTCTTTATTGTTCAAGTCTGTTTGTTATTACCATTTTGCTAAAGTAGCATTGAATACGTCTTG
Organism: Aquimarina sp. TRL1; assembly: GCF_013365535.1. Taxonomy (NCBI): domain Bacteria; kingdom Pseudomonadati; phylum Bacteroidota; class Flavobacteriia; order Flavobacteriales; family Flavobacteriaceae; genus Aquimarina; species Aquimarina sp. TRL1. The sequence goes on along the minus strand of NZ_CP053590.1, from coordinate 1,209,630 downwards.
CGTGATACGTTCGTATATGATCTGTATTGCTTCATCTCGTACAGAATCTTCTGAGGAAGAAGCCGGGTAGTCAAAGAAAAAAGAGAAGCGTTGTTCCAGGTCTTGTTTTGGATCATTTGTGTCATAAAACCGGACATTAACCGATATAGTAAGCCTGTTTTGTGCAGCTGTAATAGCAGAAGTTGCAGTGTTAGGTGAAACACGATCCTCTACAATTTCCCCTTCATATACAATATCTCCATCGGCGCTTACCAGGTTAAGATTCGTCTGATTTAGAATGAGATCTTGTAATTGATTGGTGAACGTCTGATCTGCTCCGGGAATTACTCGGGCAGATTGATTTTGAAAAAAATTAACTTGAAAAGTTTTGGTCTCAGGGCTGATTGATATTCCACTAAAAGAATAAGCCCCACATCCCTGTAGTAAAAAGATGCCAATAACTCCGAGTATGAGATAAAATAGTTTTTTCATGTATTTGCTTCAATATACAGTACGTGCTGTAATTGTTTTTATTATAGATTGTATTGTTTTATTTTTCGATATAAAGTACGTTCGCTAATTCCTAATTCTTCTGCAGCGGCTTTTCGTTTTCCCTTGTGTCTTTCCAGGGATTTTTTAATGAGCTCTAATTCTATATCTTGAAGAGATAGTGCTTCTTCTTCCTCAATTTCCTCTGCAAAGTGATATTTGTCTTCTTCTTTGGTAGTAATTGGCGTGTGAGAAGAGATTTCCAAAACTTCAGGGGTAGGGGGTGTAGGTTCTTGAAAATGAACCGGTTCCTCGTTATTTCCGTATATTTTTTGAATTAACCCTTCATTTTCTTTTTGTACTTGTTGAGAATTGCCACTTTGCATTAATTCCATAGTCAGCTTTTTCAGATCATTTAAATCGCTTTTCATATCGAATAATACTTTGTAGAGAATTTCTCTTTCGTTGCTAAAATCGCTTTCGCTTTTAGTGGAAGAAACTACTGCGGGTAATGTACTTCCAATATTCGGCAGATACCCATTTAAGGTAGGAGCGTTAATAGCTCTGTTTTGTTCAAGGACTGAGATTTGCTCTGCAATGTTGCGTAATTGTCGGATATTTCCACTCCAGTGATACTTTTCCAGTAATATAACTGCTTCGTCATTTAGGCGTATAGTTGGCATTTTGTATTTAATAGCAAAATCGGCAGCAAATTTTCTAAAGAGGAGATGGATGTCTCCTTTTCTTTCTCGTAGAGGGGGGAGTAGAATTTCTACCGTACTAAGCCGATAATACAGGTCTTCTCTGAATTTTCCTTTTTTAATGGCTTCAAACATATTCACATTTGTAGCAGCAACAATACGAACATTGGTTTTTTGAACTTTGGAGGATCCAACTTTAATGAACTCTCCGTTTTCCAGCACCCTGAGAAGTCTGACCTGAGTTGTTAACGGGAGTTCCCCGACTTCATCAAGAAAAATTGTACCTCCGTCGGCTACTTCGAAATATCCCGCTCTGGTTTGAGTAGCTCCGGTAAACGCTCCTTTTTCATGACCAAATAATTCACTGTCAATTGTTCCTTCGGGAATAGCTCCACAGTTAACGGCAATATATTTTCCGTGTTTTCTGTGAGAAAGAGAATGAATAATTTTAGGAACACTTTCCTTTCCTACTCCACTTTCTCCAGTTACCAATACAGAGATATCTGTAGGGGCTACCTGGATAGCTTTTTCTATAGCGCGATTGAGTTTCGGGTCATTACCGATGATGCCAAAGCGTTGTTTCGTAGCTTGAACAGATTCCATAGTGTTCTTCTTGTCTTAATTATTTTTAGTTGTTATCAGAATATCCTACAGCGTTTCCTAATAAGGTGGCACTGGTACATCCATCTATTTTTACCATAGCAAAATCCCCTATTTTATATTGGTCTTTAGGGAATACAACTACTGTATTTTGGGTTGTTCTGCCGCTCCAGTGTTCAGAAGATTTTTTCGAAGACTTTTCGATAAGAACTTCTACTGTTTGTCCTATAAAAGAGTTGTGTCTGAATTCGCTGTGCTTTCTTTGTAATTCAATAATCTCAGCTAATCTTCTCTTTTTTACATCTAGAGGAATATCGTCTTCCATTTTTTTGGCAGCAAGTGTTCCGGGACGTTCTGAGTATGCGAACATAAAACCGTAGTCGTATTGTACGTACTCCATTAATGAGAGCGTGTCTTTGTGATCTTCTTCTGTTTCAGTAGGGAATCCGGTAATGATATCTTGCGAAATAGCGCAATCCGGAATACGACTTTTGATATTATCAATAAGATCGAAATATTCCTGTCTGGTGTGAAGACGATTCATTGCTTTTAGGATTCGGTCACTTCCACTTTGAATGGGTAAGTGAATATATTTGCAGATATTTCTGTGTTTAGCCATTATATCTATAACCTCCATAGTCATATCCTGAGGATTGGATGTTGTAAAACGAAGACGTAATTTTGGGTATTTGATAGCGACCATATCAAGTAGCTTGGCGAAGTTGGTGGCAGTAGCTTTTTGGAATTCACTGGCATGTTTGAAATCTCGTTTCAGACCGCCTCCATACCAAAGGTAGCTATCTACATTCTGTCCCAATAAAGTGACTTCCTTATAATTTTTAGAGACCAGATCATCTATCTCCTTCATAATACTTTGAGGGTCTCTACTACGCTCTCGTCCTCTGGTAAAAGGAACAACACAAAAAGTACACATATTATCACATCCTCTGGTGATAGATACGAAAGCAGAAACACCATTGTCCTGTAGGCGGACAGGAGAAATGTCTCCATAGGTTTCTTCCTTGGATAAAATGACATTGACTGCGTTTCTTCCGGCTTCGACTTCTTCGATTAGATTTGGGAGATCTTTATAAGCATCAGGACCTACAACTAGATCCACGATTTTTTCTTCTTCGAGAAATTTACTTTTCAGGCGTTCTGCCATACATCCCAAAACGCCAACTTTCATCTTTGGGTTGTTCTTTTTTACGGCATTGTATTTTTCCAATCGTTTTCGGACGGTTTGTTCTGCCTTTTCTCTAATAGAGCAAGTATTTACTAGTACCAGATCAGCATCTTCCAGGTTTTGAGTTGTGTTAAATCCTTCTTTTTCCAAGATAGAAGCAACAATCTCACTATCGCTAAAATTCATCTGGCAGCCATAGCTCTCTATAAAGAGCTTTCTCTTATTTTCTTTTTTTTGATCAAGAACCAATGCTTGTCCTTGTATGCTTTCATCAATAGTCTTCTCCATATCTGTTTCCTTAGTCCATTCCGGTCAAATAATATGCAAAGATACTTTTTAATACTATTTTGTGACAAAGTGGCATAATTAATTTTTTGTAAATGTTCTATCTTTGGCTGTTTTTAGTCAAAAAATCAGTTATTTTTTATGGATATAAATCAGTTGTTGACCCGTATAGACGGGAAAAGAACCATTGATTTCGGAGATATTTTTACCAAGAGTATCGAATTGTTTAAGAAAGTCTGGATACAGGGTTTTGTTCATTTGTTATTACAGGGGGTCATAGGCTTTGCTTTATTGTTACTGCTGTATATTCCGATGATATTAATGGCAGGGATAGGTGCTTCTTTGGATTCAGACTATGGAACGTCGGATTTTGAAGCGTTAGAAGGTGTGGGAGTTGGTATAATGATATTGTTCGTGATATTTGCTATGTGTATTGTGGTGGTGTTGACAGGTGTTCAAATGGGGATTTCTGCTCATTTTTTCAAGGTTTGTAAACAGGTCGATCATCAAGAGCCGGAAACTTCCGATTATTTTATGTTTTTGAAAAAAAGATATATAGGAAAGACAATACGGTTGGGGTTGTCAATGTTTGGGATTGTATTGCTGTCAGTTATGCTGTGTTATTTACCTTTATTCTACGTACTGGTTCCTCTTCATTTGACTCGGGTAGTATATGCTTTTAATCCGGAGCTGACTGTTTCTGATTTGATAAAAGCGAGTTTTAAATTAGGGAATAAATATTGGTTGATAATATTTGGGTTAGTGTTGATTTCTTCTATGTTGTCACAATTTGTGGGAATGCTAATGTGTTTTGTTGGAGTGTTTTTTACAGCTTCTTTTGTATATGTGCCTATTTACTATGTATATAAAGAAGGTGTAGGCTTTGATAAACCGGATGATTTAGAGGAAGATAGTTTGTTGTTTATTGAATAAATAAAAAAGGAGCAGGAATTATGTGTTTTTTGAAAACATAATTCAGGATATGAAAAAATTGATATACTTTTGCTCCTAGAAAAAAATGGATTATGGCAAAGAACTTAGTGATAGTAGAGTCACCAGCGAAAGCGAAAACAATAGAAAAATTTCTTGGGAAAGATTTTACAGTAGCTTCCAGTTTTGGACATATTGCTGATTTGCCGGCAAAGGAGTTAGGGGTAGATGTAGATAAAGATTTTAAACCAAAATATATAGTTTCCAGTGATAAGAAAGAAGTCGTAAAAAAGCTAAAAGATCTTTCTAAAAAAGCAGAAATGGTTTGGTTAGCGAGTGATGAGGACCGGGAAGGAGAAGCTATTGCATGGCACTTGGCAGAAGAGCTGGGGTTAGAAAAAGAGAAAACAAAACGTATCGTTTTTCATGAGATAACAAAAAACGCAATTCTAAAGGCAATCGAGAATCCAAGATCGATTAATTATAACTTGGTGAATGCACAGCAGGCCAGACGTGTTCTGGATCGATTAGTAGGATATGAATTGTCGCCTGTGTTATGGAGGAAAGTAAAAGGAGGATTATCAGCAGGAAGAGTTCAATCTGTGTCGGTACGATTAATTGTCGAGAGGGAAAGAGAAATTCTTGATTTTAAACCAGAAGCTTCCTATCGGATAGATGCTGAGTTTTCTAATGAAAAAGGAAAATCATTTAAAGCAAAACTTCCCAAAAATTTTAAAACAAAACAGGAAGCAGAAGCTTTTTTAAATAAAAATATAGCTGCAATTTTTAAGGTAGCAGATTTAACGACTAAACCGGCAAAAAAATCTCCGGCACCGCCGTTTACTACTTCTACATTGCAGCAGGAAGCCTCTAGGAAGTTGTATTTCTCAGTAAGTAAAACAATGACACTGGCGCAACGGCTATATGAGTCAGGACTGATTACATATATGAGAACAGACAGTGTGAATCTGTCAGAAGATGCGCAGAAGGCGGCAAAAGGAGAGATTGTTTCAGCTTATGGAGCGGATTATAGTAATCCTAGACAATATAAAAGTAAAGCGAAAGGAGCACAAGAGGCTCACGAAGCAATTAGACCTACGGATTTTGCTAAGCATACGGTAAATGTAGATTATGATCAACAACGATTATATGAGTTGATCTGGAAACGAGCAATTGCTTCTCAGATGAGTGATGCTCAATTAGAAAGGACACAGGTTAAAATTGGGGCAGATACTCATGCACAACAGTTTTCTGCAAATGGAGAGGTGATTAAGTTTGAAGGGTTTTTGAAAGTGTACCTGGAAGGAAATGATGAGGAAGAAGAAGAACAAGATGGAATCCTTCCGGCAATGAAGGTAAATGAGGAGTTGTTTAATAAGTTTATTTCAGCTACAGAACGATTCACAAGACCTCAGAGCAGGTATACAGAAGCAGCACTCGTTAAGAAACTAGAAGAATTAGGGATTGGTAGACCGTCTACCTATGCGCCAACAATTTCTACAATTCAGAATAGGAATTATGTAGAGAAAGGAGCTAAAGAAGGAGAAGAGCGGGGATATGTAAAGATGTTGCTGAAAGAAGGGAAAGTGACGGAGAAGAGCCTTGTGGAGAAAGTAGGTAGTGATAAAGGGAAGTTGATTCCTACAGATGTAGGAATGGTAGTTAATGACTTTTTGGTAAATCACTTTTCTTCTGTGTTGGATTATAATTTTACGGCAAAGGTAGAGCAAGATTTCGATGATATAGCAGAAGGGAATGAAGACTGGACAGAGGTGATGAAGGAATTCTATAGTGATTTTCATCCACAGGTAAAAGATGTGGCAGAAAACGCAGAAAGAGAAGTAGGAGAGCGGATACTGGGAGTAGATCCAGAGTCAGGAAAGCAGGTAAGTGTACGTTTAGGAAGGTTTGGAGCAATGGTTCAGATCGGTTCGGTAGAGGATGAAGATAAACCGCGATTTGCTAGTTTGGCACCCGGGCAAACATTGTCAAGTATAACTTTTGAAGAAGCAATGGATTTATTTCAGTTGCCTAAAGAGTTGGGAGTGTATAAAGGAGAAACCGTATTGGTTAATAACGGACGTTTTGGTCCTTATGTAAAGTTTGGGGCGAAGTTTGTATCTCTAGAGAAAGGAGAGGATCCGCTTAGTACAAGTTTAGAACGAGCGATAGAGTTAATCCAGGCCAAAGAAAAAGCAGATGCCCCTATTTATGTGTATGAAGAACTACCGGTTCAGAAAGGAACAGGGCGATTTGGACCTTTTATAAAATGGAATGGAATGTTTATCAATGTGAATAAAAAATACGATTTTGATAATTTATCAGAGCAGGATATTATAACATTGATAGAGGAGAAGAAGCAGAAGGAGATTGATAAGGTGATTCACGATTGGAAAGAAGAAGGGATTCGTGTAGAGAAAGCAAGGTGGGGTCGTAGCAATATCATTCAAGGAAAAGTAAAGATAGAGCTGCCAAAAACAGTAGATGCATCAAAGCTTACGCTGGAGAAAGTTCAGGCGCTTATCGAGAAAAATGCTCCGAAAAAGAAAAAGACTACTAAGAAGAAAACAACGAAAAAAACGACTGCTAAAAAGAAATAAGATATAATGTCATTTGAATTTCTTACACCTGTACAAGATGAGGTATTGGCTTATGTAGAGCAATTACCAGATCAAGCCATAGGAAAACAAGTTGCAATTCATTCGGTTGAAGAAGGAGTCCCGTCCTTAGAAAAGGTAAGTGTTGCTATTCTGGGAATAGCAGAGGGTAGAGGAGTGTTTGAAGAAGAAGACAGGCAGTTGGACTTTGCAGAAATCCGAAAATCATTTTATGGGCTCTATCCTGGAAACTGGTTTACTTCCATGGTAGATTTAGGGGATATTCCTCAGGGGAATAGTATTAGTGATACACATTATCTGATAAAAGAGGTAGTTGCTACACTATTACAGAAAAATATAATCCCGTTGATTATTGGTGGGGGACAGGATCTGGTATATGCGCAATATCGAGCCTATGACATCTTGGAACGAATGGTGAATTTGGTTAATGTGGATAGTAGTTTTGATATAGGGGACACCTCTAAAGAAATGACGAATACATCTTATGTGGGGAAAATCATAGTTAACGAACCTTACAATTTATTTAACTATAGTAATATAGGGTATCAGACATATTTTAACTCGCAGGAAGAAATAGATCTGATAGAGCGATTGTACTTTGATGCATATAGATTAGGAGAAGTAATTAATGATATTACAGTAGTGGAGCCTATCATGAGAGATGCTGATATTGTAGTGATGGATATGGGGGCGATCAGCTCTTCGTTCTTAGGAGGGTTTAAGGCTTCTCCTAATGGATTTGACGGAAGAGAGATTTGTGCGATATCTAGATATGCAGGAATCAGTGATAAAGTAAAAAGTTTTGGTATTTATGAATTCAAAAATTTTGAGAATGAAAAAATGGCTGCTGCTTTGGTCGCTCAGATTTTTTGGTATTTTATAGAAGGGGTTAATTATAGATCTAATGATTTGGACGTTAAAAAAAGTGGAAATTCACTTCATTATAATGTGCCGATCGGAGATGATATTTTGTCCTTTTATAAGAGCAATAAAACAGGGAGATGGTGGATCGAAATTCCATTTATTTCCTCTGGGAATAATAAATTGCAAAGACATACGTTATTACCATGTACCTATGACGATTATGAGAAAGCTTGTAATCAGGAAATACCAGAAAGGTGGTATAAGGCAAAACAAAAAAACGAAGTTTAATTCTTTTAAATAAAGCTGATTTAAGGTTTTTTTTAGAAAAAAATTGCATTTCTGAAAATAAATAAATAGGTTTACGACCTTAAATCTTGAAGATCTTAACCTAAAACACGTTATGAAAAAAGTTGTATCACTCTTTGCTATCTTGGCAATGCTCTATAGTTGCGGAAAAGGGAACCGTGGAGAACTAGTCGGAGTAAAAGGGAAAAACTGGCATCCAGAAAAACCATATGGAATGACGCTCATCCCCGGAGGATCGTTCATTATGGGTAAGTCTGATGATGACAAAGCAGCGCTGTCTAATGCTCCAACAAAGACAGTGACCGTGCGTTCCTTTTACATGGATGAAACAGAAGTAACTAACAGCGAATACAGACAGTTTGTAGAGTGGGTTCGTGACTCCACTATCAGACAGCATCTGGCAATTATGGCTGATGATCTAGGAAAAACTCCTGCCGATGAAGGTATTGGAGAATATGCATTTTTAGATGCAGATACTACCAATATGACTGTTTATGAAAAATACGTCTATGATAACTATAGTGGAATGGGCGAAACAGGTTATGAAGGTAGAAAACAAAATCTTGATGTAGATATTGTCTGGGATGTAGAAGATTATCCAGATGAATATTACGCCGAGGTGATGGATACCATGTATATTCCTTTAGAAGAATCGTATAACGGTAGAAGAACATTAGACGTAAGTAAATTTAAATTTAGATTTACTTGGATGGATATTCAAGCTGCCGCAAGAGCCAAAAAAGGAAGACGAAAGGATTTCGTTAAGGAAGAAATCATAGAGGTTTATCCTGATACAACCGTGTGGATTAAAGATTTTAACTATTCATATAATGAACCAATGCACAATGACTACTTTTGGCACAGTGCTTATGATGATTATCCTGTAGTAGGAGTGTCATGGGAGCAGGCAAAAGCATTTTGTACTTGGAGAACAATCTATAAAAATAGCTACCAAAAGAAAAAGAATAAAGAGCTGGTTAACTATTTCAGGCTTCCGACAGAAGCAGAGTGGGAATACGCTGCAAGAGGAGGGTTGGAATCTGCTACCTATCCATGGGGAGGTCCTTATGCCTTTAATGACAGAGGATGTTTCTTGGCAAACTTTAAACCTTTGAGAGGAGATTATGCAGCAGATAGCTTTTTATATACGGTAGAGGCCAAAACTTTTGAGCCAAACGATTATAATCTTTACAATATGGCAGGAAATGTATCAGAATGGGTACAGTCTTCTTATGATCCTGCAGGATATGATTACGTTTCATCAATGAACCCAAATGTCAATGATGATCGCAATAAAAGAAAAGTGGTTCGTGGAGGATCCTGGAAAGATGTTGCTTATTTCCTACAGGTAAGTACCAGAGATTACGAATACGCTGATTCGGCAAGAAGTTATATTGGATTTAGAACTGTTCAGGACTACATGGGTACTGACGTAACTAACCAAAATAACACAAGAAATAAACAATAGTCCCAAAATTATCTATCAAAACTAAATTACTAACCTTTTTTTTATTATTTTAAAAAAAACAAAAAACACATTTATTATGGCAAATTCAAAATCTAGCAAAAAATTAATGAACATGGTATACGGTCTTGGTGCGGCCGTTGTAATATTAGGTGCACTTTTTAAGATTATGCACTGGCCATTCGGTAATCTTATGCTGATTATTGGTCTTATCACAGAAGCTTTAGTATTTACGGTTTCTGCATTTGAACCTGTTGATGATGAGTTAGATTGGTCTCTTGTATATCCAGAATTAGCTGGAGGAGATAAAAGAGATAAAAAAGCTAAAGAAGCTAAAGATCCAGAAGGAATGTTATCTAAGAAATTAGATGATATGTTAAAAGAAGCAAGAATTGATGCAGGATTGATGAGTAGTCTTGGAGAAAGCATCCGCAACTTCGAAGGAGCTGCAAAAAGCATCTCACCAACAGTTGATTCTATCGCAGGTCAAAAGAAATATAGTGAAGAGCTTACGCATGCAGCTGCTCAGTTAGAGTCATTAAATAACCTATACAAAGTACAGTTAGAATCTTCTGCTCGTCAAGCTGAAGCAAATCAGGCAATTGCTGAAAATGCAGGTAAGCTGAAGAGCCAAATGGAGAACCTTGCTAGTAATTTATCTTCTCTTAATGGAGTATATGGTGGTATGTTGAGTGCAATGAATGCTAAAAACTAGTATTCGATACATCAACCTTTGTAGTAATTAATAGTATAACAACATAACTACCAAAAATCTAATAAGAATATGGCAGGAGGAAAATTATCCCCAAGACAGAAGATGATCAACCTGATGTATCTTGTTTTCATCGCTATGTTGGCATTAAACATGTCAAAAGAGGTGTTAGCAGCATTCGGATTGATGAACGAGAAATTGACTGAGTCTAATCAGGCAACTACAGAAAGAAACAGTGCTTTTATGCAAGGTTTAGCTGAAAAAGTTTCTGAACAACCAGCAAAATATACACCACTAAAAGAAAAAGCTGACCAGACGAGTAAATTGTCAGGAGAGTTAGTTTCATATATAGAAAACCTTAAATCTACACTGACTAAAGATGTTTCTGATCCAAAAGATTACGTAACAATGGACAAGTCAGTTACTTTAGATGAATTATTTTTTAAAGGAGGTACAATAACTCCTGCAGGAAAAGAGTTTGTAAGTAAGATAGAAGAGTATAGAGATGGAGTTTCTGGAATCTTAGAAGAAAAATACTCTGATATTGCTAATGATGTTAAAAAAGAATTTTCGACATCAGAAGTTACAAATAGAGATAAAGTGAAAGTAGACTGGTTAAAATATAATTTTGAAGGATATCCTTTAGTAGCTACCCTAACAAAGCTAACACAAATGCAATCTGATGTAAAAAACACAGAAAGCAAAGTGTTATCAGCAATGTTATCAGGACAGTTACAATCAGAGGTTTCTTTATCTAACTTCGAAGCAATTGTTGTACCAGACAAAACGGCTTTCTTTAGCGGTGAGAAATTTAAAGGAAGAATTATCTTAGGAAAGAAAGATAAAACGTTAAAGGCACACAAAGTGGTTGTAAACGGTAAGGAACTATCTCCTGAGTCTATGCAGGAAGGACAAACAATCCTTGATTTCCCAGCAGGAAATGTTGGAGAAAGAGATATCAAAGGAGAATTCCAGTTTAAAGAAGGAGATTCTATTGTAACAATTCCAATTGAAAGCTCTTATGCGGTGATTCCAAAACCAAATTCAGCAGTAATTTCTGCAGATAAAATGAATGTGGTATATAGAGGAGTTAATAACCCAATGACGATTTCTATTCCTGGAGTACCATCTGTAAATGCTACAGCGCCAGGATTGAGAAAAGCTGGAGGAGCAGGAAAATATGTGATGAATGTAACTACTGTAAAATCGCGTGAGGTAAGTATTAAGGTTAGTGGTAAATTACCAAACGGATCTTCAGTAAGTGATAGTAAGAAATTTAGAATTAAAGATATTCCTAGACCTGTTGGAACTGTACGTGGAGAAGACGGATCTATAAAAATGTCTAAAAATGCATTACAGATTGCCTCTGTAGGAGCTATATTACCAGATTTTGATTTCGATATCAAATTAAAAGTAAGTGGTTTCAAATTTAAAGTAGAAGGTCAGCCAACAGTTAGTGTTTCTGGTGGAAGGTTGAATTCACAAGCAAAATCTGCTTTAAGAAAAGCAAAAAGAGGGTCATCTGTACAAATTATTGACATCAAAGCGAGGTTAACTACCAATAAAGGATATAAATTAAAGAAAATATCTCCTGTAATTGTAGAGTTAACTAATTAAAAAAATTAGTAATTATGAATTTGAGAAATCTTATATTAAGTCTTTGTGCTTTAATCATATCCATAGTTTCATACGGGCAGGCGAACATTTTGAACGCAACCGATCCTGATCAAATAGGAAAGAAAACTGCTGAGCAGATTGAACAGGATAATGACCATCCGTTAGAATATGGATACGTAGATGAGCGTGATGTTCTTTGGGCAAAGACTACCTGGGAAATTATAGATTTGGATGAGCGAATTAACTTTCCGTTATACTATCCTATAGACACGAATTCAATAGGATCTAATAGACGTTCATTATATGATGTGTTAATGGCGAATATTAAAAATGGAAATATAAAAAACTTATACTCTGATTCATATTTTACAGAGACACGTACGATCAGTGATTTACAAACTACCTTATCAAAAATAGATACCACGGATTTAGGTTTTGAGCAGTATAATGCCGGAGAGACTGTAGATCCTCAGTATATCAATAAAAGAGATATTACTTCAGCTGATATATCTGAATATCATATTAGAGGGTATTGGTACTTTGATAAGCGTCAAGGTGAATTGAGATACAGATTATTAGGTTTGGCTCCTGTAGCACCAGATGTTAACTTTATCGATGATGATGAGCCAGATATGGTTCCGTTATTCTGGATATGGTACCCTGATGCAAGAGAAGTATTGCATAATGCAAAAGCTTTTAACAGGAAAAATACTTCTATGCCATTTAATTATGATCATATTCTTAATGCTAGAAGGTTTAACTCTATTATTTATAAAGAAGATAATATTCAAGGAGATAGATCTATTAAAGATTATGTGATTGATAATGCTTTAATGCAGTTGCTGGAAAGTGAGCGCGTTAAGGAAAGTATCAGAAACTTTGAAATGGATATGTGGAGTTACTAAACCACACCATAAAATTATAATATATAAAACGCCCGACAGTTTTTGTCGGGCGTTTTATTATTTTTGAGCAATGGTAGATTATATAATAGTTGGTTTTGGGATTGCAGGGGTGTCTGTAACAGAAGAATTAGAACGAAGAGGGAAAACTTATCTTGTTTATGAAGATAGTTCTCAGAAGGCTTCAAGAGTGGCTGCTGGTGTTTGTAATCCTGTGGTTCTAAAACGATTTACAATGGCGTGGAGAGGAGGAGAGCTAATGGATGGAGCCATCTCTTTTTATAAAGGAATAGAAGAAAGATTAAGTCAGTCCTTTGTAGATGAGTTACCAGTTTTGCGAAGATTTAACTCGGTAGAAGAACAAAACTTGTGGTATGAGGCTGCTGATAGACCTGTATTACGCGAATTTCTATCAGAAAATATTCTTAAGAACAAAAATGAAGGCATAGGAGCTCCCTTTTATTTAGGAAAAGTACATAAGACTCATAAAGTAGCATTGTCACAGCTGTTGTCGTCTTATATGGCATATATGAAGGCTAAAAATTCATTGATAGAAGAACCTTTTGTCCATGATGATATAGAAATACTAGATAATGGAGTTGTCTACAAAGGAGTAAAAGCGCGACATCTTATTTTTTCTGAAGGCTATGGGATGGTACAAAATCCGTATTTTAATCAGTTGCCTCTAGTAGGAAATAAAGGAGAATATGTTATTATTAAAAGTGAAACACTAAGGTTGAAAGAAGCGATTAAAGCAGCTTTTTTTATAGTTCCGTTAGGTAACGATTTGTACAAAATTGGAGCGACATACGATCATCAGGACAAGTCAAAAGAAACGACAGAAGCAGCTAGAGATAAAATCCTAAAAAAGATGAAAGAAGTGCTGTGCTGTGAGTATACAATTGTGTCACAAGAAAGTGGTATACGTCCTACAGTTAGGGACAGGAGACCATTAGTAGGAACACATGATACCTATAAAGTTCTTCATTTACTAAATGGTCTTGGTACAAGGGGGGTGTTAATGGGACCTTTTTTGGCAAAACAGCTATTAAATTCAATAGAAAAAGGAGAAACTTTGGAAGCTGAATATAACATTAATAGATTTGCTTGATAATCCAGATGTAACTGTTTTTGAGCAGCCCATAAATTAAGATTTCTCTTATAACATAGTATCTTTCCCGTAGTTAGTGTCAGGGGAGTTCATCACTCGTATATAAGGATTACTCTTTTTTGTAATGTAAGAAGAGGTTGATCCAGATATTTCTTGACAATCTCATGATGATCGGCATAAAGAAAATCAAAGTCCCTACGATACAAAAAAAAGTAGCTAAAAGATCCATTTTAAAAAACAGATTGGCAATGACAAAAGCAGCGACGGCAAAGGCAATTCCTACAGCATAACTAACATACATAGCCCCGTAGAAAAATGAAGGTTCTATCTTGTATTTAGTATTACAATGACTACACCGCTCTTCCATTTTTAAAGTAGTGTTTAGTTTGTAAGGGTTTGAATTGCAATACATGCTTTCGTTTTGGCAAACAGGACAAGCTCCTGTAAAAATGCTGTAAATCTTAGTTCCTTTTAAGAAATTCATACGCGCTTTTATAGTAAAACAAAAATAGTCATCTTTGCACAAAATAGTTAGAAACTGATGTTAAACATACATAATTTATCCATTTCATTTGGTGGAGAGTATCTCTTCGAGGAAATAAGTTTCAAATTAACCGCTGGTGACCGTGTTGGACTGGTAGGAAAAAACGGGGCGGGAAAGTCTACCATGCTTAAAATTTTATCAAAAGATCAGGAACCTGATTCAGGTCAGATTGCTACAGATAAGGATATAAAGATTGGTTTTCTAAAACAAGATATCGATTTTGTACTGGGAAGAACAGTTTTAGAAGAGGCTTATGAAGCTTTTGAAGAAATTAAGAAGATAGAAAGAGAACTGGAGCAAATAAACAAGGCGCTCGCAGAACGAACGGACTATGAAAGTGATTCTTATAATCAGTTGATTACAGAATTGAGTGATCATACACAACATTATGAGATCATAGGAGGGTATAATTATCAAGGAGAGACAGAACGAATTCTACAAGGATTGGGATTTGCCAGAGAGGATTTTGGAAAACTGACAGATACCTTTTCCGGAGGTTGGAGAATGCGAATCGAGCTAGCTAAGTTGTTACTGCAAAACAATGACATTTTATTATTAGATGAGCCGACCAACCATTTGGATATTGAATCGATTATTTGGTTGGAAAATTTCTTAAAAGGATATGCAGGAGTAGTAGTGATTGTATCTCACGATAAAATGTTCCTGGATAATGTAACAAACAGAACGATAGAAATTTCTTTAGGAAGAATCTATGACTATAATAAGCCGTATTCCAAATACCTGGTGCTACGTCAGGAAATTAGGGAGCAACAATTAGCTGCGCAGAAAAACCAATCTAAACAGATTGAGCAGACAGAACGATTAATAGAGAAGTTCAGGGCCAAGGCTTCAAAAGCCACTATGGCGCAATCTCTGATCAAAAAACTGGATAAAATAGACCGGATCGAGGTAGATGAAGATGAAAATGCTGTAATGAATGTTCGCTTTCCTGTTAGTGTACAACCGGGGAAAGTAGTAATAGAAGCAGAAAGTGTAGGGAAGAACTATGGAGAGAAGGAAATACTCAAAGAGGTAGATCTTTTAGTAGAACGAGGATCTAAAATAGCCTTTGTGGGGCAGAATGGGCAGGGGAAATCCACCTTGGCTAAAATGATTATTAATGAAATACCATTTACAGGAGACCTAAAACTAGGACATAATGTAGAGATTGGATATTTTGCCCAGAATCAATCAGAATACCTGGATGGAGAGCTGACGATTCACGAGACGATGATTAATGCCGCAGATGAGAAAACAAGAACCAAAGTTAGAGATATGTTGGGAGC
Organism: Aquimarina sp. TRL1; assembly: GCF_013365535.1. Taxonomy (NCBI): domain Bacteria; kingdom Pseudomonadati; phylum Bacteroidota; class Flavobacteriia; order Flavobacteriales; family Flavobacteriaceae; genus Aquimarina; species Aquimarina sp. TRL1. The sequence goes on along the minus strand of NZ_CP053590.1, from coordinate 1,194,035 downwards.
GTTTTTGTTTAGAGGAGATGAAGTGGATAAAAAGGTAAAAGTTCTCTCTGGAGGAGAACGAAACAGACTAGCGTTGTGTAAACTTCTTTTACAGCCTTTTAATGTATTGGTCATGGATGAACCGACCAACCATTTGGATATTAAATCAAAAAACGTTTTAAAAGAAGCATTAAAAAACTTTGAAGGGACACTGATTCTTGTATCCCATGATAGAGATTTTCTTCAGGGATTAACCAATAGAGTGTATGAGTTTAGAGATAAAAAGGTTAAGGAATATCTGGGAGATATCGATTTTTATCTCGAGGAACGAAAGGTAGCAGATCTTCGGGAAATAGAGAAAAAAGAGAAACGACAAAAAGAAGTTTCTAAGACAAAAGAAACAGCTAAAAAATCATATGAAGATCAGAAGAAACTAAAATCGTTAAATAATAAACTAAGTAACGTAGAATCCAAAATCAATAAATTAGAAAGAGAAATCAAAAAGTTAGATGCTGATATGGCAGCTGATTATGATGCAGCAATTGCGAAGCCTAATTTTTTTGAAACATATCAGGAAAAAAAGGATAAATTAATCACTTTGATGGAAGAGTGGGAAGCAGTTCAGGAAGAAATTGATACGATGTCCTAGACGGACACTGTTTTTTTGTAGTGAACTCCACAAGTAATAAACTCCTTAATAGGATACATCCTAGTACGGAGTTTTTTTAGATATAAGTATCTTTGAGTAAACTAATGTTAGAAAAGAATAATGATTGAACATTTTTTTCAATGCCCGTACTGCTGGGAAGAAATTTCAATGCTGCTGGATCCTTCGGTGCCCTATCAGGTTTATGTAGAAGACTGCGAAGTGTGTTGTAATCCGATAGAATTACGTCCCAGATTCGATGATCAGGAGTTAACTTCTTTAGAGGTATACTCAATAGAACAGTGAGGAATTCACTTGGGTTTGCTAAGGAAAATATATAATTTTTAGTTTTTTTATGGCTTAAAAATTGTTTAATTAAAAAAAGCTCGTATATTTGCGCTCTCAATATCGCGGGATAGAGCAGTAGGCAGCTCGTCGGGCTCATAACCCGAAGGTCACAGGTTCGAGTCCTGTTCCCGCTACTTTTAAAAGCTAAATCATTTTAAATAAATGGTTTAGCTTTTTTGTTTTAGCCCTAATTCATCTAATTAGGGCACTGTTTTTCGCTTTAAAAATATCTGACTTTTTAATATTAAAGAGCAGGGCTTCTCTTTCCTAATTTCTAAAATCATCATATATCAAAAAACAACATTAAAAAAGAAAGTATCAGACTTACTCACATTCCCTTTACTATCAATAGCTTCTACACTCCAAGTAACTCGTGCTTCTACTTGATTTCCTGCTATGGGAGCATTTAATTCTTTAATTTTTCTCGCTAATTCTTGAGAAAAAATAAATGAAGTTTCTTCCCCTACATCAAATTTTTCATCCAGATAAGTTGATGAAGTATATCTTATTGTTACCCGATATGTAATCGCTTCTTTTTCTTCAGAAACAGATGGAGTCCATTCTAATTTTAAACCTTCTAAAAAAAAGCGCTCTTCATTATTGATGGGTAATATCAACTGGGGTGGGGATAGTAACGAAGTTTTAGTTTTAATCGGTGTATCTTCTTTTTCACAAGAAGTTAGTATGCATAGAATGATCATTACAAAAATGAAAATGCTCTTTTTCATAGTTTTAAAATCGTTAAAAATTAATAATACAAGGTAATAGCTTTAATCATCAATTCGTTTATGTCTTTATAATTCATTATATCTGTTTATAAGTAGGTCATTTTTCAAAGATTTGTTATTGTTGTCGACGGTCTGTATAAGGCAAGTAGGGTTGGGGAAAAGAAATTACCTTTCGTGTTTGCACTAAGTTAAAACAAATGTTTTTACTTTTTAATTTCTTTAAATTGTTAGGTTAACTATTAAACATAATCTATTTAATGAACAACTTCTTGATTAGACGTACTCCTTTTGAATTTTTAATCTCTACAAAATAAACACCTTTTGATTTACTTTTAAAATCAGAAGTTTCAATTGGGATTTTATTCTCCTCTTCTACCAAACCAAGGTTCTGTTTGTAAACTAATTTACCTAATGAGTTATATATTTTTAATTCTAACTTCTCATGAATCGATGTGTTAATTACAAGGTTAAACTTGTGAAATTTAACAGGATTAGGATGCAGGCTAACAGATATCTCATTTCCCCTAATTACATCGCCTTCAAAGTTCGATTTTTTATAAAATGTAATTTCTGGATTAAGAGCCCATGCGTGGAAATTGACTTTATAAATAGCCTCAATTAGAGATGAGTCAACCCAATCTAGAATGAGTACTCCATAACTCTTACTAAAGCCCTTATTAGCTTTCATGTAATTTTTAACTCTAGGATTCATGTAGTCCGAAACTGCGGTAATATCAGGTTCTGGAATAGGAATGCCAACAAGATGATTAGTAAGATAACCATTTACAGCATTTAAATAAAGGCGATTATTACTTCTATTATCATTGGCTTCCTGCATTAACTCTTTGACTCTGCCCCATTTTCGATCTTTGTTTGCATCACAATTTGTAAAGGGCCACGATAAACAAGAATCGATACCCAAATCATAATAATTATTAACTTTAATATAAGGATTATATATAGGTTTTGCTCCTTTTGGGTATGGAAACTTGCGTGTATTTGCGACCGAAGTAACATTATCTTCATGCTTATAATGAATACCTGGTACATGATTAAGTTTTTTTGTAATTAATAATATTTTACCTCTTAATTCTTTAAGTTTAGGAAGTCTATTGTCCGTGAAAAACAAATTACTATATATAGGGTCTTTAATTATATTTTTGAGTTCAGTTGCAAGTTTACTTGCACTTCCTTGATCGCTTTGGATAGTCATAATAAGTGCTTCGTTTTTATTTTCATTAAAAAACCTTTTGATAGCACTTAGTACATCTCTTTTAAATCTAGTATGAAATTTTATGATACCATGAACAATTATAGGATCTCCAGGTATATGAGAGTCGCTTTCTTTCAATCGAATGTCAAAAAAACGTATTCCGTTATTTAATTGCTCATAAAACGATAAATTTTGGGTAATGTAAGTTGAGTGATGAATGATATTCTGAACCCCTGTTAAATCGGCTTTTCCATAGGCTCCAGTATCATGTGTACCCGGAATTGTTATGTTAGAAACATTAGTTTCTGGATGTAAATAACTCATCCAGTCATTTCCTTGTTGGCTAAAAATTGATAAAGATTGACAGAACAGAATAATGGTTAAAACTTGTTTGAAAATTAATTGTTTCATGTTCTAAAATTTTATAATTAATAAATGACCTCCTTTAGAGTTGGTGTTTTAAGCGTTTCATACATATTGTATTGAAAAGTTTCTTCCCGTAATTGAACTGAAAAGCGTTTTAAATCATCTATTACGCCTCTATTTAGTCAAGAAATTAAAATCTTCTTCCACTAGGTTTAAAAGGGATTGAATTTTTTTTCTTAATGAAATTGATTATTGCAACAATTATAAGTTAATATTAAAAGTAAAAAGCTTTTAAAAACCGTCACAACAAAACCAGGTATTCCAATCTTGGGATTTGATATGTTTTTAATGATTATGAGTTGAAAAGATGTCTTCGAATCTCACGATTTATGGTTAATAAAATTAGTGTCAATAATTAATCTATTTTTACTTTCTTCTGCAAAATCCATTAAGATCGATCCATATCTGCCACGTGGACTATGACGGAAATAACTTGTTAGTTCTTGGTTAATTTCATTGGCGACACTGGGGATATTGGGAATAAGACCGGAATACCCACTGGTAAAGTTAATGTACATTACGTGGCGATTGCGGTCATTTAGAGCTTCAGAAAATAAGCCTATTATATCACTCCATTTTTGGTGAGTATCTGATACCTCGTATTCATCCTGAACTCGTAAAATTTGGGAACCATTAAATATGAAAAAAGAGGAGTTGTTTTCCCAAAGAGAAGGGTTAGCGTCTATACCTTTAGGTGTTCTAGCCGCATGAAATCTTCTTACTAATACAATTCGTCCTCTTGCAATCTCTAATATGGGGATATCTTTTCCTAAATACCACATTGTAGGGTTTTTATTAATATAAGAATCAAAAATAGCTTCAAATGACATATTGCTATTACTAGGAGTGTGCTCTTCTTTTAAAGACATAATAATGGTCTCTGAAGGGTTTTTGTTTAAAAAATCATAGCAATAGTCTAGTACATCTGTAAAATTAATTTTTTGATAAACAGGTCCATGATGTATAGTAAAACGATTATTAATACGTCTACATCTGATATCTAGAAATCGGGTGCCTTGCTTTAATTGTTCTCCGATTGTTAAATCTTGGCATTTTGCTGTACCAGAATAATATGGAGAATCGTATCTTGCTCCAGAATCATGTGTTCCAGGAATACTCAGTCCAGAAAGTTTCATGTGTCCAGGCATCTCATCCATCCATCTTGATAAAGAATAATGAGGTTTGTTTTTTTTGATATTATTAGTTTTAAGTGAGGAATTAGAAATAATGGAGTCTACTTCATCATCCTTTTCACAGGATTGAGATAATAAGAATACTATTATCACCAAAATTGCCTTAGTGATAAAATTGGTTTTCATAAATTGTTTTTTTAAGGTTTTATTTTTGTGTGATCATGAGATCGAATGTAATTATAAAAAGGATATTCTTCCTTTTTTAGATCTTATTTCATATTTTTTTAACTATTGTTTGTGTTTTTTAACTTTTTCTTTATTGTTTTTTACAAATAATCTATTTTATGGCTTTTGTTTGATTTTTGTGTTAATTAAATAGCTTTTTATTGTTTTTTTATTGTTTTTTTGTTGCTTTGTTTTGATTTTGTTTTGAAGGTAAGCTTGTTTCGTTTAATATGTAAGAAGTGATTTTACCCCCTCGATATATTCTGGTTTTATAATGTAACTTTTTTAAAACGCCTTAGATAGGTGCTTTTTTGTTTAGTCTGATTTGTCTGTTTTGAAGATTTTTGAATTAAAGAATTGTATGGTTTATATTAACTGAGTAGACTTGTCAATTTTTCTTTTTATTGATGCTTAGAATCTGTTGTGACAATAAATCTCTTTTTACTAACTGCTTTAATCCCATATTTTCTCATCAATCGACTACTCTGTGTCTAGATACCTTAAACCCTTTTGCTTTGAGTTCCTCTGTAATTCTAGGACTACCTAAGTAGATTTACTTCGCTTACAAATACGGTGAATATCAGAAAGTAACATACCTTTTTCTCCATCTCTATCTGATGGAATATAATTCTTACTCCAGTAAGAACTATTCTTGCTAATTTTAAAAAACGTTACACATCTTCCCAATCAGATATTTTCTATTGTGATCTTTGATAAATTTCAATACTTCCGATCGCTCTTGGAGAAGATGCTCACGGCCTTTTTTAAGATATCTCTTGCCATGGTGACATCCTTGAGTTGTTTACGTAATTGCTCTAACTCTTTTTGATCTTCTGTTAATTGTTTAACTCCGTTATCACTAAATACTAAATCAGGATGAAGTTCTAACTCTCTACGCCACCTGTAAATGAGATCTGAACTGATGCTCAGCTCCATGGCAATCTCTTTGGTGTTACCTTGAACATTGCTCAATTCTACTGCTTTAATTTTAAACTCTTTACTGAGTTTTCTTCGTTTCATTTTGCTAAGTTATTTAAGATAAAAATGAGCTTAACTTATTGTGCCAGTAAATCTAACAACTTCAAAATGGTCATGTTATCTTATTTGGTTTTAGATAGCTTTGTTTTATCTTTTTATTTTACAAATTAGTGGTGCTAAAATCATTTAGAGTGCAGTATTATTGTATACCTATAACGACATAGTTTTTAAAATTAAAAGAAGATTCCTTTTAGATCTTTAGGTGGGGCTTTTTTTACATGTTTTTACAATTTTTAAAAATACGAAACATTGATAATTATGGTATTTAAGGGTGTGATTTTCGCCCTCATAACCCGAAGGTCACAGGTTCGAGTCCTGTTCCCGCTACTTTCAGGGTGTTTTTTTCTCGAGCGAGACAATTTTGTCTGATTTTTATTTTATGAGGTTAATTACCCCCAAGGTTTGTCTCGCAGAAACAATTTAAAGTGGTTTCCTCTGATCGCAATAGTAAGATTGGAGATGATAGTTAATAAATTAGATTTTCTTCTATTTCCTTCATAATGTGATTGTTCTTACATGTCTTTTTTTAAATAGTAAATTCTCTCTAATCTAAAATTTACGAAACCGTTCAAAAGGCTAGATAAATTAAGATTTTATTACCAAAATTTTAATAGAATTTAATCAGGGTCAGATATGTATTTTCAGTCATTATATGAAATTCTTAAAATCAAAAATATTGAAAAACGAAATACACCTTGCGCAGCAAGAAATATACTACGGACAAATAATAAATAATAAAAGTTCTTTATATAATGTAGGAGGTTATATCTCTCTAAAGGGAGGTATTGAAACTAAATTATTAATAAAAATTATTCAAGAATTACCTCATAAATTTGACGTTTTTAACTTCGAATTTGATTTAGATAAAGAAATTCCTCAGTTTCAATTAAAAGAAAAAGTTGATAAAATTCATGTAAATGAGCTAAACTTTTCAAGAGAAAAAAATCCTGAAAAAACAGCAAAAAATTGGATGCAAAATCAATTTAACGCAGCATTTAATATATATACTGATGATTTATATAGGTACACTCTTATAGAAATTGCTGAAGATGAACATTGGTTGTTTATGTGCTTTCACCACTTATTGGTTGATGGATACAGTTTTATGATTAAAAATAATTATATAGTTCAGGAATATGATAGGCAAAAAATAGGGGAAGAGAAAATTGAAGATAAGCAGATACCCTTATACTATGATGCAGTTATAAGAAGTTCGAATTATCATAAATCAGAGGACTATATAAACGATAAGAACTTTTGGAAGACAAAGTATGAGAACATCCCGAATTCACTTCTAAATCATTCAAAAAAGAGAAAAAATAATGGAGGAAATCGCATTTCTTTTTCTATTCCAGAATCTGATAGATCTCTATATGAAAAATTAGTAAAGAGTACAAAAGTTAGTTTACAACAATTTACTTTGGCTTCATTAATTATATACTTTGGTAAAAGTACTAAAAATGATGTTTTTTGTTTTGGGGTACCAATACATAACAGAGGAAGCAGAGAGGAACGGAAAACGGTAGGTATGTTTTCTTCTGTACTTCCATTCAAAGGAGAATATGATGAAACTCAAACATTATTAGAGTTAATAACAACAATAAAACAAGCTCAACGAAAAGACTATAGGCATCGTAGGTACCCTATTTCTCATTTAAATCGAGAACTTGGTTTAATGAAGCAAAATAGGCATCAATTATATGATATTGTTGTGAATTACGAACCTTTTGATTTTCTGGAAGAGCTTTCTTCTGGGGTGACTGTTGTTACTAAACACTTGACTAGTGTATCTAATTTAGAAGCGCCAATATCGATCCGCTGGTGTGATTATGGAAAAAATCACCCTTTAGAATTACAAGTGGATTATCAGGAGGCATATTTTAATCAAGAAGATATTGAAGGATTAATTAATAGTTTGTTCCATGTCTTGAGACAGTTTGAGGGTAATTTAAATGAATTATTGACTAGTGTTTCAATTGTACCAAAAAATCAGGAAAAGCTGTTATTAGAAAAGTTTAATAACAGGGAAGTATCATACCCTAGCGATAAGACAGTTATAGACTTGTTTAGAGATCAGATTAAAGCATTTCCAGAGGCTATTGCTTTAGAGTTTGAAGGAGCTACAATGAGCTATAGGGAGTTAGAAGAGAGGTCGAATCAGCTAGCGCATTATTTAATAGAACAAGGAATTGGAAAAGAGACATTAGTTCCTATATGTATTGATAGGTCATTAGCCATGGTAGTTGGTATCTTAGGAATTATTAAGGCAGGAGGGGCTTATGTTCCAATAGATCCTTCATACCCACAGGAGCGTATTGATTTTATTTTACAGGATACAAATGCGAGTTTGGTTGTCACACATTCTGATGTATTACACCTCTTCAAAGAAAACAAGCTGGTAAAGACCTCTGTTTTACTGGATCAAGGAGAACAAATATTACAAGGACAAAGTGTATCGATTCCAGAGGTTAAAATAAGTCCAGATCAGTTGGTGTATATAATATACACTTCTGGAACTACAGGAACGCCTAAAGGGGTGATGATAGCGCATAAGTCATTAAACTCATTTTTGTGTAATATACAAGATGTTTACCCAATTAATAAAGGAGATAAAATTCTGCTAAAAACCAATTATACTTTTGATGTGTCTGTCCATGAGTTATTTGGTTGGATAAAAGGAGGAGGGAATTTGGTAATTCTTCCAAATGGAGTAGAAAAAGAAAGGCATGGAATCTTAAATAGGATAGAAAAGCATAAAATAACACATGTAAATGTTGTTCCTTCCATGTTTTCAATTCTTTTAGAAGAGCTTAGTACATATAAAGAACTAAAATTACCCTCTTTAAAGTATTTTCATGTAGCAGGAGAAGTATTACCTGCTAATATGGTAAAAAAATACAATAAATTAAATATAAGTGCGCTTGTAGAAAATGTTTATGGACCAACAGAAGCGACAATATACAGTACGCATTACAGTACAACTAATTTTGAAGAAAAAGTAGATAATATTTCTATAGGTTCTCCACTTCCTAATACTTCTGTTTATGTTTTATCGGAAGACTTATCACTATTACCGATTGGAGTCACAGGAGAATTATATATAGGAGGTACTCAATTAGCTAGAGGATATTTAAATCGTCCGGATTTAACGGCAGAACGATTTGTAGCCCATCCTTTTAAGAAAGGAGAACGGGTTTATAAATCGGGAGACTTAGCCAGATGGCTACCTGATGGCACCTTAGAGTTTATAGGAAGGAAAGATAATCAGGTAAAGATTCGAGGTTACCGAATCGAATTAGGAGAGATAGAATCAATCATAGCCACCAAAGAAAGTATCCAGCAATCTATAGTAGTAGCTATACCTGATAATAGTGGTCATAAGCGATTAGTTGCTTATATCAAAACAGTTTTATCGGACGATATTGAACATCAGGAGTTAAAGCGTTATTTATCAGAAAAGCTTCCTGATTATATGGTTCCCGGGGTTTATGTTTTCTTAGAGGACTTTCCTTTGACACATAATGGGAAGATAGATAAGAAAGCATTACCAGCACCAGAAACTTCTTTTAGTAGGATTAATAACTATGTAGCTCCAACCACGGAAGAAGAAAAAGAATTAGTATCAGTTTGGGAAGAGCTTTTAGGTATAGCAAAGATAGGAGTTGAGGATAATTTCTTTGAATTAGGAGGGGACTCTATAAAAGCGATTCAGTTAGTTAGTAAAAGTAAATCATTAGACATACACTATCAGGTTAAAGATATTTTTGATTATCAGACAATATCCGGTATTTGTTCGAATTTACAGTTGGCTTTTGATACGGTAACAGAAGAGGGGCTTTTATCAGGAGAGGTACCTTTGCATCCTATCCAACATTACTTTTTTGAACAAGATTATAAGGCATCGAATCATTATAACCAATCACTTATTCTTACAATTCCTAAGTCTATATCTATTGATAGGTTAGCAGTATGTTTTCTTCAATTATTTCATCATCATGATGCCTTACGTTTAAAGTATGATTTCTCCTTAGAAGGGGTAGAACAGCGTTATAGTAATTTTATAGGAAAGCCATCAGCATGTAGTGTTGCATCATTATCCGAAATACCTGATTTGTGTAATAGCTATCAATCAGAATTAAATATCAAAGAAGGGGATCTTTTACGAGCATTACTGATTCATACGCCACATACAGAAAAGAAGAATAGATTATTTTTAACCATTCATCACCTAGCCATAGATGGTATTTCGTGGCGAGTTTTACTTGAAGATTTAGAGGTTTTATTATCTAAAGAGGCTATAGAGGGTTCAACTATTTTACCGGCAAAAGGGACTTCTTATCGTCAGTGGACAGAAAAATTACAAGAGTATGCCGTTTTACCATCCACACAATTAGAATATAGTTATTGGAAAGAAGTGCTGTCTAAGTATAGACCTTTACCTGTTGACTTTTCTAGTGATATAGAGACAACTTATGAGCAAACGCATACAATTCAAACACGATTATCTAGAGCAGATACAACGTCTTTAACACAAGAGATTCACCATGCCTATGGGACAGAGATTAATGATATCTTATTAAGTGCTTTGTCAAAAACCATGGAAGGATGGATTTCATCATCTGAGTTTGTTATAGGTTTAGAGGGGCATGGACGGGAAGAGTTATTCAGAGATGTTGATTTGAGCAGAACAATAGGTTGGTTTACTAGTTTGTACCCTGTTTGTTTATCGGTTCCTTCATCAGGCACGGTTAGTTATGAAGATCTTATTTCAAGAACAAAAGATAGCCTTAGAGAAATCCCTAAGAAAGGGATCAATTATCCAATATTGCGATACCTGTCAGAGGAAGAAATAAGAGAAGAATTGTCATTGCAGTATGAAGATCTTATTTTTAACTATTTAGGTGATTTTGATCATTATAATGCATCTGAGAACTCTGTACTATCGATATCCAACGAAAATACAGGAGAAGTAGTTGGTTTAAAAAATCAGAATCCTAATAAAATTGCAATCAATAGTATTATAGTTCAGGGGCAGTTAGAGATAAACTGGAGTTATGATAGTCATCGATACGAGGAAAATACAATAAAAACGTTGTCCGATAAATTTGATAAGATTCTACGATCAATTATACATCATTGTAAAGGTCTTTCGGACAGAGAAAAAACACCAGGAGATTATGGGTTACCTTCAAAAATTTCCTATACGAATCTGGTAAACTTTAAACTGGGTAGAGAAAGGTTACTTAATTCTAAAATAGAGGATATTTATCCGTTGACGGCTTTACAACAAGGGATGCTATTTCATAGTTTATACAATCCTGAGGATACGGCTTATTTGGTTCAACTTCACTGTGATCTAGTAGGTAATTTTTCAAAAGATTCTTTTCTGAAAAGTTGGAAGGTCTTAATGGACGGACACAGTACTTTAAGAAGTTGTATTTATGCCAATGAATTAGCTATTCCCGTACAATGTGTATATGAGTCAATGGAACTACCTGTTCAGATGTATGATTATACGTCCTATTCAGCAGGGGAGAAAGAAGTAGCGATTCAATCATTTTTGGAAAAAGACAAACAGACAAATTTTGATTTTGAGAAGGAACCTCTTTTCAGAATAACACTATTTAAGGTAGATTCCGATACAGTTCGTATGGTTTTTACTAATCACCATATATTATGGGATGGTTGGTCATTTGCCAAGTTGATGAGCAATTTTATAGAAGTTTACCAGCAAATGGTAAATGGTACAGAGTTGACAGTATTGAGTACGGATAATTATCGTTCTCATATAGATTATATAAATAGTCAAAATAGAACTGAAGGGCTAGCTTATTGGAGAGGATATCTTTCGGGTATAGAGCAAGCTACTTATCTTCCTTTTACTGGGAATGTTTCAGAAAGAAATAAAACATTTGGGAACTCAGAGAGGACTTTGTTAATTTCTAAAGAAGTTAGTAATCAGATAAATAGTTTTGCAGAACAGAACCATATTACCACTAGCACGGTATTGCAGGGGACATGGAGTTATTTGTTATCTAAGTATACAGGGATTTCAGCTGTTACTTTTGGAGCAACAATATCAGGTAGGAATTCTGATGTAGAAGGAATTGCAGACAAAGTAGGATTATATATAAATACTATTCCAGTATGTAGTCATATAGAAAGTCAGGCAAATATTGTAGATTGGTTACAAGAATTACAGCGAGGTCACACAATAGGAAGAGAGGATCATGGTTATTTATCATTGCTAGAGATAGAAAAGCAGTCTGTTGTATCGAGTCCTTGTTTTGATACCCTTATGGTTTTTGAAAATTATCCGATAGAAAATTTGGATAATACTTCTTTTGATTTAACCATAAAAAACATAGAAAGTAAAGGAAACACAAATTATACATTATCGCTCTGTGTTTTTGATACAGAAGAAGGAATATCAATAAAGCTGACTTATAATAATACGATACTACCCGATGATGTGGTAGTAATGATTGAAAAACACATTTATCAATTATTAAGTAGTATTACAAGTGGAGTAAAAACTTTAGGAGAGTTAACCTATTTAGGTAAAGAAGAAAAAGAGGAATTACTAACTCTTTTTAATAACACGGAAGTATCATACCCTAGTGATAAGACAGTTGTAGACTTGTTTAGAGATCAGGTTAAAGCATTTCCAGAGGCTATTGCTTTAGAGTTTGAAGGAGCTACAATGAGCTATAGGGAGTTAGAAGAGAGGTCGAATCAGCTAGCGCATTATTTAATAGAACAAGGAATTGGAAAAGAGACATTAGTTCCTATATGTATTGATAGGTCATTAGCCATGGTAGTTGGTATCTTAGGAATTATTAAGGCAGGAGGGGCTTATGTTCCAATAGATCCTTCATACCCACAGGAGCGTATTGATTTTATTTTACAAGATACAAATGCGAGTTTGGTTGTTACACATTCTGATGTATTACACCTCTTCAAAGAAAACAAGCTGGTAAAGACCTCTGTTTTACTGGATCAAGGAGAACAAATATTACAAGGACAAAGTGTATCGATTCCAGAGGTTAAAATAAGTCCAGATCAGTTGGTGTATATAATATACACTTCTGGAACTACAGGAACGCCTAAAGGGGTGATGATAGCGCATAAGTCATTAAACTCATTTTTGTGTAATATACAAGATGTTTACCCAATTAATAAAGGAGATAAAATTCTGCTAAAAACCAATTATACTTTTGATGTGTCTGTCCATGAGTTATTTGGTTGGATAAAAGGAGGAGGGAATTTGGTAATTCTTCCAAATGGAGTAGAAAAAGAAAGGCATGGAATCTTAAATAGGATAGAAAAGCATAAAATAACACATGTAAATGTTGTTCCTTCCATGTTTTCAATTCTTTTAGAAGAGCTTAGTACATATAAAGAACTAAAATTACCCTCTTTAAAGTATTTTCATGTAGCAGGAGAAGTATTACCTGCTAATATGGTAAAAAAATACAATAAATTAAATATAAGTGCGCTTGTAGAAAATGTTTATGGACCAACAGAAGCGACAATATACAGTACGCATTACAGTACAACTAATTTTGAAGAAAAAGTAGATAATATTTCTATAGGTTCTCCACTTCCTAATACTTCTGTTTATGTTTTATCGGAAGACTTATCACTATTACCGATTGGAGTCACAGGAGAATTATATATAGGAGGTACTCAATTAGCTAGAGGATATTTAAATCGTCCGGATTTAACGGCAGAACGATTTGTAGCCCATCCTTTTAAGAAAGGAGAACGGGTTTATAAATCGGGAGACTTAGCCAGATGGCTACCTGATGGCACCTTAGAGTTTATAGGAAGGAAAGATAATCAGGTAAAGATTCGAGGTTACCGAATCGAATTAGGAGAGATAGAATCAATCATAGCCACCAAAGAAAGTATCCAGCAATCTATAGTAGTAGCTATACCTGATAATAGTGGTCATAAGCGATTAGTTGCTTATATCAAAACAGTTTTATCGGACGATATTGAACATCAGGAGTTAAAGCGTTATTTATCAGAAAAGCTTCCTGATTATATGGTTCCCGGGGTTTATGTTTTCTTAGAGGACTTTCCTTTGACACATAATGGGAAGATAGATAAGAAAGCATTACCAGCACCAGAAACTTCTTTTAGTAGGATTAATAACTATGTAGCTCCAACCACGGAAGAAGAAAAAGAATTAGTATCAGTTTGGGAAGAGCTTTTAGGTATAGCAAAGATAGGAGTTGAGGATAATTTCTTTGAATTAGGAGGGGACTCTATAAAAGCGATTCAGTTAGTTAGTAAAAGTAAATCATTAGACATACACTATCAGGTTAAAGATATTTTTGATTATCAGACAATATCCGGTATTTGTTCGAATTTACAGTTGGCTTTTGATACGGTAACAGAAGAGGGGCTTTTATCAGGAGAGGTACCTTTGCATCCTATCCAACATTACTTTTTTGAACAAGATTATAAGGCATCGAATCATTATAACCAATCACTTATTCTTACAATTCCTAAGTCTATATCTATTGATAGGTTAGCAGTATGTTTTCTTCAATTATTTCATCATCATGATGCCTTACGTTTAAAGTATGATTTCTCCTTAGAAGGGGTAGAACAGCGTTATAGTAATTTTATAGGAAAGCCATCAGCATGTAGTGTTGCATCATTATCCGAAATACCTGATTTGTGTAATAGCTATCAATCAGAATTAAATATCAAAGAAGGGGATCTTTTACGAGCATTACTGATTCATACGCCACATACAGAAAAGAAGAATAGATTATTTTTAACCATTCATCACCTAGCCATAGATGGTATTTCGTGGCGAGTTTTACTTGAAGATTTAGAGGTTTTATTATCTAAAGAGGCTATAGAGGGTTCAACTATTTTACCGGCAAAAGGGACTTCTTATCGTCAGTGGACAGAAAAATTACAAGAGTATGCCGTTTTACCATCCACACAATTAGAATATAGTTATTGGAAAGAAGTGCTGTCTAAGTATAGACCTTTACCTGTTGACTTTTCTAGTGATATAGAGACAACTTATGAGCAAACGCATACAATTCAAACACGATTATCTAGAGCAGATACAACGTCTTTAACACAAGAGATTCACCATGCCTATGGGACAGAGATTAATGATATCTTATTAAGTGCTTTGTCAAAAACCATGGAAGGATGGATTTCATCATCTGAGTTTGTTATAGGTTTAGAGGGGCATGGACGGGAAGAGTTATTCAGAGATGTTGATTTGAGCAGAACAATAGGTTGGTTTACTAGTTTGTACCCTGTTTGTTTATCGGTTCCTTCATCAGGCACGGTTAGTTATGAAGATCTTATTTCAAGAACAAAAGATAGCCTTAGAGAAATCCCTAAGAAAGGGATCAATTATCCAATATTGCGATACCTGTCAGAGGAAGAAATAAGAGAAGAATTGTCATTGCAGTATGAAGATCTTATTTTTAACTATTTAGGTGATTTTGATCATTATAATGCATCTGAGAACTCTGTACTATCGATATCCAACGAAAATACAGGAGAAGTAGTTGGTTTAAAAAATCAGAATCCTAATAAAATTGCAATCAATAGTATTATAGTTCAGGGGCAGTTAGAGATAAACTGGAGTTATGATAGTCATCGATACGAGGAAAATACAATAAAAACGTTGTCCGATAAATTTGATAAGATTCTACGATCAATTATACATCATTGTAAAGGTCTTTCGGACAGAGAAAAAACACCAGGAGATTATGGGTTACCTTCAAAAATTTCCTATACGAATCTGGTAAACTTTAAACTGGGTAGAGAAAGGTTACTTAATTCTAAAATAGAGGATATTTATCCGTTGACGGCTTTACAACAAGGGATGCTATTTCATAGTTTATACAATCCTGAGGATACGGCTTATTTGGTTCAACTTCACTGTGATCTAGTAGGTAATTTTTCAAAAGATTCTTTTCTGAAAAGTTGGAAGGTCTTAATGGACGGACACAGTACTTTAAGAAGTTGTATTTATGCCAATGAATTAGCTATTCCCGTACAATGTGTATATGAGTCAATGGAACTACCTGTTCAGATGTATGATTATACGTCCTATTCAGCAGGGGAGAAAGAAGTAGCGATTCAATCATTTTTGGAAAAAGACAAACAGACAAATTTTGATTTTGAGAAGGAACCTCTTTTCAGAATAACACTATTTAAGGTAGATTCCGATACAGTTCGTATGGTTTTTACTAATCACCATATATTATGGGATGGTTGGTCATTTGCCAAGTTGATGAGCAATTTTATAGAAGTTTACCAGCAAATGGTAAATGGTACAGAGTTGACAGTATTGAGTACGGATAATTATCGTTCTCATATAGATTATATAAATAGTCAAAATAGAACTGAAGGGCTAGCTTATTGGAGAGGATATCTTTCGGGTATAGAGCAAGCTACTTATCTTCCTTTTACTGGGAATGTTTCAGAAAGAAATAAAACATTTGGGAACTCAGAGAGGACTTTGTTAATTTCTAAAGAAGTTAGTAATCAGATAAATAGTTTTGCAGAACAGAACCATATTACCACTAGCACGGTATTGCAGGGGACATGGAGTTATTTGTTATCTAAGTATACAGGGATTTCAGCTGTTACTTTTGGAGCAACAATATCAGGTAGGAATTCTGATGTAGAAGGAATTGCAGACAAAGTAGGATTATATATAAATACTATTCCAGTATGTAGTCATATAGAAAGTCAGGCAAATATTGTAGATTGGTTACAAGAATTACAGCGAGGTCACACAATAGGAAGAGAGGATCATGGTTATTTATCATTGCTAGAGATAGAAAAGCAGTCTGTTGTATCGAGTCCTTGTTTTGATACCCTTATGGTTTTTGAAAATTATCCGATAGAAAATTTGGATAGTACTTCTTTTGATTTAACCATAAAAAACATAGAAAGTAAAGAAAACACAAATTATACATTATCGCTCTGTGTTTTTGATACAGAAGAAGGAATATCAATAAAGCTGACTTATAATAATACGATACTACCCGATGATGTGGTAGTAATGATTGAAAAACACATTTATCAATTATTAAGTAGTATTACAAGTGGAGTAAAAACTTTAGGAGAGTTAACCTATTTAGGTAAAGAAGAAAAAGAGGAATTACTAACTCTTTTTAATAACACGGAAGTATCATACCCTAGTGATAAGACAGTTATAGACTTGTTTAGAGATCAGGTTAAAGCATTTCCAGAGGCTATTGCTTTAGAGTTTGAAGGAGCTACAATGAGCTATAAGGAGTTAGAAGAGAGGTCGAATCAGCTAGCGCATTATTTAATAGAACAAGGAATTGGAAAAGAGACGTTAGTTCCTATATGTATTGATAGGTCATTAGCCATGGTAGTTGGTATCTTAGGAATTATCAAGGCAGGAGGGGCTTATGTTCCGATAGATCCTTCATACCCACAGGAGCGTATTGATTTTATTTTACAAGATACAAATGCGAGTTTGGTTGTCACACATTCTGATGTATTACACCTCTTCAAAGAAAACAAGCTGGTAAAGACCTCTGTTTTACTGGATCAAGGAGAACAAATATTACAAGAACAAAGTGTATCGATTCCAGAGGTTAAAATAAGTCCAGATCAGTTGATATATGTGATATACACTTCTGGAACTACAGGAACGCCTAAAGGGGTGTTATGTGAGCATAAGGGGATTATGAACTTAGCTGTAAGCCAAATTACAGAGATTGGATTAAATTCGGAAGATCGTATTTTACAATTTGCTTCAATATCATTCGATGCTTTTGGTTTCGAGTTATATCCCTGTTTACTCTCTGGAGCAAAACTTATTATTGTTAATAAAGATACTGTTCATTCTAAAGATGATATAGGAAAAGTGATTAGTGAACAAAAAATTACTGTAGCGACTCTTCCTCCAACATATCAAGAAATTTTACAAGATCACCTATTTTCTCTTAAAACTATTATTTCTGCTGGGGAGGCTATTATAATTTCTTTGGTTGAAAAATTTCAGGCTCAAGGAATAAAAGTAATAAATGAATATGGTCCAACAGAAAATAGTGTTGCTACATCTATGTCTAGTAGTCCTTTATATAAGGGGACAATAGCCACTATAGGTTCTCCACTTCCTAATACTTCTGTTTATGTTTTATCGGAAGACTTATCACTATTACCGATTGGAGTCACAGGAGAATTATATATAGGAGGTACTCAATTAGCTAGAGGATATTTAAACCGTCCGGATTTAACGGCAGAACGATTTGTAGCCCATCCTTTTAAGAAAGGAGAACGGGTTTATAAATCGGGAGACTTAGCCAGATGGCTACCTGATGGCACCTTAGAGTTTATAGGAAGGAAAGATAATCAGGTAAAGATTCGAGGTTACCGAATCGAATTAGGAGAGATAGAATCAATCATAGCCACCAAAGAAAGTATCCAGCAATCTATAGTAGTAGCTATACCTGATAATAGTGGTCATAAGCGATTAGTTGCTTATATCAAAACAGTTTTATCGGACGATATTGAACATCAGGAGTTAAAGCGTTATTTATCAGAAAAGCTTCCTGATTATATGGTTCCCGGGGTTTATGTTTTCTTAGAGGACTTTCCTTTGACACATAATGGGAAGATAGATAAGAAAGCATTACCAGCACCAGAAACTTCTTTTAGTAGGATTAATAACTATGTAGCTCCAACCACGGAAGAAGAAAAAGAATTAGTATCAGTTTGGGAAGAGCTTTTAGGTATAGCAAAGATAGGAGTTGAGGATAATTTCTTTGAATTAGGAGGGGACTCTATAAAAGCGATTCAGTTAGTTAGTAAAAGTAAATCATTAGACATACACTATCAGGTTAAAGATATTTTTGATTATCAGACAATATCCGGTATTTGTTCGAATTTACAGTTGGCTTTTGATACGGTAACAGAAGAGGGGCTTTTATCAGGAGAGGTACCTTTGCATCCTATCCAACATTACTTTTTTGAACAAGATTATAAGGCATCGAATCATTATAACCAATCACTTATTCTTACAATTCCTAAGTCTATATCTATTGATAGGTTAGCAGTATGTTTTCTTCAATTATTTCATCATCATGATGCCTTACGTTTAAAGTATGATTTCTCCTTAGAAGGGGTAGAACAGCGTTATAGTAATTTTATAGGAAAGCCATCAGCATGTAGTGTTGCATCATTATCCGAAATACCTGATTTGTGTAATAGCTATCAATCAGAATTAAATATCAAAGAAGGGGATCTTTTACGAGCATTACTGATTCATACGCCACATACAGAAAAGAAGAATAGATTATTTTTAACCATTCATCACCTAGCCATAGATGGTATTTCGTGGCGAGTTTTACTTGAAGATTTAGAGGTTTTATTATCTAAAGAGGCTATAGAGGGTTCAACTATTTTACCGGCAAAAGGGACTTCTTATCGTCAGTGGACAGAAAAATTACAAGAGTATGCCGTTTTACCATCCACACAATTAGAATATAGTTATTGGAAAGAAGTGCTGTCTAAGTATAGACCTTTACCTGTTGACTTTTCTAGTGATATAGAGACAACTTATGAGCAAACGCATACAATTCAAACACGATTATCTAGAGCAGATACAACGTCTTTAACACAAGAGATTCACCATGCCTATGGGACAGAGATTAATGATATCTTATTAAGTGCTTTGTCAAAAACCATGGAAGGATGGATTTCATCATCTGAGTTTGTTATAGGTTTAGAGGGGCATGGACGGGAAGAGTTATTCAGAGATGTTGATTTGAGCAGAACAATAGGTTGGTTTACTAGTTTGTACCCTGTTTGTTTATCGGTTCCTTCATCAGGCACGGTTAGTTATGAAGATCTTATTTCAAGAACAAAAGATAGCCTTAGAGAAATCCCTAAGAAAGGGATCAATTATCCAATATTGCGATACCTGTCAGAGGAAGAAATAAGAGAAGAATTGTCATTGCAGTATGAAGATCTTATTTTTAACTATTTAGGTGATTTTGATCATTATAATGCATCTGAGAACTCTGTACTATCGATATCCAACGAAAATACAGGAGAAGTAGTTGGTTTAAAAAATCAGAATCCTAATAAAATTGCAATCAATAGTATTATAGTTCAGGGGCAGTTAGAGATAAACTGGAGTTATGATAGTCATCGATACGAGGAAAATACAATAAAAACGTTGTCCGATAAATTTGATAAGATTCTACGATCAATTATACATCATTGTAAAGGTCTTTCGGACAGAGAAAAAACACCAGGAGATTATGGGTTACCTTCAAAAATTTCCTATACGAATCTGGTAAACTTTAAACTGGGTAGAGAAAGGTTACTTAATTCTAAAATAGAGGATATTTATCCGTTGACGGCTTTACAACAAGGGATGCTATTTCATAGTTTATACAATCCTGAGGATACGGCTTATTTGGTTCAACTTCACTGTGATCTAGTAGGTAATTTTTCAAAAGATTCTTTTCTGAAAAGTTGGAAGGTCTTAATGGACGGACACAGTACTTTAAGAAGTTGTATTTATGCCAATGAATTAGCTATTCCCGTACAATGTGTATATGAGTCAATGGAACTACCTGTTCAGATGTATGATTATACGTCCTATTCAGCAGGGGAGAAAGAAGTAGCGATTCAATCATTTTTGGAAAAAGACAAACAGACAAATTTTGATTTTGAGAAGGAACCTCTTTTCAGAATAACACTATTTAAGGTAGATTCCGATACAGTTCGTATGGTTTTTACTAATCACCATATATTATGGGATGGTTGGTCATTTGCCAAGTTGATGAGCAATTTTATAGAAGTTTACCAGCAAATGGTAAATGGTACAGAGTTGACAGTATTGAGTACGGATAATTATCGTTCTCATATAGATTATATAAATAGTCAAAATAGAACTGAAGGGCTAGCTTATTGGAGAGGATATCTTTCGGGTATAGAGCAAGCTACTTATCTTCCTTTTACTGGGAATGTTTCAGAAAGAAATAAAACATTTGGGAACTCAGAGAGGACTTTGTTAATTTCTAAAGAAGTTAGTAATCAGATAAATAGTTTTGCAGAACAGAACCATATTACCACTAGCACGGTATTGCAGGGGACATGGAGTTATTTGTTATCTAAGTATACAGGGATTTCAGCTGTTACTTTTGGAGCAACAATATCAGGTAGGAATTCTGATGTAGAAGGAATTGCAGACAAAGTAGGATTATATATAAATACTATTCCAGTATGTAGTCATATAGAAAGTCAGGCAAATATTGTAGATTGGTTACAAGAATTACAGCGAGGTCACACAATAGGAAGAGAGGATCATGGTTATTTATCATTGCTAGAGATAGAAAAGCAGTCTGTTGTATCGAGTCCTTGTTTTGATACCCTTATGGTTTTTGAAAATTATCCGATAGAAAATTTGGATAGTACTTCTTTTGATTTAACCATAAAAAACATAGAAAGTAAAGAAAACACAAATTATACATTATCGCTCTGTGTTTTTGATACAGAAGAAGGAATATCAATAAAGCTGACTTATAATAATACGATACTACCCGATGATGTGGTAGTAATGATTGAAAAACACATTTATCAATTATTAAGTAGTATTACAAGTGGAGTAAAAACTTTAGGAGAGTTAACCTATTTAGGTAAAGAAGAAAAAGAGGAATTACTAACTCTTTTTAATAACACGGAAGTATCATACCCTAGTGATAAGACAGTTATAGACTTGTTTAGAGATCAGGTTAAAGCATTTCCAGAGGCTATTGCTTTAGAGTTTGAAGGAGCTACAATGAGCTATAAGGAGTTAGAAGAGAGGTCGAATCAGCTAGCGCATTATTTAATAGAACAAGGAATTGGAAAAGAGACGTTAGTTCCTATATGTATTGATAGGTCATTAGCCATGGTAGTTGGTATCTTAGGAATTATCAAGGCAGGAGGGGCTTATGTTCCGATAGATCCTTCATACCCACAGGAGCGTATTGATTTTATTTTACAAGATACAAATGCGAGTTTGGTTGTCACACATTCTGATGTATTACACCTCTTCAAAGAAAACAAGCTGGTAAAGACCTCTGTTTTACTGGATCAAGGAGAACAAATGTTACAAGGGCAAAGTGTATCGATTCCAGAGGTTAAAATAAGTCCAGATCAGTTGATATATGTGATATACACTTCTGGAACTACAGGAACGCCTAAAGGGGTATTGTTAACCCATACTAATGTGGTTCGTTTATTTTATAATGAAACTTCATTATTTGATTTTGATCATAATGATGTTTGGACCTTATTCCATTCTTTCACTTTTGATTTCTCGGTCTGGGAAATTTATGGAGCACTTCTTTTTGGAGGAAGACTAATTATTGTACCGACTCAACACACTAAAGATCCTGAATTATTTAGTAAGTTAATTGAGGAAGGCGGAGTTACTGTCTTAAACCAAACCCCAACTAATTTTAATGGTTTACAGGAGTATATTCTCAATAAGAAAAATATTTCTACAATCAAATATGTCATTTTTGGAGGTGAAGCTTTACATCCAATCCACCTAAAAAGATGGAAGGAAAACTATCCTCTTTGTAAATTAGTAAATATGTACGGAATTACAGAAACAACTGTACATGTTACCTATAAAGAAATTGGGGATGAAGAAATAAATAAAAACCAGAGTAATATTGGCGTTCCGATTCCAACGTTAGGAGTAGTTGTGTTAGATGATGATTTGCAGCCAGTTCCTAAAGGAGTTACAGGTGAATTACACGTAATGGGAGCAGGGGTAGCAAAAGGATATTTGAATAGAACAGCTCTGACTAAAGAGAAATTCATAGATCTTGATTTGGTTTCAGGAAACAAACATAGGTTTTATAGAAGTGGTGATTTAGCAAGAATAACGCATTCTGGAGAATTAGAATACCACGGGAGAAAAGATCATCAAGTGAAGATACGAGGATACCGTATTGAATTAGGAGAGATTGAATCTTTACTTGAAAAAATAACCGAAATAAAACAAGCACTTGTTTTGGCCAAAGAAACAAATGGTACTAATAAACAACTTGTAGCTTATATAGTAACAGAAACAGCTATAGATGAGCAAGAAGTTAAAAGTTGCTTAAGTGAATGCTTACCAGGGTATATGGTTCCTAATTTTTACGTTTTCCTTGAAAAGTTTCCTTTGACAAGCAACGGGAAAATCGATAGAAAAAAACTGTTATCGTATACAATTAATAATTTGTCACAAGAAGAAAAGATTGAGCCTAGAAACAAAATTGAAAAAGCAATAGCTGAAATATTTAAGGAATCATTATCTATTAACACGATTGGGATTAATGATGATTTTTTTGCTTTAGGAGGAGACTCAATAAAGGTAATACAACTTATTAGTGCCTTAAATTCAAAATTTGATACCATATTTTCTATCTCTGAGTTTTATAAAAAGCCTACAATAGAAATGCTCGCTAATTTGATTTCTGAAAAAGACTCAAGCTCTGATTCGGTTCAGGAGTTAGAGGAATTGGCGTTAAAAGAAATTGAAGAGATCACTTCAATGGTATTGAATAAACATAATTCGCCGAATGTGATTTCAGGAATATATCCAATGACAGATATTCAATTTGGGATGGTATATACTGCTAATTTGATGCATGAGAAAGGTACACCGGGAATATATCACGATCAAATGGTTGTTCAAGTTGGTACATTAGATATTGACTTAATGCAACAAGCATTGGATTTATTAATCGAAAAGCATGAAATTTTACGGACATCACTTCATTTGTATACTTATGAAAAACCAGTTCAAATTGTACACAAAAAGTCATCTTCTAAAATAGGATATGAAAATATTGAGGGATTAAATAAAAAAGAACAAAAAAAATATATAAATGATTTCTTGATCCATGAAAGAGAAAATAAGCCTTTCACCGCAAATCAATCTTCACTGTGGAGAATGAATATTTTTAAGATAGGAGCAGATGATTCGATTTTTGTTTTTCAATGTCACCATGCAATTATCGATGGATGGTCAGATAAAAGTTTTAGGTTAGAATTACTCGAAACATATTTTACGCTTAAAAAAGATAAAGAATATAAGCCCAAAAAACTGCTAATAGGCACTAAAGAAAGTGTTATTTCAGATTTTATTGAACAAAATAACCAAAGCCATAAGAGATTTTGGGTAGAAGAATTAAAAGGATTCCAGCGACTAGATGTACTGGGTAATACACCGTATTATAGTAATAAAAATAAAGTTTATTCTAGACAATTTTCAGAGAGAATTCTTGAGAAATGTAAACAAGATAATATTACTCCAAAAGCACTGTTTATTTCTGGGTACCTATATATCCTAAAGCTATTATCTCCGGAAGAAGATATAACAATTGGATTGGTTGCTCACCGACGCCCTATGATTGAAGATGGAGACAAGTTATTAGGATGTTTTTTAAATACAGTACCATTCCGGGTTCAGATGAATGAATGTTTAGGAGAGTCTTGGCTGAGTTTTATCACTGCAATGGAGTCTAAATTGAATGCGATAAAAGGTAAAGATAGATTTTCGTTGCTTGAAATTTCTAAACTTCATGGAGAGAATTCTGCTAATCCTTTTTTCGATATCATCTTTAATTATGTTGATTTTCAAATAATAAATGCATACGCTCAAGATAAAGATATGAGCGAAACTTTAGAGAAGATCAAAGAAAACGATTTTTCTGATCAAAGTCATGCAGAGACAAATACTTTTCTCGACTTAACGGTAAGTTTAACAGGAGGAAGTGTTGAAGTTTCAATAACTCAAAACAGAGAATTAAAATCGGAACGTTCGATTTCAGATTTATTGACATATTTCGACGCGTTTTTGAATACTTATTTGGAAAGTGATAACGAAAAAACAAATAGTGTACATATTCTAACAAAGGAAGAACAACAGAAAATTGTATATGATTTTAATGATGGGGACTTGTTATCCAATAGTAAAACAGGTACAATTTTAAACTTGTTTGAAAATCAAGTTCAAGAAACTCCAGAAGCGCTTGCTGTTTTCTTTGATGAAGAAACAATAACATACAGAGAACTTGATGAAAAAACAAATCAATTAGCAAGGTATCTTCAAAATCACGGAGTAGGAAAAAATACTTTGGTACCTATTTGCATAGAACGGTCTGTTGAAATGATAATCGCAATTATAGGGGTATTAAAATCAGGAGGAGCTTATGTTCCAATAGCCCCTAAATATCCACAATCCAGAATTAAATTTATTCTAGAAGATATTGATGCAAGCATTGTTTTAACACAAGAAATACATCACTTAAAATTTACGAGTAATGAAGTAACAATCCCTACTGTATTCTTGGATAAATGGTCAGATGAGATAGCTGAGATTTCTTCAGAGAAATTAGAGACAATAGTAAAAGAAGATCAACTAGCATATATTATTTATACTTCTGGAACTACAGGTGTGCCAAAAGGAGTAAAGGTACTTCATGGATCTCTTTATAATTTAATTGTCCATCAATCAGCTTATTATTCAATTAATGAAAAAGAACGAATCCTTTTATTTTCTAATTATGTTTTTGATGCATCTATAGAACAAATATTTATTAGCCTAGCGAATGGAGCATCATTATTTATTGCCAATGATTCCTCTATTTTAGATCCCCAAAAATTAGAGTCTTTTATAATAGAAAATCAGTTAACTCATGTAGATACAACACCTAGCTTTTTAGAATTATTAGATACCACAAAACTGAAAAGTGTAAAAAGATTTGTGTCAGGAGGGGAGTCATGCTCGTTACAATTAGCCAAAAAGGTAGCTGAAACACATGACTTCTATAATGCATATGGTCCAACAGAAACCACTATTACCTCCATAATACATAAATACAACAATGAAGATGTTATGTATATTGGAAAGCCAATAGCAAATACCCAAATATATATTTTATCAGAAGATCTCAATATAGTGCCTATAGGAGCCGTTGGAGAATTATTTATCGAAGGTACAGGGGTTTCAAATGGGTATTTGAATCAAGCAGAACTAACACAAAAAAGTTTTATTCAAAGTCCTTTTAATGAGCATCGTCTTTTATACAGAACGGGAGATTTGGCTAAGTGGTCTTCGGATGGAGTAATAGAATACATAGGGAGAAAAGATGATCAAGTAAAAGTCAGAGGGTATCGTATTGAGTTAAAAGAGATAGAATATGCGTTAAATCAGATAGAACAAATTAACCAATCTATTGTTTTAACACATGAAAAGGAAAAGACAGGAAAACAAATAATAGCATATTTTACAACTAATGAAAACATAAGTTCCAAAAAAATTCAAAAAATATTATCAGATAAATTGCCTGATTATATGATTCCAAGAACCTACATAGAATTGGATTCAATTCCGGTGACAATTAATGGAAAAGTTGATAAAAAGGCATTACCAAAACCAAACATATCAAATTCTTTAAAAGAAGATTATGCAGCCCCATCAAGTGATATGGAGCAGCAGTTAGCAGAAATATGGAAAGATTTATTAGAGGTAGAAAAGGTAGGAGTTCATGATAATTTCTTTGAATTAGGAGGTCACTCATTATTAACGGTTAAATTAAAGAATGAAGTAAATTCTAGATTAGGAATAGAGGTTAGTATTCAGCAAATATTTAATACTCCCACATTAGAAGCCTATAGCAATACAATTTTTAATGATATAAATGAAGAAGATTATCAAATTTCCCTTGATACAGAAGCTGTTTTTTCAACTCCATTAAGGATTGAAAAGAAGGAAAATATATTATTAACTGGAGGAACTGGTTTTGTAGGGATACATCTGTTAAAATCATTATTAGAAACTACTAATAAAAAGATTTTTTGTCTAGTTCGTTGTGAAACAAAAGAAAAAGGGTTTACGCGAATTAAAGAAAAAATGATAAATAATAAGATATGGCAGATTTATTATGAACAAAGAATTGAAATCGTTCAGGGAGATTTAGCTAAACCTATGTTAGGTATTGAACTCCAGGAATATTTAAAGTTGTTAGAAAATATAGATATGGTAGTTCATAACGCAACTTATATGAACCACCTGACAACCTATAAAGATTCAAAAAACATTAATGTTGAAGGGGTTGAAAATGTGCTGCATTTTTGCACCTTAGGTGTTGTGAAACCATTGCACTTCATCTCAACAATTGATGTCTTTAGTTCTCATAATCTAAATAAAGATAGGGTTATTACAGAATTAACATCAATTGATAATGAAGTTCATTATAATTCGGAAGGGTACTCTTCAAGTAAATGGATTGGAGAGAAATTAGTAAAAAAAGCATCCGAATTAGGATTGCCTACAACAGTCCATCGTTTAGGGCTAGTGCTTTGGGATACAATCCATCATCAATACGATTCTAATCAATGGCTTTATCAACTTGCAGAAAGCTGTATACAATTAGGGGCATACCCGTTTGCTTTTGGTGATAAATCAGACTATTATACCATTCATGTAGATGAACTTTCTGACAATTTATGTACGTATATTAATAATCCTTCTTTAGAAAAAAAGAAAAATTATAATGTGTTGCATCATTTTTCTGAAGGGTCAAAGAGATTGTCTGATTTATTAGAGATGTATTTTGATACCCAGAAGATAAGCCTAAAAAAAATAGGTCTTAAAGAATGGTTAAAGCTCGCTATTAACAAAGAACTGCCGATTTCCTGGAGGTTGTCTGAAATAAGAGAAGAACGGATAGATGATATAATAGAATCGGATCAGAATAAACAACATTATTCATTGAAATATTCTAATGGAAAAACAAATGAAGTGTTGAATAAAAAAACAATCATTTTACAAGATTAATCAATAGAAAATGAAATTAATAAAATTTTTATTTCAAAATTCCAGTACTGTAAAAATAGGAGCCTTATTTATCTTAGGCTCCTGTACTGGTGTAATAAGCACATCAATAATATATTTAATTAACGACTTTATTGATGATGTTCAAAGCGTAACTATAGAAAATAGTATTCTATACTTTTCTCTAATTATATTATATGTAGCCGTCAGTGTTGCATTTTTTAGAGGACTGATCAAAATTTCTGAAAGAATGATAAAAGAGATTAAAGAAAAAATTTTCCAAAAAATTCTTAATTCAGATTATCTCAATCTTATGAAACACAAAGATTTGGTGTATACAACCTTATCAAGTGATATTAATTTGATTGCAGAAAGCTTAATACATATGGTATATATCGTTGTTTCATTATCAACTATAATCTGTTGTTTTATTTATATGAGTATCTTATCGTGGAAACTACTGTTAGCAACAATATTAGTTTTTTTGTCAGCAGTGTTAGTATTTGCATTAATATTAAGAGTAGCGCATCCTAAATTAAAAAAGTCTAGGGATATTCAGGATGATATTATTTCTGTTTTGAACGAAATCTTAAACGGATATAAGGAACTTCTAATGTATCCTTTAAAAAGAAGAGCATTAAAAGAAATGACCCATAAGTATTTGGATGATTCGTATGACAATAGGGTAAGTGCTTATTCAGGTTTGTCTGTAGCAGGTATTTTGGGGGAAAGCTTTAGCTTTGTCTTTTTAGGAGTGTTACTGTTATTTTTTCCGATTTATTTCCCAGAAGAAAGGGGAGTAGTTATAAATTTTGCTTTAACATTTTTGTTCGTATTAAAACCTATTGAAGTTCTCAGTAGTCTTATTGGTAATTTATCTAATGCAGAAATATCAACCCAGAAAATATCGAAGATTCTAACCTCTTTTGTCGTAAATAAAAAAGAGGAAACCAAACAATTGAGCAGTGTTGTTAATTTTGATACAATCTCTATTAAAGAATTGACATATGAGTATGACTCAGACTCTAGTTTTAAAATTGGACCTATTGATATCGATATTAAAAAAAATGAAATTATATTCATACATGGAGGGAATGGAAGTGGAAAAACAACATTTGTTAATACACTTTTAGGAATTTATTCTCCAAAAAATATTAATGTAACTATTCTTGATCGTTTATATAAAACTATTGAATGGTCGAATCTTTCAAAAAGCCTTTTTGCTCCTGTGTTTAGTGATTTTCATTTATTTGAAAAAAATTATGGAATACAAAAGAATAAAGAAAATAAGGTAAGTAACTTATTAAAGTTATTTGAAATTGACCATAAAGTAGTGTATGATGATGCTGTTGGGTTTTCTACAATAGATCTGTCTTTGGGACAACGTAAAAGATTAGCTCTAATATATGCAATATTAGAAGATAGACCTATTTTAGTATTAGATGAATGGGCTGCTGACCAAGATCCTGTATTTAGAAAAAAATTCTATTTAGAAATTCTTCCTTTTTTAGTAAAAAATGAAGATAAAACGATTATTGCGATTACCCATGATGATAGTTATTATGAATATTGTGATAATTTATATAAAATGGATTACGGGAGTCTTAAAATAAATAAAGGCTTTCCTAAAACAGAGGAGACAACACTTTTCAATCTTGAAGAAAGCTAGAAAAATAGCACTAAATTTATAAGATATTCGACTTGGGTTACCTACTATATTTAGTATTACTACTTTTTAAGATGGATATTCTATTAATATTATTAATAAATAAGAGTATAGCCCATATGAAGCAGTTAATAATGTAGAATGGGTTTTTATAAATACAGGATTTTCAAATAAATCGTGATATTTCGATCTCTTTCATGACAACAAGCCGGATGTATTCATCTGGCTTTTTTATTTCAAGACTTAAGTATGAGACTAAATAATATGATATTGACATAAAAAGTTCACGTTATTCATAGAAAAGCCTAATCTTCTATAGTATGTACTGCTTTAATTTTACATTCTGTTTCGAAAGAATACGTTCTATTTTCTCTTAATACAGGGAGTCGATTATCAATACACATATAGCGATACTCACAAGTCTTACATTCTGTTATTAGATCTTTATTAATCTCCCAATATTTTTGAAATGAAGGGGATTTTATGATATCATAAAGTTCGTCATTGGAAACGTCAGTGATTTTTCCAAATGTTTCCTTTGTTTCAGGGGCATTTTTTATTGTACCTTCTTGATCGATATATAGTTTTCGGTTAAAATACACATTGTGTCCCTGAGCTTCTGTAAATAAAGAAATATTAACTCGAAAGAAGCGTTCTTTTCTGGTAATGAAATCCTTAGGCGTAGAGAATATTATTTTTTTAGAATTCGTTTTTTTGATTTCATTAGTTAATAAAAAAAGAGTGTCTACACGATTATTATTATCAATTAGCGTTTCATAATTTTTTATTTTTTGATGAACTCCTAACTCCACTTCAAATACAATTGAATATACAGGAGCGGTTTCTAAAAGATGTAAAATTGTTCGGAGTACTTCTATGGGGTCTTCCATCCTGATCCTGATATATAAATGCTCACAACCTAAAGATATAATACCCTCAACAATTTTGTTTAAAACAGGGAATGTTAGGTCGCTTATTTCTAAAATCATATTTGTGATCTGAGAAGGATAATCCCATATCATGTCTAATGTCGGAAATAATTTTTGCTGACCTTTATCCACCAGAAAAGCCACTTCTTCCTCGATTAAAAACTGTATGTATTCATGTACTGTTTCATAATTTTCTGCCCCTCCCAGTTCATACAATTCCGATACATTATGCGTATCAAAAAAATGAGTGAAGTCATATAAATCATTAGGAATATCTATAATCTTATTTCGTTGCAGATCATAAATTGCAGATTTACTTTGTCCCTTAACAGGGATGCAATTAGCGTATAATATTATGTGTTGTTCATTCATTATTTGTATCTAGGATGTTGAAGAGAAATCGCTTTATAAAATGTTCTTTTAGAGGCATACCTGTCACGGTATTGAGCAATATGTATTCTATTGGTTGTTTTTTTTAATGAAAAAGCACTAATAGACGTCATTTCTGACAAATGTAATATGACAGGAATTTTTTTATTCTTATTATTTTTAATGCTTTCTAAAATATCTTCTGCTTCTTTTTTAGGTATCATATTGTATAAGTTTTTGGGCTACTTTTTTTTCTAAATTGTAATTACATGGGTATGAAACCATCCCAAATTGACCAATGGGATTGACCTCGAGAAAAACATATTCTTTTGAAGTTGTATATATTAGATCAAAAGAACAACTGTTTAAACCTAATTTTTTGGCTAGCTTTTTAAGCTTTGATGCTATTTCTTCCGGTAATTGGTATGGGACTGTTCGATTAGGTTTTTCATGATTGTATTGCCTAAAGTCTGTTTCTGTTTTTTGATCTGCTTGTGAGAAAATTGCCATGGAATAGAATTCTTCTTCTAATAGGTAACTACGTATCTCGAAAGTTTTACGTATGTTTCTCTGGAACTGACTTATCCCAAAGGTCTTATCCAGAGAAGCAACCACTTTTTTATTAATTATGGTAGTGTAATTAGGTAACCAATACGTATCTCCATAAATCCCTATTGGGTTATTAATTGCCTTTGTAATAAGTTCCCTTTTCTGTAACTGCTCGTTTAACTCTTTTTTCTGATTGGTAATTATAGTTTCGGGAATATTCAATCCCAGATGTTTAGCCATTGTTAGTACAATGAGTTTATTAACTTTTTTACCATTATAATTGTTAAGAGAGAATTTTTGATCTAATAGAAAGTGTAAATATTCAAAAAGTTCTCTTTGCTCTTTTTGTACAAAAACTTCAATTTTATCTGAGACAAAGTTACTTTCCCAATCGTTTTTTTTGATTTTAAAGTTTCCTCTTCTATACCAGATTGATGAAATTTCATTAAAATTAATTGTTGTTCCAGAACAATTAAGAAACACCTCTGCTGTAGTAACATTAACAGTAATATGGTCGATGATATCATTGTTATTGAATACAATGTATTTTTTTCCTAAATGGTTTAACCATTTGATGATGTTTATGGTACTTTCGTCTTGTTCTATGGATATAATGAGTATCATAAATACATATTATTATACCCACTCAACAGATATAAATTGAGTGGGTAAGTTTTAATTAGTTATGATCCTCATACGCATCTGTCCCTTCTCTCATACCATCTACATAAGTACCAACATCTCCACTACCAGTACCTTCATCTATTTGCCATAGTGTTATTCCCCAACCATAATAGAGACCCCCAGTTGTGCTTTCCATTTGTTTTTTAGATACTTCAAAGTTTTTTAACGATTGCATTTTTTTAGTGCTCATAATTTTAATAATTTGTTTTGCTTACTCTTTTTTTATTGGATTTTTAGCTTCCTCCTATTTAGACCGATCTATACTCTAGTGCATCTGATTAAAATTCATTACCCGTTTCGGGATACTACTTTTTCTATATAGAGAATAATTCTTGTCATTTTTAGGAAAGTTTTTATGGAGGAGTATAAAAAAAACGAGCATTTTGTTTTCAAAATTGAAAAGTTTGAAAACTCCATTGTTTATAGGCTTTCGCATTGATTTTTGTTTTTTTTAGAGAAACTTTTTACTGCAAAGACAGGAAAAAAAAGTAAAAAATAGAGGCTAATTTTATACGGATACTACCTTTGATACGCTAGATAATATCGAACGAGATATAGAAGGCAAAAAAGCAATTAATCATTGCAAAATCACACAATAGAGAATCAGTTTATGATGCATTCGAGCTAGACAGTTGTTTTATAGTTCAGTGCCGAACACATATTCTCTGAAGGCAAAATTATACGTAACTAAAATTATAACGACCCACTATGATTCACTCCATACGGACTAGTAAATTTTCAAAGGTACTAGCTAGTTATCTCTCAATACAATTGTTTATCAGTACCATTCAGCCATCTAATTTATTCGCACTTACGGGGGGACCCTCTCAACCCGAATTTACAGCTTTTACACCAATAGGTACCAGTGATATGGTAAACCTATCCTCAGGAAACTTTAATTATAATATTCCTGTAATGGATGTAGGGGGATATCCGTTAAACTTAGCCTATGACTCGGGGATAACAATGGATCAGGAAGCTTCTTGGGTAGGATTAGGATGGAACCTCAATGTAGGGCAAATTAATCGACAGGTACGAGGACTTCCAGATGATTTCAAAGGAGATGAGATGATATATGAAAGTTCTATGAAGCCTAATGTAACTGTAGGGGTAAGAGCAGAAGTAGATTTTCAGCTTTTTGGGTATGAAACAGTAGATGAAGTTAATAAACTTACAGGAGGTGTTGGAGGAAATGCATCTTTAGGAGTAAACTTAAAGTATAACAACTATACAGGAATATCATTTGCTCCTTCATATGGAATTTCTTTTAACCTGGCAGATGTTGTTACGGTAGGGATGGATGTAGAGACCTCAGCAACAGAAGGAATTTCTGTGTCTCCTAAAGTTGGAGCCAGTGCATTATTAGGTAAAACAGGGAATATGGGAGTAACAGGTTCCCTTAATGCAGGGATATCTTATAACTCTAATCGGGGATTATCAAATTTTAATGTTTCCAGTTCATTAGGACTAACAGGAATAAAGGATGCAAGTAATAAAAAATATAATAGTGTAAAAGGGGTAAAATCTCAAACTGCTTTGGTAGGGCAGGGGAGTGGCTCTATTTCATTTAACAATATTGCAATGACTCCCCGAAAGAGAACCGCATTCATCAATAATAATGGTACGGTAGCAGTATCCCTTGGAGGAGATATTTTTGGAGCTGATGTAGAAGGAGAAGTTTCAGCAATGGGAGCTGTACAAAAAGTAAAAGAAACCATAAAAAAAGAAAAAGCGTATGGATATGAATTTACAGGCTATGCTACTCCAGATGATATAAAGGATTATAACAGGGAAAAAGACAATATCATCAGTAAAACAACACTGATGCTTCCTGTAGCTAATTATACGTATGATCTATACTCCGTACAAGGACAGGGAGTTGGGGGGATGTTTCGCCCTTTTCGTAGCCAAGTAGGGCAGATTAATGACGATCTGGTAGAAGATGAGAGTTCTAGTCTTAGTCTGGGAGTAGAAATAGAACCGGGAACTGGATACCATTTTGGAGCCAATTTTACAAATGCCCCTTCTGTTAGTAGAACCGGAATCTGGAAAACGAAAGCATTACAGCATTTCAAACAAGAAAGAGAAAATACCAGATCTTCTGATGAGAAAATAGATTATGAACCTGTATATTTTAAGTATATAGGGGAGCCAAGGGTAGATCATGATCAGCAAATGTTTAAGGGTTTAGGAGAATATGCTCCTATAGCATTAGAAATTGGAGGGAGTAAAAGCAGTTTTAATAAATATGCTAATAATAACTTTAGAATCAAAGAGTATGATGCAAACAAAAAACCTACCTACCGAAGTTTACCCGGATTTAATACTAAGTTCAAAAGAAGTAAAAGAGATGTACGAAATCAAAACGTACAAAAGATAAAAGTAAATGAACTTGCCAAGTTTTATAATGAAACCTACGCGAATAGCCGGATTAACCCGAAGGCGGCACCTCATCATACCGCAGAAATAAGAATACAAAAAGCAGATGGGGCTACCTATGTTTTTGGAGAAACAGCTTATAATACAAGAAAAAGAGAAGTCACTTTTGCTACCAATAGCAGCTCTTATAACTGTGCAGAAGGTGTAGTAACATATCTAAGTGGAGAAAATTCCATAAACAATAAAAGTGGGATTGATCATTTTTATGATGCTGTAGAAACTCCGGCATATGCACATAGCTATTTGTTATCTACAGTATTATCATCAGATTATGAAGACCTAGAAGGAGATGGACCAACAGATGATGACTTAGGAGCGTATACTAATTTTATTTATAAAAATAGAGGAGGTATTTATAATTGGAGAGTACCATACAGTAAAACACCAAGGCAGGCATCTTATAATGAGGGATTAAATACCGATAGATATGACCAAAAGGGAAGTTATATCTATGGAGAGAAAGAAATTAAATACTTAGATAGGATTGTAACTAAAACGCATGTGGCATTATTTGACCTTTCCCCTCGTAAAGATGGTCGGGGTGCAGCAGGAGAAAATGGAGGAGCGCTTTCATCCGGACAACAAATGTATAAAATCGATAAAATCAGATTATATTCCAAACCAGAAGCCCTGAAAGCAAACATACTAGATAATGATCCTACAAATGATTTGCCAATTAGCACTATAAAAACAGCTCATTTTATATATGATTACTCTCAATGTAAGGGAATAGAAAATAACCTAAGAGGGGCAGCCAGTGCCAATGAATTAAACAATCAGGGAGGAAAATTGACCTTAAAAAAGGTCTACTTTACTTATAGAAACTCTAACATGGGGAAATATACTCCTTATGAGTTTAACTATGAAGGAAGCAACCCTAACTATAATTTAAAATCATATAATATTTGGGGCAGCTACAAACCAAATACCTGTAATACGCCAGATTCATTAACGACTCCAGAATTTCCTTACGTAGCCCAGAATGATAAAACTATAGAAGACTCTTATGCTGCAGCCTGGTCGTTGACATCCGTTAACCTTCCTTCCGGGGGGAAAGTAGAACTCACATATGAGAGTGATGATTATCAATATGTACAAGACCGAAAAGCGATGCAAATGTTCAAGGTGATTGGAGCAGGAGAGAGAGAGATTCCCGGGAATCCCAGGGAAAATCAAAAACTCTATAAGTCAAATGCACTGAATGTTTTTGATGGGGATGCGGATTATTTATATGTTCAATTACCATCTGATGAAACCATTACAACAGAAGCTGCTTTTCGATCAAAATACTTACAGGGAATAGGAGATAAACCGATCTATTTTAGGTTTTTAATGAATATGACTAAGAAAGGAGCAAAAAATACTGCAAGCGCAGATTATGATTATGTAACAGGGTATTTCGAAATATCAAAAAACAAACCCATTAAAGTGTTTAAAACACAAGATGGGAAGGTATATGCATCTATCCCTATGAAGATGACAGATTTAGAAGGAGGGATTGCTGGAACAAAAAAAGTAAATCCGATTACTAAAGCCGGATGGTACTTTGGAAGGAAATACCTTAATAGCCTGA
Source organism: Aquimarina sp. TRL1 (assembly GCF_013365535.1). Lineage (NCBI taxonomy): Bacteria > Pseudomonadati > Bacteroidota > Flavobacteriia > Flavobacteriales > Flavobacteriaceae > Aquimarina > Aquimarina sp. TRL1. Next base: position 1,158,225 of record NZ_CP053590.1, on the reverse strand, counting down.
TATATGGGTTAAATGCTAATTATAGAACTGAAAATATACAGTCAATAGCAAAAAAAGTACTGAGTAGCTTTAAGGCTAATGTTGATATCCTTACAGGACCCAATGGAAAGTTGAGAAGTAACAGCATTTTATGTGCACAGCGATTTATTCCAGAAAAATCATGGATCCGATTATCAACCCCTAAAAATTATAAGTTGGGAGGAGGTGCCAGAGTTAAAAAATTAGTGATGAAAGATCAATGGAATAAGATGGTGGATGCTACAATTCCTGATACAAATACCAAATACCTCAAAGAATATGGGCAAACCTATCAATATACATTAGAAGATGGTAGTTCTAGCGGAGTTGCTACTTATGAGCCAAATCAGAGTAAAGAAAACCCATTGGTAGAACCATTTTATAATAACTCCGAGCGTTTGATTGCTCCTCGAGAAGTTAATTATGTAGAGAAACCATTCGGTGAATCTTTTTTCCCATCAGCCAATGTTACCTATAGCAAGGTAACCGTTCTTAATCTTGCAAGAGAAGGGATTACCAAACATGCTACAGGAAAAGTTGTATCAGAGTTTTTTACTTCTAAGGATTATCCGACTCAAGTGGATTATACTGATATAGATCATCCTAATAATTATGCGACGAATCAGAATCAGTTTTTAGAGAATATGCTTAAAGGGCTTTTTGGAGGAGAAGTAAAATCCAGGAACGAATATGCCTTGTCACAAGGGTTTGTAATACATACCAATGATATGAATGGGAAAATGAAATCCCAAAAAGTATATGGAGAAGGACAGGAGAAACCAGTGTCGTCTGTGACGTATAAATACAGTACCAAAGAAGGGGATGAAACACGATTAAAAAATAAAGTTGTAGTAATAAATAAGGATGGTACGGTACGTAAAGACCAGCAAATAGGAGTGGATTATGACGTAGTTACGGATTTTAGAGAAAGTTATTCGAATTCTAAAACAGAAGGCGTCAAAGCCAATGTTGTTGCCTTGGTATTTGGGATAGTAGTAATACCTATTCCGACAATAGTACCCTCTCGAACGGAACTTGAAAATGTAGCATATTCTACAACAACGACAAAAGTAATTCATACGACTGCCATACTAAAAGAAAAAATAGCGACAGATTTGGGGGCGAAAGTTTCAACTATCAATGAAGCCTGGGATGCGGAGACGGGACAAGTATTATTGACTCGTACCATTAATGAATTTGATGATGAATACTACAATTTTAATTTTCCTGCTTATTGGAGCTATGACAATATGGGGCAAGCATCCCGTAATATTGGATTAACAGGGACACTACAAAAATCAGGAAACTTCTTTACGATGCCAGAGGCTAACAGATATTTTACTTTAGGAGATGAAATGATTGCTACCTATGGAAGAGCAAAATTAAATGAACGTCTATGGGTTGTTGGGTTTAACCCTGCCGGAGATGGAGTGATGCTCATGAAGCGTAATGGAGTAGTAATTAATGTTTCTAACGGAGCAGAAATTAACGATACGATCAAATTTAAAATTATAAGATCAGGGTATAGAAATCAGCAAATGGCAAATATGGCAGCTATTACAATGATGAAGAATCCAATTTTGAAGAGTGATGGAAACCATGTTACAAAAATAGATGCTGCTACATTTTCCTTAGGACAGCAGACTCCATTGGCTAATAACCCTAGGATTATAAATGCAAGTGCAGTTGCGTATAATGATTTTTGGAATTGCCAATGTGAGAGTAATTTAGAGTTTGCTCCCGAACCTTTAAGTGGAGGAAAGTTAACAGATATCTCTCAAGAAGATTACCCATTCGAAAACCCTTTTAACCCGTATGTATACAATGCCAAAGGCGAATGGAGAGCTAAAAAATCGTATGCCTATTTAACAGAGCGTACTAATGTGAATGAAGGAGTCCCTACTAGAGTACACACACGTAGAGAAGGATATTTTAAGAAGTTTACACCTTATTACAGTCCGACGCAAAATGGATGGCAGAAAGCTACAACAGCAGATACAGACTGGACCTTTGCTAGTGAAGTTACTCAATACAGTCCTTTTGGGGCAGAATTAGAAAATCAAGATGCTTTAGGAAGATACTCTGCTGCTCAATATGGTTACAATTACACATTACCTACAGCTGTAGGCTCTAATAGTAGATATAGTGATATGGGAATGGATGGGTTCGAAGAATATGCATTTATGAATGTAGATAGTGCGCATTTTAATTTCAAACACTCTGTAGATAAAGATGGTTTTGAAGGGATTCGTATTACCGATCAGGTAGCACATACGGGTAGCAATAGTATTCTGATTCCTGCCAATGACAAAGCAACTTTGGAACGTCACTTAATAGGAGAAACACCAAAAGATGAAGATTATGATGGGGATGGAATCATAGAAGAAGATAATTGTCCGTATACCCCGGGAACAAACCTTAGTGACTATGATGGAGACGGAATTGGAGATATATGCGATGATGATGCTGTTCCTCAAATTACAGGAAGATATACTACAAATGAAGTGTTGTATTTGGCGGGTAGTAGAAAAGAATGTGTAGGTAGAAGTGCTGAGTTTACCATACATGGGAACCCAAATGACACAATACAATATGGAATTGTTTTCCATCGGACGAATTATAGACAAATGGCACTGAGTATAAATGACAAAGTAGTTTTTAATCATGATGATGTTAGAGGAAAAGAAGGAGAGCGTTTTATGTTTAATGATATTGTATTAGATGTTACAGGGAAAAAATACATAGACCTTGACTTTGATGTGGTTCGAGGAGGATCAGGAGAAGGAAATAATACCTGGGAAATGGAATTTATGATTCTTAATAAACACACAGGAAGTCCTCTACACGGAGCTTCGTTTAATTTGAGATCGGAAGGAGAAAGAATAAAAGAATGTGGGGAACCAGAGTGGGGAGATATTGACCAAATCAAACATTAATATTTAATTGACACAGATATAAAAAATCATCTAAATCTATTTAGAGAAATGAAAAATCTAAAATATATAATACCATCAAAACATATAAAATATGTTTTGGTATTGCTACTACTTATAGTTAATAGCAGCACCTTAATTGCACAAGTTTCTCCTGAAGAACGACAAGCCTTAATAGATTTTTATACGAGTACAAATGGGGCAAACTGGAAAAATACTGTAGCGAATAATAAACCTTGGTTAATCAATGATCCTACCTCTTTGGTTAGTTCCTGGTATGGAGTGACAGTCAGTAACAATCGGGTAACGAAGCTTAGCCTGTCTAAAAATAATGTAACCGGGACATTGCCGAATTCAATTGGTAATCTGTCTAATTTGACACAACTCATCCTTAGTTCCAATGAAATAAGGGGAACATTGCCTACAACTCTGGGACAAATGACTGGTTTAAGAGGAATTCATATAAGTAATAATAATTTTTCTGGAACACTCCCTGTAGTATCATTAAAAAAGATCCCCAATTTATCGCACTTATATTTCGATAGAAATAATTTCACCGGAAATATCCCAACAGAATTAGGACAATTGAGCAACCTGCTATATATTAATCTGGGGAATAATCAGTTTACCGGAGGGATCCCTGTAGAACTTACACAGCTTTCAAAACTTTCTTCTCTCTATTTATCCAATAATCAATTGACAGGAAATATCCCAACAGAAATAGGGCAGTTAACTAATTTAGGGAATCTGGGGCTATCAGGAAATCAATTGACAGGGGTGATTCCAGAGAGTATAGGATCTTTGACTAAATTAGGAAGGGTATCATTGGATAATAACCTGTTAACAGGATCAATCCCTACAACAATAAGTCAGCTAGTCAATGTAAGGCAAGTAAACTTTTCCTCTAATCAATTATCAGGAGTACTTCCTTCTGCTTTAGGACAGTTAACAGCATTAGAAAATTTATTTCTCAATGACAATCAGTTAACAGGAAGTATTCCTGCGGCTATAGGGCAATTAACCAGATTGAAGTTTTTAGGGATTAGAAATAATCAACTTTCGGGAAGTATTCCTGTAGAGTTAGGACAATTAAGTAATATAGAAAATATCCATCTGCATAAAAATCAGCTGACAGGATCAATTCCCGAATCTTTTGGGCAATTGGTTAAACTGAAAGCCTTATATCTATATACAAATAATCTTTCCGGGAAAATTCCGACAAGTATTACTGCCCTGCCAAGCCTTACTAATCTAGGGATTTCAGGGAATAAATATGTGTTTTCGGATTTTGAAACTGATTTTTTAACAATTAAGACAAACATAGCAAGCTTTACTTATAATCAACAAAAAAAGGCAGATATAGAAGAAACCTTAAACGTTGTTCCAGGAGGAAGCATTATATTAAGTTCTAATGTATTTACCAGTCCTAACAATACATATCAATGGTATAAGGGAAACCGAGCTATTGCAGGAGCCACGAGCAAAGAATATACAATTACAAATGCTAAAGATACAGATGCAGGGATCTATAAATTGCTTGTTAGAAATACGGTTATAGATAAACTTTTTATTTATAGAAATGATATTACACTTACAGTAACAGCTCAGGATGCATGTGGAGTTTCTGCTATAGAAAAGCAAGCTTTGTTAGATTTTTATACTAGTACAGGAGGAGCAAGCTGGACTAATTCTACTACAGGAAATAGACCGTGGAGCTCTAATACACCTGTCTGCGATTGGTTTGGAGTAACAGTAGAAAATGGAAAGGTTACTAAATTATCCTTAGTTAATAATAAACTAAAAGGTCCAATACCAGCCTCATTTGGAGATTTGACAAATCTTACTTTTGTGAATTTAGCAATTAATCAACTTTCAGGAGAACTCCCCGTTTCTGTGGGTAATCTAACAAATGTACATACATTTACGGTTGAGCGGAATGCTATTACAGGAATCATTCCGGTATCCATAGGAGATATGGCCTCATTAAGAAGTCTGAATCTGGGATCCAATCAATTATCAGGAACCATTCCTCCCGACCTTCAGAAACTTACAAATCTTACGATACTAAGTTTATTCAGAAATTCATTGACAGGGTCCATTCCAGCAGAATTAGGAAATCTGATAAATCTGGAAGCACTTAATTTATTTAGTAATCAATTGACAGGAACAATTCCTGCTTCTATCGGAGGATTATTGAAACTAAAAAAATTAATGTTATACATCAATCGATTAGAAGGACCGCTACCTCCTGAGTTAGGGAATATGCAAGTTCTGGAAGAACTTCACTTAGAACGAAATGTGATAACAGGTGCTATTCCAATAGAGTTAGGAAATCTATCTTCATTACAATATGCAAACCTTGGAAATAACAACCTAAGTGGAAGTATTCCTAAAGAATTGGGGAACCTACTAAACTTAAAAGGCTTATACCTCTTCTGGAATCAATTAGAGGGAGTGCTTCCTGCGGAGATAGGGAATTTAATAAATTTAGAAGTTTTAAGCCTTACACGAAATAGATTATCAGGGAGTATACCTGTTAGTATAGGACAATTACCTCGTTTGAAAAATGTAGGAATGGGAATCAATAAGTTCTCAGGAAATATTCCTTCCGGTTTCTCGACACTTGCTTCTTCAAAAATATTAACTTCATTTAGTTTTGAAAATAACGATTTTATCTTTAGTAATTTCGAACAGGAGTTCCCGGCATACCAATCTAACTTAACTACTTTTTCGTTTCAGCCGCAAGCAAAAGTCGATCTGACAGAAACTCAATCGGTGATCGTTAATAATACAATAGTTTTAACAAGTCAGGAGCTAACTAGTACGAATAATAGTTATCAGTGGTATAAAGATGGAGTACTTATCCCAGGAGCAACAAGTAAAGAATTAGTAATTGCGAATGCCAAAGAGACTGATGCTGGAGTATATCATTTTACAGCGAGTAATACGATTATTACTGGATTGACACTCACACGTAATCCCATTACATTAACTGTAAATCCAGTTGGTTCTTGCGTAGTCTCTGAAGCGGAAAAACAAGCATTAATTGATTTGTATAACACTACGAATGGAACTAATTGGACTCATCGTACGAATTGGCTGACCAATGCACCGGTTTGTGATTGGTATGGAGTGACAGTAACCAATGGAAAAGTAACAGAATTAACACTAATCAGTAATAACCTTGTTGGAGAGATTCCTTCTTCTATTCGGGGATTGACTCATTTAATAAAATTAGACTTAGGGACGAATCAATTAACAGGAACAATTCCTTCTACTATAAATCAATTGAGAAATCTGGAGTTTTTATCATTGAATCAAAATGATTTATACGGGGAAATTCCTATATCAATAGCAGATATTAATACCTTACGATCGTTATACTTGGGGCATAATAAATTAACAGGTACGATTCCTGATTTGATAGCTCAATTAAAAGAACTTAGGTATTTACACTTACAGGGGAATAAATTAACAGGTACGATTCCTGCTGTTCTATCAACCTTATCCAATCTTACGGATTTAAACCTGTATAGTAATGAGTTAACCGGGGCAATTCCTTCTGAGTTAGGTCAATTAAATAACTTAAAAACATTACACCTTGATAATAATCAATTAACAGGAGAAATCCCTGTAAGTTTTGGAGGGTTATCTAGTTTAGTAGACCTTAATTTATACAATAATATCCTAACAGGAAGTATTCCTGCAGAGTTGGGACAACTTTCAGCATTACAATCTCTGTATGTTTACAACAATCAACTATCAGGAGATATACCTGCAGAATTAGGACAATTAGTACAGCTAAAAGCATTAGATATCCACGGAAACCAATTATCAGGAAAGCTTCCGGAAAGTTTCATGCAGCTAAGTAGTTTAGAATCATTATGGGTTCATGATAATCAGTTCTCAGGAACTGTTCCTGCTGCAATAACTACCTTGCCAAACCTTCGGTTATTTAATATGTCTGGAAATCAATTTGTGTTTTCAGATATAGAGTCAGAATTTACAGCATACACCTTAATGCTAGGTTCAGGGTTTGTATACATACCGCAAGCCAAAGTCGATGAAGAAGAAACTTTACCAGTTATAGCAGGAGAAAAAATAGTATTGGGAACACAGGAATTGAGCAGTATTAATAATCAATATCAATGGTATAAAAATAATGTAGCTATTCCAGGAGCAACCAATGCAACTTTAGAAATAGCTGCTGTTAGTTCTGGTGATGCAGGAATATATCATTTTACAGCTACCAATACGATTGTACATGATTTAATCTTAGAACGCCACCCGATAGAAGTAACGATTAGTTCTGATCCTTGCTCCGTTTCTGCAAGGGAAAAACAAGCACTTATTGATTTTTACAATCTTACCGGAGGGAATGCCTGGACGAATACTACAAATTGGTTGACAGATACTCCAGTATGTAACTGGTATGGGGTGACCGTAGAAAAAGGAAAGGTAACAGGAGTAAATTTAGCGGTAAACAACCTGACAGGAAACATTCCTGATGTAATTTCAAACCTGACGTATTTGAGACAATTAGATATATCAGGAAATCAATTGACAGGAGAACTTCCGGTTACTTTGAGAAAACTTATATATATAGAACAGTTACTGCTTAATACAAATGCTTTAACAGGAAATCTTTTCCCTGAAATCGGGCAATTAACCAAGTTAAAGACACTTCGGGTAGCCAACAATCAATTAACAGGAGAAATTCCTTTGACATTTAATCAATTAATTGGGATAGAGATAATTGACTTAAGTAATAATATGCTATCAGGAGGAATTCCTTCAGGAATGAACCAACTACTTGGATTACAAAACATAGATATTTCGGGGAATCAGTATATATTCTCAGGATTAGAACCAGAATTTGTAGCATTGCAAGCACAATTAGGAGCAGGTTTTATTTATGCTCCACAGGCTAAAGTCGATGAAGCATTTACGCGTTCTGTAGCGATTGGAGAGACGATTACCTTGACTACAAACACTCTAACCAGCATTCATAATAGTTATCAGTGGTATAAAGATGATGTCATCATTGCAGGGGCAACCACCAAAGAGTATGTAATTCCTACAGCAACTGCATCGGACGCCGGATTATATCACTTTACAGCTACTAATAGTATAGTTACGGGGTTAACATTAACCCGATATCCGATACAAGTAGAAGTAGGAACTTCCTCTTGTGAGATTTCAGCCGAAGAACGTCAGGCATTAATTGATTTTTATCAGGCTACTAATGGAGCTAACTGGGCTAATACAATAGCTAATGATAAACCATGGAAGATTAATGACCCAACATCTAAAGTCTGTGACTGGTATGGAGTAACTGTTCGTAATGGAAGAGTAAGTGGAATACGATTGGAGAACAATCAAGTAATAGGAACATTTCCTCCTTCCATATTTAAGTTAAAAGCATTAGAAGAAATCTGGTTGATGAGCAATCAGCTTTCAGGGATACTTCCTGATGAAATTATAAACTTGCGGGAACTACAAGTTTTGAACCTAAACAATAATAATTTAGAAGGGGATATAGTAGCAGACATAGGAACGCTTCCTAACCTGAAAAGGCTGTTTTTATCAAATAATAACTTTACCGGGAACATTCCGTCTACATTAGGACAAGTGACGAATTTAGAAATACTGGGATTAGACAGTAACCAGTTATCAGGAATATTGCCTGCTGGTTTGGAACAATTAGTAAATCTAACCGGAGTTACCATTTTCGATAATCAATTTATCTTTTCAGGAATAGAACCAGAATTTGACAGGTTAAAAACAAAGTTAGGTACAGGCTTTATCTATGCACCACAAGCCAAGGTAGATGACGTAGTCTCCAAGACAGCTGTAACAGGCATTCGTTTAATACTAACATCAGATGTGCTAAGTAGTCCCAATAATAAATATCAATGGTATAAAGATAATGTGGCAATTCCTGGTGCTACTGCAAAAGAACTAGTGATAAATAGCGTGAGTGCCAGTGATGCCGGAGTATATCATTTTGAAGCTACTAATACCGTGGTTACCGGATTAACATTGTTGCGTAATCCAATAACGATCTCGGTAGAGCCGGCAGATAGTTGTGGAGTATCTCCGGAAGAAAAACAAGCTTTGATCGATTTTTATCAAGCTACAAATGGAATTAACTGGACAAATCGTACACATTGGTTATCACCTACGGTACCAGTTTGTGATTGGTATGGTGTTACGGTGATTAATGGAAAAATCATTGAACTTTCACTACCTAAAAATAATGTTTCAGGAACTATTCCTGCTGCTATTTCAGGCTTACAGCACCTTACACGATTACGATTAGATGACAATAAACTATCCGGAAATATCCCGACAGCTATTGGAGAGTTATCCAATTTACAGGAAATACAATTTTCCTGGAATCATTTGACGGGAGAGATTCCCTCTGTATTGGGAGGGTTGATGAACCTAAGAGTGCTGGAGGCGATGGGGAACCAGCTTACCGGGGAGATTCCTTCAGCTTTAGGCACTTTGACAAATTTAGAACGATTGAGTTTATATCGTAACTTATTAAGAGGGACGATTCCGGTTGAGTTCGGGAACCTGTCAAAATTAAAATACCTGTCACTTAGTGATAACCAGTTAAGTGGTAGTATTCCGGTTACATTAGGAAATCTGATGCAATTGAGAGAGCTTAGTTTATTTAGAAATCAACTTTCAGAAACAATACCAACACAGTTAGGGCAACTAAGCAACTTACAGCACTTATATTTGAATCACAATCAGTTGTCAGGGAGCATTCCTAATACTTTTGGAAATCTTACGAATCTTCAGTTTCTATGGCTAAGTGATAACCAGTTGAGCCATACTATTCCTGGCACCTTGGGAAGCTTGAGAAAACTACAGGATTTTAAAGCAAATAATAATCTGCTTTCCGGAATAATTCCTCAGGAATTAGGAAATGTAATAAGCCTTAAGTACCTGGAGTTAGCAAACAATCAGCTGTCAGGGCCAATACCTTCCTCTTTTGGAAGTCTGACACACTTACAGCAATTATACCTTAGTAATAATCAGCTTTCAGGAAGAGTTCCTCCAGCTTTAAGTCAGCTGGCTAGTCTAAAACATTTAATGATTGATAGCAATAAATTTGTTTTTTGGAATGTAGAACCAGAGTTTACGGCGTATCAAACAAAGCTTACAAGCTTTTTATATATACCACAGGCAAAGGTTGATAAAAGAGAATATCATAGCATTTATATCGGAAAAGATATCACTTTTAGTAGTGAAGCATTGATTAGTGCCAATAACAGTTACCAATGGTATAAAAATGGAGTTGCTATTGCCGGGGCGACTAATAAAGACCTGATTATTACGAATGCGACAGCAGCAGATGCAGGAGATTATTACTTCACCGCTACCAATAGTATTGTTACAGATTTAATATTGACACGTCATACGATCACGTTGGCTGTTATTGTACCGAATTGGGATACAGTCCAATCATTTTGTAGCTCCGAAAAAACACCCACAGTAAGTGATTTGGTATCTCCTATTGTTAATACTCCGGTTGTAAGCTGGTATACAACACAGACAGGAGGTGTCGCACTTCCGGGAACCACTTTATTAGATCCTGTTGTTTATTGGGCAGAAGGGAATACAGCAAACCCCAGAGTTGGAGTGAAAGTAAACCTGAATGAAGGAGCTCCGGGGAATGAAGAGACAGAAGGGTATCAGGAATTTTCAATTATTTCGAATTCGAAAATAAAAGATCTTCAGATTACCGGAACTTCCATTGCATGGTATTCGACCCCTACAGGAGGAACACCATTAGATGTAAATGCCCTTTTAGAAGATGGGAAATCATATTACGCACAACAGGGAACGGCAAGTTGTAGGTTTGAAGTTGTGGTAGCAATAAAAGTTCAGGATCCAGAAGGAGATGGGTGGCAGTATTTCTGTAAATCAGTTAATGCTACCGTAGCAGATCTTAGTGCCAGATATACGCTTTTGCCCAATCATACATTGCTATGGTATAAAGGAGCGACAGGAGCTGAAACATATGCTCTTACAGAAGGATTGACTGATGGAGGAATTTATTATGCAGTACAAAGAGATCCATTGCAAAATGAAAGTGCCAGACGAAAAGTAGTAGTCTCTATTTTTGATGTTCCTCCTCCGGTAGTCACGAATACACGGCAAACTTTTTATACCAATGAAACAGCAACTGTTTCGGACTTAATAGCTGTAGGGAACAATATTATATGGTATGATGCTGCTTTTGGAGGAACCGCCTATAATCCTACAGAACATTTGGTACATGGACAAACCTATTATGCAGCACAAACAACGATCAATTGTAATCCAGAGGATATCGGTTGTTGTGTGAGCTCATTTAGAGAAGCTGTAACCGTGTCGATATTGGATGAAGTACCACCTTCTTTGATAGGTTGTGAGCGATTCAGACCACAACCAGGAGCGCATTATGTAATTAGCGCCTGGGTGAGAGAAGATGGGCTAAAAGCGATTGACCCGGTGACTAAAAACTTTAGTGAAGTAAGTGATGTATTTGTCAAGTTATTAAACCATCTGAAGGATAAAGTCATTGAAGGAAGTCATATTCCACAAAAATATATTCCTAATCCGGAGAGCAGAGAGTTTGATGTACTCATTCCTTTTATAAAAAATGCAGTAGATAAAAATTTAACAGTATATGATTTTACGTATGTAAAAGGAAGCCAGCATGAAGATAATTTAGGACGTCCTATCGGACCTGTTCGAACCATTGGGTTTAAGTTTTCTTTGACTCCGGGAAATGAACAATATCCTCAGTTCTTATATCGCACACCGCTAATCAGAAGATATGCAGATGAGGAACATCGCTACCCATTACGTCATAATCCGACACTAGTGCTAAACTTTACAGATGCCTCTGTTTGCGGAACGAATTTTTGTATGACCTCGTCTTTTAAAATTGATGGAGGAGACCTATCCTATAACAGGACGAATATTGTTGATAGAGGCATTGTTTCCTCTGCGATAGTACCGAGCATAACGACATATACATATATTCCTGATCCAGCATATCAAGTAATGGATTATGCCAATTCTCTATTGAGATTGCGTTATCGCAATCAGGATGGAGTAGATATTGTACCACCTGATAATGCAGCTATAGAGTTTATGCCTAAAGGAGCTATTGTAGATGGATGGCAGCGAATCACAGCAGATTTTACGATTCCTGTAGATGCAGTAAACATGCAGATCCATTTAGAGAGCAGAATCCAGGGGAATAGTACAGAACAATTGAATGTCTATTTTGATGATATACGAATGCATCCTTTCGAAGGAAATATGAAGACCTTCGTCTATGATCCAATCACTCAACGATTAAAATCAGAATTGGATGAAAACAATTATGCGACCTTCTATGAATACGATCAGGAAGGAGGACTGATTCGAGTGAAAAAAGAAACAGAAAGAGGGGTCTTTACAATTCAGGAAACCCGCTCAGGAAATATAAAGCGAAACCATTAAAACAAAAGCCTGTAGAAACTGATTTAAGAAGAATTTTTGATCAGTTTCTATAGGACAAAGGAACCACATAAACACAATGAATAATTTATCTATATATAAAATCCTGCTTATATGTTGTATAGGGGCTATACAACTCGGGCATTCACAAAATACGGGAGTAAAAGAGCTCTTAAATAAAGCCTTAGCATTTTATCAGTCAGAAGAACAATATCAGGTGGATATGACGTATACCATGTATCAGGGACTGACGGGAAGTAAAGCTACAGAATCTTACCAAGGAAGCATTATAAAAAATAAAGCAGTATCTCAGATAAAAATGCTGAATACAGATATACTTCAATTCCCGGAAGGACAATTAACCATTAATCATACCGAAAAAACAGTTGTGTATACGATTCCGGAAATATCTTCTATAGAAAGACAAGTAGTACAGCTTAATACGCTGATGAAAAATTATACGCAGGGAAAGACTACCGAAAAAGGAGACGTCATTTTATGTGAATTGACAGCTGATTCGCAATCCAATCAAAATCCATATAGCAGAGTAATACTACATATTAATAAAAATACATATCGCTTGGAGAAACAAGAATTGTTTTTCTCCAGACTGATTCCTTTTGTAGGAGATAGAGGAGTAAAGAAACTGGATCATGGTCGTCTGATCATCACTTTTGAGTATTCAGAAGGCGTTTTGTCAGAAGGAATAGATATCAAAGATTATATCGTTTTAAAGTCATCTGAAGATGTTTTCCTGACTGGAGATTATCAAGAATATCGTTTAATTAATCGTTCACACTAAAAAGGAGTATTCATGGGAAAAAGAATTCATCATCTATTTGTCTGTTGTATCTTTTTATTCTTTATAGATTCGGGTTATAGTCAGGATAAAGTTATTTATGATCCGTCAGTTATCGCTGGAGCAATCAATTCAGGCACTGGGTTAGAGTTTCGCCCAGATCTGAGTATGTTCAGTAGTGGAGTTACGGTCTCTTCTGGTACTGATTTACGATTATCTGTGGCTTCGGATCAGCCTCCTTATGGATGGTTTAGTTATGAGGTTCGCCTTCGGGTGACTCCCCGTTTATCGACCGGAGTTTTTGATCCTACTCAGAGTTATGTTGTTACGTTATTAGTTTCCAGTAATAGTGTTGCAGGATCAGGGCAGCATAGTATTGATGTTCGGGAACATCGTATTGGGGATAGTTATGGGGCTCATATAGTTGTAGAAGAGGGTCGCTATCAGAATCTATCGACTTCATCGGTAGATGTTAATGGATATATCCCAGAGAATATTACTTTATCAGCTAGCTTATGGGTATCACATTATGGAGTTTTATCTGATATGATTCCCACTATTGGAGCTACATTTGATGGAGTTAGTAATGAATTATCGTTTGCATGGGATAATATTTCGGGAGCGGATCATTATCAATTAGAGTGGAGCTGGGTTGATAGTTATGGGGATCGTTTTAATACATCTTTAGGAGCGGATCAGATAGCTTTTAGCACTCTTGATTTTAAAGGTAATAGTACTCGTATTCAGACAAAGGCTACTGGTTATTCGATTCCTTTAATTTACAGCAAAGGCTATTTGATTTACAGAGTTCGTGCAGTGGGACATTATACGTCTAACATTTCAAAATACCAATACGGTCGTTGGAGCAGTGGGGTTCTTCCTAAAACAAGTGTTTCAGATTGGCCTGATTATTATACAATTACTTCGGATCATGAAGAAGGCAAGAACTGGCAGTTTCAGGCGAGTTATGCAGAAGAAGGGAAGAAGAAGGAAGTGGTTAGTTATTTTGATGGTACGTTGCGTAATCGTCAGACAGTTACCAAACTCAATACGGACGATCATGTTGTTGTTGGCGAAGTTATTTATGACGCTCAGGGTCGATCAGCCATAGAAGTGTTGCCAGTACCTACGACTTGGTCACAATTAGGGTATGTTCGAGATTTCAATCAGAGTTCATTATTGCCTGGAGCTCCCTATGATTATGAAGATTTTGATTTGGATCATCAGAATATTTTGGATCAGCCAACGACAGATAAGGGGATGGATCCTTCCAGTGGAGCGAGTAAATACTATGGATTGGCAAACGATCTGACAACTCCTTTTCGTTCTCGTATTGCAGATGCAGGGGGTCATCCGTTTTCACAGATAGAATATATGCCTGATAATACAGGTCGTATCCGCAGAAAAAGCGGGGTAGGAATCACCCATCAGCTAGGAAGAGGCAAAGAGATGGAGTATTATTATGGTACCCCCGAACAGAAAGAATTAAACCGTTTGTTTGGTTATAATGTAGGTCATCACGGTCATTATAAGAAGAATCTGGTCATTGATCCTAATGGTCAGGCAAGTGTTAGTTATCTCGATCCTCAGGGTCGTACCATTGCTACGGCTTTATCGGGCGATGCAGCGGGGACAGGGTTAACGGGGCTTTCAGAAGAGCAAGACACAAGTCTTCATCAGGAAATGACGGTTGATTTACTGGGCAAACTCAGTCGCGGAGCAAAGGATACGGCTTTAGATAATACTATTAAAACGAGCACAGGGGGATTTGGTCCTTTATATGACGCGCTGGAATATGGAGGGACGAAGGTTTCAGCCTTTGATAGGGGCTATCGATTTAATTATACACTATCGAATGCTCCTTTTTTTGAAGATAATTGTAGTCCTACTACGGTTGTTCAATATCCTTTTGTTTATGATCTGGAAATAGCTATTGAGGATTTGGACGGGGTTTCTTTACTCGCCACTCCAGTGGTAGAAAAGGTAGATATGAGTAGAGTGACTTCAGGAACTTTTATTTTGCCGGAAGCGACGGCTTCGGTTCCAAGAGGTAGTTATACCATAAGCAAGAGTTTGTCGGTCGACAGAGAAGCCTTAGCATCTTATGCAGATGCCTATGTAGCCAGGCTTCAGGATGCTAATGATGCGTGTTATATCAGTCCGGAAGAAGTGAGTAACCTTCCTGTTCTTAGTTTCGAAGGTTGTTTTATGACCTGTAGTGAATGCGAGGCAGCCCTGCTATCGGATTATGGGAGCAAGTCTCAGTATGTGACCACCCAGGTAGAGGCATATGATTATTCATCCTTATCCCATTTATCAGCTACTGAATTAGAGGAAGAAAAGACGCGTTTAGCTGCTGTTTTTGCTATACAGTGGGACGCTTTGATCAGAGCCTGTAATGCTCCCTGTCAAGAGGGTGTTTTAGATGGAGGTGCCCCTTCAGATGTTGTTAGTTCATCCTCGCTTAGTTGTAGTATTTCCCATTCGATTTTAAGGAATGATATGAAACCTTTAGGTCAATACGGGGCATATAGAGGAGCTGTTTATAATGATCAGACCACAGGAGGCAGTGGTATAATAGAAAATTCCAGCGTATTATCCATATTTAGTACATCTAATGAATTGATAAGCACGCGTACTTCATCCGGGGAACATAACAGTTGGCGAAACCCTCGTCATGAAGCGCATGATCCGGCTCCTTCCGGGTCTGGGTTGTATACCTCGGGTCATTACTATACAGAAGATGGACAGATTAGTTATATCAAAGTAAAACAGCTAATAACTACACGTATTGTAGCAGGTCAACCGACAGAAGAAATTACCTATGACCCTATGCTTATTGAAGGGGCTGTTGTTCGGGAGTCGGCAGACCGGGAGTATGTATATACAGAGCCACAAAATCTGGCTTTGGTTACGGATTTTTTAAGAGATGATATCTGGCAGGACAGTTGGACTTCTTCCCTTTTGGTGTATCATCCGGAGTATTGTTATATAACATATAACCGGGCAGTTTGTGGTATGACCAGTACGGTTTCAGGAGGCAAGATGAACTCTGATGGATATGATGCATATTTAGGATCAGTTAAGAGCTATGCAGCAGCAAAGGCAGCAGGTTTGTTAGGTAGTTTGGAATCCTTATCGGCATCGGATCCTTATTTTAGAGGGACTATCCCAGCGGTAGAGAATAGTACATCCAGAAATGCCCGGGAGTCAGTAATTCGTGAATCCCTTCTGTCGAATTATAATGGTAGTGGAATGAGTGCGATGGCATTTTCCTATGGTACTTTGGTTTGTAATAGTATAAGCAGTTGTGATTTGGGATTAGGAAGCAGTCCTACTGCAGCGAGTATTTTAGGAAAGGTAGATGGTTTTAGTGATGTATCGAAACAAGATCAGTTTTGGAATACATATAAAGCGAACTATGGAGTTGCCAAACAAGTTGTACAAAGCTTATTTTCGAATATTTACGCCAGGAACAATGGCTGTTACAATGGTTGTATAGGGGAACAAGCGCCACCGACTACTTTGTTAACGGTATTATCAGGATACAGTACCTCTGTCAATAATCAGGTAGGAGGATTGATTCAGGGGGGTGCAGCAGGAATCTGCGCGGATCTTCACAGCGAATTATATAAAGAAAAGGAAAAACGATTTAAGCCTTCGGATAACCTATATAGTTCAGGAGATAATGGAGGAGATATCTATAATGACCTGGCTAATTTCACTAATTACGAATATTATATTGCTACAGGAGTATGTCCTAAGGCTCGGGATTTAGAGATGTACTTAAATTACTATTTTAAGGAGTATGGTTCAGGTATTCCTGCTAGTAGCACCTATAGAGGAGGATACCTGACTCCGGCATTATTTACAGATTTAGGAGGGAGTCATCCTACAGATGCAGCAGTAGAGATACGAACGAACCTTACAGCTGCCAATAAGACATTAGATATTCGTTTTTATCAAAACAATCAGGCAGTAGGTACTATTCCTATTAGTGTTAGTTTACCTGCAAGTTTTAGCAATACCTGGCAGAACTATGGAGCAGGCACCTGGCAGATCACTTCTGTAAAACAGATTTATTCGAGTTATGATGCCAGCAGTGAGCGTTTTCGTTATCAGGTATTGGCAGAGGTGACTATTGGAGGAACTACGACTCAGGAGATTGTTCTTAGTGGTCAGACCCAGGCACGTATTGCAGCGTGTAGTATCACAGAAGCTGATGGTGTTGGGGAGTATATAGGAGATGGTAGTGGTACAGATATTTCAGGCTGTAATAATACGACCCGTTTTGAGACAGCCCTTCGGGATGTGATGTATGAATTAGAACAACGGGGAACTCTAAACAATGGGAGTGTTTCTTTGAATAGTATGTCATCTTATTCGGGAAGTTATCTGGCTACATTTTTTGGAGCAGGAGCTGCTCTTTGGAAGGCAGATGGTAGGGGTACCTATGAGCTTACAGTTGGGGGAGTAACCAGATTAACGATGGAATTGGGTCAGGTATTAGATCCAGCCGTTATAGAGGTGATAACAGGGGCAAATGTTAACTATCTCTATAATGATAAGGGGCAGATAACCCAGCAACAGTTAAATATTACCTATAGAGAAGCGGATCATTTCCCTAAAATAGCCACTGCCAGGTTATATGAATCCTGTGATGTAGTTACCGGAGTATGCCGACTGATTAATTTATTGTGTTGTGGGGATATTAATGATTTGGTGGGGGGAGATAACCAGGTTATATGTATTCAGAATCAACAGGCAGAAGAGACCTTCGAAGCAGGACTATTGACCTTATTAAATGAAGGGATTCTCAATGAGAACCGATTAGATACCCCTTATACGATAAGTTCGCCCCTGACTAGTGACTTTTTAAATAACACAAAATATCGGGAACGAATTTCCCGCTATACAAAAGATATTCCTGGCATTAATGTTTCTACGGATTTTAACAGTTGTTTTTTCTTGCGACGATCCAATCATTTTGAGGAATTAATGTTGATTTTCTCAGCAGATCCAACAGCAGATGCGTCCGCTATTGCTCATCATACAAACTCAACCCAATGTGGAGACTCTAATTGGGCTATTTTTAGAATACAACAACGGAGAAGTGATGGGGCTAACGTGTTGAATATAGGAAGGATTACGAAGTTGGATATCCAAAAAGAGGGAGTATTAGCATTTACACATACAGATCGTAGTACCAATCAGGAGATAGCAACAACCGGAAGTATTGCAAATCTGTTACCAATGCGGACCAATACAGTTTGTCAGGTTAGTGGATTTAGACCGGATTGTCAGTTTTTTGAAGATCCTCCTGTGGATTGTATAGGTGAAGCAATAGCAGAAGCAAATCAATTTGCAAATGATATTAAACACCTTGTTAATGCCGTATTTCGGAATGTTGATTTAGCAGGAATAGGTATAAATCAGGGAAGGCTTATAAATTTACAAGGATATCCTGAATATACAAATTTTATACAGAAAGTACTGACTGTAAAAAGTGCTCTTCCTTGTACAACTTGTTATGATAAGTTTTTTGATTATTCGATTAAAGAACATGTCAAGTTTTCTATTACACGTACATCTTCTAATGTGTATGCTCTGAGTATAAACTTGTCAGATATACACCAGGTATCAATTCCGTTGAATGTACCTTCCGGTGAAATACCAAAACAAATAGATAGTATCACACATAGCTCTAATGGAAGATTCACTGTAGTTTCTACTGATTTAAATGGTAAACAATATACCTCCTTGCATAATTTTAGAGGAGTAAAAATAAATGACCCTAATGATCATAAATCTCCTATCTTATTTCAATTTTTTTGTAATACAGATTATAATGCTACTTCATTAGCACAAAATCCGGATAATTTAGATAATGAGAATATAGATGGTATTTGTGGAGATGCTGTATTAGAAAATAATTTAGAGCATGCTTTAAAAATAGCACTTAATGAGGGGATTACATCAATGAAAGAAAATAGACCTGTATCAAGTACTATTTTTGATGAATTGTTTTTTGGGAATGTGAATCTTCAAAAGAGGATAGAAAACCATTTTGGCTTAACGGATCCTACATCTGTATATGACTATCAATTTGATTCTGCAGAAACAGAACCAATTTACCATAGATTTGCTACTGGTCATATACAGACTAGAGGAACTATGCATTTGATCCTTACTAGATCTGGGGGATATATAACAAGCATAAAACTTAGTTTAGAGGAAGACTTTTTCGATATTTCAGAAATAATAGATATTGAAATTGTTCGCTCTAATATAGAATTAACCCAAGGGGTTAATAATTCTATTTCAGGAGGAACATTTTGTACAATCAATTACAAAGATAGTCTAGGTGGTCTTAAACAAGCTAAAAATGTAATTATAACTTTTTCAGCTTCAGATCTACCTCGAACATATGAAAATCAATTTCTCTGTGATCTATTATCATGGCCTGTATCTTTGGTACCTACGAGAATAGTATCAGAACTAAATGAGAATGAGACCTTATCAACATCAACATATGCACGAGACCTAAACAACTCAAAAAAATCAAACCCACCCTCTGCCAAATCCACGACAATTGCGGATGAGACTATTCCTTGTGGTCCTACCGTTTGTATTCCTCCTGTAGTGGAACCACTAAGTTGTACAACGACCTATTCTGCATATACAGGGGTGATGAGTCGGATAGGGGATACGGAGGCAGAGGATATTGTTAGTGCAGAAGATTTTTGTCAGTACTCGTTGCAATACCTGGTAGCCGATTATGAGTATTACCTGACCAAATTAGGGATAGTATCGACACTAGATCTTTACTATCTGACCATCAGTGAATTTGGTGCTACAGAGTTTAACTATGGATATCCGGGGATGCGTAGGACTTATAAGGGGCGTTCTGCTGTTATTGATCTGTATCAGGCTCATGTGAGCAGCAGTGGCGATAGCGCCAAAAGCTGGACTGCTTTTACCACGGATTATCTGAATACCTCCGGGAATGAAGATATCTGTGTTCCCCGTCCATTTTTCACCGATTTTACAGAAGTTACAGTGACGATTCCTGATGACACGGATTGCCAGCAATTTGTCAAAAGTGTTCGGGCGGCATATACCCGGGATGTATACGATAGTTATATAGCAGGTAAGCGGGCAGAATTTATAGCTGAGTATTTATCACAAGCGATAGACAATGCAGTAGAGACCTTTGATATGACCTATTATGATAAGGAATACCAATACACCTTATATTATTACGATCAGTCGGGGAATTTACTACAAACGGTTCCTCCGGAGGGAGTTGATCGTTTTACGGATACAGAATTACAGGCATCAGATGCTTCCGGGGAATCCCTTAATAGCCGTATCAATCAGCATCGAACTAATGATATCGCCCGGGAGAATAGTAGTTTATTACCAGCACATGAGCTATTGACCAAATACCGATATAATTCTCTGAATCAACTGGTATGGCAGAAAACTCCTGATGGAGGGATTACCCGTTTTGCCTATGATGAGCTGGGAAGAATTATCGCTTCACAGAATGCCAATCAGTTAGCCGCCAATCAATTTAGCTATACCACTTATGATGCTTTGGGTCGGATTGTAGAGGCAGGAGCACTTACTCCAACCGTTGGGATTTCCATCCGGGAGAAGACAGGTACACTGGTTTATACAGCTACGGGCAATGTGGTATCGACCCGTGTAGAAGATCAGTACCCTCAGAATATTTCCAGGGATCGGGTAGAGGTCACCCGTACCCGTTATAACGATCTTTCGATAGGAGCGGCGGAGATTTTTGAGACGGTATCAGATCAGTCGATCTATCGGAGTACGACCCGCAACCGGGTGGCAGGAATTTACTACTATGATCAGTATAGCAGTACGACCTTAGAGCGACAATACGACCATGCGATTTTCTATCACTATGACATCCATGGGAATGTTAAAGAGCTGGTGCAGCACGATAAACAGATGGCATTGACCCTGGATGATCCTACCTCAGGGATGAAGCGTACCCAATACGAATACGATCTGATCAGTGGTAATGTTCATAGGGTAACCTATCAAAAAGGGAAGGCGGATCAGTTTATCCATCAGTATCGCTATGATGCAGACAACCGTATTGTAGGAGTATCGACCTCAGATAACGGCCGTATATGGGAGGAGGATGCCCGGTATGCATATTTTTCACACGGACCTTTAGCCAGAACAGTACTAGGATCCAGGCAGGTACAGGGTCTTGATTACGCCTATACCCTTCAGGGCTGGTTAAAAGGCGTTAATGGAGAGTCCTTAGACCCGACGGCAGATATGGGAGGAGATGGATCTTCCGCTTCTGATGTGGCTAAAGATGCCCTGGGATATTCCTTAAGTTATTATGAAGGAGATTATCAATCGATCGGTACTACTACAGGGAGCTCTTTTGTATACAGTAACAGTCCCGGATTAGAGAGTACTAAGAATTTGTACAACGGGAATATCAAGCAAATGGTCACCAGTCTGATAGACAACAATGAATCGATGTTGTCCTCCCAGATCAATCACTATGAATATGATCAGTTAAACCGTATCAAGAAGATGCAGGGATCACAGCTGACCGGGATGACAGCAACACCTTCATACCACAGTAGTTATAGCTATGATAAGAATGGGAACTTACAGCAGTTGCATCGGGCTACGGTCAACAGTCAGGGATCGGTTGTGGATATGGACGCCTTGCAATATACCTATAAGACAGTTACTGATCCGGAGACAGGGCAGCAAGTGCGTTCGAATCAGTTAAGCCATGTAGACGATACCATTGCGGGGAGTACATTTAATGATTTGTCGGATCAGAATCCCGGGAATTACAGTTATGATGCGATAGGTCAATTGATAGAAGACAAGCAGGAAGGGATTCACAATATCGAATGGCGGGTAGATGGTAAAGTAAAGAAGATCCGTAAGAGCAATGGTACAGAGGTATCTTTCTATTATGATGGACTAGGGAACCGTATTGGTAAGCGGGTACTGCCGGAGAACAAGACAACCTTATACAGCAGAGATGCTCAGGGGAATGTATTGGGGGTATATCAGGCAAATACCAGTGGGGCAGTTGCTACGGATATGCGCTTAAAGGAACATCATATCTATGGGAGCAGTCGACTGGGTATTGAAGAAAAGAACATTGCTCTAAGCAGTGATCAGGCTGTAGCAGAAGCTACAGTGGGCAATACAGTTGGGGATAAGCGATATGAGCTAAGCAATCACTTAGGAAATGTAATGAGTGTGATAAGTGATCGCAAGACTGCTACTGTTACAGGGAATTTAACTACCTTTACTCCGGATGTTCTTTCATTTAGTGATTATTATCCCGGCGGTATGCTTTTACCTAACCGACATGGGAACTCTTCAGATTACCGTTATGGCTTCCAGGGACAGGAAATGGATAATGAAATCAAAGGGGAAGGGAATAGTATAAACTACAAGTTTAGGATGCACGATCCTAGATTGAACAGGTTCTTTGCAGTTGATCCTCTTACACACGAATATCCTAATATATCTCCATATGCTTTTAGTGAAAATAGACTTATTAATACAATAGATAGAGAAGGTCTAGAATCAACCTTTTATTTACTTGGTTTAAGAGAAATAAATGGAATAGAATATTTAGTCCCTATTAAAGCATTTGAAGTAGAGAACAGTATAACTATCATTGGAGGTAAAAAGATACATCTTGACAAGTCTAACAACTCATTTATATATGGAACAGATGGTAGATGGCACAGAATGTCTCAAGAACAGGCTAACCAAAGTTTATACGCTTTAGGTGATACGAATGAAGAAGTTTTAGAAGCTATAAATGGAATGGAATATGCTGATAATGAAGCTAAAGCAGCAATAGTCCATAATAATATAGAAGTAGGGGCAGAATATATTTTAATGGTTGCTGCTATATATGGGAATTTACAAATTAGCAGAGCTTTTAAATCTAATTCAATAACTAAAAATACTAAGTCCACTAAAACTCCTGCTACAACGGGGATAGCGGTAGAACAAGTTCCTAAAGTTAAGGCTCAAATCAATAGTAGGCATATTTTAAATTCAGATAAAATTGGAGCAAAAAATGCAAAAACAAAAGCTTCAACTGTAGCACCTGATGAAATTTTAAAGAGGGATTTAGATGATTTTAATTCTGGTAACTTTAAAAAACTAAAAGACGGTAATATTGATATCAATGGAAACATTTATGGGGTAAAAAATGAAGGAGCAACTCTATTCCCTATATCAGGAGAAGGTTTTATGAAGTTAACACAAGGGCAAATAAAAGCGATTAAATTAATAAAGAATGTTCCTGCGGATAAATTACAAAAAGCAGCTACAGGTGCTGGAATATCTACAGAAACTTTGAATTTTGCTAAAGAGTTTGTTAAGAAATACTAATATGAATCAACATTTTGTTTTTTATTTAGATTATGAAATTACTTTGCTAGAAGTAAAAAAAAGTCTAGGATTGATATTTGAATGTAAAGAAGATCAGGTAGGAGAATTATTAGAAGAAGGAGAGTTTTTGATTAGATGTGAAAAATCTTATTTAGATGACCTAAAAAAGTGTTTTTATCTTGAACTTAATGTATATGTCGATATTGATGTTTTAACCAAAGTAGGTGCATATAATAACCTACTGTTAGGCTTAGAAATAGTGACTTTATTGCAAAGAAGTATACTGATTAATGATGAGAGTAATGATCCGTATCAATGGTTATTATTGGATAAATCTAGAAGGTTATACTTGGTAGAAGAAATTGATAATGAAATAGAAAGTATTTGTTTAAAGGAAGAATATTTAGAATTATCTCTGATTAAGTCTATGAAATTACTACCAAATTTTTCCAAATTAAATAATAAAGATATTGTCTATTTTGTGGACTCTCCAAGTTTATGGAGAGAAGTTCAAATAGTAAAGTAATTATCGATTAAAAATAACCAGAAAAGCTACTGTAACAGGTAGCTTTTGTTGTTTTATAGATTAGCCAGGTTTTTTAGATTGTCTTTTAACTTCTTTTTAGAGACAAGCGAATCAATCAGGGTATATATAGATTTTTTTTCATCCTCATCAAGCATATCGAGTAGTTGTAGTTTTTCTACGAGTGTTTTATCGTGAGAGTTGGCATCCCTGATGATGCTAATTTGTCAGAGTAACGGCTACCGCTAGCATTTGCTAGTGGCGGTACAGTAAGGAAATGTATACTATATAAATAAAGAGAGCTACTTAGTTTTTATACTGGGTAGCTTTTTTTATGCCTTAAAGTGAAGCTGCGTTTTTATCAAAGAAATCCTTAAACTTCTTATTGGTAAGCATTTTATCAATGATTTTAAAGATGGTAGATTTATCTTCCTCGTCTAGCTTGTCAATCAATTTTAAATGTTCATCTTGTGTTTTATCTTTTTGGGATGCTTTTACCCAATAGACATGGGAATAGTGGGAACTACCGCTACGGCTTCCAGGGTCAGGAAATGGATAACGAGATCAAAGGAGAAGGAGACAGGGGTGTCTGAACGGGCTAAAATACGTACAGAACGCTCCGATAGTTGTTCACTATGCCTTATAGGTCGTTAGGAAGATCCAAATCCCTGTTTTCTTCCGGGATAGCAGAACTACGCCCCGGAAACTGACTCGATAAATCCTTATAGGTACTTGTAGTACCCGCTACATTCTGCTGGCTGATCAGCTTAATATTGCGATAATAAGTAATTGCCGCATTATAAATATCAGTACTAAGTAGTTTAGAAGTATTATCCAGACTTTCATATACAGAAGTAATTCATCGCAGTATCGGTTTGATATCCTCAAGGGCTTTCACATCTTTATCAAATTCTTTCTTATCCAGATAAAAAGGAATGAGCTCAGGTTTTTGATCCATATATGCCCCCCGACTTTTTTAACCCAGTTTTCCGTATAGTTGGCGTTCTTCCGTCGTGAGATTAATCACTTTGTCACTGATAATCTTTTCAATAGTAGCAATAGATGCAATAATACTGTTTACTTCCTCAGTAGAGAATGCAGTTGAAATTAAATTGTTGGTTGCCATATTGTTTTTATGCCATCCCGAAAAAAGGAGGGCGATGTTAATAGAAACGAAAGTAGTGATTATCAGAGGGCTTTCTGTGTAGGAGCTTGTAATATAGAGGTTTAAAAAATTTTTCAAGAGGTTTTATATGCTTTTTGAAGAGGATGCAGCCATATATCCCCCTAAAAAATAACAGGAAAAACAAAAGAAAAGTTATAGATAAGAGAATGGGATGACAGGAAGGCAATTATCAGGGATTACATGCTCCAAAAAGAGCCGGGGATGGTTGCTTTTCGAAAAATCTACTGCAAAGACAGAAAAAACCGGAGGACAAAAACCTGATTTTTTAGTATAAGATCTACTTTTGACAGTCGGAATTTAAAAACAACGCGTTTCAATATCCCTGAAGAGTACTTCAAAATAGGGATAAAATAAAAAGCAGTGCAGGAGTCTTGATGTATGTGTAGTGTCTTGTTTTTTAGTTGATTGTGTTTGTTTTGTGATATGTCCATTTGTAAATGGACATGAGTGTTTTAAAAAAAGAGAGGCAGGTTGGATATTTTTGTAAGATACTAAAGAAGGTGCATCATTTTTTTTTCGAAGGATTAGGGAATATATATTGAGGATATAATGGACATATTAAAAAAAGGAATTGCAGGAATTGCAGTGATTATTTTTTTTCTTTCGTGTACGGGAGAATCCAAAAAAGGCGAATTGGTAGAAAAGGATACCATGTATCAGTTAAAAGAGCGAGGATGGACCTCCAGATCCATGACCCGTTTATACGAAGGGCTTTCGTATAAGGCAACACAGGTACCGGTTCCCTTTTATCTGGCAAAACAATTTCCGGAGAAGGACCTCCGGGAGATCGATTCTATCTATCAAACAGTAAAAACTGAACGCATTGTTGAGATCAATTTCGAACAGGAAAAAGGCAAAGATCTGCTGGAGGAAACCTTCACCCGAATGGATTATGAATCAGGAGTAAAATATATGGCCTTCGAGATTCAGAAAGATTTTAAAGCCATTACCCAATCAGGGGATAGTATTCGCTGTTCGGGAGTGACTTTTGAACGCAATTTTAAATTAGCACCTTATAAAAAAGTGCTGTTATATTTTGAAGGAGTTCCGGAAGGGGAGTCCATAGAAATACTTTATGAGGACTTGCTTTTTGGGAATGGGCTGATCCGATTTCAATTTACCGATCCTCCAATTGCTTTATAAAGAAATCACCAACCTGATAAAGACCAAATCATTATGAGATTATTGCTGTTAGTACTAATAGGAGGGCTGTGCTCTTTCCAGTTTCTTTCTAAAGAAACCCGAAAGATCATTTCGGATGATCAGTACAATTATGAGTTTTATGTAACCGATCATAAGCTAACTGTGTTTAAAGAAAACCGGCAGTATTACTGGTATCGGCTTGGGGAGATTCATCAAAGTCAGTCAGGAGCTAATGGAGCGTTACTACAGGGTCGGTATACCAAGAGTTACCGAGGAGCAGGTATCGCAGAAGAAGGTTTTTTTGAAAAAGGAATCAAGCACCATCGCTGGAGTAGCTGGTATCAAAACGGAACGCTAAAAGAAGTAACCTACTGGCGGGAAGGATTGCGTTCTGGTACATACACAGCCTACTCAGATCAGGGAGTAGCCCGTATCAGCGGGAAATATTCCCGAGGAAAAAAACACGGACGCTGGATTGATTACCAGACACAGGATACAACTTATTTCAAACAAGGAGAAAAAGTAGTCGAAAAACCCAAAAAGCGAAACGAAAAGACAGAGAAGCCCAAAAAAGAAGGGTGGATTACAAATAGCAAAGCCTGGTTCCAAAAGGTATTTAGAAAAAAAACAGCCGCAGAAAAAGCCGCAAAAAAAAGACAACGGGAACTAAAAAAACGCGCTAAGAAACAACAAAAACCCAAAACGAATATCCCGCCAAAACAAAGTAACTAATGGTAAAAGCAGGCTCTTTATTATATGCAATCTATGTGTGTTTGATCATCGCGATTTTATGCAGTGGATTGGTATACCTGTTTACCGCCTATATCAGTAAACATAGTAGGGAGCAATTACAAGCCAGTTTGATCGATCGCTGCGAGAGCTGTTTTACATACTTCTTAGCACAATCGCAACAGCCGAATAGGGATAAAGGAACTGAAATTAAACTGTTTGAAGATGGGATTACCTGTACAGTATCCAGAGTTCCATGGGGGATGTATGAGCGGGTTGTCGGAAAAGCGTATTTTAAAAAAGATACCATCCGCAGTTGCTATATCGTGGGAACAAAAAGAAAAAAAGAAATGCCGGCACTCTATGCCTGCGATTATGGAGAAGAAATTAAAGTGTCCGGAACTGCTCAGATAATAGGTGCCATGCAATTACCGGAATTGGGATATGAAATAGCTCATATCGGAGGAAATGAGGTGAAAAATAATCCCGTCATCAGAGGAAAAATTGGACGATCTGCTTCCAAACTACCTCCGCTGCGGGAGATACCGAGAATAGCAAGTACGGAGAAAAGAGAAATTCCGGTACGTGGAAATCGTTTTTCTGAACGGAATATCTATCAAAGTTTTCAACAACCGCTAAGAGAAATTTTTGTTGCCAAAGGAGAAAACCTAGATGGGCTACAGGCACGGGGTCATGTGATTATCAGAAGTGCAGATACGCTGTATATCAATAAAGAAACCCTATTAGAAGATGTGATTATCCAGGCGCCAAAAGTGGTGATAGGAAGTGGTTTTAGAGGAAGTATTCAGGTACTGGCCGATAAAGAAATCGAGATTGGTACCGATGTGATCTTATCCTATCCCTCTTGTTTGATTATCCCGGCTTCTGGGATAAATACTGAATGCAATATTCATATTGCTAAGGGAGCGACAATATATGGAGGTGTGGTGATGGATAGCAAGAATTTTGAACAGAGTCAGCAACAAAAAGTAATCATTGAAGAAAAAGCGGTGATTACCGGCGATGTGTATGTCGATGGATTGCTACAGTTAGAAGGCGTTGTTCGGGGAAGTGTATACGTACATAAATTCGAACTCATTACAGAAAGCGCTCAGTATGAGGATATGATTTTTAACGGGGTGATTACTACCGAAGATATTCCGGCAGATTTTGCTGGACTTCCTTTGTTCGATTCACCAAAAAACAACGGTTTTGAGCGGATTAAGCAAGTACAGTAACTATCGGGTTCCAGCCAGTTCACTCCTGGAATCAGTGATTGCGATCACCATTATAGCAACTTGTTTGCTGATTGCGATTCGGTTGTATGTACAGGTACTCAATAGCAGCCCTTCTGCGGTGGAGCTAAAAATGCGGTTGGCAGTAGATAAGGCATATATCGAGTTGCAAGAAACACAGGATTGGGAAGAGGGGATGATAACTCAGCCCTCTTTTAGGATAGCTAAGCGCATCCTGCCTTATGGGGAGACAGGAGTGCGACAAGTAGTTTTTACGGTACTAAAAGATCAGGATACCGTACAGGTATATAATTATTTAATAGAAATGGACGATGAGCAATTATAGTATTAAAGCCTTTACCATTTTAGAGATGCTGGTCAATCTGGCTATTATGTCTATTATCCTGGGATTGATCTATTTTGCATATTCGACATTTGTCGATCAGATCCGTTTATACAGGGAATCCATGGAGCAGCAAGATAAGCTGTCGGGAATGTACCTGCGAATGAAAACAGATTTTTATGAAGCGGTAAAAATAATAAAGACCCCTGAAGGGTTTTCCGCGATTGGATATGATGAGAGTAGTATAGGGTACACCGTTCAGCCACAGCAGCTGATTCGTACTCAGGGAATGATCAAAGATACCATCGCTATAGAAAAAGTGGTTTTGTTTTCGGAAACGGACAAAAACACAGGAGAAATTTATATCCACAAGGCAGAGATCCGAACGACTATGTTTGAAGAGTCACTGTCTCTATGGGTAGCAAAACAGTATAAGGCAACCACACGAATGAATTTTTGATGGAAGTAGATTTATCGACATTATCCGGAAAAAATAAAACCAAAGGTCAAGACCGTATTGGGAAGGGGTTTCTGCACCAGGAAATCGGGCTGACCAAAAAGTTTGGCGCCAAGGAAAAAGAAAAACTGTATAAGGACCTGGCGACCTTACTGGGGGCAGGGGTAGATTTTAAAACAGCACTGGATATACTGGCGAATCAGCAGAAAAAAGAATTTATCAGAGACCTGATCTTGGGGATAAAAAATAAGATCATCAAAGGAAAGAACTTTTATGAGGCGCTGGAAGAAACCAACCGGTTTTCTCCCTATGAGTACTACAGTATTAAAATAGGAGAAGAAACCAAAAAACTGGATGCGGTACTGATGGAGTTGCATAAGTATTTCAAAAGGCAACTCAAACTGAAAAAACAGATCATATCAGTAATTACCTATCCGTCTTTTGTCTTGCTACTCACCGTAGGGGTACTGTATTTTATGCTATCCTATGTGGTACCTATGTTTGGTTCCGTGTTTCAGCAGTTTGATGGCGAATTGCCTGCATTGACCAAAAAAATCATGCTGCTGTCAGAAAAATTTCCATTGATTCTGGGAATCGGCATCGTAGTACTACTGACGGTAGTACTGCTGATCAGGCTGTATAAAAAACATCCGACCTACAGGAGGTATCAGGCACAAGTATTACTTAAAATTCCCTTTTTTGGACGCTTGATCAAAATGGTATATCTGGCTCGGTATTGTCAGTTTCTGGATTTGTTGCTGACTGCCAGAACACCCCTGACCGATTCTCTGGAAATGGTAAAAAAAGTAATTGGGTTTTATCCCATCGAAACATCCATAGATACCATCCGAACCGATGTAATTCGCGGAACGTCGTTTGCAGCGGCGATGAAGAAGCACCGTATCTACGAATATAAGCTCACATCGATGGTGGCTGTGGCAGAAGAAATCAATCAATTAGATACTATGTTCGCCCGTTTGGCAGATGAATATGATGAAGAAGTAGAACATAAGACCAAAATGATAGGAGTAATTCTGGAACCCATTATCATTATTGTGATCGGACTCATCGTAGGTGTGATTATGGTAGCAATGTATGCTCCGATGTTTGATCTCAGTAAGATTATCAGAGGAGGATAAATATTGATACTCCAATTATTGGGGAGAAGGAATAAATAACCTGTAAGAACAGGGAAGATGAACGATAAAAAATTGTGAATACAATAGAAAAATAAGGAACACGAAGATTATGGTTATAAAAAAACATCGACAGTTAAAAAAAGGATATGTAGCCGCATATTCGATGACAGAGATTCTGATCGTCTTGTGTATTATAGGCATATTATTACTCATGGTACTGCCCAGTCAGACCTCTGTGATTGCCCAGGCGAAGTCCATCGAGGCGCAGAGTATGCTCAATCACCTCTATGGTTTAGAGAAAAACTACTTTTACCGACACTCACGCTATAGCAGTGATTTTGAAGCATTGGGATTCGAGCCGGCATTGACCATAGAACAAGGGGGGCAGGCCGTATATCAGATTCAAATTATCGAAGCAGGAACCAATAATTTTAAGGCAACTGCAACTTCGTTATCTGATTTTGATGGAGATGGAAATTTCAATACCTGGTCGATTGATGATAAAAAGCAATTAAAAGAAGTAGTGAGGGATTAATGGAGTATCAGGAATTACTTATAGAAGTAGGCGTATTGGTGCTTTTGGCATTGATTTTCTGGCAGGACTATCGCCATAGAGCGATCCATATAGCACTTCCTATTGGGATATTTGTACTGGGAGCATACCAGTTTTACCTCAGGGGATATGAAGTGAAAATGGCAGGATATTCTCTGTTGTTTTTACTATTGACTCTGGGAGGGGGCTATCTGTATATTCGTATTCGCAACACAGCAGCTACAGATCTTTTGGAAATGATCGGTCTGGGAGATATATTATTTCTGGCAGCTGTAATTCCCTTTTTTAGTCCGTCTAATTTTATACTGTTTTTTATCAGTGGACTGCTCTTTTCTATTGTGGTGTTTACTGCAATTCCTACCCTTAGAAAAACGGCTTTGGTCCCTTTAGCAGGATTATTGGCACTCTATATGCTAGGGATACGCGTGTTTCAAATATGCTGGGAGTCCGATGTTTTTTATGCTAAACTGAGTGTGTTATGAACGGAGAGAATATCATCGAATTAACAACAGAGCTACAACAGCGGATTCCGGCAGATCTGGCACATCACCTACAGGTGATTCCCAAAGAAGATCAGGGAGATGCCCTTTGTTTCTATGTAGCAGCAGATAAAGATTCCGAAATGGTTCGGGAAGAGCTCACACTATTATTAGGAACAGCTATAGAAGTAGCTCCGATTTCTTCTGCAGCGATCAAAAAAGCATTGATCCGATATTACCGCAGAGGAACAGAAATAGAGACAACTGCGACAGGAGAAACAGCAGCAGCTAAGACAATACAGGGAGGTCAGGATTTTCTGGATGAATTAATCCTGGAAGCCAAACGCATCGGGAGTAGTGATATTCATTTCGAAGTGTTTAGTGATGAAGCCAGAATTCGCTATCGGATTGATGGAAAGCTGATTGAAAAATTTAAAATAGAAAGAGAAAATTATTTGGAACTGGTCAATAAAATAAAGATCAGATCCAATTTGGATATTACCGAAAAACGATTGCCACAGGATGGACGTATTAATTACGAGGCATTTGATATTCGGGTATCGATACTGCCGACTTTGTACGGAGAGAAAATAGTTATGCGATTACTGGGGAGAGATACGACCCATGTAAGCATTGATGCACTGGGAATGGAATCTACAGAGAAAGAACAATACCTGGAAGCCTTAAAAGCTTCTAAGGGAATCATTCTGATCAGTGGACCAACCGGATCAGGAAAGACCACCACCTTATATGCCAGCCTGAAACTACTGAATAAAATGACCAGTAATATTGTCACGATAGAAGACCCGATAGAGTATACCTTAAAGGGGATTAATCAGGTACAGTTGAGAGAGGATATAGGGCTTTCTTTTTCGAGTGCCTTGCGGACCTTTTTACGACAAGATCCGGATATTATTATGCTGGGAGAGATCCGGGATGGGGCTACTGCAGAAATGGCTATTCGTGCAAGCCTTACCGGGCATTTGGTACTGTCTACCATTCATACCAATTCTGCTATAGGAACCATCTCCAGACTGATCGATATGGGAGTTCCTGCTTTTTTGATAGCAGAAACCTTAAAAATTTCTGTAGCACAGCGATTGGTACGAAAACTATGTGAGTGCTGTAAACGAGAAGAAACAGTACGAGAAGAAGCATATAAGCATCCTTTATTCCGGCAGTTGAAAACCCATTATGTAGCAGTAGGGTGTGATCAATGTTATTATACAGGTTATAAAGGAAGAACTGCTATTTATGAAATGATTCCTGTGGATTATGAATTAACACAGGCAATAAAGACAAATTCACAACAATTAGAAGAACAATTCTTACGAGATAAAGAAAATAGATTATCCGTAAAAGCACTACGATTAGTGTCTAAAGGGGTTACAACGATAGAAGAAGTGTATTCTATTATAATAGAAGGGTAAAAATGATACGAAGAATCATATTTTTTGGGGTATTGCTGATGCTACAACAACTGGTAGCACAATCGGATTATAAAACCGTGGAAGCACAATTAAACGAAATGGCTCAGACCAAAAAGGGCTTAAACGAAGTAACACAGCTGGATGTATCCGGGTTGACACTCTTTGAGATTATTACCTCACTGGCAGAGGAGCATAAAATCAATGTAGATGTTGATCCTAAACTCAACCAACAAGTGGTTAGTAATTTTTTTGAAGTTCAGGTCAAGGAAGTATTTATGTTCCTGATTCGCAAGTATGAATTACAGGTTCAGTTTATGAATGGGATTATTCTTTTTAAGCCCAAAGAAGAGGTAAAGGAACTACCAAAACCTGTTCCGCCAAAGAAATTACAGATTAGTTATAACAAGCAAAATGACTTTTTATCACTAAAGCTAAAAAAAGATTCATTAGCTGCAGTGGCAGCTTATATTACAGAACTGTCGGATAAAAACATTGTCCTGGGACCTGATGTCAAAACCATGAAAGTCTCTGCTTATATTGTAAACAGACCTTTTGATCAGGTTGTTAATATGATGGCAAAGTCCAATCAATTATTGGTAGATAAAGACGAAAATGGGTTCTACTTTCTGTCTAAAGATCAGGAAGGAGCATTGAATACTAAACCATCGAATAAAAGGAGAGTGCGTACCAAAAACAGGGGGCAATTGGAGCGGGGAGACTTACAATTAGAGCTCAAAAAAAATGGATATTTGTATATCAAAGCTACAGAAGCAAGTGCGATGGCAGTTATTTCAGAAGCCGCTGAATTGCTTAAGGTTGGCTATACGATGTATGATCTTCCACAAGAAGTAACCACTACTATTTTTGCCGAAGAGATTGATTTTGACAGCTTGTTGGAACATATTTTTAAAGGAAAGAAATACGCCGTAAAAAATACAGATGGGTTTTATATTATCGGAAGAGAATCTACCTCCGGATTGCGAACCACAGAACTGATACAACTGGAAAACCGAACCATAGAATCCGTATTAAGTACCTTGCCCAAAGCCTTGTTACAGGATGTAGATGTCTTGGAGTTCGTAGAACTCAACGGATTGTTAGTCTCTGGCTCCAAACCAGTGATAGAAGAGTTGCAACAGGTGATTCGTAAGCTGGATAAGGTAGTGCCACTGGTACAAATAGAGGTGATGATCGTACAGTATAAGAAAACGTATGATATACAGACAGGATTAAAAGGCGTTCTGGGAGATGGAACAAAGAAGGTCGTTACTAAAGGGACTATTTTTCCTACTACGGAGGTTACCCTGAACTCCACTTCTATCAATAAATTAATTAATGCCTTTAATGGATTAGGAGTGATCAATATTGGAAAGGTCACTAAGGACTTTTATGCGAATTTAAGCGCATTAGAAAACAATTCAATCATCAACCTGAAATCAACACCTAAAATTGCTACACTGAGTGGTCATGAAGCAAATGTCTCTATAGGTGAGACGAGTTATTATTTCGAACAGCGAAACCAGATTCTTAATAATACGGTGAATAATCAAATTGTACAGTCAGGACAGTGGAAAGCAACAGAAGCAAATCTGAGTGTGAATATTAAACCCTTTGTTTCTCTAGATGAACATGTAACTCTGGAAATCTCTGTAGAAAAGAGTGCCTTTTTAGGACGAGCAGGAGAAGGAGCCCCTCCAGGGAAATCTACACAGAAATTCGAGTCCCTGATTCGGGTAAAAAATGATGAGATGATCTTATTGGGGGGACTCGATGAATTAGAGAAAGAAAACTCAGGAAGCGGCACTCCCTTTTTATCCAGAATACCGGTAATTAAATGGTTTTTTAGCAGTAGAAAGAAATTGAGAGATAAGTCAAAATTACATGTGTTTATTAAGCCTAGTGTAATATACTAATGATAAAGGAAGCAGTACATACAGCAATTACGGGAACGACCTACCAATCGCTCCATATTCATATGGAAGGCGGGCAGCGTAGTTATCGGGTATTAAAAATTGCCCGTAAAAAAACGGCGATTCGCCTGGTTAGCGAGACTGTATTGGATAAGCAGGAGGCGCTCTGGACAGTATTGTCTAAAAACCATCCGATATTGGTTTCTTTCAGCGGGCAGGGGATTATCACAAAAAAGGTAGCAAACTCAAAAAATTACCAGTCTGAGATTATATACAATGCTGCTCCGGAACAGTTTTTTTGGTTTGAGTATGTCGAAGAAGATTCGAGATATGTGAGCATCGCCCGAAAAGAGCTTATTAATGAAGAGCTGACAGCGATTTCCGAAAAAGGATTTTATACGCATGATGTCAGTATCGGACCGTTGGTTTTGGTTGCGATAAAACCCCTGCTGAATGTAACGGTGATTCAAAACTTACAACATCAATTGCATTTTGATACAGAAGGGTTACAACAAATTACCAAAATGACATCAGACGAAACCGTACGTTACCATTTTGGAGAAGATTTTATTGATAATGCATCTATTCAGGGAGTTGCTCAGGTGGTTCAGCATTTGTTCCCATCTCCTCATCTTCTTACTGAAGAGCCAGAAGCAGTTATGGCTGCCAGGAAATTATTTGTCTATAGAAAGTTGTTTAATATTTCCGGAGCTTTTGTGCTGGGATTCTTTTTGCTGAGCTTATTGGTTAGTTATTTGCTATTACAGTTTTATCAGGAAGAGTATCATACGACACAGGTGAAACTGGGAGAACAAAATATAACCTATTCGAAATTGGTTTCTCTGGAGAAAGACGTAAAGAATAAGACCGCCATATTAACTGAATCAGGATTGGATAACACCAGAGGGGTTTCTTTTTATAGTAATGCGATAACCAAAGACCTTCCGGGGGAAATTCGCCTGAATGACGTAAAACTGTTTTTGCCAAATCATAAAATAAAACAAGGGCAACGCATCAACTTTGCTAAAGATGAGATTTCGATAGAAGGAAGTGTTGCTTCATACGCAGTGTTTTCGGAATGGATAAAACAGCTAAAGAAAAAACCGTGGATCCAAAAGCTGGAGATCATCGATTTTCAGGGAACGGGTAGGGAAAATGTTTTTGTAATAAAGTTAAAAGTCCGGTTTAATGTTTGAGAAGATATCATATCAAAAAAAGCTGTTGATACTTGTGGGAATAACCATTATGCTGGGATATACTGCTAATAAGAGGTCTTTTGCTATAACCAGAGAAGCAAGAACAGTATTACTGGAGTCCAGAGAAAAACTGGAGAAAGCAACAAATTCCAGACAGCGAATTAATGGTTTGACCAAAGAACTAGCTTATCTGGATGAGGTCATCGGGAAGCAAGCAGCAAATCCTGACATTGTACAACAGGAAATTATTAACACCTTTACCAAGGTAGGAGGGCAGATAGAACTCGTAAAACTAGAAGAGGTACACACGGCTCAGGATGCATACTTTAAGGTGTATAGCAATCGGCTTGTTTTATCAGGAGATTATGAAAGCTTGATCAGAGCAACTTATGCCTATGAGAAAGATTTTGAATACTCCAGAGTTGTTAGTTGTCACTTTTATGTAGTAAAAGATCCTCGTACGCAAAGAAAAAAATTATATGAACAAATTATATTTCAGAACTATGAAAAAATACATTAATTATATATTGATCCTGGCAGGAGTGGGCTTTGTCGCCTGTGATGATGTGATCGAAGATGATATTACGGATGATGTAATCACGACGATTGTTCCCGAAAATGGAATCGAGATAGAAGGAAATACGGTTCAGTTTAGATGGAAGGGGATAGAAGGAGCGGATTCCTATCGGATACAGATTAATGAAGGTGCTACCCAACGAATCATACTAGATTCGCTGGTGTCTGAAACTGTCTTTGATTATGCGATGACGCCAGGTGACTATCAATGGCGTATCAG
Organism: Aquimarina sp. TRL1; assembly: GCF_013365535.1. Taxonomy (NCBI): domain Bacteria; kingdom Pseudomonadati; phylum Bacteroidota; class Flavobacteriia; order Flavobacteriales; family Flavobacteriaceae; genus Aquimarina; species Aquimarina sp. TRL1. Next base: position 1,121,415 of record NZ_CP053590.1, on the reverse strand, counting down.
AGGAGAGAATTTTGCGTATCATACAGCCTATTCTTTCCCAAAAGAATTCAGCATTGTATCCTCTGAAGACTTATCAAAACAAACAGTATTGCTAAAAAAACCAGATAATGAATTGTATAAAAATAGCCTGGCAATAAATTATTCCTGGGAAGGGATTGTAACGGCTACTCATTATAAATTTAGAGTGGTCAAAGTAGAAGGAGATGCAGAAACAGTAGCTTTTGAAAATCCCAATGTGCTAGACACGTCTATTACTCTGACAGATACGGATGTCACATCGGGGGATGCGAAATATATATGGCAGGTGAGTGCTTATAATGATTCGAGCCATTCTGATTTTTTTGGAAGGGTCCTTTATCTTGATACGGAGTTACCTCCGGCACCTAATTTGATAAAACCGACCAATAATCAAAATTTTACAACGGGACAGGAAGTTACCTTTTCATGGAACTTTAGTAATGATACAGGGGTTATAAAATCTGGAATTACTGCAACATTGCAGGTAGCCTCTGATGAGAATTTTGGGAATATAGTCGCTACTCAAGAAGTTGCCTCCGAAGAATATAAACAAGCGTTTACCACAACGGGAACGTATTATTGGAGAGTAAAAGGACTGGATGCGGCAGGGAATGAAGGTCCTTTTAATAGTTCCGGAGTTTTTAAAGTAAACTAACACAGGTGAAAAAGAAGCGTATAAATATCTTTTTAGGAATTGTTTTACTGGTCATTTGGGGGCTTGTGGGAACCAAGCTACTACGGTCTTTCTTTACGGAAAAAGAAGTGGTGATTACGTCAGAGGCTCTAGTAACTCCTACAGTAAGAATAGAACGGATAAAAGATACATTTTCTTTGGATATACAAGATAGGGATCCTTTCTTAGGGAAAATAAAAACCAGAAAAAAGAGGGCTCCGAAAAAGAAAGCACCTTCTTATACAGGAATTCCGAAAGTAAAGCAAGTAACGCAATGGCCTGCTATTACCTATCTCGGATTTGTGAAATCTTCCGGACATAAATATCGCTTGGGATTATTGCGGGTAGATGGGGTTTTAAAAAGAGTGAGAGAAGGAGGGGTGATAAAAGGTGTACAGGTACTCAAAGTAGAGAAAGAACAGCTAGTTGTACGATTAGGAAAGGAACTTCGCAAGATTAAAAAGTAAGAAAGGGAACATTCCCCTCCTTGCTTGTTTTTTCTCCAGGGATAGTGTACAATTACGCTATTCATTCCATTCATTCTTATTAAAACGAATTCTCATGTGACGATGTTTGAGTCCCACTTCTTCAAAAGGAGTTCCGTAGATAGAAAATCCGGATTTTTTATAAAAATCAATAGCTGTTTCCCGGGCATGACAGCAAACTTCTTCGATTTGATTTTCACGACAGAACTGCTTAAGCGTATCGATTAATAATTTTCCTATCCCCTTTCCCTGATAAGCAGTATCAACAGCCATCTGTATCAATTGCGTTTTGTTTTTTTGGGTGTTTAGAGGTACCAGTACAAAACAACCGATTACTTTGTCTGCTTTGACAGCAACGAAGTGCCAGGAAATAGCATCTTTCTTTTCCCAGGCATGATCCGGAAGACCAATCGGTCGCAAAAGAACCTTGTTACGTAGATTACGCTCCGATTCGTATAAAGGATGATGGATATCAATGATTGCCACAGTTGTTTTTTGTGAGGATCGCATCAAATCTGAATGGTCAATGCGTTTTAGAAGCTGCTCCCGATCTCTTTTCTTAGCCTCCTGAAATAAAGGAAGTACGTTATTGTTCATTTTTTTTAATTGAGATAACAGATGTTGATACTCCTCTTCAGAGAATCCCTGATTACTGACATTGCTGATAAACTGTTCATTCCTGATAAGAAAAGAACAGGTCTTTTCTCCTTTGTCTGTCAGGTATAGTAGTACATTACGTTTATCCTCTGGGTTTGTCTGCTTTTTGATATATCCTTTTTGAATGAGTTTACTCACAGCTTTGCTAACAGTGGTTTTGTCCAGTAGTAAGATAGCAGATAATGTTTGCTGATTAATACCAGGATGTTCGTATATCCGGGTTAAGAATTGATATTGCCCTTTTTTTAGATCGAGAGGCTCGTATAAAAAATCGACAAAGGTATTGATAGAACGGTATATTTTACCAATTTCCCGAAGGATTAGATGATCCATAAATTTAATAGATGAAAGTTCAACTAAGTCAAAAATAATGAAATTAGTTGAATGCTCATCTATATTTTTAATAATTAAAATATATACAATGATTTTCAATTACAAGAGATAAAAACAAGAAGTCGGTTAGCGTACTATTGACAAGGAATTCCTACTAAAAAAGAACTTGTCTTAGAATAGATATGTTAAATAAAAAATATTTTTTAATGTAAAGCTCTGATAGGTAAGTGAATATTTTTTTCTATATTTAAGAAACTAACTGAAAAATCAAAACTATTATGGGAGGATTATTATACTCTATTTTGATTGGAGCTGTTGCCGGATGGTTAGCAGGTAAACTAATGAAAGGAGGAGGCTTTGGGCTTCTTATCAATATTATTCTCGGGATTGTAGGTGGATTAGTAGGAGGATGGTTATTCCATACACTGGGAATCCGCTTATTTGATGGGGTTCTTGGAGATCTTTTAACAGGAGTTATTGGAGCCTCGGTAATATTATTCGTCGCGGGATTATTTAAAAAATCGTAAAACTAAAGGCTAATTTAGGTCACATGTATAATGTGTAGCATAACCGTTTTCTGTAGCTTCAGAAAACGGTTATCTGTTTTTTTAGGGATAAAAAGTTGATATTTTGGGAGTTACTGATGTGTAGGTGTTATTAGAAAAGTAAAGTTTCAATAATAACTGGGATAACATAAAAAAAGCTGTATCTTTGCAGCGAATATCGCGGGATAGAGCAGTAGGCAGCTCGTCGGGCTCATAACCCGAAGGTCACAGGTTCGAGTCCTGTTCCCGCTACAACGGATAACCTCTTGATTTTCAAGGGGTTATTTTTGTTTGAGGAAGTCTGTTTATAAGGTGGGTTCATTGAGTTTTGGAATAAAGTACCGTTACAAAGTACCGTTTTTGTTGTTTTTAATCTCCGAAAATGGTCATCTCAGCTATTGCAGAACTTATTACTTTCTCGTCTATATAGTGTTTTTGAAGTACTGCATCGGTAGTATGAGAGGATAGTTTTTTAGCATCTCCTTTTAAGGCTTTATTCAGATGCGTGAGATATGTTTTTCTAAGGCATTTTAGTTGTAATTCTCTATCGGTTTTTAAACGTTTGTAGAAATGAGTAAACCCCTTAGATAAATTATCCATAATGGTTCTGGTAGATATATTGGATCTGTCAGGGCATAGCAGATAATTATTTGTATTCTTGTTTTCATAATACCCGAGTCTTACTAATAAATTTCTTAAACTTGCTGTTACAGGGACTATACTAGCGTTTACATTGTCATTGAATCCTTCTCCTAATGCTCGTTCAACCTTAAGATTTTTTAGTTCAATAAATGCTATTTTACCGTCAATTTCGTGAATCATATCCCAAGTGAGTTCTACTACTTCTTCTCTGCGACCACCTGTATGTAGGCATAGCAGTATTCCATCGGCAAGAAAGTCTCGATATATATTTCTTCTTTTTGCTGTTTTATTGTTAATGGATACCCATCCATTTTCCTTACACATGTTTTTTGGGCTTATTAATTCTTTGAACTCTTGTTCAGTTATCGTTTTTTTTTCCGTTTGAACAGATCGGTGTTTTGCTTTCTCAAATGGGTTTTTCTGATTAATGTTATAATTTTCTATTGCCCATCCAAAGAAACTTTTTACCGATACCATTTTATTATTGTAGGTTTTGTTTTTGTAATTTTTGTCATTCAAAAGATAGGTATGAAAATATCCAACGTGTATGTTTGTTATTCGATGAACAGGAGTTACTTTCTTATTTACTTTATTTTTGGACAATGCTTCATTAAATAGAGTTAAACATTTCATTTGTTCTTTAATGTGGCTGTCTGATCGTTGTACTTTTTCGTGTTCTGGAACGCCGATGTTGTCTAAAAAATCAATGTAAGCTAGTTGCGCATCAAATAAATAGGCACTGCGTTTTTCATTATGAGAGTCATTGTCTTCTATAGTGTTGATGTCTTGTAGAAACTTTTTCTTGAATTTGATAGTTTCCACTACGGCATCTGCATATTGTGTAACATCAAAGGTTTTGCTTACTTTGGAGTCTTTTGAGCCAGGTACGTGAAGTCTAGCTTTATATCGATGCTTGTCAAAGAATTGGCAGTTTGAAAATTTGGAGTTTGACTTACCGCATTGAGGTTCAATCTTTGTAGTCTTTCCGTTCTTTTCTCGCTTAACTTTCTTTGTCCAGAAGTAATGCTTTTGACATTCATTGCAGTAAATACATAAGCCTTCGTGTTTTTGAAGCGGTAGTTTTTTACGTCTATTCATATGATTTATATTAGGTTAATAATTAAATTAGTCTTTGGCAAATTCTTTTGCGAATCTTGATCTTGGTTTTACATTGGTATCTATTTTAACTGTATTTGGTGCTTCTTTTTGTATTGCCATTAGGTAGCTATAGTGATCATTATCTTTATAATAATTATACAACTCTTTCCAATTGGACGGGTGTTGTTTTTTAAGAGCTTTAAGCAATCGATTCTCTAAGGCTGTTTCAGCTAGAAACCTATAGGTTACTCTGTTCTTTCCAATTGGAATGATTGGGAGGTTATAGTTATTACACCATTTAACTACAGATCTTGAGTCTCTGGCTTTGATAATTTTTGATAATTCAGTTAGTTCAATAAACAGTTCATTTTTCTCATCTTTGATCATTTTAATACTTAATTGCTGTAGATCCGATTGTAGCGTCGGTAAAAACAGTAGTTAATAAGTGATGCATGACTTGTAGCGGTCATCTTGCGTTAATAATTATTTTTTAAAGTCAGTTCTCACCAGCCTGTGGGCAACAGTAACTTTATCATTGTTTTGTTTTACTTCTATGTTTTGGTAATCCCCATCCCTAAGCATTTTTTCTATTCTCTCTGCATCTTCTATTCTTTCTGTACCTTCTACACAATCCATCTCACCGTTTTTTTTCAAAACTCGAATTGTTTTGTATTCTTTCATTCTTATGATTTCAATGACCTTTAATTCATCGTCTGTTAAACCAGCTAGTTTGCAAAAATCAGGTATGTTGTATACAGGCTCAAGATTGGTCTTTATAGCCTTGTGTAAGCATAGTGTAGTGTGGTTTTCGATTTCCCCGGATTTTAGCTTCGAGAAATAATCTTTTTCATCAAGTATCCAAACACTTTCCATTGCTTTGTTATAGGTAATGACGATGTATATGGGTTGGTTGTAAAGTAGTACCAAAAAAGAATAGTACTCAAGAGCAGGGTATTGTTTTCCGTCCTTGGTTAAGATTGGAGCAAGTATAGCTTCTTTACAGGCTTTTGTCTCAGCGTGAGAGAATCGTAAAGTTTTCATTTGATTTAGGATGCCAATAAGAATTACATCTAAAGCACTGTAATAATTGTATCTGTTTGCGCTTTTAGGGTCTCTTTTATCATCCAATATCCCTTTTAAGTGCCAAGTGTGCAGAGTCATTCTGTTTACTCCTACCATAGCTTTGCTCTCGAAAATTAATTCATTTAAGGCTTGGCTATGAGCTGTAAAATCTTCTTGATGTGATTTCATTTTTTTTGCTTTTGTTATTTTGTCTGCTAATATACAAATAAACTATCACGTAATGTTAACGTGACGCTTTTAATAAATATAAGTTTATAGTCAGTTCCATATTTTACGGTTCTTTTACTTTGTTGAGCTAAGGTAGATTGCTATTTGGTCTATATGTTTATTGTTATGTGTTGCTCTTTAAGGCTAATAGTTCTTTAAGAGCCTGAGTCTGTCCTTTCTGAGCTTCAAAAGCCATTTTGTGACAATCTGTTAATTCCTGATTAAGTTGAAATACTTTTTTAAGAAGGTCGTCATTTTCTTCTTTGTATCGACTTATTTCTTTATTGAGTTGTTCAAAGTTCTGTGAGCTTTCTTGGGATTGCGCCAAGTTTGGATTATTGGTTAGTAGGGCATCTTTAGCTTCCATGTTGAGATTGTAAAAATAATTAAAGTCTACATTGAAATGTCTGGCGATATTAATCATTAGAAGTTGTGGTGCGTGTTTTGGTTTTGATCCTTTTTCTCTGCTTTTCCTCATCTCCTGAACGACATACTTGTTATTACGGTAGAATCTGTATCCAAACGTATAATCCGTTTTGAATTCCTGATTTGTGCCTGTTTTCTCGTGTATTTTAATAAGGTAATCGATCAGTTTTAGCACTTGTATGTCTATAGTATCAAACTCGCTCATGTTAAATTTATATTAAAAAATAAATTATAACCCCTGTATAACAGATGTTTAGTGTTGTTAAGCAATCGAACAAGATACCGAATAGTTATATTATAACTAAATAATATCTAAATTTGTTTTCAATCAGGTGTTTTATGTTTATTTATTAGTTAGCAAAGCTTACTTTTTATGTTATCTGAGACAAACATACAAATAATAACTGATATGTAACTATTAAATACCTTAAAAATTTATTAATCATTAAAAAAAATATTTGAAAATGTACACAAAAAAAGACTTTAAAGCTCAGGTAGATTTACTTTATCATTATTACAGGGAGCCTATAAAATTGCTAATGGATCAATCAGGTCTGGCTAAGCCAACGGTATGGCGATTTTTAAAAGGAGAAAAGCTAAGAACCTACAATCAAGACAAGCTGATAGAATGTGTTATATGTTTAAATGAAAAGGCAATAGCCAAACGAAAATCCTTAAGAGATAGAGGAAATAAAGTCATTCAATTAGAATTGGACTTGCTTAAGAGTAAAAAGATTAATAAGGGAATTCACAAAATTTAAAGTTTGGAAAAAGATGAAAGTATTAAAACTTGAAGAATCTAAAAGAGCCGAGGTGCTTGGTAAGATTCATACTGTTTTTAAACGAAGGAAACGACCAACCACTACCCATATACATCATATAAAACTGGTGTTTACAAATAAGCAATAAGCGGATTAATTTTTAAACAGATAAAACAGCAGTAATTGTTTGAGGTATAGGTAGGGATGAGGGATTTATTTTCTGTTTTTTCAATAGGATGTATCACTAAGATTATGATTATTAACTATTCCATTTCATTCCAGGCATTGGACAGGTTTGTCTTCCGATTTAATAATGATCAGGAAGCGATAGGTAAAAAGGTCAGGCAATCTATGATTGCTACAGCAAAAGAAGTCATTAAAATTTATGGTGTTTCTTTGGTGAAATCAAATAAGGTATCGCCTATAGACCCGTGTAATTTACCTTCTTTACGGACTAATAATATACAATTAGCAAAGATTACTCAAGCTAGTGGCAGAACTATCCAAAGGCATATAGATCGTCTGTTAGACTGTGGTATATTAACTAAAAAGATATGGCATGGTTCTCATTCCAGTTATGAGCTGTTTATAAACCCAAAAATTCTGTGGATAAAAGGGGTTGGGAGTGTTGATAAGATACAAAATAGAGAAAAGGATGTTGAAAATTTAAGCATTGAAAATCAGGTTATTAAAAATGATAAATTGACAAAATGTCCTCATTCATACACTAATAAAAAGACTAATAAAAGAAATAATAGAATAATAGCTGTTGAAAAACTTCAAGAGAGTTGGGAAGTGAGTTTGGATGAAGGCTTGAGCTCGACTCAAAAAACAACTCATAAAAGAGCTAAAAAACCAGAAGAAAGGAGTTCGCTCCCGCTCACGGTTGATGATAGAACTGAAAAAAAAGCTAAAAAAGAGACAGAAAAAACACGAAGGAAAGACCTTTTTGAAGAAAAAGCACGAAGGAAAGATGCTTGGCGGGGAAAAACCGGGCTTGATGAAAAAACTGCGCAGGGTAGGCAAACCAGCGCGGAAAAGGTCAGCATTGGAGCAAACAGGAAGGGAACTGCTCCCTTTTGTGATGCATCCCGCCACGCTTTCCTATCGAAATATGTCCATGAGTTATGGGGATTGGCAAAAGAAGTTCTGTACAAGGATGTATGGCTTAATAAGCGTCAAAGTAATCTGGCTCTGACCCTTTTGTATCAATGGTATGAACCTGTTTCAGATGAGAAAATGGATTATGTTCACCAAGTATATAAAACCCGAATTTATATCGCCCGGGACTATGTTGATCGAGATCCGGATCATCGTTTTATCAAACTTCCTTATGAATATTTTAATCCGAAATCCAAAGGAGGTTTTGCAGGAACGAAGCCTTGGTATGAGGCAGATAAACGCCACAAAAAGGGCTTAAAACTAAAAAAGGTTTTAGGTGAACAAGTCAGAAAATTCAGGAATAACGAAAAGAAAGATACAGCACAGGCACGACCGCGTTTGACGGTTTTCAGGGAGTGTGAACAACGCATTGGTAAATTGGGGATACCTGAGTTGTTAAGCAAATTTTATGCTGCTGTTTTAAACCCGGAATTAAAGGAATATTAACATAATAAGAGTAAAAAAATGAAACAAAAGATAAAAAAGACACGCTCAGGATTGGCTGAAAAATTAAAAAATGCTGTTCAGAATTTGAATGTTGATGTATTTGGATATGAGTCAAAAGTAACCAAAAACATCCTCCGTTATTTTTCAAAACTATCTAAAGAAACTGACCTGGTACAAGAAGAATTAGTAGTACGTATTTTCAAGGATTGGTTGACTATCAATGTGGCTGTTTATAATCAGGGAAGACCAGTTAAAAAGATTTCTGTGAAGGAACTCATTACCCTATTTACAAATTCAGAACCATCGGGGTTGTTTAATCTCGAAGCTAAAGTGGTACGAGGAATCGAAAATTTTATGAGTGAGTTGTCTGACAATCACCATATAGAAGTTGAGCAATTACAGATTTGTATTGTTGCAAGTTCCGATAAGGTTTGGGTGAAGGGATATAAAGGTCTTACCCATATTCAAGACATTCCATTAGGTGTTTTAATTAAACACTTTACACAATGAAAACTAGAAAAAAAAGAAAGCGGTGGAACCCTAAAGAACATTCCAGATATAAAATGGTGGTGTATTTCAAAGATAAAGAAGCTGTAGACCCTTCAGAGGATGATCAATCCAGTACATTTTATTCATTTGATTGGAAGAGTGGATACTCAAGATTTCTTGACCCTCAAAAAGGGTTGACAGGGTTACATAAAAAAGTCCGGGAATACGGGGATAAGGCCAATTTTATATTGATCTATGACCGAACTACTGATAGGCTGATAGAAAAATATTTTGAAGGAGAACCTTTAGAACTCTAATGATTAAAAACGGTTGTAATAAAAAACAAAAAAATGAAATGAAAAAAGTTATAGACTTATTAAAAAAAACAGAAATAAAAGAAGGTTTGGAGGGTAAAAAATCTTCTCCCGATACGGTACGGCTATTGTATGTCTCACCACTCTTGAATTCAGACGGATATTATCGAATGATTCTTCCATACTTGGAATTGGGAAAGGTAAAAGGGTTTGAAACAAGGGTAACTTCGATTACCAAATGGGATTTTTCAAAAAAATTCACTATCGGAACAGATACTATTGAAGAGGAAGAAATACGATGGGCTGATTATATCATTTTTCCAATGCTTATAGAAAACTATAGGTATTTGTTTCAGGCGATCAGGATATTAAATCCTAAAGTATATTTAGTTATGGATATTGTCAGACAGATACACAAAATCCCTAAATCACATGCAGATCACGGAATATATAGTAAGTTTAATACAGAACAATTATTAGGCAATATAGTTGAAATGGATATGATCACTACGCCATTAAAAATGCTTTGTGAACTGTATAGAAAATGGTTGAATATGTATGTGGAAACAGAAAGAGAAGTAGCGGTTTTTTTGTTGCCATCATTGATCTCCAGTATTGGATTTGAGGGTATTACTTCGATCCCTAAACCTCAAGAAGAGATCGTACGAGTTGGGATGATCGGAACACTAAAAGCAGCAAAGGACTTTAGATACTTTCTTCCTTTGTTCAAAAAGATTAAGGAAAAATATAAGGATAAAGTAGAGCTTATTATTTTCGGATGGGACGGTAAAAACCAAAGTGGTAATGAGTCTTTAAAAGGGGTAGAGATAACCTTTCATAAATCTGTTAGTTTTCTAAACTACTATCAAACATTGAAAAATTTGCATTTAGATATCTTATTGATACCGATGCGTTCATTGCATTATTACACCTATTCTAATACGATAAAGTTTTTGGAAGCTGCTGCTTTAGGGATTCCTGTTATTGCACTTGCTCATTCATCATTTGATGATGAAATCAATGATGGAGAAAATGGAGTACTTGCGTGGAAGTTGCCAGAATGGGAAGAAAAGCTGGTAGCATTAATAGACAATCCAAAAAATAGAATAGAACTTGGTGAAAGAGCAAAAAAATGGGTTTGGGATCATCGTGTTTATGATCAGAATAATCTTTTAATTTTTAAGAGCATATTTATTTAAGACAGAAATGTTGGTTAAGGCTTTTCTTTGGTGTAAATAGGGGCAATCTTATTGGTTGTCCCTTATGTTTTTTATGTATTGGGAGGGCTTGATTTGTTCACTTTTATAAAATGCTCTTGCAAATCCTTCTGCTCTTGTGTATCCAATTTCTAAAGCAATAGCTTTCAAGGTATAGTTTCTAAATTTTTCATCCTCTTTTAATCGATCTTTTACGTAATTGATTCTTAAATCATTAATATATTGAGTAAAAGACTTTCCTTTATAAGTATTAACTATTTTAGAGAGATATCTTGAATTTGTACCAAATCTTTTAGCCAATATACCAATTGTGATTTTTCCCTTCAGGTATTGCTGATTATCTTCAAATTCCCGAAGTTTTTCTACAATGTCTTTAATGAGATCATCCGCTATCAACATATCCTCATGAATAGGTTGGTTCTTTTTTGAAATTTGAGATAAAATGATGGCTTCTTTTTGAGCTTGCGAAATAAGGTTGATGATATAGGTAATCATCATCACAACAAATCCAGAATTAAGAACAGAAACTTTCAGCCATTGGTAATTTGCAAAGAGAAGAATTGTAGGCAAACAAGCAAGGGTAAATAGTCCGAAGTAGCTAGAAATAACTCTATATCTATAGAGTTTAGAGTTTTCTTCTAAATCTTTAAATTTGAACTTGATAAGGGTTTTGGTAACCTTCACCAGGAATGCTAGTCCAATAAAAAAAGGAATAATCAAAAATAAAGATCTAGCCCTGTCTAAATTCCCAGATACTGAATATGGGAATATAAAAAGAATAACAAAAGCTCCGGAAAGTGTAAAGCCCAATCGTTTTGCTTTAAAGAAAGAATGTTTTAAAGGACGAATATTAAATTCTGTTTCGATGTAACGAATGAAGTAAAGCGCGAGAGCTGTACAGGAAATAAAGGTCAAAATGTATTGTGACATAATGCTTATACTAAATTCTTCTGAAGGAAACAGTCCGGCAAATAGATTGTAAATAATGTAGGCGAGAATAAGTAATAAGAAGCGCAATCTTGATCTATCATTTGGTCTTGAGAATACAAACAATAATTGTGCAAATAATACAAGAGTTTGAAAGATTAAGATGACTAAAGTAACTCTCTGAATTTGTGTATCGAACATATAGTTAGTATATAAGAAAGAGAAAAGTAAATAGTATAAAGTCTAATATTATCAGACAACCTAAACAATTTTGTTTGAGTTCTCTACCGTTATGACTTATTGAAATATCCATGTGAATTAGTTTGCAATGGTCAAACAATAAAACCATCGCTCTTTGATTTTGAAGTACACCGTATCTTTTTCTGATCCTGTTTTAGGATGTGATGAATTGACATTAATATGATGTCAATTATATACTTTTTGTTTGCATTAGTAGCTAGCCCCATTTAGCAGTAATGAATTATATGTGAATAATTAAGTTCGTGTTTTCCGTATGTGTATAATAGTGGCTATATCAACGAAAATGTTACCTCCTAATTAACAGTTTTATAAGAAGTTTGTTTCAATTTAATACTAAATCAACATAAAATTACTGCAAAACCTATGGTAAAACCGTAAAATTTGTCGCTTTTCATGAAAACAGGGTGATTTTTCAAGAAAAGTCATATATACTTTTTGTTTTTCATTAGATTATGGTCTTAAATTTACAAGTGCCTACCCCGCCTAATACAACTACCTAACCCCAAAACTCAATAGTGTAAGCAAGATATTTTTTTCCTGCTTATGTCTATCAAATTAGTAAATCAGTATTTATAAATGCTAAAGGGGAACAGCATGAAAAATTTAATAGAAAAAGAAGTATTTGGAATCTTTGCAATGGTAATTCTATTGATTCCACAGATTGCTCATACATTGTATGTATTTGAAGCTAATAGCCACTACGATCATCCTTGGTTCTCTTGGTGTTATGCCTTAGGAGTTGATCTGGCTATTTTAATCTTCACCGTCAAGGGATGGTTACGAACCGCTTTTATTTATCTTTTTGTCACCCTAGCACACAATCTGGTATATCAATTTATGCCTGAAGGGGATGTAAGTAGTATTCTAATAAGTGTCGTTCAATCCACGACACTTTTCAGCTTTTGCCATCTTTTTTTTAAAAACAGCAAAGAGGATCAAACATCAAAAAAAACGGATGCACCACTATCCGATGAAGCTTTAGAAATACAACATGCTATCGAAGCTGGGGTTCATTTTAAACCACACCCGTATATATGTCCAGAATGTAATATGTCGTTTCCTAATTCAGAGCAATTAGAGGTACATATTTTGGAACATAAAACTCAAAAGGATTGGAAACCTGAAAGATATGGTGCGTGGGAGTTGGAGAATGATACCAGATATAACTACTGTAGCAATTTTAGGGTCAATTAGAGAGAACTATTATTTTTTAGTTTCAGGGGGAAACTAATACAATCATATAAATATTAATTAACAATGAAGGTACACTTTAGTATTAATTGGAGTAAGACAAAATTATATAACGCAGGGAAGCGTGATCTTACAATCTATTGGAAACAAGGGGAGGGAATTCCAAGAATAGGGGAAGCTATTAACATACCAAAGTTTATAGAAGGGAACTATGAGCCTAATGAAGTATTTAAGGATAGCAATACTGAATTGAATGTGTTCGATTGTGTAGAGACTAATTCAGGGTGGGAGGTTAAAAAAGTGATATGGGATCATAATAAAGGAACTCCTTTTGTCCATGTTTTGGTTGGTGATAAAGGGTAATTCTATAGTATATAAGCCTATTTTATAAAAAATTAAATCAAAAAACAGTCCTATGAAAATTTATAAGTATATCATAAAAGATGAATCAACTAATAAAATAATTGAATCAGGAACAGGGGATTTATTTGATCTTCAGCCCATAATTCCAATTGAAATATTATCCATTCTTGAGTTATATGAAGATGAAAAAGGAGAGATGACTGTTAAAGTTAGAGCTGGGAATCTAGAGTATGATATTATCAAGATTAGGTCAATATGTGCTTAGTTTTCTATATCACCTTAAATTACTTTTACTACAGTTTAGGAAAGTGAATTTATATAGGGGATAAATTGGGAAATAGCACTATTGTTGAGTTAACTGGATTTTCACTATTTTTTTAACTTTTCATTACGCAACGATAGCAGGATTGGGGAAATAGAAAATTAAAAAAGACTAGCTATATTTGAGGGTGTAAATTATTGTTTTTAGATGTTTTACAGTGATTTATGGTTGTTTTTTGTTACAAAATCATCAAGGAATTACTCCCGCTACAAGGATGATTCCGAACTATTTTACTGATCGAAAAGATCAACTACGTTATCTACATTTTTACTCCCGCGACAAGGAGATTTCTGTACACATTTTGAGAATGAAAAAGTAAACACTCATAGAGGTGGTTTTTTGCTATTCCCTATAGCGATGAGCTGTAACTTTTCTCTATAGGGATGAGCTGCAACTATTCCCTATAGGAGTGAGCTGTAACTTTTCTCTATAGGAGTGAGCTAGAACTATTCCCTATAGCGATGAGCTGTAACTTTTCCCTATAGGAGTGAGCTAGAACTATTTCCTATAGCGATGAGCTGTAACTTTTCCTTATAGCAATGAGCTGTAACTTTTCTCTATAGGGATGAGCTAGAACTATTCCCTATAGGAGTGAGCTGTAACTTTTCTCTATAGGGATGAGCTGCAACTATTCCCTATAGGAGTGAGCTGTAACTTTTTTCTATAGGGATGAGCTAGAACTATTCCCTATAGGAGTGAGCTGTAACTTTTCTCTATAGGGATGAGCTGTAACTTTTCTCTATAGGGATGAGCTGCAACTTTTCTCTATAGGGATGAGCTGCAACTATTTCCTATAGGAGTGAGCTTAAACTTTTTCCTATAGCGATGAGCTGTAACTTTTCTCTATAGGGATGAGCTAGAACTATTCCCTATAGGAGTGAGTTGTAACTTTTCTCTATAGTGATGAGCTGCAACTATTCCCTATAGGAGTGAGCTGTAACTTTTCTCTATAGGGATGAGCTAGAACTATTCCCTATAGGAGTGAGCTGTAACTTTTCCTTATAGCAATGAACCAGAACTATTCCCTATAGAGGAAAGCTTAAACTTTTTCATCCAATAATTTGACAAAATAAAATTTGAATGAAATTATCGATTACATACAACAAAGAGAAAAACGGTATTGAACTAATGTTTGTACCAAAACTATCTGATAAAATATTGGAAGGATATTTAATTGATTTAGGTTTTAAAAAATCTAATTCCAAAGATGGTATGTGGTATGTAATTGATCGTCCATCTTATAATAATTATGCTAAAAAACTTCAGGAAGCTTTTAAAGAAGGAATAGATCCCAAAACAATAAAAGTAGAACCATCTTTTGATGTAGATAGAAATCATATAGATCATTACCAATTTAGTCTGGTCAATATTAAAACCGATGATGACAAGGATGAGACTAAAGGGGTAGACTATGTAGTTTTCGATGATATTAAGAAAACAGCTTTGGATATCGCAACCCGTTTTGCAAATGCGAAATATGGAAGCAAGCTGAATTCGGTTAGTGTAAGTCCAAGAAACTTTAAGAGGCGGGCCAGAAACGCATTTGATGAAGGGCGAATCATAACCGGAATTTCTAAGGCTAAAGAAACTGATAGAGATATTGACTCTAAGAAAAGTAATGAGAAGTTTTTAGAGAAAATCCAAATTCCTATTCCAGAGGATGCTAAATACGAAGCTTCATTTACGATAGAGCCAAAGGAAGCTCCTGAAGCAGAAGCAATAGAATCAGAGGAAAAGTCAAAAGCAGTATTCCCTTTATCAATAGAAGAAGAATCCAAAAAGAAAGAACATGACAATGTAAAAACTCTACACAGGCTAAATGAAGATGTAGGTTTGATTGTTGATGAGTTAAGTGAATTGGAAACCGATGTGGATGATAAAGGGATTGCTTTTAACATAGGAAATGCCAAGATAGAATTAGATGAGATCTTAAAAAATGTAAAAGGGGAATTTCTTATTACCAGACTTAAAGAAAGTTTGGTACAACTTATCGATCTGGCTGAAAGTATGCCAAAAGGAGAATTTCGAGATCGTTTAGTAAAGATATCTAAAAGATTTGGGTTACATATCGGTGCTATGCCTAAAGATAATGATAAGGTATTGACTACTGTCAAGGATATAGTAAGGTATGACAAAAAAGTACCAAACGTTTTAATACCAAAGGTAATTAATCCCCCATTTGATTCGGGTGGTCTTTATATTGAGGATGCCAAAAAAATTAAAGAGAAAGCACCTCATTTATTAAAAGTTTTAGATGCGCATATTTCAGAACTTGATGCAAAAACGATGTTTGAGTTATCTCAAATGGATCATCCTAATGATTATGGTTTTTCGATTTCAAGATCAGCATTGCTTAGAGAGTGGGAAAAGAGAGGGTATCAATTATTTCAAGATTTAGGTTACCCGACTAACCCTCAGTATCCCTATGTAAATATTGCTACTGGATACGGTAGTGTATACCCGCTTGATAAATTTGTTAACTCAGCAAAAGAACAGAAAGAATGGTGGCACGTAGTAGAATTGTATAGACCTATTGCAGATTTACCGAAAGCGTTACAATTTTTAGATCAGGAAATTGAAAATCTGACTACTATTAGTGATACCTACACCAATCCGAAAACAGGAAAGCCTAAGAGTAAAAAAGAAGATAAAAAACAGTATCGATCACTAACTTGGGACATAGAATCTTTTGAAAGCTCCAAACAAGTTATCAGACATTATTTGGATCTTAAAAAAGCGGATTATTCCGCTATTCAGAATCAAAATGAAGTTAAAGAAGTAATAGAGTCAGAAACTACTGAAGCTCCCCCCCGAGATAACTTTTCAAATATTATTGTTCCAGAAAGAGTAATCGCCCCGTTTGATAAAGGGTATATACCACCAGAGGAAGCTGTAGAACTCAAAGAACAATTTTTCTATTTATTTGAATATACCTATAGAAATGTGCATTGGGCTTCTCCAGTTGAGCTGTTTATGTTTTTGCAGTTTACGAATTTAAAGAAGTCTGGTATATCGCTTAAAAATGAAAGACTATATCGAATTTGGGAAAAAGACGGACGATCGTTATTCAATCAATTGAGGTATCCTACAGATCCAAAATACCCATATATCAATCTTGAAAAAGGTTTTTTGGAGATTCTACCATTAGAAGTTATTATTTCTACTTTACCAGATAAGACTATCTGGTGGTCAGCTGTAAAACACTATCGACCTATTGCAGACATATC
The DNA here is from genome assembly GCF_013365535.1 of Aquimarina sp. TRL1. Lineage (NCBI taxonomy): Bacteria > Pseudomonadati > Bacteroidota > Flavobacteriia > Flavobacteriales > Flavobacteriaceae > Aquimarina > Aquimarina sp. TRL1. Next base: position 1,104,568 of record NZ_CP053590.1, on the reverse strand, counting down.
CAAAGCTCTTAAAGATATTACTGAACAACAAAATATCCTAGCTAAGAAATTAGAGAATTATTCTGCTTCACAAGATAGTTTGGATCAAAGGAAAAATGATAATAATGAAGAATTTCTGAGTCTTTCGAGTGACATCACTATGTTAAAGCATTCCAGAAACCATTTGGAAGCTTATTTAAAGACTACTGAGGAGACCTCAAAAGAAAGATCCGATTTAAAGGATGATACATTATCAACAGAAGATTATTTGTTGATTTCAGCAGGGGAAGCAGCTCAAATTCGAAAACAGTTTACAGCTAAAGGATTCAAAGTTTCATTTACAGGAAAAGAAGCTTTTAATCGAAACCTGCCTGTGGTTGAGTTGGGTTTACGTTTGGAGTACAATCAAGCAAAACTTGATGAAAAAATAGAAAAGGAATTTAACCCTTGGATCAGTATTCTTGAGAAAGAAGTTAAGATTTTAGAAGAAAAAGAGGATAGAAAAAGTAAACAAAGAAAAGCATTTAGGTTAGAGAATATTTCTGCATTAAAACGGGGATCAGAAGATGTGTCAGAATTAGTTGAGAAAGAGGGAGAAGTATTTCAGGATGAATTGTTTTTAGAGGTTATAATGAGAGCGAAAGTATTCGGCTATGTCATATCGGGTGCTGATATAGCCGACTTTCGTGATTTTATTATGGACAACTTATTTAGAGGTCGGATTGCAGAAAACTATCCGGATGAACCATTAGGTAAGATGGTTAGAATTCTTATTGATGACTTCTTTACTACTCATAAAACGGAGAAAAGTGAACAATCGCGGAACTCAGATTATTTGGATAAAGTCGTGGCTATTATGCACGATCATTATATTAAAAATGAACGATTAAGTAAAAAGAAAATTGAAGCAATTAAAGAAGAAGCAGGCGCACCTAATTTAGGTGCTCTGTGGGAAGCGGTAGAACTTAGTTGGCTTTTATGGTATAAGCAAATCTATAACCTTCCTATTTCCTTTGACAGGCGTTTGGATCAAATGATCGAATTCTGGAATACAGTACAGCCTACCTATGCTTATTCCGATAGTAGTAAGGAATTATTCAAGCAATATTCTACCCCCTGTCCTATAGGAGCAATGGTTGCAGAATATACAAAAATGCCCAGTGCGGGTCGTACTTTTGAACCTAGTGCAGGCAATGGTTTGTTAGTGTTAGGCGCAGATCCAGAAAAGACACATGTCAATGAAATAGATAAGAGTAGGAGGTATTCTCTGAAGCAGCAAGGGTTCGATAAGATTACTCACTTGAATGCAGCAGAACCATTTCCTTCAGGGTTCACGCGCTCCTTTGATGTGGTGGTTACCAACCCTCCATTTGCTAGTTGGGAAGACTCCAAATTTGATAAGCAGCGTTGGGCTCAAAAGTATTTTAACAGCCAAATTGGAGTGGCTCAGCATATGCGTTTAGAGCATTTTATGGCAGGATTAGCCTTAAACACCCTTAAAGATTCGGGAAAAGCAGCCATTATAATTATGGGTCATGTGTATTTCAGCTCGGACGGATATATCGCGAAATACAAACCCTTTTTCAATTGGTTGTACCGTCATTACCGGGTGGATGATATTATTAATATGGACGGCTATAAACTTTACAATAAGCAGGGAGCTGTAACCAAGACGATGTTGATCCTTATCAATGGAAGAAAACAAACTCCGGAAGGGGTTGCCCCCACTAGAAGAGAAAACCCGTCAATAGAGCAAATGGTCAATACCTTCCCTGAATTATGGGAGAGAATCCATTCCCATATAAAAAAACCAGTAACATATTTATTAGAGGTGATTATCACCCAACTTAAAATAGAATTAGGACTATGATATTTTTAAACAATCAACTAATGCCGTCAGAGGATAGTGCCACCCTATTTATGGTGAGTAACCCTATACCTTTTGAAAACTTTGAAGATCATCAGGCAGGGGTTTATATCCGATTACACAATTTAATAGCCTGGTCAATGGAGGAAGGGGATGATCCTATTGCCCTTATTGAAGAATATTTGGAGACTGTTTACACCGATAGCAAATCGGTAGAGGAAATTGCGAACTTTTTGATGTACCATGATAAAATGCAAAGTGCTCTGTGGGGACTTAAAGAAAACTGGAGTAATCTGGATGATACTGTACCAGAAGATTCCTTAATGTATGGAGGAGTGGAAAAAGGTGAAGCAGTCCAAATGTATGCAGATACCACCCTTAGAAGATACTTAGAAGTATTATCAAGATTTGAAAACGTGTAACCATATATAAGTAGAAGTACCCCAAGGAAGTAAAAGAAATTCTTTTAAAAATAGAGTTATGGATAATATTGAATTGCAGGAAGAACCAGAGGGGTTGACCAATGAGTCAGCACAAATAGCAAAATTGGCAGCGCAACAGACAGCTCTTGTTCCATACGTGCCAAAATCAAATGCAAGTTTTAAGATGGATACTCTGATTCCCAGGAATATGGCTTTTGAAGTACAAAAGGCGTTGAACCGCATTGTAAAGGAAAAAGGGAATATTGATAATTATGTCCGTAATGAACTAAAATATATCTCGACAGCTACCTTATGGAAGGCATTTGCAGCAGAACAAGTGGATTCGATAGCCTTGTATCTTAAACAATTTGAGCGTAGGCAAGGGATAATCATTGGGGATCAAACAGGTATTGGTAAGGGTAGGCAGGCAGCAGCTGTGATTCGCCATGCTGTAATGCAAGGATATTTACCAATTTTCTTTACCAAAAGCTCAAGTTTATTTACTGATATGTACCGAGATTTAAAAGCAATTGGTTTTGAAGATATCCACCCCTTTATTGTCAACTCCAGTTCAGATACCGGAGCAAAGATAAAAGATGCTGATGGGAGCGTAATTTTTACCCCCTTATCGGGTAAAGCTCAGGAAGAGTTACTTACCAATACAAGAACCTTTGCTACGGAAAGTAGAGAATCTATTGAGTGGCATAAAAAAACAGGTAGGAAATTACCAAATCCAGAAACTACCCCAACTATAACGATCTATGAGAACATTGATTATTTACCAAGTGGATACGATATGGTTTTTACTACCTACAGTCAGATTCAATCTGTTAGTTATTACAAACGTTCCTGGATAGAGAGTGTCTGTGATAGTGGAATGGAAGGGAGTAAACGTTATAAAAAAGTAGTGTTTATTTTGGATGAATCCCATAGCGCAGGAGGGTTTGATTCTATTATCGGGATGTGGATGCGTAGGGTATTGCCAAAAGCCCATTGCTGTTGTTTTTTAAGTGCAACTTTTGCTAAGTATCCTGAGGTAATGCCATTTTATGGAAAAAAAACAGCCATATCCGAAACAGGTTTAACGGATAGGGCATTTGTAACGTCTATGCGTAGGGGAGGATTGGCGCTTCAGGAAATCGTAGCATCTAACCTTGCCGAAAGCGGTCAGCTTATCCGAAGGCAACGTTCCAATGAAGGTATTAAAGTGGAGTATATCACCTTAGATGAAGAGCCAAGTCGAAGTAAAAACAGAGCTAGTGTAAACCGGATTATTGAATTGATGAATGAAGTAGTTCGATTTGAAGAAGAATATATAGCACCAGTATTGACACTAATTCACGCGGAGGCAAAGTCTCAGGGAGAACGAATGGAAAATAAACCCAGGGGTTTAGGGGTAAAACAAGCACCTTATTTTTCAAGGGTATTTAATATAGTAGACCAAATGCTTTTTGCATTGAAAGTTGAGGAAGTTGCTAAAAAAACGGTGGCACTTTTAAAGCAAGATAAGAAAGTGGTGATTGCTTTTAAGTCTACAATGGGATCATTTTTAAAAGACCTGAATCTTTCAAGTGGAGATGTTATCCCCAAAGAAGAATTGGATTTTGTACGAACTCTTATCAAAGGATTAGACAGTGTTTTTCTCTACAGTTACACCGATATAGATGGAAAAAAAAGCAGGAAACGTATAACATTAGCCGAATTGTCAAGAAAAGGACAGGAAGAATATAACAGGATTAAGAGGGCAATGCTACAGGAGAGTTCAGGGCTTAGTATATCCCCTATTGATCAACTGGTAGAATTAATAGAAAAAGAAAAAAAGCCTTCTTATATCGGAGGACATGATGAAAAGTATTTCAAAGTAACGGAAGTAACAGGAAGAACCCAAAGGGTTAATTATAATGAAGAGGATGAGGAAGTAACAGTCACTTCTTATAGAAGTGATACGGAGAAGTCATTTCGATTGTTTAATGCAGGTGATTATGATGTGCTGTTAATTAATCAAAGTGGTAGTACAGGTTCATCAGCTCACGCATCCAAAGATTTTGCAGACCAGAGACAGCGAGCTATGATCATTCATCAGTTTGAGCTGGATATCAATATCGAAATACAAAAGCGGGGTCGTATCAATAGGACGGGTCAGGTAAACTTGCCTGAATATTATTATATCACTAGTGATATTCCTACAGAGCGAAGGCTGATGACTATGCTAAAGGCAAAATTAAAATCTTTGGATGCCAATACAACAGGATCTCAAAACACCAATGACGATACTCTTAAAAGTGCAGATTTTTTTAATAAATATGGGGATAAAGTTGCTTGGCAATGGGTTAATGAACATCCTGAGATGATGCAAAAATTAGGGCATCCTACCTACCATCGTAAAACAGATTCAAAAACAGGTAATAAGTACTATGCTCGTAATGAAGGGAAAGAAGGGGCTATAAGACAACTTACCGGACGTGCAGGATTACTTTTGGTAGAAGATCAGGACAATCTGTACAATGTTTTATTGGAACGTTATGAACATCAAATCAAGCTTGAGAAACAACAAGGAACCTATGATCTGGAAACCGAGTTTTTACCTTTGGATGCTGAGATTAAGAAAAAATACCTATTTAAACAGGGTAATGGAGGAAACACCCCATTTGGAAGAGATACTATTCGGGAAGTAAGCATTGTAAATAATCTAAGGAGACCACTAACCAGACAGGATGTTGAGAGTCGGATCACCAAATCTTTGGGGGGAAGAAAACCAGAGGTTGTCAAATCGGACTTAGTCCGCGATATCAATGATAAATTTCCACTGCTTATTGAACATCGCAGGGAGAAACGCATGGAAGTTATAGGCCACCTTCGGGAGGAATTAAGTGATTTACCTGATATAGGTAGTGGCAGGAACGATGAGGAAAATGAAAAAATAGCAAACGATAGGGAGAAACTTCAAGAGTTGATTGAAGAAAAATTAAGAGCAGTAAATGAGTATATACAAAAGCTGGAGTATGCTAAAAAACAAATTTTAAAACATGTGAGTTATTTTGTTGTAGGTCAAGTGATTAAAATGCCGTTTTTAAATACAATTAAAGAGCCTTCCTGGGGTGTTTTTTTAGGGGTCTGGCTAGGGGCATCTGCCAAAAACCCATATACCTATGGTAACATACACTTACGATTTGCAGTAGCAGATTCCCGCAGGCTCATTTCATATTCATTACAGCCTGAAGAACATGCCTATATGAGTTTGATTTACACATTGAGTAAGGATATTTCTGAAGAAAAAGGTAAACAAATTCTAATAGAATGGAATGAGCTAATTAAAAAGGCATCGTCCAAACGGGAACGCAGGCACATTTTAACGGAAAATATCGTTGCTGCCTCCTCGGCAATCGGAGGACAAAACAAACTAGTAAAGTATAATACCAAAACCGGGATTATCAAAAATGGTATTTTGATGGATAAAGAATTTGGTAAAGATGGTATCAATAAAGCCTTATTACCAATGTCAGAAGCCTTTAATAGTATCAAAGCCCTTTCGATTGATGAATTCTTTTCAGATCAAAAAAATCAGCTTCGCTTTAAACGAATTGGCGAGAATTTCTTTCAGGTATATATCCATAAAGGAGAGAATTATAAAATGGCAATCGACCCTAAACTTCGGGAGTTGATACAAAGGTCAGAAGGTCAGACGGAGGATGAGTTGCCGGATTTTGTACAAAACGGGGGTGAAATGACTGGGGTAGTTCATCTAAAGAACCTAAAGGCTTTTTTAACACAATTGGACACCTATGGGTTACAGTTTTTAGGAAAAGCAAAGGAACTAAAAGATTGGGAAATCGAAAATCAAAAAGATTGGGATCGCACTACCAAAGAATCTGAAGGGAACTATACCTATGAATTGGGTAGGCCGTACGGACAAGGTAGTAATCCAATAACAGGTTTTAAAGGATACAAAGAACCAGGAGATACCAAGTACCCATTTGGTACGGTATCCTATAGACGTCCCCTAAGTGATAAAGAGAAATTTAACTATTCCCTTATTCCTATTTTCAAAAATGTAGTGGTTCCATACAGAGCTTGGAAGCAAGCAATTGGTGGTACACCTGTAGAGAAAGAGTTTGAGGATATGGTAAGAGAAGTTTTAAATCAATCTCTTTATGAAGCTAAAGAATCTTTAGGTTTTTTTATCACTAATAATCCGCACGAAGATGGAAATCCAGAGTTTGTTTTTGGCAGATACACCGAAGAGGAGTTAGGTAGAGCAGCCTATGAGGATATGATTGGACTTATAGAGGCTATAGATATTGTACTAGATCAATTAAGACTTTATCATAGTCTTCAAACCGCATAAAGAGTATTTGTAAATAACATTATAAGTGATATGAAAAGAAGAACATACACCTTAGATATTCCAGAAATAGATCAGATTCCAAACTTTATGAAGGTATTGGATGATTTAAGTAGTGGGAACAATGTATTTCTTGTAGGGAGTGCAGGGACAGGTAAAACCACTTTAGGAGAGAAGGTGGCCTATGCTTTATTTGGCAGAACTGAAAATGATAAAAAAGCCTTGCCCTTTGTGGTAGTGAATTGTAACCAGTGGACATCACCTATTGATATTAAGGGAGGTCAGACCATTACGGGATATAAAGAAGGTGCGCTAATAGAAGCCTGGAGGGATGGGAAAATACTCATCCTTGATGAGATGCCCAAATTAGATGCCAATACCGCAGGGTTATTAAATGATGCGTTGGCAAAGAGTTCCAAGCCCGAAGCTATCATTTTTAATGGTTTGAATGACCCGATTGTCAAGCACCCTGACTTTGGTTGTATTGCAACTGGTAATGTTATAGGCAAAGGAGCAAGTGGAAATTATGTAGGAAACAATAAGCAGGATGCATCCCTTTTAGACCGCTTTAGCGGGTGCATTTATAGGGTAGGATTTAATGAATTATTGGAACGTCAATTGGTCTATGCTCCGGTAGCAGATATATGTATCAAAATACGCAAAGCCATTTTAGCCTATGAAGGAAAAGAAATAGGAGATGACGATACAGAGGATATCATGACCCTCAGAACCATGCTTAATATGGAACGGGCGTATGAATTGGAGATGAAAAGGGTTACCGGAATGAAAGATGAATACGGAAATCCCTATCGTAAAGTACGCAATGGTAAAACGCTAAAGGATGCATTGGAGAGCTACTTTATGGTGATGAATGTTGACAAGGCAAAGAAGATCAAACTTGAAGTTAATCTGGAAGGTTTTCTTAATTCCTATAAAGGAGTTGTGATGATCAATGAGTTCAAGACAGAGTACAAAAAGAGATTAGGATAACATATTTCTATGGGTGTAACCAAGATACATATTAAAAAGAAAGAAGGAAGAAGGACTTACTACTCTTACTTCGATAATGTACAGTTGTTTAATGATTTTGTAGATGAGCAAACTACTAGTTTGAATAACTATAATCGCGGTGTTTTAAAACAGATGAATCAAAAGACAGCTTCAACAATTAAAAAAGGTAGTAGGTGGTATGGGTCTCCTATCCCAAGAGATGTAAGTGAATTAAATGCGCATAAGTATTTTCTTGGAATGGAATTATTGCGAACCATCAGTGCTAAAATTAAAGATAAGTTAAATCAATACATAAAATTAATGGGCAATCAAATCCTTTCAAAACCGAAGGTAGCATATAATGATAGAGGTCTGGGAATGTTTTGCTTTGACCGTGCAGCAATGGGATTATATCGATTACAGCCTACAGTGGCTAAAAGACCAATAGAAAATACTATTAACCAACTTCAAATAGAATTAGATACTTCCAATAAAACGACTGCTGTCAAAAGTGTGTATGCTTATTTCAAAGACAGAAAATCATCCTATCCAGCATTGAAATTATATCTGATGGCAGGGGGTAATGCAGCAGTAGAAGGCGATGCGCTTTTATATGTTGGTTTGGCTTGTGCTGAATTAGTAGAGTTTATGGAGATACGCGGGGTGGCGGTAGAAGTCAATGCACTGTTGGGAACTTCTTTCTACAGCAATGTAGTTATGGGTGTTATTCGCATCAAGCGATTTCAGGATAGATTAGATAAAAATCAATTGTTATTGATGACCAGTGACCCAAGATATTTTCGCTATAGGGGGTTTAAGTCATTAATAGCCCTAAGTAATCATTTTGGATTAGATATACCTGCTGGATTAGGATCAATGAAGGTGAATATGGGTAAAGACTTTGTAGAAGAAGTAATGGATAAACAAGAAGGTTATGCTGTTTTTGAACAAAGCTATTCTATAGATGCAGCGGTAGGTGAAGTTACACAGATTATAGAAAATTATACGCAACAAACAATCAAGAAATGAAAAAGAAACCTCAAGCTATTAAGCAACATATTATCAATGAGATAATGGGTAGGGCAATAATGATTAATAAGCAATGCAAGGAACATTGTAGGGATTTTAGGATTATGGTGTCAGGGACACAACCAGATACTTTAATTCTGCGTTGGATAGAGATTGACATTAGTAATGTTGACCGTCCTCTGCAATGCTATCGTTACCAGTGTTTTGATATGGACGGTACGCCCCAAAATTGTTCTATTCATTACTCTGATCAGGAAGAAGCAAATGAGTTTTTTATGAGTTTGACTACCCTTTATAAACAAGAATTTTCAATCGATCACACCCTGTAGATTATGTACAAAATAAAAGATACCAACGTAAAAGAGCTAAAAGCAATTGAGATTCAAAATCAGGAAGAAATTTTAGCAAGAACCAAAAGAAAACTTGATCCGGTTGAAGCTTTTGAAGTGATTAAAAAAGAATCTGATGATTTTAGTAAATCTAGTGTTAAAGCTCAAGAAGCTGATGAACTTTTATATCGCTTATTGAATCGTGATGTAAAAGGAGCTTTAACTCCGACTTCTAGCAAAAAAGAATCCTCAAAAAAGGAACTATCCGTAGAAGAAATACAGATTCAGGCAAGAGCGAGAGCAAGAGCATTGGAATTGCTTGAACTGGAACTAGAGCTAGACCTAAATACAAAGAGTGCATAACTTTAAAAACAAGAAAATGGCAACAATACAAGATTTATTACAACTAGACCTTTCTAAAGTACGACCACAAGCATTGCAGGATTCTGTAAAAGGAATTATTAAAGACTACAATGATATAGAAGCTAAACAAGTATTTGAAAAGGAAGAAGAAGCAAGTATCAATAAGATATATCAGATGGTAACAAAAGTATCTCCGGATGCTATCGCGGATAATCCTTGTGTAGATCCCCAGGAAGAAAAACCTAAGAAAAAGCCTACAGAAAAGAAAAAGAAAACTACTACAAAGAAAAAGGCAAAAAAAGAAACTCCCCAAAAAATAACAATAAAAAAAGAATTGGATGAAGTCTTAAATGAGATCAAGCAATGTCGCGTCAAAATTAGGAAGTACAATGAGCAAAAGAGAAAAGAAGAAGGGCCAAAACCGCAACCTACTCGATATGCTAAAATCAAAGGGCATATTATTTCATTAGGAAATCTAATTCCAAAAGGATTAAAAGAAGATCTGGAGGTGCAGAAAGAAGCAAATAGACTTTTAAGAAGTACCCATCGGTCTTTGCTAAAAATTTATAAGATGACTTCCGTTAAAGGAGAAAAAGATAGCAAAGAACTTAAAGAGCGATACGAGAAAATCGAAGAAAAACTAGAAAAATAATAAAAGGCTAAAAATGTAAAGAATGAAAGTAGATAAAACAGTAGTGATTATAACGGGTGTAGGATTAGCAATTGGTTTTGCTGAAGCACTGGTGTATTACAATCTTGGAACTAACGCCAATAAAAAAGGGTTCAAATTCGGTATTCCAAAAGGTAAAGAACTAGCTAAGAATATGGCAGTTGTACTTACAACTTCTGCCCTGACAGCACTCATTTCCTATCAAATAGAAAAATCATTGGAAGCAAAATCGATGGCAGTAGTCCCTGCGTAATTAGTCATAAACATTTAAAAACTATAAAAATGAAAGAAGTAAAGTTTAAAGTTTTCTTAGAAGCAAACAAAGTGAAGAAAACAGACCTTCCCAGACCTTTAGTAGAAAAGATTGGCATATTCTGGAAACTGCATAAGCTTCTGGATTCTATTCAGGACTCAGATCGTGATGATTTATTGGAGCAACTTGAGCAATTAGATTATGAAATCCTTGGAGAGATTGAGGAGGAATATGAAGACCAGTTAGAAAATAATGATAGACTCGAAGAAATACTAAAATCTCCTTTGGTTAAAAAGTCCATTAAGGATAAAGCCAAATCAAAAATACGCACTGATGAATCGATACTTCAGGAACTGGTGACGATGGGAAGAATGAAAAATATTAGAAGGTCAGTACTTAAAAGTTTAGGAGTGAAGTCTAAAATCGAGCATGATACAGTCATTGGAAAGTACCAGTTAAAAAGAATGTCATTTTTCTTCCATGTATATGGCATTGTTCCTTTAAAAAAGGGAGCGTAGAGAAGTATTGATTTTATAAAAGTTTTGGGTATGGAAAATATGGCTAGAAAAGAGTATACAGAGTTGCAACAGGGAGTAGATAAGCTTGTAGGGAAGTTTGGAATGGAAAAGACTTTAAAAATAATAGCTCAACTATCAGGGACATCAAAGATGCGTACACGGCAGAAAGAACAAACCAAGTTGATTACCACTTTTGTTGTTTCCGAAGCCTTTAAAGTTTTTAATGTTACAGAAGCACTTAAAAATAGAGTTCGCTCACTAGAGTATAGGGAAGCTCGAATGGCGAGTTATCATCTTTTAAATAAGTATACAGAGCTAAGTTATAAGGAAATAGGAAAGCAATTCAATCAAGGAAGGTTTGGAGTGTATTACCATGTTAAGAATTGTTCTGAGTTTCTTTCCATTCCAAAATTCAACAAGTCTTTTGTCAGTCGATACGAGGTTCTGGAGGAAAACCTCATACAATTTATAGCAAAGATAAACTAAGAGGATATGAAGAAAGAGTTAGAGAAGGAGGTTGTAGAAGTATTAAAAAATCCAAATAGTGTTGATTTTGAACATATACAGGATGAAGAATTGAGTCCGCTCAATAAAGCTGTTATCGAAAAGGAAATAGCCGGTGTTACAAAAACAAAGGGTTGGAATATTTGGAAAGGAGGAAGTCCAATACAAGGAGATAATATGAGTGAAAAGAAAATAGACTCAAGCAAAGTTATGGAACAAGAAGCTTACAAGGTAAGGAATGAGACACCTTTAGATGCACCTGAACAGGAAATAGGAGAGGGGGTTGATGATGATTCAGATATGGGTGATGAAAACCTAAATCCAAACAATGAAGGAGATAAAGAAGAATTTGAACTACCAACAGATGCAGCTAAACAAGCTGCGGATAGCATTTTTGGAACGGTTAACAATCTCATAGACCTTGGAGGAGGGTATTTTGTTAAAATCAAAAAACACAAAGAGTTTTATGAGTTTGATGAAATCATTGAACTCATTGATCTACAAAATCAGAAGAACATAAAGCGAATACGATTAGATAAGGAAGACAAAGCAATATTAAAACCCTTATTGGTTCAGATACTCAAAAGAAAGGCAAAAAAGCTTACCCCTGAACGGCAATTAATGGCTGTGGTATTATCTATTCTCTTTAAGAAAGGTCGGGCGGTTATGGAGATAAAGGCTGAGAATGATCTATTGGTAGAGCGTATTCTGGATATCGTAAGGGAAGAAAAGGGATATTCAGATAGAGACATAGAATCGGAAGATGATGAAAGAGATATTCTTGATACGGCTTATGAGGAAATCAATGGCAAGCCAGAACCTAAAAAAGAAGAAGTACCCCTTAAAGAAAAACAAGTAATAGATCCTTTAACTGTTGATGAAGAATATGATGAAGAACCAAGAATGGAAAGCTCAATTATCGAAGTGGCAGAAGATAGCGCAAAATGATGGTGTAATTGCTACAAAGGGAAAGCCAAAAAGAAGGTCTACAAGGGGCAGGAAACCTATTGTTTACAGTAATGAAGATTTAGAACGTGATCCTTTTGTGATGTTGATTATAGGTGAAATGGGAGTTGGAAAAACCTTTCGTACCAATCAGGAAATCAAATACTATATGATGGATAATACTGAAACAGGTAAGAAAGGAAGAAAAGTCTTAGCCTTTGATACCAATGGTCACGATTACCCGACCTTTCGTACGGTAAGCCCAAATCATATCAAAGCATTGACAAAGGTTGCAGCCAGAAGGATTCTTCCATTTAAAAAGGGAGGTAAGGCAATGAGTAATATTGAAAAGCGTGAAGTGGCTGAGAAAATTGTAAATCACTTTAAAAATGGTCTTGTAGTGCTGGATGATACTGATAGTTATATGTCAGGTGCAAAAGGTCAATCTTTGATCGGTGCATTAACAACAGTAAGGCATAAGGGGATAGATATTTTGTTTTCTCATCAATCGTTGGGTAAAGTAACAACGACACAATTTCAAGCTTGTACCTTCATAAGATTACATCATCAAGTTGATCCTGTCACCAAATACAAAGAGCGAATTCCAAATTACCCTATAGTTAGAATTGCACAACTAATTGTTAATGAGCAGTATGATTTATGTTCAAAAGCAATGGATGAAGGAAAGTTTGAAACAGAATCGGAATATAAGAAACAACGAAGTTTTTTTGTCTATATCGATATGCGTAGACGAAAGGTTAGCGGATGTACAAGGGCAGCTTACATTCGGGCGTGTAAACGATTTATCGATCAAGAAGAAAAGTCTACTATCAGGATGATGCTTAATGAGAGAGATTTTTATGACAAACCCATTTATCCGAACCGGAATGCTGCCATCATCAAATTGATTGCTGATTATTTGCGTTATCACGATAGTAAACTACAGCATCCCACTTTGTAACTTAAAATGATATGGAACATAACATTATTTCATTAGGAGCTGGTACACAGTCTACAGACTTACTATTGCGTGGACTTGAAGGGGAATTTGGAGAAATACCTACCCATGCCATTTTTTCTGATACAGGGAATGAGCCTAAAGGCACCTATGCTTATTTGGAGTGGTTGATAAAATTTGTATAAAAGGAGGTAATTCTTTTTTCATGAGGATTTCTATTTAGTTGCGTATTAGGAAAGTAATTTGAGAGTTAAATTAGTGGAAAGGAGGGTATGAAGCTTTCCAAACTCCATCAGTTTTAACAAAAGATAATATTTCATACCAAGGGGTACATCCTCCATAACCTAATAAATTATATGCTACCACCAAAGAGATATTACCTTGTTTGTTAAATACCGGATATGAAAAATACATTAATGATTTCATGTCATATTTATTTAGTATTGCCTTCCATTCAGGAGAAAATTCTTTGTACTTTTTTGCATAGTATCTTATATCAATTAAATCTTCCTCACAAAAATAGTCGGAGATTTGATGGAGAAGCTCCCGATGTGCTATTAGATAATTTCTTTGTTTAGAAAGATATTTCAAATCCTCTTCCTCGAAATATTCGAATTCGAATTCTGCACTATCATTACTTACATCAACCAGCGGATTATTATGCTTCAACCATGATGGAGATGGAGGGGTTCTTACTGTTTTACTAATTTTTATAGTGGTGCGTTTTTGGGAGTAAAAAGAGTGTTTTAAAATGTTAAATACATCTTTTACGTCCTCTTTATGGGGTTGGTTATTGCAGCCAATACAAAGCAATATTAAAATGGTATGGTAATATTTCATTATCTGTGTTTTAAAAAGTAGTTTATAGTATTTCGGTATATCCCATATAATAAAATCTATTAGGTTCTTTGGATAGCCCGGGAATTTTTGGAGCGGATATAAAGTTTTCCTCTATTATAGGAATACCTGTAATCTCACCAGTATTTTTATCAATTATATACGATGATCCCTTATATACGCTATTGGGGTTTTCTGATTTTTCTTCAATGTGAAAAGTCTCTTTAGTCTCATAGATGGTCATTTTTGTTTCCCATAGATAAGCAGAAAGACAGCTACCTCCATAGATAGCATGAAGAACACTTTCTATTGTTTGTTTTTGTTCTACTGAAGGGAAGAAAAGCTTCGTGGCACAGTTAAAAGAACTGCCACTTTGAGAGTAGAAATTCCCTTCATTACCATAGAAGTTATTGCGATAATGTGTGTTCCTTATTTTTCCACTTGGTAGCTCCAATTCAATTCCATAATAGAATCTCGAATATAAAGGCACTAAAAGCACATTTTGCTGTAATCGAACGATAATATTCTTTTGATTGGTCAGTACTTGGATGTAATCAAAACAAAAAGGATTAATAGAAGTATCAATACTTTTTTTCTGCCGAATTAGCTGTATAGCGATATTTACAATAGCATCTTTTCCAAGCTCAATAAGGTCAGAGATATTGTATGTTTTTTTGGTTTTTTGAAAAAGACAAACGTTGTCTTTTTCGAGAGATATTAGTGTATCCATTGTATGTGTTTTTCATCTGGGGTGATTATTATTGTTATCGTTTGTAAATGTTCCATATAGCAGTATGCAGATTAATACTATGAATCCATATGTCATAGGCATACCTTAAATGAGGCTTATCCAAAAAATTATGTTTTAAAAGCAGTTCAAAACAAAGGTTTGAAAGCGTTTTCGGTGGGAGTTGTTCTAAATAACTAGGAAGTTTTGTAATGTCAATATGACCAAAGCATACCCTATTGTTTTGAGAGTGATCAATATGGTAATAGGCTAGATTCTCATAAGGAGAATAGCAGAAATAAATATATAAGTTACAAGGAGAGTGCCTTTTTGCATGCTTGTCAAAAAGTGTTATCTGGAATTTGTCATTACATACGATATACCCTTCTGTATCAAATACAATAATGGAAGGGCATAAAAAGGCCTTATTTAAGCACATGTTTCCAATCGAAATTAAAGAACCAAATAGCCCCCCATAACAATTCGCCTTATCGTTATTAAAAGGATGTGTCATTTCAGAAGCAAGAACACCCTGTATAAGACTGCTGTCAAGATGAACTTTAAAATCTGGAGACAAACAGTCTTTTAGTATTTGATTTATTAAAGTGTCATTCATTTTTTCTTTTTTAATGTTGTTTTTTGATATGATGATTTTTAAAATTAGGAAAGAGAAGCCCAGCTCTTTAATATTAAAGAGTTGATTATGAGTGCTTTTTGGTTTATTATGTTTTAGATACTAATTCTCTACTATAAATAAAGTTTTAAGTTAATTTTACCATCCTCCGATACGCTTACGTTCAGCTTGTTGCTCTGGGGTTGCTTCAGGGGTTGGGACTTTGCTGAAATATAAGGGTTTGGGGAACCCTGCTGCTTTTCGCCTTTCAAAATCCTGTTGGCGGTAAGGGTCAAAGGCATCTCCCGGAGGTAGAGGTCTGTTTTTATCCATAAACCAAGTGATAAAAGACATATCTTCATAGCAATCTGCCCCACCAATAACAAATAAACAAAATGTATAACCTTTGGTAGGTCTTATAGTCTGTAAATTGAATGCTCCTATCGTATTATCCCCCCCAGTAGAATAAGCAAAAATTGCATCATCAAATCGCATGGTGATATTTGGTTGCCAATAGAATCCTGGAAATGTAATTAAGCCATCTTTTCTGCTTAGAATGTATTCTTTTTTTGGCATGGTAAAATAATATATAGCAAAGAATATGGTTGATATCAGTGAAATAATAAATATCATGATCGGAAACCAACCTGTTTTTTCATCTAAGGTTATAAAGAAACCAATAACCATTATTAAAGAGATACCCCCTGCATAAAGAGGAGCGACTTTGGATGTAGTCCCTTTTTTAAAATACTTATCATCAAGATCGTAATAATTGTCTTTTAGTATTTCTTCTTTAGTGAAAGTAAAGAAATGATATCCGTAAATATTCTTAGCAACTTTATGATAATATTTTTGCAATCCTATCTCTGCTTTTCCATAACCTTGATGGGTAATTTTTCGCTGATAATCTATTGCCATGCCTGTGGTGTTTTAAGTTGATCTAAAGTACTAATTACAAACTTTTTTTCCATGCTGTAATCAAACCCATAATGATTTCCTGCAATTTTAAATAAAGCTCCCAACCAACGCGGTTGATTTTTTTCTAAAGTATACGGAAAATAGTGCTCTAATCCCTGATCCATTGTTAATCTGGAAATAAAGAGCATATCAGATTGAGAAGTACTGCTTTTTTGTATCGTTTTAGGGATTTCAAATTTGATTTGGACAGAAGGTCTAATGGCTTCATTTAAAACAATGGTCGGTTTATTTTGATTTGATAGTTCCTGTGGATTCCCTTGCCAAATTCCATTTTCGAAATAATATATTTTGTAATCTAATTGTTCTGGTTTATTAAAAAACTTTAAAAAAGTCATCTGTACCGTTATTTTTTCTGCATGAATGATCAGAGATGGACGACGTGAGTGTTTTTTATGTTGTAAGTTTTTTTTGTAGGATGCTATTTTTACCAATGCGTGATTACAAACTGTTATATCCAGTAGGGTAGCACTTGCTTTATATGGATCTGATAAGGTTAGATAATCTGGAGATATTTTATCTACCAGTAGTTTTCTGTTTTGATAGAGTCTTTCTATATATTCCATAGGGGATTCTCCTTCTATGACAGGGAAGTCTTTATAATCACTGAAGAGATAATGCTTAAAATAATACTCTAGATCTGTATCGGTAAGTATTTCTGAGACAATCAATAGTCCTACACCTACAGCGGCAGCAATCCATCCTACTGGTCCAGTAAGCCCAAGAGCAGTTCCTATTGCAGCGATGGAAGTTGTTCCTACTGTAGCAGCAGCAGCTGTTATAGAGACTCCTGCTGCAACGGTAAAAGCTACCCCTGCTCCTATAAGGGCAATTGACTTATCATCATCTTTTTTACCATAAGCTTCTGTAGCATCCCAAAAACACATGGTTGCGGTAAATATTGCTCCAACAGCACCTGCCATACTTGAAATATTAGAAACTGTTTCTAATGTTTTTTTACTAACAGTATCTCTAATAAAAGTTTTCGTTAAGTTTAGAGAAGCCTCAGAAAGTTTTACGGAGGCACTAGTAATATTAAATACATCTTTATAACGCAATTCATTTTCAACTTTAAGGATCGCATTACTGAAATTATAGACTTCCAGAATAGCAAACACTCCATTAAATGCACGTCCATTTACCATCTTGGCTAATCGTTCGTGCCTGGCGTTTTTAAGGATGGTTTCTTCATCTATTTCTTTCATTGTTCGAAGGGCTAATAAATGTTTACCCTTTTGACTTTGTCTGAGTTCTATACCTTCTGATTCTTTTAGAATTCGCCAAACATCAACCTTTTTACCTGTATATTTTCCTGATTTCACATACTTAGGGTCAATCTCAACACCTAATTCTTCTAAACGAAGGTGAATCTCACTCTTTCGTACCTCAAACATTTCTTTTCCATAGACTTTTAGATTTTTGTTGAGTTTTTTTACGGTAAATTCAACCATCTGATCTATCTCCTGAAAACTTTTACCTCCCTGTTCTCTAGTTGTAAAAGCTAAACTTGCCAAATGCTTTAATCGTTTGGTATATACTCCAGCTATTTTCTGACTGGTTTTAAATTTATCTCCTGCAATGTTTTCAAGATTTAACCCTACCCCTAGCAGACCATATAGGGGATCTATTCCTTTAAAATCATCAGCATTACTATTTCCTGAATGCTCACTTTCATTATCACTATCAATAATACTCCATACCCATCTTACCCATTGATCTGAGTTGGTGTATTCTCTGGGAAGTAATAAATGTCGTTCATAGATCATTGGAGTAGTTCCTAGATGATCTAATAGTTCCATACAAGTATCCCTTCCTTCAACACATTTTTCTGTACCACTGTGCAGGTAGTCATCAAGGGTAGGTTTAAAGTAATCACTTTGTAGTAGGGTCGCTAAGTCTTTTCTATAACTATTAACAACACTTCTGGTTTGTGCTCTTTGATTGATTCCTAATATGCCGTGGATTTTTTCTCGATTCACACCATGTCCTAATGCAATTTGATAATTCTTGCTAGTAGAGATAGTTCCGGCTTTGGTAATCCGTCTGTTAATGGTAAAATCTCCTGGATGCACCTCAAAAAAATCTTTTCCCTGACCTCCTCCATCATATTTCTGAATTGTTTCAGCATCATTATATATCATCTGATAGGTAGTTAGTGCCAAAGAGTAAATATGCCCATAGTAGGCTTTCTTGGGGGTAGGAGTTTCTATATCACCTTTTGATATTCGATCATAGGCTTTTTGTTGTGTTTCTCCACTTTGTATGGCAGCTATTAATGCTTGATGATGTAATACCTTATCAGAAAGAGCTTCATTCATATCTTTGGCACAGCCTAATGGATCATCAAGGATGATGAACATATCTTCAAGGGTTTCGTTATTTCCTCTTACTTCTTCTGCTCTTTCTGTAGCATATATCTGTTGTAATGTTTTATGATATGAGCCGCTATATGCAGATTCTTTATCAAATACAGCATCTGCTTTGTAGTAGGGTAAAATATGTGGGTCTTCTGTTTGTTCTTCTCCTTTTGTAAAACCAGTACAGGCAATACGCTTCATTCGTTTTTTTCTATAATCTGTATCAGTGGTTACTTTTTGCAGGTATTGGAGTCCCCACTGTACAGGGGAGTAGCAAATAGACCAGTTACTGCCTTTTTTTACAGTAACATGTGAAACTGGTTTTTTAGATGCGGTTCTATATTCTTTGTAGTTTCCATTGGTGTCTTTATTCTTTTTGAAGGAAATAGTGTGTAAAAAACCTAGCGCATCAATTTCGTATTCTAAAAAGTTATTTTGTGGATCAGCTTCATCAATTAGATATAGATATCCCTCTCGCATAGCAGTTCTGGCAACATAAAAATTATCATTTTTAGGCAGTTCTTTTATTCCAAGAACAGTAACTTCTTCTAAGTTTACCGTAGGATAGTAGGTATTAAGCTGTTGGTCTTGTCTAAGGGGGATTTCTAATTCGGGAGTACCATTGGTCATACGAATCACACTCCCATGTGTGTATGGAGTAATAGTAGGACTTGCAGGAGCATCTACTTCTATATCACTATCAAAAGGAGTATTACGATCAAAGAGACCGTATCTTAGAAAATGCAAATGTATTCCCGCTTTATGTACTTCTATTACCGGGCTAGGCTGACTAACGATATCACCTACCTGACATGTAAAAGTGTATGTATTTACAAGGGTGTTATATTCCTTGTCCTGATTTTCTTCTAAAGCATTATTTTCTTTCATATTGAAGTAGGTTTTAAGTGTATTACTTCTTTTTTTTATTATAGAGAGGGTTGTTTTTATTCGACAATCGATATTTAAATTGTTCCAGAGATTCACTGGTAAAACGATAATACCCTTTATGGAGTTTGATAGCCCCTCTTATAGGAGGTATTTCTTTTGCGATAATAAGATCAGTAGTATCAGACATTGGAGATGATAGTATAAGAGTAAGCATCCTATTTTTAGCAATCCCCCATGAGATATAACACCCCTCTTTTAAAAGTGTTATTGTATCACCTAACAGGTCTTTTGATAGACTATATGCTATTTCATTTTTTATAGCACCCTTTTGTTGTTGTATCCATCTTTTTTTATGTGTTTTAAGAGATAAGGATATTGAATCTTGTTTTTTTGTTTTCTCTAATAATTCGATGATGTTTTGAGAATCCATATCTGTGAGTTTAGCCCATTCCTCTGCTAAAAAAGTTCCATTACTATCAATAGCTACCATTTTTAGATATACATTGGTATCTAATACTCCGGGAAGTAATAGAAATTCAGAAACGGAAGAAGTTTCTGTTAAAGAGAGTATTTGCTCTTTAGAAAGAGTAAATACCGGATCTTGTTTTTGTAGTATTTTTATAGAAACTGCTTGTTGCCAATTGGTATAATAAGGATCAATTCCTATGCTTTCTTTCTTTGAATCAGTTTGTTTTTGTTGTGTACAGCAGATAAAAAGTAATAGTATTATACCATACCACTGCATGTTAATATGTCGTAACATTATTTGTTTTTTAGCATTACAATCCCTTTCCCTATTAATAAGAAATTAGGAATATAATAGTGATACATTGTATATGATATACTCTATCATATACGCTATTAGTGGGGTGGTGAACTTTGCTATCTATCTACTTGTCGATATAGCATTGTGGGGAGTACCTCGGTAGATGTACTGAACTACCGAGGTGTTAAGGTTAAAAAGTTATTTATAATCTGGATGGAAGCATAATGTCATTATCTATTAATGATTTAAAACTCAGCATTACACCTTCCATTTTCTTTCTATAAGTACTAAACTCTTTTGATTTACTCGAAAAAGTTAAAATAAATAATTTGTTGTTGGCAATTAAACTATGTTGCAGGATAGTTAATTGAGTATTGTTTTCTTCTATTTCAAAAATCATCCTATGAGTTTTTATACCATTATTATTTATTATCTCAGTTCTTTTTATTCTTGCGACTTTTCTAATCTCTTTGTTTGCATATTCGACATAACCTTTTAAATTAGAATTATAATTATTGTGAATAATTAGATTAATATTTTCTATAAAGTTGTCATTTTGAGATGTTTTATCTGTAAACAGCATAAATTCAGTGCCATCTGTTTTGCTCTTGTCTAACTTGAGATCAGAGGGATAAAATATAGAATATGTGTCTGTTTTAAATTCTATTAACTTTCGTTCGTTCGTTTGACAGGTTAGTGTCAAACATGCAAAAAAAATGAAATATAGTTTCTTGGCCATAATACTCTATATAGGAACTACTTTTAAAAGTTTAAAATAATTTTAATTTGAAAGTAAAAGACTAATATATAGATTAGAGTGAATCTAATAAAATCAAAAATTAAGAGGACATTTTTTTTTGGAAGAGAAAGGCTCTCTGTTTTACTAGATTTTTCTATAAAAAAGAAGATTAACGCTTTACATCCGAAATGAATAAAAATGATGTTTAAACTATAAAAAATAAGATTATAAAAAGTTTCACTATTTAAATATAGGTTTTTGAAATAGAAGGTTTGTATTAAAAAAAGACATGATAGTAATATAAGTAAGATTATAATAACTTTGTTTTTAACTTTTAATTTTTTAACTAAAAAATAGAAGATTAAAAAATTAAGTAGAGTGAAAAAAAGTATATAAAAGATTTTTATCATTTTTATTTAATTTTATTTATCCCTTTAGTAGAATAAGAGAATCCATATTTAACTCCTACACCATACCCAAAATGTCCTTGAGCCTTAAAAGTTACAGCTCCATTTTTCTTTTTTGAAAAATCAACTGTTCCACCAGCATGAGCACTTGCAAATGAAGCACCTCTAGTTACGCCGATTTTAACTCCTCCAAGTAGTGGAATAAAATCAGGAACAATTAATGATGATGAAACGTCACCTTTCGCTACATATGCCCCAGCTTCTAATTTAGCTATAAAACCTTCTTTATCGTCTATATTATTATAAGTTCCTAAAGCACCATCTATTCCAGCATTAAACAAACTTCCTGATATGTTTGTTTCGACTAGCTCATTTTTAGAGTCAATTTCTCCTTTTATACCGTAAATATTAGCCTCTGCGCTTAACAAACCAGGTTCAGTTTTATCCTCATAGCCTATACTAAATCCTGAAATATTTCCGCTGTTTTCAGTTTTAAACCAGTCATTAACCTTATTTTCACCTTCACCTTTAAACCCATAAAACCTCCAACTTTTGTCTGTTTCTATAATATGGCTCCCCTTAAAATATCCTGTGTTCTCTGTCTTTTTTGAAGCTTTTACTGTAACTTCATCAAGATTAATACTTGTAACTGCCATCCCTGCATTCATAATACTTTGATAGTTTATAGGCATCATCCCATCAGGATCAATAAAATAAATAGGATTATCAAAAGCATAGTTGTAAGGAGAATGTCTACGCATTTGATCTGCTAATGGATCAATATTCATCCATCTACCTAAAGTAGCATCATAGTTTCTAGCACCAAAATCATAGGTGTCTAAATCCATTTCTTCCGAGAACTCTTTTCCGTTATACCCATAATTATGTTTACGTCCGATTGTTGGTGCTCCATATCCACGATTTTCCGAGCCGAAAGGATAGTAATGTTTTTCCTGTTTAATCTCAGAAGTTGAGATACTCCCATTGTTATTGGTATCTGCATAGGAGAGTCTGATGTTACCTAAATGGTCTTTATACTGGTATACATAAGTATATCCATTTGTATCAGGTTCTACATAGCCCTCAGGATGGTTAAAGAACTCCAGATTACCATTTTTATAGGTGTAGTTCCCTGCGTAATCGGTCATAGTGGTATTATTTCCTTCCTTTACTATTTTTCGTTGTTTTACTCCAGTGGCGTCATAAATATAGCTAATATTCCCCTTACCGGAAACATTTATTCTTTTAGGAAGGTTTAGGTGATTATACACCGTCCCGGAAATCCCCTTGTTGTTGTCAACTGTTTGATTTCCGTTGGCATCATATGCATAGTCATTCCCCGTATTACTACCATCAGTAAATCCAAAGGTTTTATTTCCGCTATCCGTTACCTTTAGTAATTTGTTTCCTGCATTATAGGAATACACTAATTTATCCATTGCTCCAAAGGTAGTAGCTGCTGCGTTGGTATGCCCGTTTCTGTTAAGGGTCTGGATATTCCCATTTTTATCATAGGTAACCCCTAATAGGTTATAACTTCCTATATTGGCATATCCGGCAGTGATCCGGTTTAAATCATCATACTGATAGGAATAAGAACGTTTGGTATTGTCACTGGCAGTTTTCCAGAGCGTCTCACTGATATTTCCATTGTATAGCTTATCAGCTCTGGAAGCATTTTCGGTCACCCTGTTATAATTAATCCCAAAGGCAAACAGATCTGATCCCAGATTGTTGACATCATTAATCCCGGTAAGCCATCCCCGTACATTATAGCTGTAATCTACTGTTTGCAAGTTATTCCCTACTTTTTTAGTTTTTAACTGCCCTAATGCATCATAGGTATTACTGACAATGGTCTGAGGTGAATCTCCATTAATAGACTGCTGATGGGTAAGCATTCTTCCCATATGATCATAACTAAAGGTATCTATGGTAATAACAGGCGCATTTCCTTCCTTTTGATGCAGTGTTTTGGATTTTTCTACCCTTCCGGTAAAACTCAACAGGGATTCTGTCATCTCATTTGTTTTTAGAAAGGTATTTCTGGAAGCTGTGGTAATAACTCTTGCTTTTTGGTCATAGCCAATAGCAGTTTCAATCCAGTGGCTGGTATCTAATATTCTGGTTTGTGAAAAGGTAGGCAGTCCCTTTACATTCCGCCTCAATGTTACTCCAAAGGAGTTTTGTGCAGGCATGGTATTCCCATGTAATAGCTGAGGCGCTTTATAATCATCGTAATACTGTATTGTATGTAACTCACTTATAGAAGTCGGATATGTCTGATTGGTATAATATACCGAGGTGGCATGTAATGTTACCGGAGTATCTACTCTGGACTCAAAAATATCTCCTGTAAAGTTATTTACTCTGTTTTGTAATACTTTTCGGGAAGCTCCATTGTTTGTTATCCCTGTATAGATTATTCTTCCAAAAGCATCGTATTTGGTAAATCTCCACTGATTATACGCTTTTTCTGAGTTTTCTTTTCGCAGACTAGCATCTTGAGTAAGTATGGGTTGATCTAATTTATTATAGATAATATACTCCCAATCTTTTCCGGGAACTTTCTTTTCGATAACTCTATTTCTGTTATCATATCGATATTGATAACACAGTTCTGCTAGTTCTGTAGCAGAAACCCCGTCACTAACAACTACCTTGGGAGGTAGTACAAAACTTAAATTCCCAAATCTATCATATACATAATGAGTATCGTGCGCTTCTGCTGCATTATAGGTTCTTTTTAGAACAATCTGTCCCTGCTTGTTTTTATATTCTCTGGTGGTATGATTATCTCCATCAGCTCTCGTCCAGTTTTCATCTTTGATAATGGTAACCAATAATTGACTGGCAGCATAGTTCCTATTTTTGCGAAGTACTGGTTTTTCAGTATCCCCAGCTGTAAATGTAACCTCAAACAAGGGAATATCTGCCTGATTTGTCGTCCAGTCAGTTTTGATGGTATGATCAGCTGCCATGGCACTGATCTCACTGTTAGCTTTCCAGGCTGTTCCCGGAGCTGCCTGTTTGACCACCCGGCTTAAAGGAGAGGCTTCAAAAACACTTTCTGAATAAGCATTAACACTAGTGCCTGTAAAATCCTGCGGGTAATTATTTTTATAATAAGCATCAATATCTGTAGCTACATTCACTGTTTTATAACTTCCCGCTACTGTTTCAGAAACAAAGGGTAGATACTGTTTGCCTTGTCTTCCATAGCTGTCATAGGTGATATGTGTTACAATATCCTTATGACTGGGGGCTGCTTTAATAGCCGTCTGTTGTTTAGGTCTTCCTAAATCATCAAAATAAGTAATGCTTTCAAATACATCTTTATTATAGCGTATGTCCTGTGATCGCTTTAAAGGAGTCTGATAGGTTTTAGTATAGATGTAGTTTTCATTATCTGATACTTGTGTTTGATATGGCAGATGCACACATCCGCTATTGGTTCCAAAGGTCTGCGGACATTTATCATCCTTATTAGCTACATATCCTTCAGGTTTTTGACATGCATTTTTAACATGCTGTGGATCTCCAAACCCATCATTATCCGTATCGGCATACCAGGCAGTAGGACGTTGTATCGTATAAGAAATACTACGAGCAGTACTCCAACATCCAGTCTGGTTATTTCTAGCTCTTAGGTAATAAGTAGTTCCCGTGGTATGGGTACTGGTTGTTTGATAGGTATCGGTGCTGGTTCCCGAAGATGTGCTCTGCCAATACCAGGTAACCCCGGAAGGAGGATTGCTTCTGGTTAGCACTGTTTTATTACACTGCCTGTCAATAGCTGGTAAAGCAGGTACAGCAGGCGGGGTACTATGAATAACATAATCAATCTTTAAGGCAGGACTCCAACACTGTCTTTGAGCATCATAGGCTCTTAGATAGTAGGTATTCCCACTGTCTAGTGTAATTGAATTTCGTCCTTCTGCTTTACTGACTCCCGTAGGTGTTTTTTGCCAAAAAAGATCATATAAGGCATTTCGTCTTCTAAGGGTGGTACTCCCACAGTGATATTGTTTAGAAATCAGACCACTCTGCGGAGTTGGGACTGTATGTAAATTATAAGATACCGCTCTGGCAGCACTCCAGCATCCTGTTTGATTATTTCTGGCTCGTATGTAATAAACATCTCCTGTGGTTCTGGTAACTGTTTTTGAGGAATTCGCTGTACTGGTTGCAGATGCAGAGCTCTGCCAATACCAGGTAATTCCAGAAGGAGGATTGCCTCTGGTTAGTACAGACTTACCACATTGATCAGAAACAGTAGGAAGTGAGGGGCTAGGTGGTATTGTTTTGATAGAATAGGTTATTTTCACATAGCCTCCCCAACATCCATTACTGTTATTTCTTGCTCTTAGATAATAGGTATTTCCACTGGTTCTTGTAATTGTTTTACTGGAATTGGCTGTACTGGTTGCAGATGCAGAGCTCTGCCAATACCATGTAATTCCAGAAGGAGGGTTGCCTCTGGTTAGTACAGACTTACCACATTGATTTGATACAGACGGGCTTTGAGGAGCCGAGGGAACAGGTTTTATAGCATAGTTGACTACTCTGGAAGTTCCCCAACATTTTGTTGTATTATTAAAAGCCCTAAGGTAATAACGAGACCCATTTACTCTTGTAATCGTTTTTGCGTTACTGGATCTACTAACTCCAGAAGCTGCACTTTGCCAGTACCAGATAATCCCAGAAGGAGGGTTACCTCTGGTAAGTGTAGCCTTTCCACATGAATTAACTACTGTTACAGCGGCAGGGGTAGCAGGTTTGGGAGATTCATCTACCTTTGCATTACAATTATTATCAATCCCATCACAAATCTCTAAAGCTCCGGGTTTTATATCAGCCCTGTTATCATTACAATCTCCGGCTCTTGTCACATAGCCTGAAGGTCGTACACTACGATATACCTTTGCATTAGGATTTCCATAGGTGTCCTTATCTACATCTTTGTAGAAGTTTCTGGGAGCAATATTGGTAATGAGTGCTGTCCCATCATTATAATCATCATCATTTCTAACATATCCTGAGGGTTTGGTACATTGTTTTTTTGTATTGTTTTTGTCTCCAAACCCATCATTATCCCTATCAGCATACCAGATGGTATTAGGATTAATGGTTGCATTACCATCGTTACAATCTCTGTTGTTAGAAACATAGCCCGCAGGTTTGGAGGTTTTACAGGTTGCCCGTCC
Source organism: Aquimarina sp. TRL1 (assembly GCF_013365535.1). Lineage (NCBI taxonomy): Bacteria > Pseudomonadati > Bacteroidota > Flavobacteriia > Flavobacteriales > Flavobacteriaceae > Aquimarina > Aquimarina sp. TRL1. The sequence goes on along the minus strand of NZ_CP053590.1, from coordinate 1,077,883 downwards.
TGGGTTTCCAAATCCGTCTCCATCTTCATCTCTATAGTACCAGGTACAGTTTCCATCTCCATCTCCTGGAATTCGAATAGAGGGATCACTTATCAGTTCAGGGGTTTGCTCAGGCTCAGGAGTCTGTCTTTGCTGTGCAAAAGAGATAGTGGATATGCATAAAAATAAAATCAGCAGTGATCCTTTATAATAACTATTTTGTAGTTTTTGATATGACTGTTTCATTTTTATTGGTTTTTATAGTGGTATTTGTTTTCTGAAATAAGGTTTCCATCGGCATCTTTTATAGAGTGAAGGCGTCCCAGAGAATCATAACTGTAATAAGTAGTTATTCCTTTGGGATCAGTAGTACTGGTTACTCCTATCATTGGATCATAGGTATAGGTAGTGATCAAGGCATCTGGTAATTGATCCCGCAATGCATTGAGTTTGTTTCTTAGAAGTTGTTCTTTACAATCCGGCTCACTACAATGGTCTGTATCTGCATTAGAAGCTGTTTTAATAGCGGCTACATAAGTCCTTACCTGACTATAGGTAGCATTCTCTATTTTAGCAACAGGCAGCTGATCCTGATATCCATAGATATATACGATATGACTAGCTAAAGGTTTAGAAAGTTCTAAAAGATTCCCTTTGCTATCGTAGGTATGATAATACAATCGGTCTTCGAGTGCTGTTTTATTGTTTTTTGCTTGCAGAATAGTTTTAGGCAATGCTTTACCATCATTGGTATAGCGTATTCTTTGAATAGCCGTTAGTTTTTCTGATTGATTGTTTGTGATGGTATAAACTTCATTTTGGATAGGTGTGGCTAATCGATATTGATCTATAAGATCCTGATAAGCCGTTTTTTCCTCTTGACTTAATCCGGTTAATGAGGTATACTCCTCTGGGTAAAAGAAGCGTTGTCGTTTGGTTTGCTGCTGATTATAAGTTGTCTTACTTTTTACCTTTTGTAAGGCTGTATTGTAGGTAAACTCACTGGTAACAGTATAAGGCTCTCCCTTTAGATACTCGGTAGTTTCTGCTTTTTTTCGCTGGCTGTGTGCCATTAAAATACGATACCTGCCAATGGTAAAGTTTTCCTCCCCTAATACAGCTCCTCCTTTAAAATCAACTTTTAGCGCATTGGTTAAATGTTCTTTAAACTGATAGCTGTGTTCCTGCTGTTGTAAAGTTTCTCCGTTTCTATTGGAAGTTACAGAAGTGATCACCTTTCCATTGGAATGTGCTCTGTCAATGGGTGGAGGAAATGGAAATTCCTGATCGATGATATTCGTTGCATTTATAAAAGTTGTACTAACAACTCCATTGGGAGTTTGGTGGTTATCCTCACCTTTTTGAATGCTACTGACCTTACTGTATCCTATATGAGACCCGTTGGTGATTCCTAAAGCAGACCTGTCGGTATCCAGTGCTACCATATATTGACAAGAAACATTGGTTCCTCCTCCTCCTGTTCCAACCCATTGCAGGGTTTGTTTTTCAAAAAGGTAATTAGGTTCCTGATGTATCATTCCCGAGGAGTATCCTTGAGCATCTTTATATTGATATTGCTGAGAAAGAAGTAGTTTGTTATTAGCATCGTATTTTTTAATAGATGCTACCCGTACTCCTCCTGCTTTTTTTTCATATAAAGGAATGTTAGTTACTTTATGATGAATCAGGGTTATAGTGGCGCTATCTCTGGAGGTGTTCTCACAGTTTCTCCAGGTTGCTTCTGCCACCAGAGAATACGATCCGGGAGCTAATAATATTCCTTTATCGATATCATTATTGGTTAATGAGATTGTTAACAGAACATTATTCTGGCTATTATATAGGGTTGCCTTAGGGGCTTTCCCTCCGGAAAAATAATTATCAGTATATTTATCTACCTTTCCAAATACCCTGACCATTACAGGTTTATCAGGGGAATTAGGGTCGCCAGTAATGGTAAAAGAGGTACGATCTGTATCGGTATTAATAGCTGTACACCCTTGTCCGGAATTTCCTGTAGCAGTTACTTTTTCAGTGTGCTTTTGGCTTACAAATTCATTGATTCTGTTTCCACCGACATATCCATAAGTATTTTGTTCAAAGGAATAAGTATCATAGCCCCCTGTGGGGTATTTTATTTTATAAAGCACTCCTTTTTTAGAACCTTCCAGATCAGCTGATCGGTCTGCACTTCCAAAACTGGCAACTCCATTGCCTGGTACTTGTATAAAGTAAGGAGGCAGCATATCTCTGGAGGTATTGTTATTGGCAAATCCCCAATGGTCTTTTTGATGTGAAGACCGCTCTGGAAGTTGTTGATGATAGAAAAATTCATAAGGAGCAAGCCCTTCAAGGTTACTTCCAATCTCCTGAAGTCTGGTCAATGTCAAACGCCCTGTTGCTTGTGAGTGAGTGAGTTTATATTTTTTGATGAGTTTGTTTTGATCACGGTTTTTGATTTGTATCTCGGAGATTGCAAAAAGATCATTACTGGTAGGCATTACCTTATAGGATGCAGGAATAAAAGAGATCTCTACAGGGGAGCTGTCTGAATAGATTCTTTTAAGCGCTTTTCCATTAATATCGATATCGGTCTTGCTATATTGAATAGGATCATTGATACTTCCTCCACATCTGGAGCTTCCTCCAACCAAATGACTTCTTGTTCTGGAAGTATAGATGTTATGATCTTTAATGGTATATGGAGTATACTCAAAAAACAGATTAGCATTACTAACAGGGGCTGTGATTTGGCTAATGTACCAGGAAGAGATATACCCATCCTGAGCCAGATAACAGAGATTTCTTCCAGATTTTATATTAGCAGTAAATTCAGCAGCCTTAAATGTATAACGTACCCCATCTGGAGTTGTAAATATCCATCCTGTAATGGTAGAAGCATTTCCCCCATGTTGAATCGGGGTAATTGCTATTTGTGTTTCTGAAGAAATAATAATATTTCCATTCCAGTCAAAGTGAAATTTACCGGTATATCCATTGAAGTTAAAATTAAAAATGTCCGGTTGTGCATCATAACACCCTTGTCCGATACTCTGAAGGTAGCCATATCTGGTTTGATTTTTATCTCCATGGCTCAGGTAGTTATAGTCTACTTCATTTTTTAGGGCAAGGAACCCTTTAACAGGTGAAGAGATATCATCGGGTAAGCCGTTCATAGTTCTGGTTACTACCCCGGCAGCTTGCAGAGACCATCCCAGACCAACTGAGCTGGAAGCTTCAGTAACCTTAAACCCTCCTGAAGCGTATAAAAGACTAACAGGAAGCCGTATGGAACCTTCTTCTATTTGATAGATAGGAATTTGTTTTTGAACCATCCCTTTATGCTCATTAATGGTCATATCCACGTATTTTACAATACTGGCAGCCTCTGGAGAAGGACCAATAGGGTTAGGAATTTGTACTTTGTTGTTTTGTGCTTTTAGAGAAAGAGGAATACCAATAATACAGCTCAGTACTGTAATAAAGGTTAATTGCCGGATTTTGTGTCGTTTTTTCATGAAAAAGCTATTTAATAACTGTTGTTTATGAATCGATTTGAATTATTAATTATGTTTAAATGATGGCATGAAATTCCCTATACCATTAAAACTGGTTAATGGTATGATCACTGTAATTTCAATACAATATCTGGTAGTAGGTGAAAGGGAGGAAGATTGGGATCTGCCTGTTTTGCTTACATAATAAGATGATTTTTTAGAGTTATTTGTGTGATTGAACTAAATATGTTAATAAGCTTATATTCAGGGGCAAATATAAATGTTAAAATCCCTCTATCAATCGGGGAATTTCCCCTTTTTGCAGTAGTTGCAGTAAATAGTTTGTGAAGCCTTAATCCATAAAGGGTTTTATTTGAAGGAAGTAGGTTGTTTTCTTTTAATAGCTGCTGTAATCTGCTAAATGAAATAGAGGTGTTGTTTAATCTTACTTGTAAAATAGAATCTTTAATATGATCATAACTAACTACTAGTTTTGCTAATCCACCTTTATTATCAGGCAAAAGTAAATGGTTTGTTTCTATCCCTTTTTTTGATAAATGTACCTGCGTAAGACAGGGAGGTTCACTTTTATAGGTGAGTTGAACCCCTGAGAGCGAATACAATGTATGTACTTTGGTTGCTTTTAGTAGAGGAGTATTCAAATCAAAAAGCCCTTTATGACTTCTTTGGCTATGTAGAAGGGGATATTCTTTAGAGATGGTTTTACTATCTGGGTAGAACCATTTTATATAAATAAGCCCGGAAGCAATGATTATAAGGGAGATTCCATTTAAAAAGAATCTCCATTTGATGCTTTTCCTTTTAGATATCAGAAGACAAGCAATATTTAGCATCGCGATACATAAAATAATAGAGGCTGTCATATTTTTTATTTTACTGTTATTACTTTAGAGAGTAGCTTACCAGAAAATAGCCGAAGCAACTATGGCAATAGCATACAGGAAAGTGCACCTATCAATAGATTAATATGTAATACTATTACCTAAAGTATACTTCGGCACTGGTAACCATCCGCTCTAAAACGATATATATGAATTAATTTTTTTCAACATTGGTCAGAAAAAGGCGGATAGCTCTACGGATGATACCAGCAGCTATATCACTACTTTTTCCCTGACTATACAATCTATCGATCCATATGTAGATATGAGTCTGATAGGGTTCTCCATGTACTATAGAAACCATAAAGCTATCTAGTTCTAAGGCTAGTTGAGCAATGACTTCTGTTAGAAAAATGGTTTTATCAATATGTAAATCATCTATCATTGGCTCATTCTTTTAATGACCTTATGTAGTAGTTGAATTTGAGTATCATCAAGACGTTTTCCAACATTAAAACATTGATAGATAGCTTCTTTTTCTATGTTTAATTCCTCTGCCAGTGCAGGGACTTTTATTAAATGTCTGTTTTTTATAAGCCAGCTCTCTACACGATCTCTGGTGATTGGTTTTTTGTGTTTCATGATGAGTTATTTCTTTGTTAATAGCAACTGATGACGATAGTGGATCAACTAAGAAATAAGCATAAGTAGTGGTAGATAAGGGACAGGGGGAGCTTCACACAAACTCAACTTAAAAAAACCAACTAATTTTACTGCGTTTCTTTTTAGGACTTTTACAAAGGAATTTTTCTAATAGCCTGTCTATTGCAAAAGGCTGGTTGCTATTGTATACTGTTTCCATTTTTTTGATGACTTGTTTTTTTGTTTGATTAGACAATCGGTTATAAGTAGGGTGTGTATGCAAGTTTAGCAGGAGTTCCGGTAGGCTTTGGGATGATTTTGGGGTATTGTTCTTTTTTATAGGATATTTTGGCAAAGCAAAGCATCTGGCTCTATAGATAATTTTTAAGGCTTGTTCTTTAGAAATACCTTTATTGTATAGTTTGTTTGTCCATCTATAGATTAAGACTTCATAGGTATCTCCATAGGATAGATTATGCATAAAAGACGTAATGTCCATATGTAATGAATTGACAATAAAAATCAGATACTTGTTTTGCGTTGTTGTGCTGTTATTTTTCATAATGGGGAGTTTTTTGTTGTTTAGGAATTGTTTTTTTTAATTCGTTGAAACTTAGGGTTAGTTTGCTAACTGATCTATATATTTTGTTTATCCTTTTATTACTAAGGCGTCTGTCATACTTATAAAACTTTTGCATTGTTCCTTTAGGAAATTTTAACCATCTGTCTAAACCGTGAGTGTTGAATATATCTTGATTTTCTTTGAGCCAATATTCTACAATTTGTCTCCTATCTTCTTTCATGATCAAATAATAGCCTTGTTTTACAATTCGTTATTTAGTTCAATAAGTAATTTGTCGATCTATATATTTTTTGTATTCTTTCAAATGAAAGAATTATATTGTTTTCCTTTCATTACTAGTATAATCACGTTAATTCTATCTATTTTTTTTAAATTTACGCTTAGTCACAAACAAATTTACATATTTTATATGAATAAAGCATAAAAAATATGATAAATTCATACAATAAATGAATTACATTTCAGAAAACATAAGCTACTTGCTGCGTAAAACAGGGTTAGGGAAAGATGCTTTTGGTCAAACAGTTGGTCTAAAAAGAGGAAATATAGGCTCTTACATAGATCGTAAGGCTTACCCGAAAATAGAAACATTGCAAAAAATATCTGAAACGTATAAAGTGTCTATAGATGATTTAATAAATACAGATTTAGCTAATAATAACCTTAAACCTAGGGGAATTGTTAGTAAAAATGCAATAAATGATTATTCAGTTTCTGAAATTATTGAAAATATATACATTAGAGATGATGAGTTTTCAAGTAGCCCCTTATTGTGGATGTATATAAAAATGAAAATTCTTGATGGTAAGATTGAAGATGAAGAATTGATAATTGAAAGGTTAGAATCAATCATAGAAAAGAATATAAGCAAATATTCAAAATGACATATTTATTCCTCTTCTTCGGATGATAAATTTTTGCTTAAGGATTCTTTTTTGGAATTTAACTTCTTTAATTTATTCTGTTTCTTTGAAATTTCTTCTTCAAATAAAGTCATAAGAGATTTGCTTAATTCATCTGCATCTGATTCATAAATTAAACCTTGTTCAAAAATTTTCTTATATAGCTTGTCTTTCTTAATATTCATTTTAAATAAGCTACATTAATTTTTTACCTCTTTTACTTCATCTATAATTCGTTTCATTGTTTCATTTAGTTCTTTATCATATTCAACGAGCTTACTTGAAATGTCATTTTTTAATTTAGGATTTGCATGGGAAGCAGTAATTGCTATATCAAGAGTGGTCCTGCGGCTTTTGGTAATAAAGTGGATAAGCTCTTTTACTTTATGAGCTAGTATTATAAAGTTAGATTTTTTGTTATAATAATATTTAATTATTAGTATGGAGCTGATTGTACTTAAAACAGATAATGTTCCGATTAATAAATGATATAACGTAACTGGTAAATCTCTAGGTAAAAGAAACCATATGGTCATATAGAAAGATATAAGAAACGATATGGTGTATAGTATTCGGACTGAGTGATATAAGTAAATATTAGATTTTAATTTATCTCTAGAGTATAAAAAGAAAAATAGGATAATAGTCGAGAAAAATATGTATGGTAATCTAATGCCAAAACCAATGAGAAAAATCCGCATATTTTTAAATCCAAAAATTCTATTATCATTGATTAAGTTTTTTAATTGATAGTTTAACAAGGCTGTTTGCGTTTCACGATCTACTTGGAATGATTCAGCTTGCTCTATATACTCTAAGGGGGTAATTATACCTTTTAATTGTTTTTCTTTTAGATCACAAAGTTCAGCATCTTTAATTTTATTGAATTTGTTTATTTTATCTTCAAAATTAACTTGGTATTCAGGTTTTTTAGGAAACACTATATGTAATAAAGGTGCAGTGAAAATGATTACTGCACCTATGACCATTAAAATTGCGATTAATATTTTCTTAGTCTCTGTTATCTGGGTCTGGTTCTTCATCTTTATCTGATGCTGCAAAATTTTTTCTATTATCAGGATCTGGTTCCTCATCTTTTTCAGAGGCTAAAAATTCAAGTTTTTCATAATCCTCCACAGAGTCACCTGAACAACCTGTAAGGAACAGTGTTAAATTTAATAAAAGAATAGATAAAAAAAAGTTTTTAAAATAATTGGAAACATTCTTATTAGTTTTCATAAGTACAAAAAAAATTAAAAAGTTAAATAAGTATTTGATTTACAGTCAAAAATAAGTTTATATAATAAGAAAAAAGCTCTTTTTTTTCAATTATTTTTACCGTTTATTAATGTCTTTTTTTCCTAAAAATGGGGGTTAAACCCCTCTTTTTTTACTAGAAAAAAGCTTAAAAACGACAGTTATCCTATTTACGGGTGATTGTTTTTTGGTTAAAACACTGAAAAACAGTGTAATAGAACCGTATTTTATATGTGGTTTATCCGTATTTTTGTGATTTTAAATTAGGTAAGTTATTGCAAATTGGTAAAAATGTAATATCAGAGAATATCATTTAACATGGATGAAGAAGAAAGGGGGTTGTTTTTAACTAGTAAAAATCTTTCTATAGCTCTGTTTTTTAGTTGTTTATCAGTTAAAAGTCTGAGGTTTGCCCACAATGTTTTTGTTTGTATACTTAGTAACTTTACTATTCACACAAAACCTCTAACTTATGACTATACAGGGCAAACTTCTCCTGGAGGGAGAAGCGTATACGATCATTAACTACGCTACAGAAATAACCCAGCAATGCGACTATAACGGTAGACCCTTTTCTAAACCAAACTGGAAAATACACGATATAGTACTACGAACTAATAAACGCAATGATCATTTTTTTGAATGGGCAGTTACTCCATTAATGACGAAACATTGTGAAATTATATTTTCTTCTGCGGACGGAATAAGCCGAAGCAGTACTTATAAATTATTCGATGTGCATTGTTTATTTTATAATTTGGAATTCGATGCCAATAACACCTCTTCTATTTTATATCGCTTAAAGTTATCAGCTGCCACTACTTTCTTTAATGGAGAGCTTATGCTGACAAAACCTTGGGCTAAAACAGACCCGCATGTAACTACTACGAAAAAAATTACAGAAGAGGAAGAGGCAACCTTAATAGACTACTATCTGACAGATGAAACAAACAAACGCTTAACGAGTGCAGAGATAGGCGATACGGTGTATTTAACTGTTCAAACTAAGAATCTTATAGGCGAACTAATTTCTATTGATTTACACAATCCTAATGTTGATTTCAAGTATGAGGGGAAATTAGTGCAAAATGATGTTCTAAAAAACATTCAGGTGCAAGCAGCAATACAGAGGATAGCTTTGGAAGTATTGCCAGAGGGTAGTGATATAGAAACGCAACAAATGGTATTTTGAAAATGGGTAGAAATGAATTTAAATTAAATATCGCAGGTTTTTCCAGATCGCTGGAACTGAAAATAAAAGAGGAAGAATGTAAGATTCCTTCTCTATTACTCGTTAGTAGAGCTTGTATAGAGAACTGTATATGGACAAGTGAAGATACAGAAATAACTAAAACAGTAGATAAAAAAAAGGATGGATTTATACACCCCTGGGTTATCAAATCGTTGAAGTTGTTTTTAAAGACACCCGAAGGACAAGAAGTGTTTGGGTTGTTCTTAAATGAAGGAGACTCCATCGTTTTAGATAATGAAAAGGTGTTTACGGCAACTTGCCGTGGAGATTTTTATGACATTCACGCCTTGCATTTTATAGAAATGAGTGATATGAAAGGAGGTGCTTTAGCGAGTACCATAACCCAATTTCATCAACGTTGCCCCAGAAAAATAAAGGCGTATAAGTGGCATGCTGAAAGATCTGTGCGAACATTTTGGATTGTAAGTAATAAAGAGAGAATAAAGAACAGCCCTAAGGATTTCTATCTAAAAGTAATTATTAAAGTTTATATAAGAAACTATATAGAAGCTGCAAAGGAAGAGAAATGGGATGAAGAGCGAGTAATTGCACAGATGTGTCATTCTATGGGACATGAGTTTTTTATTCATGCATGGAAAAAAGCGATACCAGCTATGAAAGCTTGGTGCAATAATGATCTTGATTCATGTTTTGATATATTCCAAAGAGATACGGGATATAAAGGTAAACATGACCATGCAGCATATGCACAAGATATAGGTGATGAGGGGCTTCGCAAAATGAAATCTTTCCAGGAGAGTTTACGAGGTCTCATTGGAGATAAATTGTATAGAAGTGTAGTTACGGATCATGATAAAAAATATAAGGCATTGAAAAATGTAGTAATACCTAAAGGAAGTCAAATAAATACTGAGTACTGATGAAATGGTATTGTATATTTATATGTCTTATCTGTGTTTCTTGTCATCAATATGATAAGGATAAAGATGTGCAGCAAATTTTAGGATTTATTGAAGAGGATTTTTATAAAAAACATGCAGAGGAGAGACTCCTTAATAATAAGCTGATGATTCCGCCAGATTCTCTGTGGTGGGAAAAGAATAATGGAATAAGCAGGGATGGAGGAGATCCGGTTGAAGAATTAACCTATTTAGACGAAAAGGACTTGGATTACTTGATAAAACAAAGAGCTGCTGTAGAAAACAATGAACCGATACGATATTACCCATATAAAAACAAGATTACCAGAGAAGCTTTGATTGATTTAGCTCCGTATAAAAAAGCGTATGAGGAGTTTTCCAGAGAATGGTGGCGGGCAATAAAAAATGATCGAAAAAAAGAATGGGTTGTTTGTTATTCTTATCCTGTTTTTAATAAAAAGCATACGATTGGGTTTGTTATATCATATGTAATTTCACAGGAAGGTTTTCACGGAGAAAATGATCGAAGAATGATGATTTTTCTTAAAGAAGAGGGGAAGTGGAAAAATGTGTGGTAAGAATATTTAAACCCATTTATCCGGATTATTTTTGATATGCGCTGCTTTTTCTTTTAAGAATATATCCGAAAATAATTACACCTAGAATACTTAAAATATAAAACGAAGATTCAAAATAATGCAATGATTTCTTTAAGTTTAGTGTCAACTGTCTTAGATTCATTTCATAATGCTTAGGATTGATACGAAAACGGTGGGAAGAGTAATTGAAAGCGTTATATTTTTGTGTCAACCTCCAGATAATAGAGTAAACTTCATCATTTTTCATATAAGGTTTAGCTACCTTGATCAAGTAATATATACCCATATCCAATTTAGTCTTTCCTTTATCATTTTCTACTACTAATGCTCCATTTTTTAAAGCATCATTGAAATAATAATTATACACATTTTTGGAGAGAACCAAATGCTTTTAAAGTAATTTACGTATCACACATTAGAATATTTCCTATGAAAACACAAAAAAGGATAGGGGCAATGTTCAAGAACTAAAGTCAAGTATATTCTTGTTTTCATAAACAAGCAGATTACTAGTTGATAGTCCGAAGCGAAAAAAAAGTTTTGCTACACTCTGTCATTTGGTAACTACTATTGTCATTGAATTTCTCATTTTTTTGAAACCCTGTAGTAAAAAATGTGCAATGAATTTCCAAGATAGCTTCTCAATTTAGCACTCAAAGGTTTAGAAACCATAGCCAAATAGTCACATAAAATAGAAATGAAAATGGCAAACGAAAAAGATTTGGATTACAAAGCTATAGGAGCAGTAATCCTTGTATCAGCAATAGCTTTTACCGCCGTAGGGGCTTTTCAGGTTGCTCCTTGGTTAGAGAAAAGAAAAGCTAAAAAACTAGCAGCAGCTAAAAAATTACAAGTCGCAAACAAGAAAAGATAACCCTTTAGAGAGGGGCATCATCGATGCCATTTGTTATCAAAAGTTAGAGAGGATTTGAGATTAAGAAATGTCAAACATTACGCTTTTTAGCGTGGTAAAAATCAAACAAAATGAGTTACAATGATGAACTAATGAGATATCAGGACGATGCAGAAGATCGTTATGATGATTATGATGGTGATATGGAAATGCACGATGGGTATAATGATTACGACGATGAAGATGATTATGATTTCGATTCAGGCTTTGAAGGCAATGAGGATGGATATGATGATTATGACGAGGAATATGAAGATGAGTATGTAGATGATTATGGTGAGGATGGTTACGACGATTACACCCGTACCTCCATTGGTAGAATCGATCCGAATGATCGTACCCTAACTGTAGTTGTAAAAAACACCTCTGATGTTGCAGCCGAAGCGGTTGTGTTTGGAGGTAACGAAGAAGCAGCGCAGCCAGCAGGAGTTACCGTTACCGTAGAAGAAAGTAGCCATAAAGAAGTTCGAGAAGAATCTAAGGCAAACCCTTTCAAAATTTCGGGGATGAAGTATTCAGTATCAAACCCATTGCAGTTTGATAACGTATTGAAGCTTACTAAAAGAACCGCAGCAGGATCGAACACCATTCGAGTATATCAGCCGCGTAATGCTACAAGTCCACAGAACTTTACGCAGCAATTGATTGATGACGACAATTTCGAGTTGAATGTAACTGGGCAAGATTCTTTGCGTGTTACCATCAATCCAGAAACTACGGCAGTATTCACCTTCACCATCAAGGCGAGAGCGAATATGGGTAACCTGTTGAAAGGAAATAATGTTGCGGAGTTGTCGAGAGTTCCAAGAACAACTGGGCTACCACAGATTGATTTAATCCGTAGAAGAAAAAGATCAACTGCTTTTGGAATCCGTCCCCGTAGACGTAGACGAATTCGTAGAAGACCTGTAGGTAGATGGACTAGACCAAGACGAGTAAGTCGATATCCAATATCAAGCTTACGTAGACGTAGGCCCCGATAGTTAATGATAAGCAAGTAGGCTTTTAGGTCTACAACTTACCAAAGTGATACGGCCAAAGCAATAGGAATATTCCAAGGCTTTGGCTGATCTTTTTTTAATCACAAACAAATGCTTATGAAGATATCAAAAGGAGATAGAACTAAGGTTTTAGCGCAAAATAGCATTGACTATATCGTGTTAAGTAACCCAGGCCCCATACGTAAGATCATTTTTGATTGTGGATATGAAGTGCCAAAGGATTTGCGCACACTTGTTCAAGCAACCAAAGAACTGATACAAAAGAAAGGTAAGACGATAATTTCTGAAATACTACGGCATCACCCAGATAAGAAAGCTATTCTATCACTTGAAAAAAAGGAAAAGAAGAAGCCTTGTAACTCTTGTAACAATGATAATTATAATAATGACGATAATTTTTGCGGAGCGTGCGGACATTCCAACTATAACGGATCAGGTGATGAAGATAGCTTCTTAGATCAATTTTCAGATGCAAGCGACAAGGAAGTTAAAAACTATTATGATCGCATTGTAAAAAGATCTAACGCGAATCCAGAGGATCAGAAATTAGCGTCAGAAGTACAGATGGTGTGGAATGAAATTCGCCAGAGAAAGCTTACAGAAAAAGACAAAGAAATTTCACCTACTGTTTTAGTACCTCAAAAAGTGTCGGAGTTTGGAAAAGATGAACTAGTGCTATTAAGTGTGGTTTTTATTGCAGGATATCTGGTAGGAGCTACACGTATGAGTAAATCGTAACAAATTAAAACAGTAAAGAGAGATGAAACAGAGTTTTCAAAAAAAATATAACGATTCGATTAATCTAATCAGTCATTTAATTTTGACCAAACCCAAGGCTGTCATTGGTTTGTTGGCAAAACACGGGATCATCTTTAAAGGAACCCCAAATAAAAAGCAACTCATCAATGAAGTGGTGGAGTTACTAAAATCAAACACATCAACGTTTGAGGATGATTTGGGCCAATTATTGACGATCCATATCCAATACAAGGGTAAAGAAATGCTTGCTTTAGAACGTAGTGATTTTAGTTCCTATGATGATGGGGATGAGGATGAAGATGAATTTTGGGGAGCGCTGGCAAAAGGAGCAATAGGAATCGTAGGAGGTCTTTTTAAACGAAGAAAAAATAAAGGAGGAAGCCGAGGAGGAGGAAATGCTGCTGCTGCACGAATTAGAGCCGCAGCACGAAGTAGAGCTGCTGCACAAGCAGCGCAAGCCAAAAGGGATATGCAAAGGCAAATGGAAAGAATGCGCCGAGAAGCAGCCGAGCGAAGACGAAGAGAAGCAGAAGAAAGAAGACGTAGAGAAGCAGCCGAGCGAAGACGAAGAGAAGTAGAAGAAAGAAGGCGTAGAGAAGCAGCTACTAGAAGACAGGCAGAAGCAAAGAAAAAACAAAATACAATGCTTATTGCTGGTGGAGGGATTGCCCTTTTAGCTATAGTAGGGGTTTTTATGGCTAAATCTAATTCAAAACCTACTTATCCATATATGCCAGCTCCAGCTCAACCGATATCAGGTAGATAATCCAGTAATGAAAAAGCAAATGATATGATAGATTATCCAATAGATATAGATGAATTTGAGACTTCGGAATACGACCCATTTTTACATCATGTAGTACGACATAAACTACGAAAAAAGAAAAAACGTAGAGGGTTGCGTAGATTAATGGGTAACTATCCTAAAAATAGAATACTACGTTCTGTTGGGATTGGAAGAAGAAGGCGAAGAACCCGTCCTGTAAGACGTGCTATAGGTCGGCCCGTAAGACATGCTATAAGAACACTTGATAAACGATATCGCGGCCCTTTCAGAAACAGAATGGTGTCAAGATCAGGAGCAATTAAAAAGCGATTTCGGATGCCGCTTGCCAAATTTGGGAATCCGATTCATAGAGACTTGAAGGGAAACAAAGGAATCTCAAAAACAGGTATGAGAAAACCTGGCAGAAGAGGAAGACCTATAATGTCGGGAGATCCTTCAAAACGCAATAACCATCCCGTGTTTGTTATCAATAAAAGGCAGAAACCCAAAGTATCCAAGGATATAGTCATCCCATACAAAAGGCGATATGGAAGTGGTAAAGGTAGGGCAAGACCAATGCCTAAAAGGATTTCAAAAGAGACAATACTACCAATGGAAGAAGAATTACCAGTTACAGAGCGAGATATGATAACCAAAGGTGTAGAAGTAATGGAGAAAAAAAAGAAGGAGGAGAAACCACAAGTTGAAAAGAACAAGCGGAAAATGAGAAATATTATTGGAGTTGCTGTTTTAGGACTTGCTATAGCAGGATTTGTAATGTATAAAATGAAAACTAAAATAGAAGTAAATGGACGTAATAGCTGAAACTATTGAACAAGCATTCACGGATGCAGGAGAAATCCCTTTGGGGTTTCTGTTTGCTTCTGTAAAAAATATTGGGGATTCTGAAGTAATGGTAAACAATTTACCATTAGCTCCGGGAGATGCAAAATCATATCCTTTTGTAGGGAAACCGCATGATGCAAAGTCATTTGATCCCATGGATTCGACACTTTATGTCATGTATATCACATAACCGAAAACTTAAAAACATAGAATAATGATAGCAGGAGAAACAGAAATGATGTTAGCGGATCACGTAGGTGAGGAAGCATATGATGAGTTCTTATTTTTTGGAAACAAGGAAAAAAGAGCTAAAAGGCGTGCAGCTAGAAAAGCAAGACGCGCCAAAAGAAGATCTAATCCCAGGCGAATTTCCAGAAGGGCAAAAAGAAGGAATTTTTTTTCGCAGTTAGGACAAGCGTACAGGGATTTAGGTGGAGGAGCAGCTATAGGTGGCGCAATTGATACCATTGTAAGTAAACCTAGCCCCATTCAAATTTCAGAAATGTCTAAGGAAGAGAATCAGGGACTTCCATCAGATTTTAAAGTAGGACTAGGTAGTGAAGCAAGTAGAGGAACTCCTAAGAAAGACAATTCTATGGTAGTGTATGCATTAGTAGGAGGGGTTGTTGCAGTAGGAATAGGAGTACTAGTATATCAATCTCAGAAGAATAAAAACGTAAGCATTAATCAAGGGTAAAACGATGATCATTCCAATACCTTCTAATAGAAAGCGGTTTACTATTGTTATTACTATAAAAGTTAAAAAGGCAATGGATGTAGGATTTAAAGTATATGATCCTTTATCACCAAATACGCACTATTTCCGTAGAAAAGCCTATTTGGAAAGAGGACAAAAAAGAAGCATAAAAATTCCTTTGCCTGTTTCTCCCGAAGAATTGGAACTAGAGGTGTATGATAAAAATAAGTGCGATGATGGTAGTCTTGAACTCCTTGATTTTAAGGTTACGATGATGAATGAACCTCGGATTTGGTCTACTCCAGAACATCAACGTTTTATGGAGTTTGCCATCCAATTTGCTCAAAAAGCTGGATATGTTCCTGCGGGGTTTTATGACAGCCCTAAAGGCGAGTTTTTATTTCAGTATTTACCAAGTATTGTTGATGCCTTTGGTAAAGAACTAATTACTCCCGCAAGGATACATCGCAAAATGCCAAGGGTTCAGATATCACAAAGATTATTCAAAACCTATACGATACCTGTAAGGGTGGCAATACTTTCTCACGAAGGTTGTCATTGGTTTTTGAATACCCGTAGGGAGACGACAGCAGATTTATGTGGGATTCGACATTATTTGGACTATGGTTTTCCCAAAATAGAAGCGGTATATGCGGCTACTAAGATTTTTAGCAGACATCCCGAATTAGTCGGGAAAACACAAGTAGACCGTACCAAAGAGATTGTCCAATTTATAGACAAATACACACTAGCGCAATGAAAAAAAATACCGAAATAGCATTAATGACAGCAGGGATTACCCTTGTAGCGCTTTGGTGGGTAATATTTGATGATGATAGGAATCAAACTGTAATCTCAAAATCAGATAATGCTAAGAAGAAAAACTATCAAGCATCCTCTGAGGAAAAAGAGGATGCTATGATTGCCGAACTGATCCACTCAGAAGGGTACGATTCTTTTGTGCAAAAAAATCGCCCTTATATCAGAAGACTACCCAAGAGAACTTTTAAAGGCTTACAGAGAAGTGTTACGAAATTGGATAATGAATCTTTTTATAAAAACCTTCAAAATAAGTATGAAACCACCCAGCTAACCATTACAAATACATCAGATGTGGAACGGGAAGTTCGATTATGGGCAGGCAATAAAAAACCACCACTGAGTTCCACATTACCAGGGGAGGTATCGGATCACTTATTTCGGACTATAACTATAAGTAGTAGTCAAGGTACAGGTATATACCCACAAGGAATTATTGTCAACCCTTTTAATGGGTTTACCTATATCGCAAATCAGTTATCCCATAATATTAGCGTACTGAATAGAGAAGGAATTATTGTTTCCCTTATACCTATAACTGCTAATGCTAGCAGCCCCTTTGGGGTTTCGCCCGTAGACCTGACCGTCGATAGCCAACCTAGTTCCCCAAACTTTGGAAGGGTCTACGTGGCGAATATTATAGGTGATAGAGTAACGGTAATTAATACAGAATTAAAAGTTATAAATACGATACAAGTAGGGAAACGACCTATTGGTATAGTCTTTAATCCTTTTAATTCTAAGGTGTATGTGGCAAATATTGCAGATGATACGGTTAGTGTAATTGATACCGATACAGGAAATGTTATAGAAACTATTAGTGTTGGAAAAGCACCAAGGAATATTACTGTAGTCCCTGATACAGGAAATGTCTACGTGGTCAATTCAAATGACAATAGTATATCGGTAATCGATACTAACAATGTAGTAACGAATACGATTGAAAATGTAGGTAATACTTTGACCACAGGCGCATATAATCCCAAAAATAATACGCTGTATGTAGTTTCGGCTGTAGACAATGCTATTGTTGCGATAGATATAGATACCAATACAGTAAAAGATTCAATTCCTGTAGGCGCTGACCCATATCGTATTATTTACAACCCAACCAATGAATTGCTCTATGTGGGAAACAGGGGGGATAATTCTTATTCTATTATAGATAGTGATGATGCAGTTGTTGATACTTTGTTTTTAGGGATTGTAGGGACAGGGATAGCCATTGACCATAATAGAGATATGATCTATAGTAGTGATAGTACCAATGGAGCTATAAATCTTATTAGCTATAGTCGAGAGAGTAATAAAGTTCTTATTAATGATGGGTATTATAGAAAACGAGAAGATTTCACTTTTAACCCTGCTATAGTCAAGCACGTAAAGTTTGTTTTATCAGGAATACAAAGGTTTAGGGTATTAAAACTGGAAGAAGATACTGTTACAGGAAGTACCAAAGTAACCCCCATCTCTTTTTCCAGTTATAACAGCCCTCAGAATTTTGGAAATGTAGCAGAAGTATTTGAAATGAACGGAGCTATCATAGATGGAAAAAATGGATGGGTGTTTAAAATAGCAGGAAAACAAACCATCACTATACTAACCTATTACAAACAATTTGAAACAGAAAAAATTTTAGAAGAAGCAATACATCATTAAAAAGCGTAAAAAACATGACCAATAGTGTATTAGATATAGCAATAGGGGAATACGGTGTAACCGAAATCAAAGGAGCAGCTCACAATCCACGTATTCTTCAGTATTTCAAAGAGATCGGGCATAAATGGGTTACAACAGATGAAACAGCTTGGTGCAGCGCGTTTGCCAATTGGGTAGCTTTTAAAGCAGGCTATTATTATAGTGGTAAACTCAACGCTAGATCTTGGTTAAAGGTAGGTACTAAAGTAAAGATTCCACAGCAAGGTGATGTGGTTGTGTTCTGGAGGGAAAGGCGAAGTAGTTGGAAAGGTCATGTTGGTTTTTTTATCGACTATAGTGAAGATAAGAGGTACATCTATGTGCTAGGCGGAAACCAAAACAATCAGGTTTGTATTAAACCATACCCTACATATAGATTATTAGGGTTTAGATCTATCAAAAAAAACATTCAAACCAATACTAGATACTGCAATAGAAGTATAGAAAAGCAATGAACAATTAAATAAAGACAAAAGGTTAGAAGCTATTGTTCTTGAAAACCCCGACAATTTAAGCATTGAGACTAGATGAAGCTTCTGCTATGAAAGGCAAAGAAAACCCAGCGTTTCCATTTGGTTGGAGGAAATAGGAGTGCCAGAAATCAACATCTTTAATAAAAATCAAAAAGGAATAGCAATGAAGAACACCCTTTTAGTATTAGGAGTGGGCTTTTTGATTGGTAGACATATTTACAAGAATTATGATCAGAAACAAGCCCAAAGGAAAGAAACCCAAATAAAGCGAAGGCTTATAGAAACATTAGAAGATTTAAGGTTGTCCAAACGAGAAGTAAAATCGCAATCTAATTACATTTTAAGAAGATAAATAAAATAGTATGCCTATTGAAATCAACATAAAAAACAAATCATTTATAGTGCCAGAATCCGGTGATCCTTGTGAACTATGGGTAGGTTATTATAACAGTCTCAAGGCTGACTTGGGAACGGATAACGCGAGGACAATATGGCTAGTAACCTGGAAAACTAACGGATCGTCTAGTTGTACCACTAATGGATATTTTAACAAGTGGCTAAAGAAGAACAAAATTGATGTGTCAAGTGCAGCAACAAGAGCGATTGCAGATGCATCCGAAATAGGGAGCAACTTTATGGGGTTAGGGAAGAATCTTTCAAAAGTAGTTTCAATAGCAGTACCCGTTACTTTGACATTGTTACTAGCTGTTATTGGTTTAATACTTTGGAATACGTCAAAGAAAGCAGATGCAACAGATCTTGCTGCCCTGACTCCAATGGGGAGATCAGTTGGAGCTGGGCTTAAATTTTTGAATAAATGAAAAAGGTAGTTGGATTACAGGCTGCAGCAACAGCAGTAGGGTTGATTTTGATCGGTACGACCTATATCACTTTACGCAATAGAAAACGAGATGGTATAGCTAAAAGTTTGTTAGCAAAACTCAATACCAAACTAAACCCAATAACAAAAGGGCTTTCTAATGAAGCAGCATTGGATGTAAACTATGCAGATAAAGTATTAAATGCTATTGCTGCTAATATAGTTGTTCTGAAAGAATCTACCGCAATACGATATGCCAATGAAATCCATAAGGCATTTAGACCTTGGTACATAGGAGGCGATTTAGAGGAGAAGGTATATGCGGTATTTAGAAACCTAAAGGATAAGGTTCAGGTATCTCAGGTAGCAAAAGCATATCAAGGAGAATACAAGTTAAATCTTAGGGATCAATTAAAAGATCGCTTCGATAAAGATGAAATCAAAACAGTATTAAGGATTATTGAGAGATTACCTAAATACAGAAAATTATAAAATCAAAGCAATGAAAATGACAAAAACAATGTGGAGGGTTGTTGGGGGTGCGGGAATAGCTGGGTTAGTAGTTGGGATATACTTTTTTGTGAAGAAACGAAAAAGCAAGAAGGAAGTTTCATTTTCCACATTAGGAAACCTAGAAAGTACAGGAAAGCCAGTTGTAGTAACAGGTGGTGGTAGAGCCACACCCGTAGTAGAACCCAATTGGAACGCTCCATTTAATATGAATTATATCAATGATGTAAAAAAATGGCTACGTGGTAAGCGTATTAAAGAATTGCCCTTATCCGCTGCAAGAAAATATGCACTTGAATTAAAGAATGCTAAAGGTTTATTTGATGACGATGAGAAAGCCGTAGAACGTGTATTTAGAAGCCTACAGGATAAGACACAAGTAGCCAGTTTATCCAAAGCATTTTACTTCAATAATCATAAGAAAGATATGTACCAGTATTTAAAAGGTTTTTTAAGTGACAGAGAGATGAAAAAACTTGTTAAAGATCCAGTTAGGAGATTGCCTAATTATAGGTTAGCCTAAAAAGTATGTCGCATATTTTTTCAATAAAGAACAATACTATGGAGATAAAGAATAAAAAACCAATAGTCAAAAAAACAAGCAAGGATGATAAAACACTTTGGATCATTATCGGAGTTACCGCCCTTGGGTTAGGAGGGATTGGATTTTGGTACTATAAGAAGCGCAAAAGCAAATTAGAAATGTTATCTATAGAGGAGGATCTTGATCGAGAAATAGCAAGTACTATAGCAAACAATACAATAGGAAGATCAACTACAACAGGAAGACCTACAAGATTTAGATGCAAGAGTAGTAAATACCCTCTTCAATATGGTACTTGCTTTAAGGACGTAAAAATATTGCAATCTTATTTAAGTAAAATTTATAAAGCGGATTTGGGACGTTCTGGAAGGAGTAGAGATGGAGTTGACGGAATATTTGGGAATAAAACAAACAGAGCAGCCAAGAAACATTTGCAAAGAACATCTTTTAGCAAACAAGATATCGATGGAATGAGAACGGCTATTAAAACGATAAAGAGATGATACGTACAAATGATTTGATTATTGTAGGGGTTGGTATAGGGGTAAGTCTTTTAGCTGTATACCTCATAAAAGGTCAAAAGAAGAAACCTGAAATGGTAGAACCTGTATTACAGAAAAGGCAAGATATCCAAGAAATTAAGGAATCAGAACCTATTGTAAAAGTAACAACAGAAGAAGCTAGTTATGCGACTTCGAGTCGAGAAGAAAAGCCTTGGTTATTGTCAAGAGGAAGTAAAGGAAAAGAAGTTGAACGATTACAGATTTGGTTGCTTAGACATCACGGTTGGAAAGGAACGATTACCAAAGTATTTGATCAGCAAACAGAGCGTCTGGTACAAAAGGTTTTTAAAGCTGATAGTATTGATAGGGCTACGTATGAGAAACATCAAATGGGCATCCCTATTCACGAACTTATAAAAGCATAATGGATATGGAACGCAAAAAAAGAAACCTAAATAACCTACTGGATGCATTAGTAGACAAGGACGGATTGAAAACAGAAGTAACGATTACGCTTACCAATCAGACCTTATTGAAAATCATTTTAGGAATGCTGTTAGCTGGTGGAGCCATTGTTGTCGTAGTTAATACGGTTAAAAACCTTTTTCCAAATACACAACTCACCGCAATAGAACAAGAAGTGATAAAAATTAAACAAACCCTTAAATCTTAAAATTATGGAAATCGTTTTGGAACAGTTTACAATTTTTTTGAATTCCCTTGATTGGGCATATATCTTCTCATTTATGCTTATTACGTATTTATTGAATTACTATAAAGTGCCAGAGTTTATAGGTAGAGGATTAGGAATTAAATTAAGAAGTAGATACCAGGTATTAATCATAGGATTTATATATGCCGTGATTGTATTTTTTATAAGAGGTTATGAGCTGGCAAAAGTGTTATGTCTTTTCATCTCTTTCCTTTTTGCAACAGCATTCTACAAGTTTATACTTCAGCTTATTGTCGAAAGGTTCATTCCGGATAAGAAAGTAGAAACATCTAAAGATGATCTTTTATGAAGCAGTACAAATGGATACTACTCTTTATAGCGATTATGGGTGTAGTAATTACGCTCCTTAGGATCATTCCTGAAGAGGATTCAGTAATTGATCAGATACAAAGGATAGAGATTGAAGAATTGAAGCGAGAAAATACTTCGCTTCAAGAAATAAACGATTTACTCGATAGTAAAATAGAGATACTGGAAACGATTACAGATAGTCTAACGGCTTTGATTGATACAGATAGGCTAGTAATAGAAAAGTTAAAGCGAAAGAAGTATGAACAGATTAGTGTTATTGATGATTTTACTGATGACGAGCTTTATCAGTATTTCACAGGATTTGACACCCAAGATAAGGGAAATTGATGAGTTTTCACACTATTGTTTTACTATTGAGCAATCCCGGGAGATAGCCAAGCTTTTGGAGCTAGGAAAGTATAATGATTCTCTGGTAAATAGTTTGTCCCTGAACATTAAAAGGTTTGAGTTAGTAACTCGAAAAAAGGATAGTATTATCTCCTTTCAATCAGATCAACTAGATAATTATTCAATTCAAGTGACCAATAATGATAGAACCATTATGCTATTGGAGGAAAGTATTAAGCGAAAAGAAAAAAAGATCAAAAGAAGTAAGCTGCATAAAATCCTATTAGGGATTAGTTTGGTGGCACTTGGAACATTAGTAATTAGTAAATAGTAAATAAATAAGAAATGGGAGGATATCAATCAGATTTTAGAATAGAAGATGTAAGGGGAGAAGAAAATTTACCTCTTGAGAATAGTTTAGGAGGATATGGGGTTACTACTGGAGCAGATGATAATGTATACGAACTATCATTATCCCCACCATTAACTAAAGAATATGAAGCAGGATTGCCTATAGAGCTACGCTTTCATAAAGAGAATACAGATGTTGCTACTTTGAATGTAGACAAACAGGGAGCTGTGTCATTAAAAAAGTTTAATGGTCAATCTTTAGTTCCATTAGTAGCGGGAGATTTGAAAACTGATCTTATCTATAAACTAGTCTTTGATGGGTTTTGTTTTCAGGTGCTTACAGGGATATTGCCTAAAGTAGATATTCCTACTATTGGATCGAATTCTCAGGAAGTACGTTCAATTCAGGATGAAAATATAGATCTCACTAAAGTCTTTTATAACCGTAATCAAAATAAGTATTTAGTAATCAATGGCAATCTCATTGTATGTTCAGATATACGACTTCGTAAAGTAGGTGGAGCAGGAGTATTTGGAAGCTTAGGTACTAGTGGGACTGTTCTGAAGATGCCAGTTCCTTTGGATGTTACTGGTTTTATCTCTTGGACAACATTAAGCACCAGGAACAACCCTTTCTTTTGTCGTTTAAGTGGATTCGGAGTACTGACCATTAGAGGGGAGCTGACTTCAGATTTAGACGAGGTGGTTTTGAATTTTCCATCTTATATTGCTAAGATGCCTATAGAGTTTCCACAGACTCCTGTTTTTGATCCACTACCACAACCTTAGATGAATAGTGATGAAAGAGCAATTCGTGGTGAAGTATTATCCTTATGCTAAAAAGGCTTCCGAAAAATCAGGTGTGCCTGTTCTTTTTGCATTAGCACAAAGTGCTTTAGAATCGGGTTGGGGAAAATCAGCGAAGGGAAATATGATGTTTGGAGTAAAAAAGGGTTCTGGAAGAAATTACGGAGGTTGGTCGCAAGGTCTAACCCAATTGATTACCACTACAGAGTATTCGTCCCTACCAACAAGGCACTTCCCTTTTATTTATCCAGGATACCCAATTCAAACTTCAAGTGGGAAATGGAAGTATAGGATAAAAGATGTTTTTCGGGCATACCCAAGTCCTTTCTTTTCTTTCATGGATTGGGCGGGATTACTTCTTAAAAACAAGAGATACCGAAATGCTATACAACATAGAAAAGATCCTTATCGATTCGCGGATGAAGTGGCAAGAGCAGGGTATGCAACAGATCCAAACTACGCTAGTAAGATCAAAAGAATAATGAAAGAGATCGAGCAGATTGTAGTTCTGAATAAATTAAATAAAAAAGAAAAGAACATTGTTGTTCCAATGGTCATTATGGGAATAAGTGTCATTGTGATAATAATTGGAGTAGTAAAGAGTAATACGAAATGAAGCATTATTCCGCTTCAGGTTTCAAAAGAAATTGAAAAAAGCAGAATTACGAAATCTGAACGCAGAAACTAATGAGAAAGAAAATGAAAATTGGATTGCCTTGAGGTGCATATAGAGGAACTTGAACATACGTTAAAGAAATACCAGTAAAAGAAATGAAAGCAGATAAAGGGAATATGACTATGAATGTCATCTTTGGTGCATTTTTGATCGTTAATATGGTTAGAATAGGAATGGCTATTTATGATAGAAATCAAAAAGTAAAAGAGAAGAAACAATGTAAATGCAATGGGAAAGAATAATAACAGAATATGGTGGGCAGTAGGCAGCGCTAGTATAGTACTTTTAGGAGCTATAGCAATCCAAAAATTAACTAGGAAAGATAGGAAAGAAAAGGTTGATCTTTCCAAATTCGATAGTCCGGATATTCAAGGGTCAGGTAAATGCATGGATAAAGAATTCATTCGAATGCTTCAAAAACTGGCAAAAGTAACCAGACTTCCTATTTTTGATATGATTAATTCAGGGGCGAGATCATCATATTGGAATACTAAAGTAGGTGGAGTATCAAATTCTTCGCATAAGATACCTACTTGCAAAGCTGCTGATATAAAAGCGCCTACAAAAGCTATTAGAAACAAGATTGTAGTGGCAGCAAAATTGGTAGGTTTTAAGCGTATTGGAGTAGGTAAAACCTTTGTGCATTTGGATAATGATAGTTCAAAAAAACAGTATGTAGCTTGGGGCTATCCTTCGGGAACCAAGCCGCCAATTAATCCATTTATTTAAAAAGAATAGTTATGTTAAGAGATCGAATACAAAAACAGGTATATCCAAACAGAAAGAATACAGCTACCATTTTAAATTATTTGGAGGAATTAGTGTTAATCAATGCTAAAGAAGTTGGGCTTGTTCCAATAAAACAATGTGATAAAGGGTATCAGGATGTTCCCCTTCCATTTGGCAGGGTCACTTCATTAGATGTTCCGGAGGAAGCAGTATCAGCAACTATGATGGTTGAAAAAGGTAAGGTGAATATTAGTATTGATTGCGATCCTGATAAAACTGTGTCAATTGAAGCAACAACTAAAAAAAGTGTTAACAGGCGACCTATTCCTATCCTAGAATTACTAGTAACAGATTCTTCAGCTGTAGTAAGATTTAAAGAAAATGGATCATCGCCAAGTATTAATTCTGGGTTCGGATTGGGAAACCAAGACATATTTGAATTGGTAGGAAAGGAAAATCTAAAAAGGTTTAAAGTTATAGGAGTACAAGATAATGGAACACCGATTTTAAGAATTCAATTCTATAAAACAGCTCAATTTGAATAAGATAGTATGAGAACAATAAGAACACAACGCTTCGTAAGAGGAAAACAAAGCAATAACGAAATTGATAGGGCTACGGAAAAGTTAGCCCCTTTTAATTCTGAAGTATGTGGAGTTAGAATGCCTGTTAATGATGGTAAAACAATACAATTAAAGAGATTTCACTTTATCCCAAATGTTGCTATAGATGACGTTTTCTATAGACAAGTTCTATTAATAAGTTAATAGGAGCCATTGTTGTACGTAGTTTTTATTCAATTAATTTTGTTAAGTCAACGTTTGTAATTTCCTCAAAGATTTGAGCAGCTAATTCAGTATCTATTTTCCCCATTCCGAAGCTTACAATTTTTCCTATAAGCATCATTTTCAGATCCTTCTTGCTGATTTTTTTGCTTTTGCCTTTGAGTTCTTCAATTTCCTCAAATATTATTTCTTGTCCGAATCCAAGTTTATCTAATCTTTCTAATACGGAATCAATTCTCTGATGCAATTCGGTTAGTTCTTTTAAGGAATATTCAATATCATTGTCGGTCAATTCACTTTCTGGGATTTGATAATCTTGAAAAATACTCTGCTGTTTTTGAATTTCGTGATTAATATTTCTGATATTACTTAATTCAGACCTGTTTATTCTCTCTTTTTCTTTCAAGAAATTTAATTCTTGATTTTGCCTTTTCTTTGTTTCGTTATCAAGTGCTTTAGTCAAAGAATCTTGATTTCGAGAAAGCTCTTTTCGCTTATCCGCTAATTTTTTTTCAAAATCTGCAACTTTAGTATTTACTCGTATTAATTCTTTCGATTTTGAGTCGATTTGTCTTTGGTAGCTTTGTGCAGTTGAAAAACTTTTGGTTGATAGCATTCTTTTAGTCAAATCATTAATCTTATAATTCAAATCCACTTCTTTTTTTCTCTCCGCAGTTTGCTTTTTCATCAAATCTGCTATTTGAGAATTAAGTTGACTTACTTTATTTCTATAACTGCTTACTGACATTCTAAATGCTTGTTTTCAAATTACGTACAACGGTCTTGTGTATGAAACGTAGCGTGCCAAAAAGACACTAGCTTTTCGGATTAGCATAGAGCCGAATTTTTATATTTTGTTTTATCTCTTTTTTAAAAGCCAAATTAAAAATTTGGCGGACTTTATAAATTATACACAAACCTTTCGGTTTAGCCTTTATTAGCTATGTTTTATAACAACAATGTAAAAGCAGTATCCTAAGTTAGTATAATAAAAACATTCTATCTTATTTATTATGAATAACAAAGGATACTGTAGACTCAAAGTTATTTATTGGTATCGACGTACACAAGCGAAGTTGGAAAATTCATACCGCTACAGACCTGTTTGACGGTTCTACCCTGGCAATTCCGTGTTGTAAGGCGTTTTATTCTGTGTCCGTAAATGTTGTATAATCATAAAAATAAATATGCTGTTCAGGGTTTCTGTTACAACTTATAAAAACTCCACTATTATCTTGAAATATTCTCATTTTGGATTGACATTTAGGACAATGAATTTTTGTCTTTTTTAAAGAGATATTTAGATCATCACTTTCAATTGTGTAATTTCTTATAAGAGGAATAAATTTTCGGTTTTTTAAGATAACTCCAATCACAAAGAATAGAAAAAATAAAAAGAAAACTAAAGGCAAATAGGTAATCAATTGGGGTATTTCTAAAATTGGAAATTTGACAAAAACGCCTAAATAAGCTAAAAACGTAGCACCAGAGCCTATTGCTCCATACAAACTCAGTTTTTTTGGTTTAACTTTAAAATCAGCAATACTTTTTTTCTCATAATCGTTGATATCCACATTCTTTTGAGAGTCATAATTTATAACCACTTTTTTAGCACTTCCAATATTTGTAGAATTATTTCCGTATGATATATTCTTGTTTTTTTTCAATTTTTTATTGGTTTTAATGTTTTACAACGGTTTAGCTAAGAACAGTACGGGGGCAAGTTAGCACTTGCTTTCCGCTAGGCAATTAGCCAAACCTTTTTGTTTTGCTTTATCTTTTATTTAATGCCAAATCCAAAAGATTTGGCGGTGTTCGTTGATATTCCGGGTTTATAACTTAAGCAACCAAATCCGTATTGTTTATAGGTTTTGTGCCTGTTGCACAAGTCTTGCTAAAGATATAGTTATTTTGTAATTTGTTGTATGCAAGGCAAAAAGATTTATCAGGAAAAACTATTCAGCAGTTTTCAATTAAGTGCTCGCGTACCCAAGACTAATTTCTACAGGCGTTTACACGAGGTACTGCATCTTGATTTTTTATACCAAGCCACAAAAAAGTATTATGGTAAAAGTGGTCAACAAAGTATTGACCCAGTAGTATTTTTTAAATTTTGTTTGGTTGGCTATTTAGAGAATATCATCAGTGACCGTAAGCTCATTGAGCATTGCAGTATGCGCATGGACTTGTTGTATTTTTTAGGCTATGATATCGATGAAGAATTACCATGGCATAGCACGATAAGTAGAACGCGCCAATTATTTCCAGAGGAAGTTTTCACTAAGGTGTTTGAACATATTTTAGAGTTGTGTATAGGCAAGGGTATGGTCTGCAGACATACTCAAGCAGTGGATTCAGCACCAGTAAAATCCAATGCTAGTATGGATAGTTTAGAGTTAAAAGTACCCATTCAAGATTTAAAGGCACATCTGGCAGAAGTACGCCATATCAGTAATAGAGATAAAGAAATATATCGCAAAGCTAAGCAAGATAAAGCCAGTAAAGCTCAAAAGACCATTACTGCTAATAAAAAACAGTTAGACAATATTGTCACGAGAAACAAGAAGTGGTCAAAGGATCAAAACTATCGGGTAGGTTCAAATAACAAAGGAAGTCGTTATACCAGTAACAAAACCCATTACAGTCCTACAGACCCAGATGCCCGTATCAGTGTAAAACCCGGTAAAGCTCGAAAATTAAATTACCTAAGCCAACTAGTAGTAGATAGCGGACATCATGTAATTACCGATATCCAAGCCTATCATGCAGATGGCAAAGACAATCAGCAATTGCAAGATATTGTATTACGTACGAAAGAGCGTTTATGGAACTATGGATTTCTATGGGAAAACTGCTTAGCAGATACAGGCTATAGCAGTGGAGAGAACTATGCTTTTTTAGAACAACAACAATTAGAAAGCTATATACCTGCACATGGCACTTACAAAGGGGGACCAGAAGGGTTTACATATCATAAAGAACAAGATTATTATGAGTGTCCACAGGGCAAAGTAATTCCCTTCAAAAAGGTATTTGTAGAAACCAAGAATCAAACCAAGAAAAAGGAATATAGAGCTTCAAAGCAAGTGTGTAAAGAATGTCCTATTAGAACACAGTGTTTGAAAAGTAGTCAAGAAAAACGAATAACGGTCACCTTCTATCGAGAAGAATATGAACGTAACAATGCCAGAGTAAAAAGTAAGCGAGGAAGACAGATGAAAGCCATAAGGCAAAGTACAGTAGAACCTGTATTTGGAACCTTAACTCAATTTATGGGACTTCGAAAAATAAATACCATAGGATTATCACAAGCTAACAAAGTAATGCATCTCTCTGCTACTGCTTATAACTTAAAAAAGTACCTGAAATTCATTGAAAAACGAGTAAAAAATGAGGCGAAAGCCAAGTACTTTTTCTTTTTAATCAAAAACGTATTGATAGACCTAAAATTATCATTTATAAGACCTTAAAATTTTGCTTTTTAGAATGAGTGCTAACAAAATAAAAGCCCTAAAAAGGGCTTAAAATCATTCGTTTTTCTCAAAATTATGGGCTTGTGCAACGGCTACTGGTATTGTAGAGCGTTTTATTTTTCAAATATTAACCCATTATTTTGATCAAATTGATTTCTTTCAGTTTCTGACATTCTATTACGTAATACTCTAATCGTATAACCACCTTTAACCTTTCCATTGCTATTATCAACAATCATCCAATCAGAGATTTGTTTTTTGTCAATTCTTACGGTATCTCCTAATTTAACTTTCAGGGTCGAAATGGGTTCATTACCTATAATTCCATAGTAGTCAGATTGATTTAAAATTATTTGTCCCACCCATAAATGTTCATTACCACCATCTGGTGTGTCATATTTTTGTTTTATTGAAAAGTAATATTTGTTCACACTATCATTTTGGAAAGTTTCTTTGAATAAATTAAATGTTTCATTTGCTTTAGTAATTGCATTGTTCATTTCCATATCCGTTTCTTGCAGATTATATACATCTGGTTCATTTTCTCTTTCAACTTTTGACTTTTTTGATTGATTACAGGATAGTGTAAGGACTGAAATAAGTATTAGTATTTTTTTCATTTTTTATGCTGTACAACGTTTAATATATGTGGCTTGGTAGGGCAAAATGTTACCTCTGTGTTGAGTTTTTCTGCGCATTGGTTACTAATTTTTACTTTTTGCAAGCATTACGCCTTTATAAATATATAATAACCATTCGATTGATCACTTTGCTGCTATGTCATCATAGGATATCGTGTTGTGTATAGTTTTATTTATTAAACTTTCTGTTCCAGAATAAGCTTTTTTCAATGTAAAGTTTATTAATTGATTCAGCTATTTTTTCTACTTGCCTTGTCTCGTGATTCCAAAAGTGAAGTTCGTCAGTTAAATTCCTATTTCCGTTATGACTCAAGATTAATTGATTACCAAATCCGTCTGAACCAATTGCGATTCCATTGTCAGGAAAACCATTCCATTCACGAGCATTTTTTGTTTCATGCCCGATATGGTTGCAAGTCCTACTTATTCTTTTTTTGTCAGATTTGTCAAAAAATGGATAAAGTTCAAATTCAAATTCGTGTATTATTAATTCACCTCCATTTGATTTCATCATCCAAGTTTTAAATTCAATTGGGAATTTTACATTTAGTTCAGATTCCGTCTCGATTATATATTTTTCTTCTATAGAAAATGGCATTTTTTTTCAACTATTTTAAAGTACTAAGATTAGTTACTAAATATCATACTAATAATTAGCAATATAAGTGATGACCAAAAGAAACCTTGATATATCTTTATAATTGTTTCTTGATTCCTTGACATCCATTTATTATTTGGATTTTTCTTCGTAACACTCCGAATTAACCTTGTTACTACATACTTATTCCAGAAGTATATAAAAATGGTGAATATGAGTACAAAAGTATTTTTTTCTAAAATGGTCATCTTAATTATGCACAACGTTAAATATATGAATCGAAGCAAGGCAGACACACCTGAACCAATAGATTTAACTGCGCATTTTTATTTATTGTTAAACTTATAAAAATCTAGCGCCTTTGCAAAGAGGAAATAATCATTTAATCTAGCTCTAAATTGTTATGATTTCATATATAATGTTGTAAGTAGTTTATCTCCAGAATTCCCACCAATTTTTGCGATTTTGATGCTTCAATTCTTGAGTTGATTCCCATTTTCCTTGCTCATATTTTGCTGTTCCATTATCGTGATAACAGTTCCAGTGATTAAATGATTCGTCTGCTAGTCCTATCTTGACTACTCTATCCTTATGCATCATAACTCCAACTCCGTGTTCATCATCCCAAGAACAACCTAATTCAAATCCGATATAAGCATGATTATCCTTGTCACTGTCCATTACATGTATGAATGCAACTCCTAGATTGTCCTTGTAATCACTAATTGTCTTTATTTCAGGCATTAAATCTTCATAAATGTCTTTAGCATTTGGATAATCTTCTAAAAGTCCGTTTAACAAAGAGTCACGAATCTTTTCAGAGTTTTCTTTTAGGAATTTAATTGCATTGAATTGAGATTGAGATAAGATGTGAACATAGTCAACTGATTCTCCGATTATGTGTGCTTTAATAATTCCGTCTGATTTCTTGTCCGAATCTTTAGAGCCATAAAATCCATTTCGACTTTCGAAGCTTTTCCAAGCAGACAGATTAATCCAACCATCATAATCTTCTCCAATAATTATATTTGGTTGTATTTCTGTTATTTCTTGGTTTTCCATCTTGATTGGTCTAATTACTTACAACGTTCTTGTGTATGGTTAGTTGCGATTAGCAACTAAGATAGCAAAAGGGGACGAATATTCGGAGAATATTCCAATTAGAACATACCAGACTTAAGCAATTAATTATACACGTTGTGTGTACCCAGCATGGGGATCTTTATTTATCGAAGATAAATAATTCATCTAGAGGGTGCAAGTCCCTTATGAGCAGGAGTAAGGTCTTGAACCATTAGTAAGTCGCAAGGTTGCTAACCGCGAGGTTAGGACTGAAGGAAGCGAGACTACAAAACTCTGAGGTATACAAACAGCATATTGAGGCTATTAGGTCGGATCAGTAGGCATATCACTGCGAAGTCCAAAATGCTGATTTTTTTTCAGTAAGTATCGAACTAGTAGATGCGGCAGGAATCGAGTGAAAGAAGATGTCATTACCTGGGGAGGTCTCTATAACCACGAGTTGGTAAAGTAGAGAAGTCAGCAGAAGTCATAGTACTTATGGGAAACGAGTTGTGTAGCAGTAACACATAGGTCTCACAAATAAGGAAGGACAGCACATTAGATCAGGTCTAAATTCGATTAGGAGGCTTAGCTAGCCTAATCTTAAGCAGACAGAAGTAAGTCAAATTATGTAAACCTATGATTGAATCGGTATTAGAAGCGACTAACCTTTATAAAGCAGAACGCCAAGTTCTGCGTAATAAGGGCGCTAGTGGGGTAGATGGAATTAGGTACAGTGATCTTCCGGGTTTTATACGGAAACACCGAGCTAAGCTTCTAAACTCCATAATAGATAATAGTTATATTCCCGATGCGATTTTGGGCGTCAGTATCCCTAAAGGAAAAGGCAAAACCAGACTTTTGGGTATTCCTACTGTAGTTGATAGGTGGTTGCAACAAGCGGTAAGCCAACAACTAATGACAAGGTTTGAATATGATTTTGAACCTTTTAGTTATGGTTTTCGTCCCAATAAGAGTCTCCACAAAGCAGTATTACAAGCACAGAGATACATCAACGATGGATTTCAGGACATTGTAGATATTGATTTAGCAGGATTTTTCGATACTGTAGACCACAGTATTTTACTACAATTAATCTACAACAAGGTAAAATGTCCAACTACCTTGCGACTGATCCGCAAATGGCTACGGGCTCCCATCGTTATAGGGGGTAGGTTGTATAAACGCCGAAGAGGAATCCCTCAAGGTAGCCCACTAAGTCCATTATTATCTAATATTATGTTAGATGTTTTGGATAAGGAACTTGAAAAACAAGGACTACGATATGTCCGTTATGCAGATGATTTTAGTATATATACAGGATCCAAAAGCAAAGCTAAAGAAGTTGGAAATAAGATGTATGTTTTTCTAAGAGATAGACTTAAATTACCAATAAACAAGTCAAAAAGCGGAATACGCAGAGCTGTAAATTTTGAGTTGTTAGGGCATGGATTTGTACCGATTTACAATAAAGGTACAAAAGGACAGTACCAGTTGGTTGTAAGTAAAAGTAGTTGGAATACATTTAAGCGTGATCTGAAAAGGTTAACCAAGAAAACCAAACCCATGTCTATGAAAGAACGTCTGGAAAAAATTACCCAGGTATGCAGAGGGTGGGTCAACAATTATCGGTTGACCAATAGCTACACCAAACTTAAAAAGTTAGATGAGTGGCTACGTAACCGACTGCGGTATTGCATTTGGCATGATTGGAAAAAGCCGGAGCGGAAACGCAAGAACCTGATTCGATTAGGAATCAAGTATGGACAAGCCTATGCTTGGAGTCGAACCCGTATGGGAGGTTGGGCAGTAGCTCAAAGCCCTATACTGGGTACTACAATTACCATATCCAGACTTAAAAGAAAAGGATATGTTCCTATGATAGACTACTTAAATAAGAGACAAACTTCGATTTGGTGAACCGCCGTATACGAGACCCGTACGTACGGTGGTGTGAGAGGCGTACTCTCCTCAATCATGGGGAGAGCCGTCTACTCGATTGTGAGCAGTTATTTATTCATTTCTAATATCAAGCTGGATAGAATAATTCCCATTCCAAATAATTGATTACATTTACTAATGTATTCTATAATCGGTATTTTTTTCTCTATTGTTCCACCTTTACTTGTTCCTAAACTCACTTCAAAAGTTTCAGTATCGAGATAAGAATTTTTATGGTGCGTCCCATTTCTTAAGCCTGATTCATATGCAGAAGAAAGATGAGATAGATTTGAATTTGTGTCAAAATTATTCGCACGACCTGATTTATCTGTTTTTAAGTATTTAGTTAATGTGAAACCATCAGTTTGGAATTCGTCAAACTCTCTACCGTTTGCTAAATTGTTAATCATTGTAGGAATAACGAACAAATCTCCAATTATTTCATATAAATCGCCATAGACTTTGTGTATCTCATCCCAATTTATATTTGCAATCATTTCATCAGTAATTTCCCAACCGTATTTTAAATGAAAAATAGTGCTTTGAAAATGATGATGATGTTTCATATAAACATTACAAAATTCATTTATTTGCTTTAAAAACTTATCGTTAGATTTAACGTACTCCTTAATTTTTTGGGAATTTATAGAGTTGTACTCATCACAAATGTCATCATAATCTGAAGATAGCTTTCCACGAATAAAAATCATCATCCATTCATTAAATAGCTTTGTGAAATCTCTATAATTAATTTTGGATATGCTTTTCATTTTATCTTCGCCTTTAAAAGATAAAATACGAAGTGGCATTTTCAGTTCCTCCCACTTTCTATTAAATTTAGACCATACTATTTGTTCTTCTTTAAATTCGTCAAAGTTAGCTTTTGATTTGTTCAGATTATCAAACACGTCAAAAGTTTGAAAATGATAAGGGTCGTTTTCCTTCCCTTTTCTTGTTGGAATTTCGGGATGCAAATTGACAATTTCAATTTCTGGGTTAAAAGGGTCTTCTTCACTCGTAACGTATGCACCTTTTAAGACTCTATCTTCTCCACGACTTGTATATCCAGTTTCAATTTGTTTAGAACAATCATAACATTGAAAAGAAGCCAATTGCGGGAAGTTATTTCCTAATCCGTATCTGATTCGATATTTTTTTTGGCAGTCCTCACATTCTATATTAAATGATGTTGTCATTGGTTAGGTTTAATTGCTCACAACGTTCCGTATAAGAAACGTAGGCAGGTGATAAGCAATACGTTCCGGATTGGTACTAAGCCAAATATAAATATTTTGCTTTTATCTTTTTTATTGTAAAAGCCAAATTTTATAGTTGGCGACTTTGCAAACAAACACAGAACTTTCGATTAAGCCTAATAGCCCTATGTTTTCTTATACATTGTGTGTGCCCAGCATGGGCATCTTTTATTTATCGAAGATAAATAATTCATCTAGAGGGTGCAAGTCCCTTATGGGCAGGAGTAACGTCTTGAACCATTAGTAAGTCGCAAGGTTGCTAACCGTGAGGTTAGGACTGAAGGAAGCGAAACTACAAAACTCGGTACTGAGGTACACGAACTGCATATTGAGGCTATTAGATCGGATCAGTAGGCACATCACTGCGAAGTCCAAAATGCTGATTTTTTTTTCAGTAAGTATCGAACTAGTAGATGCGGCAGGAATCGAGGGAAAGAAGATGTCATTACCTGGGGAGGTCTCTATAACCACGAGTTGGTAAAGTAGAGAAGTCAGCAGAAGTCATAGTACTTATGGGAAACGAGTTGTGTAGCAGTAACACATAGGTCTCACAAATAAGGAAGGACAGCACATTAAATCACGTCTAAATTCGATTAGGAGGCTTAGCTAGCCTAATCTTAGGCAGACAGAAGTAAGTCAAATTATTTAAACTTATGATTGGATCAATACTAGAAGCTAGTAATCTTTCTAAAGCAGAGCGTCAAGTTTTGCGTAATAAGGGCGCTAGTGGGGTAGATGGAATTAGGTACAGTGATCTTCCAGGTTTTATACGGAAACACCGAGCTAAGCTTCTAAACTCCATAATATATAATAGTTATATTCCCGATGCAATTTTAGGAGTCAGTATCCCCAAAGGAGAAGGCAAAACCAGACTTTTGGGTATTCCCACAGTAGTTGATAGATGGTTACAACAAGCGGTAAGCCAACAACTAATGACAAGGTTCGAATATGATTTTGAACCTTTTAGTTATGGTTTTCGCCCCAAGAAGAGTCTTCACAAAGCATTATTACAAGCACAGAGGTACATCAACGATGGATTTCAGGACATTGTAGATATTGATTTAGCAGGATTTTTCGATACTGTAGACCACAGTATTTTACTACAATTAATTTATAACAAGGTACAATGTCAGACTACTCTTCGACTGATTCGTAAATGGCTACGATCTCCCATTGTTGTAGATGGTAGGTTTTATAAACGCCGAAGAGGAATTCCCCAAGGAAGCCCACTAAGTCCATTATTATCTAATATTATGTTAGATGTTTTGGATAAGGAACTGGAAAGACAAGGACTTCGTTATGTTCGCTATGCTGATGATTTTAGTATCTATACAACATCCAAAAGCAAAGCCAAAGAAGTTGGAAATAAGATTTATGTTTTTCTAAGAGATAAACTTAAATTACCAATAAACAAGGCAAAAAGTGGTATACGAAGACCTGTAAATTTTGAGTTGTTAGGGCATGGATTTGTACCGATCTATAAGAAAGGTATAAAAGGACAGTACCAGTTGGTTGTAAGTAAAAGTAGTTGGCATGTATTTAAGCGTAATCTGAGAAGGTTAACCAAGAAAACTAAACCGATGTCTTTGATAGAACGATTGGATAGAATTACCCAAGTATGCAGAGGATGGCTAAACAATTATCGGTTGACCAATAGCTTTACTAAGCTCAAAAAGCTAGATGAGTGGCTACGTAATCGATTACGGTATTGCATTTGGCATGATTGGAAAAAGCCAGAAAGGAAACGTAAGAACCTGATTCGATTAGGGGTTACATATGGACAAGCTTATGCTTGGAGTCGAACCCGAATGGGAGGTTGGGCAGTAGCTCAAAGTCCTATACTGGGTACTACCATTACCATATCTAGACTTAAAAGAAAAGGTTATGTCCCTATGATTGACTACTTAAATAAGAGACAAACTTCGATTTGGTGAACCGCCTGTTACGAGACCCGTATGGCAGGTGGTGTGAGAGCCTCAACGCGGTAATTAATTACCGCGTCGGGCTACTCGATTACCTATCGTTATTTTTTTCTTCTACCAGGTTTGAGGAATGTTCTACCCGTAATCTCAGAAGCGATTCCATCCATAAATTGATAAGTAGATATATTAATAAACTCAGATAATAACCAGTTATGTTGACTTTCAAAATGTTTTGCTAACCTAACAGGATTATATCTGGCTAATTCACTTAATTTATGCATAGCAGCAAAAGTTAATGTTAAGTTGCATCTATTTATCACATTGTTAGGGGTATCTCTTTTGAAGTACCATAAAGTTTTATCTCCAGCAATATAATGTAAAGATTTTCTACAGCTTTTATGATAGTTTACCAATCTATTAATATTTCCAGACCTTTGAGGTCCTTGAGTTTTCCAACGAAATCTATTTCGTTTTCTGTAAATCCATTT
Source organism: Aquimarina sp. TRL1 (assembly GCF_013365535.1). Classification (NCBI taxonomy): domain Bacteria; kingdom Pseudomonadati; phylum Bacteroidota; class Flavobacteriia; order Flavobacteriales; family Flavobacteriaceae; genus Aquimarina; species Aquimarina sp. TRL1. The sequence continues at coordinate 1,040,999 of NZ_CP053590.1, read as the reverse complement.
GTTTGGTTGTCCATTATCTTTTTCAAAGCCATTCGGTAGTTTATTTACTGTATGCCCATTTTGATACTTGTAATCAGAAATTTCAAAAATTAACCAACTTTCGCTTGATTGGTTTTTTCTAACAAAAATTGGATTAGAAATTGGAATATAAAGCTCGGCTTGATTAGTGTAGGTCAAACAATATGCTCTATGTAGATAAGATAAATTATATAGTATATCTTTCAGATTATAAATATCTCTATTAATGGGTTCTCCTAAAAAGTTACATAACTGAGGTAGAATACCACCTGTTTGGAAAATTATAGACTCATTTTGGAGAGAAGAATAATTTCCAGTTGAATAACCAGTGACTCCGTGTCTGTCAACTGCATTAATGTTTTTAACTTCGAATAGAGTTTTAACTGCATTTAAAAAACAATAGTAAGCTGTAAGTGGAGCAGAATTTTTATTTAAAATTTGAGTGGCATTGTAAAAGTCTTTAGTTTGACTCCAATAAAATTGCGCTTTTTTGGTACTATTTCTTTTAAGCCACATTTCTATATATTCCCAGATGTCATCAACTAAAACTGTCTTTGAGTTAAATTCAGGGTTAACACGAGCTTTATGGAGTCTTATTGGTCGACTATTTTTGTTTATTGGGGAGTAACTCAATTAATTTTTATTTAATGATAGGTAACGGTCTCGGCTATGAGTAGTTGCGTGGTTTAGCGGTTAACTTTGCAAGTACACACTAAACTGAAAATCCGCGAGGATTTTCAGAAGTAAGCGAGAACAAGCAATTACTTATAGCCATTGTGTGTGCCCAGCATGGGCATCTATTATTTATCGAAGATAAATAATTCATCTAGAGGGTGCAAGTCCCTTATGGGCAGGAGTAAGGTCTTGAACCATTAGTAAGTCGCAAGGTTGCTAACCGTGAGGTTAGGACTGAAGGAAGCGAGACTACAAAACTCGGTACTGAGGTACACGAACCGCATATTGAGGCTATTAGATCGGATCAGTAGGCACATCACTGCGAAGTCCAAAATACTGTTTTTTTTTTTCAGTAAGTATCGAACTAGTAGATGCGGCAGGAATCGAGTGAAAGAAGATGTCATTACCTGGGGAGGTCTCTATAACCACGAGTTGGTAAAGTAGAGAAGTCAGCAGAAGTCATAGTACTTATGGGAAACGAGTTGTGTAGCAGTAACACATAGGTCTCACAAATAAGGAAGGACAGCACATTAAATCAGGTCTAAATTCGATTAGGAGGCTTAGCTAGCCTAATCTTAAGCAGACAGAAGTAAGTCAAATTATGTAAACCTATGATTGAATCGGTATTAGAAGCGACTAACCTTTATAAAGCAGAACGCCAAGTTCTGCGTAATAAGGGCGCTAGTGGGGTAGATGGAATTAGGTACAGTGATCTTCCGGGTTTTATACGGAAACACCGAGCTAAGCTTCTGAACTCCATAATAGATAATAGTTATATTCCCGATGCGATTTTAGGCGTCAGTATCCCTAAAGGAAAAGGCAAAACCAGACTTTTGGGTATTCCTACTGTAGTTGATAGGTGGTTGCAACAAGCGGTAAGCCAACAACTAATGACAAGGTTTGAATATGATTTTGAACCTTTTAGTTACGGTTTTCGTCCCAATAAGAGTCTCCACAAAGCAGTATTACAAGCACAGAGATACATCAACGATGGATTTCAGGACATTGTAGATATTGATTTAGCAGGATTTTTCGATACTGTAGACCACAGTATTTTACTACAATTAATCTACAACAAGGTAAAATGTCCAACTACCTTGCGACTGATCCGCAAATGGCTACGGGCTCCCATCGTTATAGGGGGTAGGTTGTATAAACGCCGAAGAGGAATCCCTCAAGGTAGCCCACTAAGTCCATTATTATCTAATATTATGTTAGATGTTTTGGATAAGGAACTTGAAAAACAAGGACTACGATATGTCCGTTATGCAGATGATTTTAGTATATATACAGGATCCAAAAGCAAAGCTAAAGAAGTTGGAAATAAGATGTATGTTTTTCTAAGAGATAGACTTAAATTACCAATAAACAAGTCAAAAAGCGGAATACGCAGAGCTGTAAATTTTGAGTTGTTAGGGCATGGATTTGTACCGATTTACAATAAAGGTACAAAAGGACAGTACCAGTTGGTTGTAAGTAAAAGTAGTTGGAATACATTTAAGCGTGATCTGAAAAGGTTAACCAAGAAAACCAAACCCATGTCTATGAAAGAACGTCTGGAAAAAATTACCCAGGTATGCAGAGGGTGGGTCAACAATTATCGGTTGACCAATAGCTACACCAAACTTAAAAAGTTAGATGAGTGGCTACGTAACCGACTGCGGTATTGCATTTGGCATGATTGGAAAAAGCCGGAGCGGAAACGCAAGAACCTGATTCGATTAGGAATCAAGTATGGACAAGCCTATGCTTGGAGTCGAACCCGTATGGGAGGTTGGGCAGTAGCTCAAAGCCCTATACTGGGTACTACCATTACCATATCCAGACTTAAAAGAAAAGGATATGTTCCTATGATAGACTACTTAAATAAGAGACAAACTTCGATTTGGTGAACCGCCGTATACGAGACCCGTACGTACGGTGGTGTGAGAGGCGTACTCTCCTCAATCATGGGGAGAGCCGTCTACTCGATTGGCTGTAGTATTTTATTATTCAATATCTGGAAGAAAATCTAATTCTTTCGGATATTTATTAAATGATTTTACTTTTTGTTTTCCTTCGTCAAAATATTTTTTAGAAACGTTAATAGCATCTAATCCTTCCCATTCTTCTTTAATCATTTCAATTCTCTTCTTTAATTCCCATTCCTGAAATTCAGTTGTCAGGATAAATTCTATTCTATGTCGCAGTTTTTCATAATTACTTCCCGTATTTTTATGAGTCAAAGCTTTTTCATTTGGTTTAGTAAATGTTTGGTATCCAGTCAAAATGGCGACAATGAATGAAGTAATCGCAATGAAATAATTATGGTGTAAAAATGTTGGTAATAGTTCATATGTCTCTGGACTTAACTTTGGAAACCTAAATGAAAACGCAATTATTGTTGACAATATAAAAGCTCCTAAACCTGTATAATATCTTCTCTTTTCCCATTTTAGAGACTCAAATCTATGAGCATATTCAAGTTGATGAATTTTTCTCATCCAATCGAGAAGCATTTTTCTTTGTTCTTCAGTCATTTAATTAAATTTTTGGTTGATTTCTAAAATCAATTGTTTTGGATCAATATGCATTTTTCTGTTAATTTCAGAGGTTTGCATTTTACTTGGGCCAGTTACATTAGATTGAACAACTGTTTTGTTTTGAGTTGTAAATGAAAAGAATGTAGAAGAAAGTCCATTTTTTCCTTCCGAATAAGATTTGTGGTATTCGCCAGCATTTATTTTATACGTTTCATTTGTCTTATATACTTCTTTTGCCAATTTGTTGACATTAACATTTTGTCCAGTATTAACAGCGCTTGACGTATGTTGATTTACTTTATTAAGTGTTTTATTGTATTCTATTTTGAATAATGAACTTTCTGAATCGTCATTAGTTTTTTCAACAGAATATCTTTCGTTGATAATAATGCCATTTATAATCCAACTTTGTGCTAAAAATGAATGCGAGTGAATTGAAAATCTCTCACTTATTTCTTGATTTATATAATCTAGTAAATCATTATGCCAAATATGAAACCTTATAAAGTCGAACTCCTCCATATTTTCATCATATTTAAACAAAGGAATTGACAAAAAACCTTGAGACCCAATAGAAGAAATAATACATTCACTTGGTAAATCCAGAATTGATGCTGAAATTAAATTCCAAGTTGGCAAAAGGTCTAGCTTGACGTTATTATCTCTAGCGAATTGAATGTGTCTTACTCCAGCAATTCTTTTTGCAACCGATTTAGTATAAATATTATCTACGGTTTCTGAAAATTCAATTAAGCATTTTAAGTTTATATTGTCAGTTGAGTTGAAAATCTTTTTTGGAAAATCAGATACTTTTGGCAAATTATCTTTGAAATCATCTGCATAACATTTGTTAATTGAGTTTAACAAAGTCTCGAAATCATATTTTTCTAAATTAAAATTATTGATTTCAGAATTCATAGATGTTTCTTTCTTTAAGTTCATTGTTTATATTACAGCCAACAATTGGATATGTGTACCGGTACACATATTTCCATTATATTTTTCCCAAATCTAACGGATTTCTAATTGATTTAAAATTATTTAGGGCAACTTGTGTGTAAATTTCGGTTGTTTTTGTGCTATTATGGTCTAATAATGTTTGAATATATCTAATATCCGTTCCATCTTATTTTACGCATTATTGAAAAAACAAAAAGGGAGAAGTATATCTCTTCTGTTATGAATATGGATATCTGGATTTAAAAGAAAACCAAAAAAAAGTACCTTTTGGTGACATGGTAGGATTATATGAACGATTAATTACTAACATTGACTTAAGGCATCTTCCAATGGTTAGGTAATAATTCATTTAATCTATTTGTTTTATATTCTTGTATGTTTTCTAATACATTTTTAAGCCGACTGTAAGGATCAATATTGTAAAATGCAAAATATAAACCTCAGACAATGGCTTGCTAATATCTTAGAAAATATACCTGATCATAGCATACAAAAACTAGAAGAACTACTGCCAGGGTATCAAGAAAAAATTAAAACTTAGTTGCTCTGATGCTTACTTATATATAATACTATTAATGAGGTGTTTTTTGATAGAAAATATTTCTGTTAAAAACTTAAAAACGGTACTTTATAATAAAGTACCGTTTTTAAGTACCGATTTGTAGTTGTTTGTATCCATTTGTAAGATGGTGAAAACTCAAAACCCTTATAAATAGAGGGTTAAAATAGAGTCGGTTTAGACTCATAACCCGAAGGTCACAGGTTCGAGTCCTGTTCCCGCTACTAACGACAACCTCTTGATTTTCAAGAGGTTGTTTTTGTTTATAGATATGTTTTCTTCTATATTTTTTACGTTGACGTATCGCAAATTTGAGTTTTTGACTCTGATAGCCTTTTTTCTTCTAGATTTAATTAGATTTCAATAAACATTGTTTTTTTTTGTATCCTTAAGAATTGCACCCTTCGGGTGGAATACACGACGGAGCTGATTTGTTTAAAACCATGATAGTTTTGAGAATTAAAAGGAAAAGGGTTCAATTTAGTAATTAATTAAATTTGTATCTAATAAGTACAAAAAAGTTAAAAGTGAATTCACATAAGCTCACCTATTTATTAAAAAGGAAATAGAGTATCATTAAATCCTGATATTTTTTGCTCCCATTTATTTTCTTTTGTTTTTTGAAAACCCTCTCTAATTATAGTGACTATAGAGATGATTATAATCCCAACAATGGGTGGTTTGTAAGATTTTAGTTTTATTTTTTGACTGGTCCTTACTCCTTTGAAAACATTCCGATAGCAGTAATAATAGTTAAGATGAATTTCATGATAAAAGAGTATTGGTTAATAAATGATTTTTGGGATAAGATCTCTTAGGTTAGAATATTCCAGAGAACTAATTTTTGTTAAATTATTGATTATTTATAAGGCTTGTTTGATTAGACTCATAATGTATTCAATCTTTGTGTCATTTTTTAGGTCAATTTCATAGTCACCGTAACCATAGTGTCCTTTATTTGATACATTGTGAGCTATATTTGAAGGCTCGTCTATTTCGCCCCATTTAGCATTTATCCAAAGCTTTATGTTTTTCTTTTGCAAATGCAAGTAGGCTATATTTCTGTTGCCTTTTTTAAATGCTACATATAGTTTTTTAGGAACTATTTCAATATCATCTGCCAATGCAACAATTGAGTCTCTATATGTTTCATATAGCTCAGAGATATAATCGGATTTGTCTCTTGTATGATCTTCTTCGGTATAGACAATTATCTCTTTTGTTACTGCTTCTAATTTTGAATTGCTTGAAGTTATTGGTTTAATACTTTCTGCTGACCTGCTTTTTTTGATTTGATTAATGCTAACCAGCCCTCCTTGGTATTTTTTTACTTCCCATAATTCAATAGCAATATCTTTAAAATTTGTTGCCGTTTTTTGGTTGTCGGTAAAACCAGTAGATACAAAAACTACTCTTGTTTGACTCCAATCTACATCTGAACGCTTTAAAGTTTCTTTTTGGGATTCATTGTATTCGATAATGAAATCAGCTTTATTTTCGAACATTAAACTTAAATATGTAAACCCTTGGTCTACTACACTAATACTCTTACTTCTCTTATATTCGATTATAATAAATGCTTTTGATTGTGTATCGTAAGCTAGTGTATCTATTCTTTTGTTTTTTATAGTGAATTCTGATTTTACTAGTTGTAAACCCATTATTTTCTCAAGGTTATTTTCAAATAGTATTTGGATGTCTTTTTCGAGTTTGAAAGACTGTTCTTTTACTTCTGTTAATTTATCTCCTTGAGTGTTAAATAGGTTCATTTTATTCTTTTTAATTTTTTAAATATATCAATTTTGTTTGCGGTTAAGACAACTTTTGTTCTAAACGATTTTTCCATTTTTCCCAATTAGGCATTACATCTGTAAGAATGGTATAGAACTTTTTTGTATGGTTTCGTTCTATAAAATGACACATTTCGTGTGTTATTAAGTACTCTATACATTTCGATGGTGCTTTTATTATTTCTGGATTGATTGTTATTTTATCTACTGTATTACAGCTACCCCAGCGTTTATTCATTCTTCGGATTTCAATTTGTGGTACTTTAAAATCATATTCTTTAAATTTTGAATAGGACTCTAAAAGAAGTGTATTAAACTTCTTCTCTGCATGTTGATAATACCATTTTGCAAGCAGCTTTTTTACAGTATCTTGTTTTATGTCATTTTTACATATAACTTCAAGTTTTCCTGCCTTTAGTTTTACCTGGTTTATGGTTCCTGAGCTTACTTTTAACAGGTATGATTTACCCAAATAATAATGTGTTTCTCCTGAAACATATTTTCGTTCTGGTGTACGCGGTAAAAACTGCTCAAAATATTGTTGCTGTTTCACAATCCATTTTGCCCTTTTCTCTACTTTTTGATCAATATCTTGAATTGAGCTTTCTTTTGGTGCAATGATATGTACTGAGCTGTCTGGATGTACTTCGATTGCCAATGTTTTACGACTTGAGCGTTGTAGTTCAAAGAAAATTTCTTGTGATCCGTATTGTATACTGCGCATTAGAAATTATTTTTTGCTACTCTTAAACACTTAATTAATATCTCATCTATTTCATCAAAACTAATTTCTATACCAAATTGGCCTCTTTTACTAATTAGATAATCTTCAATTTGGTTTTCCATTTTGTTTTGAATATCAACATTCTTTTTCCAATCTGTTATAATTAATTTTTTAACTATTTCTTCAATTTCCACCCCTGCTTCAGCTACTTTATTTTTACTAATTTCTTTATCAAGTTTTTTATTAAGCACTTCATTTAAAGCTCCATAAAAAGCTCGCGCCTTAGGATTGCTTTGTACACTTTCTGGTATGCCATCTTGATATCCGCTAGCTAAATCATTACGTGTTTTTTGCATTGCTTCTAGGTATTCTTTTTCGGTAAGTCTACCATCATAAAAATTTTTAATGGTTTCTTCTATCAGCTGTGAGAATTTTTTATAAAAAGCCTCATCCTTCTCCATATTTTCAGTAATCACTTTTTTCATTTGATGCGCTATGAAATCTGCCTTAGACGCTGGTGATTTACCATATGATTCTAAAGCTTCTTCCACCATGTTTTTATCAAAAATATTCACATCTTTTGTGAGCACTTGCACCTCATCGGCATCTATATAAGTGTCTAATAGTTTACGTACTCGAGGCTCATATTCTTTATAAGATACTTTTTCGGCATATCTAAATTGTACGGATAAACGTAAACTTTGAAATTTCTTTAGTTCACTTTTATAAAACCCTATTTGCTCTGTACTAAACTCGTTATAAAAATCATCTGAAGCTAATGCTGTTTGTAGTATTCTGGCAAATGCAGATACTCGCTCGTAAAATTGATCACGTACATCTTTTTCAGCGATGTGTCTCTCTAAAGCTTCAATATCGTTTTTATCATAAACACCTTTAAAGATATCCCAAACTTCTGCATGGCGTATAGGTACTTTTCTTATTTCTTCTTTTACATCTACAACCGTATTTTTTAAATCTTCTTCATCAAAATCTTCTAAAGCACTATACTCTGTTAATGCCTCATCTAATTTCCCTAAAACACCTACGTAATCTATAATATGACCATACTCTTTTCCTTTAAATAACCTATTTACACGAGCAATTGCTTGTAATAAATTATGCGCTACTAAAGGTTTTGCCAGATATAGTACTGTGTTTCTTGGTGCATCGAATCCTGTAAGTAGTTTACTTACTACAATTATGAGTTCAACTTCGTCTGTCTCTTCTTTAAAGCGATCTACTACCCAAGTTTCATATGCTTCCTGGTCGTTAAATCGTTCTAGTATTCTTTCCCAATACTTCTTAGACTCACTTGTTGAATCAGACCATACATCATCGTTATTTTGTCTACTATCTGGTGGTGTAAAAACTACTCTTGTATTTATTTTAATAGCTGGATCTGTTTGCAACTCAAAATACTTCTGGTACTTTATAGCTGTGTCTATTTTAGGGACAGCTAGTTGTGCTTTAAAACCAGTTCCTTTCCAGTTTTCTCGAAAATGTTCTGAAATATCATATGCGATTTCTTCTATAACATGATCTGACTCATAAATTTTACCAATGGTAGCAAACTTCTTTTTTAAATCTTTTCTAGCTTCTTCATTTAAAGGTGCTGCTAAACGCTCAAAGCCCTTATCTATTTGTTTTTTGTTGATGCTTAATTTTGCTGATCTTCCTTCATATAATAAGGGTAAAACAGCACCATCTTTTACTGCTTGATCTATGGTGTATTTATGTATGAAACCACCAAACTTCTTGGAAGTACTTTTTTGCGATTTCATTAATGGTGTTCCTGTAAAGCCAATGTAAGAGGCATTAGGAACAATACGTTTCATATTAGCATGTGCTGAACCATATTGACTACGATGACTCTCATCTACCAAGACAAAAATATTTTGAGATTCATCTTTGAAAGATGTTCTTTTGGTAGCAATTTCAAACTTATCGATGATAGTGGTTATAATTTCATTGCCTTTGTCTTGTAGTAACTCTATAAGATCATTACCACTCTTTGCTTTTTTTACATGCTTACCACAGTTGACAAAGGTTTTAAAGATTTGCTTATCTAAACTTATTCTGTCTGTTACTATGATAACCCTTGGTGATTCTATAGATGTGTCTAAGGCTAATGCTTTTGATAGCATAACCATAGTTAAAGATTTACCACTACCAGTGGTATGCCATATAACACCTCCTTGTCGGTTTCCTTCTTTATTTCTTGTTTTTACTCGCTGTATGGTTTCTTGTACCGCAAAGTATTGTTGATAGCGGCATATTTTCTTATCAGGGCCATCAAAAACAACATATTTATAGGCAATGTCTAATAGACGTTCTGTGTTACACAAAGCATACAAACCTTTATCTTGTTCTGTTACCAAACGATCTTCTGCCTGTGTATTGTTTATTTTCTTTTTTAAGAGTTTAGACACGGCTCTTTCTACATCTTCTTTCCAAACTGACCAGAATTTAGCAGGTGTTCCTGTAGCTCCATATTTTACTTCATTAGGATGCACCGCTAATAGTAGTTGGGCGTAATAAAATAGTTTAGGAATGCCTTCCTTGTCTTTTTGATTGCGTATGTTTTGAGAAATAGCCTCCTCTAAAGAATCGTTTTTATCTCGACGTTTATTCTCGATAACCACAAAAGGAATACCATTAACAAACAGTACAATATCTGGACGTCGTTTACCTTTACGTCCTTCTACCTCAAATTCTTCAGTAACATGGAAGACATTGTTTTCTGGGTTTTTCCAATCTATATAATTTACAGTATAGGCCTTACGATCACCTTGTACTGTTTCGTTAAAACTCTTACCTAATGTAATTAAATCGTACACGCGCTCATTGGTCTGCACTAAGCCTTCGTTTGGTACATTCTTCAATGCATTAATAGCGCCTTGAATACTACCAGTTGAGAATTTATAGGACGCGCCTTTGTATTCAAATGCATTGATCTTAGCTAATTGTTTTGCTAAAATATCATCTAATAACACATTAGTTAATAGTTCGCCTCGTGCTGAGAACACCTCTTCTGGTGTTATATATTGCCAGCCCATTTTTTGAAGTAAATTCAACGCTGGTTTTTGTGAATCGTTGTACTCGCTATAATTTACCATCTTATCTTTCTTCTGCTCCCCTATGATCAAAATTAGGTGGGGTGTTTTTATATTTATTTGTGTCTTGAAATTGTACTAATGTAGATTGAAACTCTCGTAAATCGGCTATGTTTAGTTTACCAACTAATACAACACTGTTAATTCCTCCTTTAAGTCTTAATATATCTTTAAGAGCAGTTTTCTTAGGAATTGTAATTCTAGAGTCTCCAAATTGTGCACTATTCGATTGAATAAAAGCACAATGAACATCTCTGGAAACACTTTCTGCGATGTTAGAAAAATAATTAACATCACGATTATATTCCGAAGCAAACATCACATCAATTTTTCCTTTAAAAAGTGCTCGATGCTCAATGTCTGTTAGCTCGTAACAATTGTAACAACTAAAATGTATACCTCTCCAAACAAAATGTTCGTAATAATATGGCGTTACTTTTGGGATTTTTCTTCCTTTACTTAAGATTAAGCTTTGTTCACCTGGTGAATAGTGATTTTTAAGTCTTAAACTTACTATACAATCTTTTATACCATTGTGTTTTATTGGAAGGCATGTGACCAAATAATTAAAAGCTTTATTATTTACAGTCATATGTTCTAATCCCATAATTAACATCCTTTGCTTTCTTCTGGCTTCATCTGTTAATTGTGGCAGCCAAGGATAAGGAACACTTACTTCAGGTAAAATAAGCGCATCAGATTTTGATTTTTCAGCTGCATTAAGGATATCAATTAAGTCGTCACGTCTATCTGTAGACTCATTAGGTTTTTTGAAAAGTGACTGAATAATATTGTCTTCCTCAACTATAGTATTGGCTACAGCTACTTTGAAATCTTTAAGATTTCTATTAGATTGAGGTATAATAATTTTTCTTGTAGATACTCTTTTTATCGGATCAGAAACCTCATCTTCTATTTTGAAATAATAATTTCGTAGACTTTCTTTAAACTCTTGGATTTCTCTCTTGTTTTTTATTAATCTTATAGAATAATTAGCTTCAAAAAAATTATCGAAAGAAGTATCTAAAATAGTATTGTCAAAATCTACTGTTGGCACAATACTACTATAAGCACTTGAAATTAAGTGTTTAAGATTTTCTAGTAAATTAAACTCATAAAAATATATATACCTCGGGGCATATTTGAGTTTATTAAAATCTAGTTCTAAACTGGTTACATCTACTTTGTTTTGTCTCAAAAACTGATGATTTATAAAGTTGATGTTATTATTATTCCCTACAATTAACTTAGTATAGTTTAACAGAGGAATAGCTATAAAACCATTTCTAAATAAATTAGAGTTTACATAAGCTCTCCTTATTGCATTGATTTCACCATCAAAGGATTTTTTTAAGCTATTTCCTGTGATTTTTTCTTTCTTATTTTCCCACCATTGCTTAGTTAAAAACTCAGAGTTTAAAGCTGTAGCTAGCGCACTACAGTTCATTAAATACTGTGTAAGATATGATTTTACTTGTTCTACACTTTCTTTAGGCACATCTTTACCATGAACAATTTTATCAATATTACGAGATACTTCACTAAAGAATTTCCAGAAAGAATCTTGATCGTTAGTAATTACAAAGTAGGTTAGTGCTTTTTCCCAAATTGAAGAAAACTCCAAACTAATTAAGCCTTTGAAAAATGTTAATATCTGGTCTGCTGTTTTTTCATCTTTCTTTTTGCCAGACAGTAATGTAACTTTTATTTTTTTTGCTAGAAATACAGCTGCACCATATTTACTCTGCTTAATATCTGTTACACTTCTTAATTTGTTTATTGTATCTGAATAGGTAAGCTCATAGACACTTTGGTCAAAATCTTCATTTATATCACCGTTAGCAGGAAGAAACCAAAAAGCGCTTGAGTTTTGCTCTATTTTTTTCTTGAACATATCTAATACGGCTTGAGATTCCTTACTTTCAAAGGCATAGAATAGTATTTTCTCTCCCTGTATCTCTATGTTAGGATCATTTTTGTACTTATATTTCTTGTTTTTAAACTCTTTTTCATCTGGTTTACTGAAGATATTACGTCCTACAAAATACTTTTCAAAAAATGCTTCTACAGATGAACTATACTTATTTTTATCATAGCTTTTATCTAGTTTAGAATTAGCCAAAACTATTTGAATATCATCAACATATCGTCCGTAATAAGCTGGTGATAATTCTTTTTTAACAAGCTCATCAAAAGAATGCAAATACCAATTAGCTATAAGACCTGATGAGAGCAAACCTATAGGTAGAATGTTATCGTTGCTTTTAGGGCATTTTTTGGCATAGGCACGCATTATTTCAAAAAGGATATCTGTGAGCTTAGTTCCTTTACCTTTATTACCCTTAGATATTAAACTTTTAAGATCTTTTTGGACATTATCATCAATCTTAATATTATAGTAGTATTCTTTAATATCTAATGATATAATAACAACGTCAGTATTTTTATCTGTTACATTTTTTGCTGTCTCGATTCCATTATCGCGCCATTTAGGGTACTGCATGAAATAAGGTTTAAACAATCTTAAACCATCTACAACCTCACCACTTTCTTCATTAAGCTCCAGTTGGTATGCGTAGTTGTTTTTATTGTACAAATTTTGCAATGCATAACCTTCATTGATAATCCAAAGAATAGATATAATGTGAATTTCAATAGGACAATCAATAAAATAATTGACTTTTTTTAATCCATATTGCGAATCAGAAAAATTGTTACTAATTACAAGCCCTTCGTCCTGAAAATTTGATAACTGCTCAAATGATTTTGGGGCTGTCCAACATTTAATCTGATTTAATAAACCTTTAAAGTATTTAGATTCTACATTTGGTTTTTTTAGAAAATCAGTTAGCATGTCTAATCTCTGATCATAGCTTAAAGTGTCTTTTGATTCTGCCACAGCTTCAAAATGTGCTAATTGTTGTCTAATCAACAAAGAAAAATTGTCGTAGTACAAATAGCTCTTTAATTTTCTGTAAGCAGCATCTATATGTTTTCTGTCTATTCTCATCTTAAATTTAGTCTTAATTCTAAAATATCACCTTCGGTAACTATGGGTGGTGTAGCTGCCCAAGTATTAATTTTGTCTAATAATTCGTCATGCTGTGAACTATCCATGTTTTTAATTTTTCTTCTGAAAGTACCTATTTGGTTTAATGACAGCTGTACAATATCATAATCTAATGTTCTTGCCACTTTTACAGTGTGAATAGCTGTTGCTAGATCTAATAATTGTTTCTTCATATTTTCTCCTTTATTATAAATAGTCTGCAAAAGTGAAAAGTGCACTTTTTCTTTAAAAATTATATTCTAACCCTCTTCTCGCCAGTTAACAACTGTTGCATTAAACCTAGTTTTTGTTTTTTAAGTTCAACTAATTTTAGCTTCAGGTTCTCAATTTCTTTTTTACTGGAATTAAAAACTGAAACAATATTTCTTTGTTCTTCTATTGGTGGAATAATGAAATTGGTGTTTTTGAACTCACTTATACTTACAAGGTTTTTCATTGCACCTCCTTGTGTAGAGTCTATTACCGATGATTGAATTCTATCCCATTTAAATTGCTCCACAAAAAAGTCATTTAAAACAACTTCATTATCTAGCGTAAGTTTTAATAGTGCTTGATTTATTACTCCTTCAGGGCTATCCTTTGGAATTTCGTAAATACGTCCAATAGTTCCCGAACAACTAATTATCAAGTCTTTTCCTTTTACAGAAAACCTTTTAAGTTCATCAAATTTTTTATCATCTATAAAATATTTACCTAATTCTACTGTTTGATAGATTGCATTTTTTTGTTCGTATACTTTATATCCTTTTTCTACAAAAACCTCTTTTTTTAAAGCCCCACCGAATGGACCTCTAACTATCCCTTTTTCAACAGTTAAATCCTTAAGCTTTACTAAATGCCAATCATCAGGTATTCTACCAAGTGAGGTTTTCTTCCATTTTTCAGTTTTTTTAGTGAATCTTGCTTCCCCTTTAATTAAGCTGGTAACCAGCTCTTTTTTAAGCTCATGTTTTTGAGCAATGAGTTGTTCTTGGGCTGCTATTGCTCTATCCCAAGTACTTAAGATACTGGCTATTTTTTGTTGTTCAGGAAGAGGTGGAAGTTTTATTTTAATTGCTTTAAAAGCTTTAAGAGAAATGCCTTTGACAGTACTACCACTTCCTAAATAATCAACCCTTCCTTTGTATTTTTCAAACCATTGTAAAAGAAAAGGATCGTATATCTTATCATTAGTAAATAAAGCTTTTAAATCTTGATTTATTGACACATCGATATTATATCTAACAGCAACACCTAAAAGCATACGCGTTGCTATAATAATTGTATTAGCAGGAATCAAATTTGCACTACTATTTTTCAGTCCTAAACCAGTAATATTTTGCTGTGTTGAATTTCTATTGAATTTTGATAAATCTTTTACTGTAGCCCAAGAAATATCCCCATCCCAATACTCTATTTTAGATTTACTAGGTGTTCCTCCCCCAACAATTTTATCAATTACAGATCCTAGCTTAACTATATTCCAATCCTCAGGAATCCATCCTAATTTGGTTTGCTTGTAGCCTTTTTTAGTTTTAGTATGTATATCTATTTTTATCATTAAAATCTGTGCTTAAATAGTTGGTATAAAGGATATAGTTTTTCAAAATCATGAATCACGGTTGTAACTATATTATCCTCTGAAATTGCCTTATCGCCTGGTGCATATAAACGCCCTATTCTGAAATAATGGAATTTTGGATTGTCTTGTAATGTAAATTCTTTTAGATGATTTTCATCTTTAAAATTCCTAACAGGAAGTTCTTCTTCTGCTATGGTAATCGTAAATGCTTTATCTAATTTTTTAACAAGTGTATAATATGTCTTTAAAAACTCTGGATTTGTTTTTAATTGTTCACGTATGTAGTTTCTATCCGGATAACTTCCGTCATTTTTACCTACACGCAACTCTACCCACACATGGTCTTTTAGAATTAATATTTCTAAACGCATATGGTAAAGTGAGGTCATGTTTTCAACAAAAACAGCTTTATACCGTTCTAACTCTTCTTCGCTACGGCCATAGTGTAACCATATTGCATTTAAATTGCTCGATGCACGCTCGTTATGTCTAAAAGAAGAAGTTAAATGTTGCGTTTGATGATGAGGATATACTTCCCAACCTTTTTTCTCCATTAATGGATAAATGCGATGGTGTAATTCTTCTAATTTATTACGTACTTCTAGTCTTTCTTTAATAGGACCAGGTTCATCTAAAATAGGCTTAGGTGCTGTGAAAGCATCGTAATGCTTAAACGTAAAAAATTGACCTGTAAAATCGTAATCAGATAATGCTACTTTTCCTTTTGTAACACCTGTTGCTTTTTTAAACTGTTTGGTAATTGTTTGTAATTCTTTATCCTTATTACTTCTTTCTGTATAAAATAAACTGTACTCGTCTAACCATGTTTGTTCTAATGTTGTGCCTAGCTTATAATAGGTTTTATGCCAACTTAGCAATTCTTGAATTGTTTCTGGATCTTCAACTTTTAGACTCAATTCTATGTTAGTGTTTAAGCCTCCTTTGGTGCAATTTCCTGATCCTAGAAATGCTGTCCAATTTTCATCTACTCTAAACAAATACAGCTTAGGATGAAAGAACTGATTTTTTACATCGTATATTTTTGCCTCTACATTTTCGTCTAGTAACCTTTGTAATGCCGATGGTTGTGTTGGTAAATCGTAACCTACTAGAATTTCAAAATGGCAATCTTCATCTCTACTATCAAATAATTTAAGGCCATAATCTGTTAACATCGCTACTGCAACGCAAATCTCATCAGCCTTATGGATGAAGTTCTTAAATTCTGTTTCTAGTCGTATTACTTTTTTCATATCTATTATTCACCGTCACAATAGGTGTTATCCCTTTATTATTTGTTCGTAGTACTCTTGCGTATCGTTAGACAGATTGTAATAATACTCTCCAGCATCTGCAGCAGTCATCTTTTCTATTCTAATTCTATCTATTTTATAATTTGCATGATCTATAGCAACCAGATGTACATCTGTTGTATCTGATTTAGGTGCATAGTGCAAAACAATACGTGGTTGCATTGCTTTTTCTTCTAGTTCTATATGTGAGGCATCTATAAAAATTGGCGCAACACTTTTAGGGTTAGTATTTTGTAAATCAGTTAATATTCTGTCTTGAAAATTATCTGCGTAGTTTTTACCATAACTCGGAATAAATACTCTTACATTATTGTATTTAGGGTTATTGTAATATAAATTGGCTATTACACTTGCCAATTCTAATGTATATATCCAAACTGTATTCATTTTTTCTTTTTCTATGTTTAAATTATTAATAACCTAGTTCTTTTAAATGTTTATTCATTTCTGCTCGCACCTCTACTAACTCAGCTTCTAATTGCTCAATATTTTTTTGTACTGCTTCTATATCTACTGGTTCTTCCTCTTCAAATGTATCTACATAGCGAGGTATATTAAGATTAAAATCGTTTTCTGCTACCTCCTCAGGTTTTACTACTGAACTGTATTTTTCGATTGTTTTAAAATCGTTATAGGTTGTTACTATTTTTTCGATATCCTGAGAGCGTAACACATTCTGCTTTTTACCATCTTCGAACTCTTTACTAGCATCTATAAACAGTATGTCGTCAGTAGCTTTAGCTTTATTGAAAATGAGAATTGCTGCAGGAATACCTGTACCATAGAATAAATTTGTTGGTAGCCCAATTACTGCTTCTAGTAAATTTTCTTCTATTAGTTTTCTTCTTATTTTCTGTTCTGAACTACCACGAAAAAGTACACCGTGTGGCACTATAACTCCGACTTTACCTGTTGGCAAAGTGGTTTCTATCATATGTAGAATAAAAGCATAGTCTCCTTTAGATTTTGGCGGGACACCACGAAGAAAACGTTTGTAGCGATCTGCTTCAGCATTTTCATGCCCCCATTTATCTAAGCTAAAAGGTGGATTAGCTACTACTATATCAAACTTCATTAGTGCATCACCTTCTTTTAGCTTTGGGTTGTTAATCGTATCACACCACTCTATTTGAGCAGAATCCATACTATGCAGGAAGCAGTTCATTTTACTTAATGCCCAGGTATCACCGTTAGATTCTTGACCATAAATTGCGAAGTTATTTGTAGCATTACCACTTGAATCTTTGGTTTCTTCTGCTACTTTAATTAACAAAGAACCAGATCCACAGGTTGGGTCAAAAATGCGATTTCCTTCTTTTGGCGACACTAATTTTGCCAACAAACTTGACACTTCTTTAGGTGTAAAAAATTCTCCCCCTTTTTTACCAGCTCCTGATGCAAACTTTTCCAAGAGATACATATAGGCTTCCCCCAAAATATCTTGTTTACCCTCCCATAACGAAGGACGGAAATCTAGCTCAGGCTTAGCAAAATCGTTTATTAAGTTTTTTAATCGTCTATTACGATCCCTTGTTTGCCCTAATTTATCTGAATTAAAACTGATGTTTCGAAATACTCCATCTAGTTTTTCGATATTACGTTCTTCTATTTGTGCAAATATTTTATCGATTTTCTCGCCTATATCTGTATCATTTCTATGCTCGTAGATATAATCGAAAGTACAATTAGCTGGCAGCACAAAACGTTCGCGTTTTAGCTTTCTTTGAATTAACTCTTCATCATCACCATAACGTTCTTTAAGTTCATTATAATGATCTTTCCACACATCACTTAGATACTTTATAAACATAAAAACTAAGATGTAGTTTTTGTATTCTGATGAATCAAAAGCACCTCTAAAGGTGTCACAAGCATTCCATAATGCGTTATTTATTTGATCTTGAGTAGGTCTATTATCTTTCATTTTTACAATGTATTTAAGAGTTGAGCTGTTGTTAATTTGTTTTTTAATTCTATTATTTTACCGCTAATTACTTGTTCTTGGTTATGAAGGTTAGCAATTGTTGCGATTTTTGTTTGCGTTTCTAATGAAGGTAACGCAATAGGGGTGTTTTCTAATGTTGCTTTATTTATGCTTGTATTATAAGTGCCAGCTTCGTTGGTTTTAAAATAACTTTGAACTTTTGACTGGTTTATATACCATGCAATAAAGTCTGGATTTGCTAGCTCTTTGTTTATTTTAAGGACAAATAATGCAGATGAAGCGATAGTGGGCACATCATCTATATCCTTAAATACTAATGCGTAATTATTCGTGCCCTTTGCAATAAAAAGAACATCATTAATCTCTAAGTAGTACTTGCTCTTTATTTTATCACCATCAATTAAATAGCAATCATTACCTATAGAAGTGTAATTATCTTCAAAGTCTTTTAATTGTATAACACGAACACTGCCATTGTGCAAGTGTTTGATTTTACCTCTAAAAGAGTATCCTGAAGATAATCCTTGATAGCTTAGAATTGATTTTAAATAGACTGTTTTGCTTTGCATAAATAAATTTACATAATCATTACGATGCAAATATACTTAAAATTCATTAAACATGCAAGTAAATAAATGCATAATTGTTAGGGTGTGTTTATTTAGTGTTTCGTGATACTCCTTAATGGTTAAGTGAAAAACAGAAAAGGTATGTAAGGCTAACGTACCGCAGATACGTATCTATTTGTACCTATTTGTAGGTGTTTTCGGTACGTCATACTTGTATATTGCTTATAAACAGTGGATTAAAAACATAACTTTTCGGCTCATAACCCGAAGGTCACAGGTTCGAGTCCTGTTCCCGCTACTTTTAAAAGCTAAATCATTTTTAAATAAATGGTTTAGCTTTTTTTTTAGTTAGTCTCAAGAATTTCTTTAAAAATTGCAATCCTTAGTGTAACTCCCCCGAAGGTTGTAAATATACTTTTAGACAATTATTGTTTTACGAAATTAAATTATAACCTAAACGGACTCATATTTCTTTAACTCAAGCTATTTCTATATTTTTTTGAAAGAAAATTTTTTGATGATAATCATCAAAAGAATATGGCTTTTTAAGCTTATTCAGGTCAATTTTAATACGCTAATAGATGCTAAAAAAAGCTAATGTTGTGCTAATGTTAAGTTAAGGGTATATCGTTTTTTTTGTTTTAAACAGTTGATTATAAGTGTTTTGTTTTAAGTAAGGTATAACAGTAGTAAAAAGGAGGGTTTGCAGTTTTTTATGTGGTTTATATACTTTTGCAGGCTATTAGTTAATTTTTTGAAAAAGCTCTAAAAAATTAACTAATTGTTTGTGAAATATATTTATTAGAAAAAAATAGCTTTAAATGAAAAAAGAAGAAATTACAAGAAAATTAGGAGCTTACTTATTATCGATATTGATGATGAGCAGTAGTTTTTCCCCAACCTATGCTTATGCTAAATATCTTATGGGGCTTACTCCTTCAAATACTGGTTTTTTGCAGGTTGATAAAGAGATTATAGATTTTAAAGGAGGTTCCTCTAAAGTAGATCAGGTAGATTTAGGTACTGGAAATGTGGCTTTAAGTGCTTCATTATTTTCGGTAGAGGGGTATAATGCTAAAATAAGGTATAGCAGTGAAGGCGTTGCTAAGAAGGCTAGTGTCTGGAACAGGGATCAAAAACAAGGTGTTATAGGTTTAGGGTGGTCATACCCTGAACATAAAATTATTCGTTTAACTCAGCAAACGGGTACTTTAGAAGATGATAAATATTTACTATATGTAAAAGGAAATTCATTTCCATTATTATTTGTATCTGAAGATAATGAAGAAAAAACATACCGTATAGCTAAGCAACCGGATTGGATTATAAAACATCAAAAACCAAAAAAAGATAAAGAAGGAAATGAAATCAGATCTTTGGCAGAATCCCAATGGAGGGTATATCATCCTAATGGCAAGATCTATATTTATGGAGATGGTAATTTAATTACACATGTTTCTAATGGAGTAGAATATAATGTAAAATGGAGTAACTGGATAGGTAGTTCTGTTTCGACGGGTCAAAGCCTTCTGCCTATTTCTTATAATTTATCAGCAATAGAGAATGTTTATGGGGAACAGGTTAAATTTTTCTATACACAACAGAAAGAACAAGTAGGTAGTAATGGGTTAGAACATACAAGAGCTACCTATCTTTCAAAAATAGTAGGATTACGAGGTAAATCTATTGAAATAAAATATAATAAAAAGGAAGCTTTTGAGTATCAAGATCCTCATACTGAAAATAATAACATTAGTATGGATAATGATAAAGATGCATACCAAGAGCGTTATGAAAATTTATACTTATCTGAGGTTTTACTCAAAAATAGAAAAGGAATATTACAGCGTAGCATTGTTTTTGGACATAACTTTCTAAATAAAGGGAGTGAATTACAAAAACGATTATTAACTTCAATTACCTATAAAGATGCAAAAGGACATATATACCAGCCGTCTAAGCTTTTTAATTATTTTGGAATTGAAAAAGAGATAGATGGAGTATATGCCGGGTTAACTAAAAATGAAACCAAATTATATAACGCAGCTAACGGAGCGTTATATGGAGCCATCAAGCAACAAACATTGTCAGAGGGAGTGAGTTATGCATACCATTATGGTAAAGAACAAATTCAAGGAAGCTCCAAAGATATTGAGATCAAATTTCCTAAGGAACCATACAATAGCAAGTTTAAATTGAGTTCTAAATGGAGTGCTCCTGAATTATTCTATGGATCAGATTATGTGGTTGCAATTTTTGAATCTCAGGATTTAACTCTTCGTCAAAGCTATGTAAAAGTATATCAGTGGATTGGAGATCGATGGATTGAAAAGGATATAGGCCAGTTTGATGGTTATTTTTATGATCGATATTATGCAAAAGATCAGTATACAAAAGGTTTTTTGAAGCAATTAAAAAGCAATGTTTTTGAAGCAATCGGGAATACTTTTCCTGTTGCAGCAGGTGTTCTTAATGGTTTTGAAGATGCTCTAAAAGATACAGGTAAAACACTCTATAAAGTGGGAGATGATATCTCTCATGGTGAAATAGGAAAAGCAATAAAAGACTGGTTTGAAGGTAGTTTTAATGGATTAAAAGACATAGCTAAAGATATTGCTGCTGGTCTAGAGAAAGAAGTTGATGAGTTAATACTAATCGAAAATCAGATCTTTGGAAGCAATGAGACAATATTCTTAGATACACAAAAAAAGCTATATGAGCTCAGAGATAAAGATGCTTCAGATAACCCGAGAAAGGTATACCACGTTACTTTGCAAGATCATTTTTTTGCATTAACATCTTCTTGGGGAGGGCAACAAGTGGCTATCGTCCAAAAGAATAATTTAGTGCCAGGAGAATGGATAACGAACCGGGAAGGGGTTAATATCATGAGTAAATTCTTCACCTTCGATTCCGGAGATAATTTTGTTGCTTTGTTAGATGAGGTTACAGATTTTTTATATATCTATAGTTGGGATGGTCAAATATGGAGTACATATAGTAAGCCATTAAAGACAAGTTT
Source organism: Aquimarina sp. TRL1 (assembly GCF_013365535.1). Lineage (NCBI taxonomy): Bacteria > Pseudomonadati > Bacteroidota > Flavobacteriia > Flavobacteriales > Flavobacteriaceae > Aquimarina > Aquimarina sp. TRL1. Next base: position 1,019,158 of record NZ_CP053590.1, on the reverse strand, counting down.
TAATGCTCGTATCACTTCTAATTCAGGTAAGAATAATGTAGAAATAGCTCTTGATGGTTTGTTAGGACCGAATGGAGAGGAGCCAGAGCAAAGGTTAGATCATCGTTCTGCAATAAATGCAAAAAACAATATGATCATTGCGGTAATTACAGATTCTCAGGGAATTAATGCAGATGTAAATTTATTATATCATGATGAGAATATGAATTGGAAAAGCAAGGGAACACAACTTAATAAAAAAGCGGCCCTTATCGGAGATAATACTCACCTTAATACAGATCAACTTTCTCGTTTTTCAATTTTTATGGGTCGAGATGCGAAGATTGATGTAAAGATGGGGAATAGCTTTGCAGTCTTACAAACCTATAATAATGAAGATGAGAATATTCCTGATGTATCTGATATTCCATTAGTAGGAACTTTGATAGGAAGTTTTGTCCCAGACACAAAAAAAATTAATAGTACATATGGTATTACATGGGATGAGAATTATGATAATATTAGCCTTACTCATTTGCATTCGGCTGCTGGTCAAAGTGGAGTAGAAAGTTTTATTGTTGGCGATGTGATAAATAAAATAGGTAAATCGCATAGTTTGATAGTTGGTTCTAATGATGCTTTGGCACCTGCAGATGGTAAGAATTATGCGTTTAGATATACAGGTTCGGATTTTCTGTCTTATCAGATAGAGTCGCCATATTACACAGGTAGTTTTGCCAATGATGTATCTACGGCTATAGTAGAGGGGGCAAATAAAGCGTATAAGATTCCTAAATTTTATCAATATGATCCAAATATAGAAGAATGGGGAGAGATTGGTAATGCATCACAAGAGCAAATTGGTACATCAGAGTTTATCGATTCTGCGATTAATGTGTCTGTAGAGGTCCTTAATATTATTGTCCAGGTCGTTTCATTAGCCATCCCAGTTCTAGGAGAAGTAGCAGAAGTAGGGGAAACATTGGAAACCATTAATAATGCTGCAAACGTAGCAGGTACAGTAAGTGGTCTAATGGAGCCTGTAGCCAATGAAATAGTTAAAGATATTATCGGTACTAGTCATAAAAGTACCTCTATTGCGAATAACTATATATCTGTAAACGGGAAGCTGTTTCATAGGCAACCCAGTGGTAGCTGGTTACAAGTAACAAATGATGAGTTTACATTGAATTCGAATAATAGATTGGTTAATAGGTCTAATAGTATTGTAGATAATTTTATACCTTATACTCTTAAGACACCATCTGGACTAGAAAATCATATCAAACTCTTACGTAATGGAAAAGTTTATGAATCAAAAAAATTATCTATTACAAATAAGATCATTCATCAGGATTCAATATCTTCTACAGTTGGTCCAGGTGCTTATGTCAGTTATGGACCAGCAAATCCTAATGGATTTATACAAAAAAATGAATATTTAGAACAGTTTCGTCCTGTTATAGAAGCTACAGCAGAAGAAAGAAGTAGAAACAAACGCCCTGCATATAAAGAAGCAACCCAAGTGACCTTACATAAAGTAACAGGAGATTCTTTTGATACTGAATTATATGATTACCCGGTAACTAGAGTTAGTATACAACAAGGTAATGAAACATTAGGTCATCATTATTACAAGTATGATAAAGCAGGTGTTGCTTATAATTCGGTATCTAAAGTAGCGCTTTATGGTAAGGTTACAGATATTCCGAGCAGTATAGATTATGGTATTAATGAAGAGATTCCCCTAAATAATACAGATGGAGGATATACCGAGTATTACTACTATAACAGGTATAATTCTTTTGGAAAACAAGCTAAAGCGACAGGGCATGTTGCTAATCATACATTAGCATCGTTTTCCGATCAGGATCTGATAACATACCAGAGCAGTTATGATGGAGATAATGTGTCTTTCAATAAAGGCGGTATTACTGTATTAGATGGTCACCCTTATGCCTCTTTGATATATAATACAGATCAAAAAGTAGTATCTCAAGATTTTACTTATTATAAGGTTTGGGAGCATGATTTGATGCATCAAATCACAAATGGGAATACGTTGCAAGAAACGAAAACGTATACAGTACGCCCTGTTCAAAAGATCAAGGTGATAGATGGAGTTGCTTATAAAACTAATCGTAATTATGAATTTAACTCATCAGGGAATTTAGTCCTTCGAGATAAAAGTATAGAAGGAACTTCTACCGATGGCTTACAAGAAGTGCATAGTACCAGGTATGTTTATGCAGACGAGCATTACGATAGCTTAAGAAACCAAAACAGATTAGGGAAACCTTTTATAACACTAGAATCAATTAAAAAAGGAACCCAACAAGAAACAGTCACTAATGTAGATGTTATAACGTATGATCAGTTTATGGTTAGAGGTAAAAATGTTTTTGCACCGAAACATTTTTATAAAGCAAGTGAAGCATACCCTATTAATGATTATATGAATTCGGCGGATATAATAAGTAAAATAGAAGCAGATTTAATAGGACAAGATCGGGATGAGATTGCTTATGAAGAGAAAATAACGTCTATTTCTAAAGGGTATTTCGATGCTCATAAGGCAATAGAGCTTATATTAAGAAAAGAAGATGATTTAAAAAGTGAAATCCATGGGCTAAACACTGAAATGCACGTTCTCAGTAGAGATATTGAAGAGTTTAAGTTAAGGATTGCAGATGATAAAAATGCTGTAAAGAACCTCCACGAAGAGATTAAAGGGTTATATACAGATATTGATGGTTTTAATACTTCTATACAAGGCGAGTATGCTAAAATTAAGGAGGCTCAAGATAATATTGATAGCTATAATACATTTTTGAATGGTTTCTTAGTTGGTCTAAGTTTAGGGTTTAAAGCTATTTCTGATAATAAAAAGATCGCTTCTCTAAAAGATGATATTTCTGGATATCGTTCTGCAATACGTCAGTTATATCAGAATATCCAACAAAAAAGAAATGAGATTAGCTCTAAACGTACTAGTGTGACTGATTTGTTGGATCAGAGTAATGAACTAACAGGTAAAATAACAACTATTGAGACGGCATTAAATGATGAGACAGCTTTATATCATGATTTTCATGAACAGATCGAAACCTTGTTGGTCAAAAGCCATGAAACCATAAAAAATTATCGTTTAATATCGCTTGATACTGATAAACATACTGCTGCTGTTAATGATGTAACATCTCTTCAGGTAAAAAGAATACATGATGAGTACTTAGAGACATTAGAGCGATTGAATATTGCTATCGCTAATCTCCCAGAGCTTACTTCTTCATTGAATGTTAATTTATTGAATAGTAAAGTTTTAGAGCATAAAGCGCATTTAACAAGTTTACTTGAGAGACATAAAGTGGCAGTAGATTATATTCAAGGATTACCAGAGCAATTACAAGGGTATGGTTCTTATCAACACAAGTGGGTTAGGACCAATACTATCATGTCCAGAGATTCAGAAACAGGGATTCCTATTGTAGTATCTGATACCGAAGATAATTCATATAGCACGGTATTAGATCCTAACCATAAAAAGCCAATGGTTACTTATAAAGGAATCAATATAAAAGATATAAATGAAGGAGGAGTAAAGTATTATGGTTTTGAAGAAGGAGCATCTCTATTAGGAGGGCAGCTTAATCAAGAGAGTCATACCGGGGATTATAGTATTAAATTAAATGGAAAAAAAGGAATATTACCTGGAGTTGTCCTGGATAATAACAAGAGAAATATATTATCAGCCTGGATAAAATCAGGACAAACCAACATTCCGACATTTTTTAAAGTTGGCAACACTAATACGAAATCATTTTCGGCTGATCAAGAATGGAAATACATAGAAGCATTTATTGAGATAGGAGCTTCAGAAGTACAAATAGAAGGAGTAGGAGATTTGTTAATAGACGATTTGTTAATACGTCCTGTCTCTGTAAAAACAGCTGTTACTGTTAGGGATGATAACGGTATGATAAGTGCTTCGATAAATAATAATGGTAATACTATAAAACATCTTTTTGATGATGCTCAGCGACATTTTGTTTCATTGGAAGATCAAGGTAGAGCAATAGGGTATTCTCACCATTTTTATGGTAGAGGTTTACAAATAGATGGAGTATATAATCCAGATAAACCTAATAATAATCTTCGTGTTGGTTTTCAAGGAAAAAGTGTTTATAAAGGAGATTTGCCTAATGGAATATCTATATCTAAGTCCACATTAAATGAGGAATATGGTTTTGGATACGGAATTTCGTTTATCGCTGAGTCAGATTTTGGAGTTTCTTCTGAATCTTTAAGATTAGAACGAGATGGTCCAGCTTTAAATATTGATAATATCTTTACAGGGGAGAGCACTCAGGTAAAGATTGGTAAAAGGAAGCACTTTTTAATTACTAAAATAAGAGAGGTTTTACATGTTTATGCAGATGGGGAGTTAATCAAACAGTTGAATGTAAACGGATTGGATTCTGGGGATATTGTTGTCACAGGTAGTGTTCGTAAGTTATTTGCAGGAGGATCACCCATATTATCTATGAGGTATCTGGATGGACTTGCTAGAAGTATACAACATCAATATTTTTATAATGATTACGATAACAAAATTACCGGTAAAATTGTTTCAGGTACGATATATAACGGCTGGGGTAATCCTATTCTACAAACCAAGCCTGCGTTAGACAACTATAGTGAACAGCAATATAGCCTATCTTATGATTCTAATTTTGCAAATTATGATGGTAACAGACTAACAGGTAACTTATTTTCATTTTATAAAACGAGAAAAGAAGGAACTTCTACGTATGATACATCAGAAATCAAAGATCATTATAAAATGTTTGATAAAACAGTGTATAGTAAAGACGCTCTACAGCGTGTTGTTTCTGTACATCATACTGGAATTACGGATGTAGATCTTAATAAAACCAGAACATTTTACCAAGATGCTATAGGAAGAGAATTGGAGACTGAGTTAGGAATTTCTACATCGAATGAGTTGAAATTTGCTACAACTACTACCAGAAAACGAGATAATGACAAATCGGTAGTACATGACACTTTTGGAAGGTTAATTGCTTCTAAAGATGGAAATTCTGTGAGTGAGCAGACCTATAGTTATAAAACAAATGGTCATAAGATATCTTCTAGATTGCCTTTATCTTTTCAGAATAATGATAAAACAAAATATACCAATAGTTTAGAAACATTGGATTTGTTAGGAGATCAGAGTTTAATGTATAGTATAGACGAAGGGTCAAGTTATACGGTTAAAAATAAGAAGGGGCTTCCTGTATTTATTTCAACAGAAGATTTCTCTGCCCAAGGTACAGATATCTCTTGGCGTTATTTTAAGTATGATACTCAAGATAGACCAATAGAATCTGGAATAGCCATAGTGTCAGGAGTATTTAATGCAGAAAAAATGGTGCTGTTAGCCAATTTACCGGTTTGGCTTAGTGATATTGTAACTACCCCAGTAAAAACTTGGGTCTATGATCAAGCAGATCAAAATACTACCAATATAAATACAAAAGGAAGAGTTGCCGAACAAACGTCTCTTAGTAATGGTACTTCTGTAACCACCAAATTTACATATAATCCGAGAGGACAGGTTGTTGAGAAAACCACGCAAGTGAACCAGGGGGATTCAAATTCGGTGAAATACCAATACTATTCTAATGGGAAGATTAAGAACATTACTTACCCTAATGGAACAGAAGTAGCATATACATATGATCTGAATGGCAGATTATATGGAATAGGCAGTGTTACAGATCAGTTTATATATGCAAAATATGGATATGGTATAAATGGCAAAGTGATACAAAAGAACTTTAATAATGAAACTATTGCCAATAGGATACAATATACTTTGCAAGAAAACCAGAAAGAACAAAATGTTACGGTGGCTAATAAAGTATTATTTAAGGAAAAACTTAACTATACAAAAAATAATACTGATTATTACAAAGGTTTAGTTGTAGAGAAAGAAGAAATTAATGAGTTACAGCAAAGAACCGAATGGAAGTATACTTATGATAATCGATATCAGCTAACTAAAGTAGATAAAAATCAATCAGGTGTCATTTCTGATCATAGCTATACGTATGATGTTAACGGAAATTTACAGGAGTACACCAATTCTTTAGATGTAAGTCAGAATGTCAATTATAATTACCAAGAAGGGAGTAATAAATTAAGGAGTGCTTCTGAAGAAGCGAATGCAATAGGACTATATACCAAAATTGGGAATACGCCATTTAGTAATAATACTCGCTTAACATATGATAAGTTAACTCGTAAAGTTATAAGTATAAATCAGCAAGGAACACAGGAGGCCATATCTTTTACTTATGATGCTAATAATCGAAGAGTTCAAAAGGTCAAAACAGGTGCAGAAGGACAAAAAGAGATCCTATCTTATACTTGGGGGACAAGATCTCTACCATTATATGAATCCTATAGTAATAGACAAGCAGATATATCTAGCCCTACTGAATGGAGCAAAGTATATATTTATGGAGAAGAATACGCACCCATCGCAATGATCCATAATGGGAAGACCTATTATTTTATTAGGGATTACCAAAGTAGTTTGCGCTATGTAATTGATGCAAGTGATAATACAACAAAAGAGAAGTATGTTTATAATCCTTACGGAAAAATTGCATATTCATATCAGGAAGATGTTAATCAACCTTTGGGAACTTATCTATATACTGGGCAAGAATATGATCATGAAGTAGGAACATACAATTTTAAGGCACGTCAATATGATCCGATAAGAAGAATATTTTTACAACCGGATCCAAAACATATAAATTATTCTCCATATACTTATGCCAATAATAACCCTGTCAATTTTGTGGATAGGAATGGGAAAAATCCATTGTATATTTTAGATCATATTGAAGATGAACTTCCAGCAAGGGAACTCAGTAAAACAGGAATTGTGGTTACCTATGAGGATATATTCGGTAAAACTTTAGAAGAGTTACCAGACCTTTCTAAAGTTGGGTTTGATGGAAATGTAACTATCATGGCTCACGGCTATAAAGGAGTTACATCAAAAATAGGAGTAAGAACTGGAAATGCCCGAATGTTTATAGAGAAGCAATCTTTTACGGAGGAGTTAGGTACTTATCTCGGAACAGCAAAAATAGATGAAATAAACCTAAATTTTGGAATTTGCCATAGTGCAGATTGTTCAACAGGAACCAGTGTTTTGGATGAATTTGGTCAATCTTTGGCTGATCAATCATCAAAAACCATCAATGCTGTTGGCTTTACAGAGAATGTTGGATACACGACTAAAGCTGGAGGACTCTCCAATGTTTTTTTAAGTGGTACTAATACACAAAAACCTTTTGGACACGTAAGGGATTTTAATAATTTAAGCCAAGGTAATATTTCAAACAATGCACTGGATCGTTCATTAAATGAAACAGGTCATATTGACATTACAACAGCCGAATTTAGACAAGGACTAGGTCCATATGGAGTTAGTAAAACATTTAAACCAAGAAATTTTCTTGAAAGAGCAGGAGCAAAAATAGGAGGATTCTTCAAATGGTATTAATAAAAAGTATTAGATCTTTTTCAGAGCCTTCTGACTATTAGAGGTGAAATGACCGGTTTTACAGAAGTTCCATATGTAAATCATTAATATTTAGGAGACAATGAACTAAGTAGAAGGAGTAATAAGGCAGGTTCAAAATAGGGATGTTTTGAATCTGCTTTTTTCAAATCATTGAACATTTCAAAACAAACTTTACGGTACATGTTTTATAAATAAAATCCACTTTTTATCAACTAATTAAATAAAGAAAAAGATAATTTAAAGGCGAGCAAAATAAGAATATAATATCATTTACCGTAATCAATATTTATTATACGAGTATAACTTTTATCATATCATTTACTCCGCTAGATACTGCTTTTTATTTCTGTTTTTTTTACTATAAAATTAAAACCTTATGTCATGAATTTAGATGTAATAACAACATTGATTAATGAAAAAAATCCAATAAAATTTATTTAGTAAAAAAGGAATTGTAAAGACAAATATTATTGCCAATCGAGTATACGACAACTTCATTACAAACCAAAAATGAAATTTCAGGACTTGTTTAATATCAAAAGATAATATTAGAAGTTCTTATCACTATTGAATAAAATACTAATAAAAACAAATGAGAAAAGTCTTATTCATTAAAATAAACGGCTTCAATTTACAGGAGATGCTTTTGGTACTGGCAATTATAGGAATATTGCTGTTAATAGCATTGCCTAATTTTTTGCCTTTGATCGCGCAAACCAAAGCGCAAGAAGCAAAAATACAGCTGAAAACAATCAGTAATATGCAGGCCCAATATCGTTACCTTAATTCTAAATATTCTATGGACTTTACAGAGCTTAATTACGAGGCTCCAAAGACTGTAAATTCTGGTGGAACAGCTAATTATAACTATGAAGTATTAGAAGCTACCGTATCTAATTTTAAGGCTAGAGCAACTGCGGTAGTCGATTTTGATGGGGACGGCGTATTTAATGTGTGGGAGATCAATGAAGAAGGTAATCCAAAACAAATAATAAAGGACTAATGTTTCTAATAAAAGTAATAATCATAGGTGTTCTGGGAGTAATTGCCTATCAGGATTTTAAAGATAGAAAAGTCTACGGCTTTGTCTTTTTCGTTTTGATTGGTTTACTAGGTGTTTTACATTTTCAAAATGTAAATCATATTAATTTTCTGTATGCAGTATTGATCAACCTGGGAGTTCTTATTGTTATTATAGGGACATTATATGTATATAATTTGATAAGAATACAGCGACCTTTTTTTGAAGAAGTATTTGGATTGGGAGATCTTTTGTTTTTTCTCGTTCTGGGAGTGAGTTTTCCAACAATTACGTTTATAATTCTATTGGTGTTCTCCTTACTTTTTTCAGTTGTAACATGGTTTGTAGTAAAGAAAAGAGCAAAACACAATACGATACCACTTGCAGGATATATGTCAGTGTTTCTAGGCGTAATATGTATAACATATTGGAATACTAACATGTTAACTTTATATCTGATATGAGTAGTGTAAAAACATATGAAATACCTGTAGAGTTAAAACAATTGATTACATCCAATCAAGCTTTTCATTACAGGATAGTTCCTGTTGCTAAAGAAGAAGGGAGACTTACGTTAAAAACAGATCATCAAGATGTAAAAGATTTACAAAAGGAACTAACTATCATTTTAGATTGTTCTGTTGATATTATATCTGAGACTACAGAAGATATACAGTCCTATTTAACCTTTAATTATAGAAAAACTTCTGTTTCTTCTACTGAAAAATTGGAATACCAAGATCAGTTTTTACAGAAACTAATTGCTACAGCTAAGGATTTTGGAAGTAGTGATATCCATATGGAACCTTATGAGAAGTTGTGTAGAGTTCGCTTTAGATTAGATGGTAAACTAAAAGAACAATATACGATCTCTAATACAGAATATCCTCAGTTGGTTAACCAAATCAAAATACAATCAGGTCTTGATATTTCACAAAAACGATTAGCACAAGATGGGAGAATAACATTTAAAGAAGGTACAGATGAGTTTGATATCAGAGTGTCTACCATGCCTACTTTGTATGGAGAAAAAATTGTACTCAGATTACTTAATCGTAATACCCAGGAAGTATCATTAAACGATTTAGGTTTTACAAAAGAAGAAATAGAGGAATATCGTGAAGCAATAAAAAAACCGCAAGGGATTATTCTGATTTCCGGACCTACAGGATCAGGTAAAACGACGACCCTTTATGCCTCTTTAAAAGAGCTAAATAAAGAAACAACTAATATTCTCACGATCGAAGACCCTATCGAATACACACTTCAAGGAATCAACCAAGTACAGCTTAGAGAAGATATTGAGTTCGATTTCCCAGCTGCATTACGCGCATTTTTACGTCAGGACCCAGATATTATTATGGTTGGTGAGATCAGAGATGATCGTACCGCAGGGATGGCTATAAAAGCAGCATTAACAGGACACTTAGTACTTTCTACGATACATACCAATTCTGCATGGGCAACTATTTCTAGATTAATCGATATGAAAGTGCCTGCTTTTTTACTGGCTAATACGATAGCTATGAGTATTGCCCAACGTTTAGTGAGAAAACTTTGCCCACATTGTAAAACAAAAAAGAAAGCAGAAACAAGAGATTTTCCTCAAGGTTTTGAAATCCCTGAAAAAATGGAACAGCATTATATAGCTGTAGGGTGCAATCATTGTTATCATACCGGATATATGGGGCGTAAAGCGATCTACGAAATACTACCTATAACTAAAGAATTAGAGGTAGCTATTCGACATAATGAATTGCAGATAGACACCTATATAGAAAAGAAAAAAATAAACACATTACGACATAACGCGATAAGGATGGTTCTCGATGGAGAAACTTCGGTAGAAGAAGTATATGCTTTGCTGACAAATAATTAAATATTATTGATTAGGGGGCGATAATGCATCATATCAGAGAATTAAAAAGGAATAAAAGAACAAAGATGAAAATAAAACAGCTAATACTAATTTTCGCTCTTACTGTGGGGGTACAGGTTTCTGCACAAGTAGATTTTCAGAATCAGGGGGGAAATAATAGTAGGATTTCTAACATAGAAAACAAGTTGGAGCTTCTTAATGTAGATATCCCTGGCTTAACAGAAAAGGTAAATGTAAATATATCAAACACTTCATTACTCAATTTTTTACGAGCAGTATCCCAGGTACATAAGATTAATATTAATTTGTCAAATGAATTAAATAACATCCCGATTATAAATGGATTTAACGATGTTACTGTTCAGGATTTATTAATGTTTTTGGTAAAAGAATATCAATTAGATATTGCTTTTACAGGAAATATATTATCAATAAAAAAGTATGTGTTGCCTGTGGTTGCTCCTACAGAAAAAAAAATATTGGTAGCGTATGATGTTCTTAGTACCGAACTATCCATTGATTTAAATAATGATCCTTTATCTAAGGTTTTTAGAAAAATAACAGAAGTTTCTGGTAAGAATTTATTGTTCACTCCTGAGCTCAACGATAAAAACTTAAATTTCTTTATCAAGAATGTCTCTTTTGATGTTGCCATGAAAAAAATGGCAGAGGCTAATGATCTGGACTATAATAAAACAAAAGACGGGTTTTATGAGTTTACCTCTTTTGAACAAGCAGGAAAGTCAGGAAGTAAACCAGCAAGTTATCGCTTACGTCGATCTAATTTTTCGTATAAAGTGATAGATACGTTAGCAAAAAGGGTGTCTGTAGATTTAAAAAACACACCAGTGTCTAATGTAATTTATACCCTGTCTGAAGATTTAAAACTTGATGTTTTTATTGCTTCCCCATTAGAAAATGCAGGTAACGTTACAGTAAAAGCTGAATCGATTTCTTTTGATGAATTATTGTCAAAAATTTTTGAAAGCAATATAGTTTCAGGGCAAATAGATGCGTCTAATCAAGAGAAATCTAATACTTATAATGGGCAGCAAAATATACAGAACAATCTAGCAACGACATCAAAGACATTTACTTTTAAGAGAGAAGGTAACGTTTATTATTTTGGGACAGAGGATCAATTGTCTCTCAAAAAAATTGAAATGGTGCAAATGATGCATCGTTCTATAGTGATGTTAGGAGATGCAAATTACTCTGGTTCTGGGGATGGCGCTTCTAATTTTCCCACAGGAGGTGTTAATTATATATCTGGGGGATCGAGTACAGGGATTAATAGAAATCAACGAAGTTCCTCTTTTAGAAATAGAAAATCATCTTCTTCTAATGAGATGCAGGTAAGTTCGATTTCAGAAATTTTTCCGATAACTGTCACTACAGGATTAGATATAAAAATAGATGCGGAACTCAATAGTTTTATTGTTAGTGGTTCTGGTACCCAGGTAGAGAAATTTAAGAAATTTATAAAGTATATAGATAAACCGATTCCATTAATATTAATTGAAGTAATGATTTTAGAGGTCAACCGCTCTGCTACTTTAGAAGCAGGAGTAGAATTTGGTATAGGTAAAGAACCTGTCACTACAGAAGGAACAATTTTTCCTAATGCCAATATTACCTTGGGAGCCTCAACAATAAATAGAGTAATAGGAGGGTTCGATGGTTTTGGGTCTTTAAACTTAGGAAATGTGGTGCCTAATTTTTATATGGATATCAAAGCAATGGAAAGCAATGGTAATGTGAAAATATTATCCACCCCAAAGTTGAGTACTTTAAATGGACATAAAGCATACTTATCAAGTGGGCAAACTACCTATTATGCAGTAACGAACCAAAACTTTTTTGGATCACAGATTCCGCAGACTTCAGAAGTCGTAAACTATCTTCCAATAGATGCTGAATTAGCGTTAGAATTTAAACCATTTGTATCGGGTGATGGACAGATTACTCTTGATATACAGGTGATTCAATCTAGTTTTAGTGGAAAACGTATAGCTGAAAATGCTCCCCCAGATATTAATAGTCGCAAGTTCTCATCGATTATGAGAATGCGAGCTAATGATGTGGCAATTCTCGGAGGAATAGAACAAAAAGTAAAAAATGATTCGGGATCAGGAGTGCCACTATTGTCTCGTATCCCTATTTTAAAATGGCTATTTAGTAAGCGAAAAAGAGAAGATTCTAAGAAAAAACTGAACGTAATTATCAAACCTACAGTATTTTATTAATGAAGGATTTTTTATCGGCATACAACCCCTTTGGCAAAATATTAGTCACCGTAGAACATTCAGATAATAATGGAGAACTTATACTTTTGGGGCTCGAACTCATGCAAAAAAAAGGAGAGTTAGATATAACTCAAACTTTTACAGTACGACATTATAATAAGTTGTATAAATTTCTAAAAAACAGCGAATTAAGTCTGGTTATTACCGATGATAAAATATTATCTAAAGAAGTAGCTCATACAGGAACCGATGCAGAGATAGTTGCAGAAGCTTTCCCTAACCTTAACCTCAATGATTTTTACTATCAGGTACTGCGAACAACAGAAAAATCATTTATTGCAGTATGTAGAAAAAGATATATAGATACACTTATTGAAGAATTTCAAAATGAAGGATTCAAAGTTACTTCTATTTCTTTGGGGGCATTAAAAATGGCAGTGTTATCAGAGTACGGTAATGGCGAGCGTTTAAAAACCCATAGGGGAGAAGTACACTATAGTAATAGTGAAGTAGTTTCAATAGTAACCAACCAAAAAAATACCGAAGAGCAATATAGTATTGAAGGGCTTGTTTTTGCATCAACACATTCTTTGCCATTAGCAATAGCTTTGGATGCTGTGATGAGTAATAATAAAGTTTCGGGGAATCTGGGAATTAAAAATCAGGAATTATATAAACACTATGTAGAATCTCGGGTTTTTAAAAATACATTACAAGGAGGTATAGGGTTTCTTTTGATAGTATTACTGGTTAATTTTTTTGTGTTCAATTCGAATTATAAAAAATGGCAAGGATTGCAGGAAGAACTTCAGGTTTATACAACTCAAAAAGATCAAATTACTAAGAAACAATCTGAAGTAAAGATCATGGAAGCATTGGTACAAAGTGTTTTGACTACAGGTTTTTCCAGAAGCTCCAATTATATTAATAAAATTGTGCAAGTACAGCCTTCCACTATAGTGTTAACATCCCTTGCATATCAACCTTTAACAAAACCTATTAGAAAAGATAAGGTTATAGAATTTAAGGATAAAATAGTTTCTGTTTCAGGTAAATCAATAGATAAATCAGATTTTACAATCTGGTTAAGAGCGATAGAAGGATTATCATTTGTAGATGCTGTTACGATAGTACAATATGGTTTAGATAAACAAAATATATCTGATTTTGAATTAACATTAAAGATTAAGTCGGATGAAACAAAAAACTAAAAATATAGTATTGATAGCTGTTTTGTTGTGCATACTGTTTGTAGCGTATCGTTTTAGTATTGCCAAAACATTTGCTATACATTCTGAAGTTTCCAAATTAGAATATGAAAAAGAAAAGTACTTGGCAGCACCTATACAGTTAGCTGCATTAAAAAAAAAGGAACAGCAGTTAGAAGCGATTTTGAGAAAAAACAATCTCAAAGGAAGCTCTTTACAGCATAACTTATTGAAAACGTTGAACTCTTTATCTAATATGTCAGAAATTAAGGTTATTGCTTTTGAAGAGCCACATATCTATGATGATGAAGTAACAAAAGAAGAGATTACTACCTATGATTTTATTTTGCAAGGCGATTATAAGGCATTGATAGAAGTAATATATGCACTAGAACAACAATATAGTTTTGGAAATATTGTTCAGGTACATTTTGAAAAAAAGAAAAATTTTAGGACTGGGGTAACATATCTGCAATGCAGGGTATTGTTACAACGCCTCAATTAATAATATAAATAGAAGAAGAACAATATCATGAATTATAAAATATACTGTTTTGCAATAATTTTGACGTTTTGTTGTATTGGATGTCATAGTGTTAAAATTAATAAGGAGGTAATGCATACAGCTAGCAAAAACCCAGTTGCGTTAGGAGTAATAGGATTGCATAAAGAAGGTGTGTATAGCTCAGGATTTCAGATTTCGACCATACCAGAATACAAAAAACTGATAAGGGCAAATAGCACTTCTGTAGATTTTAATAAAACTACTTTTAATACCTATTTAAAGGCGGATAGGAATAATTCACAAGAAATCAAATATGTAGATTCTTTAGAGAGTAAACCCCAGTTTTTAACCCTAGAGATATTAGATCGCGTTGGAACTATTGCAGAGTTGCAACAGGACTATAATACACAAACTTTTACGTATCTGAAAAGTCATAAAGAAGCGGCTATTGTTACTTCTGTGTCTTTGGCATTGCCGAAAGCTCTTATACAGGAAATCAATAATGCAGAAGCTATTTTTTTGAGTAATCATTCTTATAAACAATATCAAATATCTCTGGTTAAAGAAGGGAAGCTTTACAAAACAATTGATTTTGCAGAAGCTACAATTTTTGCCTACGAATTATCTTTTTTCTGCTGGGGAGAAAATGATAAAAAACAAATAAATATGGTAGGTATTATTGATGAAAAAGCTTCCTGTTCAAAAAATACTTATCAAGATGCAGAAAAAGCAAAAGGGAAAATGAATTATTTTAAACTTTAGAGATGAAAAAAAACAAGATATATCTAATAGCGCTATTTGCAATGTGTATTGGTTGCGAAGAGGTGCTTTTTGAAGAGAATTTAACAGAAGTAAAAACAGTCCTGATTGCCCCGTCTGAAGGAGTGTCGGTAACAAATACCTCGGTGACATTTAGTTGGGAAGCTGTAGATCAGGCGACAGAATATCGATTGCAATTAGCACAACCTAATTTTGAGAATGCTTCTCAGGTTATTGTGGATACTACCGTAACTACTACAAATTTTAATACTACTTTGGTTAAGAATGGATATCAATGGAGAGTGAGAGCACAGAATTCAGGGTCTAATACTCCATACACTACAGCAAGTTTTACAGTATTTGAAAATGAAGATTTTTCTGCTCGAGAGGTATTATTAACAACTCCGCAAAACAATGAGATCATAAATACCACAGAAACAAATTTGAAATGGCAAGCAGTAACTGCTGCTACACTTTATAGAGTGCAGCTATTAAACGGAAGTGATGAGATTATCAGTGATAAAACTACTACAGGTACTTCATTGCTAATCACTTTTCCAGAAGGAATAACCAAGTGGCAGGTACGTGCAGAAAATAATACCCAAAGTACGCTCTATACCACAAGAACATTGACTGTAGATAGTAAAAACCCTAAGAAACCTGTGGCAACTGCTCCAGTTAATGATGCATCACAATCAGTAGCTACAGTAACTTTTAATTGGACAAGAGAAGCTGTAGAAGGAACTGTAGAATTTGATAGTATTTATATTTATAAAGATCAACAGTTAACACAGCTTGCGACCAAAACCAAGGTGACATCACCTTCAGATATTGACCTTGAAACAGGTGCAACCTATTATTGGTTTTTAAAAGCATTTGATCAAGCTGGTAATCAAAGTGAATCTAGTGATGTATTACGTTTTACAATAAATTAAGGGATCATGCTAAAAGGTAAAAAAGGATTATATGTTTTGTTGCCACTGGTAGCCTTTATCTGGGGAGCTATTATTTTTCAGATAGTAGGAGCATTTTCGGATGAAGCCTCAGCAATTGTAGAAGCAGAGGATATATCAGTAGCTCCAATAGAAGTCAAAGAGCAAGAAAAATTTATTTTGGATGCTGTAGAGAGAGACCCTTTTTTAGGTACCCTTTACAGACCAGAAAAGAAAGTAAGCAAATCAAAAAAGATAGAGAAAAAGGATTCTTTGATTTGGCCTATAATCAAATATAAAGGGGTCGTGTCTGGTCAGGGCAATGCTAATGCGATTTATTTGATAGAGATCAATGGTAATGATCAGCTGATAAAATTAAAACAAACCGTTTCTGAGGTGACATTGCAGAAAGCTTTTTCGAGTTCAGTCAGAATGCGTTACAAAGGGAAAATTAAAGAATTTAAAATAGTGCATTGAGGTTTTTTTCAAAAATAAAAGCACAGGCTATGCAATTTGCCATACTCATTTCGGTATTAGTGGCATTATTGTTAGGTGCTTTTTTATTGCTTACGCATGTTCATTCTTTTTTCAGGATCAAATCTAAAGAGTTAGTGCAAGCTTTTGAACAATCCAATACAAGGATATTTGAATCTTTGAATAATGACGTTGTAACAGGCGATACAATTGTTTCTGTACAGAATCTTGTAACAATAAAAGAGATATCGGGTTATCATGGAGCTTGGTTAAAACAATATACAGAAATTAGTGTGCATGATAGAAAAGTGTCAAGAGTAGCTTTTACAGGAGTAAAAATATCAGAAACAACGCCAAATTTGTATTTAGAAGATGCAAATTCACCTTTGGTTGTTGTTGGTAGTACTCGGTTAGAAGGAAACAGTTATCTTCCTAAACTGGGGATTAAGGCAGGGAATATTTCAGGTAATTATTATCAAGGTAGTGCGCTACATTATGGTCGTGTGATAGAAAGTAAAACAGTACTCCCAGAATTAAAACCAGAATGGCTAACATATTTAGAAGGACTTGCACAAGGAATACTGATTGATACGGGGGAGCCAATAGCAAAGCAAAGAGAACTTAAAAATTCATTTCATGATCCTGTTTATGTTATCTATGATACAAACCCGGTATTTCTGGAAGACGAAAAGATAACAGGAAATATAGTCATTCAATCGAAGACAAAAATTGTTGTTGGTCCTCAAACAGAATTAACAGATGTAGTTTTAATCGCTCCCGAAATCATTATAAAAAATGGAGTAAACGGTCGTTTTCAAGGGGTTGCTACTAAAAAGATTAAAATAGGGAAGAGGTGTCACCTGTCTTATCCTTCTGCGATGATACTTTTGGATCAAAATATTGCTTATAGTATCCCACAGAATAACCAACAACAAAATGATAAACCAGATTTTATAATTGAAGAAGGAACAATTATAGAAGGTGTGGTTGTGTATTTGAATAAAAGTAAGGATAAAAAAGAAAAAAGACGTCTTAAGCCAAACCTGAAGATAGCAGCTAATGTAGGTGTTATAGGAGAAGTCTATTGTCAGGGAAATATAGATTTTCAAGGAGAAGTACAGGGGGCTTTGTATTCTCGTCAATATATAACTCGCCAGTCTGGTTCTGTATACCTCAATCATATTTATAATGGTAAAATCTTAATAAATCCAGTGGTAGATTATGCTGGACTCCCTTTTGCAAATTCTAAAAATACTATAGCAAAATGGTTGTACTAAAAAAAATAAGAGCCGCCACCTTAATAGAAGCCCTTACGGCTTCTGTATTGATCATTATTGTATTTATGGTAGCTAGTTTAAGTTTTAATAATATTTTTAATAATCAGATACGACAAGATCATAGCCCTATAGAAAACAGAGTGAAAGAGCTGGAATACCTTTTTATTCATCAAAAAATAAAGCTACCATATACAGAAGATTTTGATGGCTGGGAGATTGTAATTACATCAACAGGAGATATTGCTATTTTATCTTATACTAAAAGTAATATCGAACATAGAAAAAAACTGTTTATAAAATGATGAAACTGAACTATAAAATAAATGCCTTTACCCTTACCGAGGTTATGGTAGTTATTGTTATCTCGGCAATAGTGGCGGGATTAGCATTTTCGGTATTAACAGTAGTACAAAATAATATGAGAAGTATTGGTGAAAATTATGAGTATAAAGAACAGATACAATCGCTTGAAGCAGCATTAACTATAGATTTTAATAAATTCACTTCTGCAAAATGGAACCCGATAGAAAATACATTAGAAGTTTTTTCTCCTATAGATGAGCGAAGCTACCAATTCTTTACTGATAGTATTATCACACCAATTCATACCTATCCAATAACAATAAGAGAAAAAGAGTTTTATTTTGAGGGAAAAGCTGTACATGCGGGAAGCATTGACGCTATAAAATTAACTTTTGATAATACCAGAGAATTACATCGCATTTTTGTATTTAAACATAATGATCCTACAATACATTTCTGAAGCATGGGGATAAAAATTTCAAATACCAAAAAGAAAGATAGAAGAGAAAGCTCTTTTGATCTCTCATCGATATTGACTCAAGAGATTACTTTATTTGGTAATGCATTTAATACTAAAAAGAAAGAGCAATGGTATGCAGAACTAAGTGTACTGTTAAAATCAGGGATTGATCTTAGAAATGGTCTGGAGTTATTATCAGATACTCAAAAAAAAGAAAAAGATCAGAAATTGATGAAGTTTATGCTTTCTCAACTGGTTACAGGAACACCTTTTTCTGAAATCCTTAAGCATAATAAAAACTTTACCGATTATGAATATTATGCTATAAGAATTGGAGAACAAACGGGGGAGTTGGCGCAAATCACTTTAGAACTCAGCGATTTTTATAAACGTAAAAACGAGTTGAGAAGGGAGATCGTTGCAGCACTTACTTACCCAGTTATTGTAATGTGCACCGCTATGATAGTTATTGCCTTTATGCTTCGTTATGTTGTACCAATGTTTGTAGATATTTTTAAACAAAACAATGTGGATCTGCCAGGGGTTACAAAAGGAATTATTAATTTCTCTGATTTTATAAGTATCCATGGGATTTTGTTGTTTGGAGCAATTGTTGTTTGTATTGGAGTATTATTTTTTGTTTCCAAAAAACAGTGGTATCGCAAAATATTAGGGAGTGTACAATTGAAGATTCCCATCCTGGGAAATTATTTCCAAAAGATCTATATGGCACAATTTACTCAGGCAATTTCTTTGTTAACATCTGCAAAGGTTCCCATGGTAGAAAGTATTGACTTAGTAAAAAACATGATTAATTTTTATCCTCTTCAACAAGGGTTGTATAAAACAAAGCAATTGATTTTAGCAGGAGATGCATTAAGTGCTTCGTTTGCCAAAAGTCCGATTTTTGATAAAAAAATGATTGCTATGGTTCGTGTTGCCGAGGAGACCAATCAAACAGAGTTTATTTTTCAGAAATTGAATGAACAATATAATCAGCAGGTAAAATACCAATCTCAAGTGATTTCTAATGTGCTTAATCCGATCTTGACCCTATTTGTTGGAGTTATTGTCGGGGTGATTCTTATTGCCATGTATTTACCGATGTTTAGATTGAGTAGTGTGATCGGATAATCGTTGTTTGTATTTTGAAATAAGCTTCATTGATTTTCTTAATTCTAGAGGATTGATTAATACGTTTTATTAATTCTATTTCTTGTTTTACGATGGTATTTATTTCACAGAGGGCATATTTATTTTCTTTCTCTTGTTTCCAGTGAGATATATTGAACGGGGATAGTAGCTATTTGTTCAGGAGTTAATATGTCTTTCAGAATTCCATGCCTTGCAAGGTGTTTTTATGGAAGTTTCCCAGGTTTTTTACATGTTTTTAGTCCTGCTCCCGCCACTGATAAAAGCTCTACAGAAAAATGAAGTTTTTATACGTGAAATATAAGAGCAAGAATATGGTAGTTCAATTCTATTCTTTACTACAAACAATTTTATCTCGTTCCTCTCTCTCTTAAAAAAGGTTGGAGAGTAAGGGAGAGTAGAATAATTCCCTATTTTTTTGATTTGAAAGTATAATAACCGTTCTTTATTTTATGAAAATAATAAATGCACCTATTATTTGCTTACTGTGTTTTTTATCTTTTTCTACAACTGGCTTATCTCAGTATAAGAAGATAGACAGTCTAAAAAAAGAACTAAAAACGTATACCAGGAAAGACACAGTTCGTGTAAAAATCCTCAATCATTTAGCGTATTATCTTTATAGAAACAATTTTTCTCAGTCATTAGCCTATGCCGAACAAGCCGGAAAACTTGCCGATGAAATTAAATCCGTAAAAGGAAAAGCTCGCAGTTTCTATATGAAGGGGATTGCTTATATGGAACGCGCTAATTTTAAAGTGTCCATACATAATTATGAAAAAGCAATTGAGTTGTATACTTCAATAGATGATCTAAAAGGAATTGCAGGGTGTAAAAATGCTTTAGGGGTCTTATATAACTATAAAGGAAACAAGAAGCTTGCATTACAATATTATGAAGAGGCGTTGGCGATCGATCAGAAATTAGGCATAAAAAAGAACTTACCCAATTATCAATATAATATAGGCAATATCTACTCAGACATAGGAAAATATAAAAAAGCCTTAGCTAATTATAAAAAAGCCCTAAGAGCGTATACAAATAATAACAATGAATATGGGATGCTTAGTTGTTGGAACTCAATGGCTATGATGTATCTTAATCAAGGTGATTATTCACAGGCAATAGAATATCACCATAAATCATTAGATCTTGCTAAATCATCTAAAGATTCCCTTAGTATTTTTCAATCGTTAAATAATATTGGAAATATTTACAGACAACAACGACTTTATGATAAGGCACTAGATTTTTATAAAAAAGCTTTAGCGATTAAACAGGCGAATCACAATAACAAAAATATTATTGCCATCAAAAATAATATGGGAGGGATCTATCTTGATAAAAAGAAATTTGCGAAGGCGCTCTCTTGTTTTAAGGAAACAAATACCCTTAGTAAAGCAATAGAAGATAATGAATATTTAGCATTGAGTCTTAATGGTTTAGGTTTTTCGTATTTGGGAATGAAAAACTATTCCAAAGCTTTAGCCAATTTTCAAGAAGCGAATAAAATTACCTCGGTTAATCAAAAGCAATATGAATTAGTAGAATCGTATGTAGGAATCGCATACGTGTATTACTATATGAAAAAATACAATTTGGCATTGATTAATGCCGAAAAAGCAGCTCAACTAGCTAATAAATACAAACTTTTAAAACATCGGAGTGATGCCTATGAATTACTTTCTCTAATAAACAATGAATTAGGAGAACATAAAAAAGCCCTTATAAGTAATCAACAATTAAAAATATTGAACGACAGTCTGCTTAATAGGGAGCATATTCAGAAGATTACAGAAGTAGAGTATGAATATAAGTACAAAAATGAATTAGCATCTGCAGAGAAAAGAGAATTAAGACTTACACAAACAGTTCAAACGACAACTAATAGCTTAGAAAAGTCACAACGAAACCTATTATTAGGAGTGATTGCTTTTTTAATCACTACATTAGTATTAGGAGCAGCAATTTTCTTTTTAAAATTAAGAAATGAAAAATCTAAAACTCAAAATATCATCATAGAACAAAAATTGCTGCGTTCACAGATGACTCCTCATTTTATTTTTAATTCACTATCCGTATTACAAGGGATGATACTAAATAAAGAAGAAAAGAAATCAGTTGCTTATTTGTCCAAGTTTTCCAAATTGCTTCGTATTACTTTAGAAAACTCTAGAGACAAAACAGTATCACTTTCTCAGGAATTAATTGCGATAAAAAACTATTTAGCTCTTCAGAATTTAGAAGATAAAACTTATATATATACAGTTATTGTAGAAGAAGCTATTGATACATCACTGTTTGAAATCCCCCCTATGCTGATTCAGCCATTCGTAGAAAATGCGATAGAACATGCATTTGTAAATCAAAAAGAAGATAGAATAATTGATGTTCACTTGTCCTATTCAAATGAAAATTTGATTTGTACCATTACAGATAATGGGATTGGAGTTGATGCTCAAAAAGAAAAGCCGCAGGGGACTAAAAAATCATTATCGACCACAATCACTTCTGAACGCTTAAAAATATTATCAAAAGATTTTAAAATGAGTAGCTCGGTTACTGTGGAAGATAGAAAGAAATATAACGAGCAAGGAACCCGGGTTACTTTAATTATCCCCTATAAATTACAGGAAAACGTATCATGAAAGCAATAATAGTAGAAGATAAGGAATATATTAGAAAAGGCTTACTGAATTTATTACAATTGATAGATGCTGAAACAGAAGTAATAGGAGAATGCGAGTCGGTAAAAGAGGCGGTTGTAGTAGCAAATGCTTGTAAGCCGGAGTTGATTTTTTTAGACATAAATCTTACCGACGGTACCGGTTTTGATTTTTTAAAACAGACAGAAAATCTAAATTTTAAAGTAATCTTTATTACAGCTTATGAAGAGCATGCCTTACAAGCCTTAAAAATAGGAGCAGTAGATTATCTGTTAAAACCGGTAGATATGGAAGAGTTGCAAGTAGCATTACAAAAGGTGGCAGCCCTACCGATAGCAGAACAAAAAAAACAGATAAAAACGGTCAAAGAAGTATGGGACAATGAAGCCTCTACAATCATACTGTCGCTTCAGGATAGTTTCCAGGTGGTAGACTTAAACGAATTATTATTTTGTGAATCAGATAAGGGTTATACAACTTTTTATTGCAGTAACAATAAAAAATACATGGTTTCAAAAACCTTAAAGGAGTTTGAAGACCGTCTTTCTAAGGCTAATTTTACACGACCGCATCAATCCTATATGGTCAACTTAAAATTTATAGATAAGTATGATAAATCAGGTGTTATTTATTTGAAAAACGGTAAAAAAATACCAGTTTCTTCCCGAAAAAAAGAACACTTCTTAAACGCGTTTCTACATTGGAATAAGGGCTGAATTTTCCTCTATTGCGAATATTTTTTAAAGTGTTACACTTATTTATTCTAAAACCTCAGAAATAGATTTCCTATTTTCTGTCCTACCAGTACCATATACTTTTACTGTGTCGATAATAACTAAAAACACAGTACAGATGAATGGATTAAAAAAGATAGGATTAGTAGGGATGGCAATTACATTACTAGCTTGTGGAGGAAGCTCCAGTAGACAAGAAGCGAATGCAGCAGGATTTGAAGTGATAGAAAAAGAAATAAAAAGCAAGTTTGGAGATGAGGTTTACTTCACTGATTTGATGATCAGCTATAATAAATCAATTGGAAATATTATTGGAGTAACCGTAACCAAAGCTCCCGAATCTTTAAAAATGGGACAGTGGAATTTAATGCGAGGAAGCTGGACACAGAACTCAGAAATATCACTAGAAGTCCCGGAAGGAACGAGAGCAGCAGATTTTATGTTTCAGTTAAATGAAAAAATAAGTCTTTCTAAATTAGGAGAATTAGCCGAACAGGCTAGAAAGAAATTGGAAGAAGAAAAAAACATTGAAAAACCAGCGTTCAAAATGGCATATATAAAATTTCCAAAAAATGGAGATATAGCTAAAACCGAATATGTCACAGTATTCACCCCAGAAAATGGAGGGACTAATTTTACCTTTAGTTATAAGCTAAATGGAGATTTTATAGAAATGAATTATTAATTTTTTAAGGAATATACGAACGATATTAAATTTTGTACCGATGGAAAAAACAATGACCGTTAACCAGCAATACAATTCGTTAGACAGCTTAGGAGACTTTTTAAAAACAGCTGCTTCTTTTGAATGTACCAAAGAATATGATCGATGGGAAGTTAGAACAGATGCGAATGGGCAAATGGCTCAGTGTATTGTGCTTAAAAAGAGTTCGATGCATGCAGTAAAAATCTATTTTACCCATGAGAATTCGATACAAATAAAGTACGTCATACCAAACTCGATTATGAATGCTTATTTTGGAAAAAGTGTTAAAGCAAGAAGAAATATCATTGAAATAATTGCAGAAAAAATAAAGGAAACCATCCTGGCACCAGCACAGAAAAAAGCTTTTTTAGAATTGGAAGCAGTGATTAATAAAGCAGCGATGTGAGTATGTTTATTTTTTATGCTAACTTACTGAGTGTAAAAATAGATCGAACATATTTAGGTTTTATTGGATGCTTTTTGAAGAGGTGGTTTTTAAAGGTCTGTAGATGATAATGTTATGTACTGTGGGCTCTTGAGAAATAACGAAATGTAATACTGTTTTATGTTTCAGAAATACGAACAAATTTAGGGAAGACCGTACTTCCTGGTTAGCATAAAAATATGACCTTATAGAGTTGTTGTATAAAGAATAACCCCAACGTAAGATGATGAAAGTCTTAAAACAAGTTTTGACATACTTATTATGGATAGCAGTATCTCTTTTATTGGGGATCATATATATGCGAATTCTTTTAGGACCTAACAATGCGCCTTCTGAGGGGCTCTGGTATCTGTTTCATATTTTTTACAATTTTGGACTACTTCATGTAGGAGCAATGATCGGAAGTGTAATGGCGGTTTTGTTTATTCTTTTGGACGTTTTTTACCTGAAAAAGAAATTAAAAAATAACATACAAGCAATATGTATCAGGTTTATGTCTCTTATTGGTATTGCTACAGTTGTTGGAGTAGTACATTATGTATTAGAGAAGGTTATTGATGTTATTTAAGAGAAGAAAATAACTATAGAAAATGAAATTACAAGCGTTAAGAATAACTTCAGGGTGGAAGATTAATTGGAACTTGTTCTATGAACAAGACATCAATGAAGATAATTACATGGATGAGTTTTCCAGTTCAACATTGCTTTCTATCTCTAACACTCAGCTTAATAGATGCCTGGAGTTGATTTGGTATCCAAAAGGAGATTTGAAAGGGAACTACATACTAGAAGTTTTTAACCTTTGTGAAAAGTATAATCCTAAGAAAAAAATAGTTGAAAAAGTCCCGGAAACTTTAGCACCTCAACTTACTTTTGAAAGTAAAAATAGAGAAGAAATAGTCAACAAAATCGAAACCTTAGTTATGGAGCTAAAACCGTATAAATAATAGTTCAATACCTGTGAAATCTACTAATCAGGTTATCCTAAAAACGTAATAATTCGTAACAATGAAAAATCCATATATTCTAATTTTACTGATATTCATCTCTTGTGCTCAAAAGGCACAAGAAAAAGAAGAAACTGTTATAAAAGCGCAGGATGCAGTTACAGCGTCAACCGATGCTCCCAAAGAGATAGCTCCTAAAGGTTTTAAAGAGTGTATCAATGCAATTGAAATCAAATCAATTCCACTAATAGAGGCGACAAATTTTGATAGCTTTATAGACGAAGATGATCATAGAAATGTAGATGATAATGCTTTAAAATTAGAAAAAATATATCCCGAATTTAATAAAGAAGGTTATCACTATAGAGCGGTGAATTGCTATAGACTGGAACTGTCTAAAAGATTTTATTCTGTAGTAGTAACAATTCTTAAAGGTGATAACGAAATGGAATCCGTACTTATTAATTATGATTTGAATGGAGCACTTATTGATTCTAAAGTGGTTTCTTATGATGAAATAGCCGAAGGGCAATCAAGAATTGAGTCTAAAATTGAAGAAAAGAAATTAACGATCAATAACATATTCTGGATTGATGAAAAGAAAGTTGAAACAACATCATTTCTGGTAAAAGCTAATGGTAAGATAAAAGCTGTTTCTCAAGAAGAAATACTTATTGATCGTGTGATTCAACAATTAAATCTGGATAAGCAAAAAATTAAAGAAGAGTTTGTCGTTTCTAAAGTACAACCTCATAATCCTAATGAAACCATTGTTGTGATTCCCGAAGTTGCAGGAGAGGACGATGAGCACCTTTTTGAGCTTAATAGTTATATTGTATTGGTGGATAATACTACTCAGAAAATAACACATACATATTTTGAGAGTGCTAAGACGAATGGTTGGGTTTCTGATGCAATTATATTGTCTGAAATTTCAATTGACACAGCCCCATATATCGTTACTCAAGATACAAGAGCATTCGGGATACGGGTTTTTTATTACAGCATGTCTCAGCCAAACCCATACAGTAACAAGACCATTTCTCTGTTTATAAAATCAGGAGAAACGTTAAAAGAAGTGTTACATTATGATGTAGAAAATTATGGTGGGGAATGGGATACCCAATGTACCGGAGAATCCAGCAGTGTTAAAAACACATTTATAATGTCTGAAGAAAAAAACAATGGATACTTTGATATTATTGTAAAAAGTAAAATCACCCAAAGCAAGACGTACATTGATGAAAAGGGAGAATGTGATGAAGAAAGTAAAATCACCTCTGAAACAAAAGTATTACAATATAATGGAACAAGATATGTAAAAAGTAGTACATGAAAAATAAGGCTTTCTTTTCAGGAATATGGTGTCTGTTTTTAACCCTGTCTGTGTGTGCTCAAGACAATAGTTTAAAAAAACAATTGAAACTATTGCAAAACGAGTCAGAACATAGATTTCTTATGGATAGTACAGGCTTTTCAAAAATAAAGACCGCAACATTTATTACTAAAAGTATTGATGCAGACGAGCTTATTGCTAATGGCAAAAACATACATTTGGTAGACTTTAATAATGATGGTCATAAGGATATGATCTACCAGGATTTCAGCCCCTACGCAACAATCATATTACTGGCAAAAAAAGACAAGGGTTTTGTAGAAATATGGAATGGGTCAGGAACACTGGTTAACCTGAACCATGGAGAAAAAAATACTATATATACCCTGATCCATGCTATAGGCTGCTATTATAAAAACAGGTTGTCGATGTTGGTTGTTAATAGTGATAATACCATTACCCAAAAAACTATAGAACTTTATTCTGAGACCAAAATAAGTACAATTAGTAAAACATTCGAACAGAGAATAATTTCGGGAGTCCTAAGAACTCAACCTGTTATAGATAATAAACAGAAAACAGATCCTTGTACCGGAGAGCTCAAAACAGGAAACCAGATAAGAACCATAAAAAACAAAACTGTAACGGTCATAAAAACACAAAACAGATGGGTGTTAGTGGTTTTAAAAGAAAATGATCAAAGTAGTATAGGTTGGGTGAAAATTTAAACAAAACGATAAGAAATTAATTGAACCAAATGGCTAATTGGAATAAAATAAGAAGACTCTATAATATTGATGATGAAGAAAATGAATTCGGTTATCAGATGGATGAACTTATTGAAATCGAAAAGCAACTAAACATTAATATTCCTAAAGCACTAAGAGAATATTATCTCTCTTTAGGGAAAAACGAATGTATAAATAACGCTCATAATAGGCTTTTAAAACCTAATAAGGAAATTGGATTCTCTGATGATAGCTACTTGATTTTTTATGAAGAAAATCAAGCAGTTGCCTATTGGGGAATTAAAAAAGAGGATTTAGAACTTGAAGACCCACCTGTTTGGGGAAATTATGGAACAAATGAATCTCCGGACTGGCATCTAGAAACAAAAACAACCAAAGATTTTTTA
Source organism: Aquimarina sp. TRL1 (assembly GCF_013365535.1). Lineage (NCBI taxonomy): Bacteria > Pseudomonadati > Bacteroidota > Flavobacteriia > Flavobacteriales > Flavobacteriaceae > Aquimarina > Aquimarina sp. TRL1. Next base: position 991,385 of record NZ_CP053590.1, on the reverse strand, counting down.
TTACTTATGGGAGTTTATAATGGAACATTAGGAGGTCTTAAGTACCATGCCAATTGTTTTGGTGAGATTGCCTCTGAAACAGTAAAAAGGATTCAGAAAAATTGGAAAGAGGTCAAAGAAATTAGTTGGGATAGGCAACGAATTTATACTCATAATTTTGAAGAAGTTCTTAGCCTAAGTTTTGATGAGAAGAGCAATTGTACGGCTATTTTTATAGGGACAGCGTATAAAGAACGATTTGATAATCTGTTGGAGAATTTGACTATTGATTGGTCATATACTTCCTATGAAGATGAAGAATGTTAAAAACAATAAAGATAAACAATGAGACTAAGCGAATCATTTAGCGGAGCACTACGAACCTTTGCTTATTTTATGGCAAGTGGTACACATTACCAGCTAGAAGGGATTGATTACCTAAAATTGTATGGAGAAGAACCTAGTGCTATAGAACAAGTCTTCGCCATATTTGCTAATGTGATTGAATTAGACAAAAACGGAAACGTATTAAACGCAAAATATGCCGAAAAAAGAGCTGTAGATTACCTTCGTTCGTATTGTGATCCAGGATTTGAAGTAGAACCTCCTTACGAAGATTGGGAAATAGAATTGCATTAATGATGTATAAAAGAAAAGACATAAAACGTATTATTTGTAATAAAAAGACTATTGTAGTCATGATCCTGTTTTGTATTAGCGGCATATCATCTCATGCGCAGAAAATGAAAAATCACTTACATAAAAAACTCGTAACAAAAGTTGGAACTGTTTGTGAAGAAACACCTGATGACAATCCTTGCGCAGGTAGCGAGATCTATTTATCACTTTTTTTTGAAAAAAAAGAAGTAAAAGTGTCAGAGGTAGAAGTAGCAACCTGTGGTCAAGAATCGATTTACAACATAGGAACCTATACCTGGAAATTATTGCCCAATAAAGAAATCAGAATTGATTTTATTCCAGGACAAACTAAAGGTACGTATGCAGAACATTTGTTTTTAGAACTACGAGATAAAAAGCTTGTTGCACGTATAATACATTTGAATGGGGAAGAAGTTGAGTATGTTTTAGAGGATAAGAAACCGTGAGAAATAAACAGATAAAAGATTGTTTGAAATTCGAAGATGATACAGAAGGTGTTATTTTTAATCACTATTCGTTCTGTGAAATCATAAAACATATCATGGTGGAATATGGAAACATCACTTATCAAGAAGCTGACAAAAAACTAAAAAATCATTTTCTGATTGAAATACCGAAATCCAAAGATGATGTAGAGTTTTTGGGGCACGAATTAGAATTTCATTGGGCGATGCATGTCTTGTATGGAGATATGTATTGGACAAAAGGGATACCAAGTGATTTCAATAACTTTAAGGAAGAATATATGGCTTGGGAAACAAAGATGAAACAACAATATATATTGAAAGATGCTTTTGAATATTACGATATAATAAAATGAATATGTATGTTCTAGGAGAGTTTAGGGTCAACAATGTCTATCAGTCCATTGATACTGTTTTTAAAGACAAAGCAGTAGCAGAATCGTATCTTAGAAAATGCAAAATACACTTGACTTAATAAGAAAAGATGCAAGTTTCCTTTTCTTTATTATTGAGGAATTTAGTAATGATGGTAACTATTCTAAATATCCTCCCAAAGAGGAGTTAAGGTATTTGGCAAGATTTTATAAACGCATAAAAAACGAGAAAATATGGAAGAAGGATGCCGGATTGCAGATGCAATGAATACATATAACAGCGCATTAGGCATAATAAAGACCAAGGGTTATAAAGTGTTTTTTTATCCTAGTAACACAGAAGATTTTCATGGAGATTTTATAGCTGTCAAAGGTCTACGTCAATTTATGGGGAGTGATCCTTTAAGAGTATTAGGGCTTATATCGATTTGGGAAAACACAGGTGATGATTGGCAAAGTTATATACCAGAAGAAGATATATACGATAAAGTTTTATCATGGGCATTGCCTGATAGTGTAGAGGATTATAATAAATTAACAGATCGAGAATTTAATGATTTTGTTACCAATTATAGATTGTTCTTCAGAGAGATATTGAATAAGCCATTTCCCGAAGACCCCACCCGGCAAGAAATGTTTGATTTAATAGACCCGCTTTGTAATAAATGAAAATTTAAAAATAGGAGCAGTAAAAACAGAAATAGATGAGTAAACCGCTTATAAACCTATGGGATACCGTTGGGCTTGGAATTATTATAGAATATCCTACAGGAATTATAATTGCTAACCAAACAGGAGGAACCGCTTGTCTAGATTCGAAATGTGAAGGGGTATACCTGCCTCTAGCCAATGATTATAATGAAGAAACAAAAGAGTTTTTAAGTCCGGAAATAGAACTGTCAAATTATTTTCAAGGAGCAAAATATAAAGGTAGCGGAGCCATAAAAGGGATTGATCAGGAAGATGTCAAGGAAATAAATGCAATTATCAATAAAGCCGGATTAAGTGGATTAATAGAAGTAGATGTAGAACGATTAGCAGCATCACACGAAGCCTGGATACGAATAAAAATTAAAGATGATAAGAATATACAATTGATATGTGGATTTGAGAACTATCCACTAAAGGGAGTATTAACTTGGGCAAATAGTGATTAATAGTAATATGAAAAACCAAATTCGGGATATAGAAGAACGTTTGGGGGTTACCCTGGAGAAGTATGATTACAAAAACGAGCATCAAGTAAATACCTATAGTACCTGGACAAAAAGTACAAACATAAGAGAACTTGTATTAAAAGATATCTGTATTGAAAATATCCATGTACTACTTCCTTTTTCAAAGCATTTGCATACCTTAAAACTAACCAATTGTACGGTGCATAATATTAGCGAACTATTCAATTTTGAAAGCTTAGTAAATATTACACTGGATAATGTAACTATAACCAATGTTGAGGAAGTAGCCCAAGGGAATTCATCCAACATGCCTTATGAGGGGTTCTTACAAGTAGTGGATTTAAAAAACATGAAGGTAGATCATTTAAGTGTGTTATTGCCTATGGCAAAAAATCTTACATATATATACCTGACCAATTGTATAATCCGTAATTTTTATGAAATCAACCTGTTTCCTAAGCTATACCATTTAACATTGGATAAGGTCACAATACACAAAAATGAGCGGGATCACTATCATACCATTATACCTGATAGAAAATTTTGGTTTTTATATCTTAAAAATATGGAAATAGAAAACATTTCCGATTTTTCATCCATTTCAGAAACGATCATTGATATAGATATTATAAACTGTAAAATAGGTAGTATTAGAGAACTTCATCAATTTCCTGCGCTAAAGTGCTTAACTATTGATGCCTTAACTACTGTTGATGATGTAAAACCAGGGACACCAAATTTACCTTTCAAACTTAAAGAATGTGTTATTCCTGCCACAGAAGAAGAAGCGACGGTAGAAACTTTTGATTTAGAAAAACTGGGAGCAATAGCTAGTTGTATACAAACACTCACTTTTAAAAATGATAACATTAGCAATATAGATTATCTTAAAAACTTAACCTCACTAAAAGCTATAAAATTTGATCGCGTTACTGCCAGGTTAAAAGACTTTTTACCCATAGCGGCACAAATTATTTCTTTAGATTTTTCAGAATCAACAATTAAAAACAGCTCTCAAATACAACACTTTAAAAATCTGGAGGTTTTAAAAATTGATGCGGATACCAATAAGCAAAGTTTTGGGGATTTTAAAATGTTACTGCCCTTAAAAGATCAAGTAAAGAAATTTGACCTTTGGGAGTTTTCTGATAATCATATGCGTAATTTAGAATTGATAGAACAGTTTACAGCATTAGAATCGGTATTTATTTTACGAGCTTCCAAAAAAGTAGCTAAACGCATTTTTACTTTATCCGGTCTGAAAAAGTTATCGATACATATTCGCGCCAAAAAAAAGAACGTATTTGATGTAAAAGCGCTTAAAAATATAGAAGAACTCTATATAGAAAGTGAAGAACCGATAAGATTAAAAGGGGGTAAACATCTTGAGCATTTAAAAGTACTAAGCCTAGACTCCTATTGTAATTCAAAAAAAATACATCAAATCAAAAACTTACAATATTTAAAGATTACACCTTCTGTCAACGTTAATGAGTTGCCTGCGATACCAACGCTTACAAAGTTAAAAATAGAGGCACATGAAGATTATGAAATTTTGGGTCTAGAACAGTTTCCTAACCTAACAGAGCTGTCTATAGAAGGGACTAATAAAATAAGATTAGGATACTTACCAAAACTAAAGGTGTTAGATGTGTCCAGTACATTCCCACAAGAGATTGATTTTTTAAATGAATTACCCAATCTGGAAAAACTGTCTTTAGAAAATAATTGCTTGACAGAAGTAAAAGGATTGGATACGCTTACTAATTTGAAAATGCTAAATATTTCGGAAAACACGATTCAAAATATAGATGGACTAGCCAATTTAAAAAACTTGGAACAGTTGAACTTATACGAAAATGAAATTTCTGAAATACGTGTTTTGAATACATTACCAAGCCTAAAGCAAGTAAATGTAGCAGGAAACACCATAGAAAAACCCGAGGTTTATGATCAGTTAAATAAACCCGAAATAGCTGTGTTTTATGGTTTGCCCAAAGTACCTTTTTGGATATGGAAAGATCAGGATTTTGAGTTGTAATATGCTAACAAAATAATCAAGATGATGAATTTGGATGAAATAAAAAAAGAAGCTGCTCAATGTAAATGTGATGATATACCATCGTTATCATCAAAGATCACGGAACTAAAAAATAAAGGAGTCTCTTTTTTGGGGTGTGTAGCATTTGTTCAGGTCAATCAGCAGATTACATTAAAAGAAGCCAGAGAATTAACCGTGAAATTAGATGCATATAACGAAGAAGAAAAAAAACGAATTGATGAGGCGTATCAATTAATGCTTAGCGAATTTAAAGAAGAAGAATAAGTTGTAATAAAATAAACGAATATAAATGTAACCGCTGTAAATATTGATTGCTATATGTGTTTTCAATATAAAAGCTTAATATGACAGCAAAACAAAAATAACCTATACTATCAAACAAAAGATATTGATACTACATAAGTATGTTGAAACATCTGTAATACAAGGTATAAATAAGTAAAAAATGAATTGGAATAATTATCTATCTCAAAATAAATCACCTAACTCTTATGCTCACTTGGGAGTCCTGGAAGGTGCCGTTCGTTGTCCGTTTGATATTTCTGAATTACCTAATAATACGAAAATACTAGGGATGAATACACCTCTGAAAAAATTTAAGTTGACGTATACAAATTATGATTCTTTGATAGGTAATGAAATCATAGAAGCTATAACATTAAATGACTTAGATGAAAATCGGATAAATACCTTTTCTACGTTACCCAACCTAAAATACCTTCATGTTTCTAATAATAAGCAAATCTCAATTCCAAGTTTATCTCCTTTAAAATCATTAGAGGTACTCATCTTAAGTGGTATTAAAAAGGTAGAAAACATTGATTTTATTAAGGATTTGAAAAAATTAAAAACATTATACGTCTATGGTATAAATAACCTTTATGATATAACCCCAATCGAAACACTTATAAACTTAAAAGAATTATGGTTAGACCATGGAAAAATGAGTGGAACTGGAAAAGCGATTAGAAGCATGGAGCCGATATCCAAATTAACAAATTTAGAATACTTGAATTTCATAGTAAATATCGAAAACAAGAATTATGATATTTCTCCTTTGTTAGAACTAAAAAAAATAAATCACTTGAGAATCTTACCTAGGTTTTTGAAAAATGGACAAAAGGAAATTATTGAAGAAAAGTTTCCTAACATAAATATAGTTTAAAAATCCATTGATAATGGAGCTATAAAAAGGTATCGTCGATATTGAGTTAACATAATAAACGAAATACTTGAAGCGTCAATCAATCTAATGCCAAGCGAATTTAAAAAGAAGAAGAATAACAGAAGAGATGGAAAAACTTAAAAACATAGAAAAAGCACTCGATATTAAGTTCGAAAAGCACAAATATGATAAGGATCAAACTCATACATACGAGACTTGGGGCGAAAATAATCGTATTATTGCTTTAACCATTCAAAATATAAGTATTGACAACCTGGATCTCTTTTTACATCTCGCAAAAGAAGTGTCCAGACTGACCTTTATCAATTGTACGATTAAGGATATTAGTGACCTGATTCAATTTGAAATCCTGCGTGAGTTTACTTTAGATAAGGTAACCATTGGTAATATAAATACACTATACAATAACAAAGATTGTACTACGAATTACGATGGTAATTTGAAACATATTACTATTAAGAATATGACCATTGACCATCTAGCGGTATTACAACCCATGGCAAAAAAAATTGATCATATTTTTATTACAGATTGTACGATTCATAATTTTTATGAGGTCAATTTATTTCCAAAACTATACGATTTACGATTAAAAGGGGTTACCATTGAGCAATCAGAAAATGATATCATTCATAAAGCAAAACCGGATAGGAATTTTATCAGAATTCTCTTAAGCAATATGACCTTTGATACTATAGCTCTATTTTTACCTGTTTCAGAAAATGTAAAACATATTGGATTAAATAGTTGTACAATTAATTCAATTAAAAACGTGCATCAATTTTCTAAGCTGGAGCGTTTAGAGATGGACGCTGGTACTGTTATTAAAGATCAAGTACTGTCTAAAGACAAAGCAACTGCATTTAGCATAAAGTATTGTATAGTAGGAGAAGAAAGATCTTATCCAAAAGCAAAAGTCAACTTGCAAAACTTGGCAGCTATAGCACATTATATCAAAAGCTTAGAATTTCATCAATACGTACCTGACGATATGACGTTTTTGCAACACTTTACCCAACTCGAAAAATTAAATTTTGAATATAGTGTGGTTCCCATTGATAATTTTATACCCATAGCACCTCAAATAAAGGAATTATATTTCAGTCAATCAGAATTAAAAGAATCGGCACAATTAAAAGCGTTTACACAATTAGAAAAGATTATATTTTTCACCAATCCACACGAAAAAGGGTTGGTCGATTTAAAAAAACTCCTACCGTTAAAACATCAGCTTAAAAAACTAAAGATAGATGAAGATGAAGTGAAAAATATATCGTATATCAAAGAATTTACAGTATTAGAATCCTTAGATATAACAGTTACCTCTATTGCCCAAGCTAAAAGTATTTTAGCATTTAAAACCCTTAAACGATTACGATTGTATATAGATATAGAACCCGAACCAAAAGATACTATAGCTATAGATGTAAGTGCTTTAACGAACCTAGAGACGCTAGAACTTTGGTGTTATTTTTCTATTGAATTGATAGGTATAGAGTATCTTCAAAAGTTAAACAACTTTACGCTTTATGGGAATTTAAAAAACACAAGATTAGATACCTTACATAACCTAAAGTACTTACGATTAGATGAGGATACCGATATAAACGAAATACGTTCTATAAAATCTTTAAAAACCTTAGTGCTAGAGGCATCAGAAGCATCCAAAATTAATACTTTAAAGCAATTTCCTAATTTAGAAAATGTAAACATTAGCGGAACTTCTAAAATTAATTTGGGGGAACTGAGTAAACTTAAAGTTTTAAAAGTACAATGGGATTTAAATTTAGCAGAAACAACCTGTTTTGATGATGTACCTAACCTCGAAAAACTAGACTTAAGTTGTTGTAATATAACTCATGTAAACAGTTTAGAAAAGCTTACGAAGCTAAAAGTATTAGACTTATCAGAAAATGGAACCATAGAAAATATAGACGGATTAAAAAATCTTAAAAAGTTAGAACAGCTAAACTTATACAGCAATAAAATTTCAGATATCAGTGTGTTAAATACATTGCCATGCTTAACAGAAGTCAACTTAGCGGGTAATAAATTAGACAAGAAAGAATTTTTGCAACAACTAAACAAACCAGAAATAGCTATCTTTTATGGATTACCATATGTGCCTTTCTTGATATGGAAGACCCAGTATTTCGAATTGTAGAACTATGGTGAAATAGTCAAATTGTTTTATAGATTGCAATACTACGAATATGGATTGACGTGCTACGAATATTTCTTGATTATAGGATGTTGGTATTAAGATGTTTAAAATTGCAGTATACATAATGTGCAAAACGTAAGCGGTAACTACAACTCATAAACAATGATAAGATTAGATGAATTACATATTTGGAAAAAATTAAGTAGCCCATATGGTAACTCTGAACTAATACCATCATTGATTGACAAGCTTTCGAAAACGTTGGATAAAAAGATTGCAGACGAATTAATCTGGGAGCACATTTATCATCAAGGGTCAGTATATGAAAATACACTTGCTACCGTGCCTCACGTATTAAAAATAATTGAGAAGTCAGATAACGTTGAATTTAATCTTAACATGATAGCTTGTCTGGGAGTTGTTTTAATTGACCTTGACAATATATCATACGTAGAACAAATATTCGAAGAGAACAACCTTGATGAAAAAGAAAAAAACAGCATTCAGATAGCATTTATTGATGCCATAGAAAAGTTTAGGATCTTAGTAAGCCATTATGTGCCTAATACCAGGATTTTAGATGAGGAGTCCAAACGATTTTATTTAATAGCATTTTTAGTGTCAATACAAAGACATAAAGAAGCTGAAATATTTAAAACGTTCAATATGAATGACGAATATATATTTGTATGTCCTAATTGCGAAGAAGAAACCTTCTTATGGAATGAAGAAAATGTTTTAAATGCCTATTGTAGAGATCCCTCTACCAACAAAAACCAAGAAAAGTTAAGAATTGTTTTAGATCAATCTAATATAAATTTAAAGTGGTTAGAAAAACCAATTGATATAATAAATATCAATTCGCTAAAACCATTACTTCAATATTTTAAAGGAGATATAAATTGTCATAGTTGTAGTAAAAAGCACAATGTGTTTGAAGGAATAATGAATAGTATATAAAAGCTATAGCCATCTTTTTGAAGACTTATTTGTACTCTGTTGAAGATTTATCAAATAGAGAACAAAGTTGATCTTTTATCAAGTACAGGAAAGATTAAAAAAATGAAAATTACACTATCTATTATCGTGACACTTTTGGTTGTATCGATGCTTGTTTTAGTAAGATATCGACTGATTCACTCTAAAATAATTAGAGGAGCCTCAGAGGTAAAATATAAAATGATTGATCTGGGACAGCAAGATATTTTTAGACATGGGTTAGAATCTTTATTAGGAAAAAAAAGAGTGTTCTTAAAAACACAAAATAAAGATATAGAATGGCTGTATATATCTAAAATAAATTTCAAGAAGCTTTATCCCGAAAGTCCAATAAAAATGAAGGAGAAGAACTACACCATAAAATTCAGCTATGAAACAAAGCGCTTAATTTTTGGTGGGTATGCTTGTGCAAAAATTATTTCTTTCGAAAAAATTAATGAAATTCCCGAAGTATTAAAATGACGAAAAGCAACATTAAATTAAGATTTATCCTATGGTTCATTTGCATGAGTCTAAGCACAACGGGATTGCTGATACTTATAGGGTTGCTTCTAAAAACACTTTTATACGAAGGTGTGGAAACATTTTTGCTTTTCATGGTATTTCTATTGAGTCTAATGGTCATGGTAGTGCTCATTATTTTTAAAGATTTTAAGTACATCGTCATAAATCGAGAAACACAAACAATCAAGTGGCGTTCGATATATTATCCATTGGGAAAAACAGTCAGATTACAAGATTTTAAAGGATATATAACATCTGTAGAATATGGTCGGTATGAAGATTACAGGACGGTTCACCTGGTAGATAAATCATCTAGAACCTCATTTAAGATAAACGGACTATTCTACAAAAATTTTGACGAAATTTATGAAGCAATTGAGCTAGATGAAATAAAAAAATATCATTTCGGCTTTTGGAAATATCTAAAACTAATCTGTACAGGGAGAATTCGAATAGAATAAAAAGGATATCGGGACTTTAAAAAACAAAAAGAACAGATGAAACTAACAATGCCTATAGAAATTGATTTGCTGGATTTTTTTAAGACAGGAAGGTTTGATCATCTAAAATTGGGACAAACCAAAGAATGGATTGTAAATAATTTTCCTGACCCTGATTGTTTTGACGCTGATTTTTTGACAGCGGAGGTTAATATCTGGACCTATGGTGGGATTGAACTGCATTTTGAAAATGAAAAACTCTATTTAATATTTTCAGATTATTGGTACGAGGGAAAATTAGATAGTGGTAATCAACTAAAATTAAACAAATGGATCTTTGATGATATTAGCCAACTCAACCTGTTATTTGTGATGACAAAACTAAACGAACACAATATTGATTATAAAAAGAAAACCGATAACCTGGGAGTCTTGTTACGATTAAGAAGTGGTGTCGAATTGACCTTTGAAAATATAGATGACATTGAAGGAGTAAGCACTAATAGTTTTCAATTAACTTCTTTTGCTTTGGTAGAAGAAAATCCATATCGCTGGAAAGAGTAATCTTGTAGTATGAATAGTAGAGATCGTTATGCCGAAATCATAAACGGAATGAAATCCGAAGATAAAATGGTACAATGGCGGACTATGGTTAAGTGGTGTATTCTGTGGATTGAGGTAGAGAAAAAAGAGTTAAAACCGCTCCTTGAATTCATAAAAGCGTGTAAAGAAATGGGATTTTGGCAGCGGTATTATCCCAGCCAATCACATTGTGCTTTAGGACTTTCATTAGGCAAAAATTATGAAGAAAGGTATCACTTACCTATGGTGTATGTCAGTTATAATCCAGTCGAAAACAATTTTGCTATACAATATCAAAAAGGACAAGGCGGAGAAACTGTTAGAGTAGTATGTGGGAGTCGTATCTCTAAAAAAGAGTGGAGAGACATAGAAAGATGGTTGGATAATGAAAAAAAGAATAGCAGAAGTCTTGAAAATGAATAAAAAAGAAAAATTAATCCAGGAGATACAGGAAGCTTTTAAAGGAGTAAAACTCGATGATGGGATCGGTCTATGGGAAGCACAAGGACATGATGATAGGGGAAGTGAGGTAACATGTAAAAAGTTAAGAACCAAAGATGAAACAAATGATTGGACAAAAATTTCTTTAATAGATATGTATACCTGTAGTAGTGCTATATCTTTTTTTGATGCCAAAGGAATGTGCTTTCATATGCCTAAATACCTGTTATTGGCATTGGGAGCCTACAAAAACGAAGAACAAAAATTGATAGACCAAGGACTAATAGAAGAATTTTATAAACCTGATATAGAAGATCGTTTAACAACGATAACAAGGTATTTATCCGATAAGAGTAATAGTCAGGATAAAGAGTTTTATAGACAATATTTTTCATTGTTTACCAAGAAACAGTTACTGTGTGTGGTGAGGTTTCTCGAATATAGAAAAGATGAAATAGGAGAATACTACACGAGTGATGAAGCAAAAGCATTAGGGATATCAGCAACAGCAGTTAACTATGATAAAGAGTATCTCCAACTGCAAAAAGCGATAGACTATTGGAGTAATAATTTTCTAATACAATGATTTAAATAAAAAAATAAATGAAACCAAAACTACAAACCATCTTACTTGCAATTTCAACAATATTGCTTGGAGGATTAGCATACTGGCACTATTTAGAAGCAAATTTTAGTGCCAAAGTAATTAAAGATAGAGAATTAACAATTACGAATTACAAAAAAGTGATTAATGCTATGGGAAGAAGTGGTGATATCTCGGTTAAAAAACTAAAGACAGAACTTAGAAAGGAATTTGATGTTGATGAAAAACCAGGATATAATGATTATGCCAAAGAATACTATTATGTCCTATATCCAAAGAAATATGAAGTGAATTCTAGAGAAATATGGGATTTTAGGGGGCTTGAACTAATTCTTGATGAAGAAAAAGCATTTAAAACCATAACTATGTATAAACCTTAATAAAAACATACTCAAAATAGTATAATGAGAAATTGTTTAGTACATAAAATAAGCTTTGTAGTAGTGGTATTGTTATTAAAAATAAATGCTAACGCTCAACAAAACAGTAGTGTTCGTTTTGCAAACAATATTATTGCCATAAAAAAGCAAAACGACTCTATTTACTTTTATGATAGCCTGGGTGAATTACGAAAGATCATTGATTTAAAAAATAACAAAGTAACCCCTTTTGGATTACCTAAGGAGGTAAAAGATATTATATATAGAGGTGAAATCCCTGAGAGGATAGAAGTTTCTGACGAAACGTTTCCTGCTTATTTATATACAGAGCGATATGTTGATGTGGGAATTGTTCTATGTTCCAGACAACTGTTTTATAATAAAATAGGGCTGAAAACAGGATATAAAGAAATCTGTCCAAACGATATAGCCGATGGAGATGATTATCATTTTGGAAGTGAAAACCGTTATAAATATAATAAATATGGCTTGTTAATAGAAACAGAGGCGATTGTATATAAGTATAATGATAAGGGACAGTTAATCGAAAAAAAGAATAGAAACAGAGGTTCCAAAAAAGTGTACCGCAACACTATATACAGCTACAAAGATGAGAAGTTAACAGAATGTATTATACATGAAATAAATTCAAATCCGATATATAACCGAACAAGCAAACGAAAATATATCTATAATATCAAAGGGTTACTATCAGAAATCATAAAAAATAAACGCAGTAAAATTGTATTGGAATACAATAAACACAATAAAATAATCAAAGTTAGTGATGTACATACATGGCGAAATAAAACATATAAAAAGCCTCGTTTAATCTATCACTACAACCCTCAAAATAGAATTGTCAAAATTAGTACGTACGTACATTCTTCAGATATCCCCTTTGAAGAATGGGGTTTTGTATATGATGTTTATGGACACTTAACTCAAAAGACATTGGATGGAAAAATCATAGAGAGTTACCAATATGACGATAAAGGAACTTTAATAGCTATAGAAAGCAATAAGAGATGGGGGGCAGACAAAACATTGGTGAATTATGACTGATAAAACGATCAAAACGCCCAAAGTAACTGTTGACTTTAATGCGATGATAGCATGTAATTTGGTGCTGTTATCAAAAACTGATTTCAAAAAAGATTCAAACCAGAATACTATTAAACTAAAAGAAGGCATGAAAATCTGTGTGTGTATGGAAGATGAAGACGAATTTGGGAAACCAGACAATTTAATAGCCTATGGAACTGTAGAACGTAACAACAGCGGTGTTTTTAAAACTTGCAAATGGAATATAAGAATTGACGAAAAAGGAATTCGTCATGAATCAGAATTAAATAATGATTAAGAATGATTGAAGAGGCTAAAAAGGAGTTACACCGTAACAAACACCTTCTAATTATAGGAAAATCCGAAATAGACAGAAGACTGTTTATTAATAATCTGATAGAAGGTGTTCATAGAGAAGTGGTTAGGGCATCGAGAGGAATAACAACATTAGACGATTATGCAGATTTTATTAAAAAAGTAAAAATGTATAACCCCGATTACAAAACAGCAGGATATCCGCCTTTTCCAGCATTGCAATTGGTGTATTCGCATCATGATATATTACGTAAAGAGGATAATAGTTGTTTGATGATAATAGATGAATTAGATCAAATCAACCCCAAAGAAGTAGGCTATGTAGAACGAACCATTAAAATTTTAATTGAACGATTAGATGATCTAAAAAAAGGTGAAAAATCAATTCAATTAATCATTTCGCAAGAAAACGAAAATGATTTAATAGAGAGATTAGCAAAACGGGACAATGTATATGGGTCAAATAGGAATGCTAGAAGAACCTACAAACAAATTGTAGAGCAAAATCTTAAAATTGTAGATATTTCAGGATACTAATCTATTTATACTATGGCAAGCGGAAAACAAATATTACTGTCTTTATTAAGTGAATATTCTCAAAAAAAGACAACAAAGCAGCAGTTAGAAAAAGTTACAAACCGTATCAAATCAGGTTTGCTCCTGCATGGCTCTACTGCAAAATTTATGTGGCCAACGGTAGAAGAATTAACATGGGTAGAACAAAGACCTGATATAGAACAAGGAGATGATGAAGTAAAAAAGCAAGGGTTAGGTCTAAAAGATTCTGAATTATTGTTATCCGATCTGTTTGGTTTGATAACCGAAAGTGAAGAAATTCCAGAAAATATAAAAGAAATATATCCAGAAATCACAAACGAAGCCTATAAGGCAGGAACTCATATCATTTGGTCATTGCTAAAAGCACTAGAATGGTCCAAAACCTATGAAGACGTAGAAAATTCCGGGAAATTAGATGTTAGTGAAAAGGAACGATTTTTAAAGAATTATGAACGTAAATTAGTAGAATACAGAAACGACCCAGAGGATTATTCTTAAATAACAAACATGAGTATAGATGAAAAAATATTAAATGAAGGGTTAGCACAATCTATGGAGTTTGGCGACAATTGGTTGGTTGATGTTGATGAAAGATTAAAAGAGAAATTTCCCAAACTATCAGAATCAGAATTGAAAGACTGTGATAAGTTGTTTAGGGAGATTAATACCTATGCGCATGATTTAGTTAGAAATACAATAAAAATGAAACAGGAAATTAGCTTTATAAGTATTGTTCGATTTAATGAAAAACTGATCGCAAAATATCAGTGGATAAATTCATCTAATCTCAGTAGGTTATATAGTCAAAGTTGTTATTATGCCTTAAAATGAACAAAAAGTATCTACATAGTATAATAACTATCTGCATTGTATTAATTACCGCTTTCTGTATTTGGAGCTATATCCAGAGAGCAAGCTTTGAGTATAATGCTCAAGGTACATTTTTATCTCCTGATGATGGAGTTGTTTATAGAGAACAAGCAAAAGAAGTATATGGAATCCTTGCCCTTATCGGATTGATTTTGATAGGGATAGTTACTTATAAAATAATAAAGAAACCTAAATGAAAATTGTAGGACTAATATATCTATCTGCTTTATTACTCTTTTTAAATAGTAATGCTCAAACTATTAGTAATGAAAGTAAGATGCTGCATACTATTTTTAAAGTTATTGATGCTCATGCACATATAGAAGCTCCTTTGACAATTATAGAAATTAGTTCTGGAAATAAAAGAATTAATAGGGTTCAAACAGATTTTGACGGATTAAGTCCTTGGGATATATGTTCTAAAGAATTAATTGATCATAAATTTAAGATTAAAGTATTTGGAATGAATTATAAACCATTTGAAAAAGGATATTCCATTAAAAATGATACTATACTTACTATTAAACTCTATCCTAGTGAAGTAAAGTTTAAGAATAAAAGAGAATGGGAAACCTTTATTAGAAAGGAGTTTGGGATCCCATTTTGTGGAACTGGCTTAAGAATGGACGAAGAAATAGAAACTTTAGAAAACGCAGAATATCAGCATTGTGACGGTCGTATAAAACGATACGACCAAATCCCCAAAAAGGAATTGAATCAATGGAGAAAAATAAAAAATCAAAAGAGACTAAGAAATGACAGTAACTGAAGCCAAAAACCTAATTCATCACGAACACGAATCTGATGAAGGATTAGATGTATTGTTTAGAATGAGTGCTGATATAGAGGAAGAACGAATCACTATATTTATTCAAGCATTATGCTGTTTAGAAGAGTATTATGCAGACAAGAATACTATACCAAAAGAATTGGCGTATCAATTGTTTAGTATGAATGGTACCCTAAAAGCAAGTATGGGGCACTGGAAGGCAGAAAGACCTAAAGGTTTGGACCACGATAGCTGCTGGAAAATTCTTGACGGCATACGAAATGTTTTTTCAAGTTAGACCTATGGCATTAGATTTTCATAAAGCAGACAATAACGAACACCTCTTTGGATTAGAGGATCATCAATATGCTAACCTGGAAGCGATATTTACAGCCTTCAAAAACTGGTCAGGAGTTGTTATTGACCCTTATGGAGATACAAGTTTAACAATCGAGAACCAAAAAACAATTGTACGAATTATTGATACATATATTCATAAAGAAGACTTAAATGTAGACAAGCAAAAAACAATCGATATTATAGAGTTTAGCGCAATGATGAAATATTTTTCAAATAAAGGAATTGTACTTAAAATAGTAGGTGACTAATGGGATTTTAGGAGCGCTAACAATACAGGTCAATTACCCAATATCAGTATCTCTTTTGAGAAGGATGGAATTTACATATGTAGATATAGTGATTGTTATGTATGCGAAAACCTACAGGAGTTACAAGAATTTATTGAATGCAAAAACATTAAATATACAGTACTTGATTATCAGGAATAAAAAACTGTTATAGTCAATTTGATAGTATCAGATGAACATAGAAGATATAAAACATATCCGAAATACCTTACGCATTGGTATAAGTGAAGCCAGACAATTATTAGAGGATCATGGTACAGTTACCTCTGCTATAAAAAAATGGAAGGAGAAACAAGCCGAATTACTAGCATTCGAAAAAAATAAAAAGTATATCAGCTTTAAAAATTGGTTTTATATTAAAGATTTCTTTATAGAATGTTCTCAACGCTTTTTCAATGACAATGAAACAATCCCAAATAAAATAAAACCCTTAACAGAAAATTATTCAAAAAAACTATGGAATAACTATGTTTCTGAAAAACACCGTCACTTAATGATGGTGACATCTGATGATGATTGGAAAATTAAAAACCTTGAATCTTTTGTAAATGAATGGAGTTGGGAAACAAGTTGGAATGAAAATGATGAGGGCGCATTTGAAAAAAACGTTAAACACAGGCTGGATTGGGATGCTAACGATATGATATACTTTTTTTGGGGTAGATATACTGGAGCCGAAACAAATTGGGAAACTTTATATAAATACTGGATTCCGTTTATGTACGAAGATGAGATGAATATTGTTGTTAATCCTAAAAGCAAAAAAGTACTGGTCATAGGAGTTCATGGCAGTATAGCTATTGGAGAAAGGATACAAACTACCAAGGATTAATTGAATGAAGACAAACGACGAAAAATACAATCTTTACAGAACGGTTGATTCCATGGATATGACACTACTGGAGCGGTATAAATATCTGACAGAAAATGATAAAGATATAGGGAAACTCAAGCAACAGGTAAAAGAAATAATCGTCCGTAAAAACCTATCTTCAATAATGAATGATACCAAGTGGATTGAATTACAAAAAGGAATCGAAACCTTACCATTTCCTCCGGCTTATAACGAAAAATTAATTCAATGGGATAAGGCAAGGTTTAGGTTTAGTGATTTAGACAAAGAACCTGCTTATTTTGGAGACTGGTCAAGTTATTGGGAAGAAGGGCTTCCTGTCTTTTTTACAATTGAATGGCTGGAGATAAGACCTAGATACCAAAAATACCTGGGACGCTTAGTAGCCCCTAAAGTAATAGATATAACAACAGCATTACTTCAACTGTTAAAAGAGATAAACATTCCGTTTGAACAAGAAAATGGCTCTGTAATGATATATGGGTATAAATAATAGAAAATAGATGATAAAATTTACAGAATGTTTAAATGATACCTGGGATTATTTCTTTTTAACAGACCCAGCTAGTTTATTACGGTTTAAGCAAGAGAATAGCTTATCGGATGATTTGATCCATGAGTTTACCACAAATGAAAGTGGAGAATTAGCCACTCAACAAGGAATTATAATTCCGATGTGTAATATTAGCAACCAGCCATATACTATTTTTTTTAATACCAATAATCAAACATCGGTATTCAAAAAAGAAACAAGTTTGCTATTGTTCGAAAGAACAGGATATATGTTAGAAATTACCAATAATGAAATTTGTTTGATAACAGTACCTTATTTAAAAAACTGGACGGTAGATAATGGAATATATCGTTTAAATGAAGCAGTTAAAGTAGGTTCCAGACAAAGAATAACACTAGAAAATGGTTGGTATACCGTAGGTATTTTAGGAGGTTTTACGGTAGAAGAAAATATAGAGGAAGCCACATTCGAGTTTCAAATTAATCGAGTTTCAACTAAAGCAGAGAGCAAAGTTACGGACATTGGATTTTCGTATTTGATAGAGAAATAGAAGAAGTATGCGGATATACCAGGGAACATATCAGGATAAAAGAGGAGTAGAGACAATCGCTATAAAATCAGATGGGAGTACAATGTACCTTAGTCTAAGAGAGATTGATTTTGAAGGATATGATTTTGAAATGATGACAGGAGAAATTGACGCTACCAAATTTGATTATGATATACGTCGAGACGGTTCTGGAGGTATCACCAATTTCCAATTAACTATAACAATCCCAATACAACTATATGACAATAAAACGGGTAAAACATTTATAGAACCTCTGACGATTTATGTTGAGGTAGGAGAAACGACAACAATAGATGGTTTAGATAGCGAGCTTACCGGTTTGATACTGAACACTTCCTTTGGAGAGTTTAAAGTAGAAAAAAACTTAGAGTGGATGGAGGATGCTTTGATTGCCATACAAGAGCAATTACCTTCAAATATCTATTTAAAAACCTGTATAAGTTGTAAGTATGCTAATTATAGCCCTTTTGGCAATGGGATGTTTGGAAGTATTTATTGTTTTAAAAACCTCAAATCGATACTAAAAAAATTAAACGACAAAACAGATTTGCTGGATATTTGGACAAAAGAAGCTATGGATAACGGAAATATCTTTTCTGTTCAGGAAACCTTTGATTGTCCTGAACATCAACTGCCTACTGAAGATGATTGGTATTATAAAAACTGGACAAAATTGATGTAGCACTATGGAGGAGATAGAAATTGTAAAAAAAAGTAAATTTTATAAGGAACTCAATACACTTCTAAGAGAGCAGTTAACGATCATACAACAAGATATAACCCCCGAATATGAACAAATTTTAAAAGAAAAAGAGTTTCAGCACCCTTTGCCTATTATTTGCCAGTTTGAATATGCCAGTTGGGGAGGAAACAAACAATGGCGATTAGAGCTAGATTTTGAGGAGTATCAATGGTCAAACGAAACTGTAAAACCTCATTTTTTAACTGCGATGGTTTACTTAAGTGTAAGTGCAGGATACCTTCATTTTAAATATCAACTGTGCAGTTCTTTCAATGAATTATTACAACCAAAGGAGACAGAGACCATAGAAATTAAAAGGCTTAATCAGACCAATTTGGTGAAAGATAAATTAAATCAGGTAAGACAATTTTTAGAAGATTTGCCAAACCATTTTTTACAAGAAGTAGAGAAAATAAATTTTGAGGAGTTAGAATATATGCTGCATCCTAAAATACAGGAAAAATGGAAACAAGGCTATTTGCCTGGTTTTGATTGTATTGTTATGGGAGAAGGAGATTTTATTATAGGAAATGTATACAGTACCTATGATCCCAATACTGGAGAAACCAAACAATATTGGGCCCCTCTGTGTGACACAACATTAGAAGGAATTGAAAAATACGATGATGACATCTGGACAGAGATTGATATTTTTCACGGAGCTTTTGAATATGAAAATCAAAAAATTGTATTTGGTGATGGCGCTATGGGGAACGAAGGCTATGTGGCTTCCACAACAAGGAATGGAGATTTAAATTGGGCAATCTTTTTTACATTTTCAAACCCAATCTATAAAGCAGAAGTCATAGACAAGCATCTGATTTGCTATGGAAATACCGGGACAATTATTGATATAGACCTAAAAAAGATTACCAAAATAAAAGTAACAGAACAAAACACCTGAGTAAAACTATAATATAGAATTACAAGCCATGTCTGTAAATAAAAATCACTACGAGGATAAATTGAATGAAGCAAAAGCAAGACTAAAAAAAGCTAGTATTGCTGTTTCTACAAAAAACACAGGTATTGAATGGTCAGAGTTCAATAAAGCTTCTAAGAATTTGCTTATATGCGAACGCCAACTGGCTGCTTCAAAAAATGAAGAACATGCAGACGTTATGGATTTTCCAGTTGCATGGGATGTAGGAGCCCCACTTCCTCATTTGTTTATGAATGATCATAAAGCATATTTACTGTTTTATGTGAAATCAGTGGATCCAGACTGGGATGGGACCTATACAACCATAGTAGACACAGCAAGCGATAAAGCTACCTCTTTAGCCTTAGTAGAATTTATACATTGCACATCAGCTAAGTTGGGTGCCCCAAATGATGAAGTATTCGAAGGACATCCATTATATGGTAAAGGCCTAGAACTTTACGCTCCTTTACAAATTATCAATTCCAGTTGGGTAAAAGAAATTAAGGAAATAAATAGTATACATACCAATCACAATCCAGAAAACTGGAAGAATGCTAAACACTTCTTTTTTGGTTTTCATGATAATGTTTTCGAATGCATAGCTGATTCTTTTAAAGTAGAATTACATCAAACTAGTTTTAAGAGTTTAATGCATATTGTATGTCAAAAGCTAGTTGAATAAAATAGTTATAAAACGACAAACCAATTTTTTGAATGAGCTATAATTTAGTAAACATACTAGAACAATTATCCGCTATTCATTTTGAAGAAATAGAAGGGAATTTTACAATACAAGAACTGTGGGAATGGATGCTTTTTGATCAGGAAAACAGTGTTTTGAATAAAGAATTACAAATTCATCAACCATCAGGAGTACCAGTTAAAGGAAGGAATTCTGAAATAGATAAAAACATAACCATTACAGGAGATTATTATTGTTTTACCTATGTAGATCATCAACCAGCATATCACTTGCAAAAAGTGAAATCCCCTGATGATTTGGCAAATTTATTACTTTCCAAGGGAGGTGTTACCAATATGTTTACAACTGTGATGGTTCCGGTTGTTAACGGAAAAATAATACCTGTTGTCAAAAAAGAAGATCTAACACAAATAGAATCCGAATTAATTAGTGAAATACAACAACTCATAAATTGTTTTGATGATTCAACCTTTAACGAGCTGGCAAAAAAAGGATATTCTTGTTTGGTAAAATATAAAGAATTAGGACTATCTCAACAGAAAACCTATGATACGGTACATTTTATAGAACAGATATACCAAGCATTAGACTTAGAAGCTAAAAGTGATTTAGCAGATGAGTTTTTAGATTACATAAGTGGTTATATAGGAAATAAGAAATACTGGATATGGGACAACAAATTATAAATAAGCACCATGATTATATCAATTAAAGATTTTGTTTTGACGGGTAGATTTGGAGCTATCTCTATTGGGATGCATAAGGATGAGGTGATTGACTATTTAGGAACACCCTATAAAATAAGTGATTATAAAAATGGAAGATTTGGGTTGTATTATAATGGCTTCCGGTTTTTATATGCAACCTCCTGTAAAATTTATGCCATTACCTGTCAGGGGTTTGATGATGTTTTTATAGAGAAACCAAGTACCAGAGTTTTTGCATTAACCAATAAAATTGAAATAGACACGTACTTTTTTACAGTCTCAAAACCCGTACAATACAAAGAAATTATACGTCGTATACATGCAGAAAATATTAAATATACGGAGCATCAAGATAAATTTTGGGATAAAATAATTTTTGATAGCGGTGTCGAGTTTTTATTTAATAATTGGTGCGAATACCCAGAGGATCATACGTATGATAAAAATGAATTAATACTTTATGGAGTAAGAAACTTTCCTACCAAAAGCAATAATGAATAACAATGAATGTTCCCCTATAACAAGGGAAAGGGAAGAAATGTGACACTACTATTCCTATTCACAAACTCATTTGGGAATTCATAAACTCGTTCCCGATACTCTTTTTGATTCTCAGTATTCTTGTCTTTAGAATGTACAACGCATAACCCTAAAATATGACAAGAAAAATTACGCAACCAATATCAGTAATAGCAATTACAATTTCCTGTAACAAAAATAAGGTATCTACACTACCTCAGTGATCAACTAATCACACAATCATAGATTCATGACATTTTCTGCATTTCATTATAGAAGATGTTGGGACACATCTCTAATGATGAACCTCGGTCATTAACATGTGATTCCATGCTATAATATTCCAAACATATACATAAAAATCAGATCTAAGAATTTGAGAGAGGTGGAAACAATCAATAATTATATAATAAAAAGTAAGTAAAATAAAAGTAATGAGAAAAATAAAACAACTAGTAATAATTGCAGGAGCTATTGTCATCTTTTCCTGTAAAAAAGATGACGATCAATCAATTAGTAATACTGCTCCGGAGATAGAGGCACAATCATTTAATGCCTCAGAAGCAGCTAAGGATACAGACAAGTTTGGTCAGATAGTGGCCGCTGATTTAGAGGGAGATACCCTGCATTTTTCGTTAACCGAAAACAGTAATGGATTATTTGCAGTTAGCGCTACAGGAAGCCTTAGTCTGGCAGCAGGTAAAAAACTGGATTATGAAACTGCTAAAAGCCATTCAATTACTGTTGAGGTATCCGATGGAGAAGCGACTTCTGCTGCAAAAATGACAATCAATGTAATCGACGTAGATGAAAATACAGCCCCTGTATTAACTGCACAAACCTTTACAGCCTCCGAAGATATAAATGGCACAACAATCATAGGTGTAGTAGTCGCTACGGATGCAGAAGGAGATGATTTACAGTATGCGATAGTGTCCAATGAGGATGATCTGTTTGAGATCAGCAGTACCGGAGAACTAAGTTTGATATCAGGCAAGCAGTTGGATTATGAAACAAAAGCTACTTATACCCTGACCGTAAGTGTAAGTGATGGAGTATTAACAATATCCAATGATGTAACCATTACGATCTCGAATGTTAATGAAGCGCCGATCTGGGATGATAGTTCTATTATTGATGATGCAGCAGAAGACATCGATGATACTGTCGTATTCGCATTCATAAAAGCAACAGATCCAGAAGGAGATGCACTTACTTTCTCCCTAACGAATGATGCGAACGGACTCTTTGAGATTGGTAGTACCAATGGAGAGATAAGTCTGGCAGCAGGTAAAAGCCTGGATTATGAAACCGCAACAAGTCATACGATTACCGTGACAGTATCTGATGGAGTGTTGTCCAATTCGGAAGATATTAGAATTGATGTGATCGATGTTGCAGATACCATGATAGTAAGTACCTTGGCAGGAAGTAGCCGTGGATTTGCGGATGGTACAGGTGCTAATGCACAATTTTACCTTCCATCCGGAACAGCCGTTGATGCACAGGGGAATGTCTATGTTACAGACACAAGCAATCATAGAATACGCAAAATTACTCCAGATGGAACTACAACTACCTTTGCAGGAAGCACCTATGGATTTGCTGATGGTACGGGAACCAATGCCAGGTTTGCTGATCCTTATGGAATAACTATAGATGCACAGGGAAATCTATACGTAACTGAAAGAAGAAATCATAAAATCCGTAAAATTACGCCCGCAGGAGTGGTTACAACCCTAGCAGGAAGTACTCAGGGATTTGCTGATGATGTAGGAACAGATGCTCAGTTTTCGGATCCGCAGGGGATCACTATTGATAGTCAGGGGAATTTATATGTGGCAGATAGAGGGAACCATAAAATCCGAAGGATTACCCAGGGAGGAGTGGTTACGACTCTTGCAGGAAGCACAGAAGGTTTTGCAGATGGTACAGGTGTCAACGCACAATTCGGAGATCCTGTAGGAATCGCGATAGACGGATTACAAACACTATATGTAGCAGATTCCGGTAATAATAGGATTCGCAAAATTTCAATTTCTTTTCAAGTAGGAGGAAACTCCACCATCGGAACTGTTGTGGTGAGTACTTTGGCAGGGAGCACCAGAGGAGCTTCTGATGGTACAGGGACCAATGCACAGTTTTCTGCTCCAAATGGAATAGCAGTTGATACACAGGGCGATATTTATGTAGCTGATAGAAATAATCATACAATACGGAAGGTAACTCCCACAGGAGAGGTAACGACCCTGACAGGAGGTCCTAGTGGTTATGTAGATGGAACTACCGCTGATGCCAGGTTTTCAAGTCCTTCAGGAATTGCTGTTGATACACAGGGAAATGTATATATAAGTGATATGGGGAATGATAAAATCCGAAAAATCACTATGTAACAAAAGAAGTATAGAAAAACGAAATAAAAAATACCGCTATAAGGGGGCTGGCTGTAGGGGCTATGGGGTTTCCTTCCCCCTTATAGAAGGTATTACAGGACATCACATAATAGTATATTCCCTAATACTCTTTACTGAAGAGATTCAAAGCATTATCAAGCTCTTTCGAAGAATCATTTTGATCATTCCTAGTCACAGCTAGAGAAGATATACCGCTTACCTCCGGTCTACAGTTGTAGAAACAGCATTAAATACCGAGATTTACATGGTTTTTAGAAGAATTTCAAGACGCAATAGATTTATTCCTGTATAATATAGGTTAAAGTCCTTGTTGTTAATTGTTTGAAAAATATTTTTATTCCAAAATTTGGAAAATAATAGTTTATTTAATAATATTTGTATAATAAAATAACAAAGTGAAACAAAATAGTATACATATCGCAATAAGAGTACCGTTTACGTCCTGCGACAGAAACTGTATTTTAGAAGTATCCTCACCAAGGACGCTATGGAATTATTTTGAGCATTATATACAATGACAGATTATAAAACACACCATATCAAAGAAAGCGTCCAAGAAATTGGGCGCTTTTTTTGATGTAAGTATATAACCAAACAAAAAAATATAAAAAAACGAACCAACATACATACCAAAAAATGGATATAGTAAGTAAAGCAAGTAGTTAAATCAGAAAAATATGTAATAAATTTTTTAAGAAAATGAGTAACAGATAGTAAGACATAGCGAATTAATTTTTTGGAATCTAAGCAGCTGATATATAAGTGACTGCTAAAGCAGTCAAAAATCCGTGAAATACGGACAGGGATTTTTATGTCTAAATTTAAATATAAATATTTGATAATCAATTAGTTAAAATCAAAAAGTATTTGTGAGAATGTAAAAGTTTTCGTATATTTGTCACTCAAAACAACTAAAAATAAAACATATAAAAAGTACGCAAAAAGAGTGCGCATGTGATCAACACATTTGCACGATTAGTAACAACCAAAAGAAAATAACAATGAAAAAACATCAACATACAAATATAGAGATGGACAGCAGCAAAATATTGTTAGTCGTAGCTACAGAAGGCGCTCTTGATATGAGTGGGTGTGATTTTATTGTTACTCCCTCCCTTCAACAACTAACCCAAACCAGAAGTAACAAAAAAGTGAAAAATACACTTCTATCAGTAGAAACGTATTTTCAGTCGTGGGTAATCGGCGAACGTTACATGGATGTTAAAGCAGCTATTTCGTAAGCTTTAACAAAAGTTCATAAGGATAGAACTTCTCTTTTTGGAGAAGAGGTCGTTTAAAACGAATGATTGTTTTTTCATGAGGATGACGCTATAAAAGAAAGCGCAGACTTCTCAGAAAAGAGAAGAAATACGTGGCGATACATCCCTTATGACTCATGTAGCAGCACGAAAACCAGCAACAGACTATCGTTATAAATAGCGGTAGGAGCATTGTCAAATGGACACCTTTATTCAGAAAAAGTAAAGGAGCTATTAGAAATGCTCACGAATTCTAAAAGCAAATGTTATAAAAATGCTTTTTAGGAGCTGGATCGCCATGTTTACTCAACCAGAAAGCGTGTTTACTCACTGCTGATTGTCGCTGGAATAAGGATATGATATCTTTAAGAAAGCATGACAATCCGTATCAGAAGCGGTATGTATAGAACATTATATCAGTTGCATTTCGAATTTACTGAGATAAAAAAGCATTTTTTATTCCAGTAGGTGCAAGGTGTATATGGTATGAGCCAGGGATGCCAGAAAGGCATGTATATAAACGCTTAGAATGAGTTGAATCATTTTTTTGATTTGAGGCTCGCCTCAATATCGGTAACACTCACTTAGTGAGTAAAATTTCAATAAATAACACAGGAAAATAGTACAGTCATGTAACCTATACGATAACGGATAAAAACAACTTATCAGATACGATGGATTACTATTAGGATATCGGTCATAGCGACCGGTACAGGACGCATAGTGCCTACTATCAGATAAGAAATAATATCCAAACCGCTTGCGGTACAATAAAATCTTATCAACCAAAAATCCAGGTGTGGTCTGCTGTTTCCCAAGGGGAAAGAAGGGGGACACAGCCACACAGGAACATTCTTTCCCAGCAATCAACTGATCATTTCCCATAGGTCGTAGGTATGGCACAGTATACCTATTTGGGGGTAAAGACCTATGGGTGGCCCCCAACACGGAAAACAAAAAAACTATATCAACATGAAAACATTAAAATTCGTATTCCTGATCGTCGTCCTAACCTGCATGAACCTTATCGCTTGTACCCCAGATGATAGTGTACAAGAAAATGAAACCCTTCATACCGAAGTTCTGAGTACTAAAGGAGCGGAGGATGGTTATGAAGATGATGATAATATTTAATAAATTATTTAATTTAGTATATTTGAGGGATGAAACGCCTTTTGTTTTCATCCCTTTTTATATATATAGCTCTTTTTTTAGGAGTAATGTCTTATTCCTGCAAAAAAAAACTTTCCTCATCGGGAGTTTCTGTGCAATTACAACAACAGCTCGATTCTTTAGATGCCTATTATAAGCTAGCCAAAAACAATGCTCATACCAAGGGAGAAAGAATGGCTGCCATCAATGCCTTTATCACCGGAGCCAAAAACGTAGCGCTGGATTCTTTGCACTGCAAAGGGCTAGTTTTATATGCACAATTACTTAATAAATATAAAGAACCGAAAAGAGCCATTTCCGTTTCCTATACCTTATTAGAGGTAGCTAAGCAAAGCCAAGATAGCGTATATATGGGAAAAGCCTTATTTTTATTAGGTTTCTATAATAAAAAACGAAATAAGTATTTAAAAACCTTTAACTTTTATAACCAATCTTTTAAAATCCATAGAAATATAAAGGATAGTATTAGAGCAGGGAAATGTTTAATGGCAATGTCTAATATTCAACGGGTCTTAGGGGATCATAATGCCTGTATGATGACGGCTACCGATGGGCTAACCTACCTGGAGGGAACCCAAGAATACAGACTCCTTGGCGGACTGTATCAAAATATAGCAATTGCATTTATGGATTTAGGAAATCCTAAAGAAGCTCTTTTTTGGAATACCAGAAATATGGGATTGTTTAAGGATTCTATAGCAAGGAAGCAATTTAGGAGTAGAGATATTTTTAACACAAAAAATGCCCGTGCCAGTATTTTGAGAAAACAAGGGCGGTATACAGAAAGTATTGCGATTTTGAATGACCTGATTGCAGATCAGGGGGTAATACAGCAGCCCAGAGAATATGCCAAATTTTTAGCTAATTTAGGCTATGTCAAGTTTCTTAAAGATCCCGAAAACCCGGAAAGTGAAGAGATGCTGCTAAAAGCACATCAGATCCGGGAGCAGGAAGAGGATCTTTTTGGATTATATGCTAGTAATTTATATTTGACCAAATATTATAAAAATAAGGATGTTGTAAAAGCAAGAGCCCATGCCTATGAAGCTTATCGGGTGGTAAAGGATATAGGGGACAGAGAGTCTCTTTTAGAAATTTTAACGCTGATTACTGCCCTAAACCCGGATTCCTTAGAGGATCACCAGCGTTTTAAAGAAGTCAGTCTGGAATTAATGGAGCTGCGCAAAAAAACACGGGAGATTTATGCCCCCACCCGATTCGAGAATGAAAGCCTGCTAAAAGAAAATGAAGCCAAAAATCGTAAAATAGCGCAGGTACGTAACCAAAACACCATTTACCTATTGGTGTTATTAGTGGCATTGATGGGGATTGGATTTAGTATATTTTTCTTTCGGCAACGTACCCGCAATCTGGCACAGCAAAGTAAAATTGCGCAGTTCGAGGCGCGTTATGAAACCGAAATCCGTATTTCCAAACGATTGCATGACGAACTGGGGAATGATATTTTTCAGTTAATGCTCCAATACCAAAAGAATCCGCATGATCCGCAGATTAAGGAGAAATTAAATACCTCTTATCAGAGGGCACGGGACATTTCCAGAGAAAATAATGAGTTTGATACCGGTTCTGCTTATGGGCAGGAGCTCAATAATATGTTGCAGAACTACGCTCAGAACGGGCAGCAGTTATTAGTTCGTGGCTTGGATGCCATGGAGTGGGATACCCAGGCAAAAACGACCAAAATTACAGTATATCGGGTCTTACAGGAATTAATGACCAATATGCAAAAACACAGTCAGGCAAGTTTGGTTGCTTTGTTGTTTAAAGAGGAGGATAAAAAGTTGATTATTAAGTATTCTGATAACGGAGTGGGAATGGATCTTAGAACCACAATCAGTAAAAATGGACTTCAAAATACAGAAAAGCGTATTCAGGCAATAGGAGGAAGCCTTATCTTTGATTCAGAAAAAGATAAAGGTGTCAAAGCCGAAATCCAAATTCCGAATTAAAAGGATTTGATTTTAAAAGATAGAATAGGTACTTTAGGCTATTTCTTACCGCAATGAGCTGTCAAATAAAAATTTTTCTTCCTATACTATTAATCAGTATGTTGATAGGATGTACTGCCAAACAAAGTTCTCAGAAGACGGTTACTGAGGAGATTGAATTCTATATTGATAAAGCAAAAAATAAAAAGTTACCGGTTACCGATCGTAAACAATATTTAGAAGAAGCCTATAAGATATATGATCAATTAGAAGATAGTTTTTACAAACGAGAAAAGATAGATCAAATAGCTATGATATATTCAGGGTTTGAAGAATATGATATCCGAAGAGATCTGTATAGAATCAACCTTAAACTTTCTACAAAAATCAAAGATTCTTTTGGTATTGCTAAAGCGAATATGGGCTTAGGGATTCATTATCAAACCACGGAATTGGATAGTGCTTATTATTATTTTTCCAGAGCGCTTAAAGTCTTTGATCAATTAGATGGACATGAATATATTCATGGAAAGACATTGATTGCAATGGCAAGAGTTTTACAACGTACGAATGATAATATTAGGGCAGAAGCGTTAACAGTTCAGGCAATTAAAAAGTTTAAAAAGTCTGAAAGATATACTTATATGTTCCTTGCATATACTAATTTGGGAGTTATTTCCAGATACTTTAAACGTTATAGGCAGGCGATTGAATATCATAAAAAAGCAATTGAGAATGCTATCGGTGCAAAAATGGAAGTATATAAGATTGTTGCGTCATATAATAATATAGGTATAGTTTATAGAGATCAAAAGAAGTATGAAAAGGCGATAGCTTATTTTGATAAAGCACTAACATATAAAAAGTATCTCAAAGAAAAACCAAAAAAGTACGCCCGATTAATAAGTAATAAGGCGGAAGTATCTTTTTTATCAGGTAAGAAAGAGAATGTTTTGGATTTGTTTTATAAAGCACTATATATTAGAGATAGTTTATGCGATAAGCCAGGGTTAGTCTCTAACTACTTAGACCTATCTAAGTACTATAAGGTGATTAACAAAGATAGTATAGCTATGAGATTTGCTATACATGCTAAGGATATTGCTTTAGAAATAAAAAATCATGAAGAGCTTTTGATGGCATATAAGATTCTGTCAGAAGTTTCTCCTGTTAAGCAACGGGTAGGATATGCACATGCGTATATTCGGTTAAGTGATAGTCTACAGCATGTGGAGCGTATGTACAGGAATAAGTTTGCCAGAATTCGGTATGAAACCGCAGAAAAAGAACAGCAGATAAATTTGGTACGTAACCAAAACACCATTTACCTATTGGTGCTATTAGTGGCATTGATGGGGATTGGATTTAGTATATTTTTCTTTCGGCAACGTACCCGCAATCTGGCACAGCAAAGTAAAATTGCGCAGTTCGAGGCACGTTATGAAACCGAAACGCGTATTTCCAAACGATTGCATGACGAACTGGGGAATGATATTTTTCAGTTAATGCTCCAATACCAAAAGAATCCGCATGATCCTCAGATTAAGGAGAAACTAAATACCTCTTATCATAGGGCACGGGACATTTCCAGAGAAAATAATGAGTTTGATACCGGTTCTTCTTATGGGCAGGAGCTCAATAATATGTTGCAGAACTACGCTCAGAACGGGCAGCAGTTATTAGTTCGTGGCTTGGATACCATGGAGTGGGATCCCCAGGCAAAAACGACCAAAATTACAGTATATCGGGTCTTACAGGAATTAATGACCAATATGCAAAAACACAGTCAGGCAAGTTTGGTTGCTTTGTTGTTTAAAGAGGAGGATAAAAAGTTGATTATTAAGTATTCTGATAACGGAGTGGGAATGGATCTTAGGACCACAATCAGTAAAAATGGACTTCAAAATACAGAAAAGCGTATTCAGGCAATAGGAGGAAGCCTTATCTTTGATTCAGAAAAAGACAAAGGTGTTAAAGCCGAAATCCAAATTCCGAATTAAAAAATACGTTTTATGTTTACGAAAGTATTGGTGGCAGAAGATTATGAAATTGCCAATCAGGGGATTATTAGGGTTCTTCAGGAAGAGATTGGCATTCAAAACATCGAGGAGGCTAAATATTGTGATGAAGCCTATCTCAAATTTAGAAAAGCACTGCAAGACCAAACCCCATTTGAGTTATTGATCACGGATCTTTCTTTTAAAGAAGATCACAAAGTACAGACCAGAACCTCTGGAATCGATCTGATACAAGATATCAGAAAGATACAGCCGGATATCAAGGTGATCGTCTATTCACAGGAAGACAGACCTGATAAAATTAATATGCTATTCGATGTCCATACGATTGATGGTTATGTGTGTAAAGGCCAACAAGCCATCAAAGAATTAGTAGATTGTATAACAGGAGTGTTTCAGGGAGATACAGTACACCCCCCCCAATTGGCAGATAGGAATACCAATGAAATGATTCACTTAGACGATCTGGATATGATACTACTGGAAGAATTGTCTAAGGGATTTACCAAGAAAGAAATCAGAGTCAAATTACAGGAGCAAAAAATAAAACCCAATAGCGAGAGCGCTATTGATAAAAGAGTAAGTAAGTTATTTGATGATTTTAAGGCAAAAAACACGACACATCTCGTAGCGATAGCAAAAGATTTAGGGTTGTTATAAGCGTATGTTGTATCGTTGCATTTGAGCCCTTGATACACAGGGGATATTGTATTGTTTTTAGAAAGGATATTGTTCTCAAAATCAATTTTTTTCAAAAAAAAAGACCCGGATTACAGAAATCTGTATTGAGATGTCCGATAGCTGATTTAAGTTTGTATAGTACTAGCAAGTAAGTGATAGATGCTGAGGAGCTTCTCCTAAATATGAAAGGGAAACAAACTAACTATACAATGGAAAAAGATCAAGTAATTATCACAGGAATCATCAACGGGAATGAAAAAATCCTAACACGTTTCTACGATGAAAACATACGCTATATTCAGGGGTATGTATTGAGAAATCATGGAAAACCTGAGGATGTAGAAGATGTCTTTCAGGATGCATTAATGGTATTGTACCAGAAGTTGAATTCCGGGATTTTTGAGTTAACAGGATCTATTAGAACCTATTTTTATGGGATTTGCAAAAATATCTGGAGAAACCAACTACGAAGAAAACCGATTTTTACAGATGGGAAACACATGCTCGAAGAGATTACCTATGATTCTTTGCTGGCTGATATAGAAAATCAAGAAAGAGAACAGTTTTATAAGAAGTATTTCCAACAGCTAAGTACAGATAATAAACAGCTACTGTATCTTTTTTTCGAAGGGAAGTCAATGAAAGAAATAGCTCAGATAACAGGGTATTCTGAAATTTATACGCGTAAAAAGAAATTTCTGGCCAAAAAGAAACTATTAGAAATGATGGAACAAGATCCATTGTATAATGAATTAAGAGCTGTATCCTAAAATGGATTATTACAATATATTGATATAGTTATGCGGGGGCAATAACATATATAGACAGTGAATTTTAGAAGAAGCCTTATGATTTCATAAGGTAGTTGAATAGAGGTATATTTTGTGGGGAAATATACCTCTTCTCTTTTTACTCCTGTCTTGATTTACATTGGAGACTTAAAAAACTGAAAGAGATATGCAGCAGCATCCAGTGGATATTGTGCAATAAGAAAATGAAAAAAAGTATTTTATAAGAAGGGGAGCGTTGTATAATTATTTGATTTGTAAAATAAAAAACTACATTTGAATCAATGTCACTTTTTTTATCGCAAAAAAAGACCAGTAAAATGAGGATCATAAATTCAGTAGATATCAACCTGTGCTAATGATAGGCGAATGCATACTGAATTACAGAATAATATGCCAATCAACAATGAATACCCTTACAAGAATCGTATTAGTTTTATTTGTAACCCTGTATTTCCCAATGTTGTTTTCCCAGGAAGAGAAACAGACCGCATATCAGTTTTTTAGACAGGGGGAAGAACAGTTTTTTTATGGAAAATTCAAAGAAGCTACCCGCTCATTAGAGAAGGCAGTAATGATCTATAAGGATACAAAACAGTTTAGTGAGCTTCCTAAGGTATATAATGTTTTAGCAAAATCGTACCTAGAGAATTACCAGTTGGATAAGGTACAGTTTTGTGTAGAAAAAGCCTTGTTGTACAGTCGGATTAAAAGTAAGGAAAATAAAAGAGAAGAAGCAAATGCCATAGAACATCAGGGAACCGTATTTCTCTTTAGAAGAAAATTAGGAGCCGCGCTAAAAAAATATGAAGAAGCACTGATGATTCGGGAGAAGAATATGTCAGATGACAAAGAGGTGATGGCAGTATCGTATTATCGCTTAGGAAAAGTATATGTCGAATTAGGGAAGTACGAACAAGCAAAGGCGTATTTAGAAAAAGCGTTTATCACAAATGAAGGCAAAACTCCGACACAAAAAATTTTGCAAGCCAATATTCATGAAGTGATCGGGCAACTTCATTATAACAAAAGAGAATTTGACAAGGCACTTACTTTTTTTGAAAAAACATTTGAGATCGCAAAAGAAGTGTATGAAAAAGAAAATCCATACTTCGGAAGACTTTATAATGAATTAGGGGTTATATACTCGATAAAAGAAGATTTTAATGCAAGCCTTGATTATTACAAGAAAGGATTGAGTGTTAGTATTTCTCAGTTAGGTGTAGATCACCCGGAACAAATGATGATTCATTTTAATATGGGAACGGTGTACCTAAAACAGCACCAGAAGTATAAAGCCATATTCCATACAGAGAAAGCATTGGCTATGGGGCTAAAAGTTTTTAGACCGGATCATGAGAATATGTTTTATCCGTTTAGTCAATTAGGTCAGATATACGGAGATGAAAAAGGAATTGAATATATAGAAAAAGCCTTAGCAATTTGTCATAAGTCAACACATAAGAATTTCTTGAGAATATCTTATTTGCATGAGTACCTGGCAGAAATTTATATGAGTCTGAATAATAATACAGCAGCACTCAAAAATGCCCAAAAGACACTGGATCTCCGGTTGCGAATGTTTGGAGAGCAAAACCCCAATACAATCAAATCCTATAATTTGGTATCGAAGATATATGCAAAATGTACAGATTATAAAAATGCTTTACTATATAATAGAAAAGCGATTGGTCATAACTATGAAACAGATAAACAATCAGAGACAAAGACGACAGAATCTTCATTAGGGAATTATTTAGATACTGATTTATTGTTAGAAACAATGGAAATCCGATCAGATGTTTTTCTTAGAAAATATAAAAGTACTCGCAATAAAGAAGACCTGGAGGAAGCAATATTATTTTGTGAAAAAGCAATTGCAGTAATTCCTCAAATAGAACAAAGAAAGCGAAATTATGACGACCGGATAAAGTTTTCAGAAATTGTAAAATCGATATATGCCAGGAGCATAGAAGCAAATTTATTACTTACGAAAGAGCAAGTTTCCGAGACCTCCTATCATACTCCTTTTTATTATTCTGAAAAAAGTAAGGCAACTGTTTTGAGGGCAATAGCAAAACGGGAAACGATAAAAAAAACAGTTGCTATTGATTTTACGTTGTTGAATACTGAAAAAACATTGAATATACAGATAGCAAGATTAAACTCGCAGATTCTTAAGGAAACTACAAAAGAGCGGCGAGATTCTGTAAAGCTATATAAATTGGAGGGGGAATTATTAGATGTATCCTTGCGAAGAGATTCTGTAGCAAAAGAAATAGAAACCTACTATCCCGCATATTATAAAAAAAATAAATCAAGAGAAGATATTATTACAGTTTCTGAGGTACAGAACAAATTGGAAGCCCATACTACACTAGTCGAATTCTTTAGATCTGATGCGGTTTTATATGTGTTTATTATTACGAATACGACTATTGAGGTCAGAGAGTTAGCAGTACCATTGCTGGATAAGCATATTGAGGAACTTAATAACAGTATTACAGCGAAAAATCACCATCAGTTTATAAAAAAATCAAGACAACTATATCGACAACTCATTGCTCCGATAAAGGATGCTTTTGTTGGGGATAGGTTAGTATTGATTCCTGATGAATCTTTATGGCATTTGCCATTTGATTTGTTACTGACCAGAGAAGAAAAAAATGAAGCAGGGAAATTATCGTATTTACTTTTTGAGTATGCCATTAGTTATGCGAATTCAGCCAGCTTATTATATAAAAATAACACAGGGGCAAAAAATGATGGATTGTTAGATGAATGCCTTGCATTTTCATATACCAGTACGGATACAATAGACAGTAAAGAAGAGGTGCTTTCTTTGCGAAAATTAAGAGATGAGAAGGCAGACTTACCAGGAACAAGAAAAGAAATAAAGGCGATTTCCAACATTGTAAATGGAAAATATTATTATCATAAAAGTGCGAATGAGGTAAACTTTAAAAAAGTGGTAAATAATTATAAGTTGGTACACCTGGCGTTACATGGAGAAATAGATCATATAAACCCTAAGAATTCGAAAATACTTTTTTCAGATACTGAAGCAACTACCTTTGAGGATAACAAATTGTTTAGTCATGAATTATATGCGTTAGATATTCCAGCAGAACTGGTGGTATTAAGTGCTTGTAATACAGGAGCCGGCAAGATAAATAAAGGAGAAGGTATTCTTAGTGTAGGGAATGCTTTTCAGT
This sequence comes from Aquimarina sp. TRL1, assembly GCF_013365535.1. Classification (NCBI taxonomy): domain Bacteria; kingdom Pseudomonadati; phylum Bacteroidota; class Flavobacteriia; order Flavobacteriales; family Flavobacteriaceae; genus Aquimarina; species Aquimarina sp. TRL1. The sequence continues at coordinate 956,113 of NZ_CP053590.1, read as the reverse complement.
ATGCAGGAGTAAAAAGTCTTTTGTTGAGCAAATGGGAAATTTCAGATCAAACAACTCCTGAGGTAATGGCACTTTTTTATGAAAATTTGCAACAGGGAATGAATAAAGACAAGGCGCTTCAACAAGCAAAAGTTGATTTTTTGAAGGCATCTGATGTCTTTACAGAAGCTCCTTTTTACTGGGGGAGCTTTTATGTACTGGGGAATACAGATGCCATTTCTTTTTTTCAATCCGATATATATGAGAAAGAATGGTTGTTTGCCTGGCTCCTTATCTTTTCAGGATTGGGAATACTATTTTATTGGAGGAAATCTCGGATACATAAAAAGGATTCCGGGACGAAATAAAAAATGATGATTAAAAATAGATGTATTCATATACATACATTATTACTAAGTTTATTCTTTAGAAACAGTCTCTTTCTTATATCGCAATTGTCCAAGTTCTATTTTTATAGCTGTTTTGGCTAGAATTGTAAACACAAAAGCACCCAAGGCCCAGATCCCTAATGTTACTCCTATTTCAATTCCTGTCGGGGTATATTCTGCAATTTTTCCATATGGTCCAGGGATAAAACCAGGAACGATTAATCCGAAACCTTTCTCAATCCAAATAGCAATAAAAAGTAAAGAACAAGCAAAATATAAAATCTTAAAATTATTTCTCAGTTTATGGAATGTAAGTAATAGTGTGGCTATCAAATTCATAGAAATAGCAGTCCAGATCCAGGGAAGTAAGGCTTTCTTTCCATGTAGCCCAAAGAACAAATAATATGCGCTTTCACTATGATGAGTTGGAGCATAAAACTCTTTGAATAACTCAGAAACAAGCATAATTAAGTTAATCTGAGCTGCTACGGTAACAACGATCCCAATTTTTTTTAAGGTTTTGTCTTCAATGCGAAAAGAACTACTGTATCGAATTAATGCCAATACCAAAATAATTAATGCAGGACCAGCAGCAAATGCAGAGGCTAAAAAACGAGGACCTAATAAAGCATTATTCCAGAACGGACGTGCCTGTAACCCCTGATATAGAAAGGCTGTAACCAAATGAATCCCTACTGCCCAGAGAACAGATAATAATGCTCCGGGAACATATACTTTAGACAAAGCATCTTTTCCTTGGTAATGTCTGAATAATATATAAAAAGGAATGCTGATATTTATGAATAAATACCCATTAAGTGCAATAACATCCCAGGTAAGCATAGAGTCTGGAAAATTAAAAACACCAATTCCAGGGAGCATATGCCATAATACAGAAGGGCCTCCCATATCAGCAACGACAAAAGCTAAACACATGATGAGAGCAGCAACAGCAAGTCCTTCTCCAATAAGTACCGCTTGTTTAAAATCAATATCCTTCAACACATAAGTAGGCATGACTAAAATAACAGCAGCAGCGGCAACACCCACTAAAAAAGTAAAATTAGAGATGTAAAGCCCCCAGCTTACACGATCTGTCATTCCAGTAACACTTAGACCATGTTCTAATTGAATGGTATAACAATACATACCTATAAGCATGATAAAAGTGAGAAAAGCCATCCATAGATGGTATTTTTTTGATCCATGGAGAATAGCTTGTAGACTGTCTTTTACTAAACTGATAAATACTGTAAACATTTTCATTTGATTTTGGTTGTTGATCTGGGAATAAGAAATAATAAGCCAGATCTTATGTTAAAGCCCACGGCTTTTTTATCTTTTAATTCTCAATTAGATGGAGTGTTAATCCATGAAATACCAGAATTTAGGCTCAGTACCTAAGTCTTCTTTTAGTCTGAATACTTTTTTATTCTCTAAGACCCACCTAATGGTACTGTTAGGATCTAGTAAGTTTCCAAAAATTCGTGCTCCTGTAGGGCAAGCCTCTACACAAGCAGGATTTTTCCCGGCTCTTGACCGCTGAACACAGAATGTGCATTTTTCCATAACCCCTTTTTTACGCAATCTGTTCCCTAGATAGTGTTGGTTTTTATTAATTTCTGCTTCAGGAACCTCGGGTTGAGACCAGTTAAACCGCCTTCCGTCATAGGGACATGCAGCCATACAATAACGGCAACCGACACACCAGTCATAATCAATAACCACTAGTCCATCCTCTTCTTGCCAGGTCGCTTGTACCGGACATACCTTGGTACAGGGAGGATTATCGCAATGAAAACATTGAGTTCCCATATAAAAATGACCTTCTGCAGGAACCTCATGATAGTAATTGTCATCTGCTTCATTGAAGTTAAACCCTTTTCCATCTTTCATTTCATGAATTCGGATATATTGCATTTGAGAATTTCTATCCTGATTATTTTCTTCCACGCATGCATTAACACAATCCATATAGCCTTGGCATTTAGAAATGTTAAATGCATATCCAAACAATACGTTTTCTTCTGGACCTTGAGAAGAAAGATTAATTGTTTTGCCGGTACGTAATTCATAAGAGCGAGCTAATCGTTCTACAGTGGCTTTTTTTTCCTCCTCGGACATTAATTTATAATTGCCTTTAAATTGTTCTTCCCAGTCGATTTGCGCTTTTTCTTTGGATTCATTACCAGAAACCAAACTACAGGAAGTACTGACAGCTCCAGCACCTATCAATAAGCTGGCAGTTAGTTTTTTAAAAGCAGTTCTGCGATCCATAGGAACATCAAATACCTGATCAAACCCATCTTTTTGTTGAGGGGAGGTATCGGCAGAATGACAATCGCCTTCCTTTTTTCCGCAACTGCAGGAAGATGAAGAGGCATTTTCTTTTCTAGATCCGAGGTTTAGAGAAAACCATTTTTTAGTAGTATTACTCATATTAGATATGATTATATGTTTGTCACCTTAGTGATAAGGTCTATTCTCGTTCTTTTATTTTTTGTGTATTGTATCGCACAGGCCACTTAGATTCAAAATGAGGTTTATGTGGATTATGACAGTTTACGCAAGTCAAAGCAGTTCTCGGAGGAGCCCAGCTTTTTACTTGTTTACCATGAGCACCTCCCTTCCAATCAGTAAATTGTTTAGAGTGACATTGACTGCATAATTGATAGCTTTTGTTAAAATTAATAGGGGTCCCGGTTATACTCTGAAGCTGATCCATATTATCTCCGTTATGGCAGCTAATGCAATTCATTGTATGCTCATCAGCATGCTGAAGTTTGATATTCCAATGTGCTTTTTTAGAAGCGGTTCCTTTCATTTCTTTTAGTGGACTGCTATGACATTCAGTACAGGCAAAGGAGGTGATTTCACCTGTTCTTTCTGGGATTAAAAAAGTATGCTCTCCTTCAGTTATTTTTATGGTATTCAGGTGTTTGGTGTGTAATTCAGAGGTGGTGGAAGTAGCATGGAAGCTCTTGCTTTTAGCCTCAATTTTATCCGTAATACTATGGTATTCATCTTCATGATGCTTACATGAGATAAGCAAGGAAAGAACAGTGATATAACCAACCCAATTTACTAGTATCTTATGTTTATTTTTCATGAGTATTTGGTCTTATAAAAATGGAAGAATTGGTTACGGTATTATCAGTAGAAACGTGGCATTGTCTGCAGTTGATACGCTCTGGATGAGATACTCTAATTTCTTTAGGGGCACTTGGTCCAGCGTGACACGACAGACAGTTTTCCCGCATTTGAATTTGATGAGGTATCATAGGAGGACTTCCTACTAAGGCACTATTTGTGCCTACAGAAGGTGCGGCAGCTTTAAAAAAGTTATTTTCTTTAAATAATTGCTGTGTATGCTGAGGGACGTGACATTGTTTACAGTTGAGCATTTCAGGATGAGGGGTAACCGGAGCATAGGCTTTATATTTAGTTACGAATCCTCCATTTTGATGACATTGCAAACATTCTTTTTCCCCCATAGCTCTTTCATTAGAAACCGGATGAGGGATACTGGGAGGAGCCCCATGAAAAGCTCTATTCTCATAATAAGTATCTAAACTTCTTTGATGTATTTCATCAACAGTCATGTTAGCATATTCTAATGCATATTTTGACCTTATAAAAACCCCGGTTTCTGATGGGATTAAAGGAGTTGATATCTCTTGCTCCAAAGGGATATAGGCATCTTCTAAGCCTGTTTGATAGCTATAATTCCAAATAGCAATAAAGCTTATAAAGAGCACTATAAATAATGATATGATGCCTAATCTTTTCATCTAAGTGTTTTTTTACTAAAACTGCTTCCTGTTTTATTTTTTTCAACCAGATGCAGCTTGCATTAATCGATATGTTGTATCATCTGCCTTTATTACTTTGAGTTGGCAGATGAGAATGGTTATTCGTTTATGCTTTTTCTACTTTTACAGCACACTTTTTATAATCAGGTTCTTTAGAAATAGGGCAGAAAGAGTCCAATGTGATATCATTGATCAGCATGCTTTCATCAAAAAAAGGAACAAATACCTGCATAGGAGCAGGAACCCCCCTTTGATTGACGGAAGCTGGTAATATAATTTCTCCTCTTCTAGTAGTAAGTTTAACGCTATCTCCATTTCGAATTTGCATTCGCTTAGCATCTGAAGGGTTCAATTCTACGTAAGCATGAGGCATTGCTTTGTGCAATACAGGAATTCTTCGGGTCATGGAACCCGTATGCCAATGTTCTACGACCCTTCCAGTACAAAGCCAGAAAGGAAATTCCTGATCAGGTTCCTCAGCAGCTGGTTCGTACGGGCGTTGCCATATAACTGCTTTACCATCCGGCTTCCCATAAAAATGAAAATCTTTTCCGTTAGTACATGCAGGATCGTATTTAGAATTAAAACGCCATTTTGTAGATTTCCCTTCTACGTATGGCCATAAAGCTCCTGATTGTGTTTTTAAGACCTCCAGAGGAGCCATGTTGTGTTTTTTTCCTTCATGGTGTCTTCGGTATTCATTATAAATTTCTTCAATATGTGTTTCTTTCTGGTAATAGAACTGTTTTTCGTATCCTAGACGTTTGGCAACTTCGATAAGCTGCCAAGTATCGCTCATTGCTTCTCCTGGAGGAGCAACCATTTGTTCGAAATATTGTGTTCTTCGTTCTGAATTTCCGTATAACCCTTCTCGCTCAATCCACATAGCTGATGGTAGTATAACATCGGCAATGTCTGTAGTAGGAGTTGGGTATACATCAGATACGACGATAAAACGCCCTTCTTTTTTAGCCCCGTCTCTATAGCGTTTTAGCTTAGGGATGGTTACCATAGGATTGGTTACTTGTATCCACATAAATCGTATATCTCCTCTGTCTAATGCTCTGAACATCTCTATGGTGTGATATGTCGGCTTTGGAGAAATATTTTCTGCCGGGACTTCCCAGATTTTTGCAGCGAACTCCCGATGTTTTTTGTTCATAACTACCCCGTGTGGGAGCTTATGTGTTAGTGTTCCTACTTCTCTTACCGTTCCACAAGCGCTTGGCTGTCCGGTTAGAGAAAAGGGGCTATTTCCGGGAGAGGAAATCTTACCTGTTAATAGATGAATATTATAAATCAGATTATTCATCCAAGTGCCTCTGGAGTGTTGATTTGGTCCCATACACCAAAAAGACATTACTTTTTTATTAGGGTCTCCGTAATACGCAGCCATATACTTAATCTCTTTGGCAGAGACTCCTGATATTTTTTCTACTTTTTCAGGAGTGTAATCTTTTAGAAATTCTTTATAAGATTCGAAGTCAATTTTTTGAGGTTTATCTTTGAATTTGAAGTTATCTTCCAAACCGTACCCCATATTGGTTAGCCCTTTACTGAAATTACAATGTGTTTCTATAAAAGCGGTATTTACCCACCCATTATTAATGATTTCATAGCAAATAGCATTTGCTACGGCAAGGTCTGTTTGTGGTTTGAAAATAATAGAAGTATCTGCTGCCATACTGGTTCGGGTCGTTCGGGTCGCAAAATCAATGATTTTTACACCTCTTTTTAATCGTTGATCTAATAACCTAGAAAATAATACAGGGTGCATTTCTGCCATATTATTACCCCATAGAACAAAAACATCAGCATGATCGATATCTTCATAACATCCCATTGGTTCATCAAGCCCAAATGAAGAGAGAAACCCCGTTACTGCAGTAGCCATACACAAACGTGCATTTGCTTCGACATTATTTGTTCCGATACATCCTTTAAATAGTTTAGAGGCAACATATCCATCAGGAATTGTCCATTGTCCGGAACCGTATATGGAAACAGCATCTTTTCCATGTTCTGTTATTGTTTCTTTCATTTTAGAAGCAATAAGATCTAATGCTTCCTTCATAGAGGTTTCTACATAGGTTCCATTTTTTTTAATAAGAGGTTTCGTCAATCTGTCTTTTCCATATAGAGCGATAACAGAATGGTACCCTTTTACACAGCAAAGCCCTTTGTTGACAGGGGATTTAGGATCTCCCTTAACGGCTACTGCTTTTCCATCTTCAACTCCTACTAATACACCACAGCCTACTCCGCAAAATCGACAAGGTGTTTTTTTCCAACTTAGATTTGCATTTTTTGGAATATTTTTTTCTTGTTCATCAGCGAATAATATTCCAGGAAAGATTGATGCTGCTGCGGTCATGGCTGATAAAGCAGCCATTTTTTTTATAAAACTTCTTCTATTTGTTAAAGAGGTGTACATAACGATTAATCTTTTTGAGGTGTATTAAATCCAGAAACCATGGCTAGTAATTTTAGACTTGGAATTATGTCTAATTTTTCCTTTAGAGAATCTTCTTCTTCTTTGTTGTTCGTCTCTGTAATAACAATTAAAACTTCTTTATTTTCGGCAGGAATTACATCGCAATTTTCTATATAAGATAATGACGCTAATAGTTCTTCTTTTTTTCCTTTATGAGGGTGGGCTAAGTAACTTTTTATAGGCATATCTCTTAGTTTTGGTTGATTTGTTAAAAGTATTTCTTATCAAAAGTGATTTGTATGATAATTGTCATATTTGACTTGTTTATACTTGGTCTAAATAATTGTTTTTAAGGTTTTTAATTATTGTGTGTAAGTGTGTACGCTAGTGTTCGATACAGGTAAGTAATTAACTCCGAACCAGCATATGAGTAATACAATAAATGCAAAAGCTAGAATACTAAGGGCTTGCTTGGATTTGTGCAAATAAAAATAGCGGTAATGAATATATATCAAGTACCCCATCCAAGTTAAAAAAGCCCATACTTCTTTAGGATCCCATGTCCAATAATGCCCCCATGCTTCCTTGGCCCAGAGAGCTCCAAATAACAACCCTAGAGTAAGAAAAGAGAATCCTATATAGACGAGATTGTCTGCCAATTTTAGTGTTTCGGAATCAAAGCGGTTTTTATAATAATCAATTAGCCCTTTTATAGCTACGATACTCGATGCTGCTAAGACAGCATATGAAAATAGATAGACCAATACATGGGGAATAAACCAAGGGCTTTGTAGGGCGGGCATTAACGTTTTTGAATATGTTTCAGGGTGTAAGTAATTAATAATAAGAAAAAGACAGGCCATAGCGATGCTGTATCCCAAAAACCATTTGTATCTCCATCGGATAAAAGTGATGTAACCAACGAGTGGTAAAAATGTAGCATACCAAAGGCGTGTTTCGCCTAGGGTTCGCATAGGAGGCCTGTCTAGTTCTATCCATAATTTTATCACAAACACTAGTAAGATCCCCCAACCGGTAATAAAAACAATGTTGGCTATTTTGAATAAAGCTACTTTTTTGTATGAAAGAAGTAAAAGAAGTAAACCAATACACCAAAGAATGAGAATATTAGTGCTGTATAAGGGAAAATCAATCCAGGTCATAAATTTTATTTTTTAGTTATTTTGTTTCCTACCCAAAATAGGTATAAGGCTCCTGTAATCATCATAAATATTCCTACGTAAATAGCCGGAAGCCAGGGATCTTTTACAAGTTCTAAAACACTGAGATTGGACCACTTTCCCATTCTGTCATCATAACTTAATTGATAGATTTTCCATCCATTGAATAAGAAAGGTTTGTTTACTTCTAAAACGGTACTAATTCGTTTCCCTTCTTTGGTTAAAATATCGATGTCGGAACTAAATTTCTTTGCTTCAGGAATGGTCATTACGATGGAATAGTCATCACTTATCTTTAGAGATTCATAAGGAGATCTAAAACTACCACTGCTGACCCATCCGGTTATTATGGTATCTTTTACAAGATCCTTAATAGTTAACTTAGCGGAAGGAGGGGAGCCAACTTCATTGACTGACACGTATTTGTTTAAGACTCTACCAGAGGAAGGAAGGTATTCGTCAATTACAACTTCAAATTCGTTAAAGTTATATTGCTGTTTAGGAGTTATGAGGTATAGATTTTTGCCATCATTATGCACTAAACTCCCACTAGTATTGTCTACCAAAGCTAGCTTAGGATTATATTCTTCTATTAGAAAATCTTTTAGATAAAACGCAAAAGGAAGTTCTACCGGGTTGTTTTGGATATCTTTGGCAATCCAATTAGGTTTCCCTTCATAAGTGTCAATAGTAATTCGTTGTACATCTCCAGCACCTAGAATTCCCGATAATAAAGCCATGAAGAGCCCCAGATGATTGAGAATAAAACCTGTATTAGACCAACGAAACTGAAGTATTCTTTTGATTGTAATCAACCCTAGACAACTTAGGAATAGAAATAGAGTAAGAAGAAATGCCCAGTTGGTAGTCATGCGGTTTAATCCTAATGTATTGATCACAGCATTATCAGAGGTGGTTTGTGGGATAATACCCATTACCATGACCAGAGTAGTTACTAAAACAATACTGGTTATGGAAGCGGGGACTTTGGTAAGCCAGCGAATGATTTGATAAGAAGAAAACCATTTATAAGCAACATATAATAGGACTATGTATATGATTAAAAAATAAATATTATAGGGATAGGTAAGTGTCAAAGAGCTGGTTTGTCCTGTGAAAACTTCCAGAAAAAAACCGGTTATGATAATTCCCAATCCGATAAAAAAGGATTCAAGGTAACCCCAGGGAGTTTCCCAGAGGTTACGTTGAATGAGGGTGTTTGGCTCACTCATATAATTGTGTAGGTTATATTAATAGGTGCTTTCTCTTTTCTTTGCAGCTTCTTTCCATTTAGGAAGTACTTCGTTTTTAAAAGCCTCTTTTTCTTGTTTTAATTTATCGATAGGGAGTCCTATAAACTTTTGAGCAGCTTCTTTTGTTTCTATAGAGGGATAAGGAACTTCCTCTTTAAAGCCAAGCTCATGTAATAACCTAGCGAGTTGTATTCTTGTCTCTTGCGTAATATCAATTCCTTTAGCGACAACTCGTCCCAATTCTACAGGTGCGTGGAAAGAGCCTCCATGCGATGCAGCAGCATAATCCCATCTCCATTGTCCTAGTCTTATTCCATGTAAGATATCCTTCATTTGTTCTTCTGTAGCACCTAGATCCCAACATTTTTTAGCTTCTACATGTGCTTTTACTAATAGAACTTCTAATTGATCTCTGTTCTCAATAATTCGATCCTGATTATCGAATACATTTTTTATAAGCTCGTCTTTTTCTTCCCTATGGCAGACCTGGCATGAATTGGCAACATTATTTAGTGGTGATTGTATATGATGATCTGTAAACTTCTGACCTCCTTCTGTTTTATATGGCATGTGACAATCAGCACAAGAGACCCCTCTTTGTCCGTGAATTCCCATTTTATATACTTCGTATCCAGGATGCTGAGCCTTAAGCATAGGAGCTTTACTTAATTTATGAACCCAGTCTACATGACCGATACTGTCGTAATATTTTTCCATATCTTCTACAGTCTGCCCTTTATCCCAGGGAAAAACCAAGTAAGGAGTACCTTTTTTATTCGGTAAGTTTTTATCAAAATAATATTCTACATGGCATTGTGCACAAACCAAAGATCGCATTTCATTATGAGAAGCATCCTGGATATTTTTTCCTTGACGATCAAATGCTTCAATAAGTGCAGGGCGAGTGATTTTCAGGTTCATTGTCTCGGAATCATGACAGTCAGCACAGCCTATAGGGTTTATAACTTCTTTTCCTAAACGGGACCATTTTCCTTTGTAGAACTCAGAAACTCCTTGTTCATTCATTACCCTAGGGACGTCAGGAGATTTACATGTCCAGCAGGTAGATGGCATAGGACCATCATTTTCTCCCGTAGGAGCTCCAGTTCTAAGTGTATTGTGTATGTCATCGATGGCATAGACATGCCCTCTTCCTTGATTATAATCTTTAGAAAAACCATATCCTGCCCATAAAACCACAAGCCTAGGATCAATCGCTAGCATATCTATCATGGCATTTCCATTATATTTTGAAACAAAAGAAGAGTCCGCTGTTTTATAGTAAGATTGGAATTCTCTAGGGAAGTTTTTTCCCCATATTTCATTTCTGGGCTCTAGCGGGTTAATTTCAGTTTTTGGAGTATAGGCAAATTTAGCTTCCATTTTGCGTGTTGTAATTGTAGAAACTAACATGCCTAATAAAAATACTATAGTTAATGATGCCAGAAATAGCACCCAGTTTTTCCATGGTTTTCTTTTATTACTCATCGTTTTCAGGGTTTTTGTTTTCAGAATCGTTTAATTGTTTTTCTAGCCATTCCGGGATTGTTTCTTGGTGCTCTTCAGGGATTTTTCCGTAGTATTTAGTAGCGGATAAACTATGGATGCTTCCATGAGGAACTTCTTTGTGACATTCCCAGCATTTTCTCGTTGTTCTATCTTCATAATGGTTTTTAACCATTCCACTTAACCGAGCATCGGTGACTTGATCTTGATGGCATCGAATACAATTGTTTTGTACTACGACATTTCCGGCTTCTTTCATTTTAATAACCTCTGGCTCTCCTCGGGAAGTAAATACAGAAGCATGATATAAACCATCTTTGGCTTTAAACATGTATTTTTTTATCGCATTATCGTGAGGAACATGACAGTCATTACAATTTGCCCATTCTCTGTGAGAACTTTTTTCCCATGTGGTGTATTGAGGAGTCATTACATGACAATTAGCGCATGTTTTCGGGTCGTCAGATAAATACGAAACAGCTTTTGACTCTATCAGAGTATAAATAGTAAGACCTGTTAGTGCTCCGGATAATATAATCACAGGGATTCTCCAAGGTTTCGGGGGGATAAAAAACTGGAATATTTTTTTCATAATTATAATATTAGGATAAAAAGGTCTTTTAATATTTTGAAAGAGTAAAAATCAGATTTATTTTGAGGGATAAATATGACATTTGTCACAATATATTTGTTTAGATTTAATCTAAATAGGTATAGCTTTTTGCAAGAGTAAGAGGTTGTAAACATGATTTTTATCATGTTTTTAAGGAAAAACAGCCGCTATATTTGTGTGTATATAACGAGTATAATGATATCTGTAGAAGAAGCCATACAAAAAGTAGTTAAGACGGTTCAAACTACCACTACATCACAAACTATAAGAGTAAGAGAAGCGGTAGGAGAAATATTGTCAAAAGATGTGATTGCACCAATTAACATGCCTCCTTTTAGGCAGTCTGCAATGGATGGTTATGCATTAAATCTCTATGACAATACTACGTATGAGGTACGGGATGAAGTAAAGGCAGGAGATCAGCACCATCCGGTTTTAGAAAAAGGCGAAGCAGTGCGAATTTTTACCGGTGCAGCTGTTCCTGATACGGCAAATACAGTGATTATGCAAGAACGGGTAGTAATGAATGAGAACACTATTGCTGTAGAAGGACTCGTAAACTTTGGAGATAATATTCGCTTAGAAGGAGAGCAGATTAAGAAAGGAGAAATTGCCTTAAAAAAAGATACAATAATCACTGTTGCAGGTATAGGGTATCTGTTAAGTTTAGGAATACAAGAAATTCAGGTGTATAAAAAACCGTCTATAGGTGTTGTTGTTACAGGTAATGAATTGATAGAACCGGGGAAACCATTATCTACAGGGAAGGTTTATGATAGTAATGGAGGGATGTTAGCCACTGCGTTACAATCACTAGAATATAAAGAAATATCGGAGTATTCTGTAAAAGATCAATATGAAACCACAAAAGAAGTTTTATTAACAGCTCTAAAAGAAAATGATGTAATTGTTTTATCGGGGGGGATTTCTGTAGGAACCTATGATTATGTTGGGAAAGCATTAAAAGAGTTAGGAGTAGAGGAGATATTTTATAAGGTAAAGCAAAAACCAGGGAAACCATTGTTTTTTGGAAGAAGGAAAAACAAAATTGTTTTTGCATTGCCAGGAAATCCCGCAGCAGCGTTAAGTTGTTTTTATTTATATGTATATCCAGCATTAGAAAAATTAAGAGGGAATAAAAATTTTAGTCTAGACAAAAAAGAAGTAACATCTATATCTTCTTTTGAGAAGAAAGGTAACAGAGCTCAGTTTTTAAAAGCCATTTTGGAAGAAAATACTGTGACGATTCTAGAAGGACAGAGTTCGGCTATGTTACAAACATTTGCTGTAGCAAATGCATTGGTCTATATCCCTGAGGAGCGATCGAGAATTATGAAAAATGATACTGTAGAAGTAATATGTTTACCGATATGAAGAATGTAAAAATAAAAAGTAGGATTTGGATAGAAGTGGATGATAATGTGCTTATAGGAGAAGGAAGAGTTCGGCTACTAAAAGCAATAGAAAATACAGGTTCATTGTCTAAGGCAGCAAAGAAATTAAATATGTCTTATAAAAAGGCATGGGACCTTATCTATTCAATGAATAATGCTACCTCTTGTCCGGTTATCACGACGACTATAGGTGGTAAAAATGGAGGAGGAGCAGTATTAACAGAACATGGAAAAACATTAATTGATTTTTTTGAAGAGCTCAACAAAGGATGTTGGGAATACCTAGATCGTCAAAAAGGAGAAATACGGATACGATGATTTTCGAAACAGAAAGTGTTTTGCTTTTTATGATTATTCTTCCATTAGTGTCTTTTTTGTATGCTAGTGTAGGACATGGAGGAGCAAGTGGATATTTGGCATTAATGGCGTTTTTTTCTTTTAGCCCTGAGATGATGAAATCAACGGCGTTATTACTGAATCTATTTGTAGCAGCGATTGCATTTTTTCATTATTACAGAGAAGGTTTTTTTAGGATGAAACTATTTCTGCCATTTGCAATAGCTTCTATTCCGATGGCTTTTATTGGAGGGACTATAGAGATAGAAGCTGCCGTTTATAAAAAAATACTAGGAGTACTGTTGATTTTTGCTATTCTGAAAATGCTTAATGTTTTTGGGAAAGGAACCGCCACTATCAAGGACGTTAAATTATGGCAGGGAATTGTAGTAGGAGGGGGCATTGGTTTGCTCTCTGGTTTAATTGGTATTGGAGGAGGAATTATTCTGAGCCCAGTTATTCTATTATTGCATTGGGGTAAAATGAAGGAAGCTGCAGCAGTTTCAGCTCTTTTTATTTGGGTGAATTCCGCTGCGGGACTTATTGGACAATTTAGTAAGGGAATAACTTTGAATAATATCTCATTTATTTGGGTGCTTTTCGCATTAGCAGGAGGTTTCTTAGGGGGGTATTTTGGAAGTAAGAGATTTAGTAATGCAGGGTTGAGGTATGTATTAGCCTTAGTATTAGTATTGGCTTCAGTAAAGTTATTTATAATCTAAAAAATGAAAGAGTCTTCCAAGGACGTTACCGGAATTATCCTGGCAGGGGGCAAAAGTAGTCGGATGGGAACAGATAAAGGTTTTATAAAGTATCGTTCAAAATACTTTATAACACATATTATAGAAGCTATGGAGCCAATAGTTCGTGATATTATTATTGTTAGTGATTGCGCTGATTATGATATTTTTAATAAACAAAGAGTTGAAGATGAAATAAAAAATGCAGGCCCTTTGGCAGGAGTGTATACAGGTTTAAAACATACCAGAACAGCCTATAATCTAATAGTAAGTTGTGATGTTCCTTTGATCAAGACAGCTGTACTGACAAAATTATTAGAACAAAGAACTGAAGAAACACAAGTAATACAGTTACAAGGAGAAAATAAAACAATGCCCCTATTGGCCTTGTATAAAAAGGAATGTGAACAGAAGTGCTTAGAGTTGTTAGAACGTGGAGAGAGACGGATGAAAGTAGCAATAGCTGAGTTTAAAACAAAAACAATAGAAATAGAAAAAGAAGAGTGGTTACGTTCTATGATAAATGTAAATACTCCGGAAGATCTAAAGAATATAAGCCATGGAATTGACGATTAAATATTTTGGAATGTTAGCAGAAGTTACTAAATGTGGAGAAGAAAAATTAGACTGTGCAGCCAAAACAATAGAAGAACTTCTAGATTTTCTTTTTGTAAAATACCCAGACCTAAAAGGAAAAGAGTTTAAAGTGGCCCAGGGACAGGAGTTTGTTTCTCTTGAGGCGCCGTTAGCAGAAACAGAGCTTGTATTGTTGCCGCCATTCTCAGGAGGATAATAAATGAATTTTAAACAAAACACATAGACATGAATAAAAAAAACCTCAAAAACATTTTTGTAGAAGGGGCTATTTCTACAAAATTTATTGGAGAATCAATAGCAAAGCATCAAACAAAAACGACTATTGGAGCACATGATATTTTTTTAGGACAGGTGAGAGCGGATATTATTGATGGAAAAAAAGTAACCGCAATAGAATATACTGCCTATGAAGAAATGGCAAACCTAAAGGCTCATGAAATAAGAGAAGAAACTTTTGATAAGTTTGACCTGACCTGTATGCATGTGTATCACAGTAAAGGGATAGTGAAATCAGGGGAGATTTGTTTGTTTGTGTTTGTCTCTTCTCCAAAGAGAAAGGAAGCATTTAGAGCAATAGAATACCTAGTAAATGAAATAAAGGCAAATATTCCTGTTTTTGGAAAAGAAATATTCGATGATGCTTCGCATCAATGGAAAGTGAATACATAATATGGTAGATATCACACATAAACAGACAACACTTAGAACTGCTGTAGCTCAGGCAACGGTAAAAGTGAGTAAATCCGAAACAATCACAGCAATCAGGAAGAATACTGTCCCTAAAGGAGATGTATTATCGATGAGTAAAGCTGCAGGTTTATTAGGAGTGAAGCAAACACCTAATTTATTACCAGATTGCCATCCGATACCGATTGAATATACCAGTATTGAATATGAGATTAACGAATTGGAAATAGAGATACTGTTTACGGTAAAGACAATTTATAAAACAGGAGTAGAGGTAGAAGCAATGCATGGGGCTAGCGTAGTAGCACTAAATATGTACGATATGCTAAAACCAATTGATAAAGGAATCGAAATTAAGGAAATCAAGCTCTTAGAGAAAAAAGGAGGGAAATCAGATTTTAAAGATCGTTTTAGAAAAGATCTTACCGCTACAGTAATCGTATGCTCAGATACTATCTCGGCTGGACAAAAAGAAGATAAAGCCGGGAAAGCTATTATCACTGTATTAGAAGAAAACGAGGTGTCAATATCGAAGTATATTGTTATACCAGATGAAATAGAAGAGATAGCGCTTTGTGCAAAAAAATATGCAGAACAAAATATTGATTTAATTATATATACGGGAGGAACGGGGCTATCTAAAAGAGATGTTACCCCAGAAGCACTTTTACCGTTATTGGATAGAAGAATTCCGGGGATTGAAGAAACAATTAGACGGTATGGTCAGGAGCGGACCCCTTATGCTATGTTATCCAGAAGTGTAGCCGGGACCTTAAAAAACAGCTTGGTTTTAGGACTCCCTGGATCCACTAATGGAGCAAAAGAATCAATGGAAGCTGTTTTCCCAGCAATACTTCATCTTTTTAGAATTTTTAAAGGAGCAAGACACGATTGATGAAAGAAATAAAAAATATATTAACCGATACTCATCAACGAAAACATTCGTATCTGAGAATTTCATTGACAGAACGTTGTAATCTTCGATGTACTTATTGTATGCCCTCTGAAGGAGTTCATTTATCCCCAAAATCTTGTCTGATGACAGCTGATGAGGTCTATGAAATAGCAAAAGTTTTTGTGAAAAATGGAGTTACAAAAATTAGATTAACAGGAGGGGAACCACTTATCCGAAAAGATATTCATCAGATACTAGAAAAATTAGCTTCTTTACCTATTAATCTTGCGATTACAACAAATGCTGTTGTCGTTGATAGGTTTATTCCTGTTTTTAAAAGAGTGGGAATTAGAGACGTTAATGTTAGTTTAGATTCTCTGAATGAGAGAAAGTTTAAAGATATTACAAGAAGAAATTATTTTGATAGAGTATATACTAATATTTTTAAATTATTGAACGCTAATTTTCATGTAAAGATCAATATTGTATTGATAAAAGGCTTTAATGAAGATGAAATTATCAATTTTATTCGATTAACTAAAGATTTGGATGTAACGATTCGTTTTATAGAGTTTATGCCTTTTGATGGAAATAGATGGAATATTGATAAAATGGTTTCTTACCAAACGATAATGAAGACTGTAAAAAACTATTTTTCCGAAAGATTGATTGTCAAAGAAAAAGATGCTCCAAATGACACTGCTGTTCACTACAAAATAGGAGGTTATACAGGGAAATTCGCAATTATTAGTTCTGTGACAAACCCATTTTGTGATTCATGTAATAGGATAAGAATTACGGCTAATGGATACTTGAAAAATTGCTTGTTTTCGGCAACGGAATCAGACTTGTTAAGCCCTTTGCGAGAGGGGAAATCGATAGAGTCAATAATTCAAAAAAGCTTTTTGCTTAAAGAAAAAACAAGAGGAGGAATGAATACCTTAGAGGAATTAAAGAATCCAGTACTACATACGAGAAACCGAAGTATGACAATTATAGGGGGGTAGTTTTCTACTTAGTTGTTAAACCCTTTTAAAGAAATAACAGTACCGTTTTCCTTAATCTCTTCCACAAGACTGGCAATGGTTTTATCTCTAAAATCATTTAAAATTAATTTTTTAAAAGGAGATACAAATCGATGTGCAGGACAGGGGTTTTCATCATCACAGGAAGATAACCCTAAAAAGCATTGATCAAACTTATCTGTTCCGTCGATTGTTTTTATAATATCCCAAACCGACTTTTCTTTATTTTTTTTATCTAAGAAAAAACCTCCCTTAGGTCCTTTACTAGAAGAGACAAGCTTATTGGTTACTAATTGTTGAAGGAGTTTAGCAAGAAAAGGTTGAGGAGTCTCGATTTCTTCAGCAACTTTTTTTACGCCAATTTTATGAGTTTCATCACTGTGTATCGCTAGATATAGGATAGAACGTATTGCATATTTGCATGCATTAGATAACATAATCGGTTTGGTTTTGCTTTCAAAAATAATAAAAGATATTTTTATCTTTATTATGAGCAATGCTTTTCATGAAATAAACAACAGGTTTTTACTCAATAACAGAGGTATAAATGTTTCAGGATTTGTTTCAAAGAGATTCTTCCAAAAATGATCTTTATTGAAGAATGTATGAAAGGTTTACAAAAAAGTTCCTTCCCTGTCTAGGGATATTATTCCAGTCAGCATAGGTAGAATATGTCGTGTCCAGGATATTTTCAATACCATATTTAAGCACGGTTTTATGTTCTTTGATATAAAACTGATTTCCCATTGTTAGGTTCAGGATGGCAAATGATGGGGTCTTGTCCTCTCCGTAAGTGGGGCTATAGGATGTCTGCTCCACATTTCCTTTGAGCTGTATAGCGGCGTTAAATGTAGGGAGTTTATAAGAAACCTGGATCTGATATGAAAGAGGACTGATCAGTGGCAGGTTAGCACCATTACTTCCCTGACCGTAATTAAATCCGATAGCTGTATATAGTGAAATTTGATCTGAAAGCGTATAGGTACTATTTAAGGTAGACTTAAAGATAGAGGCATACGCTAGAGAGTTGTATACCCGAACTCCATTTGCTCCAATGGTCATCGGACTTATAGCGGGATTGATCTCTCCGATAATATAATCCATAAGATGAAAATAAGCAGCTTCTGCGCTGATTTTTAGCTTCTTTTTCTCGAAATTAGCTTTGAGTGAGAAGTCTACCGATTTTTCTTTTTTTAGCGCTGGGTTTCCTATATAATCATAACCATCAAAGCTATTGAACAGAAAGAAACCATAGCCTTCGCTCACAGAAGGAGCTCTTTCTCCATATCCGATCCCAAAAGAAAGGTCTGCAGTAGCTGTTTTTTTTTGATAATTAGCAGAAAAACTATTGAGAATCCGTTGTTTAGAGTCTGATATGAAAGGATAAAAGATTCGAAGACTTTCTAAGCCGGTTTGATTTTTAATAGTGTTCTTATGATATCCGATACGAGTAGTAAGGTGTAGTTTATCCGTATCAGTAAGTTCGATTTTGTCTTTTGCAAAAAAACCAGTATTAAAAGTTCTTACATCTGGCCAGGTATACATAAACATACGCTGCTCATCAGGAGTATTAGGGTACATTGTCATTTCTGCGAGTGATCGGTTATAATGAGCGGTAAGGTTAAATTGAAGGCTGTGTTGTTCTTTCTTCAATGCCATTTTGGAATACCCTCCATAGGTATCACTCCACCCAGGCATGTCCATACGTATTGGAACATCAGGTCGCTTTGTATCATCCATGATGTGAGTTACCGAATTGTAATAGAGTTTTGTTTCCCAATCTTTGATCATAGTATCATCGTTTTGGTATTTATATGCGAGAGAAGAAATAGATGCTTTGGCTAGAGAGACATCCATAGGCAATGCCGGATAGCCTACATCAGATGCTCGGTCATAAATATAGGTGACTTCTATGCTTTGATATTCCGATATTTTATAAGCAGTTAATACAGAGATATTGTACTTTTCGAATTGAGAGAATAAAACTTCGTTGTTATTACCCGCATAGTAGTTATCAGACTTTCTATAGATGATATCCCCACTTACGAAAAAATTATTTCCGGAATAAGAGAGAGCCGTTCCGGTAGTTTTGTAGTGACTGTTTGTTTCATATCCAAGATCAAAACTGCTCTTGAACCCTGTGTTTTTATAGGTTGCTTCTGGAAGTGTTAAGTCAATTCCTCCTCCAATTGTATTGGTGTTTTCTGCTCCTTCCTGACCAGAATAAACCGTCACTTTTTCCAGATTAGAAACATCTACATATGAGGTAACCGGATCCATTTTGTCGGTACAGGCTCCATAAATTTGCATTCCATCAATAGTAATCGATAATCGATCTGTGGTCATGTTATTTAGCGAAGGTTCCCAGGCATAATTTCCTCGCTTAATCATGTTGATGTGCAGGGAGTTCTCTAAATATTGATCAATCCCTGATACAATTTTTTCTTGCTGATAGTTACTGAGTTTTCTCCTGCTAATAATGGTGATTTCATCTAATTGAGTGATTGGAATTTCTTTTTTTTCTGGAAGTTCAGATTGTGATTGAATCCCCCAAATACTACTAAAAAAGATTCCGAGGATGCAGTTATGTATTTTTTTCATGTTTTAAAACATATTGAATAAGAAGATATAGCACTCTATACGACCTCATTATAGAAATGAGGTAGTGCCGCTATTCTTTTGGAGTTGAGGGTTTTTCGATAAAAAATGCCCTCTTTATTTTTGTGAAATAGGAGTAATAGCCCCAGGTTTTATTCCGGGGCATTTATAAGTCATCAGAGCTGATTTTAGATCAAAACTCTATTTCCAGATATAAACTGCTTTGTAAGTGATCAGTCGTTATATCCTCTCCTTTAAGAAGCATTCCCTGATCATTTATAAGTTTTAGGTTCAGTACCCAATACCCAGACATAGTTAATGATAACCTTCCATGATACATAGTATCAATATCACTGTAGATGAGATCTTCATTATTAGGAGAGCTGTGATTTCCCATAGAAGGCATTCTGGGGTCCAGAGCTATGGAATAATTTTTCACTACGGGAAATGAAAAAGCATCTTCCATAGTGTAGATACCTATTTTTACATCATTAACTGCAATTTTGGGAACTGATGGGGCTATCAAAGCAATAATGTATTTGGTATCATCACTACCTGTAATAGTAGTTACATTTTGTCTGTTACTTTGTCCAACCAGTAGGGGGGCTTTTGCTTCATAGGAACTATCATTAATCGTATAAGAAATGTTCAGTGTCCATCCGCTCATGTCCATATGAGTCATTTGATAAATAATATACCCGTTATAGAGGGTGTTTTTTCCTGGAACCTTGGAAATGGTAGATTTTGGACAAGAGTGTTTCATCGTTGGCATCGTCATAACCGGATTCCATGTTAGTGAAGCATTTTCTATATAGGTATTGTCCGAGTTATTTTTAATGCGCAAGCTAATATCATTATAGCCGGTACTAAAATGACCTGTATCGGTATACAGTTCTATTGTATGGGTATCGTTGGTAATTTCCTGAACTTTTTTCAAAGATTCAATTTCATCTATTATAGTTATATCTGTGTCATCGTCAGAACAGGATATGTGGATCAAAAAGAAGAATATAGGGAATAAATAGTGTGTAAATTTCATGTTTTTATGTTTTTAATAGTGTAGCATCTGATACGAGTTGTAAAAAAATAATGTACAGCTTATCATCCTCAATCAATGATGAAAAAATAGGATGACCAGAATCCGCTACAGGCTTATAATTCTTATGAGATGATTGTATAAAAGATCACCACATAAGGAGAATGTGTATGATTACACTAGAAATAGTGTATGAAAAATGCTTACACAGTAATAGGTGGGGGTACTTCTATTTCGTAAAATTGCTT
The DNA here is from genome assembly GCF_013365535.1 of Aquimarina sp. TRL1. Classification (NCBI taxonomy): domain Bacteria; kingdom Pseudomonadati; phylum Bacteroidota; class Flavobacteriia; order Flavobacteriales; family Flavobacteriaceae; genus Aquimarina; species Aquimarina sp. TRL1. The sequence continues at coordinate 935,390 of NZ_CP053590.1, read as the reverse complement.
AATAGGTTTTTCTAATGTCTGACAGCTGATTAGAGCTGATGTTTTAATCGAAATTGTATTGAGAAAATACATTGGAGCAGGAGGAAGATATCGCAAAGAAACTACATAGTTTTCTTCCTGACCCAGCGGAATACCAGAAGGTGTTTTCTTACTGTTTGCTCTTAGCATTTTTCTCAATTGACATTTTCCGTTACATCCTTTGGGAGCTTCTTTTTGTACACATAGTGTTGCCGCAATTACCTTTTGATTAATCATAAAATCAGTAAGTATGATTACTGTATTTATGTTATAAGTTAATACGATAAAACCTAATAATAGGGCTATTATTCTATGTAGATAAAAGGGGTTCACAAAGACAAAATTATTAAAAAAAGAAGCACTGTATATGATAAAAATCAGTAATAGCCTAAGCTTAGAAATCTTTTCTTTTTGATTTAAAAATAATTCGAGAAACGGGAAGCACCACCCAAAGAAATAAGACCACAGATGAAATGATAAACCCAAGGCTGGTACCGAAGAATTTTTTAAACACAGCCCCTGTATATCCTAGAAGAGCAGAGATATCCAGTTTTAATAAAATAAGTGTTCTCGATAAGTCAATAGGATTTAGAATGGTCCCGAATAGCGATAGCTTATCTAAAGGGTAATCTTCAAACAAAATTAATGACATTAAAAAGATACCGTCATAAATGATAGCCATAAATAGCCACAAAAGAATGGCGTATCCAAACCCCTTTATTTTGTTGTTATTGGATAACGCGATATTAAAAGCTAGTGCTGTAAAAATAAAGGTGAGAAAACTTCCTGTAATAAGAAGGAGAGAAAAATCCCAAATGGCATCTGAAAAAAATAATCCGTAGGCGGCAAAGGGAATTCCAATTCCTATAATCAGACTCATGGACAAAGAGAGTGAAACTCCGAGATACTGCCCCAGAAAAATGGCTTCACGTCGTAGCGGTTGAGCCAGTAATAACCCAACAAATTCTTTGGAATTGTAGTAATACATAACTCCAAAAACGGTTCCGATAAGCGGGACAATAAGGATGATCACATTCATTAATGTTATAACTGCTTTAGACAGGTCATTGTTAAGGAATAACAGGACGGAAGCAAGGAGCAGGTAGAATAGAAAATAAACATAGCTCCAGCGGCTACGCATTAAATCGTAAAAACTATATTTTAATATTTTAAGCATGATGTAATTCTAATATGGATGCGATTGCATGTTCAAAATCTGTTTTTTGTGTTTTTTGTTTTAGAGTAGGGATGGAGCCTTTAAAATAGATCTGTCCTTCTAGTATAAAGACAATTTCATCAGCGATTTCTTCTACGAAACTCATAATATGAGAAGTGACTAAGATGGTCTTGTTTTTCTCTTTTTCATCTTCGATCAATGCTTTTAAACGTATCAAGGAGATTGGATCTAATCCTGTTGTAGGTTCATCTAGTATAACAATTGGGCTATCAAACATAAAAGTGAGAACAATGTTTACTTTTTGTTTTGTTCCCCCGGAGAGCTCTCCTAATTTTTTATCCAGAAACGGAGTCAGCTTAAAAAGAGAAATTAATTCCTCATCCAGTTGGGTAGCTCCCCGGAGATCCTTAATCATTGTAATGAGCTCTTTGACTTTTAGATTACTGGGGAAATTGGCAATTTGCGGCAAATAGTCAATTTGCTTTCTGTAATTCCAATTATTCTGTATAGGTTGTCCCATAACCATTATATCACCTGATGAGGGAGTAATCATACCTAATACACTCTTAATTAAAGTTGTTTTTCCCGAACCATTGGGTCCTAGGATGGCAAATACCCCTCCTTTATTAATAGTCAGGTTAATGCCAGTCAATACCTTATTTTTCTGATAACTTTTATGTAAATTCTTTATTGCAATCATAATACTTTCTTCATTAAGGGGTGTTGATCGATAAGCTTATCAGGAGTAAAGACAGGAGAGACTTTCTCAGAGAAATCGATGATATCGATAAAGAGACTACGTAATAGTATGATGGTTTCTGGAGTCCTGTTAACGATGTATGAAAATAATTTTACAGGTCTGTATCCGACATCCCCAATATTATTTTTATCTAAATCATACCCAGTATAATTACTCCAGTAATTCTTATCGAATAGATTATCGTTTAATTTACTGTTGTATGAAATATCGAAAGAGTTATATAAAAAATTGTTATGAGTAAACGTATTGGTATAACATGCTCCCCGAACTTTAATAGCCCATCCATTGGTGATAAAATTATTTTTCGTGTAGCGTATTCTGTTGGATCCTTCTATATTAATTCCAATGGTGTTTTCTTCGAATGTATTTCCGATGATCTCAGCATCATTTATTTCCTTGAGGAGCATTCCGTAGGATGCCGTACCCCAGTTTTTCCGGAAGAAGTTATTTGTCATCTTAATACGTCTGGAGAACATGACCGCTACACCTGCACCATTTAACTCAAAAATGTTTTGATCGTAACTATCGTCATTAGAAAACATAAAGTGAAGACCATAACGGATATTTTTTGTGCTGGTATTGTTTTTTATGGTGCAGTAATTAGAAAATTCCAGGTAGATACCATCTCTTACCTGCTGTATAAAGTTATGTGCTATTTCTATGTGATGACTATACCAGAGTTGAATCCCGTTTCCCGAATTGTGTTCTTCGACAGCATTTCCGATAATTTTATTGTGGTAAATTTTTCCATGATTAGATTTTTCTATATAAATACCGAAAAAGAGGCGTTCCAAAACTATATTCCGAATTGTGAAATGGTTGCTTTTTCGCACTCGTATAGCTGCAAAGTCTTCTGTATAGCTAATACCTACATTAATAATAAACAAGCCGTCAACGGTCACATGATCAGACGTAATAGTGATAATTTCTCCTTGTTGCTCTCCATCAATGACAGGGTATTGTTTACCGATAAGACTAAGGGGTTTATCGATTACAATATCAAATTCTTTATAGGTTCCCTTTTGGATATAAATAGTGTCATAAGCATGGGCTGATGCAATAGTTTCTTTGATAGAAGTATGAGTACAACTATGACATACAGAGAATGTTTCTGCGTATGTGTTTTTAGCGCTTCCTATTAAAAATAAAAACAATAAAAGGCGTAAATAGCGAAATGAATGATGGTATGTATGTATTCTTATAGTCATTTGTATTAGGAACAATAGAATTAGGGGTTAAAAATCCCACCACTTCTCAGGCTAAAACCAACCAGTACGAATAATACAGAAGTAATAGTAACTGCGATAATGTGATAGGCTAAGGGTTTTAATTTTTGTTTAGGGATAAGGACGAACCTGGCGTGTAATGCGAGGCATATGGTACATAAAAGAAGCCCAAGTTTTATAAGAATGTGTTTTATAAAGTGATTTTCAAAATCGAAAGTGAATAAATCAGGAGCATATATGGTTGTCATATATATTCCTGTGATGACAAGTATAAATAAGGAAGGGATTCCAATACGTTCGTACCTGGTTTCAAAACTCTCTATGATTTTGAAATCATTATTGCGTAGTGCTTTAGGAAGAAATGTCAAAGCTAATATAAGGTGACCTCCTGTCCATATGGTAGCACTGATGATATGAATAAATATTACAATTTTTAGCATTATTGGGTGTTGTTTTTAAGAGTTGACAGGAGCTTGTTCCAGGAGTATATATTTCCTCCTTTTTTTGCCTGAACAGAGTCTGCGTCTTTTGGGTTTTCAAAGGCTGATAAGTAGGCTCCCATCGGACTGGGGATTTGCTCGGTGATTAAAAAAGTTGCTTTTGTGGCATCTATTAATAATTCTGGTTTGGTATAATCTACAGTGAGGTAAGAGCCGATAGAGGAGGTGTCTACTGTTTTTATATGGTTGATCATACATTCGGTAGCATCAAACTTAAATACTTTTCCTTTTCTGGTTACAATTTCTGCTGCATGTCTTTTATCTACAATAGTCATTGTACAGGAATAACACATGTCTGTTCCGTAATGAATAGGCTTGGGACCTGTATTACATGAAGTCAACAGTATAGAAATAAAAGAAATGAATAATACTTTTTTCATGATGCTGAATTTATTTTAGGAGAGGAGAGTGTTTTTTTGATTTTTTTTGCTGGTTATGTATGCGAATAGACAGAGGAGTATTCCTGCTCCTAAGAAAAAAGCTCCCAGTTGCGGATATGAATGCACTCTGAAATTTAAGATATCCTCAGATCCTAGTAGCGGAGGCTGAAACCCCATCACACTTCCGTCTGGATTTGTGAATTTCAGGATTGCTTTTGGGTCCAGGTTATGACCGTATTCATATTCCCATAGATAAAAGTCATAGATGCCCGTACATGCTAATACACTCATTATTATAAACCATCCCAAATACCACTTGTAGTTTTTGAAAAAACCGATGAGTACCCCGGTAAGTGCCATAAAAATGATTACTATAGGGAATATTTTGAATTCAGGAATCGTTTCCGGAATTTCCTGCATTCCTACATAGTGATTCATCAAATTTATATTTTTGATATCATGGGGGTGGGTGTCGGCAAATTTATAGATGTAGATATCCATTCCCAGAGGGGTAGGGTATTGAGGCGCTTCCAATGTAATGTTCCATAAAGGAAATAGAAACAAGGTTAGAATTATAACAGCACCAGATACCATCATTATTTTTGGCTTCGTCATAAGAATAATATTTAAAAAAAATGAAGCAGTCGTTTCGTATGATTACCAAGGGTCGTCCTTATCAGATTATTGAAGATATGGAAGTTCTTTTGATAGGCTGATAAGCATTGGTATATCATGACTGCTTCATTATGAGTGAATATGGTATTTACGTTATAGAGGTACCTTGTTTAAGGCTTATTCATCCCCTAATGACCAGCTTAATTCAATGTCGGAATCCTTTGGAGAAACACGAACATATCCTTGCATCTCCTGATGTAGTGCCGAACAAAAATCAGTGCAATAGAACGGCCAGACACCTACTTGCTTTGGCTCCCATACAAAAGACTCTGTCTGTCCGGGCATGATCAATAACTCGGATGTATTTGCTCCAATCATACTAATTCCGTGAGGGACGTCATAATCTTGTTCGAGATTGGTTACATGGAAATAAACTTTATCTCCAACTTTAATACCTTCGATATTATCCGGAGAAAAATGACTCCTGATCATGGTCATATAAATGTGAACCTCATTGCCATTTCGTACTACTTTTACATCTTCAGCAGACTTGGCAACATACGGGTGTTTGTTTTCTTCGAGTTTAAATATCTTTTTAGACTTTGATTTTATCAGATCTGCCGGACATCCGGCAGCATAATGAGGTTCTCCTACTGTTGGAAAATCCAGAAGTAACTCCATTTTTTCTCCTGTGATGTCATACAATTGTGCAGATTGTGTTACTTCGGGACCAGTAGGAAGGTAGCGGTCTTTTGTGATTTTATTCATTGCCAATACGTATTTTCCAAATGGCTTTCTGGAGTTACCTCCTGGAATCATTAAGTGTCCTACAGAATAGTATGTGGGTTTTCTGTCAATAACTTCCCAGGTACCTACTTTCCATTTTACTACTTCAGAAGAGATAAAGAAAGTGGTATATCCATGACCTTTATCATCAAACTCTGTATGTAATGGACCAAGTCCTGCTTGTTTTACACTTCCTGCATTCACAGTTTCAAAATCAAGGATCGGAATACCATAGGCTTCTCCTGTGAATTTTTTCTCTTCAATGGCTTTCATCATTTTAGAAAAAGAATGTACGGTTACATCAGCAGATAGCTTCCCACTTCCTACAATGTACTCTCCCGTAGGGTCTACATCACATCCATGCGGTGATTTAGGTGTAGGTAAGAAATATACTAAACCAGGACATTCTGCGGGATCCAGAACACGAACTTCTTTTCCCCACTTAGTGGTTGCAGTATGTGTTTCTTCGTCATAAATATTATGTGCATATCTAGTTGGCATTGTCTTGAATTTTCCGGCCTTGATATATTCTTCTGCCTTCTTCCAGTTTACTGCTGCAATAAAATCCTTATCATTTTGTGAAGCATTTACTTCTAGTAATGTACTTGCTTCTTCGGTATTATAGGTCGTGTAGAAAAACCATCCATGAGATTTTCCTCTTCCCGGGTGCGCTTTGTCATAATCGAATCCCGGCATTAGAATTTGAAAAGACAGATCCATATGTCCTTCTTCGGGATCTACTTTTAAAAAAGATAAGGCGCCTTTAAAATTACCTTTGTATTCTTTGATCGAAATATCTCTTTGAGGTACCGGAACCCCAAAACGAGTTCCTGCAATTACATATTCCGTGTTTTCAGTTACATAAGAAGAACTGTGGTTTCCTGCAGAGTTAGGAACTTCTATGATCTCAGTAGTTTCGAAAGTAGTAAGATCTATTTTGGCAATTCTAGGTGTATTATTCTCGTTGATAAATACCCAACGACCATCTAGTTCTCCATTTGTTTGCGAGATATCCGGGTGATGTGCATCTCCCCAGGGGATATGCCCAAAAGAAGTATTCAGCATCGGTTTTGTCTCTTCACTATATCCCCAGGCTTTTTCTGCGTCCTGAGAGAAGACAGGGATTATTTTGAACAGTCGACCGGAAGGAAGACCATATACGGCTAACTGACCACTGAATCCTCCAGAAACGAAGGCGTAAAAATCGTCGTGCTCTCCAGGAGGGACATATACTTTTTCTGCTGCGGATGCGTTTAAAGCTCCTTGCTGCTTAGATTTTGTTTTTGGGGTGCAGTTTATAATAGTTACTGCGATACTTATCATAAACAGATAAATGAATGTCTTTTTCATGTTTTATTTATTTAGAAGGGAGAATTACTTTATCAACTACATGTACAATTCCATTACCGGCAGGAACGCTACCAATAATTTTAGCGCCACCTACATATACTTCTCCATTTTTTACTTCTACCGGGATGTTTTCATTACTGGCTTGCCCTAGCTTTTTGAATTTTTTTATAAACTCTTTATCATAGGTTGCCGGAGTAACATGGTGCTTTAATATGTATGCGAGCTGATCTATATTTTCCGGCTTTAACAAATTGTCTACGGTTCCTTCCGGGAGTGCATTAAATGCTTCGTTTGTAGGAGCAAATACTGTCAGAGGACCAGCATTGACAAGTGAGTTTTCTAATTGTGCAGCTTGTACGGCAGCCACTAAAGTGGTGTGATCTTTAGAACCGATAGCTATGTGTAATACAGACGGTTTTGCTTCGTCATCTTTGATAAAAGCCTGCCCTTGCCTTTGTTGTGCCTCTTGCTGTTGGGACTTAGAGGGAGATGATACCTTGTCAACAGCTTCATTTTTACAACTTATAGTTGCAAAACACAATAAGAAGAGCGAGTATCGTATCGACTTTTTATACATGTTTGTGTTCATTAAACGTAATTGATTTTGGGGTTATTGATATTCTATAATGTTCTTAAGTATTCTAAAATTGTTCTGGCTTCTTCTTTGCTCAAGCTTTGATTTGCCATTGGAGAACCGTTAAACTCAATAAAGAGTTCTTTGGCTAATGGATCTTTCTGAACCATTTCTTCGGGATTTAACATCATATTCATCACCCATTCAGGAGTTCTTCTTTTTAGAATACCTGCTACCGGAGGACCAATGAATTTTTTGCTGACTTTATGACAAGCCATACATTTTGTCTTGAAAAGAGCTTGTCCGTTAGTAACCATTGAACTATCGGTGTTTTCAGGCAATTCTATAGAAGATATGGGACCAACACCTTTGTTTGTTAAGTCAACCTTTTTGGATGCAAGAATAACGGGAGAGGTTGTTTCTTTTTCTTCTACCTTATTCGTTGAGGTATGTTTTTTTCCAATTGTAAATTTTTCTTCTTTCTTTTCTTGTTTTTCACTGCAACTCATACACAGTAAAACAGAGAATAAAAGGAAGAATGTTCCTAGTCTCTTCATAGTAGTGTTTTTTAGAATTTAATACCCGATGTCTGAACTTTAAGACAACCTTACTTTGTTTTGAGATAGACAAAAGTAATTGACAAATAATAGTTTAAATATGATTTAAATCATATATTAGGATAAAAACATCTTTTATTCTTTTAACTAAAAAAAAATCATGATAAACTCTTTATTTTTATAGATGAATTACAAGAGAGAAGATCGGTTTAAATGCCTGAGATTAGAAAAAAGAAGGAAGCTGATACCAATCGGCATAAAACAGCTCAGTAAAGTGAGTAGAAAAAAATAGTGACTAAATAGAGGAAGTTGTAGCCAGATAGATATTCCTTTGTAGCATATAAGAAGCTCCGAACCTATGAAACCAATTAAGTATAGGGTCATAGATGTTTTGGGAAGTACTATTAAATAAAAATGATTGAGAAAAAGTAATAAAGCCAGGCTGATGATTCCTAAGAATGTTAGGTGAAGATATCCTATTATAAGGTCTAAATTAGAGTGAACAATATTAGAGAAATAAGGAAACGCCGTCAATGTCTGGAGAAAAAACTTAAGACAGAGTAACCCTAAGATAAATCGATACAGACCTCGTTTAAAGGGGGAGAGGTCTTTGCGAAAAATAAAAAAAGAGCTATTACTTATTTTGATGAATACCCCAAGGCCTAATAATTGACTAATAGCTCCTGTGCCGGCTAAAAGGTAGACTAGTGATTTTGGAGTGTTCCACAATACAGATAAGAAAAAAGACAGGAGGATTCCTATCTGAAAGGAGTAATATAGCAAGCGTTTTCTCTTTCTTGGGATGTTTATTTTTTGTTGTTCCAGTATGTAAAAAAAGACCCCTAACAATGAGAGAAAAAACCAGCCATTATATTGAAAATGAAGATAAAAATAAATGGCGTGTTTGTACCAGGGAGAAAAACTGCCTAGTGTATTCATTATGATTCCTAATGCCCAGGGACCAATACTGGATAGAATCATATAGATTAAAGCGCTTCGGATTAGTGCATATGAAAACGAGTTTTTTTGTTCGGGAGTTGTATTTTTTATAAACAACCAGAAAAAGTAATAAGAAGCAACTATAAAAAGAGAAGAAAACACAATAGAAAAGAAAGCATAGCCTGTAAATGGAAAAGTAAACAACATGCCTATAATGGTAATTTGTGTACACCAAAAAAGCCTTTTGTATGTTTTGCCGATGTTTCTTTTGGATAAATATAACTGGTAAATCAGAGAGGTTATTCCTGTGTAGATCCAACCTAATAATGCCACATGTGAATGAGTGTGTACAATATGCTTATAATTTGTAGAAAGGAATATGACATGAGACATTCGCAGTATAATCCCTAAAAAGGCAATGATACAAAAGTATATTATTCCGATAGTAGCATGTTTTTGTATCTGTACCATGGTGGACTTCTTTTATGATATAGCAAACCATATAATCTATAATGAAATAAAAATATGGTTTGCTATTGTAAATAGAAAAGCTTTTTACAGACAGTTCTGTACTTTTTTTTCTAAAGCTACCGCTTTTGGGTGAACAATATTATTTTCTAAATGAATATGTAAGTGCAAATCTTGTTCAAAATCATCTAACTCAGCATACAACGCCTTAAAAGTGTTGCAGGCTTCTTCTGGAGGGGTGTAATTATTTGTCAATTTAGCAATTGTTTTAAAAATTGTCCCAGCGTTTTCATGTTCATATTCCATCATTTGTACCGGGTTTTTTACGGTTCCAAAATGAGGAGAGGCATAGGGAGTTTGTGTTTGGTCAGCTTTGATTAGTTTTTTTATAAAAGGGAAAAGAATTAATTCTTCTTTTTTCATATGAGTTGTTAATTCATTCGCTACTTCTAAGAACAGTTCCTTAATTTTAATAAGTTCGGGGTAATGATGTCCATGAACATTCGCTACTTTCTCAGTGTATGCCAATAAGATACCAATACTCTCCTCTACATAAGTGTGGTGTACATGTATGATATGGTCGATTAAAAAGCCTAACTCCCAATTGTTATAATCAAACTCCTTTTTATTTTTTTGATCAATAGCCATTAATTCATTCCTAACTATATCATAATCGATGTTATGATTAGAACAAGCTTTTTGAATAGTGATTCCTCCTCCACAACAAAAGTCAATTCCATATTTCTTAAAAACGTGTGCTGTTTTTATATTATCAGCGACTACTTCTGCTACTGTTTTTTGTGCCGTAATTATCATAGGATTTCTTATTAAAGTGAAACAAAATTAAACAAGGCTTTAAGAGGATTGTGAAGATACTGGCAGATACCTATAACTTTATATGATCTCAATCATATAGTTTCTTTTTATGATGACAAAAGCACATTAAATACCTGTTATTAATGTGCTTTTTTTATAATGATTTATTGCATTTTAATTGTTACTAGTGAATAAGGTTGGCTTAATAATAAGCATTATCCATCCCCAATTATTGGTGTTTCCATCTGTATTTTCTTTGAGAAGTTCCATTCCATCAGCCGCAAAAAGATGAGAATATCCGGCTTTTATAGCAATGTCTTTTTGCATCTTGTATGAATAGACTAAGTCAATTTCATTACCAAATTGAGTATCACCATTAGAAGGCATATCTGCAGCCGCAGAAAAATTATGTATGGCAACCAGTAAATTTGCTTTGGTTGTAAGGGCTATTTTAGCTTTAGCATAAAGATCGATGAGCCCTACATTATTGATATGATTCCCGACATAGAAATAATCCATCAAACCATTAAACTTATGGTTTGTTCCATAAAATGGATTAAAAGCAGTATTTTCCCTATTTGAAGTGGTTCCATTGTCGTTTCCACTTTGTACTTCGATTCCTAGAATAGGAGTAAAACTGGGAGTGATTTTATAACTGGCTTCTAAACCAAGGAGATATGCATTCAGGTCATTGTCAGCCAGGTCATTACCGAATTGATAATATGCATTACCAATAATACCTAGTTTATTTTTTTTATAACCAAAATGGGTTCCTGCTGTCTGACTATATCTAGTTTCATTATTATCTGCATTAGTATCATCAATATATTGAAGACCATTATTGAGAAATAATAAACTAGCAGAAAAATTATTCCAATCTTTATGCAACCAGGCATATTGCAAACTTTTATAAGTATTAGGAGTAGTTAGTGTTGTTTCGGTTAACCTCTCAGCATCTTGATTAAAGGCAGCACCTATGTTTAAGGTAAATCTGTTTTTTTGGTAATTTAATACAGCTGCATCATGACTACGTGCTTGTTGCGCCCAATCTACACTTCCGAAAATACGTTGATCATCCAAGGAAATTTCTTGTCGACCAATTTTTGCAGAAAACTCCGGAGTAAACATAATTTTTCCCCAGGCTTCATGAATACTTAAACCGTTTTTGTCAGCAGTGTTTAGCTGAGGGACATCTCCCCAAATTCTGATATCCTGAATGCTTAGAAAAAAGTCCAGCTTTTCAGTTTTATAAGCTGTTTTTAATCGTGTTCGTTGAGAAACAAACGCTGCGGGGTCAACATTATCAGCAAAAAGTGTTTTGAAACCATGCCTGTATTCGAATCTAGGGCGTAATTCGGCATCAATTTTTAATTGAGCGTTCGAAACATAGGTAAAGAATAAAAAAAACGCCAAAGTGAAACTATTGTGTATTTTCATAACGGATATAATAAGAATTTATGGTTACAAAATTTAAAAGATAAAAAGGGATAGGAAATGATAAATGTCATTTCAGACACGTTTGTTTTATTAAGGAGGAAAAAACGTAAGGTTTTGAACCTTTTTTAAAGATGATCTTTAATGAATAAATCTTGTGTTTTGAGATAAAAATAATAAAGATAGTTTACGGGAATAATGTACTTTTGATAGAGTATCAAGAAATTCTTATGGAGAAAGAGAAACCAAGATTGGTAAGGCTTACCTCAATTATGACGCAGCTGCAATCCGGAAAATTGATAACAGCCAGAAGTATTGCCGAAAAGCACAATATAAGTATTCGTACCGTCTACAGAGATATTCGAACATTAGAAAAATCAGGAATACCGATTGTCACAGAGGAAGGAAGAGGATATTCCCTGATGGAGGGATATAAGCTGCCACCAGTTATGTTTTCTGAAGAAGAGGCAAATGCTTTGATAACGGCAGCAGAAGTGATTAGTGCGAATAAGGATATTTCTTTGGTAACTCATTATCAAGAGGCAATAGCAAAAGTAAAAGCAGTTTTGAGATATTCTCAAAAAGAAAAAACCGAGCTTCTGGAAAATAGAATTCACGTACGAAAAGATCGGGATATAACCAGTTCTAGTAACTTTTTAATTTCTCTTCAATCTGCTATCACTAATTATCAATTAATATTTTTGGATTACCTGTCCCTGGAAGATAATAGGACGCAGAGAACCGTTGAACCATTTGCGTTGTACAGTACTAATGAAAACTGGATTTTAATCGCATTTTGTAGATTAAAAAATGAGTTTCGATCTTTTAGGCTAGATTGTATAAAAGAAATAAAAGTAGTCAAAGAACACTTTACCAAACATCCGATGACATTGCAGGAGTATTTCGAAATATGTAAAAAAACATGGGAGGAGAAATCAAAAAAGAACCCCTGACATAGGGTTGACATTACTGTCTTATAAGTTTGCAGAGAATCATTAATACTAAAGACATGAAAAAAGTAAACATGACTTCTTTTTATATCATAGGAGTCTCTGTAAGAACTACTAATGAAGAGATGAAAGCAGCAACTGATATTCCTGAGTTATGGAATCGGTTTATGACACAACAACTACAGGAAGTAATCCCTAATAAAGTAGATGAAACCTTATACGCAGTATATACAAATTATGAGAAAGATCATACCAGACCCTATGATACCGTTGTAGGATGTGCGGTTACCTCCTTGGATAATATTCCCGAAGGGATGGTTGGGATAACCATATCAGCAGGGGAGTATATGTCATTTGTATCTAAAGGTGATTTGACTCAGGGAGCTGTATATAATACCTGGTTAGACATTTGGAATACCCCTTTGGGGAGAACTTACAAAACCGATTTTGAACGCTATGGGGAAGCGGCTAAAAATCCGACAGATGCCGAAGTAGAAATTTTTGTTGGAGTGATGAAATAAAGGATCATCTGATGCGATGAAAATTCCAATTCCCGATACTACAAAAGGAAGAAAATATGATGTTTTTTGTACTATTAGACTGGGGGGATCTATTCGTTTAAAAAAATAATTTTATGTGCTATTTGTATAAACCGTTTGGATGAGGGAATTGGAATTTTATTGTTTAGGTGGTCTTCTGTTTTATAGAAAAGAAATACTTGTTTTTCAAAGTATATTCTTTTCTATAAAAAGGGGTTTATTAGTAAAGGGGTTGCTATTTTTTCATTGAAACAAACACAGTCAAAAAAGTACCTACATTATGTCAAGACGTAACTTATTGCATGTATAACCCGTAGGTACTTATATAAAATCACTTTCTGAACGAAACATAGACCCGTTTTTTCCGTAAAGCAAAATAGTTTTAAATTCGATTAGATAGGTTTTATATTCGATGTAGTGAATACAGTGTGGATTTAGTATTTTAGCAGTAATAATAAGCCACTACCCCTCTACTATGAAGTCATCCATACAACTTAGCTGTATATTGATGCTGTTTTTTTGTTTTATGAGTTGTGATAAAAAAGCAACTATACGACCCGCTATAACAACTACACTAAGTGCTCTAGATACAATATCACAAAAAAAACCATTACAAGCTTTAAAAAAGATAGATAGTCTATCCAAATACGTCGAAGCAATAAATGAAGCCGAAATAGCCATATTGTTGTTTAAGAAAGGGGAAATTTATTTTTTAAATGATCAGTACTATCAGGCGTTAAAGGTTCATAAACAAACCTATCAGCTATTTCATAAATTAAAAGATGATTATAATAAAGGAAGAAGTTTAATAACCTTATGTGCAGCAAGCTTACATTTGGGGAAGGTAGAAGAAGCACAAGAATACGCTCTGGAAGCACTTCGTATTTCGCAAGATATTACTAACGATAGACTCTGTGCTAAATCATATAATCAACTATTTCATCTGCATCTCAAACTAAAAGATTATAACAAAGCACTTACTTATATAAAAAAGGCGGATTCCGTCTTTACACATTTACCGGATACAATTTCTAAAATAGCGATAAAAAGTAATATGTCTAGTGTGTATGTGCTACAAAAAAAATACAACAGAGCTCTGGAGAATTATCAGGAAATTATACAAAATAAGCAGTATACCAAAGATCCTAAAATGACAGTTAGTATTCTCAATAACATAGGCTATACATATCTTAAAGCTAAAGAAGAGAAAAATGCAGAAAAATTTTTTAGAGGTGCGATAACATTAAATAAGAATATCAAAGCGATTAATGCAGCACCATATAAAGGACTGGGGCATATGTACCTGATGTTGGGAGTTCATGATTCGGCAACAACATATTATGAAAAAGCATTAGGAGAATACAAAAAACATACGAATCATAGCGAATCGATTGAAGTTTATGATAAACTGATTTCTATAGCCATTCTAGAAGAGAAATATCAACGGGCTTTGGAGCAACAAATTATTAGAGACAGTATTCAGCAACAGCAAACAATAGCGGAAAAAAATAAATTGCTTTCATTCGCAAATGTAACCTATGAAATTAAACAGAGAGAAGCAGAATTGGCATATGAAAAAGAATTACATGAGAGTAATAAATTACTCTTTGCTACTATTGTATTGTCTTTATTACTTGTATTAATAGTAGTTGGTTTTTGGCTATATACGACCAAGTTGCGTTCTGCTAATACGGCATCGAAGTTAGAACAACGCTTATTGAGAGCACAGATGAACCCTCATTTTATCTTCAATACCTTGGCAGCAATCCAAAACATAATCTTAAAAGGAGATTCTCTGCAATCTTCTAATTACATTGCCAGGTTCTCAAAGTTAATTCGTCAGAATTTTGACTATGTGAGAAAAGAAAAGATATCGCTACACCAGGAGATAGGAATGATAACTAATTATATAGAGACACAACAATTGCGGTTTAATAATATGTTTACCTACACAATTATGGTAGAAAAAGCCATCAATACCAGAGAAATTTTTATTCCTCCTATGCTCTTACAACCATTTGTAGAAAATGCAATCGAATACGGATTAAAGCATAAAGAGGAAAAGGGAAAGTTGTTAATTGATATTTCGGAAACCAAAGAAGGTGTTCAGTTTGTCATTGAGGACAATGGAGTGGGAAGAAATGCTTTTTCCAAACAAAAGGAAATAGAAGATGAGGTACATGCTACAGATGTTTTTAAGGAACGGTTGAAGCATAGAAAAAAAGGAGAGGAAAAACATTTTTATATTCAGGATTTAGTAAATGATATAAAAGAATCTATAGGGACAAGAGTTGTATTTAAACTAAGAATGCTATGATTAGAGCTGTATTGATTGAGGATGAATTTAATGCAATGAATGCATTAGAGAAATTGATAAAATATACACAGAAAGACATCACTATTGTCGCTAAAATAGATAATGTACCTGAGGGAATTTCTTTTCTTAAGAATGAAACTGTAGACCTGGTATTCTTGGATGTAGAATTGGTAGGAGGAAGTGCTTTTCAGATTTTGGATGCATTAGATACAATTAATTTTAAAATTATTTTTACGACGGCCTATGATGAATTTGCTATAAAGGCAATTAAATTTGAAACCATAGATTATTTGCTAAAACCGATAGATTCGGATGAGCTGTTTAAGTGTATAAATCGATTTAGAGTAGGGTATAAGAAAGAACTCGCCTATAAAAAAGCAGTAGAGAAAATATCAGAATTAGATAAAAAAGAAGAACAAAGAACCCTGTTGATTAAAACTTCAGATCAGCAATATTTTGTGCAGATTGATGATATTATACGTTGCCAGTCTGATGGGAGCTATACAGTTTTTTATACCACAAATCAAACAATTATGAGTGCCCGTAACCTCAAATATTATGAGAATTTATTGAGTAATCACACCTTTGTACGAGTACATCAATCCCACTTGATAAATATAAAATATATCCAGACGCTGACCTCAAATAATACTGTACACCTGACCGGAGGAGAAAAAATTCCGGTAGCAACAAGAAAGAAATCGTATGTAAAACGTATTCTGGAACAATTCTAATTCGGTTCAGATATAAAATTAACAGGGACACATATAAAATGATTAGAGAATAAGGTAAAACCTCCATGTATTTTTGATTGAAATTGAAGTAAACTACCTCGAGTAAGAATAAGAGGAGTTACTTAGGAGATAATTGTATTTCAGGGGAAGCCCCGGGATATATCTTGATCATCGAATAAACATCAAAAGAAAATATAATGGGATTAAAAGAAAAGAGATTTACCAAAATATTTCAGGAAGAACAATTTCCAGACTTACAACAACAGATTTTAGAGGCATTAGGAAATGAAGTCCCTATGGAAATTGAATGGGAAACATTATTTGAAGAACGTTTTATTCATTTGTATTCAGAGACGTACCCTAAGATCTATTTTATACCTCTGATCGAAGCCTTTAAAGCAATTGGAGTTGATGATTTGGGTAAAGAAGCCCTGAAAGAAGGAATCCATAAGATTGTGATTTGTAACAAGAATGATCATCATAACCCAGAACGAGCTTATACAATTTCAGAAGGAGTATTAACCGTAGATCATAGTCCTGTACTGAATGCAGATAAAGTAGAAGAACGGATCTCAGTATTACAGCAAGTTATAGAAAACTCTTTATAAAAAAGTCTCCTTTTCTAATCTAAAATAGAATACATCAATAGAAATGGACAATGAATATCTGCGACAATTCAAAGCGAAATCTCCCACTTCGGTAATACAAGAATTATTTAGGACAGCACCACAGTGTTTGATTGAGATTTTATTGCGTAATGGTGCGTGTATAGAAGGAACTATTATTGATTGCAGTGATAGCTTTATTTGTATGAGGGATAAAAGAGAGAAAGTGAGTTATTTTTCTCTTTATGAGATAACAATGGTCTCAGTGCTACAACCTAAAAAAGCGGCAGTGATATTATCTGATGGGGCTATCAGCAGACCAGTGGATGAGAAAGCATCCATAACAGTTTTGGCACTAAGAAGGTGGCTGATGAGCATGATAGCATCATTACGGATTCCCGATTTTACAATCACTTTACCAGATGAGTTAAAGTCAGTAGAAGAGCGGCTCAATATAAGAGATTGGGTTGTTCATTTTTGTCGTGCCATAGCCGAAATACGATCGGACACTTTAGGAAAAGAAGCCTGGAGTACAATTCGTAAAATAGAACTGCAATTGACCTCGGGGTCAATAGATATATCCAAAGATCAGGATATAATTTTAGGAAAAATTAATTATCAAAAAGCAACACCATCAAACTTAACCAAAACTCTAGAAGAGCATTTGTTAGAAGTGTTGTGACAAAAAATAAAGAAATACCATGGGACTAAAAGAAAAACGAGCTGTTGAAGCATTTAGAACAACTCATTTCGAAACCATAAAAAATGAAATAAATAAAACTGCGGGATTTGAAATTTCATTTGATATTTCCTGGGATACATTATGTGAAGATCGATTCTCTCACTTGTATGATGACACATTTCCCAAGATCTATTTTTTACCACTATTAAACGGGCTAAAAGAAATCGCCAGTGATGATATGGGACAGCAAATGTTGCAGACCGGTTTGAAAAAAGTAACTATTCTTAATCAAGATAATAAGCACAATCCAACGCATGCGATTACTTTTCAGGGAGGAGTATTAACAATTGATCATAGCCCGGTTTTAAATGCAGATAAAGTGGAAGATCGAACCGAAAGAATTGTTTTTCTATTAGAAAACGGTCTGGAAGAAGTAATAGAAAGTTCTTCAGTAAAAGAAGAAAAAAAAGCAGCTGACGAAGAAAAAGTATTGGAAGAGCTGGATATAGAAGTGCTTTATAATCAGTGCGTGGCAAGGTCTTTTGAACAGCAAAACATATTCGCAGATATGGTGAGTGATCAATCCTGGGATTTTAACATGGGAAAAGGAACAGTCACATTTGGAACACAGGAATTTTCAATGCAAATGTTGGGGACATATTCAGAAAAAGAAAAATCCTGGTTATGGGCATGGGGAAATCAACAAAGCGGGATTCCAGAAGTATTATTAGAAGCAGTTCACGAATTACGTTCCGTAGGAAGTAAGTACGGAGTGGAAGATTTTGTAAGTCCTAAAATAGATACAGAAGAAGATCCTGGACATTTCTACGGAGCCATTGCCAGTTCCTTAATAGGGATGAGCTGTTATTGTCCGTTAAAATTTAAAGGACTAAATGTCTATGTATTGATTAAATCCGATGAAATAGAAGCAAAGGAACTCAAAGAACCTTCATTACTGGCTGCTAATTTTACGAAAATGCTTACAGCAGTAGCCTGTTCTCATAAACATGCACTGTATTCATATTTAGAGCAGAAAGGATACTCTATGGAGTTGACAGGGAATAATATTGTGGCAACTAAAGAAGGCGATCAGCTTCTTGGGATTTTTGACCTGAAAGGGAGGTTAGTAAAATTGACAAATAACAAAGTAGCAGTATAATGACAGCATATCAATCAACAACCTTGCAGGAGTTAGAAGAAGAACATCAGACAGCGATTTCTGAGGCGCAGACAATAATGATGAAAGAATTGGAAGAAGCTCAGTTGACCGGTGATATGGATAAAATTCGTGTCAGCAGTAGTGATTTCCAAAAGAAGACAAGCCAGTTAGTAACATTATATCAAGAAAAAATAGAAGAAATCAATGCAAGAGGAGAGGTAGATACTTCTTTAGAAGATAAGGTATATGGAAATACCAGGAGCGGATTGATATTAGATAATTTGGTATATGAAGGAGATAAAGAGTATGTATTAGCTTTTCAAAAAGATAATCAGATTCAAAAAGTACTGGAAACAATAGAAAGTAATAACCCAGTATTTAAATCGAGAAGGCATCTTTTGAAATCCAGTTTGAGATTGACAAAAACATTAGCTCCTCAGTTACATGAAATAGGGACACATTGCAAAGAAATACTAAAACTCAAAAACAATATAGAGTTTTTTGTCTACCAAAGTGATGTTTTTAATGCATCCTGTTATCCACCGGATGATAACACACTGTATATCATTCTTTCATCAGGGATCTTAGAACGATTCCAAAAAGATGAATTGAGTTTTGTTGTCGGACATGAAATAGGGCATGTTCTTTTTGAACACTTTAAGTACCCAGTAAAACACATATTGGAAGAAGGGAGAGATACATTAGCTCCTATTCATGCCATGAAATTATATGCGTGGAACAGAAATGCTGAAATAAGCGCAGATAGAGCAGGTTTACTGTGTTGTCAAAGCTTTGAAGCAGCAGGAAGAACTTTTTTTAAATTATCATCAGGAGTTACAACAGACTCGTTAGATTTTCAGTTAAGTGAATATTTACAGCAATTTGTAGACCTGGAAAGTGTGTTAAATGATGCAGGTCACGATCCTTCAGATTGGTATTCCAGCCATCCTTTTAGCCCAATTAGAATAAAAGCATTAGAACTTTTTAATAAGAGCGAAACATATAAAAAGTTTAACAATGCGTGCACAGTAGAGATTACAGGAGAAGCTATGGAATCCGAAATCAAACGCGTAATGTCACTGATGGAACCCCAACACCTGAATGGAGGGGCAGAATATACCCATAAAATACAACGATTTATGTTTTTGGGAGGGTATTTGATTGCTAATGCCGATGGAACAATTGAAGAATCAGAAATTCAGGCATTGAGTAGTATTGTCGATGCATCAATATTTGCAGAATGTATGCTTACCATACAAGGGTTGGAAGAAAAAGAAATGATAGGAGAGCTGGGAGCGCTTGCCAAAGAGTTGGATGTAGTACTGTCAGTAATGCAAAAACTGAATATTTTGAGAGATTTATCGATTATAACCTATGCAGATGGAGCTATTGATGACTCTGAGGTAAAAGTACTGTATACTTTGGCAGTGATGTTGTATATCAATACAGAATTTATCGATCGGGTAATTAGTGATGCACAAGGGATAGAATAAAGTTTGTAAATACTGTTTTTACTGTTTTTATTTTTTGAAAAGCATGTGATTTTATATCGCATGCTTTTTTTGTTAAAAAACATGTAATTTTTATAAAAAGAGAAAAAACAAAATATACCAAAAAAGAAATTTGAACTGATTTAGTAAATCATTGATAGAAAGAGCACAATGCAACTTACTGTTAAACCATAATTTTATTAAATTTTTCTTGTTAAATTGTCTTAAATATTACTAATAATGTAATAAATAGTATTTTTTACAATGATTTATTGTGGTTTATAGATAATTTCGCCCGCTGAAAACTAGCTAATAATAAACTAATTGCTTAATTATCTATGAAAAAAAATCATGTAAAAATTCTCTTAAGCCTTTTTTTTCTGTGTTCTTTTTTAGCAAGTGCACAAGAAGGAATGGTTGAGGGTACCGTTCGTGGTTCAGATGGAATTCCTTTACCCGGAGTAAATATTATTGTTAAAGGAAAAACAACAGGAACCTTATCAGACTTTGATGGGAATTATACAATAAAAGCAACTTCAAGTGACATTCTTGTTTTTTCTTTTGTTGGTTTTGAATCAAAACAAGTTCCCGTAATGGATAAAGTGAAAATCAACGTAACATTACAAGAAGATGTAAGCGCTTTAGAAGAGGTAGTAGTGGTAGGATTTGGTACACAATCCAGACAAAATATCACCACTAGTGTAGCTTCTATTTCTGCAGATCAAATAGCCGAAGTTCCTACTCCAAGCTTACAGAGTGCTTTAGTAGGTAAAGCAGCTGGAGTACAAATTACACAGCTCAATGGTAAGATAGAAGGAGGAGTAAAAGTACGTGTTAGAGGAATTGCATCTATATCAGCATCTCAGGAACCGTTATATGTTCTGGATGGAATCCCTATTAATAACACGAATGAATCAAGAAATGGAGCGCCATTAAACCCATTATTATCATTAAACCCTAATGATATTGAATCTATTGATATTTTGAAAGATGCTTCTTCTGCTGCAATCTATGGAGCCAGAGGAACAAACGGGGTAATTATTATTACCACTAAGAAAGGAAAACAAGGAAAAACGCGAGTGTCCCTAAATTCTTCTTTCGGAATTAGTAGTGCAACTAATAAAATAGATCTGTTAAATGCTGCAGAATATGTGGAGTTACTTTCAGAAGCTTCTGTAAATACTACAGGTAGTACTGCTGCTGCAGAGCAGGATTTTGATAGGCAGTCTAATGGTAAAGACTGGCGAAATAATGAAATAGATACAGATTGGCAGGATATTGCACTTAGAGAAGGGTCTGTACAAGACTTAGGAGTAAATATTTCAGGAGGTGGAGATAAAACCCGTTTTTTCGTATCTACAGCCTATAATAATACCACAGGAATTGTATTAGGAAATGAGATGGAGCGATATACATTTAGAGTGAATGTGGATCATGATATTTCTAATAAATTTTCTATGGGAGTAAAAACCAGTTTGGCAAAAACGATTATTGATCGGATTGCGAATGATAATGCGTTTTCTACTCCATTACAATCCATTGCTCAATCACCATTGTCTTCACCATACTTAGAAGATGGAGAGACTCCAAATGCAGCTGGACTAGAGTATTATAACTTTCTGTTCAATGAAGTGAATGCGAGGATTAAAAATCAAGTCTGGAGAACTTTTGCAAATACCTATTTAGAATATGAATTTATTCCAGATGTAAGTTTTAGAAGTGAGTTTGGATATGATATGTTATCACAGTCTAATGATCAGTTTTTTGGTAGTTTGACTAATACAGGGAATGCTGTTGGAGGATTTGGGTCAGTATCGTCAACTCAAACAGAAAAGTATAACTTTAATAACTACTTTAAGGTTGATACAGCTATTGGAGATTATGTAGATTGGGATATGACTCTAGGAATGAGTTTTGAAGATGAAATAAGACGCTTGGAATTTGTGGAAGGACAAGGGTTTCCATCAGATGAGTTGATAACCTTGAATAATGCCAGTCAAATTACAGCAGGAGGATCTCGAAAAGATCAGGTTAATTTTCTTTCATATTTCGGACGTACTGGGTTACGAATAAATAACAAATACCTCTTTAAGGCCAGTTTGAGATATGACGGATCTTCTCGTTTTGGAAAAGAGAATAGATTTGGTTGGTTCCCGGCAGCTTCTGTAGGATGGATTGTATCAGAGGAAAACTTCTTACAAGGATCTTCATTCTTATCATTGTTAAAATTCAGAGGAAGTTGGGGAAGAACAGGTAATGCAGAGATAGGAGATTTTAGAGGATTAGACTTATTCCAAAACTCACCATATAATAGACAGGGAGGACTTGTTTTTAATCAGATAGGAAACCCGGATCTGAAATGGGAACGAACAACTCAGGTAGATGGAGGAATTGATATAGGATTCTTTAATAATAAAATTAAAGCAGAAGTAGATTATTATGTAAAGAATACAGATGAGCTACTTTTAGCAGAACCAGTTCCATCAACTTCGGGAGAGACAGGAGTGTTTAAGAATATAGGAGAATTAAGAAATAAAGGGTTGGAAGTAGTCATCAATACTAAAAATATCTCTAGCTCCAATTTTAACTGGACTACTTCATTTAACATTTCTACCTTTGATAATGAGATAACGAAATTACCAGGAGGAGATATCATTAACAGTAGAAATATTGTACGTAAAGGAGAAAGTATTTCATCATTTTATTTAGTAGAGTATGCAGGAGTAGATCCGGCAAATGGAGATGCACTTTTTATTAAAAATACAGAAAATGCAGATGGTACTATTGATAAGAGTACCACGAATGATTTTTCAGAAGCCAGACGAATTATAGCAGGAAGACCATTCCCTACCTTAATCTCAGGATTGACCAATACGATTAACTATAAGAATCTGGATTTTTCTTTTACTCTTCAGGGAGAATGGGGAGCTTCAATATATAACGGGGGAGGAATATATCAGTCTAATAATGCGATAGGTAGAGATAACCAAACCGCTGATCAGTTAAACAGATGGCAACAACCAGGGGATATTACAAATGTTCCTCAAGTTAGAAGAGGAAGATCTAATGGAGATCAGCATACTACTAGATATCTAGAAGATGCGGATTTTATAAGATTAAGAAATATCACTTTGGGATATACATTACCAGAAGATATCACCAAGAAGTTTTTTGTGCAAAGATGCCGAATCTATTTTACAGGGGTTAATTTGTTGACATTCACTGATTTTAGTGGATATGATCCTGAATCTACAGGGGACCATTTTGGAGGTAATAATCAAAGAGTTGGAGAAGCATTTTACTCGGCTCCAGCAGCGAAGACATATACCATGGGGATTAATGTTGATTTTTAAAAAATGACCAATCATGAATATTAAGAAAACGATTATAAAATTTAGTGGGATACTTTCGGTATTGCTACTAATAAGTTGTGATGATAATTTAGAATTAACCCCACAACAAGATATAGAAGTAAAAGATGTAATTACTACAGAAAAAGGGGTCAAAAATGTATTAATTGCCGCTTATGAAGTAGCAGGAAGTAACGATCTGTTGGGAGGAGGAATCCATAATGCTTCTGAGTTATTAGGAAATGACCAGCTAATTAATTTTGGAGGAACTTTTAATACGTTACGTCAGTATTCTATTAAACAAATAACTGTTATTAATACGGATGTTTCAGGTATTTGGATTGACAGTTATAGAGCGATTAATCAAGCTAATATTGTATTAGCGAATAGTGATGTTATAAAAGATGAAGAAGAGAGAAGTCGTTTGGAAGGAGAGGCTAAATTTATCAGAGGAGCTGTATATTTTGAGTTGATAAAGTTGTTTGGAAAAACATATCAAGAAGGAGGACAGAATACCCAGCCGGGAGTACCTTTAGTGTTATTGCCAACATTAAATTTGGATGAAATAAAAGAACCATCTAGAAATACAGTGGAAGAGGTGTATACTCAAATTCTTACGGATCTTACAGAAGCATATAATATACTACCAGAAGCAAATGCAGAGTTTGCAGATAAATATGTAGTAAAAGCATTAATGGCAAGAGTATATCTGCAGCAGCAAGCGTATGAAGAAGCAAGAGATGCTGCTAATGAGGTTATTCAGAACAGTGCTTTCGAGTTACAAGATAATTATGAAGATGCTTTTAATAACCCAGAAGATGCCAGAGAAGATATTTTTGCATGGCAGATAACAATACAAAATGGCCGTAATGAGATGAACACTCATTGGGCACCAGAGAATTTTGGAGGAAGAACAGGTCTAGATATTGCTGTAAATGATGAATATTTAGAAATATTTGATGACTCCGATGATGAGCGAAGAACCTTCTTTTATAATGCTGATAATGGAAGAAGAGCTTCTACAAAATGGCAGGAGCAGTATGCGAATGTTCCGTTTATCAGATTAGCAGAATTATACTTGATCAGAGCAGAAGCCAATGAAAGATTGGGGACAACAGAAGGAGATAGTCCGCTGAATGATATTAATAGAATAAGAACCAGAGCAAACGCAGCTGAACTTACCGCAATAACGCTTGATGATATTTTATTAGAAAGACAAAGAGAATTAGCTTTTGAAGGCTTTGCGTTACATGATCTTAAACGTTTGGGAGGTTCTGTAGATGGAATTGATGCTAATGATGATAAATTAGTACTTCCTATTCCACAAAGAGA
This sequence comes from Aquimarina sp. TRL1, assembly GCF_013365535.1. NCBI lineage: Bacteria > Pseudomonadati > Bacteroidota > Flavobacteriia > Flavobacteriales > Flavobacteriaceae > Aquimarina > Aquimarina sp. TRL1. The sequence continues at coordinate 910,632 of NZ_CP053590.1, read as the reverse complement.
AATGGATGCAAACCCAAACTTAACTCAGAATCCAGGATATTAATTAGCCGTTAATATAAAAATTCGCTTAACGAATTTTGTTCATTAAATATATTCACCCCTTAGTTTTGCTAAGGGGTGTTTGTTTTAAAAGATGCTTATTTAGTAGATTTATTTAATATCCCCTCCTACAGGAAGTCCACTGGGAACACTTTTAGGAATTGATTTATCAAAATGATCATCATTTAAGGAAAGCATAAAGGCAATAATAGATTCAAACTGTTCTTCGTCAACCTCCATATCGGCTAAGTCCTCAGAAAGCATATCACCATTCACATTTGGATTTTCAATTTCTCCTTCTCCCAGTGCTTCATAGAATTCCATTACTTCTTCAAGAGTTCGTTTAGTACCGTTGTGCATATAAGGACCTGTGATGCTTAGGTTGCGTAATGTAGGAGTTCTAAAACGATATTGTCCATCTCCCCCATCATCACTTTCTTTTAGGTCACTATGATCCGCTACTCCAAGACTGTGTAATTCATAGTCGCTAAACATCGGTCCGCTATGACAATTGGTACACTTACTGTCAATGAAAGCCTGTAGTCCACGAATTTCCAGATCTGATAAAGCATCAGAATTTCCATTTACGTATTGATCAAAACGACTGTTATTTGCAATCAGAGTTCTTTCGAAAGTTGCAATAGCTTTAAATAGATTCATCTCAGTAATACCATTCGTTCCATAAGCAGATTCAAATTGAGCAACATAAGTAGGGATTTTCTGTATCCGTTGAAGAATAGTATCAATAATTATATCTTTTTCGAATCCATGTCCTCGCATTTCTTCTAAAGAGAGTATGGGAAGCTTGGCTTGTGATTCCAGTGAAGAGGCTCTGTTATCCCAAAACATTGGTGCTGTAGTAGGATCATAGGGGGTATTGTTTTCGATACCGTTAAAAGCAGTATTTAGGATTGTCGGAGAGTTTCGTTTGACCAACATTCCTCCTGTTCTGCTTTCACCAAGACCTTTTCCTCCAATTCCGGAAGATAGAGCTCTTCCATCTGCATATCCTTTGTCAGGATGATGACAGGTAGCACAGGAAACTGTTTGATCTCCGGATAAGATAGGATCCCAGAAAAGGTTTTTTCCAAGTGTTACCCGAGCTTCTGTAATTTCATTATCTAATGGAACTCCCGGTTTTCCTGGGAGTGCATCCAGACGTTCATCAATAGGGACATATTCAGCCTCAACTGCGCAACTACTACATAAAATACTAACAATGATAAATATGGGGTTTTTTAAAAGTTTCATGATATGATGGGGTTTAAAAGTTAATGGTAAGACCTATTTTAATTCCTGTTCCTTCAGTATTTAACTGTTGTATACCGGTGCTCAATCTGATGGAACGATTAAATTGATACCCAATATCCAACCCTGCCTGAAACCCGAAATTTGTTATAGTCTCTTCTCGCTCTTCATTAGCAAATAAGAATGAGAAACGTTCATTCAGATAAATACCCCCTCCATAGACAGAGGCATAGAATCCCTTATATGGGTTTTTGCCAAAGTCATAATCAAACCCTCCAAGAACACCAAAGCCGTTTAATAAAACATTGGTACCTCCTAAGGATCGTATATAATTCGCTCCTACAAATGGTTTTAATTTTTTTTCTGTGGATAAATTGTATTTTGCAGTAAGCCCGATTGCACTTTCATAGGTGCTTGAGTAATCCCCGGAAATAAATAAATATCCGTCTGTAGAAACACTCCATTTTTTAACATTTTCTTGAGCATTCATGGTGGTAAAACACCAAAATAATAATGGCAACATCAATAACTTCTTCATATTCTGACCAATTTTTTAAAATTTTCACAAATGTATGGTCAAAAAAGAGGAGCAAATCTTGATCTATGTCAATAGTTAATTTTTACTCAAACAGAATTTTCTTTTTGAGACGACTAAGTGTTTCCGGAGAAATATTGAGATATGAGGCAATTTGAGTATTGGGAATTCGATTGAGAATATCTTTGTGTTTTTTGGAAAAATTGATATAACGCTGAGTTGCATCTAGTGTATAATATTCTAATTCTTTTTGCTCTTTTCCAACAAAAGCTCGTCCTGCCAGCACGTAGAAAAGTTTGTACCATTTATGATTAGATTCGGCAATGGTCAGAATTTTATTTAAATCCCAATAATATACAGTTGCATCTTCCAGCGCCTGACAATATAATTTGGATGGAGTGTGCTCTATATAGTCTGATAGAGAGGCGACAAAAAAGCGTTTTCCAAAGATAAAATGTTTTGTGTGTTCTTTGTCATTTTTATCCTGGTAGTAGTGTCTGGCAATCCCTGTTTCTAGAAAATAAAAGTGAGAAATCCGCTGCCCTGGTTTACAGAAAAAATCATGCTTTTTTATACTTTTTTTGGATGCCATAGAGAAGAATGTTTTTAGCTCATTATTATCTAAGGGAATTAAACTTCTAAGTTGTTTAGCAATGATGTCTTCCGTCTTCATAAATCTCAATTGTAAAAATAACAGTGGGAAAATACTAAAAATCATTTATATGAAGAAAGAAGATGTAGCATGAAAGAGGTGATTTTTAATGGGGTATAAACTGTAAGGTGACAGGAGTTAAGGAATAAGAAAGTAAAAACCGAAAAATACTACTGATATAAGAGAAAAATGGGTAATAAAAAAAGAAGCGATACTCCTTATAATATATACCGACGAGGTAACAAATAAGAAAAAATAGTATGTAAGAAAAGAAGCTCTTTAATTCCTGTGCCAAAAGATGTAAGTAAATCAGTAATAAATAAATCTGAACTAGTATGAGAAATAAATTTACGATTGTATTGTTTTTGTGGCTTTTGATACCATGTATAGTCTTAGGACAGTATCAGGTAGCATATCAAGAAGTAAGTAAAGAAATAAAACCTATAAAAAATATCCCATGTGAGTTTTCATGGAAGGCAGTTCATACAGAATCAGGGATGAGAAATTTTACAACTCCGCAACGAGAGCAACCTTTTCAAGGACCTTGTTTATCATACGCATTTAATGCAGCCATAGAAACCATGTATATGATCGAATATAATGAGACGGTTTCATTATCTCTTTCAGATGCTTATTTGGATATGAAAGTCTTTGATGAAGATATGGCAGTTTATAAAACAGTGTTGGAATCGGGATTTAAGGTGCCTGAAAAAATCCCGGGACATTATGAGTACACTTTAAGTGATTTTTTTCCAGGAGTAGATTCTTGGTTTGATCCGGTTTATAATAATTTTAGAACAAAAGCCTTAAATTGTATTAATGAAGAAAGAAATTTTGTAATAGCAGCAATTGACGAGCCTCCTACAACATATGAAATACTCGATACTTGTGGGGAACCTGTGACAGATTTTGATTATTTGACAGTTTCAGATGTTATTGCACTTCCGTTTTCACAGGTTCCAACGGTAGATCATCTCAAAAATATTATTATGACCCAGGGACCGGTTGTTCTAAAAGTAACCAATGAAGAAACCGATTCAGGGTATGTGCTGCAAAAGTTTAAGGAGTATAGTACATCAGAAATGACAGCAGTATCGTATCATGCATATACACTTATTGGATGGGAGAATCAAACGGATACCACCACCAAATGGCTTATGAAAGATAGTTGGTTCTATGGAGAAGCAAAGATAGTTGATGACGAAGATTTTATAGAGTTACTTTCTTCAGGGACGATAGCATTATACCGCGTAGAAAATATAGAGAAAAATAACACAGCTTCGGGAGTTTCTCCTTTTGTGGTAGATACAGCATTGCAATGTGTTCCAGTTTCTCCGCTTTTTACTTTGTGGTCTGTGGGGGTACATTTAGATTATATTTGGATTGGAGGAAAAATGTACTCCAAGTTTTTTGTGCATAGCAATCTGCCTGCAGATGAGTGGGAGTGGGAGGTAATTACTCCTGCATATACTACCTCTGAAATACATGGAGAAATGATGAGTAGTCTGTTAGTTAGTCCACATGAGAATGGCAGCGTTACTGTTCGGGTAAAGGCGAGAAAAGATGATGTATGGACTCCGTGGAAATATAAAACTGTCTATTTGAATAATGGAGTATCAGGTGGGATGCATTAGAATAATCTTTCAGAAAAAATAAGCCTTTCCAATTCCTGAAATCATTTGTTTGAATGATTTCAGGATAACAAAGGAAAAGAATTATATACTAAGAGTCTGTGTTGGATAAATTACATATTGGATAATTGACTGTGAAGATCCGGAGTGTACATGATATCTTGTAAGCTATATTTTTTGTTAACGATATCGTGATCTACATTTTTTCCTTGTATTCCGTAAACTTTTCCTCTTTCAGAACGTTGCCAGATTGTCCAGCCATTTTCAGCCCATGTTGTTGGTGTTTTTGGAGTTTTGACCTGGTATTCTGCAATCCAAAGTTTATAAGAAGCGAATTTTGAATCAGTTAAGTATGTATTGCCAAAAGGGTTGTTAGTATAGATGATAGGTTTGATTCCTAATTTATCTTCCACTATTGATAACCATAAGAGCACATCTTTTTGGAATTGTATAGCAGAAATATGATGCTCTAAACCTTCTTGTTCCAGATCCAGCATAGGAATCATATCTCCTTCATTAAGAGAGACAACTGTTTGGATAAATAAATCAGCTTGTTTTCTAGGGTCTTTTCCTGCCATAAAAAAATGATATGACCCGTGTTTTAAACCGATTTTTTTTGCCTGTTTCTGATTTGTTTTGAATTTTGGGTCTACAAAAGAAGTTCCCTGTGTCGCTTTGGCATAACAAAAAGAAACTCCATCTTTCTTTATTTTCTTCCAATTGATGTTTCCTTGATAATGAGAAATATCAATACCAAGAATAGGAGCGTCATTAAGGTTTGTTTTCTGCTTTTTGCAAGATAAGATACTTACGAAAAAACAAAAAAGAAGTAGGTATAATTTGTTCATAGCTTTTGGTTTATTAGTTCATTAATAGAAAACTGGAATAAGCTTTTTAGAATCAGATTGATGAGGTAGAAATAAAAAATAGGCAAAATGAAATAAAGCAGAATAATGGAGGTAAAAAGATTGACCAGATGTTGTAACAGCAATTCAGTATTGAGTAATACGATTTCTTCTGCGATTTTAAAATCTTTTTCTACTTTAAGTCCGATATCTTCTACAGTATTTACTACAGCATCTTCTGCTCGTTTTAAAAAACTGATTTTCTTTTTTCCTTTACTCTTTGCTTCTTCTAATTGTTTGTCTTTGATTGCTTTTTGGTGCTCTTTTAGCGCAGTTTCTTTTTGGGCAAAAGTAGCTTTTGTTTCAGAGAGCTTTTTATTGAGATCAATTCCTAAATCTATTTTTACAGCTATTGCAATTGAATGAATTGTATTGACATAAATTGATAACCCAGGAGTGAGAAACAAAGAAATTAGTAAAAGTTTAAACGCGATTGTTTTATAATTTTTTAAAAACAAACCCACAATAAAAACTAATGGGATTAGCTTAAAAATAGTAAGGTTAAAAATAGCAAGAAGCAATGTCTGTATCTTGATCAGAATTTCTGTGACAGTGAGGTAGTCTCCTATTTTAGTGAGATCTTCTACTGTATTAGAAGCATAGCCCTTGATTACAGGAATCCCTTCCGAAGCAACATAACTGATTGTTTTTTTTATGACGGTAATGAAAGTAGAACTCTCAGACATTCTACTAGAAACTTCCTTTACACAGGCAGTTGCTTTATCGTGATAATGCCCATGAAAAGAAAGCAAAACCAAAAGAATGGCAATGAATGCAATTAGTATTCTGGTTTTGTTTTCTTGTAAAAATTTGAGCATGTTTTAGGTTTATAGAGTACAATAAAAAAAGAACACTTTAGTATGTTCTCATTGAGAAACGGGACTAAAAAAGGTGTACTATTATTTATTATTGATAGCACTTCTCTAACAAAACTAACCGATTTGATATCAGAAGAAAATAGGGGAAATTACCTGTTTTTTTATTCAAAAGAAGAATTGTTTTTGTTGTAAAAAGGAGGTATTTTTAAGGTATAACGGCAAAAAAAGAATATTTCTTGTAATGATAAAGAGAGATATTCGACTCTTTGTTTTTTAATTGATACCAATAATCAAGTTAATCGTGCCGGTAGAACAAGAACGAGCTATTATATTAATGTTTGCGAATTCTTCATCAGAAGAAATCAAGCATAAGCCAATTCAAAAAGGAAAAGCGCTTTTTGAGTATTGCACGATGAAAACGCTTCGGGAAATAGAAAAAAGTAACCTTCCCTATGTTATATATACAGAAAAAGAGCAAAGAGGAGATTCCTTTGAAGAGCGATTAGTAAATGCGATTCAGGAAATTTTTTCTCAGGGGTATCAAAAAATAATAACGATAGGGAATGATAGTCCTGAATTGAAGGCAACAGACCTTGTCGATGCAAATCGAACCATTTCAGAAAAGAACATTGTGATCGGTCCATCTATGGATGGAGGAATTTATCTATTGGGAATTTACAAGACACATTTCCAAAAAGAAATCATCCTGCAATTGCCATGGAAAACACCAAATCTAATGCCGGCAATGATTGATTTTTTTAGAAAAAAACAGATAACATTGCACATTAAGAAAAGGCTTAGAGATATAGATACTATAAGTGATGTAAAATGTTTTAGTGGTTTTTTCAAAACGTTTTCCTACTCTTTTTTGCAACTTCTATCTTACTTATTACAGGAAGAGCTAAAACAGTTTCGCTGTATGACTCCTCTGAATTATATCGCCATTATACAAACAGGACGCTATAATAAAGGATCACCTCAATTGATAAACTCTTTTAGCTGAGAGATTGTATTTCGAGAGGAAAGAGCTTCTCAAAACAGCTGCATTGTGGGAATGTATACCCGATAAAACAAAAAAATAAAGTCATTACTTATTCCAATATATGAAACAATTTATCATTGGAGCATTTCTGTGTTTTACAACATGGGGATTTGCCCAAACGACTGTTACAGGAAGAATAACTACTGTAACAGGAACTCCTTTGCCTTATGCTAATATCTTAGAAAAAAACACCAGTAATGGAAGTATTTCTGATGAAGAAGGGAACTATCGAATTACCTTGAAAACCAAAGTCCCTGTTTTGCTGTTCTCTTCTTTGGGATACAAAAAACAAGAAGTTTTAGTCCAAAACAAAAAAGTGATAAACCTGATCATGCAGGAAGATTCAGAAGGTTTGGAGGAGGTTGTCGTAACAGCCCTAAATAAAAAAAGAGAAGCTAAAGAATTAGGATATGCGGTACAGCGGATTGGTGCCACTCAAATAGAAAATGTAAAATCAGTTAACTTTTTGGATAATCTTGCAGGGAAACTGGCAGGAGTTTCGATTACTCCGGGAGGAGCGACGGGTGTAGGATCTTCTTCTAAAATTACCATTAGGGGAGAACAGTCCTTTTCTAATAATAACCCTCTTTTCATAGTAGATGGAACCCCCATAAACAACAGTACGGTTTTTAATACCACCAATGAGGCTGCTGCAGGATTTCAGGAAGTTGATTTTGGAAATGGCGCTATGGATATTAATCCCGACGATATTGCTTCAGTATCAGTTTTAAAAGGTCCCTCCGCCGCCGCATTGTACGGAACCAGAGCGTCTAATGGAGTTGTGATTATTAATACAAAAGACGGAAGCAAACAAAAAGGAATAGGCATCAGTCTTACTAGTAGTTTGTTCATTGATTCTGCATTTCAGTTGCCAAAGTTTCAAAACCAATATGGGCAAGGAAATTCAGGACAGTTTGAATATGTAGATGGATTAGGTGGAGGAGTCAATGATAATATTACCTATAGTTGGGGACCAGCCTTACACCAGGGAATTCGTATTCCTCAGTTCGATAGCCCGGTTACCCTTCCAGATGGTACGGTCGTCAGAGGAGGAGATACTTCCCTTTATACGGGATTGCCAATAACAGCTACCCCTTTTGTGGCACACCCGAATAATCTTCGGAATTTTTATGAAACGGGAGTAACGACGATTAATAATATTGCTTTTGCAAATGCAACAGAGACAGGGAACTATCGATTGTCGTTTACAGATTTACAAAGTGAGTCGATTATACCAGGGGTGAATTTTGATCGAAAGACGCTAGCGACAAGACTTCGTTTTTTACCTACTGATAAAACTACAGTAACAGCTTCTGTTAATTATATGAATAGCCAAAGTGATAATCGTCCATCCAATGGATATGGATCAGAAAATGTAAATTATTCTTTGGTAGCCTGGGGACCGCGTTCTCTGGATATTAATAGCCTGAGAAGATATTGGCAACCTGGATTAGAAGGAATACAACAGTATTCTTTTAATTATACATTTTTTGATAATCCGTATTTTATTCTATTTGAAAATAGAAATTCATTCAATAGAGATCGCGTATTTGGGACAATAGCTATAAAACAACAATTATCCAAACATCTCAGTATTACGCTTCGGTCAGGAATGGATTACTCTAATGAAAAACGAAGATTTTTGAGGAATTTCAGTACGAATAGATTTAGAAATGGAGCATATGCAGAACATGATGTTACATACAGAGAAGTAAATACAGACTTTCTTCTAAATTACACTCGAAAGTTAGGAACGTTTGATATAGATGTTTCATTTGGAGGAAATCGCTTGGATCAAAAAGCAAAAACAATACAAACGCAAACAATACAACTAGCACAACCGGGCGTTTTTAGCTTTAATAATGCTGCTGCTCCTATAGAAAGTTTTGATTTTGAATCCAGAAAACGAATTAATAGTTTGTATGGCCTGATAAAAATTGGTTTTGAAGACTTGATTTATATTGATATAACCGGAAGAAATGATTGGTCCAGTTCTCTGGCAACTCCATTTTCTACCGATAACACCTCTTTTTTTTATCCCTCGATATCGTCGAGTTTGATATTGAGTAATCTGGTATCATTACCAGAAACTATTTCATTTGCTAAAATCAGAGCAAGTATCGCTCAGGTAGGAAATGATACGGATCCCTATCAAACTTCCGGAGCTTTTGTAGCAGGAACAACTGTAAATGCGCAACCTACTTTTAGTAATCAAAATTTTATTCCCAATCCGAATTTAGTTCCGGAAAAAACCACTTCTTATGAGCTAGGAACAGATATCAGATTTTTAAAAGATCGCCTAGGAGTTGATTTTACATATTATAATTCCATTACAAAAGATCAGATCATTTCGCTTCCTATTCCCATTTCATCAGGATTTAGTCAGCAAGTAGTAAATGGGGGAAAGGTCCGTTCTCAGGGAGTCGAAATGATCATTCGGGCAACGCCAATAAAAAGGCAGAGTTTTAAATGGAACACAACCCTGAATTTTAGTAAAAATAGATCAGAAGTTGTTTCATTGCCCCAGCAGGAAGGACGAGTTACTTTGGCATATTCCAGAGTGTATGATAACCCTGATCAGACAGTATGGTTTCAAGCAGAAGAAGGAGGGCGTATCGGAGATTTTTATGGTACAGGGTATCTAAAAAATGAAGATGGAGATTTTGTATTAACAGCGGATGGAAGGTTTATAGCGGATAATACACTCAAAAAATTAGGGAATTATACCCCTGATTTTATGGTTGGACTTTCTAATGAATTTTCTTTCAAGAATTGGCGGGCGAGTTTCCTTCTGGATTGGAGGCAAGGAGGAGAGATTGTATCCAGAACACTATCTTTAGCTGGCGTTGGGGGACAGCTAGAAGAAACTGCTTATAGACCTGAAGCAGGGATTGTAGCGAGGGGAGTAATCAATACAGGAACAGAAGCAAATCCGGTATACCAGCCTAATACCGTTGCAGTATCGCCCGAAAGTTACTACAGACAATTTTATGATAGGAACCATGAAGAAAATAACGTATACGATGCATCGTATCTAAAACTTCGTCAGTTTTCCATTGGATATTCTTTTGATATGAAAAAGGGAGCCTTTGGGGTATTAGATGATGGAGCAACCGTAGATATATCGTTGATTGGAAAAAACCTATTTGCGATTAGTGAAATCCCTCATTTCGACCCAGAGCAATTGGCAGTACAGGGACAAGGACTTGTGAGTGGAGTGGAAGATATGTCATATGCTACCTCGAGGAGCTTTGGAATAAAGCTGGGAATTAACTTTTAATAAAAGAAAAAAATGAAAATAATATATAGTGTCATTATTGGAATGTTGTTGTTGGGGTGTACCAAGGATTTTGAAGAAATTAATACCAATCCTAATACACCTGTTGATGTTCATCCGAGTTTATTGCTACGGCAAGTTATCTATAACTATGGCGAAGAGATGTCGTATGAAGGATTTGTAGCGGGGAATTTATTAGGACAATATCTAACTGCTATAGACTTTAACCTGTTTGATAGGCATGCGTTGAGTTCTCCCCAACTGGGAGGAAATCCCTGGTCTATTCTGTATACCAACCTTAGAGATAATGAAGTTATTCTCCGTAAGTCCCAAACAGAAGAAACCCTGGCAGTGTATGAAGGACCTGCGCTGATTTTTAAGGCATATATGACCATGACATTAACAGATTTATACGGAGATGTTCCATATACGGAAGCTTTTATAGGAGATCAGGGGATAACTACCCCTAGATATGATGAACAATCAAGTATATATCTGGATGAAGGCGGGATTTTGGATAATCTGAGAAAAGGAATAGAAGTGATTACAAACTATCAGGGGACTATAAAATTGGAAGGAGATGTATTGTATGAAGGAGTGTTATATAACTGGGTGAAATTTGCAAACTCTCTTCGAATTAAAGCATTGATGCGTATTTCAGGAAAAGAAGCTGTAGGGAGTGAATTGGCAGCTATTTTTGCAGAAGGAAATTTTATCCAAACAAATGAAGAGAATGCGGTTTTTAATTTTTCAGATGAAGCTCCTAATAATTTTAGATTAGCGCGTCTTAGAGCAGGAGATTTTAATAATTTCGTGATGTCAGAAACTATCGAAGAAGTTTTAACTGGCTTAAATGATTCGAGAATCAAGACATTGTTTCGCCCATTATCGAATACAGAAGAAGAATCGTATCATGGTTTGATTAATGGTATTGACGCTTCTCAAACACCAATAACAGTGTCTGATTATTCATTTGCAGGAACTGTATTTAGAGAAAATACAGGCGAGTTGTTTGCTAATTATATGACAGCCTGGGAGACCTCTTTTCTTTTGGCGGAAGCAGCAGAAAAAGGACTTATTAATGCAGATGCAGAATCGCTATATGAATCTGGAGTTACAATGGCATTTGATTATTGGAATGTGCCACTGCCGGTAACATATTTATCATCAGAAGCATTATATGATCCGACCAAAGGGGTAGAACAGATTATTACCCAAAAATGGATAGCTAATATGATTAATGGATATGAAGGGTGGATTGAGTATAGAAGAACCGGGTATCCTGCTTTAAAGCCGGTGGCAGCAAGCTTAAATAATAATTTGATTCCTGTAAGAATGCCGTACCCGGCAGAAGAAGCAACATTAAACTCAGCGAATTATGAGATGGCAGCAACAGCAACCAATGGCAATAGTATTAATATGCCAGTTTGGTGGGATCAATAAAAGAGATTAATTGTTAAAAGTTAAAATCAAAGATATCGATTCAATGAATTAGTATCTTTGATGTTTTTAGTAAATACATGTTCACGATTATGCAGGAAGTCGCTTTATGGCAATGGGGTTTAATTTTGCTATCTAGTGTTTTGTTTTTTTGGTTATCTCCATTTGCCAAAACAAAAACACAATTTTTTAAGGCTACTTATACTGATGAGTTTTCTTCTGTGTGGAAACTAACAGGAAGTCTGATTATTTCATGGATTTTTGCAAAAAGTATTACGAATGCTGCAAATTTAGGAATGAGTTTTGGTTTGCTCGGGGGGCTTGCCTATGCGGCCTATTATCTCTCTTTTGCAGTAGCAGGAATACTCATTTACAGAATGAGAAAAAAAGGAGGCTTCACAAGTATTCATCACTTTTTAGTAACCAGTTTTGGAAAGGGAGCCGTTTATGTCTTTTCGATTTTGATTAGTATTCGGTTATTTAATGAAGTTTGGTCAAATACCATGGTGATTGGTACTTATTTTGGAAGTGAAGGAAGCTTACCGTATTATAGCTCGATTGTTGTCTTTACATTTTTAACACTGGGTTATGCCTTAAAAGGAGGCTTGAGTAGTTCTATATTTACTGATACCATACAGATGATTCTTTTTTCTATGCTACTGGCAGTAATTTTATGGAGTATTTTCAGAGTAGAAGAATTTTCTGTTTCTACTGTGATACACTCAGGGGAATGGACAATGGAGATGGGAGGGAATTTATTAATTGCAGCATTATTACAATCATTTAGCTACCCCTTTCATGATCCGGTATTAACAGACAGGGGATTTATAGCTTCTCCAAAAGCTACATTAAAAAGTTTTCTTTGGGCAAGTATTCTAGGAGGAGGATGTATCGTCCTTTTTAGTATTGTAGGTATTTATGCACAGCATGAAGGAATGGAAGGGCAAGCAGCTGTTGCTGTGAGTCAATCTTTTGGTCTGGTGATTCTACTGATGATTAATTTTATAATGATTACTTCAGCAGCTTCTACGTTGGATTCTACTTTTTCGTCTTTTTCAAAACTAATGACGATTGATTTAAAATTAGGAGAAGGGCTTCGGTTCGGAAGATTAACCATGGTTGTGATTGCCCTTTTAGGAACCATTCCTGTTTTTTTTGGAGCAGAAATATTATCAGCCACAACGATTAGTGGAACCATGGTTATCGGTCTTTCTCCGGTTTTTTTACTTTGGAAAAAAGATGCTCCTAAAAGCAGTTTTTATCTTTCGCTCTGTTGCGGATTGTTTTTTGGATTATTATTAGTATTTGATGCTTTCCCCAATAGTTTAGTGTTTACAAAAGGAAAATATGCAGCTCTTTTATGGAGTAACATCTGGGGAATAGGAAGCTGCTTTATCGTTTATTTTATACCCATATGGCTACAAAAACAAAAGCGTTAGGAACTCTATCAGGAAAAGTACTTTTATTTGGAGGAGTCTATAGTAATTTACAAGCTTTAGAACAATTGATAGAAATCGCAGGTAAAGAAAACATTCCACCCGGAAACTGTATTTGTACTGGAGATATCATAGGGTATTGCGCACAGCCGGAAGAAGTAGTGAAACGCTTCAGGGAATGGGGAGCGAATAGTATTTTAGGAAACGTAGAAGAGCAATTAATAAGTGGTGCTATCGATTGTGGCTGTGATTTTAGAAAAGGATCTAAATGCGACCATTTGTCCAGGCAGTGGTACCCGTATGCACAAAACCAATTATCAGAAGATTCGATCACATGGATAAGAACATTACCGAATTATATTTCTTTTAGATATGCTAACCGAAAAGCAACCGTAGTTCATGGCAGTTACTCTTATATTTCAGAATTTATTTTTGAATCTACTCCCTGGAAAAAGAAGGAAGAGTCCTTTAGTAGAAGTAAGGCAGATATGGTCATTGCAGGACATTCCGGGTTGCCTTTCTTTCAAGAAAAGAAAGAAAAATTGTGGATAAATCCGGGAGTAATAGGAATGCCCGCTAATGAAGGACTACCCAGAGTTTGGTGTGTGATTTTAGAAAAAGAAATTGACCCTTTTTTTTCTTTTACATCATATACATATGATAGCGAATTTGCATATCAGCAGATGAAAAAACAAAACTTGCCGATGGAGTATGCTAATACCTTGAAAACAGGGTTTTGGGATAATATGGAAATCTTACCAGAAAGAGAAAAAAAGCTGCGTGGAAAAAAAATCTTTACAAAGGGTTAAAATAAGTAAGAATAAAAAACGTTTTTGATACTTTTAGAAAAAATTAAGAAAGGAAATATAGTTCCTGTTATTTTTTCTAAATACATTTATCAGGACTTTATGCTATTTTATTTTGTCTTCCCTATTTAATAAGGTTTTCTGTCAGAAAAGTCATTTTACAGTCGTAAATCACTAGTTATAAGGTTATTCCGTATTTATTCGGAGTAATTAAAGTATCCTTTTTTAAATATTTGTAGTTAATTTTAAGTGTTGAAAATAAATTTCAACAGATACCCCATATATAAGAGCATTAAAAACAGAAAATGTTCTTCCTAGTATATTTAAATAAAAAAAATGAATTATTTATTTGAATAAAATATAAGTGATATATGATTATAAAATTGTTCAAATAATCTTGTTTATGGATAAAAAATACATTTAAATCTTCTCAACTGCTTTGAAATAAATGATAAAGGATGTTCTCTAAAAAGAAATTTTTAGAAGTAAAGGAAAGGTGTTAAAGATATTTAGTGCGTATAATTTTTTCCTGAAAACATATGTTTGTATTCCTGGCAGTATCTCATAGTACTTGATATAATACAGGAATATGTTTTAAATATTACTGTATAAAAAGCCCCTACAAGAGTAAGACTTTGGCGAGCATACAATTGTAGGGGGGTGTATAATAATTAATTTATAACTAAATCAACCATTATGAGGATATGCTTTCGGATAGTACCTTCAAGCAACATATATGAATATATTACATCTCTTCAAATTAATTTCTCTTCGAATGAGGAGCTAAATACCCCAAAATTAATAAGTGTTAAAGATACCTATTATTTATCAAATACTACGATAGCAATTCCCTCTGTTTCAATTTTGAAACCCCCTAAAGAAGAGGAGTTTATTTATTTAGATTTAAAGCGTTTTCATTTGTTTTTCAGAAGGTTGATTTACTTCTGGAAAACATTTTTTTGTATTGAAAAATAAAAACGATAACAATAGATTCAGCTCATTTTATAAAAGTGATTTACTCCTTTTTTTCTATAGATGAATGTAACCCCACACTAAAATGAAATAACAATGATAAACCGGAATACTTTACATAGCATAGGGCACTTTATATATAACAAAATACTGAAATATAGGGTGGTAAATATTGTTGTTCTGACGATTTTATTTACGACAATATCATATTCTCAGACATTTATTGATGAGGATTTTGACAGTCCATTAAGTGCCGATTGGGTATTAAGTGGAACCGCGGCACAAAATACAAACTGGTTGCGATTAACGGATGCTTTAGGGAATCAGTCAGGAACTGCTATTTATAATGTGGCATTTCCTTCTACAGACAATGTAATTGTCGAATTTGATTATGCAGCTTATGGAGGAAATGGAGCAGATGGAATTTCCTTATTTCTAATTGATGGAACTGCGGCTCCAAGTACTGGGGGAGCAGGAGGACCATTAGGTTATGGATACTGTTCATTGTGTGGGTCACCTGTTACTGATGGAGTAGATGGAGGATGGATTGCAATAGGTATTGATGAATTTGGGAACTTTGAACCAGTGGGGGGAGGAGACGACTGTAGAGGAAATTATCCAACATATGCAGGGACTGTACCAGATACATTTACAATAAGAGGAGAAGAAGGAGCAAATTATCCGTGTTTAGGGTATACCACTCTCCCAGGAGGAGCTTTGGTAGATGGAGTTACCAGAGCGAATAGCAGAAGAGTGAGGATGACTATTATTGATGGAATAGTCAATGCATGGCTGAATCTAAATGATGGAAATGGATTTCAACAAATCTTTACGAATGTCAATTCAGGACAAACAGCTCCTGCAACATTCAAATTGGGAATTAGTGGAAGTACAGGAGGGTTTAATAATGTACATGAAATAGATAATATACGAGTAGGAGCTGCCATCGATACAGATAAAGATGGCATCATAGATAACGTAGATTTAGATGATGATAATGATGGCATCCCGGATGCTATAGAATGCCAGCCAACAGGAACCGATGCAATTGTGAATGGAGATTTTACATCTTTACTATCATCGTGGTCTGAAGGAGGTGATCTTGCCTGGAATTCTTTTGCAGGAGCAGATCCAGATGCTCAGATAAGTACGACAGGAACAGCTTCAACAATCTCTCAAACATTTTCGACTACTGCAGGAGATGGGAATTTATTATCATTTGATCTGGCAGCCAATTATACTAATGGAAACAGTTCCAAACTAAATATTTATATAGATGGAGAATTAGTATATGAGACAACTGCTCAGGAGTATCAAACAACACATGGAGCTTCTACCAGTGCAAATCAAAAAATAGTTATTAGCTCATTAGGAACTTCTACTACAATTACTATAGAAGCGATAACAGGAACAGGGGGTTCTGATCTATATTTTATCGATGATATAACTGTTTTAAGAACATGTGATAATCTAGATGGGGATGGAGTCCCTAATTATAAAGATCTAGATGCCGATGGTGATGGTATTCCTGATAATGTAGAAGGGCAGACTACCTATAGCTACACAGCCCCTGGAGGAACATATACCAGTAATGGAGTGGATACTTCTTATGGAGAAGGGATTAATGTGATTGATTCGGATGGAGATTTAATACCAGATTATTTAGATACCGACAGTGATGGGGATGGAACAAACGATACTATTGAAGCAGGAATTACATTAGCAGGCAGTGATACAGATGGTGATGGATTAGATAATGCAATCGATACGACAAGTGATCATACAGATCCTAATGGTACTATTAATACACCTTCTTCATTACCGGATTCGGATAATGATTATCCTTCAGATGATGTGGACTATAGAGACGGACATACGTACAGTTTGGATACAGATGGAGATGGGGTAGATGATAGTGTTGATTTAGATTCAGATGGAGATGGAATTTTAGATACAGAAGAAGGAAGATGTACTCAGGTCTCTACCGGAATCTGGTCAGGTTCGGGAACTACTTACACAACTACTGCAGGGAGTGTTTCAATTACCACGACATCTACATTTACAGCCCCAGCAGTACCTTTCCCTTTTGGAAATAATACATTAAATACAACGAACTATTGGACCCCAAATGTTGCTGGTGCTCCTTCTCTGGTATACGATGTAAATTGGGATCAAACTAATGAATCAGGAACAGATATTGATTTGCCCACTGATGATCAGGGATCAGGAACATTAACGTTTACTTTTGATCAGGCTGTAACGAATCCTGTTTTGCATATAGATAAATTAGGAGGAATTGATGGAATACATACCAATTCTCTAAGCCTAACTATTACCACTCCGGGAATCTCTTTATCCAGATTAAGCGGATCTGATGATTTTCAGGTGATTGGAGGCGCAACCATTCAGAGAATGCCCAATATAATACATACAGTAAATTCTACAGAGACATTACCTGCAGTTGATCAGGGAACCGCTTCCGGATCGGTAAGAATCAATGGGACAGTAACATCTGTAACATTTTCCTGGAAAGGAGTAGGGTATGAGGGGTTAGGAGGAGATTTAATTGAGATAGCCTTACAGGCTTGCGCTTCTAGAGATTCTGATGGAGATGGATTGGCAGATTATCTGGATTTAGATAGTGATAATGACGGAATACCAGATAATATAGAAGCACAGACTTCTGTAGGGTATGTAGGACCTAATGGAGATGCTGGACCAGCAAATAATGGGGTGGATTCTGCTTATACAGGAGGTATTTCTCCAACCAACACAGATGGAACAGATACACCGGATTACATAGATTTAGATTCAGATAATGAAGGAGGAAATGATACTTCGGAGGCAGGAATTACATTAGCAGGAAGTGATACAGATGGCGATGGATTGGATGATGCTACAGATGCAATAACAGGATATGGAGATAGTAATGGAATTTATGATGAGACACAGATCAATAACTTCCCAGATGCAGATAATGATGTTACAGTAGGAGGAGATTTAGATTGGAGAGATGCAATAATAAATTCTCCGTTTATAGATACAGATTCAGACGGAATACCTGATGTCACAGATATAGATGATGATAATGATGGGGTTTTAGATGATACAGAATGCCCTCGAACTTCTTATACGATTTTATGGGGGCAAATAGGTCTTACAGATGCAGGAATTAGCGCAGTTGGAGGGCAAACTATAGCCGATTTAGGAATCGTTACGGGAATTCCAGAATTTAATGGGATTTCTATGACTGTAGAGTTTGAGCATTCTGGAAGTTCACCTAACTCTAATTTAGTTAATGAAGGAACACCGACAAGTCCATTTTTAGTAGTAGGTAATGTTCCCGGAGAAAATAATAAGGTAACAATTACATTTAGTCAATATGCTGGAGAAGCTATTTTGGGATATGATCCATTATTTGTAGATGGAGAAACAGTGTCCTTTGGAATAAATGGAATTTTAGAAACACCTGTAATTGGTTCTGTTTCTGGATTAAATATTACAACCAATAGTATAGAAAACCCTATAGGAGGGGTAACCACAGGAATTAATTCAGGAAGTATTTCGTATAATTTGGGATATAATACAGTAGCAGAATATACTACTTCATTTTCTGCTTCTTCTGGAGTTTCATCCTCTCAAAATGCAATTTTTATTAGAATTTGGTATAGACCAGATAGTAGTTGTGATATCGATGGAGATACAACTCCGGACTATTTGGATTTAGATAGTGATGGTGATGGATGTAGTGATAGTGTTGAGGGAGGAAATACTTTGGTGAGTAATAATGATATTTCTAATTATAATACAGGTATTGATGCCAACCTCAATGGGCTACTAGATCAGTTTGAAGATGGTACAACAGGCACTATAAATTATACTTCTACTTATACGGAATATGCAAAAAGTAATCAGGTCAGTGCATGTTTAGATACAGATGGTGATGGGGTTGTAGATATTGTAGATATAGATGATGATAATGATGGGATACCAGATGAAGATGAATGTCCTGGGTTGAATCAACCTTTGGTAGTATATGGTAGTTTTTCTGAAAGTTCTATTCCAACGACAGAATGGTATATTTCGAGCACGGCATCTAATTTTGATACTCCTACAGGAAGTGTATATACTTATTCTTCTACAAATAAAAACTCTACATTAACAGGAGGACTTTTTGATGAAATAGGAGATGGAAATCCAGATACAGGGAATAGAAATACATTATTTGAGATAAACTCTTTTAATTCGGGGGTGGTTTTGAAATTTTCAAAGCAATTAGATGGAGGGGAAAATTATCAATATTCTTTTGACTTAGGGGCAAGAGGAGTAGGCTCCGCCTCAGAATATGTAGTAGATTTATACAATGCAGATACAGATATAGTAGTTAGTACACTAGAAAGAGCTGCATTTAACACATTACCTTCTTATTCGGCATCTCCTAATTATGCTACTTACTCAGGAAATTTCACAGTACCTCAAACCGGAAATTATTATGTTTTATTTAGAGGTACAGGTACAGGGAGTTCACCTGATGATTACATCATAGATAGAGTCGCTTTTAAAAGGACGGTACCTGAAATATGTACTACGAATACAGATGGCGATGGAGTTCCGAATAGTTTAGATTTAGATAGTGATGGCGATGGATGTAGTGATAGTGTCGAGGCAGGAAATACGTTAGTAGCTAATAATGATACAGTAAATTACAATACAGGGACTGATGCTAATGGAAATGGATTATTAGACCAGTTTGAGGATGGTACTACAGGAAATATTAACTACACTCCTTCGTATTATCTGGCAATAGATAACACCTTGAATGCTTGCCTGGATACAGATGGGGATGGTGTTGGAGATCTAACAGATATAGATGATGATAATGATGGGGTACTGGATACGACAGAACTTTCGTGTGGAGTTGGAGAAGCTGCGGTTACGAATACAGTACTTACAGCCGGGAGTCAGCAGATAGAAGGAACTTTTACCAATGGATCAGGAATTGCGGATTACAATATTCAGTTTTCGAACCTGAGTGCTGCTTTGGTAGCAGCTAATATTGCACCCGTCGCAGGAGGATTGCACTATATAGTTGATGATACGAATCTGGGAGATTACGAAACTACGATACAAATAACCCCTCAAACCGGAGGATTATTGGAATCTGTTGAGTGGGGACCTGATTTAGTAGGAAATACAGATACGGAGAATGATAATGATGAACAAACGATTACATTAACCTGGACTCCTGCAGTTACAGCAGTAGTGATTGATCCGGATAATCAATTAGACATAGCAGATGGTACGATAATAAATTCTGGACAGGCGATATTTCAGGGGGCCGAATATGAAAATGCGAGTCCCCCTACCTGGAAGATAGTCTTTACTACCAATTTGATTTCCTCAGCGTTTGCATTAACCACCTCTCATGAGGCTTTAGCAGGAGTTGCAGATTTACGAGACGAAGGGTTTAGTTTAGTGACCAATGTTTGTTACGCAGAAAATACTGATGGAGATGGACTTATTAATAGTTTGGATTTAGATAGTGATGGAGATAGTTGTAGTGATAGTGTCGAAGCAGGGAATACATTAGTTAATAATAATGATACGGTAAACTATAATACCGGAGCAGATGTTAATGGCAATGGGTTATTAGACCAGTTTGAAAATGGAACTACAGGAACAATCAATTATAATTCATCCTATGATAGCTTAGCAAAAGACAGTTCGTTCAATGGGTGTTTAGATACTGATGGTGATAATGTAGGGGATTTGATCGATATAGATGATGATAATGATGGAATATTAGATGAAATGGAATGTGATTATGGAGGAGGAAATACAGTGCCTTTAATATCGCACTCTTTTGCTGAAACGGGTTCTTATGGTGCCTATACATTAACAAATTATGCAGGATCCCCTTTTATTGATTCGAGAGGGATTGTTCTTAATAGAGATGCCAATTTCAGTGCAGAGCTGACAACAACCATAACAGCAAATAAGGGAGATCAATTAGATATGACAATAACAATTGGGAGATTGTCTGGAGCGAATACACTCGATTATGTAGAGGTGTTCTTAGACGGGGTTTCTCAGGGAACAGAGTTCGCTTCAGCCTTAGCATCTGGACCAATTGTTATCTCTTCTACAGTAGACAATAACAATCCTGAATTAAAGGTTGTCTTAAACCATATTCATTCGGCAGGTAATAACGATTATTATATTCATACAATAGAAGGTTTTTTAACGTATTCAGCAACTTGTAAAGAAAATACAGATGGTGATGGAGTTCCGAATAGTTTAGATTTAGATAGTGATGGCGATGGATGTAGTGATAGTGTCGAGGCAGGAAATACGTTAGTAGCTAATAATGATACAGTAAATTACAATACAGGGACTGATGCTAATGGAAATGGATTATTAGACCAGTTTGAGGATGGAGCTACAGGAAATATTAACTACACTCCTTCGTATTATCTGGCAATAGATAACACCTTGAATGCTTGCCTGGATACAGATGGGGATGGTGTTGGAGATCTAACAGATATAGATGATGATAATGATGGGGTACTGGATACGACGGAACTTTCGTGTGGAGTTGGAGAAGCTGCGGTTACGAATACAGTACTTACAGCCGGGAGTCAGCAGATAGAAGGAACTTTTACCAATGGATCAGGAATTGCGGATTACAATATTCAGTTTTCGAACCTGAGTGCTGCTTTGGTAGCAGCTAATATTGCACCCGTCGCAGGAGGATTGCACTATATAGTTGATGATACGAATCTGGGAGATTACGAAACTACGATACAAATAACCCCTCAAACCGGAGGATTATTGGAATCTGTTGAGTGGGGACCTGATTTAGTAGGAAATACAGATACGGAGAATGATAATGATGAACAAACGATTACATTAACCTGGACTCCTGCAGTTACAGCAGTAGTGATTGATCCGGATAATCAATTAGACATAGCAGATGGTACGATAATAAATTCTGGACAGGCGATATTTCAGGGGGCCGAATATGAAAATGCGAGTCCCCCTACCTGGAAGATAGTCTTTACTACCAATTTAATTTCCTCAGCGTTTGCATTAACCACCTCTCATGAGGCTTTAGCAGGAGTTGCAGATTTACGAGACGAAGGGTTTAGTTTAGTGACCAATGTTTGTTACGCAGAAAATACAGATGGAGATGGACTTATTAATAGTTTGGACTTAGATAGTGATGGAGATAGTTGTAGTGATAGTGTCGAAGCAGGGAATACATTAGTTAATAATAATGATACGGTAAACTATAATACCGGAGCAGATGTTAATGGCAATGGATTATTAGATCAGTTTGAAAATGGAACTACAGGAACAATCAATTATAATTCATCCTATGATACCCTTGCAATAGATAATTCATTAGGAGGATGTTTAGATACTGATGGTGATAATGTAGGGGATTTGATTGATATAGATGATGATAATGATGGAATATTGGATTCAGAAGAACAAAAACCATGTGATTTGGATGCTTTTGATGCCAGATATGTTGATACGGTAATAGAGTATACATATCCGGCGAATGTACCTATAATAAACAGAGACCCGGAACAGGCATTAGGACCACCAGATAATGTAGATAACCTAGGGGAGGTTGTTTCTTTAGGAGATGTAGGAAATTACATAACTCTTGGTTTTTCGAATGCTTATATGACAAATTCGGGAGATAATCAGATTGATTTGATCGTTTACGAAGCAGGAGCAGCAGAAAGTGTAGAGTTGAGGGTAAGACCTGTAAATAATCAAATAGCTACTGCATTACAAGGATTAGGAATTACAGCCGATGTACAAGGATATTACCCGTTAGGAATCTTTTTAAGTTCTTCCGGTCTGGATATTGACGCAGCAACAAGTAATGCTTTTGGTGCGGGAGAACTCATTTTTGATGCCATAAAATTAGTGAGTAACACTAATGCAGGAGGTTCTTATCCAGGAGCAGATATAGATGCTGTAGAAGCCAGGTTTATTACATGCTACCCTGAAGATATAAATACTGATAGTGCCAGTGGAGATAGTATTGTGAATCGGTTAGATCTTGATAGTGACGGCGATGGATGTAGTGATAGTGTAGAAGCAGGAAATACCTCAGTAGCAAATAATGATATTGTAAATTACAATACGGGTACTGATGCGAATGCAAATGGATTATTAGATCAGTTTGAAGATGGCACGACAGGAAATATAAATTATACTTCGACATATTATTTGGCAATGGATGATTCATTAAATGCTTGTTTGGATACAGATGGAGATGGAGTAGGGGACTTAATTGATATAGACGATGATAATGATGGAATTTTAGATAAAACCGAGCTTTCTTGTGGTGTTGCAGCAGCAGCAGTAACTAATACGGTACTGATAGCAGGAAGTCAGGAGATCGAAGGAACTTATACAAATGGAATGGCTGTTGCGGATTACAAAGTTAATTTTTCAAATTTAAATGCAGCTTTGGTAGCAGCGAATATTGTTCCTGTTGCAGGAGGGTTACACTATGTTGTCGATGATACTAATTTGGGAGACTATCAAACAATCATAAAAGTTATACCGCAAGCAGGCAGCCTATTAGAAACAGTAGAATGGGGACCTAACTTAGTAGGAAATACAGATGCCGAAAATGATAATGATGAGCAAACAATCACATTAGTCTGGACTCCATCAGTAATAGCTACAGTAGTAGATCCCGATAACCAATTAGATATAGCAGATGGTACGGTAATAAATTCAGGACAAGCCATATTTCAGGGAGCTGAATATGAAAATACAAATCCTCCAACCTGGAAGATTGTCTTTAATACGAGTCTTCTTCCCTCCGCATTTGAGTTAACAGCTTCTCATACAGCCTTAGCAGGAGTTGCGGATTTAAGGGATGAAGGTTTTAGTATCATAGCTAATGTTTGTTATGGAGAAAATACTGACGGAGATGGAATGATTAATAGCTTGGATTTGGATAGTGATGGCGATGGATGTAGTGATAGTGTAGAAGCTGGAAATACTGTTTTTTCTAATAATGATATTATCAATTACAATTCAGGCTTAGATGCGAATGGAAATGGATTATTGGATCAATTTGAAAACGGAACGTCTGGGACTATTAATTATGTATCAACCTATACACAATATGCTTTAGATGGAAATATTAGTGGTTGCCTGGATACGGATAATGATGGAGTAGTTGATATAGTTGATATAGATGATGATAATGATGGGGTGTTAGATACAGATGAAAGTCAGTCATGTTCTACTGCGATAGAACCTATTATTACTCCAGTCGCAATAGTATCTATTCCGGGGGCACCTTTTACGATTGATTGTAATACAGAAGGGTCTTTAGATGAAATGATAGATGGAGATTTTGCTTCTAATGGAGATGGATGCAGGGATTTAGACTGGACAGTAGCAGATGATAATCAAGGAAATGGATTGAGACTTACATTAGCAACAGTATATGATAACATATCTGAGTTTTATCTGTGGAATGATGTGAATTTGTCATCAGGGGTTAATGATGGAGTTCAAAATTTCTCAATAAAATTATATGATAAGGATGCTGTTTTATTAGGAACAGAAACAGGATTTGTAGCAGCAAATGCTGGAGCAGCAATGCAGAGCTTTTCACTCTCTCAGACATATAATGGAGTGCTCAGCTTTGATTTGGTTATTGAAACAACATACACGAGATCCCCTATTCAAATCAGAGAAATTGCTATTGGGGGTCCCTCTGCTAGATGTAGTGTTGACTATGATGTAGACGGGGATACCACAGCAAATCGACTGGACCTTGATTCAGATGGAGATGGATGCTCTGATGCCTATGAAGCAGGAGCAACAACAGATAAAACGGCAAATTTTGCTTTTACAAATACTACAGTTAATGGAGAAGATACAAATGGAAATGGGTTAGCAGATAGTATAGAAGATCTTCCAGGAAACCCAGGGCAGGTGAATTATAGTTTGTCCTATTTTCAGTTTGCTATCGATAATTCTGTTAATGCGTGTGCGGATAATGATAATGATGGTATAGGAGATCATGCAGATATAGATGATGATAATGATGGAGTGTTAGATGCTGTAGAATCTCCTAATTGTTTCTACACTGAGGCAGAAGCAACCACCATAGTAACAGTAACTTCTGACTTAACAGTAGAATCGGTGTCAAGGCCTTTCTCAAATGCTCATGACGGAGCAGATAATACAGCTAGTTATACAGGAGTAACGCCAAATCAGAATGGAGTAGGGGTATCTATTTATGAAATCACCCCTACAATTCCAATGGCAATTACAGCAATAGATTTTTCAATGTATAATCTGGCATTTACAAATGGAGCAGGAAATACGGTAAAATTACAAGGGTTTACAGGAAGTATATGGGAGGATCTAGATACTGCATCTA
Organism: Aquimarina sp. TRL1; assembly: GCF_013365535.1. Lineage (NCBI taxonomy): Bacteria > Pseudomonadati > Bacteroidota > Flavobacteriia > Flavobacteriales > Flavobacteriaceae > Aquimarina > Aquimarina sp. TRL1. Next base: position 885,396 of record NZ_CP053590.1, on the reverse strand, counting down.
ATAGGACAGTAGTAAATGCAATAGAGACATTTATCAATACATTACAACCTAATAAGGTTTATCAGAAGTTTAGAATAACAGGAGAAACGGGATTGGTATATTATGCCAGAGTGAAAGAAATCTATATTTATGCTAATAACTTTGTTTCGTCATTAAACCCTAAAACAATCTGTAATGATAATTTGGATGGTGGAACAGGAGATGTTCTTCCTAATCATTTTGATCCGGATTCAGATGGAGATGGATGCTCTGATGCCTATGAAGCAGGAGCGACTTCTGATAAAACAACAGATTTTGCCTTTACAAATACTTCAGGGAATGGAGAAGATGTTAATGGAAATGGGTTGGCTGATGTTGTTGAAAATGGAACAACAGGAACTATTAATTATGTATCTACGTATGAGTTATATGCCTGGTCAGATGAATTAAACTTATGTATTGATACAGATAATGATGGTGTTGGAGATTTAGTAGATTTAGATGATGACAATGATGGTATTTTGGATCCAGATGAAAGTAGTTATTGCAGTAACCCATTTACGTCTTCATATACAATTGCAAATGCAGTATTTGCAAATAATACTACGGCAAATGCCACGTATACTGCGGATATTTTGGACTCCTCTAATACAAAAGTGGCAACTATACAGTTTTTAATCCCGGCTACATCTGCTAATGTAGTAGGGTACGCAGATTATTCTGAAGTAGTTAATGGAGATGAACTACAATTTAATTGGTTAGGAACCGGGACAAACCCTAATCAATGTATCCAATATACAATTACCCCTGAAGCAGGGATGGAATTTAATGCTACTTTGAGGTGTTATTTGCCAGGAAATGGCTCTTCTGCACAAAATAATACAATTTCGATGACTCCTGATTTTGGAACATTACCTAATGGCAAAGCAATATCTGCTACATTTTTCGAATCAGCAACAAGTCATACCGATAGGGATACAGGAGATATTATTTCATCAGGAATGACAATTCAGCGATTGTCTAATGGAGTGCCTGGTACTACCTATAGTTATTTAGAATTTGATGTGATGTCAGATGATATTAATCCATATATTTTTAATATGTGTTTTAACTGGAGTAGCGCTATGAATCATGAGACGTTTAGTATTAGATTCGAGTCAGTAAATTGTACTTCCAGTGAATTAGATGTTGATGGAGATACTTTGATCAACTCATTAGATTTGGATAGTGATGGAGACGGTTGCTCTGATGCCGCAGAAGGAGGTGTTCCTCAGGCTTTAGGAAATACATCAAATAACTTTCAGTTTGTAATTTCTCAAGGTGTTGGTAATGGTGATGAAAATGGAAATGGATTGGCAGATGAAGTAGAAGATTTACCAGGATCTCCAGGACAAGTTAACTATACATTAAACTACACTAATGCTGTAGATCCAGCAGTTAATGTAGCATGTTCTATTGATAGTGACGGAGACGGGATTGATGATGTTGTAGATTTAGATGATGACAATGATGGTATTGTTGATCGTATAGAAGGAGGCGGAGTTGATCCTGGTGCAGATGATGACAATGATGGTATTTTAAACTATGCAGATTCGGACTACCCTGGATATGTAGACAGTAATGGCGATGGTATTAATGATCATTTTGATTATGACGGAGATGGCGTTGCCAACCATTTGGATTTGGATAGTGACAATGATGGTTTGTTAGATCTTATAGAAGCCGGTGGGGTAGACACAGATGGAGATGGAGCTGTTGATTACCCGACTCCTGGTGATGCCAGTAGTATGGTTGATGTTGACGGGGACGGATTAGCCGATAGTCTGGATACGATTGACAGTGGTAGTGGTGCAGGTGAGGTTACCAGTGGTACGGCGCTTCCGATGCCTAACAGTGATGGTACAGGCGGTTCGGATTCTCAGGATATAGACAGTGATGATGATGGTATTGTAGATAATATAGAGGTTCAGCCTACGGTAGGTTATATCGCCCCGTTAGGCAGTGATGCAGATGGGGATGGTATTGATGATGCGTATGATCTGGATGCAGGCGGCAGTGTTTTAGTTCGGGAAGATACAGACACTGATGGTTTGTATGACTATGTTGATTTGGATAGTGATGGAGATGGAGAGAGTGATCATATCGAGGGATATGATGTTGATGGCGATGGTGTTTCTGACACATTATTTAGTGGAGTTGATATAGATGGAGATGGTCTGGATGATGCCTTTGATGCAGATACGAGTGTTTTAGATGCTACCAATGGGGGTCAGACCTCAGGAAGTTTCCCGGATATAGACAATGTAGGAGGAGAGCCAGACTGGCGAGAAGCGAAGGATAGTGACGGAGACGGGATTAATGATGTTTCAGATTTAGATGATGACAATGATGGTATTGTTGATCGTATAGAAGGAGGCGGAGTTGATCCTGGTGCAGATGATGACAATGACGGTATTTTAAACTATGCAGATTCGGACTATCCTGGATATGTAGACAGTAATGGCGATGGTATTAATGATCATTTTGATTATGACGGAGATGGCGTTGCCAACCATTTGGATTTGGATAGTGACAATGATGGTTTGTTAGATCTTATAGAAGCCGGCGGGGTAGACACAGATGGAGATGGAGCTGTTGATTACCCGACTCCTGGTGATGCCAGTAGTATGGTTGATGTTGACGGGGACGGATTAGCCGATAGTCTGGATACGATCGACAGTGGTAGTGGTGCAGGCGAGGTTACCAGTGGTACGGCGCTTCCGATGCCTAACAGTGATGGTACAGGCGGTTCGGATTCTCAGGATATAGACAGTGATGATGATGGTATTGTAGATAATATAGAGGTTCAGCCTACGGTAGGTTATATCGCCCCGTTAGGCAGTGATTCAGATGGGGATGGTATTGATGATGCGTATGATCTGGATGCAGGCGGTAGTGTTTTAGTTCGGGAAGATACAGACACTGATGGTTTATATGACTATGTTGATTTGGATAGTGATGGAGATGGGGAGAGTGATCATATCGAGGGATATGATGTTGATGGCGATGGTGTTTCTGACACATTATTTAGTGGAGTTGATATAGATGGAGATGGTCTGGATGATGCCTTTGATGCAGATACGAGTGTTTTAGATGCTACCAATGGGGGTCAGACCTCAGGAAGTTTCCCGGATATAGACAATGTAGGAGGAGAGCCAGACTGGCGAGAAGCGAAGGATAGTGACGGAGACGGGATTGATGATGTTTCAGATTTAGATGATGACAATGATGGTATTGTTGATCGTATAGAAGGAGGTGGAGTTGATCCTGGTGCAGATGATGACAATGACGGTATTTTAAACTATGCAGATTCGGACTATCCTGGATATGTAGACAGTAATGGCGATGGTATTAATGATCATTTTGATTATGACGGAGATGGCGTTGCCAACCATTTGGATTTGGATAGTGACAATGATGGTTTGTTAGATCTTATAGAAGCCGGCGGGGTAGACACAGATGGAGATGGAGCTGTTGATTACCCGACTCCTGGTGATGCCAGTAGTATGGTTGATGTTGACGGGGACGGATTAGCCGATAGTCTGGATACGATCGACAGTGGTAGTGGTGCAGGCGAGGTTACCAGTGGTACGGCGCTTCCGATGCCTAACAGTGATGGTACAGGCGGTTCGGATTCTCAGGATATAGACAGTGATGATGATGGTATTGTAGATAATATAGAGGTTCAGCCTACGGTAGGTTATATCGCCCCGTTAGGCAGTGATTCAGATGGGGATGGTATTGATGATGCGTATGATCTGGATGCAGGCGGTAGTGTTTTAGTTCGGGAAGATACAGACACTGATGGTTTATATGACTATGTTGATTTGGATAGTGATGGAGATGGGGAGAGTGATCATATCGAGGGATATGATGTTGATGGCGATGGTGTTTCTGACACATTATTTAGTGGAGTTGATATAGATGGCGATGGTCTGGATGATGCCTTTGATGCAGATACGAGTGTTTTAGATGCTACCAATGGGGGTCAGACCTCAGGAAGTTTTCCAGATATAGACAATGTAGGAGGAGAGCCAGACTGGCGAGAAGCGAAGGATAGTGACGGAGACGGGATTGATGATGTTGTAGATTTAGATGATGACAATGATGGTATTGTTGATCGTATAGAAGGAGGTGGAGTTGATCCTGGTGCAGATGATGACAATGATGGTATTTTAAACTATGCAGATTCGGACTACCCTGGATATGTAGACAGTAATGGCGATGGTATTAATGATCATTTTGATTATGACGGGGATGGCGTTGCCAACCATTTGGATTTAGACAGTGACAATGATGGTTTGTTAGATCTTATAGAAGCCGGTGGGGTAGACACAGATGGAGATGGAGCTGTTGATTACCCGACTCCTGGTGATGCCAGTAGTATGGTTGATGTTGACGGGGATGGATTAGCCGATAGTCTGGATACGATTGACAGTGGTAGTGGTGCAGGCGAGGTTACCAGTGGTACGGCGCTTCCGATGCCTAACAGTGATGGTACAGGCGGTTCGGATTCTCAGGATATAGACAGTGATGATGATGGTATTGTAGATAATATAGAGGTTCAGCCTACGGTAGGTTATATCGCCCCTTTAGGCAGTGATGCAGATGGTGATGGTATTGATGATGCGTATGATCTGGATGCAGGCGGTAGTGTTTTAGTTCGGGAAGATACAGACACTGATGGTTTATATGACTATGTTGATTTGGATAGTGATGGAGATGGGGAGAGTGATCATATCGAGGGATATGATGTTGATGGCGATGGTGTTTCTGACACATTATTTAGTGGAGTTGATATAGATGGAGATGGTCTGGATGATGCCTTTGATGCAGATACGAGTGTTTTAGATGCTACCAATGGGGGTCAGACCTCAGGAAGTTTTCCAGATATAGACAATGTAGGAGGAGAGCCAGACTGGCGAGAAGCGAAGGATAGTGACGGAGACGGGATTGATGATGTTGTAGATTTAGATGATGACAATGATGGTATTGTTGATCGTATAGAAGGAGGTGGAGTTGATCCTGGTGCAGATGATGACAATGATGGTATTTTAAACTATGCAGATTCGGACTACCCTGGATATGTAGACAGTAATGGCGATGGTATTAATGATCATTTTGATTATGACGGGGATGGCGTTGCCAACCATTTGGATTTAGACAGTGACAATGATGGTTTGTTAGATCTTATAGAAGCCGGTGGGGTAGACACAGATGGAGATGGAGCTGTTGATTACCCGACTCCTGGTGATGCCAGTAGTATGGTTGATGTTGACGGGGATGGATTAGCCGATAGTCTGGATACGATCGACAGTGGTAGTGGTGCAGGCGAGGTTACCAGTGGTACGGCGCTTCCGATGCCTAACAGTGATGGTACAGGCGGTTCGGATTCTCAGGATATAGACAGTGATGATGATGGTATTGTAGATAATATAGAGGCTCAGCCTACGGTAGGTTATATCGCCCCTTTAGGCAGTGATGCAGATGGTGATGGTATTGATGATGCGTATGATCTGGATGCAGGCGGTAGTGTTTTAGTTCGGGAAGATACAGACACTGATGGTTTATATGACTATGTTGATTTGGATAGTGATGGAGATGGGGAGAGTGATCATATCGAGGGATATGATGTTGATGGCGATGGTGTTTCTGACACATTATTTAGTGGAGTTGATATAGATGGAGATGGTCTGGATGATGCCTTTGATGCAGATACGAGTGTTTTAGATGCTACCAATGGGGGTCAGACCTCAGGAAGTTTTCCAGATATAGACAATGTAGGAGGAGAGCCAGACTGGCGAGAAGCGAAGGATAGTGACGGAGACGGGATTGATGATGTTGTAGATTTAGATGATGACAATGATGGTATTGTTGATCGTATAGAAGGAGGCGGAGTTGATCCTGGCGCAGATGATGATAATGATGGTATTTTAAACTATGCAGATTCGGACTACCCTGGATATGTAGACAGTAATGGCGATGGTATTAATGATCATTTTGATTATGACGGAGATGGTGTTGCCAACCATTTGGATTTGGATAGTGACAATGATGGTTTGTTAGATCTTATAGAAGCTGGTGGGGTAGACACAGATGGAGATGGAGCTGTTGATTACCCGACTCCTGGTGATGCCAGTAGTATGGTTGATGTTGACGGGGACGGATTAGCCGATAGTCTGGATACGATTGACAGTGGTAGTGGTGCAGGTGAGGTTACCAGTGGTACGGCGCTTCCGATGCCTAACAGTGATGGTACAGGCGGTTCGGATTCTCAGGATATAGACAGTGATGATGATGGTATTGTAGATAATATAGAGGTTCAGCCTACGGTAGGTTATATCGCCCCGTTAGGCAGTGATTCAGATGGGGATGGTATTGATGATGCGTATGATCTGGATGCAGGCGGTAGTGTTTTAGTTCGGGAAGATACAGACACTGATGGTTTATATGACTATGTTGATTTGGATAGTGATGGAGATGGGGAGAGTGATCATATCGAGGGATATGATGTTGATGGCGATGGTGTTTCTGACACATTATTTAGTGGAGTTGATATAGATGGAGATGGTCTGGATGATGCCTTTGATGCAGATACGAGTGTTTTAGATGCTACCAATGGGGGTCAGACCTCAGGAAGTTTCCCAGATATAGACAATGTAGGAGGAGAGCCAGACTGGCGAGAAGCGAAGGATAGTGACGGAGACGGGATTGATGATGTTGTAGATTTAGATGATGACAATGATGGTATTGTTGATCGTATAGAAGGAGGTGGAGTTGATCCTGGTGCAGATGATGACAATGATGGTATTTTAAACTATGCAGATTCGGACTACCCTGGATATGTAGACAGTAATGGCGATGGTATTAATGATCATTTTGATTATGACGGGGATGGCGTTGCCAACCATTTGGATTTAGACAGTGACAATGATGGTTTGTTAGATCTTATAGAAGCCGGTGGGGTAGACACAGATGGAGATGGAGCTGTTGATTACCCGACTCCTGGTGATGCCAGTAGTATGGTTGATGTTGACGGGGATGGATTAGCCGATAGTCTGGATACGATTGACAGTGGTAGTGGTGCAGGCGAGGTTACCAGTGGTACGGCGCTTCCGATGCCTAACAGTGATGGTACAGGCGGTTCGGATTCTCAGGATATAGACAGTGATGATGATGGTATTGTAGATAATATAGAGGTTCAGCCTACGGTAGGTTATATCGCCCCTTTAGGCAGTGATGCAGATGGTGATGGTATTGATGATGCGTATGATCTGGATGCAGGCGGTAGTGTTTTAGTTCGGGAAGATACAGACACTGATGGTTTATATGACTATGTTGATTTGGATAGTGATGGAGATGGGGAGAGTGATCATATCGAGGGATATGATGTTGATGGCGATGGTGTTTCTGACACATTATTTAGTGGAGTTGATATAGATGGCGATGGTCTGGATGATGCCTTTGATGCAGATACGAGTGTTTTAGATGCTACCAATGGGGGTCAGACCTCAGGAAGTTTTCCAGATATAGACAATGTAGGAGGAGAGCCAGACTGGCGAGAAGCGAAGGATAGTGACGGAGACGGGATTGATGATGTTTCAGATTTAGATGATGACAATGATGGTATTGTTGATCGTATAGAAGGAGGCGGAGTTGATCCTGGTGCAGATGATGACAATGACGGTATTTTAAACTATGCAGATTCGGACTATCCTGGATATGTAGACAGTAATGGCGATGGTATTAATGATCATTTTGATTATGACGGAGATGGCGTTGCCAACCATTTGGATTTGGATAGTGACAATGATGGTTTGTTAGATCTTATAGAAGCCGGTGGGGTAGACACAGATGGAGATGGAGCTGTTGATTACCCGACTCCTGGTGATGCCAGTAGTATGGTTGATGTTGACGGGGACGGATTAGCCGATAGTCTGGATACGATCGACAGTGGTAGTGGTGCAGGCGAGGTTACCAGTGGTACGGCGCTTCCGATGCCTAACAGTGATGGTACAGGCGGTTCGGATTCTCAGGATATAGACAGTGATGATGATGGTATTGTAGATAATATAGAGGTTCAGCCTACGGTAGGTTATATCGCCCCGTTAGGCAGTGATTCAGATGGGGATGGTATTGATGATGCGTATGATCTGGATGCAGGCGGTAGTGTTTTAGTTCGGGAAGATACAGACACTGATGGTTTATATGACTATGTTGATTTGGATAGTGATGGAGATGGGGAGAGTGATCATATCGAGGGATATGATGTTGATGGCGATGGTGTTTCTGACACATTATTTAGTGGAGTTGATATAGATGGAGATGGTCTGGATGATGCCTTTGATGCAGATACGAGTGTTTTAGATGCTACCAATGGGGGTCAGACCTCAGGAAGTTTCCCGGATATAGACAATGTAGGAGGAGAGCCAGACTGGCGAGAAGCGAAGGATAGTGACGGAGACGGGATTGATGATGTTTCAGATTTAGATGATGACAATGATGGTATTGTTGATCGTATAGAAGGAGGTGGAGTTGATCCTGGTGCAGATGATGACAATGATGGTATTTTAAACTATGCAGATTCGGATTACCCTGGATATGTAGACAGTAATGGCGATGGTATTAATGATCATTTTGATTATGATGGGGATGGTGTTGCCAACCATTTGGATTTGGATAGTGACAATGATGGTTTGTTAGATCTTATAGAAGCCGGTGGGGTAGACACAGATGGAGATGGAGCTGTTGATTACCCGACTCCTGGTGATGCCAGTAGTATGGTTGATGTTGACGGGGATGGATTAGCCGATAGTCTGGATACGATCGACAGTGGTAGTGGTGCAGGTGAGGTTACCAGTGGTACGGCGCTTCCGATGCCTAACAGTGATGGTACAGGCGGTTCGGATTCTCAGGATATAGACAGTGATGATGATGGTATTGTAGATAATATAGAGGTTCAGCCTACGGTAGGTTATATCGCCCCGTTAGGCAGTGATGCAGATGGAGATGGTATTGATGATGCGTATGATCTGGATGCAGGCGGTAGTGTTTTAGTTCGGGAAGATACAGATACTGATGGTTTGTATGACTATGTTGATTTGGATAGTGATGGAGATGGGGAGAGTGATCATATCGAGGGGTATGATGTTGATGGCGATGGTGTTTCTGACACATTATTTAGTGGAGTTGATATAGATGGCGATGGTCTGGATGATGCCTTTGATGCAGATACGAGTGTTTTAGATGCTACCAATGGGGGTCAGACCTCAGGAAGTTTCCCGGATATAGACAATGTAGGAGGAGAGCCAGACTGGCGAGAAGCGAAGGATAGTGACGGAGACGGGATTAATGATGTTTCAGATTTAGATGATGACAATGATGGTATTGTTGATCGTATAGAAGGAGGCGGAGTTGATCCTGGTGCAGATGATGACAATGACGGTATTTTAAACTATGCAGATTCGGACTATCCTGGATATGTAGACAGTAATGGCGATGGTATTAATGATCATTTTGATTATGACGGAGATGGCGTTGCCAACCATTTGGATTTGGATAGTGACAATGATGGTTTGTTAGATCTTATAGAAGCCGGCGGGGTAGACACAGATGGAGATGGAGCTGTTGATTACCCGACTCCTGGTGATGCCAGTAGTATGGTTGATGTTGACGGGGACGGATTAGCCGATAGTCTGGATACGATCGACAGTGGTAGTGGTGCAGGCGAGGTTACCAGTGGTACGGCGCTTCCGATGCCTAACAGTGATGGTACAGGCGGTTCGGATTCTCAGGATATAGACAGTGATGATGATGGTATTGTAGATAATATAGAGGTTCAGCCTACGGTAGGTTATATCGCCCCGTTAGGCAGTGATTCAGATGGGGATGGTATTGATGATGCGTATGATCTGGATGCAGGCGGTAGTGTTTTAGTTCGGGAAGATACAGACACTGATGGTTTATATGACTATGTTGATTTGGATAGTGATGGAGATGGGGAGAGTGATCATATCGAGGGGTATGATGTTGATGGCGATGGTGTTTCTGACACATTATTTAGTGGAGTTGATATAGATGGAGATGGTCTGGATGATGCCTTTGATGCAGATACGAGTGTTTTAGATGCTACCAATGGGGGTCAGACCTCAGGAAGTTTCCCGGATATAGACAATGTAGGAGGAGAGCCAGACTGGCGAGAAGCGAAGGATAGTGACGGAGACGGGATTGATGATGTTTCAGATTTAGATGATGACAATGATGGTATTGTTGATCGTATAGAAGGAGGTGGAGTTGATCCTGGTGCAGATGATGACAATGACGGTATTTTAAACTATGCAGATTCGGACTATCCTGGATATGTAGACAGTAATGGCGATGGTATTAATGATCATTTTGATTATGACGGAGATGGCGTTGCCAACCATTTGGATTTGGATAGTGACAATGATGGTTTGTTAGATCTTATAGAAGCCGGCGGGGTAGACACAGATGGAGATGGAGCTGTTGATTACCCGACTCCTGGTGATGCCAGTAGTATGGTTGATGTTGACGGGGACGGATTAGCCGATAGTCTGGATACGATCGACAGTGGTAGTGGTGCAGGCGAGGTTACCAGTGGTACGGCGCTTCCGATGCCTAACAGTGATGGTACAGGCGGTTCGGATTCTCAGGATATAGACAGTGATGATGATGGTATTGTAGATAATATAGAGGTTCAGCCTACGGTAGGTTATATCGCCCCTTTAGGCAGTGATTCAGATGGGGATGGTATTGATGATGCGTATGATCTGGATGCAGGCGGTAGTGTTTTAGTTCGGGAAGATACAGACACTGATGGTTTATATGACTATGTTGATTTGGATAGTGATGGAGATGGGGAGAGTGATCATATCGAGGGATATGATGTTGATGGCGATGGTGTTTCTGACACATTATTTAGTGGAGTTGATATAGATGGCGATGGTCTGGATGATGCCTTTGATGCAGATACGAGTGTTTTAGATGCGACCAATGGGGGTCAGACCTCAGGAAGTTTCCCGGATATAGACAATGTAGGAGGAGAGCCAGACTGGCGAGAAGCGAAGGATAGTGACGGAGACGGGATTGATGATGTTTCAGATTTAGATGATGACAATGATGGTATTGTTGATCGTATAGAAGGAGGTGGAGTTGATCCTGGTGCAGATGATGACAATGATGGTATTTTAAACTATGCAGATTCGGATTACCCTGGATATGTAGACAGTAATGGCGATGGTATTAATGATCATTTTGATTATGACGGGGATGGTGTTGCCAACCATTTGGATTTAGACAGTGACAATGATGGTTTGTTAGATCTTATAGAAGCTGGTGGGGTAGACACAGATGGAGATGGAGCTGTTGATTACCCGACTCCTGGTGATGCCAGTAGTATGGTTGATGTTGACGGGGACGGATTAGCCGATAGTCTGGATACGATTGACAGTGGTAGTGGTGCAGGTGAGGTTACCAGTGGTACGGCGCTTCCGATGCCTAACAGTGATGGTACAGGCGGTTCGGATTCTCAGGATATAGACAGTGATGATGATGGTATTGTAGATAATATAGAGGTTCAGCCTACGGTAGGTTATATCGCCCCGTTAGGCAGTGATGCAGATGGGGATGGTATTGATGATGCGTATGATCTGGATGCAGGCGGCAGTGTTTTAGTTCGGGAAGATACAGACACTGATGGTTTGTATGACTATGTTGATTTGGATAGTGATGGAGATGGAGAGAGTGATCATATCGAGGGATATGATGTTGATGGCGATGGTGTTTCTGACACATTATTTAGTGGAGTTGATATAGATGGAGATGGTCTGGATGATGCCTTTGATGCAGATACGAGTGTTTTAGATGCTACCAATGGGGGTCAGACCTCAGGAAGTTTCCCGGATATAGACAATGTAGGAGGAGAGCCAGACTGGCGAGAAGCGAAGGATAGTGACGGAGACGGGATTAATGATGTTTCAGATTTAGATGATGACAATGATGGTATTGTTGATCGTATAGAAGGAGGCGGAGTTGATCCTGGTGCAGATGATGACAATGACGGTATTTTAAACTATGCAGATTCGGACTATCCTGGATATGTAGACAGTAATGGCGATGGTATTAATGATCATTTTGATTATGACGGAGATGGCGTTGCCAACCATTTGGATTTGGATAGTGACAATGATGGTTTGTTAGATCTTATAGAAGCCGGCGGGGTAGACACAGATGGAGATGGAGCTGTTGATTACCCGACTCCTGGTGATGCCAGTAGTATGGTTGATGTTGACGGGGACGGATTAGCCGATAGTCTGGATACGATCGACAGTGGTAGTGGTGCAGGCGAGGTTACCAGTGGTACGGCGCTTCCGATGCCTAACAGTGATGGTACAGGCGGTTCGGATTCTCAGGATATAGACAGTGATGATGATGGTATTGTAGATAATATAGAGGTTCAGCCTACGGTAGGTTATATCGCCCCGTTAGGCAGTGATTCAGATGGGGATGGTATTGATGATGCGTATGATCTGGATGCAGGCGGTAGTGTTTTAGTTCGGGAAGATACAGACACTGATGGTTTATATGACTATGTTGATTTGGATAGTGATGGAGATGGGGAGAGTGATCATATCGAGGGATATGATGTTGATGGCGATGGTGTTTCTGACACATTATTTAGTGGAGTTGATATAGATGGCGATGGTCTGGATGATGCCTTTGATGCAGATACGAGTGTTTTAGATGCTACCAATGGGGGTCAGACCTCAGGAAGTTTTCCAGATATAGACAATGTAGGAGGAGAGCCAGACTGGCGAGAAGCGAAGGATAGTGACGGAGACGGGATTGATGATGTTGTAGATTTAGATGATGACAATGATGGTATTGTTGATCGTATAGAAGGAGGTGGAGTTGATCCTGGTGCAGATGATGACAATGATGGTATTTTAAACTATGCAGATTCGGACTACCCTGGATATGTAGACAGTAATGGCGATGGTATTAATGATCATTTTGATTATGACGGGGATGGCGTTGCCAACCATTTGGATTTAGACAGTGACAATGATGGTTTGTTAGATCTTATAGAAGCCGGTGGGGTAGACACAGATGGAGATGGAGCTGTTGATTACCCGACTCCTGGTGATGCCAGTAGTATGGTTGATGTTGACGGGGATGGATTAGCCGATAGTCTGGATACGATTGACAGTGGTAGTGGTGCAGGCGAGGTTACCAGTGGTACGGCGCTTCCGATGCCTAACAGTGATGGTACAGGCGGTTCGGATTCTCAGGATATAGACAGTGATGATGATGGTATTGTAGATAATATAGAGGTTCAGCCTACGGTAGGTTATATCGCCCCTTTAGGCAGTGATGCAGATGGTGATGGTATTGATGATGCGTATGATCTGGATGCAGGCGGTAGTGTTTTAGTTCGGGAAGATACAGACACTGATGGTTTATATGACTATGTTGATTTGGATAGTGATGGAGATGGGGAGAGTGATCATATCGAGGGGTATGATGTTGATGGCGATGGTGTTTCTGACACATTATTTAGTGGAGTTGATATAGATGGAGATGGTCTGGATGATGCCTTTGATGCAGATACGAGTGTTTTAGATGCTACCAATGGGGGTCAGACCTCAGGAAGTTTTCCAGATATAGACAATGTAGGAGGAGAGCCAGACTGGCGAGAAGCGAAGGATAGTGACGGAGACGGGATTGATGATGTTGTAGATTTAGATGATGACAATGATGGTATTGTTGATCGTATAGAAGGAGGTGGAGTTGATCCTGGTGCAGATGATGACAATGATGGTATTTTAAACTATGCAGATTCGGACTACCCTGGATATGTAGACAGTAATGGCGATGGTATTAATGATCATTTTGATTATGACGGGGATGGCGTTGCCAACCATTTGGATTTAGACAGTGACAATGATGGTTTGTTAGATCTTATAGAAGCCGGTGGGGTAGACACAGATGGAGATGGAGCTGTTGATTACCCGACTCCTGGTGATGCCAGTAGTATGGTTGATGTTGACGGGGATGGATTAGCCGATAGTCTGGATACGATTGACAGTGGTAGTGGTGCAGGCGAGGTTACCAGTGGTACGGCGCTTCCGATGCCTAACAGTGATGGTACAGGCGGTTCGGATTCTCAGGATATAGACAGTGATGATGATGGTATTGTAGATAATATAGAGGTTCAGCCTACGGTAGGTTATATCGCCCCTTTAGGCAGTGATGCAGATGGTGATGGTATTGATGATGCGTATGATCTGGATGCAGGCGGTAGTGTTTTAGTTCGGGAAGATACAGACACTGATGGTTTATATGACTATGTTGATTTGGATAGTGATGGAGATGGAGAGAGTGATCATATCGAGGGGTATGATGTTGATGGCGATGGTGTTTCTGACACATTATTTAGTGGAGTTGATATAGATGGAGATGGTCTGGATGATGCCTTTGATGCAGATACGAGTGTTTTAGATGCTACCAATGGGGGTCAGACCTCAGGAAGTTTTCCAGATATAGACAATGTAGGAGGAGAGCCAGACTGGCGAGAAGCGAAGGATAGTGACGGAGACGGGATTGATGATGTTGTAGATTTAGATGATGACAATGATGGTATTGTTGATCGTATAGAAGGAGGCGGAGTTGATCCTGGCGCAGATGATGATAATGATGGTATTTTAAACTATGCAGATTCGGACTACCCTGGATATGTAGACAGTAATGGCGATGGTATTAATGATCATTTTGATTATGACGGAGATGGTGTTGCCAACCATTTGGATTTGGATAGTGACAATGATGGTTTGTTAGATCTTATAGAAGCTGGTGGGGTAGACACAGATGGAGATGGAGCTGTTGATTACCCGACTCCTGGTGATGCCAGTAGTATGGTTGATGTTGACGGGGACGGATTAGCCGATAGTCTGGATACGATTGACAGTGGTAGTGGTGCAGGTGAGGTTACCAGTGGTACGGCGCTTCCGATGCCTAACAGTGATGGTACAGGCGGTTCGGATTCTCAGGATATAGACAGTGATGATGATGGTATTCCTGATAATGTAGAAGTTCAGTTCACCACTGGATATGTGCCACCATTGGGACGAGATACAGATGGAGATGGTATTGATGATGCGTATGATATTGATAATAGCGACCCTGATACAGGAAATGCACTAATCGCAATAGATACCGATCGTGACGGAATACCAGATTATTTGGATACAGATTCTGATGATGATCAAATCCCGGATGTTTTAGAAGCAGGGATAGGGACGCTTATAGGTGTTGATAGCGATAATGATGGTTTAGATGATGGTTTTGAAGGAGGAAATTCAAATGATGGTTTTGATACGAATGATGAATTAAATAATGGGGCAAGAGATACCAATAATAATGATTATCCTACAACATTCGAGGTAGATTTTAGAGAGAAGTTGGATTGGGATAATGATGGGATTCCTGATGCAGTTGATTTGGATGATGACAATGATGGTATTGTTGATCGTATAGAAGGAGGCGGAGTTGATCCTAGCGCAGATGATGACAATGACGGTATTTTAAACTATGCAGATTCGGACTACCCTGGTTATGTAGACAGTAATGGCGATGGTATTAATGATCATTTTGATTATGACGGGGATGGCGTTGCCAACCATTTGGATTTGGATAGTGACAATGATGGTTTGGTAGATATTATAGAAGCTGGTGGGGTAGACACAGATGGAGATGGAGCTGTTGATTATCCGACTCCTGGTGATGCCAGTAGTATGGTTGATGTTGACGGGGACGGATTAGCCGATAGTCTGGATACGATCGACAATGGTAGTGGTGCAGGTGAGGTTACCACTGGTACTGCTTTACAGGTTCCTAACAGTGATGGCGCAGGCGGTTCGGATTCTCAGGATATAGACAGTGATGATGATGGGATTCCTGACAATGTAGAAGTTCAGTCCACCACTGGATATGTGCCACCATTAGGGCGAGATGGAGATGGAGATGGTATTGATGATGCCTATGATACTGATCTAGACGAAGGTATTAGTTTAAATAGACCAATGGATACAGATGGTGATACAATTCCAGATTACTTGGATACAGATGCAGATAATGATTCTGTTCCGGATGTTATAGAAGCAGGGTTCGATATCGCTATAGATATAACAGATACCGATGGAGATGGGCTATTGGATATTTTTGAAGGAAGTGACTCTGCCGATGGATTTGATACGAATGATGAATTAAATGGAGGGTCAGAAGATCTTCAGAATACAGATGATACAGATGATGTCGATTATCGGGATATAGATGATGATAATGATGGAATACTGACATATAATGAAGATTATGATGGAGATTCAAACCCTGTAAATCAAGACACTGATTCAGACGGGATTCCTGATTACCTAGATGATGATGACGATGGGGATGGCGTGTTGACTACTAATGAAGGGGTGAATCCAGATAATGATGGAGATCCATCAACGGGAGATATACAAGATACAGATGGAGATACAATTCCAGACTATTTGGATATAGACGATGATGGAGATGGGATACATACAGAATATGAATTAGACGTTAATAATGATGGAGAAGAACCAGATGATACAGATAGTGATTCTATACCTGATTATCTGGACCCTGATGATGATGGAGATGAAATTCTTACAATAGATGAAGACTCGGATCCAAACGGAGATGGAAATCCTAATGACGCTATAGACAGTAATAACAATGGAATTCCAAACTACTTAGAACCAAATACATTAACGGATGCAGAAGATGGAATAGAAATATTTACAGCGATGTCTGTAAATGCAGATGGGGATAATGATGTATTTATGATTAGAGGAGTAGAGCAATATGAAAATAGATTAGAAATTTATAACAGGTGGGGAGTAAAGGTTTATGAAGCTGATAATTATGGAGTAGATAATAAATACTTTACAGGAATGTCAGAAGGAAGATTAACTATTAATGAAGAAGAAGAATTACCAGTAGGAACATATTATTATTTATTGGAGTATGTATTACCTTCCGGAGTAAGGAAAAGTAGAATGGGATATCTCTATATCAATAAATGATATAAAAACACTCCTTATAGCTAATAGGTTATGAGGAGTGTTATACTATGAAAAAAGAAAAATGAATAAATGGAAAAACAATAATTGATTCGTTCAAGAGGACTTTAATACTCATGACAAGTTTTGAAATCAATAATATTTTTTTCAAAATAGGATATGTAGTTGGGCTTATGCAGATATAGCTAACTAAATAAAAAAATAGATCATATGAAGAAACTATACTTTTCGATACTAATAATTTTGTCTATTTCTTTATGGAATAAAGGATATACGCAGCAAGATGCTCAATACACTCAATATATGTATAATACAATAAGCGTTAATCCGGCATATGCAGGGAGTAGAGGCGTTTTTAGTATTAACGGATTACATCGTAGTCAATGGGTAGGATTAGATGGGGCTCCCAGAACGCAAACAATATCGATAAATACTCCTTTAGGGCAAAGTGAGCGAGTAGGTCTAGGAATATCAATAGTAAATGACGAAATAGGACCGACCAGAGAAACCTACTTTGATATTGATTTTTCATATACAATTCCTACTTCAGAAAAAGGAAGGCTAAGTTTTGGTCTTAAAGGAGGAGGTCACTTATTAGATGTGGACTTTAATAAATTATCAAAATTTGATGTAAACGATGCGAATTTTCAGCAAAATATAGACAATAGATTTAGTCCGAATGTCGGAGTAGGGATCTATTATTATACAGATAAATTCTATTTTGGACTGAGCGCTCCAAATATCTTAGAAACAGAACATTTTGATGAAAGTGCTACGGTTGGTAATAATAACTCCGAAGCCTTTATCGCTAGAGAACGAATCAATTATTATTTGATTACCGGATATACGTTTGATTTAAATGAAGAAGTGAAATTTAAACCGGCATTATTGACCAAAGCGGTTTTTGGAGCCCCATTACAGGTAGATTTATCCGCTAGCTTTTTATTGTATGAACGCTTGACACTGGGAGCAGGGTATAGATGGAGTGCAGCGTGGAGTGGAATGATCGGATTTCAACTCTCTAATGCGATGATGATAGGATTGGGGTACGACAGAGAAACAACAGAATTAGGAAAAGCGCAATTTAATGATGGAAGTTATGAGGTTTTTATACGATTCGAACTCTTTAAGAAGTATAGTAGAATGTTAACTCCTCGTTTCTTTTAATGATAAAATACTATTTATGATAATGAATTTCAGAAAATACAGTGTATTGATTTTAATTCTCTCTCTCTTTAATATATATGCTCAGGAAAATCAGTTGATAAAAGCGAATGAAGATTTTGAGCGATTCGCGTATGTAGATGCCAGAAAAATATATCAAAAAGTAGCTAAAAATGGATACTCTTCTCCCGATTTATACCAAAAACTAGGCGACTCCTATTACTTTAATGGAGAGTTGGAAGAAGCGGTAAAATGGTATGAGTCATTAGTCAATGAATATGAAGATGAAATAGAAGCAGAATACCTGTTTCGATATGCTCAGAGCCTGAAAAGTGCTAAAAGATATGTGGAAGCAGATAAAGTAATGGAAAAATTTTATATGCAGACAGGGAATGATCAACGGGCAAATTCATTTATGACGACCAGAGATTATTTGAAATTTATAGACATGCAATCTGGAAAATTTCAACTGCTGAAACTAAGTGTAAATTCAGAACATTCGGATTATGCTCCAAGTTTTAATCATCATGGAGATTTGATTTTCGCTTCTTCCAGAAATAGCCGTAATATGACCAAAACCGTTCATGAATGGAATGAAATGCCTTTTTTAGATCTGTTTTATTCCAAAATGAATATTGATGGAGACTTAAGCCCACCCAAAAAAATAAGAGGAGGTATTAATACGCGTTTTCATGAATCTTCTTCAACCTTTTCCAAAGATGGAAAGACCATGTACTTTACCCGAAATAATTTTACGAAACGAAAAGTAAAAATGGATTCTACAGGAACTATTTTGTTGAAAATTTATAAAGCAAAATTAAAAGGGAGCCAATGGACAGATATTGAAGAATTACCTTTTAATGGAGAAGAGTATTCAGTTGCACATCCGGCATTAAGCGCAGATGGAACAAAATTATATTTTGCCAGTGATATGCCTGGAAGTAGGGGACAGTCGGATATATATGAAATTGATATTTATGAAGATGGAAGCTTTGGAGTTCCTAGGAACTTAGGCGATCAAATCAATACAGAAGGGAGAGAAACATTTCCTTACATAAGTGATTCGGGAGTCCTTTATTTTTCGAGTGATGGACATACAGGTTTAGGAGGGTTAGATGTATTTGTTGCGGTTCAGGAGGATGGGTATTTTTCATTACCCTATAATGTAGGAAGACCGATTAATAGTCCGGAAGATGATTTTTCTTTTGTGGTTAATGAAACCACTCGAATGGGGTATTTCTCTAGTAATCGGAATGGAGGAAAAGGGAATGATGATATTTACAGTTTTAAGCAAACAGAAGAGTTGATAACCAAATGTAAACAATTTATAAAAGGAACTGTCACAGATAAAGAAACAAGAGAGCGAATGGGAGATGCAGCAGTTATTCTTCTGGATGAAAACAATGATGAAATCACCAGAACACTAACTAATGAAGATGGAGAGTATAGTCTAGATGTAGAATGTAATAAGTCATACATCTTACAAGCGAAACAAATAGCATATGCCCCTACAGAAACTGTTTTTACAACAAATAGTTCTTTGGGAGAAGAAAATGAATACCCGTTGGAATTAGAAAGAGGAGGATTGGAAGAAAAAGAAGTAGAAGAAGGGAATGATCTGGCGGCAGTACTGGAATTAGAAGTCATTTATTTTGATCTTGATAAAGCGAATATCAGACCTGATGCAGAAGTAGAACTGCAGAAGATAATAGAAGCATTAAGAGAATATCCCCGCTTGAGGATTAATGTAAGATCCCATACGGACAGTAGGGGGAAAGACAAATACAATATGATGTTAAGTGAAAAAAGAGCACAGAGTACTGTGAATTACATTATTGAGCAAGGAGGAATAAGTTCAGAAAGAGTTAGTGGTAAAGGGTATGGAGAAACTGAATTACTTAATAAATGTAGTAATGGAATCAAATGTAGTAAAGAAGAACATCAAAAGAACAGACGAAGTGAGTTTATTATTATTCGATAATCGAGATTTAGAGGTGGCGGAATTTCTTTTGAAATGATATTTATTTCCTCTAATGTTCTGTTTATCAATATTGAGCTCATTTTATTAAACCAATACAGTGTTATTTTTTAGCGATACACTATATAGTTCAGTTGTATTTTTTTTGCCCTTTAATAAGGGATTTCCCGTATTAATCAATTCAAAAACAGTAGGGTTTTTAATTCGATCAAAAATCGTCTTTGAAATCAGAAGAGACACCCCTTGTTTCTTACACTGTTCCTGAACTCTGGAGGCAATATTAATAGTATCTCCATGATATGCGATCTCATGTTTGATACTTCCTATTTCTACTACAGTAATGATACCTCCATGCACCCCAGCTTTAAAAAAAGGAACATGTCCGTAGTTTTTTTGATAATAAGACGTACGATCTTGTAACCTCTTAGAGAAAGCAAAAAATGCTAACAAACAAGCATCGGTATTAACTGTTTTATTCATTTTCCAGGTTAATACAGCTTCATCTCCTACATATTGATATACTTCAGCATTATACTTTTCTACTACAGCCAGATCCAGAAAACAATCTTGGATAAAACGACTGTACTGTAAATGTCCTAAATCTTCTGCAATCATAGTAGAAGATGTGAGATCTATAAACATAAAAACACGTTCTTCTTCCTGTGGATGATAGAAACGACCGGTAATTAATTTTAATAAATTTCCTTTCCCTAGTAATTTTTCGAGGTGAATCGTGATTACAATAAAAATATTAGTGACAATAGAATATCCAAGATTAACCAAAATCAATGGACTGGTTAAAAAATCAATAAATAGTATTTCCAATTTCTCAATTGCTAGGTTTAGCTGTATATAAATAATCAGATATATAAGAATCATGATAAAGACATGAAGCCCTAATCCCTTAATAAGTATATTTCTAAAAGATCGTTGCTTATTAGCAATAGATTCTTCACTAAGAAGCTGAATACTGCCAAATAAGATACCGCAAATGACAGCTATCAAAGCGATATATAAAAAAGAATTAGAAGCAGAATATTCGATGTCGAAAACACTTAAATAGGACTTGATTCCATATTTTCTGGTCATGCTCCATATAAATAAAGAAATAAACCAGCCTATTACAAATGTGGTTACTTTACTAAACCATTTTTTCGTCATCATGACCTATCTGGATTTTTTGGCTAAGAGCGAAATTACGAAACATTTTCTAGATCTATCAGCTAAAAAAAAATATAGATAGAACCGCTTTTTATAAAGAGTGATTCTAGGATGTCACAAGCAAATTATAGTATATTTGACAAAAAATACAGAGAGATGAAATTGCTGAAATTACTATTCTTTTTATTGTTTGTAGTATCCGTACAGGCTCAGAAATTATCGGACTTATATAAGAAAGTAAATTCCTCTGTGGTTGTAATAGAAATTATTAGTGTCGGAACAGAATCGAATGGGAGTAACAGACAATTAGTCAAAGAATCTTCTCAGGGATCTGGAGTATTAATCTCTGAAGATGGAAAAATCTGGACAGCAGCACATGTAGTACAATCGGCAGAAGTAGTTTCAGTAGAATTTGTGGATGGAGATATTTATGAAGCGACAATTGTTTCTTCTAATCCTCAGGCAGATGTAGCTTTATTACAAATCAAAAATAATTTCCAGTTAAAAAATAAAAAAGTCGCAACTATTGGAGATTCCGATAAAACATTAATAGGGGAAGATGTTTTTGTTTTGGGAGCCCCTCACGGGTTTAAACAATCTTTATCCAGAGGAATTATAAGTGGACGTTATGTGCCTGATCACAGGAGTAATGATTTTGTAAAGATAGAGTTTTTACAAACTGATGCGGCCATAAATCCAGGAAACTCTGGAGGACCTATGTTTAATATGAAAGGAGAAGTTATTGGAATTGCCAGTAGAATTTACTCAGCATCGGGAGGGTTTAGTGGTATTGGATTTGCCGTATCTTCTAATATTGCCCAAAAACTGCTATCCGAAGAAGAGAACATATGGACAGGGATGGAAGGGCTTTTAATCACAGGAAATGTTGCCAAAGCGTTAAATGTTCCTCAGGAATCAGGGCTGCTGGTGCTTAGTACAGCAACTCAGGGAGCAGCCAGTAAATTGGGATTACAAGGAGGGTATGTTCCTGCTGTAATTGACGGAGTTGAATTACTACTGGGAGGAGATGTAATCCTGCAAATTGCAGGAATTCCTTTTACAGATGATAACTCTGGATATCTGATAAAAAAGAAGTTAAAAGAATTCAAAAAAGGAGAAAAAATCTCGATTTCTATTCTCAGGCATGGAAAAATAGGAACTGCTGAGTTCTATAAGCAATAGAGATAGATTTACCGCTTGTACTTCACAACCAGAAAAGTACACTTCACAGCTAATTTTATTTAATTCACTTATTTCCTTCCCAGATAAACCGGTAAGCCAGGGTACTTTTGTGTAAAGAAATTCAAAGAAATTGATTTCACAAATATTTAAACCCTAGTAGTTATGAAGGCAATAAAAAGAATTATCGGAATTATCATTATCATAAGCTGTTTGGCTGGTCAGGATCTTCAGGCACAAGGAAGGTCAGGAAACAGAGGTGTGAAAACTTCTCATAGAGGAGGAAATCATGTAGGAACGAATCATTATAAAGGAGGACGCTACAGAACACAGCCGATTTATAGAAACCCGCATTACAGATATCCCCGACACAGAAGAGTAATCAGAACATTACCAGCGCATCATGTTCGCGTTGTATACAGAGGTTTACCGTACTTCTTCTATGCTGGGTTGTATTATACTATATATAATGATGGGTATATCGCAGTATTGCCACCAGTGGGAGTACGCATCGCGGTCTTACCAGTAGGACATGTAAGAGTAGTAGTAGGTCCCTCAGTAATGTACTACCATTCTGGGATTTATTACACGGAAATCCAGGGGGCTACCACAGAAGAGGAACGGTATGAAGTCATACAGCCACCGGTAGATACCATTGTTTCAGAAATATCAGCAGATGCAGAAGAAGTGATGATCGATGGCAATGTATTTTATGAATACAATGATGTTATGTACAAGAAAGTTACGTTGGATCAGGAAAGAAAAGGATATAAAGTGGTCTATGTAAAAGAAAATGAAGAGAATTAATTGCAAAAACTATAAAAAATAAAAAAATGAGAATTTCAGGGAGTATCGTAATCACACTAATGATGTTAGGTGCAACAGTACAAGCACAAAACGGAAGAGAAGCCGTACAAAACAGGGCACAAATTAATCAGGGAAAAAGAGATCTGGATAGAGATCTTAGGGAATTGGAAGCTTTCAAAGTAAAAATGGAAGTGTTTAATCGCTCATTCGATGCCAGAGATGGAAAAATCAATACCCTAAAAGCAGATTTGTTAACAGACATGGCGAGAGAAGTACGTCAGAGTGAAGAAAAAGCAAAAAGAGCCAGAAGAGAAATAGCGCAAAGTTCGCAAGAAGTACGATCAGAAAGAAGAGAAGTGAGAGATGATGTGAAAGATTCGAATAGAGGGCGCTATGACCATAAGGATGATAAAAAAGACCTGGCGAGAGACAGAGCAAATACCAGAGATGATAAAAGAGATCGAAAAGACGATATAAGAGATTTTGAAAATCAAATAAAAAGAGCGGATAGACAAGCCGTTATTCTGAAAACCATGAAGACAGTTAATTTCTCATTTGATGCAAGAGGAATAGAAAAGTCTAGAGTAAACAGAAAGCTGTTAAACGAATTTTTGGAAACCTTGAGAGCAGATGTAGTAGCCACTCAGAGAGAGATTAATGAAGATAAAAGGGAGGGAAGAGAAGATAGAAGAGAACGAAAAGATGACAGAGAAGAGAGGAATGAGTATGACTCTCCTAAAAAGAGAAGATGGTAATTTATTATCTGTGTGAATACAACTAGTAAGTTGTGAACCTTTCGGGAGCATCCCTCGAAAGGTTTTTTATTGTTATTATTAACTCGATAATCGTGATGTAATTACTTTGTGACGAGTCTCGAAATTAATATTAATTCTCAGAAGAGTAGAGTGTGTATTTACTGCGGGTAGTTCTGTTCTATTATATATAAATCCAGAATATCCCTGTTGTATGACAGAAAAGGCTGTTTCTTATTTTAGAAACAGCCTTTTCTTATAAAGAGACGTAAATATTCTTCAGCTTACTCCAAAGCCTTTATATAAAAAGCAAGGTTTCTAAGAAAAGAAGGCAATGGGATACAGTCTAGCTTGTTATATAAAAGTAATAAACAATAAAAGCATTGTTGTTTTTGAAAAAACCGATGCCAGATTCTGATTGTAAAATCAGAAAAACACTTCACTGTCTAAAAAGGAAACTTCACCGTCAAAATAGGCTGCTTCACCCAAAAAGCCCTTAAACAAAGGGGATAGCAGTGATACCTTTGTGTAAACAAAACAAAAGGATATAACAATGAAAACATTACAATCGAATTTAGAACTAAAAATAGAAAAAGTATTAGCACGCATTTCTACCGTTTTTAAACCAGAAAAGAAAACTGTTTTTATAGAGGAAACAGAAGGTTATGTTTTTTGTTTTTCACAAATAGAAAAAAGAAACTAAAATATAGAGGGATGTTAAGGTTAGCAGGGGTAAGTGTAATCGCATTGTTGTACTGTAGTTGTTCATCGGTAGATGTAACTAAGACATGGAATAGAAGCCAAACTACAGACTGGAAAAAAGAAAATGTAGTCGTTGTTAGTAAAACAACAGATACAGATATAAGAAAGCAGTTCGAGAGAGATATCACGACAGCTTTAAATAAAGAAGGGTATATCGCACTTGAGAGTTATTTAGTGATGCCGGAACTATCAAGATTAAACAACTTAGATAATAGAGAGGTTGTACGGATAAAAAATAGTTTGATACGAAGAGGAGCTGATATTTTATTTCTTACGGTACTCAGGGATCGAAAGGAGTATAAAAAAGCTGTAAAAACAACCTATGAAACAAAATCATACCCTTTGTTTTATAGACCCTTCAGATCAGGAGATAGTGTACTGTATACAAAATCAACACCAGAAGAAGTCATAAAAACAATAAAAAGAAGCTTTGTGCTCGAGACATTGGTATATGATCTGAAAGAAGAAAAGGAAAAGCAATTGTTATCAGTGATGATTACAGAAATTGATAATCCGAAACAGCTTACCTCAGTGTCGAGAGAGTTCTCGAAAGAGATTGTAGAAGCGTTAGTGAGTAAGTAATTTTTTTTCATAATAATTAGGTTAGCAAATCACCGGAGGATATGTATTTCCCCCACAAACATCTCCGGTGATTGTTTTTAAAGAAAAAGAATCAGTAATAAAGAAAAGAGAGGGGATGCATAAAGAAATAGTAAGTAATTTTTTTCATAATAATTAAGTGAGTAAGCCACTGGAATCACAATGTATTCCCCCCACAAACATTTCCAGTGGCTTTTTTTAAAGTAGAGAGGGGGCATTAAAAAATAGTAAGTAATTTTTTTTCATAATAATTAGGTTGGTGACTACCAGAGAGTAGTAAAGAGAATTCTCTGGTAGTTTCTTAAGAAAAGAAAACCGTGAAAAACATAAAAATAAGAGGTAAGTAATTATTTCATAATTGGGTTGGTAAGCTGCCGGAGATAAATAAGGGAAAGGGCATCTCCGGCAGTTTTTAAAAAAGATAAAAACATATGTACAGGTAGTACATTTTTTTTCATAATTGGATTGGTTGATTGCCGGAGGTGAAGTAAAGGGCGCCTCCGGTAATTTTTAAAAACAAAACAAGTTGCTGAAATATTATCGGATTGGATACAAAGCAATGATTAAGAAATATAAAATTCATGTACGAGTCGTACATATTTTTTCATAATTGGATTGGTTAATTACCGGAAGCAAATTCTAAATAGCTTCCGGTATTTTTTTGTAGTCAGTAGGGATATAAGAATATTTATTATTAAGGATAAAAGATATGCATAGAATACGATGTGTCAGAAAACACAAAAAGAGAAACATAATAGGATGTGGAATAAAACTTCTATTGATAAAAAACGGTTGACTGTTCTTATAGGATAGTTCAGGTACGGATTTGTCTGCTTCACCCAGAAAAGCAGATTTTGAGCCTGATTGGTGTCGTATTTTTGGAGTGTAGAAAAAATAAAACACCACTATTAAATATTAGTTATGAGAACTTCAAATCTGTTAATAGGAATGTTGGTGATTGCAGGAGTAGTTTGGTTAATGATAGGAAAAGGAAAATATGATTTTTGTGAAAAAAGATGCAATGAGTCAATAACCAGAGAGCTTACGACAATAGAGAAAATAGAGAAACTATTAGCAGATGAAGATAATGAGAAGAACCTTTTGGAAGATGAAGGAAAAGGTTCGGAAGAAAATGACTACCAGAATGAATGATGAGTAAATAAAGTAAAGTAGGTAGCAGTCAAACAGTGAAGGGACACTCCCCCAAAATTTCCCCCTAACTAAAGTTGATTACACGTCCCTTCACCGTATTTTGATCAGGCCTCCAGAAGTAATGGAGGCTTCTTCTTTTTAAAAAAGAAGTCAGGAAAAATAGAAAATAGTAAAATGTCAAAAAAAACATTAAAAAAATAAGAAAAACCCACCGATAATCACTTACCATTATGTAGTTCTGAAAAAAAAATAAAATACCCCTGTTTTTTGCTGAGTATACCTACTCATAATAGTCCTACATAGTTGATTTATAGCTGAATTTATTTATAAACCAAATATTGAAATTGGCAAATATTGTTTTTATTTGCCACAAATTAAATGACTAAAAATGAATAATAAGATTTTATTAACCACCGCAGTACTTTTTTTTCAAACGATTCTTGTTATCGGTCAGGAAAGATCACAAAAAGATCCTATGGAAGAGTTTTATATTGGGACTGTTAGTTACACACATTTTGGAGAATCCAGTTTTGAAGAAAAACAATATGAAGGAAAAGTTGGATTCTCTGAGGTTTTAGTAGACTTAAAATTCCCCTATGTTTTAAAAAATAAAAAAACAATCATAATTAATGGAGTTGAGTTTACCAATTTAAAACCTAATTTTTCTAATGAAGCAGATGCCTCTTCTTCCGTATCCAGAAACTTTTATTCTGTAGCGTATTATTTAGCATTGAATAATAGAATCGGAAAACAATGGAGTTATTCAATTGGATTAAAACCTACCTTCGCATCTGATTTTCAGAGTGGAATTTCTTCTGATGATTTTATGCTTAGAGGAACCGCTCTAGTCAGTAAACAAGTAAGCAGGTCATTTAAATACGGGTTCGGAGTGTCTTATAATACGCGTTTTGGTAGAAGAATGGTGATTCCATTAGTACAGTTAGTGTATAAAAAAGGACATTGGGGGACCTATGCCTACCTACCTGCTTATATTTCTCAGTTTTATCATTTAAAAAATGGAAAAGTTGGTCTGTCAATTATAGCCAATGGTAATAATTATAACTTTTATGACGATACAGGAGCAGGATTGAATCTGGATAAGTTAAATTATACTCGTGTTAATATAGGACCTGAATACGAAACAAAAATAGGAGGAAAACTAAAAATCAATGTTAGTGGAGGAATTACTGTTGCTAATAAACTGGAGTGGACAGATAGTGATAGTGAAACAGCATTGGATTTATCGCCAGAAAACAAGTATTTCTTAAGAGCTACACTGAAGTTTGGAAGATAAAGGAAGGAACCTTTTACTTAGAAGATAAAATATATGGAAGGTGGTTTCACATGTTATAAAGGTCATTTGATCTGTCAAAAAGAATACTTGACCTTAAAAAATGAGGAACTACCTTTTGATGTATAATATTTTTGTGTGTAGTTATTTGATTTTAAGGGATGTAATATCAGATATAACAAGTTTAAAAAACAAAATAAAAAACCATGAAATTAGTAAAACCAATCGCAACCTTCATCTGTTTAATTTTTTCTATCGCTTTTTATGCACAGGAAGCACCAGTGGAAAAAAACAAAAAAGTAGAAATTTTTACTCCACAGGAAAGAGATAATCTACAAGTATGGTTTCATGAAAAAGTAAAAGACATGAAACTTGGAATGGAGGTGGAAGAAGAGTATTTTAGTATTGTTTTATATCACATAGTGAAAATTACAAGACTAGACGATAAAAAAACGTTGACAAAGGAAGAAATAAGGGATAAAGCAAAGACGCTGTTGCTAAAGCAAAACAAAGAAGTAAAAGGGATCTTGACAGAAGAGCAATATGCAAAGCATCTAAGTATTTTTGGAGACATTATTAAGAGTGTTCACAATAGAAAGACACAACAAAAAGATAATTAGAACTTATTTTTCAGATGAAACACATAACACTTCTACTCTGTATTGTATTCAGTATGGTGTTTGGATATGCGCAAACCAATAAAACAGTTACAATAGGAGTTTTAACAGACAAATCAACTGCCAGAACACAAGTTCTTTTTCAGCAGATGAAAAAAGAAATTACAGCAGTTATAGGACAAGATGTTACTGTTCGGTTTAAACAACCCTTAGAAAATCAGTTTAACTTTCCGGAAGCTAAGAAGAACTATGAAAAAATGGTTGCTGGAGATGCGGATATCATTTTGGCATTTGGGGTAGTAAATAACTTAGTGATTAATAAAATAAAACAATACGCAAAACCTACTATTTTATTCGGTTCTGTGAATAGTGATTTTACTGATTTCCCAAAGGAACAAAAAACATCAGAAATTCCTAATATTACGTACCTCATTACACCTTTTTCATACACGAAGGATTTGGAAGCTTTTCATAGTCTGTACGAGTACGATCACGTAGGAATTATAGTGGATGAGTTTTTACCGGAGATTCTTCCATTGCAATCGCTTTTTGATACTCATTTTTCGGATAAAGAAGCTACCTATTCCTTACTACCTATCAAAGAAGGAAAATTACCCCCTTCTTCTCTTAATGAGGTTGATGCGGTATATCTTATTAGCGGTTTTTACCTTCAGGAAACTCAATTTGGAGAGTTGGTTACAACAATTAATAAAAATAAAATCCCTTCATTTTCTGCCAATAGTATAGTAGATGTAGAAAGAGGAATTTTAGCGACGAATCAACCAGAGACGAATATAGATAGGTTTTTCAGGAGAATAGCCTTGAATGTAGAGTCAATTATCAGTGGAGTAAACCCTTCAGACCTGCCCATTTTTGTCGATTACAAGAATAAGTTAACGGTGAATTACAGAACAGCAGATGAAATCGGTTTTCCGATGCGATATAGTATGTTGTCTTCGGTAGATTTTGTAGAAGGTTCTCAGGAGATTCACCCGGGACCTAATCAGAAATCTTATACGATTACAGATATATTAAACGGGGTAGTAGAAAAGAACTTATCATTAGAAGCTGCCAGAAAAGAAGTTGCCCTAAGTGAACAAGATGTAAAACTGGCTAAGAGTAATTTCTTGCCCAATGTAGTCGCGAGTGCATCCGGAGCTTATGTAGACCCGGAATTGGCTAAGGTTTCCAATGGACAGCGGCCAGAACTATCAACCTCTGCAAATATAGGGTTAGAGCAAGTGATTTATTCAGAGGGAGCAAATGCCAACATAAAAATTCAGAAAAACTTACAGAAAGCACAGCAAGAGATGTATAATGCAGAAGAACTCGATGCAATTCTCAATGCTTCAGCTTCTTATTTTAATGCATTGATATTAAAAACGAATGTAAGAATTCAGAATCAAAACCTACAGGTGACCAAAAAGAACCTACAGATAGCACAACAAAATTTTGAAACCGGAGCTTCTGGAAAATCAGATGTCCTGAGATTACAAAGTCAGTTGGCCCAGAATACCCAAAGTTTGATTAATGCAGGAAACTCATTGCAGCAAGCCTTTAATGCAATCAATCAGTTGATGAATAACCCGATGAGTACCAAAATAGATGTAATGGATGCTGGTATTGCCAACGGAATCTTTAAGAATTATCGATATGAAGAATTTCAGGAAATTTTAGATAGCCCTCAATTACGCCCGGCATTTATAGAGTTTTTAATAGAAGAAGCAAAAACCAATTCTCCTGAGCTCAAAAACCTGGGATATAACCTGGATGCTACACAGATAAATTATAAGTTGAATAATCTGGGAAGATTGATACCAACGGTTGCCTTACAAGGAAATTATAATATGACTTTCTCCCGATCGGGAGAAGGAGCTTCTCCACCGGCAGGTTTTCCAATGTTACCAGATAATTATTACAATATAGGATTGAATATTTCTCTACCGATTTTTCAAAGAAATGAACGAAATATCAATAAACAAATTGCCAAAATACAGGAAGATCAACTGTTGATTCAGAAAGATAACATTACCCTGGACCTTGACAAACGATTAAATGACATGGTGCTAAATGTGATTAATCAAATTGCAAATATTGAAATTTCTAAAGAGGCAGAGCGAACCGCAGAAGAAAGTCTTTCATTATCCCAGAATGCTTATAAGCAGGGAGCCATTCCGATTATACAATTAATAGATGCCCAGAATAATTTATTACAGTCTCAGTTGGCCAGTGCTACTGCTGTATATAATTATCTGATGACGACAATGCAGTTAGAAAGAGTGATCGGATATTTCTTCTTGATGAACACGGACGAGAGAAATCAGGAATTTATTCAAAAAGCAAATCAGTTTATACTCAATAAAAACTAATACCAATCAACTCATGAAGTGTATACAATATATCGGATTACCCCT
This sequence comes from Aquimarina sp. TRL1, assembly GCF_013365535.1. Lineage (NCBI taxonomy): Bacteria > Pseudomonadati > Bacteroidota > Flavobacteriia > Flavobacteriales > Flavobacteriaceae > Aquimarina > Aquimarina sp. TRL1. The sequence continues at coordinate 854,375 of NZ_CP053590.1, read as the reverse complement.
GATGCTGGTTTTTTTACTGGGATCATGTAAGAGTAAAAAAGAAGAACAAAAAGAAGAAATATTACGACCTGTAAAATACCAGACAATAGGTACAGTTGCCACTCAGAATGTGAGAACCTTTAGTGGAGTAGCTAAAGCAGGAGATGAAATCGAATTAAGTTTTAGAAGCAGTGGAATCATTACGGTTTCTAATATCAAAGTAGGTCAAAAAGTAAAAAAAGGAGACCTGATTGCCAAGCTGGATAATGTACAAGCTAATTTATCCTATGAGAAAGCAGTTTCTGCTACGATTAGTGCTAAATCGTCAATGAAAACAGCAAAGTCCAGCCTGGAACGAATGAAATCCTTATACGAGAAAGGAAGCAATTCTCTAAGTGATTATGAAGCTGCTAAAAATGCATATCAAAATGCTTTAGAACAATATGAATCTGCAAAAAGAAATAAAAGCATACAACAATCACAGGTAAACTACGGGTATATCTATGCTCCTAGTGATGGGACAATTGCAGCTAAAAATAATGAATTGAATGAAAATGTGAATCCAGGACAAGTAATTGCAGTGCTAAATGCAGGAGAGCAGATCAATGTAGAGGTAGGACTTCCTGAAAATGTGATTAATAAGGTTGCGTTGTCGATGAAGACATCCCTTTCTTTTTCGGCACTTAATGGGAAAAAGTACGAAGGAACTATTATTGAGATTTCTCCAATTGTAGATACAGGATCTTCCACATATCCAGTGAAGATCGCGATAAAAAAACCAGAAACAGCAATCAAACCAGGGATGGCTGCAAATGTGACTTTTGATTTTGGAGAGCAGGAGAAAATACCAAGCAGCCAATTGATTGTACCTGTAAAAGCAGTAGGTGAAGACGGAAATGGAAATTTTGTTTTCTTAATTGAGACTGCAGATGGAAAAACCGGAATTGTCAAAAAACAAACCATTGAGATAGGAGAACTGACGACAGAAGGGTTTACAGTACGTTCAGGAATCACTGCAGGGCAGAAAATAGCTACTGCAGGATTACAGACCCTGTTAGATGGACAAAAAGTAAGATTACAATAACCGTATACAAAACAGAAACACTATGAATCTTACGAAATTTTCAATAAGTCAAAACCGGGTAGTACTTAGTATTCTTGGGGTAGTACTTATTATGGGAATGGCGTTTTACCAATCGCTGTCCAGAGATAGTATGCCACCGTATACGGTACGGGTTGCTACGATTGTATCTTCATTTCCGGGAGCTAGCCCCGAGCGAGTAGAAGAGTTAGTTACAGATAAAATAGAAAAAGTAGTTCAGGAACTTCCAGAATTAAAAAATGTAAAAAGTACGTCCAGAACAGGGCTATCCGTCGTAAAAGTAGAACTGAAAATGGATGTAACCCCAGAGAAGCTACAATCTGTTTGGGATCGTCTGCGAAGAAAGTTAGATGCATTAAAAGGATTGCCGAGCAATGTAGAACCTATGCTTGATGATGATGGAATAGGGGAAGTATTCGGAATTGCAGTAGGGATCACCAGTGATGGATATTCTTATCGAGAAATGAAGGAATATGCTGATGATCTTAGAGATGATCTGATCAAGTTAGAAGATGCAGCTAAGGTGGAGATAAATGGAGATCAGGAAGAACGCGTTTTTGTGATGTTTGATAATACCAAACTCAAAGCTTATGGGTTGACAGCCGGAAAACTAAAAGGAATTATCAATAATACGAATATTCTTAGTTCAGGAGGAGAAATTAATGTAGAAGATGAACGAATTATTTTAGAACCTACAGGGAACTTTAATAATCTGTCGGATATAAAAAGCATGTTGATTCCTATAGGACAAGGAGATCAGGTAGTAGCATTGGAAGATATAACCACAATTCGCAAGGGATATATTAACCCTCCAAAACAGAAAGTAAGTATCAACGGGAAAGAAGCAATTTCTTTACATGTCTCTTTAAAAGAAGGAGCCAATGTTATCAAATTGGGAGAGGAAATTGACCAGGTATTAAAAAAATGGGAAGGAAAACTACCTGTAGGACTCGAAGTACAAAGAATCGCTTCTATTGATAGTTATATTGATTTAAAAATCAATGATTTTGTAGGGAATCTGATTCAGTCTATTGTTATTGTGTTAGCGGTTATGTTGCTGTTTTTAGGAATACGAACCGGATTGATTATTGCTAGTTTAATTCCGATGGTAACTATTACTACCATCATGATCATGGGACTACTGGGAACCGGACTCAACCAAATTACACTGGCAGCTTTAATTATGGCTTTAGGAATGATGGTAGATAATGCCATAGTAGTGGCAGAATCCGTCATGGTTAAGATGGAGCAAGGAGTTTCGGTAAAAACAGCAGCCATTGATTCTTGCTCCGAGTTATTTACTCCTCTGTTAATTTCTACACTGACTACTTCGGCAGCATTTTTAGCATTTTTTCTTGCAGAATCTGTTATGGGAGATATTATGGGACCATTGTTTGTGGTGATTTCCATTGCTCTTTTATCTTCATGGATTATTGCTTTGAGTATTGTTACTTTATTGTGTGTGTTTTTTCTGAAGATTAAGAAAAAAGAAAAAGATCAGAAACCTTCTTTTCTGGATAAGTTGATCAATAGTCTGAAAACAAAATATAAAGCTTTAATCATGTTTGCCTTGTCCTGGAAAAAATCTGTGTTGATTGGTATTGTCGTCTTATTTCTTTTGTCGATTTTTGGGTTCACTAAACTGGCATTTGTCTTTTTCCCGGATAGTGACCGGAATATGATTACCATGGATATTAATCTGCCAGAGGGGACTAAAATCAGTACGACTCAGAAAACAGTAGATGCTATAGAAGCCTATATCAGAAAAGAGTTGGAAGTGACGGAACAACGCTCTGAGGGAATTGCTAATTGGGCTGCCTTTATAGGAAAAGGACCATCTGCATATGATTTAGGGTATAGTGCAGATGAAGCAAACTCTAATTATGCTCATATTGTGATTAATACCTCCTCATTTACTGTAAATGCTGAGATGGTTAAACAATTAGATGCTTATTGCTTTAATACTTTCCCCAATGCAGATATCAAAGTAGGGTTTTTAGGATCTGGAGGAGGAGGGGTTCCTATCGAGATTAAGGTATCAGGGGATAACCCGGATCGTTTGGCTGTTATTTCGGAAGCGATTAAAACCCGCTTATCAGGAATTAATGGGACTAAGAATATCAAAGATGACTGGGGGCCTAAAGGGAAAAAATTTGTAATTGAGATTGATCAAAATAAAGCTCAGTCAGCAGGAATTACTAATCAAGATATTGCCACCTCTTTACAGACAGTATTGGATGGATTTAAGGCAGGAGAATTTAGAGAAGGAGATAAGTTTATCCCGATTGTAATGATGAGTGATCAGGGGAAAGAACAAACATTAGCTTCTTTGGAAACTCTTAATGTTTATGCACAAAATTCTGGAAAAAGTGTACCATTGTTGCAAGTGGCAAATGTGATACCAAAATGGCAGTACTCCAAGATCAAGCGACTGGATCTTACACGTACAATGATTATTTCTAGTGAGTTGACCGAAGAAGGAAATGCTTCTAAGATTATGTCAGAGATGAAACCCTGGTTGGAAGAACAGAAAAAGGAATGGGGAGATGAATATACCTATACCCTTGGGGGAGATGCAGAGAATACAGCAGAAAATATGGGAGCAGTAGCAAAATACTTGCCATTAGCCGGTTTTATTATAGTGATGTTACTCATTATCCAGTTTAATTCTTTTAGAAAAATGACAATGATTGTCAGTACCATTCCACTAGGTGTTATTGGTATGGTTATCGGATTATTGGTCTTTAGAGTGCCTTTTGGATTTATGGCCTTTTTAGGAATTATATCGCTGGCAGGAATTGTGATTAATAATGCAATTGTATTAGTTGATCGGATCGAAATCGAAGAAAAAGAATTGCAGCGGATTCCTCAGGATGCTATTATAGGAGCTTGTTTACAGCGTTTTCGCCCTATCTTATTAGCGACTTTTACTACGGTATTAGGGCTTATTCCTTTGTATCTAGGAGGAGGAGAACTATGGGAACCCATGGCAGTAACTATTATGATAGGATTGCTTTTTGGAACGGTTATCACTCTGGTATTTATTCCCGCATTTTACAGTGTCCTGTATAAGGTAGATTATTCAGATTATACTTTTAATGAGTCTTTACTTGAGTAAAGAGTCAATCAACAATATCCAAGAGAGCCTGTACATTATGTACAGGCTTTTTTGGTTTTTAAGTGGATAGCTAATTTGCTTAAACAGAAAAAGAAGGTAAAAGATATACATTCTTTCTTCTTGATCGTAATTGAAAAAATAGTGCTTGTATTTTGAAGACTTCATTCGGTTCTCAGGGGGCACTTCGAGTACCCAAGAGCTATAGAATAGCGACTAAAAGTTAAATCGAATAGTAATGAGATGTTAACTTCTGAGACATAAAGTAGTATTATTTATAGTAAAAATATGAGATGTTAGCCTATTAAAAGGAGAAATAGTGTTTTAGACGGGGTAATCAATTGTGTATTTATTTTTTAAAAGACTTAATCTTTTAAAATGTATGCAAAAACCATAAAATAAATAAGGTTTTAATATTGTACAAACAATGGGTTTAACGCTATTTTTAGGGGGTTTTAACAAGGTGTTGGGTGTTATTGCCAATACCAGAAGATACATTTGCTGCTCACCAAAACTAAAACGATAGTATGATCATCTTAATTCTTATCCAAAAACAAGTCATCAATAATTGCATAAACAGACAATCAAAAGGTCTGATTCTTTATTAAGCAAATCATTTTTTTATAAAGGGAGTACTTATAAAAATGTTTTTATAAACCCGCTTCTTTGATTGTTGTGTATCGGTACAAAACAGTACGGAGTACATAAGTATGCACTTATTGTAGTGATGATCATAATTGGTGACTTAAAAATTTAAAACGTAATTTATGAATATAAAATTGTATGGCTGTATAGCCTGCTTCCTAATGGTATTCCATCTGGGAGCCCAGGAAGTACAAATAAAAACAAAACAGGATCAAACAATGCTTAGAGTTGAGGTGTCGGGGGGGCTATCTATGAATAGTGTCCGGCAAAACCTATCTAACCTAATTCATTCTCGGTATATAGGAAAAGAAGGGTATTTTGTCAATGCATCAGTAGCATATAGGTTTGAAGATCCGTTGATTATCACTGCCGGGATTTCATTATTGCAGAAAGACTTTGAATTTAAGCGTTCAGGTCCTTATGAAGGAGTATTTACAGATTATAATACGACATATCTTAATTTTCCAATAATGTTGGGAGCTTATCTGATCAATCCATATAAGGAAAAAGGCTGGAAACTTTCTGTAGCAGCAGGAGGATATCTAGGACATTGGTTAGATCTAAAAAGAAAAGGAAGATATCAGTCAATAAAAGGGTTAGAGTTTGATGATGTGGTAAAGGTAGAGGTGTTTCCTTGGGCTACGGTAGAGGAACGATATGATTTTGATACCAATGAGAATCAATTGAATCGATTTGATTATGGAGTACAAGGAGAGGTAAAAGTAATATATGACTTTTCAAAATACCTGGGATGCTCTTTGGGGTATACCTATAAGCATGGGCTTTCTAATATTTATAAAACAAATATCAATGACCATCCCATGTATAACCGTACCTCTGTTATATCGATAGGCATGTCCTATAAACTTTAAATACTCTACTCACTCTTTTTTCAGAATAAAATCCATAACGATAGTAAAAATATTTATAGACAGATTGTATGCGTATGGGATTGTTGTTTCTAATTTTTAAACAGGATGATTATTCTTAAAAAAGGTGAAATTTTGAAAACCAACAAGTTGTAGTTTTAATAGACAAATAAAACAATAGATGAAAAATTATTATATAAGTATACTCTTTCTTTTCTTAGGAAGTATACAGTTTTCTTGTACGCAAGATGATACAGTTATAGAAGAGCCTTCTAGAAAAGCACTACCGACATCTTATGCAGAAACATTTCAGTTATTATGGGATGTAATGGATAAGCGGTATAATTATTTTTATGAAGAAAAAATTAGAAATGGATTAGATTGGGATGAGGTTTATCGGGAATATTATCCAAAGTTTGCAAAGCTATCTACCTATGGCGATAAGCAGGCAAATAAGGAGTTAGCTTTACAAGAGCTTCGATTAGCTGTAGATTATTTTTATGAGATAATTAATCCGTTAATAGATCGCCACCTGAACATTTCTATATCATTTAATATCCCTTCCCTATCAAATTTTCCTTTGAAAGCATTTTATCAAACAGGAATGACGGATAAGGACGCATATAAGGACTTTCCATACAACTATTCGGTACAGGAAAAAACAGCAGTAGGCAGAGGTCAAATAAGAAGAGTTATGGAAACTAAGATTAATCGAGATATTAATATCGCAGATAAGAACGAAGAAGGGAACGTCACATTTTCTGCCTATGGAGGTTTTCTAAAATCTGACCCGGATGTGTATTATTTTTCTTTTGGTAGTTTTTCACTTACCAATAGAGATTTGAATATAGGAAGTGCCTTCGAAATTAAAGAGTTAACCCCTTCATTAGTTCCGACAGTTTCTTTATTTCCATTAGATGTTATTAAAAATGAAGAAGTACGGAATTATGCAACAGATTTCATAGATAGATTTGTAGCTACGTGGATAGGAACTTTAGGAGAGATCCGATCTTCTGAAAAATATACATCTTATAAACAGGCGGTGGCTATTTTTCAGGAAACAGAAAAAATAACTCCTCTGAAGGAAGCTTCAGATGAACTAGCTATCGAATTTGAACACTTGTTTGATACCATTAATGAGATGTTAGAAGAAATAATTCTTGTTCAACAAAACTTAGCATTAAACCCAGCGATTGATCAGTTGGATATCAATAATTTAGGAGAGGTGATCAATGCGAATCGTTTGTTTAATCTTCATAGAAAACTTTCTGTATTACATGGGTTACAATCATTTTTTAAAACGCAAGAAAAAATAAATAGTGCATATGAGCTATACCGAAACTTCTATAATAAATTAACAGATGGAACAATCAAAAAACTTATTGTAGACTTTAGAGGTAATACAGGAGGAATGGTATTAGATCTTAGGACATTTGTAGAACGCTTTATCACAGAAGAAAAAGTGTATTCTTATCAAAGAACCAAAGAAGGGAACGGACGATTTAATTATACTCCATGGGTAGCTAATACAATTGCTCCACATCCTTTTGGAATTCCCCAAAAAATCCCGATAGCTTTATTAACAAACAAAATTTCTATTAGTATGCCGGAAATGTCTACCATGGCAATCAAGTCACAAGGAAGTCATGTGATTTCTGTAGGGGACTATACTCGTGGAGGTACAGCAATATTGGGAGGTAATGATTCGATGAACGGAGGATATATTGGAGATGTAGGAAATATTAATTTTTACATGCCTTTAATGGCTACCAGAGATGCATCTAAAAATGTAATTGAAGGCATTGGAATCAAGCCAGATATACATATTCTTCCTACAGAAGAAGAAATTTTTGGATTAGGAGAAAATCCAGAGATTAAAGATAGTGTCTTTGAAGCGGCCCTTCTGGAAATCTCTAAAATGAATTAACATAAGGGACGCCTTCAAGGTATATACTTAGTGATTTAAAAAGGGAGTTTTTAGCTCCCTTTTTTTGTTTTCGTAAGAATAAAAAGAAGTTTGTCTACCTTTAAATTAAGAAGCTATATAAAAAGAAAATTATAGGATATTGGTTTCTATGGCTTTTATATTTTTGTAGCATGATCGATACTTTTGAAAACGAATTTTTTGGAATAGGAATTCAAAATGGAAAAACTCCGGAGAATCTGGGGGTGCTATGGCGTTCGGCCCAGAATATGGGAGCCAGCTTTATTTTTACCATTGGTAACCGTTATGCTAAGCAAGCATGTGATACGCACAATGCAGTAGCAGCGATGCCATATTTTCATTATGATACCTTTGATGATTTTTATAAGCATTTGCCCAAAGGAGCCATGTTAGTCGGAGTGGAAATGGATGAACGTGCAGAACCTTTGGAAACATTTCATCACCCTAAACGCTGTGTATATCTTTTAGGGGCAGAGGATCATGGACTTTCTAAAAAAGCGATTGAAAAATCCCATCGATTGGTACAATTCTCCTCTACTTATAGCCTGAATGTGGCAGTAGCGGGTAGTATTGTACTTTATGACAGAGGTATAGGGAAACCCCGGTTTATCAGATGATATTTTGGAAAAAAGAAGAAAAGAGATAGAGAGTTAAAGGCGCTTGCTTTTTTCTTACATTTATAGAATGCTTTTTAATAGACTAACACCAATAGATTCAATACCGGCTTATCTCAAAGCATTTAGTAAATGGATATGGGATTGGCCTTTACTTATATTACTCATCGGAGGAGGGATTTTTTTTCTGATTTATTCTCGTTTCACTCCTTTTTTGTATTTCAAACACGCCCTACAGATTTTGGGAGGAAAATATGACAGGGATGATGCACCAGGACAATTAAGTCACTTCCAGGCATTGTCATCTGCACTGGCAGCAACTGTAGGAATGGGGAATATCAGTGGAGTAGCTATTGCAATTGTCAGTGGGGGTCCAGGGGCTATTTTCTGGATGTGGATCAGTGCGTTGATGGGGATGGCAACTAAGTTTTATACCTGCTCATTAGCAGTGATGTATCGTTCCAAAACAAGTCAGGGAACTGTACTTAGTGGCCCTATGTATGTTATAACAGAAGGACTTGGTGCAAAATGGAAGCCACTGGCCATATTATTTGCGTTAGCTGGTTTGATAGGAACACTACCCGCTTTTACAGCTAATCAGTTGACACAGACAATGGTGGATGTAATGAAGTGGGATGAAAGTGTTAAACTTTATATAGGGATAAGTCTGGCAATAGTAGCGTCCGTAGTGATTTTGGGAGGAATTCAACGGATCGGTTTAGTAGCAAGTAAACTGGTACCGTTGATGGTGATCTTATATTTTATAACAGTTCTCATGGTATTAATCATACAAATAGAAAAGATTCCTGCAATGTTTTCATCAATCTTTACAGACGCTTTTTCAGGGCACGCTGTGGCAGGAGGGATATTGGGGAGCTTAATAAAAACAGGTGTCAAACGAGCCGCTTTTTCTAATGAAGCAGGAATTGGAACAGCACCGATGATGCATGGTACTGCTAAGACCAAAGAACCTATACGAGAAGGTTTGGTAGCTATGATAGGGCCAGCGATTGATACCCTGTTAGTATGTACTCTTACCGCCCTGGCAATTTTATGTACAGGAGCCTGGCAGCAGGGAGGAGATAATGGAATTACCGTAACACTTACAGCTTTTAATGAAACATTGCCTTATAATATTGGAAATATAGTTGTTTTTGTAATGGTATTGGTTTTTGGGTTTTCTACCTTATTCTCATATTCTTATTACGGAATAAGTTGCCTTGGATTTTTACTAACACCGAGATATGGAAAATACTATAATTATATTTATATCCTGTCAATAGTAGTAGCTGCAGTAGTAAAACTAGAAGTTGCGATCGATTTGATAGATAGTGCTTTTGCACTGATGGCAATACCGACTGTTATATCTGGTTTATTATTAGCAAATAAGGTTAATAAAAGAGCAAAGACATATTTTGAAAGACATATAAAAAAGGCTGGAGATTAATTGTTTAAATTAATTTCCAGCCTTTAAAATCCCTATTTGACTATATTGGTTAGAATAATTCGTTCGTAGAACGAGTATATTTTTTTATGCGTATACTTCGATTCTAGGTTCTACAGTGTTATATGTCATTTCCATAGATAATAGATCTGTAAGGTTATAATTTACCCAGATAGAAGCTAACCTGAATGGAATCTTTATTGCATCTTTAATTCCGATTTTAGAATCATCTACATGAACCCATCTTTTTAGAGGTTGCTCATAGATACGATTCATAACATCTTCTTTTCCGTAATATTTTTTTAAACGCAGGAACATTTCTATGTCGAATAACCATCTGCTAAAAAAGTTTTTAGCGAATAATACAGTGGCTAATTCGGTTCTAAACACCTTAGCTCCACACTGAGAATCCTGAATAGGTAAGTGCAATATAAAGTTGACCATTGTTTGTATGATCATAGAAAAAATACTTCGGAAGGCATCTCTTTTTATTTTTTGAGCCCCGTTTTTAGATCTGGATCCAAATACCATAGCTAAATTATTTTCTGTTTTTAAGGTATGTAACAGGTCATTGAAATCATTAAAATCTGTAGATAAATCAGCATCTATAAATCCAATAAAATCGATATCTCCTCTATTACTTAAATAACGTACACCTGCCCGTACAGCAGCAGCTTTCCCGGAGTTCTTTTTCATATCTATAACGCTCACTTTTTCTGGATTAGAATTTTGTATTTCTCTTAAAACAGTGATTGTGTTGTCTTTACTTCCGTCATTGACAAAGCATAAGTGAAATTCGTTATCTTCTGTAATGAAGTTTAAAAAAATTTGAACATTTAATCTTTTTTCTTCATTGTAGCAGGGTATGATTATTCCGGTTTTCATAGTAATATTATTTGAGATTTATACCTCAAAATTACCGCTGATTGCCTCCCAAAAATGGAATAATTCGATTAATGGTATTTTGCTGTCGGTGAAATGATTTTTAGTGTAGATGTATAATTTGTTGGTTATCAAAGCTTTGTTGTATCTTTATGTATACCCAAATTAAAGACCTACTCTTATGCTTACATCTACTAATAAACATCTAGTTGTTGCCTTGTTGATCGGGATTCTTTTTCACGGAACCAGTATTTTCTTTACCCTGGAATTTACGTATGATGCCCTAATTCATATTTATTTTGCAGATCACTATGCCAATAGCTGGTTCGAACCATGGAACTATGGATGGTATACTGGTTTTAGCGTTTTGGGATATCCGCCGTTAGTACATCAAAGTATTGCTTTATTCTCCTTTATAGGAGGTTTAAAGTTTGGTTTGTTTAGTGTAGCAATTATTGCGACACTATTGTTTATAACCGGGATATATCGTTTCTCTTATCTGATGACCTCTAATAAAAGAGTTTCCGGTTATGCCGCGATTTTAGGAGTCTTATCCTCTGCCTTTTTAGAAACCATGCATATTTTTGGGCAATTACCCAGTATCGTAGGAATCGCTATTTTGATGCATACACTACCTGAAATTTATGGGTGGGTAACAACAGGAAATAAAAAATTCTTGTTTACATCGTTTAGTTTATTAGCAGTAACAATCACCTCTCATCATGTAACGTCTATTTTTGGATTGGTCTTTTTTATCTTTCCATTGATAGGAATGGCAATTACAGATATAGGACAAGGAGAAGTAGGAGAAGGAAAGAGAATCGGATTTCTTCGGTTTTTTAGGATTTTCTTTAGATTGTTTAAAAGAATCATTGGATTGGGAGGAGGAATCTTATTCATCACATTATTCTGTATTTTACCGTATTGGATTAATGTAAGGGATAATCCTATTACCCAGATTCCTATTCCACACGGGTCAAGGGATAATTTTTTAGAAGTAACTTCTTCCGGACTTGTATTTTTTGTCATTCCCTGGGGAGTACTCCTTTTTGTATTACCTTATATATTTTATAGATATTATAGTAAACGATATTTCTTTTTTGGATTATCCCTTACCTTATTATTTATACTAGGAACTGGAGGGACAACCCCGATACCATTAACAATATTAGGAGAAAATGCATTTAACATTCTTACTTTGGATAGATTCACATTGTGGGGAGCAATTATGTCATTACCCATATTTGGGGAATTGGTATATCGATTTGTAGAATCAGATCTGAAACGAGCGATTGTTGATCGTTTTGGTCAGGCTTTCTATAAAATAATAGGAGGGGCATTTGCTGTGGCATTTGTTTTTATGATGATTTTCACCATGAGTTTGGGGTATTTTAGACCAATGCAACCTCAAAAAATAAAAATGTTGCCAATTCTTAATTTTCTGAGTCAGGACCAACATGACCATTGGCGGTATCTTCCATTAGGGTTTGGAGACCAGATGGCATGGTTATCTGCTCAGACAAATGCAATGACAGTAGATGGGAATTATCATTCTTCTCGACGATTGCCGGAATTGACCTCCAGAGCAATAGAACGTCTAGAGAACTCTAAGTTCAAAGGAGTCGAAGGAATTGGTTCCTTGCAACAATTTCTTACCGTTCCCGAAAAATATCATCTAAAATATGTGTTTTCGAATGATAAGTTTTACGATCCTTTATTATACTTCTGTGGCTGGCAACGATTACGAAGGCTGGAAAATGGGATTATGGTATGGGAGAAATTAAATGTTCCACCATTATCCAGTATTTTACCAAAAGAGGATGTCCCCTTATATCAAAAGTTGATGTGGGGATTGATTCCTGTACTATCTGGTTTAATAGCATTTATCATCAATATTGTTTTGAAATGGGTAGAGACCTTAAAATCTACCTCAGAAAAAGAAGATGAAAAACCAATGGAAAAAGTAGTAGAAGATATTTATCGCCTGTTATTTGTCACAGAATTTGGTCATTTTAAAAAATGGTTATTACGGATAACACTTACATGGAGTTTGATGATCTTACTATTAGTAGGGGTGGGAGTATATATCTTTTATATAAAAAATGCTTCTCAGATCAGTCCGGAGAATGTAATGAAAGCTTATTATGATGCGTTGGATTTCAAAGAGTTCGAAAAAGCGTATACCTACCTTGATCCTTTAGAACAAAAAACATTGGATCAGTATATGCTTGAAGTATCAATAACTGATGGTCTGTTAAGTTCTTATGCTAAGTTAGATGAGATCAATGTCGCGATTACAGAACAAACAGATTCTACAGCAAAAGCAATGGTAGCAACTCATTGGGTAACTCCATTAGACCGAATTTATAAAGAATTTCACCATGAATTGAGGTATCATAAAAGAAAATGGGTAATTAAACCGAATGAATATAGTCGAGATATCCCTGCAGATCAATTGCTCTCAGAGAATGGAACTCAGTTTTTTAATCATGGAAGGAGGAAAGTTTCTTCAGAACAAACCTATCATGAGGATGTATTAAGACAGCCTGTGTTAGAAGTTTTTTCAGCAAGCTTAGTTCGTTACAGGGATGAGTTTTCTATAATTGGAGAATTACAAAACATAGATAATACTCCTGCTGATGTGGTTGTTAAAGGGACTTTATATAGTGCTAAAGATAAAGAATTGGCAAGTCATAACGCTAAACATTTAATAAAACATAAACTATTACCGAAAGAAACCACTAGTTTCAAAGTTAATTTTGAAGGAATAGCCTGGTTGAGTGCTCTTGATTCTGTACCTAAAACTTTTGATCCACATCAATTTACTCCCATTCAATTAAAAGAAAGACCAGAAAAATTCAATCTACAATGTGCAGGAAATATATCAACTACAGATCTCTATAAAGGATTAACTATTAATGATTTGAAAATTAAAGGAGGAAAGGTTAGTGGAGTATTGTTTAATGCAGGGTTGCGAGAGACAACGATTCCTCAATTATTAATATCCTATTATACAAAGGATAAAGAACTAATTTGGGTAGATCATCAGTATCAGGAAGAAAGCATACGGATACAACGAAAACAATATTTCACCTACTCTCTTATGAACTTGGAAGAAGTAACTATTCTTACGTCTGATATTGCTAATGTATTTATAAATGGTAGGCGTAACTCAGAAGTACAGATTAATTATGTACCTGGTCGAAAGAAAAAACATCAGGAAAAACAATTAATCCCGGTTGAAGGGAGAGGTTTTAGTTATATAAAAATAGAACTCAATAATTATTTGGGGAACCCTTTTTAATGAAATTTAAAAAGAAACATATCATTTTTCTCTTGCCTATAGTGTTATTAGCTGTAGGCTTTTCGGGTGTTATAAAATTACCCCGACAAGAAGTATCTGTAGTAGTACTTAAGGAACAGGATGCTTCTAAACAACAACAATATATTGCAGGAGAAGATATTGAATTGTTTTTTAAATTAAGTAAGAGGTCAATAGCACACCTATACATAAGTAATTCGTATGGAAGTACAATATTAGAATCAGAAGAAGCTTCTATTGTTAGCTTTATTTTGCCAGACTTTATTGTCAATAAAAAAGGAAAAGTAACATACAAGCTATTAGATGATTCTAATGCTATTTATGAAGGAGAATTGCGTATAGAAGCAAACATAAAATCTCCTATTAATATGGAAGCATATATGGGACCAACCAGTATTCTTGTAGGAGGGAGCGATATGTCGTCGTTTGTAATTATTCCATCAGATATTTATGATAACCCATTACCTGATGGGACCCCTGTAACTATCAAACATCAATTCGAAAGAATTGAAAAAGATGAAGTTATTTATATGAAGAATATGTACGGAAGAAAAGATTTGTATTCATATAATAAAGCAGGAAGAGTGCTTTTTTCTTCAAAAATTAGTACCTTTTATTCTAAAGAATTTTCTATAGATATGTCACCAACACATCCTACAGATTTTAGTATTAGTAGTGATCGGAAGCATTTTTATGCTGATGGGAATCAGGTGACAGAATTTAATACATCTGTGATTAGAGACCGATATGGAAATGTAGTCAGTGATGGGACTATGGTTGAGTTTGTTACTCAAAATACTTCAGGAGCTTTTTTGCGGACATCAGGAAGTACTTTGAACGGGGTTGCGAATGCCAAAATGCTACACCCGGATCATCAAGATACCTGGAAGACGCATGCATTTATTAACGGAATGGCCGAAAGTAATACTGTTTTATTAGACTATAAGCCTGTATTAGATGATTTTGATGTAGAATTCCAACAAAATAACAGAGCTATTAATGTCGGACCTTTATTGAGTTTTATGGAGCAACTTATAGCAGATGGGACGTTGGTAAAATTACATATTTATAAAGATGGAATTTTTAAAGAGACTGTTGTGAAAGAGTCTTTTAGAGGAAATGTGACTTTTTTACTCAAAGAAAATTTTTACGATAGCGGAATGTACCGATTTGAGGTAGAAGCATTAGGAATAACCAAAGAATTCGAAAACAAAAAACTATAGCTCAGAACATATTCGAAATAGGTGTTTTTATAAGATGAAATAAGGAGCAAGAGAAGTATTCATATGAAAAGATGGAATAGAGCCATATACATATTTTTAATAGGGATCGGCTTTACAGCAGTGATAGCAATTGTCTTATTAGGGCTAAGTAAAGTATTTTCTTTTCTCAATACAGGTGCAGATCGATCTTCAATGCTACATATTTCTATGAAAAAAGATTTTGTATACCTGCCTACAGTTTCTTGGAGAGCTCAAGATAATCCTGGACGCGAAGTAGATTCTCAAACCTTAACCAATATAAGTAATGATTACTTAAGTGCTTGGTATGTGCGAAATGTTTCATATCAGACAAATGATTCTACTGGGATTGATCAGTATTATACCAAGAGTGCCAGAAAGAATCTGATCAATAATATTAACTATAACAAAAAAATGAAGAATCGGATAGAAGCAACGACACTTCAACATCATTTGTTTTTAGAGTTTTATAGTGCTGATGGGCAGACGGTTGTGTTTACAGATAAGGATGTGAAAGAATATCAGCGAGTCTATCGCAATAAAGATTTTATGATGGATACAGAATTAACATCCACCTATAAAGTAGTGATGCTGTTAGAAGATGGTTTCTGGAGGATTCGTCATATTGTAAAAGATAAATTAGAAACCATACAGGATAGTATCGAAGTCAATAAAAAAGCAGCAGTAAAAGGAGATACATTATTAGTGAATAATTATCCTTATACGGTTAAGGGGATTAATTACTATCCCAAAGATGCTCCCTGGAATATGTATGGAGATACATTCGATGTAGAAGTAATCGAGAAAGATTTTGAGATTATAAAAGAAGCGGGGTTAAATACGATTCGGATTTTTGTGCCGTATCAGGAATTTGGAAAAGAAAAAGTGAAAATAGAGAAGTTAGAGAAACTAACAAAGGTACTAGACCTCGCCGAAAAGAAAGCAATAAAAGTAGTCGTGACACTTTTTGATTTTTATGGAGATTATTCAGTGTTGGACTGGACCGTAACCCATAGACATGTAGAACAATTAGTAAGAGCATATAAAGATCATAAAGCGATATTAGCGTGGGATATTAAAAATGAACCCGACCTGGATTTTGATAGTCGTACCAAAGAAGCAGTGGTAGCGTGGTTAAGAGAGATGATTCGTCAAATAAGACGTTACGACCCGAATCATCTGATCACCATTGGTTGGTATGACATGCAATCTTCTTTGATCCTCGAAAAGGAAGTAGATTTTCTATCGTTTCATTATTATGGTGATATTAAAGAATTTTCCCAGCAATATGATACTCTACAAACAAAAACGTCAAAACCATTAGTATTACAAGAATATGGGCTGTCCTCAAGTAAAGGGTTATGGAATCCATTTGGAGCAACCCAGGAAGATCAGGCAATATATTATAAGGATTTTCATAAAATTCTCAGAGAGAAAGATGTACATGTCATGTCCTGGACGTTATATGACTTTGATAAAATTCCTACCTCAGTTGTAGGGAGGCTCCCTTGGAGAAAGCATAAACAAAAATTCTTTGGTTTTATTGATACAAAAGGAAATAAAAAACCAGCTTTTCAATTTATAAGCAGATAGAAAAGAAAAATCAGCCACTAGTATTACGATTCGTTATAGCATTAAAAAAGAGTCCTAAGTCAGGACTCTTTTTAGGACACCTTTCTTTTATAGCAATCATCAGGTGTTTGAGCAATGTAGATAAAGGGGTATATTATGTTTTTACTTTTTTAAACTCCGATAAAATAGAAGTAACTATTTTATCGGAATTAGGGAGTTTTCTCCTTTTCATAACAATTCGATTTAGGGTAAAAAAGTAAGGATTTAGGGGGATTGAATAAAGGGTATCTGTCTGTTTTCTAAAAATCTATTTTTATTAACTCATTTTCCCATTTAGAGGTTTGTATTTTCAAAAATTGTTTGATGTACATATCAGCAATGGTACTAATTGGATATGCGGTTGCAGCTTGATAGTTTGTTTTTCCTAATTGTATTCTATAGGTGTCGTCTGTAATAATTTTTTTTATTGCATTAGCGAGGCTATCAATATCTTCTGGGGTAAAAAAGGCTCCATCATACCCCTCTTCTTTAGTTAAGAGGCTTAAATCTCCAAGATCAGGCATGACAACTGCTTTCCCATAGCTTCCTGCTTGGTGCAAAACACCGGAACTTCCAGTTGTTGCTGTATATGGGAAAACTACCACAGCACTTTCTCTAAACAAAGAGGGAACATCCTGCTCTGCTACGTACCCCGTAAAGGTTAATTGAGGCACATACCAATATTTTTCTTCCATTTTTTGTAAATATCCTCTGGCGTTTGGATTATCTGTTCCTGCGATTACTATTTCTACATCTATACCGGTTTTGGATCGTAACTTTTCAATAGCTTCAATAAGGATTTCTACTTTTTTATAAGTACCAAATTTACCAAAAGTCATTATTTTTAGTGATCCTTCCTGTAAGGAGTAAATAGGGCGTTCAGGGATTTCAAAAGTACCGTGAGGAATTAATACTACATTAGTTGCTTTGTATTTATCTTGTAGAATGGTTACATATTTTTGCATAGTAACAGCAATGATATCTGCTGTTAATAAGAATTTAGTTAGGGTAGTCCCAATAAAAGTATATAGCTTCTTCGCAATAAAATTATTCGTAAAACCAGCTTTTTCCAGATCAACTTCTTCCATGATATTGTGAAGTAATACAATCGTAGGGATTTTAGAAAGTTTACAAAACAAAGGAGCTAATAGTCCCAGTGCTGCCGGAATTTTTTTATCTCCGAATTTCATAAATTGAAGATTAAAAAGAATGGCGTCAGGTTCCGTTGTTTTTATCGCCTTCATAATGCTAAAAATATTTTTATAACTATTAAATTTCCAGCAAGGAAGTACAGTTACTGTGCACCCTTGACTCTCCAGATGCGTATTGGCAGCTTCTGCTGTAATATCGGTCAGTAAAACTATCTCAGAAACATCTTGATGCTGTCTGAAGTGCTTTACCAGATGATACGCATATTCATTTAAGGTAACTTTACTAGGCGGATAAGCTGTGACAAGGGCTAATTTCATAACAATACGATTATTTAGGTTTATAAGGATTTAATACAAAAGTGTTTAAAAATCAGGGTTTTATTGATTGTTTTTGGGTGAAGTGAATAATACTGTCGGTAAAATGCAAATTGCTGTAGTTGAATGTATTTGCGATGAATGAACTAACAGTATGAGTTTGGAGAGATGCTGTACAAAAGGAGGTAAAGAGTTCTTTTATGCGAGATAGCATCAGGCAAAAAAGTGAGGTAAGAAAACACCCTAGTCCTTTGAAGTACTATCAGCGTTTTTCCTGAAGAAAAACAAGAGCTGTACAACCAATAAAATAGCCATTGCAATTATCTGCATATGCACTACCTGAGTAAGAGATTGATGAAATAATGTAATAAGAAGCACCTGAGTAATTCCCAATATTCCGGATAAGAGTACAGGGATATAATGATCCAGTGATAAAAAGTAATATGCAAAAATATTGGATAAGGCAAATAAGGAAGTAGCAATAGCATATTTCCATAAAAGAGGTGCCATACTTAGATATTCTGAACCAAACATTAATTGGATTACTAATTCGGGAAATAAATAACAACTCAGAACAATGATAAAAGCCAAGATACTAATATATCCGACATAGGAAAACAAAATGCTCGTAGTATTTTTGCCTTCTTTTTGTTTCTGTACAACTTTGGGTAATAATAACATGACAAACATCCAGGCAACGAAATAAACAACCCGACCAATTAACGCCAGAGAAGCATATAATCCAGCTTCATATCCTTCAAAATAATGTTTGACGAGTAATATATCGCTATTATTAATAATAATCTGAGTCAGTTCATAAAAAGCAGTAAGAGTAAAAAAACGATATACTTGTTTTTTATGAGAAGAAGGAAGAGTGATAGAAAAGTTGGTTGTAATATCTTTTGTTCTAAAAGGGTGTAATCCAAAAATAAAAGAGCAAGCGATACCCATAGCTACTACCATAGAAGAAGGAATGGGAAGTAGATATAGTAATGCCAATGTAATAACCAGTCGGGAAATCATTTCTCCCTGATATGTATAGGCTAATCGGTCAAATTTTTTGATACCCTGATAGATTCCTCTATTGACACTCATCACAAAATAAATTGGGATACCCAGACCAAAAATGATAAAAATGGTGGATGACTGTGTGTGAAAAATAGCTTGTAACTCCTTAGAGAAAATAATAAATGAGAGTCCGATTAAAATTCCTGTAATCAGGGAATAGCGATACATAATATTGATAAACCCCCGGAAAATACTAGATTCAAAAATCACAGAAAATTTTGTGGTAGCTAACTGGAAAGTCATCGCTACGAATGAGAGCACTAATAATAAGGTGATTAGAATAGCAGCATCAGCAAAAGCTTCAGGGCCGAGAATTCTCCCCAGTGCCAGATTGTATACATAATTACCTGCATTAACAATCAGTACACTAAGCATGAATTTTTGTTCAGCGCTCAATTTCGGGATGTAAGTACTAATAGTCATCTCTAAAAATATGATTCATTCCTGTTTCATCAAATAAAGAAGTAATAACGAAATTGTCTTTCCCCAGAACAAATAAGACTTTACCTCTTTTTAAAGCTTTTAGATAAATAACCTGTAATACTTTAATAGCTCTTACATCCATTCTTTTTACCTTGTTTAGGCTAATGACAATCTCATCATAATGATTCAACAGATAATCAAAATGGTCTTTTACTATATGCGTGTTTTTGGAAGTAAAATTTCCTATAATTTCATAGGTTCCGAGGTTGTTAGAGATATGTAATTTCATGATGGTAGATTTTTAATTTGGTTAGGCTAGTATGCTAAGAGGGATTACTTAGAATTGTAAGGGCAAGGAGCGGGATAAAGAAAGTTTAAGGGTTTTAGACAACATCCCTTCTGATAATATGTTCTATTTTTCTTCGGGCAAAGATTCTTTTTATTGCATTGTTTTCTTTTCCAATAATCGAAAAAACTTTATTCTTTTTTACCGCAGTCTTATATAGAGAAGTTAAGGCATTAATACCGCAAACGTCTATCGTATTTACATGATCCAAGGATAAAATAATTCTCTCAGAGGTCTCTAAAAGCTGTTCGAAATGATCAAACAAAGACTTAGCATTCTTAGTATTAATAGGACCATTGATCTCAAATATCCCTTGGTTTTTTGTTATCTTAAGAGCCATAACGTTTTGTTTAATAGGTTGATATGGTACAAATATGCAGCATAAAACAAGGAGAGACAGCAGTAATTCGTTTAGTTGCATTTTAGTGTAGATAAGCGGTAGAATTGCATAGATTAAAAAAATGAGAGAATTGTTTCGAAAACAAAAAAATATAGCTAAATTGTAGTATATGAGTGATCTAGTATGATTTCATATTTTTTAGTATAGATGTACTAAAAAGATTGTCGAGTTAGGGAAAGTAGACAAGAGAAATACACACGATGTAATAAGGGAATAATTGTTTATCAGAGTACGTACCCCAAACCAAGTGTTTTGTTGGTAATGGTTAATGAACAACAAAAGCTATAACATGATGACCAAAAGATTACTTACTCCTTTCTTTTTATTGTTTTTTATGAGTGTACAGGCTCAGGATATGAATGAAGGGTTTTCTTATTTAGAATCAGGGAAGTTTGAAAAAGCGAGCCTTTTTTTTGAAGAAATACTAAAAACGTATCCCGATAATAAAACAGCACGTTTGTGTTATGGGAGAGCTATAGGATTATCCGGAACTCCGGAAAAAGCTACCGAAATTTTTACAGCGTTACTATCCGAAGAACCCACTAATTATGAGTTTAAATTGAATTATGCAGAGTCATTACTCTGGAATAAGAAATTTCTAAAAGCCGAAAACTATTATCGAGAATTGATACAGGAAAAAGAAGATAGTTTTCCTGCAATTTTAGGCTATGCCAATACACTTTCAAACCTGAAAAAATATAAAGAAGCTTTAATATATGTAAATAAAGCTTTGACTCTTCAATCAGGAAACCCTAATGCGATGACATCCAGAAAATATATTCGGCTAGGGTATGCAGATGAATTACGAAAGGAAAAAGAATACGATAAAGCAATTCAACAACTAGAAGCTAACGTCATAGATTACCCAAATGATAGTGAATTAAAATTGAATATTGCAAATATTCAAATACAAAAAAATGAGGAAGAAAATAGAAAGAAGAGAGAGCAGGTCGAGAGTCAAAAAAAAATAGAAGAAGAGAGGAAAGCTTCTCTCTTGGACAAACAGATCCAACAGGCTGTATTGTCATTGGAGTTAGGCGAATATAATAAGTCAGTCGTTCAGTTTGAAAAAATACGAAAAGAGCACCCAGATAATTCGAGTTTTATGAAACCATACGCAGAGGCATTGATGTATACAGATAATATTAAACAAGCAATGCCAATTCTAGAAAGCTTACTACATCAAACACCAGAGGATATCCGACTTAACACATTATATGCACAGGCACTATACCGTAAGCAATTATACTCAGAATCGGTTCCTTATTATAAGAAAGTACTCTCTGTAAAAAAAGAACTGCCTATGATGACGACTTATGTAGATGTTTTATATCACACAAAAGCATACGCTGAGGCGTTGGCATATATAAATGAAATTCTCTCTGTGCAAAAAAGTGAAGAAGTAAGCATATTAAGAAGGACTGTGAGGAATGAATATGCAGAGGAGTTGACAAGGAAAAAAAACTATGATCTAGCGTTGGAATTATTAGAAGAAAATGAAAAAGAGCTACCCAATGATCCAGAGATTATGCAGAAAAAAGCACGATTATATGAGCTGAAAAAAGATAATAAAAATGCAGAGAAAGTGTATTCGATATTGTCAGTGCAGAATATGAAAGAAGGTTTTAAAGCATTAGAAACGGGAAAGTATGAAAAAGCACGAGCTATTTTTAAAAATATTTTGACACGGTTTCCAGACAATAAAACGGCCAGATTGTGTTATGGAAGAGCAGTGGGGCTTTCAGGAGATTCCGAAAAAGCAGTGCTGTTATTTGAAAAATTACTAGAAGAATACCCAGAAGATTTTGAAATAAAATTAAATCATGCAGAATCATTGCTTTGGGACAAGAAATATAAAAAAGCAGCCTCCTTATATGATGGATTAACGAAAGAAGATGCTACGAGTTTCTCAGCAGTTTTAGGATATGCAAATACCTTGTCAAATCTGAAAGAATATGAAAAAGCATTAGATTATGTCAATAGAGCTTTGACCATCCAAAAAGGAAATAAAAATGCGCTAATTTCCAGAAAATACGTACACCTGGGATATGCTAATAAATTAGCACAAGACAAAGAATATGATAGAGCTTTGGCAATGTTGGATCTAAACTTGGTTGATTTCCCGAATGATAAGGATACACAATTAAACAGGGCGAATATTTTCTTGATGACAAACGATATGGATCAAGCCCAAAAAGTCTATGAAGCTCTAGCGATTAGTCCGGTAGATAGTATACAGTCGATGGTTGGACTTTCATTAGTGGCGCACAAGAATAAGAAAGAGAAAAAAGCGTTGGCTATCGCAGATACTGCCCGGACAAAAGCACAAATATATAAGGAGAAGAACAAAGATGTATACCTGATGACACAAGAACGTTATGTACAGGCACTTTTGTGGAATCGAAAATTTTCAAAGGCAAAAATGGAAATAGATAAATTGCGATTTGACTACCCGGAAGATCCTAAAATTTTGAGTTTGTTAGCAGCATATGGCATGTATGCTAGTAAGTACACCTTAGGATTGGAGTTTTATAAAATGTTATTAGCAAAAGACGAACGTTCCTTCGATGGAAATTTAGGAATAGCCAATGCCTACAGAGCAGTAGGAGATGATATGAAAACATACGAATACCTGTATAAAACACTCACATATTATCCCAAGCAACCAGATGCAGAAAAACTACTCATTAAAATGAAACGCTCGCATATGCCCTATATAGAGGGAAAAGTAGCAATCACCAAAGATAATGGAGAAAACAAAGCGATGAATAACTCTGTAAGAGTAGAAATCCCTTTGTCTACTAAATTATCAATAGGTACAAGAGTTCGATATAGAAATACTAAAAATGATATCACGAGAAATGAAGCTTCTTTGAATGACGGGCAGGTTGGTTTATCATATAAGTTTAATGGAAGAATAACGCTGTTAGCCAGAGGAGGAATTACGAATGCAGATTCATATACTAATGAGTATATGGAATCCATTGGAGAAATTATGCTAAAAACTAAACCTTCGGCTATGCAACATCTGGAAATAGGAGCAAAAAGAGAATTGCAAGATTTTAATGCTGAGTTGATTAATGAAAAAATATTGATGAATCATTATTTTCTTAATAATAATCTGAGTTCTACGATGGGACTGGGGTGGTACACACAATATATGTATACCAATCAAACAGATGATAATGATCGCCACTTGTTATTTACATCGCTTTATTATAATATAAAGCATACTCCGGTAATAAAAGCAGGGGTTAATTATCAATACATATCTTTTAAAGATCAATATCCGGCACTCTATTTTAGCCCTAAACGATTTAATGTAGTAGAAGTATTTGCAGAAATACTAAACCAGCAGGATCAAAAATGGTTTTATCATTTTAATGTAGCAGGAGGAAGACAGTTCATCGAGGATGATGCGGGATCCAATACATATCGATTAGAGGGGAAATTGGGGTATCAGGTAAACAGATTCAAGATGCACGCCTATGGTAAGTATAGTAATATCGCCTCTTCTACAGCAGCTGGATTTGAGTATTCTGAAGTTGGGGTGGTACTAAGATGGTATTTCCTTAAAAAACCAGTCTTTGATAAACGAATTCGGGCATTAAAAACGGAAGTGAATGCAGAAAGCCCGTCAGAATAAACAATTAGACCCTGGATCAGAGTAAATTTAATCGCCTCATCAATTCAGGACGGTTAGAACGACTTACCGGGATTACATCTTTGGCAATTAACACACTATTGTCTTCAATATCAATAATTTTTTGAGTATTGATAATATAGGAACGATGTACTTTTAAGAAAAGATCCGTAGGCAATTTCTCTTCAATCTTTTTTAAGGTAGAATGAACCGTGTAATTCTGGCGATCCGTCTTTACTTTGATATAATCCCCTTTTGCTTCAATGAGATAAATGCTGGGAATGTCGATTTTGATAAGCCTTCTGTCGATATTGACATATAGATCATTTCCGGAATCCGTTGTTTTTGAAGAAGTCGCTTCTTCTTTTTCAATAGCTTTGGTTGGGGTAACTGTCTTCGCTGCCTCTGCTTTTTGCAATGCTTTTAAGAACCGAGGTAAGGTTACTGGTTTAACCAGATAATCTACAATGCACTCATATTCAAAAGCTTCTAAGGCAAAATCCTTGTCAGAGGTTGTCAAAATAATTTTAGGAGGGTTTTTTAATGTCTGAATAAAATCAAACCCAGTAAAGTCAGGCATATGAATATCTAGAAAAATAAGGTCAACCTCTTCTTTATTTAGAAATTTCATAGCTTGTATTGCATTAGGGAACTCTTCAATTACATCGAGATCCTTGGCATTACTACACAATTGCCTTATAATAACTCTTGCTGTTTCTTCATCATCAATGATAATACATTTCATGTTGGTTATTGGTTTAAAGGTTTATAAGAAAATCTTCTATTGAACTTAAAGTTAGCATAAATTTCGGAAATAAGGTAGTTTTATTTAGCTTCAACTCCTCTTCAAAATCAATAGCCAGAGTATACCCGTTTTCTAGCCCCATCATCCCGATTTTATGCTTTAATTTATGTACATTTTCAGCTGTTTTTCGATATGCTTTTGCATTATAGTTATTGAGAAATTCTGATTTTTCAGCAGGAAATTCTCTTTTGACAATATCAATTAACTGTTGCTCGAAGGCTTCTGATCCTCCCGCAATCTCTTTGATGTAATCTAGGTTCGGTTTTTCAGTCATGGTTATTTTTTTTTATGGTAAAATGGAATATGGTGCCCACACCCGGGGTAGAGGTGATCCAGATTTTTCCGTCGTAATAGTCAATGATTTTTTTTACAATAGAAAGACCTATTCCGGTTGACGATTTTCGAGTGCTTAGCGATTGAAACATCTTGAAAATTTTATCGTGATATTTTTTGGGGATTCCCTTGCCATTATCTTCTATCTCGAATTCCCAGTATAAAGGAAATTCCTTATATCTGATATCGATAATCCCTTTTTCTTTATCCATGTTTTGAATCGCATTTGTGATCAGGTTTTGAAACAACTGCTTCATCTTGAAACGATCCGCATGCAGAACGGGAATGTGTTTTTTGATAGTGATTTTTATATGGTCAGGTACCGTAATCTGAGTAAAGATTTCCTGGAGTAATGAATATAAATTAACCTTAGTGTTTACATGTTTTAATTTCTTGTCTATTACTGCGTATTCTAAAATTCCATTGATAAGATTATCCATTTTTTCTATGTTATCCTCCATCTTATCCAGGTATCCTTTAATCGTTTGATCTAATGTTTCAGGATTGTCTTCCTGTATCCAATTGATCAGGGTATTGATGGACCGAAGGGGAGATTTTAGGTCATGAGATACAATATGTGCATAATCATTGAGCTCCTGATTCTGAATGGCTAATTTTTTGAGTAGTTTTTCTTGCTTGGAAAAGGATTCACAGGCATCTAATGAAAGAATGAACTTGTTAATGATAGGTTGTAGCTGGGCAATTTCTTTATCAGAAAAAGCAGGAAGTTGTGTTTTGTAAAAGAACAACCCTCCGTGGTTTTTTAGATTAAAAAACAAGAATGATCCCTGGTCTATGGCAACCGGAGATACTTTGGAGATTACTTCCGGAATCTGTTCAGTGGCTAGCACCTGATGCGAAAAAAAAGAAGAAACCTCTTCTTCCTCTACGGATGGGAGCGAATTAGAGATATAAGAAGGGTATGAGTATTGAGGGAGATACCCGTTGACTTCTTTTTTGAGGATCCAGCAGGCACTTAAGTTTTTTCTGGCAAGGACGAGTTTTAAAAAATTTTCACAGTTCGTTTGATAGTCTAAAGAATTACCAATAGCCATCGAAAACTCATAAATCTGCAAAACGTCACTAATATCCATATTGTTTTATTCTAAAAGCCCAACGACAATTGTTTTGTTAAAAAATTCCAGATATCCGTTATAAGAAGAGATCTCCCCCAGAGTCAGTGCCCCTGCGATAGGAATATCTTTACTCTTTTGTTGTAGTGCCTGTACGGTACTATTGAGCTCTTTCGGAAACTCATCTTCTAAAAATAATACTCGGGAAATACAGTCGATAATAAATGCATTTTGAGGGTGTTTTGAGGCATTTAGTGCATGGCTGGCAGCTTGTTCCGCAGAGGAAATCAAAGCATTGTTTTCTCCCTTTAATACATCCAGAACAGTATTTTCAGGAACTTCTCCGACACAGATAAGCTCTCCTCTCTCATTAGTGGCAATAGGGTCCCGGACCACACATTCAGCATCTTCCTTAATGATTCCGAAGGGATACCCTTTAGCGATATCAAAGAAGTTGTCAATTTTCAGAGTAGTAGAAGAATCCGGCTCTATAATACTTTTATAGACATCTAATGCATTCATCCAATTGATTTGTTCAATCACATTTTTATTGGTTTTGGTGGCTATGACCGGACCGGATATTTTTTTCCACCCATGTTTCACACCAATACTAACCTGACATTTAAAAAGGAGGCAGATTGCCGCATTCTGAAAAAAACCATCATTTGTAAAAATACATGGCTTCTGAATCAGGGTTAGACTTCCAGCCCCTCCTCCCAGGTAAGAGGAGCTATTCCCGAATTGACGATATAATTCTGATAGATAGTGAGAGATGTTTGAAGAAAGCCCATCGACGAATGTAAATGCACAATAGCTGTGATTTTTATCCAAAGAAACCTTAGGGATACTAAAGTCTTTTGTGTCTAGATGATTGCAGACAAATGTAGTGACCACTTCTTCTATAAAATTAATAACGATTCCCTCTTTATAAGACTTATTTTGAAATATAACCTGCGGAAAAATTCCTCCGGCACAAGCAATTTCCTGTGCATTACAAGCATCAATTAAAGCCGTAATATCGATAGGAGTTTCTTCTGCTATGAAGAATAAGATCGTTGTAGAGGCAACTGATTTTCTCTGGCGAATACACTGTATGATCTCTGTAATATCGGTCGTATTTATATACATAATTATCTTTTTTTAATACTGAAATAAAAGGTAGTTCCAATAGTAGGGGTGCTTTCTAACCAAATATCCCCTTCGTATAGGTCTACAATTTTTTTAACAATGGAGAGTCCTATTCCCGTGGAATCTTCATGTTTCCCCAAAGACTGAAATACTTTGAAGATTTTATCGTGATATTCTTTCTCGATTCCTATTCCGTTATCCTCTATAGAGAAAACATAGTATGATCCGTGATCCTCAAAGTCGATTTCTACAGTTCCTTTGTCTTTATCATTGTAGTTGATAGCATTACCGATAATATTCTGAAACAATTGCTGAATTTTTGTTTTATCAGCTTTTATTATCGGTAGTGGTTGCAATGTCGAAACAGTGATATGTGTAGGGATGTAAATAGTACTGGTAATATCTCTAATTGTTTTATTGAGATCTACCTCTTCATTTTCCATCTCATTTTTATTGCCGGCACTGGAATAATTAAGAATATCACTGATGAGGTTCTCCATTTTTTCTAGTGTAGTCTCAATCATCGATATGTGATTCATGGCCGTATCATCTAAAACCTCTTCATAATCTTCCCTGAGCCAATTGACTAAAGCATTGATGCTTCGCAAAGGAGATTTCAGGTCATGAGATACAATATGTGC
This sequence comes from Aquimarina sp. TRL1, assembly GCF_013365535.1. Lineage (NCBI taxonomy): Bacteria > Pseudomonadati > Bacteroidota > Flavobacteriia > Flavobacteriales > Flavobacteriaceae > Aquimarina > Aquimarina sp. TRL1. The sequence goes on along the minus strand of NZ_CP053590.1, from coordinate 826,280 downwards.
ATAGTCATTGAGTTCCTGATTACTTTTTTCGAGGTCTTTTACCAGTTCCTCCCGTTGCTTTTCAAAAGCCAATTGCTCAGTTATGTTTTCAATAATGGCAACTTGATGCGTAATACTTCCTTGCTCATTTTTTACAGAAGTTACATTGGTTTTTGCCCATACAGAAGAGCCATCTTTTCGCTGATATCGTTTGTTAATAGTAAAATGATCAATCAACCCCGCATTGAGTTGGTGTCGTAGACTTTCTCCGGTTTGTTGATCCTCTTCCACGGTAATATCTTTGACAGCAACATTCAGCAACTCTTCCTTCTCATATCCTAATAATTCCTGGAAAGAAGCGTTGGTTTGAATAATTTTACCGAATTGTGCCAGGACAATTCCCAGGGAAGAATTATTAACAATAATATCTAATTGTTTCTTTTGCTGTTCAAAAGCTTTTTTTTGAGCAATTTCATCGGTAATATCCCGAACAATTCCCTGAGCAGCTATCGGTTTTTTTTCTTTGTTATAGATAATACTGGCATTGATGTGTACAGTACGAACACCTTTATGTTTTGTATAGACTCTTGCTTGATAATCAGAGAAAAACCCCTGGTTGATCAGTTGCTGGAACGACTTCATTGCATATTGATAATCTTCTTTATAAATAAGTTGTACTACATTGAGTTTTTCTTCTTTGATATCATATCCGAATAGCTCAGTAGCTGTCGCATTAAAGTTTATGACATTCCCATAGATGTCCATCAATACATAGGCGTCTACCAGATTGTCAAAAACACCTTGTAACTCAGTTTTTTTTTCATTAACGAGATCTTCGAGTTTCTCGTTGGTTTCTTGTAATTCTTGAGTGAGGTAGAATAATTCCTTGGATTTGCTTTCCAGGATTTTTTCTGCCTGTTTTCGGGCAGCTTTTTCTCTTTGTAGGGCTCTTTTTAATATGTCAATTTCTGAATTATCCATTGGTTTTGACAATGCTGAATTTAACTTCCGTTCCATCTGATGTAAGTTTTTCGTACGTTATTGTAGCCTTTGAATCAAAATGTTCGAATGTTTTTCGCATTAGTCCTAACCCAAAGCTGTACATAGCTCTGCTGGATTTGTAGATCATAACCAGTTTATCCGAAGTTTTTTCTACGATTTGAAAGGTAGGAAGTTCAGCTTCTGGATAAATTTTTTGTACCTCTACATGAATGTGGTTTTCTATAGAGGCTAATAGTTCTAATGGATCTTTATATCGTTTAATAAGATCCGGATATTCATTAGCCAATACATTAAAAAAATGTTCTGCATATACTAATAGCAAATCGTCTATTGCTATTTTGGTTTGTTGGCTGAGGTTTTTCAACAAACTGAGCATTTCTGAAAAATCATACGTGCCAATTGCAGTATAAACCCCATTAGAAGGGAGGTCTGATTGTGCAATGATTTTATCAACCATTTCCAGACCGAATTTTTCCTCAACCAATTCTAAAAATTCTGTAAATACGATACCTTTCATCCTATGTTGGTGTTTTAGTTATTATTGTATGAGCTCATTTTCACTCCAATATTCAACTAACCTTTTTATTTTAGCCACATAGTCCTGGTATTTTAATGGTTTTACAATGTATCCTGCAATGCCTGTTTCATAACATTCTTTTAGGTCACTATGGTTATTAGATGTACTCAAAATTACAACAGGGATGTACATCCATTTAGGGTCGGCTTTAAGAATTTTGATGAACTCAATTCCGTTCATTTTTGGCATATTTAGATCCAGAAATATAACATCCGGGACCCTTTCGTTGTCTTTTAATGCCTCTAAAGCTTCTTCTCCATTTGTCGCTTCAATAATCTGATGCGGGTATTGGTTTTTTTGTAAAACTCTAGAAAATTTGATTCTTTCTATTTCGTCATCTTCTACTAATAAAAAAGTTAAGTCTCTCATTTTAACATAAGTTAAGGTGAATAATCAATATTTACAAGAATAAATTTCTTCTTTTTTCTCCTAAAAACGATTGTATTTCGTTCAGTTGGTTTTATAGTTCGGTGAATGGTCTTTTTCGATAGACGAATGGAAAAAAGAAGAGTTCCTTGTTGTAATTCTATCAATTGAGCTAACTTTGCAGCGAATTAATCGATAGGAAATGGGACATAAAGCAGGCTTTGTAAATATAATAGGAAACCCAAATGTAGGGAAGTCCACACTCATGAATGCCTTTGTAGGAGAAAAGTTATCAATAATTACCTCTAAAGCTCAGACGACCAGACATCGTATTTTGGGAATTGTCAATGGAGATGACTTTCAGGTAATTCTGTCAGATACTCCAGGGATTATAAAACCAGCATATGAACTCCAATCTTCCATGATGGATTTTGTAAAGTCAGCTTTTGAGGATGCCGATATTCTGATATATATGGTAGAGATAGGAGAAAAAGCTTTAAAAGATGAAGCTTTCTTTACTAAAATCTCCAATGCTTCGATCCCCGTGTTGTTATTGCTTAATAAAATAGATACATCCTCTCAGGAAATTTTGGAAGAGCAAGTACAGTATTGGAAAGAAAAATTACCGAAAACAGAAATTTACCCTATTTCTGCACTGGAAAACTTTAATGTCAAAGAAGTGTTTGATAGAATTGTTAGTCTGTTACCTGATTCACCACCATTTTATCCAAAAGACCAATTAACAGATAAGCCAGAACGCTTTTTTGTCAATGAAGCCATTAGAGAAAAAATACTGTTGCACTACAAAAAAGAAATTCCATATGCAGTAGAGGTAGAAACAGAAGAGTTTTTGGAAGATGAAGATATCATCAGAATACGATCAGTTATTATGGTGGAACGAGAATCCCAAAAAGGAATTATTATTGGGCATAAGGGAACTGCATTAAAAAGAGTAGGGGTAGAGTCCAGAAAAGAATTGGAAAAGTTTTTTGGAAAGAAAATCCATATAGAATTATATGTAAAAGTAAATAAGAATTGGAGAAGTAGCGAACGTCAACTAAAAAGATTTGGCTATAATAATAAATAGAAAACATCCGGTTTTATACAATATAAAAAGCGATCATTCTTTGATGGCTTTTTTTGTGCTCTAAACTAAGACACCGTTTTTTATCTTTTTTTTGAAAATATTAGGGATTATTTAAAGATTATTTAATTAGGGGATAATGCTTCGTAGCTGTTGTATTGGTGAATTTTAACACATTAACTCATTTAATACACATGAAAATTATGAACGTTTTACAAAAAGCAATTGTTTTAGGAGCAATTTTAGGCGGAGCATACTCTTGTATTCCTGATGACCATAGTGGAGGAGGAAATGGAGATCCGTTGACTTTTACAAGAATAGGAGGCTTTGTTAATGGCACAGGAAAAGAAGGGTTTGTCGAAATTACGGCATTTGATCCGGAAACCGATAAGTTATTTATTGTCAATCCGGCAGCCTCACAACTTTCTGTTTGGGATTTATCTGATCCTAAAAGCCCGGTACATCTTACAGGTATTCCAGTATCAGGAACCCCAAACAGTGTTGCGGTTCATGATGGAGTAGTTGCAGTAGCCGTAGAAAATGGTGGAAATCCGCAAGCTCCGGGAGCAATTACGACCTATGATACAGAAGATTATCAATTACTTGCTGAATATACTGCCGGAGCAATGCCCGATATGGTTACGTTTAGCCCCGATGGAAATTATATAATTGCAGCAAATGAAGGGGAACCAAATGATGATTACTCTAGTGACCCGGAAGGTTCAGTGACCATCGTAGAAGTTGAAACAGGAATGGTCAATCAGCTAGATTTTGAAGGGTTTACGGCTGAGAATATTGGAAATGACTTTCGTGTTTTTGGTCCTTCTGCTACTTTTTCTCAGGATGTAGAGCCAGAGTATATAGCAGTAGCAAAGAATTCTAAAACAGCATATGTAACCTTACAGGAAAATAACGGAATTGCAATAGTAGATTTAACGAATAAAGTTATTAGTGATATCGTAGGATTAGGTGTTAAAGATCACACATTGGCATCGAATAAAATAGATGCAAGTAATAAAGACGATATCTCCGGGAATTTTAAAAACTGGCCGGTATATGGAATATTTATGCCAGATGCAATTACCTATACCACCATTGGAGGAACTCCATATTTAATAACAGCAAATGAAGGAGATGCCAGAGACTATAAAGGATTCTCTGAAGAAGAACGAGTAAAAGACATACTATTAGACCCAACGGTGTTTCCGGATGCAGCTGAATTACAGAAATCAGAAAATCTGGGGAGATTAAAAATAACCACTGCTCAGGGAGATACAGACGGAGATGGTGATTACGATACTTTATATTGCTATGGAGGTAGGTCTTTTACTATTTGGACTACCTCGGGAGCACTGGTATATGATAGTGGATCTTTTATTGGAGAAAAAACATGGGAGTTACAACCAGAGCTGTTTAATAATGATGAAGGGAAAACAGATGGGAGGTCAGATGACAAAGGTGCAGAACCGGAAGGAGTAGAGATATTAAAAATAGGAGAGAAGACATTGTTATTTGTAGGATTAGAAAGAACAGGAGGCGCGATGGTTTTTGATATAAGTAACCCTAGGTCACCTGTCTTTTTGGAATGGCTAAGAGAAACAGCTGATGTGGGACCTGAAGGACTGGTTGCTGTTACTGCAGAGGATAGTCCTACAGGAAATGATTTGATCATTATTTCTAATGAAGTGTCTAATTCAGTATCAATTTACGAAATAAAATAGTCTTCCATAGAAAGTTTGCTGTTTTGCAGTAACCACCTTATAATGATTGTTTTCTATATTTGTAATAAGTAATTATTTCACTGACTGATTATCAACTATGAAAAAGTTCCATTGGCAATGCGCTGCCTTTGGACTTTTTTTTTACTATCCTTTTTAAGAAGAATTTTAGAGGTTTTTTTATAACAGTTTTATATTAAATACAGGGTATTGTGCAAGATATATACTGGTTTGATAAAAAAGAAAGGAGACTTCTAAAATAAAAAGCCTAGTTTTGCAGAAAATTTCAGAATAAAAATCAATGGGTAGTATAGTAGCAATTGTAGGACGACCTAACGTAGGAAAGTCTACCTTTTTTAATCGTTTGATCAAAAGAAGAGAAGCTATCGTAGATGCAGTTAGTGGAGTGACGCGTGATCGTCATTATGGAAAAAGTGATTGGAATGGAAAAGAATTCTCTCTGATAGATACAGGAGGATATGTCGTAGGGAGTGATGATATTTTTGAAGCAGAAATTGACAAGCAGGTAGAATTAGCTATTGATGAAGCAGATGCTATTATATTTATGGTAGATGTAGAATCAGGAGTTACAGGAATGGATGAAGAGGTTGCAGAGTTGCTCAGAAAAGTAGAAAAACCTGTGTTTTTGGCGGTGAATAAGGTAGATAATGCACAGCGGGTAGCTAATGCAGTTGAGTTTTATTCACTAGGGTTGGGAGAATATTATACAATAGCTAGTATTAATGGTAGTGGAACTGGAGAATTACTGGATGCTTTGGTAGAGAAGTTACCAGAAGAAGATGATACCGTAGAAGAAGAACTACCCAGATTTGCCGTAGTAGGGAGACCAAATGCAGGAAAATCTTCATTTATTAATGCACTGATAGGAGAAGATCGCTATATCGTAACCAATATTGCAGGAACGACCAGAGATGCGATTGATACGAAGTACAATCGTTTTGGGTTTGAATTCAATTTGGTTGATACCGCTGGAATCAGAAGAAAATCTAAAGTAAAAGAAGACCTGGAGTTTTATTCGGTTATGCGATCGGTAAGGGCTATTGAACATAGTGATGTTTGTTTACTGTTAGTAGATGCTACAAGAGGGTTTGATGCGCAGGTGCAAAATATCTTTTGGCTGGCAGAACGAAATAGAAAAGGGGTTGTTATTTTAGTAAATAAATGGGATCTGATAGAAAATAAAGAGAGTAATACACTCAAAGATTTCGAAAAACATATCCGAAAAAAAATAGAGCCTTTTACAGATGTGCCTATTGTTTTTATTTCTGCTCTGACCAAACAACGAATTTTTAAGGCAATAGAAACAGCTGTAGAGGTATATAAAAATAGATCAAAAAAGATCAAAACAAGCGTGATGAATGATGTCATGCTACCAATTATAGAACATAACCCTCCACCTGCATATAAAGGAAAATATGTAAAAATTAAATATTGTATGCAATTGCCGACACCGCAACCACAATTTGTGTTTTTCTGCAACTTGCCACAATATATTAAGGATCCGTATAAACGATTTGTAGAAAATCAGTTGCGAAAAGAATTTGATTTTCATGGAGTTCCGGTAGCAGTGTATTTTAGGAAAAAATAAAAAATAAGACTTGGATAATAACAAAAGCACCATATTTAATGGTGCTTTTGTTATTTTATGTTTTTATTATTTCTTCTTTCTTCTTTTGGACTTTAGTTACCAGCTACCTCCAGCTCCGCCGCCGCCGAATCCACCACCGCCGAATCCACCACCGAATCCACCACCGAATCCACCACCAGAACTGCCTCCGCCAAATCCGCCACCACCGAATCCGCCTCTTCCCATATTGCTTAGGATGATCACATCCAGAAGGCTGTCTCCCATAGAAGAACGGTTTCCTCCTCTTCCGCCGCCGCCATTTCTACCTCGTTTAGAAAAAGAAATTATGATAATGACGAAAATGATAAAGAAAAACAAGATGGGAAGAAATGAAACATCGTTATCAGACTTCCTGCTACCTTTAAAGGTGCCGTCCAGTACTTTGAAAATAGCAGTGGTGCCATTATCTAAGCCTCGATAGTAATTTCCTTGTTTGAAATGAGGAGTGATGATTTGATCAATAATAGTTTTGGATACATAATCCGTTAATTTTTCTTCGACCCCATATCCGGTAGCAATCCATATTTTTCGATCATTTTTAGCGACGAGAAGTAGTATCCCGTTATCATCCTCTTTTTGTCCAATACCCCATTTATGGGCCCATTCGGTAGCATACGAGCCAATATATTCCCCATTAAGTGATGGGATAGTTGCAACTACAATTTGAGTAGAGGTTGTATCGCTATAAGTAATGAGCTTATGTTCTAATCTTTTGAATTGCTGTGCTGATAAAAGTTTTGCTCCATCATAGACACTTGTCTGATTAGAGGGTCTTTGAGGGATGGTCAGCTGGCTATTTCCTGTAAAAGGAAGCCATATAAATAGCAACAGAAATGTTATAAGACGAATATGATATTGATAATTGTTCATTTAGCCTTTTGAGATTTCGTCAGAGAGTTCATTCGTGTCATTGTGATCCCAGGGGAAATAATGTTGTAATTGCTCTCCGGCAAGTAGTACTCCATCGATAATACCCTGAGCATACTTCTCTTGTTTAAATTGAGAAAGAATACGGTCTTTAGTTTGTTCCCAGAAATTATCAGCAACAACGTCATTAATACCTTGATCTCCGTAGATGACAAATTGACGATCTTCTACAGCAATATAAATAAGTACTCCATTTCTCTGAATGGTATTATCCATTTTTAGATAATGGAATACCTCTCTCGCTCTTTCAAAAGAATCTTTATCGGTGCTTTTTTCCAGGTGAACCCTGATCTCTCCGGAAGTTGTTTTTTCTGCAGTACGAATGGCAGCAACAATCTTTTGTTCCTCATCAGCACTTAAAAAATCCTCTACCTTAGACATGATTAAAAATTAAACTCGACATCAGGTTTTTTCTCTGTTCCCGGATCTGACTTGAAACGAGTCATCTCATTAAAATTACCAAAGAGACCAAGTATGAAATTATTAGGGAATGATTTTACATACTTATTAAAGATCCCTACTTTTTCATTATAGCGATTGCGCTCTGTGTTAATTCTATTTTCTGTTCCCTCCAGCTGGGTTTGCAAGTTTAGGAAGTTCTGATTAGCCTTTAGGTCTGGATAGCGTTCTACTGTCACCAATAGTTTGGAGAGGGCAGAAGATAAGCCTCCCTGTGCTTGTTGGAACTGTGCCATTTGCTCAGGGGTAATATTGCTAGGGTCGATAGATACTGAGGTTGCTTTTGCTCTTGCTTCAATAACCTCTTTTAAGGTGTTTCTTTCAAAATCAGCAGCTCCCTGTACCGTTTTCACCAGGTTACTAATTAAGTCACTTCTTCGTTGGTAGGCACTTTCTACATTAGACCAAGCTGTTTTGGCATCTTCTTGAAGCCCAATAGCTGTGTTGTATCTTCCTGCAAATAATGAATATGCAATACCTGCAAGTACCACAATAACGATAATAGGAATCAATAGTTTTTTCATGTGTTGTGTGTTTTGTAATGCTTCGTATATTTTTTGGGTAATAGGTTTGTCGTAATCTTATAATTGATCTTTGATTTTTAATAATTGACCTTTAATAGCTTCTAGTTTCCGAATGATATCAAAACTATCCAACGCTTCTAGTTTTTGTTCTTTTAGGTGGATTTTAGCTCCTTCTAATGTAAACCCTCGTTCTTTAACTAAATGATATATAAGCTCCAGGTTTTTTACATCTTCCTGAGTGAATTTTCGATTGCCTTTTGCATTTTTTTTAGGTTTTAGAATATCAAATTCTTTTTCCCAAAAACGAATCAGAGAAGTATTGACCTCAAAAGCATCTGCTACTTCTCCGATACTGTAGTATAATTTTTTAGGCAAATTTATATACATACTTACTCTTTTAATTGTTTGAAAGTTCCATCTTCTTCAAAGATTAGTTTGCTTTCCGGAAAATCACTTTGGGTAAGTTGTTTGATTTCTTTTAAGGCACGTTTTTTATCATCCATATAAGGGTATACTTCATCGACTTGTTTTGCAGAGTGTAGCTTCCCGGAAATGAACTTTCCTTTGGGATCAATGGTAATTTCCGCTATCGGAGCATATCCTTTAATACCTGATAAATTAAACCTGGAATAGGTGCAGAAGTTTCCTAAGCTATATGCTATAAATCGATCTTTGTACACTTCGAATGCTCTGGATACATGTGGTCCGTGTCCTAAGATAACATCGGCACCAGCATCAATCATCGTATGTGCAAAACGATATACATCTCCTCTGTCTTCTCCATAAAAACGCTCTGTTTTTCTGGGGACATGAGTATGTTCAGCTCCTTCAGCTCCGCCATGAAAAGAAACAATCACAATATCTACCTGTTTTTGTAATTCGGTTACTATCTTCTTAGCATTGCTTAAGTTATGAATTTTTATGCAATCTTTATTAGGAGCAAAGGCACAAAATCCATATTTAATTCCATTTTTTTCAAAGATTGCAGAGGGTTTGGCAAATACACCTGCGTAAGCAATGTGATGCTTCTCTAATGTTTTGGCAGTGTTTTTAATTCCGATACTTCCAAAATCACCAATGTGATTATTGGCAATACTCATGACATCAAATCCGGATTCCTCAAGATACTTTCCGAAGTATTCAGGAGATCGGAATGAATAACATTTTGATGGGTCGGAGCATCGTTTTGCATTTTCACCAGTGTCAGTTAAAGTTCCTTCCAGATTGCCAAAAAGGATATCTGCTTGCTGTAGAATAGCATTGACATCATCAAAAGGACCTTTTCCGGCAGGAGGAAGATAGCTTTTGTTAGGAAAATCAGTTCCCATCATAATATCACCTACAGCCATTAATCTAATAGAAGCTGGTTTTTCGAGTTTTTTTAAAGCTGCTTTTGTCTGTACAGCCAATGTGTGTATTGAGTCAAGTCTTTCTCCTCGGTATTTCTGAGCCTGAATAGTATATCCTAGACCCAAAAAAATAAATAATAAGAGTGCTTTGCGCATGTGTGTGTTTAATCTAGAGTTTCATTGATTAGGGATGAGGCTTTAAGCATTTCATTAAACTCCTCAGAGGTTAAACTACCATAGTAGAAATTACGAGGATTAATTCGCTCTTTTCCTTTAAAAATTTCATAATGTAGATGCGGTGCTACAGATCGTCCTGTACTACCGACAAATCCGATAATATCTCCTCGTTTTACTTTTTGTCCCTTCTCTACATTGTATTTACTTAAGTGAGCATACAAGCTGACATAATTAAATCCGTGATCAATTCGAATGTGCTTTCCGTATCCCGATGAATTAGAATCAGCACGGGTAACCACACCATTTCCAGAGGCGTATACGGGAGTTCCTGTATTTGCAGAGAAATCCATTCCGTAGTGGAATTTTTTAGCTTTTGTAAAAGGATCACTTCTCCATCCGTATCCGGAAGCCATTCTTTTCAAGTCAGAATTAGCAATAGGTTGAATGGCAGGAATAGTACTTAATAAATCTTCTTTTTGCTCAGCCAGCTTGGCAATTTCATCTAATGATTTAGACTGTACTACAATCTGTTTCGTAATCTTGTCAATCTGCTTAGTAGCGCGAATAATAATCTCAGAATTGTCAAAACCTTCCAGGTCTCTATAGCGGTTTACACCTCCGAATCCCGCATTACGCAATTCTTTAGGAATTGGTTTTGCTCCAAAATATAAACGATATATGTTATCATCTCGTTCTGCAACTTCTTGTAGGATGGCTTCATCTCGCTTTAGTCGCTTGTTCAGTAATTCGAACTGAAGCTTCATGTTATCCAGTTCCCTTTTATATGCTTTTTCTTTAGGAGTCTGTAATTGCGGGATATTTAAGTAGATAACCAGTAGGATAAAACCAGCTAAAAACGCACCGAGAACCCCCAAAATCGCAAGACCAATTTTATGACCTTTTTTGTATTCTATTTTGCGATAAGAAAGCGTCTCACTGTCGTAGTAATATTTAACCTTTGACATAATCTAAAATATACTATTTTTGCAGGATAATAGCCGAAAAACGACATGCTTATATCCATGTGATCGGAACAAATATAATAAAATGTATTAAAGATCAGAAAAAGCTGACATCGGATGCAGCTTCTCTATTGATCAAGATATAATATAGTAACGTTTTTTTTGCAGATTTAATATATATTGTTGTTGGCTGATAAGTAATAAAATAAAACTCATGAGATCCCAAGAAATTAGAAAACAGTTTTTAGACTTTTTTACATCCAAAAAACATGGCATTGTCGCCTCAGCACCAATGGTGATTAAAGACGATCCTACTTTGATGTTTACAAATGCCGGGATGAATCAGTTTAAAGAATTCTTTTTAGGAAATGGTACTCCTAAGAATAATCGTATTGCAGATACCCAAAAATGTCTGAGGGTTAGTGGTAAGCACAATGATCTGGAAGAGGTAGGGATGGATACGTATCATCATACCATGTTTGAGATGCTGGGGAACTGGAGTTTTGGGGATTATTTTAAAAAAGAAGCCATCCAATGGGCGTGGGAATTACTGACGGAGGTATATGGTATCGATAAAGATATTTTATATGTTTCTGTTTTTGAAGGTTCCAAAGATGATAATCTGGAGATGGATCAGGAGGCATATGATTTGTGGAAGGAAATTGTTCCTGAGGATAGAATTATTATGGGGAATAAAAAAGACAATTTCTGGGAAATGGGAGATCAAGGACCTTGTGGTCCATGTTCTGAAATCCATGTGGATATTCGATCCGAAGAAGAGAAAGCAAAAGTTCCGGGACGTGATTTGGTTAATCAGGACGATCCACATGTGGTAGAGATCTGGAATTTGGTATTTATGCAGTTTAATAGAAAAGCCGATGGGAGTTTGGAAAAATTACCGGCACAGCATGTAGATACCGGAATGGGATTCGAACGATTATGTATGGTTTTGCAAGAAGAGAAATCTAATTATGATACAGATGTCTTTACCCCTTTAATCAGAGAAATAGAAACAATAACCAATACGAATTATGATAAAACTACACTGCCTACAGAAGCAAATGGAAAAGTGAGTGTAGCAATTCGGGTAGTAGCCGATCATGTCAGAGCAGTGTCCTTTTCGATTGCAGATGGGCAATTGCCTAGTAATACAGGAGCGGGGTATGTTATTCGTAGGATTTTGAGACGTGCCATCCGATATGGGTACACCTTTCTAAATACTAAAGAACCTTTTATTTATAAGTTAGTAGATATATTGAGTTCTCAGATGAGTGATGCTTTTCCAGAGTTAAAAGCACAGAAGAATCTGATTGTTAATGTAATTAAGGAAGAAGAACAATCTTTCTTAAGAACATTAGATCAGGGATTGGTGTTGTTGGAAAATGTTATAAAAGATACCAAAGGAACAACCATATCAGGAGAGAAAGCATTCGAATTGTATGATACCTATGGCTTTCCGATTGATCTGACCGCTTTGATTTTGAGTGAGCAGGGATATGATTTGGATGAAAAAGGATTTGAAAAAGAGTTGCAGAAACAAAAAGAACGTTCTCGTGCTGCATCTCAGGTGTCTGCCGGAGATTGGCAAATTCTTTTAGAAAATAATGAAGAAGAGTTTATTGGGTACGATCAGTTATCATCGACAGTACGGATCACCAGATATAGAAAAGTAGATAGTAAAAAAGACGGTTCTTTATATCAGTTAGTCTTTGATAAAACACCGTTTTATCCAGAAGGAGGAGGACAAGTGGGAGATAAAGGATATATAGAGGAACCTAATGGAGATGTTGTGTATGTAATCGATACCAAAAAAGAAAATAACCTGATTATTCACTTTACCAAAAACCTTCCTAAAAACTTAGAGAAAGAATGTAAGGCAGTAGTTGATAAAAATCAGCGGGCAAGATCCGCATCAAACCATACGGCAACCCATTTATTACATCAGGGGCTTCGTTCGGTGTTAGGGACTCATGTGGAGCAGAAGGGATCAATGGTGCATAGTGGAAATCTGCGTTTTGATTTTTCTCATTTTTCCAAGGTTACAGATGATGAATTACTACAGGTAGAAGAGTTTGTAAATGCCAGAATACGGGAAAATCTGCCATTAGAAGAAAAACGATCTATTTCTTATGATCAGGCAATCGAGGAAGGAGCGATTGCATTATTCGGAGAAAAATATGGGGATACGGTGAGGGCAATTCGATTTGGGGAGTCTATGGAACTTTGTGGAGGAACCCATGTAGAGAATACCAGAGATATATGGCATTTTAAGATAACATCAGAGGGAGCAGTTGCTGCAGGAGTGCGTCGTATTGAAGCGATTACCAGTGATGCGGCTAAAGAGTATTTTACAACACAGTCAGAAGCATTTTCTGAAGTAAAATCAGTGCTTAAGAACCCTAAAGATCCTATCAAGGCAATTGTTTCTTTACAGGAAGAAAATACAAGTTTGAAAAAACAAATAGAAGCATTATTAAAAGATAAGGCAAAAAACCTTAAAGGAGAACTTAAAAATGCATTTGAAGAAGTAAATGGTGTTAAGTTCTTAGCAAAAAAAGTAGATCTGGATGCTTCGGGAATCAAGAATCTTTCGTTCGAATTAGGAGGTGAGATGGAGAATATGGTCGCGTTTTTCGGAACAGAACAGAATGGAAAAGCCTTATTGTCTTGCTATGTGTCTAAAACATTAGTAGAAGAAAAAGGACTGAATGCAGGACAGATGGTACGTGAATTAGGGAAGTATATCCAGGGAGGCGGAGGAGGACAGCCATTTTATGCAACTGCAGGAGGTAAAAAACCTGAAGGAATTGAAGAAGCACTCGAAAAAGCCAAACAATATCTGAACTAAAAAAAATGATGTATATTGTTTTTGTATAAGATATGAGAGGGTGTAGCGTTTTTAATAAAAAAAGCTTGTTTCGAAATTGGATAGTATCTTTTCAATAAATAGTATCGTGTAAAATAAGATCGGTTATGAATTTACAGACCAAAATACAGTTACAGCCTCAGGAGCATAAAATTGATTATACCTCAGAAGTAGTATTGTTAGGATCTTGTTTTGCAGAAAATATTGGGAGTAAATTTTCGTATTATAAGTTTAAATCGCTGATCAATCCGTTTGGAATTCTTTTTCATCCTAAAGCCATAGAAACTTTTTTGTGGATGGCTACTCAGGAAGAGCAGTATACAGAAAGCGATCTTTTCCAATACAATGAATTATGGCACTGTTTTGATGCGCATTCCAAATTGAGTACGGCTAATAAAGAAGAGCTGTTAGCGTTGTTGAATGACACACTTGTTACTACTCGTGCCAGATTGAAGACCGCTACTCATGTGTTTATTACATTAGGTACTGCTTGGGTATATCGGTTACAGGCATTGGATATGATTGTAGCGAATTGTCATAAGATCCCACAGAAAGAATTTAGAAAAGAGTTGCTATCAGTGGATGAAATTAGTCAATGTATTCAGAACAGTATTCATTTGATACGAAGTCTTAATGACAAAATAACTGTCACATTTACAGTATCGCCTGTTCGGCATAGTAAGGATGGATTTGTAGAAAACTCAAGAAGTAAATCTCATTTATTGACCGGGCTTCATCAAGTATTGGATAATGATCCCGGAATAGGATATTTTCCTGCATATGAGATTGTGATGGATGAATTGAGGGACTACCGGTTCTATGAAATGGATATGCTTCATCCAAATGAATTAGCGATTAATTATATTTGGGAGCGATTCTCGTATGTTTGGCTTTCTGAAAATATTCAGCAAACGATGAAACGTGTAGAAGAGATTCAACGAGGAATGTCCCATAGAGCTTTTAATCCGGATAGTGAACAACATCTCAGGTTTTTAGAAAGATTAGAAGAAAAAAAGCTTCAGTTAAAAGAACAATACGCACATATTACTTGGTAATAAAAAAAAATAAAAAAGGGAAATATAAACATATTTCCCTTTTTATTGCATTCATTTTATTGGTTAATTCTCCGGAATGAACAAAGGAGAGAACGTTGCTTTCGCATTCCCTGCAGCTCCGATATGATCCGTGTAATGTTTGTTTTTTTCAATAGTGTAAAAAGAATCTACATAGTCATCGCTATTGGTATACCACTCATCTGGCATAGCCTGAATAATAGCTCCGGCAACCTGACCTAAAACGGAAACCCATGGCTGAGCTGAGACAGCTCCAATGATTTTAAAAACACCGTCTACGATAACAGAAACAAGATTTTTATAGTTGTGGTTATCATCTTTTTCAAATAATTGGATATTAGCAGCTTGGTATTTGTAGTCTTCCCAGAATAACAATACCTGGTTAGGATAGTAATCTTTTCCCTCGTGATCTAAATAATACATTGGTATGATCTTGATTTCCGGATCATTTCCAGCATTCTTTATTCCAGAGGTAATCGCATAAATTTCGGCAGCTCCGCTAATCCAGGGCTCCTCATCATTATTAAGTCTGATTTTATCCAATTTTGTAGTTTCAAGACCCGCATTGATTTTAGCTGTAGGTCGTAGATCCATCTTTTGAGTAGCAAATCGATCGTTTTGCAGTCCAGAAAGTTGTAATTGAGTATTCATATAGTCAACTTCTGCTTTTAATACTTCGTATCCTTTAGTTTCTATGACAATAACAGGAAGATCAGGAGCATTTTCAGGATCTAACTCAACTGCTTTCTTATCTAATGTATAAGCAGTGATTGTTTTCCATTCGCTTTCATCTCCTTCTGGGGCAAAAGAAATAAGAATATCCTCTGTGTTGATGCTTTTTTTATTCGCTGGGCGATGCATCCATAATTCAGGAATTTCAAAAGAGTCTGCAGTGTAGTTTTTACTCTGTTTTTTGGAAGTCTCGATACTCTTAATAAGTGATTTGTAAGCCGTGTGATGAGAGAAAGAGTTTTGTTGTTGTAATAAAGTAGCGAGTTTGATTCCAGGAGTATTGTTGTTACTTAATTCCTGTACAATTGTTGTGCTGAATGAGGGACTGTTTAAGAGATCGATAAGATCAAATGCCATCTTTTTCTTATCAATTCCTGATAACTTAGGTACTTCAGTATCATTTGCAGGTTCAAAAGTGGTCTTTTCTGATTCACAACTAATGTGTAGCATGATCAGAATTAGGGCGGTAATTGTGAAAATAGTTTTTTTCATAATACGTAAGTGAATTTGTTATATGTTAAGGCTTTAAAATTAGGGAATTAAGCTGATGCAGCTATGAGCCTCATGCACAAAAGAAAGGTGGTTTTACCGCATGAATTCATGCGGTATTTATTTGGAAATGATCAAAAAATTATGCATGCATAATAAAATAATGTAAAAAGAGTTTTTGTTGTTGTAATTGTCTTGTTGTTAGTTGCTTAGTTGTGGGTTTTTTGTTTGGAATAATATAAAAAGACCTGAAGAAATAAAATAATTAGACAGAAACTGGAGTATTTGCGATTTGAATCCCACTTTCTATTAAATGACGAATTTCTTCTCTTTTTTCTTTTAAATTAGTAAGATGCTCTACGATTAAAGTGTTTAATCGAATGTCCTTATTATATGTTAGTTCATAAATTTCCAGAGGAAGTAACCAGTCATCAGGAAACTCCTGTTTGAGAATGTCAAAAACTGCATCCAGAGAAAACTTAGTATTGTTTCCTTCTCGGATGTTCCTTACAGATTGATATAGTTCATGTAATTCCAGTTCTTTGGTATTATACTCTTTTTTTACAGTTGTAGATGAAGATTTGTGAGTAATAAGGTCAAAAGAGTAATCGTCTGCAGGTCCTGAAAAAGCGGAGACTACTTCTTTTCCAACAGCGAGGTCAAATGTTCCCCATTCGGGACGGAATAGAAACTCGTCTTTATATTTAATGGTGCATTCTTTGAATTGAATAATGATCAACTCGCCCTGGATATTTCTCATACCAGTCACATTGAGTCCGGCAACTGTAATGCCACTCTCAAATTCGAATTCGATATATTCCCCATCGTAGAAATGATATGCTTTGAGGTCTCTTGGAGACATGTTTTCAATAGCAAGGTTGATTCCTTTTAGTTTTCCCAGTGGAGATCGGAATCCGTTAGGATGTGCGTCGACTCCGTGTCCGATAATTTCTTTTTCTCTAAAAGATAATGCTGTTTGTCCTTTTGTTTCAAAATAAATGACTTCATTATCTTCATTCGTAATCATACGACTAAAGACTCCTGAAATTTGTAAACCTGTGCTTAGTTCAATAGTTCCCAGGTTTTCGGATTCGATGAGCTTGGCTAGTCCCCGATGCCCCCCTTTTCGCAAAGCCATCGAATTAGCAAATTCTTCTAATACCTGACATAGATAAGCAAAGTCAGGTGTTACATAAAGTTGTGGTTGTGGTTTGGTGATATCAAAATCCTGAAAAGCTGCTTCTGGAGAGTAAGCAATTTTTTTTACCTGATCTGTCATACACCATTCGCTTTCTCCTATAGAAGAGAGTAATCCTGCACCATAAATTTTAGGGTCATCCACAGTGTTGATTAAACCATACTCGACAGTCCACCAATGTAGATTACGGATCAGAGACATTTCAGAAGGAGTGGATTTTTCATTTTGTAAAGCCTCCACTTTTTTTTCAGCAGCTTCAATTTCTGTTTTAGGGGTTCCAGGAGCTTCTTTTAGAATGGATAAAAGGCGAACAGCTTCATACATTTCATAGTCCTTTTTAGAGGAAATGGCTTTGCATCCTATTTTTCCAAAACGCCTAAGATATTCTGCGTAATCAGGATTCGCAATAATAGGAGCATGTCCTGCTGCTTCATGAATTATATCTGGAGCAGGGGTGTATTCTATGTTTTCTAATTGTCGGATATCAGAAGCAATAACGAGAATGTTATATGCCTGGAATTCCATAAATGCATTCGGAGGAATGAAACCGTCAACGGCAACAGCCGCCCAACCAATTTCTTTCAGAATACGATTCATGCCATACATACTGGGAATTGAATCAATAGAAATTCCTGTTTGCTGCAGTCCTTTTATGTAAGATTCATGAGCAACTTTGCTTAAAGAGGCTATGTTTTTTCGCATAACATAACGCCAAACAGCCTGATCCATCGGAGTATATTCCTCATAATTTTGAGGCTTTATAAACTGTTTAAGATGTGGAGGTAGTTTGTCGATTAGCGGATTAGACTCTATTGATGGCTCCATGTTGATGGTTAAAATTTATAAAAAAGTTTTAGATTCGAAAAATAATAGTTTTATTTTGAACTAAGTGGGTGAAGCTTGTTAATTTTGAAAAACCCATAACACAAATGTCTTAACTTATGAGAATAATATTCATAGTCTGTTTTTTAATGTCTGTGCTAACGACTCAGGCACAGATTAGCAATCAGGGGATTCCTGTTAGTTGGTCAATCACTAAAAAGCAGCAAGTAGCGCCGATTTATATGCCCTCTTTTGATTTGAGAAAAGTACAGGCAGAAGATCGTATTAATGATAGGTATAGTACCAAAGCTTGGAGATTTGGTTACGAATTTAGTGTAGATATAGGATTGGGTAATGCCGGAAAATGGGAAGAACTCCCTAATGGAGATCGATTGTGGCGGGTATTAATCGTTTCTAATGGGGCTAAGACATTAAACTTTGTTTTTGATCGATATAAATTACCAGAAGGAGCTACTGTATACTTGTATAATGATGAGCGAACATTTAAACTAGGAGCGTATACCAGTTTGATGAATAATGAGAATGAGTCATTAGGAACGTGGTTAGCCGATGGAGATCGGGTCTGGATAGAATATTATGAGCCTGCTGAGGTTCGGGGAGAAGGGAAACTTCATCTGGGAACGGTGGTACACGGCTATCGAAGTGTAGCGAATTATAAAAGAACTCAAAAAGCACTGAATGATTCTGGAGATTGTAATTTAGATGTGAATTGCTCTGTGGGAGAGGATTTTGATACTCTTAAGGAACAGTTAAAAAAATCCGTAGGGATTGTCATTGTAGGGAGTAATGGTTTTTGCACGGGTGCACTGGTTAATAATACGAATAATGATAAGGCTCCCTATTTCTTGACAGCAAATCACTGCGAAGGGAATGTCGTTAATTGGGCATTCCGTTTTAATTGGGTCAGCCAGAATACAGTTTGTGCTTCTACAGATGATAGTATCGATAATGGAGAAGAAGAGTATTATCAGACAACAAGTGGAGCCAGGGAATTAGCTTCTAATGTAGCCTCTGATTTTAAGCTTCTGGAAATAAAAGGCGGATTGGATAAAGCATGGGATTTAGAATGGGCAGGATGGGATAGAACAGACAATATGCCGTCCTATGTAGTGAGTATTCATCATCCTAATGGAGATATTATGAAAGTATGTAGGGATGATAGTGGGGTTATTAAGGCAATCAATAATGGTGCAGCAGTAGAAGGTTTTGAAGCAGAAACTTGGGAAATTACTGCCGAAGGAAATGGTTGGGAATTAGGAGTCACAGAAGGAGGATCATCAGGAGGTCCCCTGTTTAATGAAGAAGGGCTGTTGATTGGTCAATTGTACGGAGGAGATGCAGCGTGTAGATTTGATGAGACGACAGTAGATAATAACCTGAAGGATTTCTATGGGAGGTTTGCCGTTTCGTGGAATGAAGGGATGACGAGAGAAACGCGCTTGTCAGATTGGTTGGATCCAACAGGAACCGGAGTGGAAAAATTAAAAATGCTATCAGAAGCTATAAAAAAAGGAGAAGAGAATGAAGGAGGGATTGTATTGTATCCTATACCGGCTTCTGATATTGTGAACGTAGCAAATTTAGGAACACAGCGATTTTTTTATGAGATTTTTGGAATAAATGGACAGCGAGTGAAAAAAGGAGTGGTGAATTCGCTGGAGCAGAGTGTCGATATTAGTTCCTTGTCGAATGGAGTATATTTTATGTTATTAAAAGAAACAGAAAATGCAGCGTTAGCGATCTCAAAAAAACTGGTTGTGAGAAAAGAAAAAGCATAAAGAAATCATTTTTATGATCAAATATGACCAGCGGAAGTCATAATGAAGGATTTTAGAGAGAAACAATCGTTTATTAGAGATTATAATTTATTTTTGAAATAAATTATAGAACAGATGAAACCCGAAAGTAGAAAACAAGAAATCATTAATGCAGCATCCGTACTTTTTAAGGAGAAAGGATATAGTGCTGTTACTATGAGGGATTTGGCGAGAGCTATGGGGATTAAAGCAGCAAGTTTATACAATCATATCCAGTCTAAGCAAGAAATTTTATCGACTATAATTATTGATCTGGCAGAGGAGTTTACAACAGGAATGAACCAAATAGCAACCTCTGAAGAGACGACAATTCAGAAATTAGAGAATATTATAGCATTGCATATTGATGTGACACTCAGGAATGCAGATGGCTTAGCTTCTCTTAATAATGATTGGATGCATTTAGAAGAGAAAAACTTACAATACTTCGAGAAAATGCGCCATGAATATGAAGAAAACTTCAGTGACATTATCAGAAAAGGAGTGAAGGAAAAAGAGATAAAACCATATAATATTGATATCATGGTTTTTTCTACATTATCTACTCTGAGAACATTGTATTTGTGGTACCCTAAGCAAGGAACGATTGATGCAGAAATCTTAAAAAAAGATATGATTTCGGTCTTGCTTAAAGGGGTGATTTAGGGTTATTTAAAATAATTCTAAATTAATAAAGGTGTTTGCTAACAAAACTAACAATTGTTAGTTTTGTTATAAGTTAACGTTGTATATAGCAAATGCATGAATGATTTTTATACCATAAAAGTAGCAGAAGTAACAAAAGAAACGAACGAGTGCACCTCGTTGACTTTTGATATCCCTCAGGAACTCAAGGAGAAATTCGCTTATAAACAAGGGCAGTATTTGACTCTAAAAGCAATGATTAATGGAGAAGAAGTTCGGAGGTCTTATTCGTTATGCTCCAGTCCGGTAGAAGATAAATGGCAGGTAGCCGTAAAGCAGATAGAAGGAGGGCTGTTTTCTACTTATGCGTGCACAGACATAAAAGCAGGAGATGAATTAGAAGTATTGCCTCCTAATGGTAACTTTTATACAGAAGTAGATACTACCAAATCAAAAGACTATATCGTATTTGCTGCGGGGAGTGGAATTACGCCTATTTTGTCTATTATCAAAACCCATTTAGCAAAAGAACCTAATAGTACCTTTAAGTTGTTTTACTTGAATCGTACTGTAAAATCCATTATCTTTAAGGAAGAAATAGAGGCGCTTAAGAATACGTATTTCGGAAGGTTTGAAATATTTTATTTCCTGACCAAAGAACACAGAGATATACCATTGCTTAATGGTAGATTTACTTCAGAAAAACTACAAATACTGGCAAGTAAAGTAATCGATATAAAAGAAGTTGATGAGTGCTTTATTTGTGGTCCGGAAGAGATGATATTTTTAATACGTGATGAATTGGCAGCAGCAGGATTGCCCAAAGAGAAAATTCATTACGAATTATTCTTTACCGGAGGAAGTGATGCAGATAAAGCAAAAGCAGCTAAAATTGCAGAACAAAAATTCGAAGGAACAAAAGTAACCATCATTGATGGAGGGAAAGAATTTCATTTCGCCATGGATGATGAACACGATAATATTCTCGATGGGGCTCTTGCAGCAGGAGCAGACCTTCCATTTGCATGTAAAGGAGGCGTTTGCAGTACCTGTAAATGTAAGGTCGTAGAAGGAACTGTAGAAATGAAAATCAACTACGCACTGGAGAAAGATGAAGTAGAAAAAGGACTTGTGCTATCATGTCAGGCAGTACCAACTGCAGAAAATGTTGTGGTTGATTTTGATGTGTAACCTATTTTGACCAGATCAAAAAAAGGTAAAATGAATAGTACCTGCTATGGATAGGTGCATTTCTGAAAAAAATAAAATCGAATAATCTAAATAACCTGGTGTTATGAGTGAAAAAGAGATTAAGAACTTAGAAGAGCTTTTCGAGCAAAAAATTGCCCGGGATGAAAAAATTGAACCTAAGGATTGGATGCCCGAAAAGTATCGCAAAACACATATCCGTCAAATTTCTCAGCATGCACATTCTGAGATAATAGGAATGCTTCCGGAAGGGAATTGGATTACCAGGGCTCCTTCTTTACGAAGAAAAGTGGCATTGTTAGCGAAGGTACAGGATGAAGGAGGACACGGCTTATATCTGTATAGTGCTTGCGAAACATTGGGGATATCAAGAGAAGAATTATACGAACAATTGCACTCTGGAAAAGCAAAATACTCCAGTATCTTTAATTACCCTACAGTGACGTGGGCAGATATAGGAGCTATTGGATGGTTAGTAGATGGAGCAGCTATTATTAATCAAGTACCATTATGTAGTACCTCATATGGACCATATGCCAGAGCAATGATCAGAGTATGTAAAGAAGAAAGTTTCCACCAGAGACAAGGATACGAGATCATGCTTACATTGGCCAAAGGAACTCCTGAGCAAAAAGCAATGGCGCAAGATGCATTAAACCGTTGGTGGTGGCCTTCATTAATGATGTTGGGACCTACAGATGATGTATCTGTTCACACGGCGCAATCCATGAAATGGAAGCTAAAAAGAAAGACCAATGACGAACTACGTCAGCAGTTCATTGATCAGACAGTACCACAAGCAGAATTGATCGGATTGACCATTCCTGACGAAGACCTAAAATGGAATGAAGAAAGAGGGCATTATGATTTTGGAGAAATAGACTGGGATGAATTCTGGCAGGTAGTAAAAGGTCACGGTCCTTGTAATAAAAAAAGGATGGCAGATAGAGTCAATGCTTGGGAAGAAGGAGAATGGGTGCGTGATGCCGCAGTAGCGTACGCAGAAAAAAAGGAGAATAGAAACCTTCAGAAAGCAATATAATCAGTAGATAAAAAAGAGATATACCTTTTTTAAAAAATAAAGAAAATAAGTAGATGGATTCATTTACTTAGAAATGACTAAAAAAATAATCAGATGAAAAATTGGCCTCTTTGGGAAGTGTTTGTAAGAAGTAAAAATGGACTGGAACATCGTCATTGTGGAAGCTTACATGCTGCAGATGCAGAAATGGCGTTGGAAAATGCGAGAGATGTATACACCCGTAGAAGCGAAGGTGTGAGTATTTGGGTAGTAGAATCTAAGGATATAACGGCTTCTAACCCGGAAAATAATGGAGAGTTATTCGAGCCAGCTCAGGACAAAGTGTATAGACACCCTACTTTCTATGACTTACCAGATGAAGTAAAACATATGTAGTAAACGTTGGTTGGTCAGAATGCCCCAATAAACGGTTTATAAATAGTAAGGAAGTTGTATAAGTATGCTTATTTTGAGAAGCTTTTTTTACAATTGTAAACTTTCATCAGGCATAGTAAACCCCACCTCTGTGAGAATACACGAGGTATTATAACTAGGAAGAATGTTCATTTCGAGGCAAGCCCCGGAGCATTTAAATTCTCGAATATCGAGTAAAAAAGTAAATAATGGAGAACGAAACGATCATACAATACATTTTAGGAATTGCAGATAATTCTTTAATTCTGGGACAACGATTATCAGAATTATGTGGTCACGGACCTAGTCTGGAAACAGATATTGCAGGATCTAATATTGCATTGGATTTATTAGGGCAAACCAGAAGCTATTATCAGTATGTGGCGCAATTATCAGGAGAAGATAAGACAGAAGACGATATTGCCTTTTTACGTACAGAACGACAATATAAAAATGTATTGTTAGTAGAACAACCCAATACACATTTTGGGTATGTGATTACACGCCAATTCTTTTTTGATGTTTTTCATAAAATGCTGTTAGCTGAATTAGAAAAAAGCAATGACGCAACCTTAGCAGCTATCGCCAAAAAAAGTAGCAAAGAAGTGAGCTATCACCAGCGATTTTCTTCTGATTGGATAAAAAGACTTGGAGATGGAACAGTCATTAGTCATCAAAAAGTGCAAGATGCAGTGAATGATTTGTGGACATATACAGATGAATTGTTCCATATGACTAAAGAGGATGAAAAAGCAGTAACCTTAGGAATAGGAGTCGATGTATCCAGGTTAAAAGGAGCATATTACGAAACAGTTAAAGAAATTCTGGAAGAAGCTACTCTGGAAGTGCCAGAATCTAAATGGTTTCAAAAAGGAGGAAAGCAGGGAATTCATACAGAGCATATGGGGTACTTACTTTCGGACATGCAATATATGCAGCGAACCTATCCTAATATGAAGTGGTAATAAACGACCTTGGTAGTGAACACAGGAGACACTGTATAGGAAACAAATGAGCTATAAGGTTGCCAGAAAAAGCAACCATGGATATAAGGCATATAACGCGATAGAACCTCACAAGCTGAGTAAAATAGAATGATTATCGAATTAGAACAAGACATATCACCCGAATTAGTTCCAATTTTGGAACAAGTGTCTGATCCCGAAATTCCGGTTCTTTCTATTATGGATATGGGAGTAGTTCGATACGCCAAGATAATCGATGATACGGTACATGTAAAAATAACACCAACCTATAGCGGGTGTCCGGCAATGGATGTAATAGGGGATGATATTACAGCAGCTTTTGCCAAAGAAAATAAAAAAGCAGTCGTTTCTCTGGTATTAGCTCCGGCATGGACTACAGACTGGATAACTCCCAGAGGAAGAAAAGCATTAGAAGCATATGGAATTGCAGCCCCGTTAGAAGCAGCAGTTGATAAGGAGGCCCTTCTGGGAGGGAAAAAAGTAGTGAAATGTACCCATTGTGGATCATTAAATACAAAAATGATAAGTCAATTTGGTTCTACCGCCTGTAAGGCATTATTTCAATGTCAGGATTGCCTGGAGCCATTTGATTATTTTAAATGTTTAAAATAAATATATACAATTCTATAAGAAGAATTAATTTTTTAAAAATATATGAGCAAGCCAATTCTAATTGCAATTGATAATAATGTTGCAACGATTACACTAAACAGACCCGAGGCCTTCAATAGTTTTAATAGAGAAATGGCATTATTGTTTCAGGAAGTACTGGATCAATGTGAAGAGAATGCTGATGTGAGATCAATAGTGGTAAAAGGAAGTGGTAAAGCATTTTGTGCAGGTCAGGATTTAAAAGAAGTTACTTCTCCGGAATTAAATCCGGGATTTCGAAAAATCCTGGAAGAGCATTATAATCCGATTATAACCCGAATCAGAA
Source organism: Aquimarina sp. TRL1 (assembly GCF_013365535.1). Classification (NCBI taxonomy): domain Bacteria; kingdom Pseudomonadati; phylum Bacteroidota; class Flavobacteriia; order Flavobacteriales; family Flavobacteriaceae; genus Aquimarina; species Aquimarina sp. TRL1. The sequence goes on along the minus strand of NZ_CP053590.1, from coordinate 801,299 downwards.
AAATTAAAAAACCAATCATAGCCGCAGTCAATGGAGTGGCAGCAGGCGCAGGCGCTAATATAGCATTAGCATGTGATATTGTGGTAGCAACAGAAGAAGCCTCATTTATTCAGGCTTTCAGTAAAATAGGATTGGTTCCGGATAGTGCAGGAACATTCTTTCTCCCCAGATTAATTGGGTTTCAGAAAGCTTCTGCATTAATGATGTTAGGAGATAAAGTAAATGCCTCAGAAGCAGAAAAACTCGGAATGTTATACAAAGTATTCTCTGCCGATACCTTTGAAGAAGAAGTACATAAACTAGCCTCAAAATTGGCGTTGATGCCGACAAAAGCGCTGGGCTTCACTAAAGATTTATTAAATCAGTCGATGGTAAATGACCTGGAAACACAATTAGCAAAAGAATCAGAGCTGCAAATAACCGCAGCAGAAAGTGAAGATTATGCAGAAGGAGTTGCCGCATTTATAGAGAAACGAAGACCTAATTTTAAAGGAAAATAAAACCAAAAGAGACATCATGATTATTGTGATGTCTTTATAATTTACAGTATACCTATATATGATACAAAAAGTAGGAATAATAGGATCAGGAACAATGGGAAGTGGTATTGCTCAAGTAGCTGCTACAGCAGGTTGTTCTGTAAAAGTATATGATACCAAACCAGAAGCATTAGATAAAAGTAAGAATGCACTTGATAATATATTAAATCGATTGGTGACTAAAGGACGAATCGATGAAGCAGAAAAAATGAGGATTCAGGGGAATATTTCCTATGTATCTACCCTAAAAGATTTAGGAGATGCAGATCTTACAATTGAAGCAATTATCGAAAATCTGGATATTAAGCAAAAAGTTTTCTCAGAATTAGAAACCTATGTATCGGATACAGCTATAATAGCGTCCAATACCTCTTCGCTGTCAATTGCATCAATTGCTTCTTCACTAAAAAAACCAGAACGATGTATCGGAATTCACTTTTTTAATCCGGCTCCGTTGATGAAACTGGTAGAGGTAATTCCAGCTGTTCAGACTTCTGAAGAAGTAACCTCAGAGATTGTTGAGGTAATCAATGGGTGGAAAAAAGTAGTGGCGGTAACCAAGGATACCCCAGGTTTTATTGTCAATAGAGTAGCTCGTCCTTTTTATGGAGAATCATTGAGGATATACGAAGAAGGAATTGCCGATTTTGCAACGATAGACGCCAGCCTCAAAACATTGGGGAAATTTAGAATGGGTCCTTTTGAACTAATGGACTTTATCGGTAATGATGTGAATTATACAGTAACAGAAACTGTGTTTAAAGCATTCTATAATGATCCGAGATACAAACCTTCATTTACACAAAAACGATTATCAGAAGCAGGGTATCTAGGAAGAAAAACAGGAAAGGGGTATTATGAATATACAGATGGGGCAGAAAAAGCAAGCCCGAATGAGGATTCGCAATTAGCTCGGCAAATTTTTGACAGAGTATTGGTTATGTTGATTAATGAAGCAGCCGATGCATTGTTCTGGAATATCGCCTCTGCAACAGATATAGATAATGCTATGACAAAAGGAGTGAACTATCCAAAAGGATTGTTAGCCTGGGCAGATGAGAAAGGAATTGATTGGTGTGTTCATCAGTTAGATGCATTATATGATGAATATCGAGAAGATAGATACAGATGTAGTCCGTTACTTAGAAAAATGAAAAGAGAGAAGACTACCTTTTTTAACTAATACAAATTAAAAAAAATACACCATTGAAAAGCGAATTTCAATTCAAGTTTGAAGAACTGACTATCTATGACAAAGCAATAGATTTTGGAGAAGCTGTTTATAAACAAATACAAACCTTTCCAAAAGAAGAACTTCATTTGTTAACAGCGCGTTTTAGCAAAGCAGCAGATGATCTCGCAGTAAATATAGCAAATGGAGCTATGAGTAATGATGTTATTGAATTTATGACCTGCCTTCAATTGGCATATGACGAAGCACATGATTGTATTGTATGTAGTACCAAAGCGAAGTTGCGAGGATATATTTCGGCAGAGCAGGACGAAAAAAACAGAATGGAAGTAACGGAGTTGGCTAAGATGCTACAGGCATATCAAAACCACCTTCAGTCAAAACATGGAGAATAGTGAATACTAATAAAGAAACGCCAATAACAGGGATTCAGATTCCGCATAAGATGTTAAGCTTAGATCCCTTTAGTCAATGGTTGGGAATAGAAGTGTTATCAGTAGAAAAAGGAAGATGCAAAGTAGGAATGACCATACGAAAAGAAATGCTTAATAGTATGGGAAAAGCTCATGGAGGAATTTCGTATAGTTTGGCGGATACAGCCTTTGGGTTTTCTGCAAATACACATGGAAAATATGCCGTCTCAATAGAGACATCGATTAATCATATTGAAGCTTTGGAAGAAGGAGATTACATAACAGCAGAAGCCGTTACGGATATCGTAAAAACCAGAGTAGGTTTTAATGTGGTAGAAGTAAAAAGAGGAGAAGAAATCGTTGCTCTTTTTAAAGGAGTGGTGTACAGAACATCCAAAGACTGGGAATAGATATGAGTTTTTGTGTTTCTGCATCTCCCAGAGTATTAGAAACTCTATTATAGCGTAAAATAAGATCAATATAAGTAACAGTTAATCGGAATGTAGAAACGGTTGACTGGAATTAATAACAGTAATAGAAAGCAGATATAAGGAAGGACGTTTTTTGTAGAAGCATCGATTACAGTTTTAAACCATAAAAAACATGGAAGCATATATCATCGATGGAGTAAGAACTCCAATAGGTAGTTATAAAGGGACATTATCAGCTGTTAGAACAGATGATTTAGGAGCTTTAGTGATAGAAAAACTAGTGGCAAACAACCCTGGTATCCCAAAAGAAGCATATGATGATGTAATTATGGGATGTGCGAATCAAGCAGGAGAAGACAATAGAAATGTAGCACGAATGTCATTATTGTTGGCAGGGTTACCTTTTACAGTTCCAGGAGAAACAGTAAATAGATTGTGTAGCTCTGGACTGTCATCAATTATCCATGCCAATAGAGCTATAAAAGCAGGAGATGGAGATGTTTTTATTGCAGGAGGAGTAGAAAACATGACCAGAGGACCATACGTTATAGCAAAACCTTCCTCTGCGTATGGAAATGATTCAAAAATGTATGACTCTAGTTTTGGGTGGCGTTTTGTGAATAAAAAAATGCATGATTTATACGGTACAGACGGAATGGGGAATACTGCAGAAAATCTGGTCGAAAAATATGGGATCTCCAGAGAAGATCAGGATGCCTTTGCATATTGGAGTCAGATGAAAGCCAGTAAAGCACAAGCATCGGGGAGGTTAGCAAAAGAAATTACAACGGTAGAAATCCCACAGCGTAAGAAAGATCCGATTCAATTTACAGCAGATGAGTTTGTCAAGCCGACAACTACTCCGGAAATATTAGCAAAGTTACGTCCTGCATTTAAGAAAGATGGAAGTGTAACAGCAGGAAATTCTTCAGGGTTAAATGATGGAGCAGCAGCAACCATCATAGCCTCTGAAGCAGCTGTAAAAAAATACGGACTAAAGCCAATGGCTAAAATTGTAAGTTCTGCAGTAGTTGGGGTAGAACCTAGAATCATGGGAATAGGTCCTGTACAAGCTTCTAATAAAGCATTAGAAAAAGCAGGATTGACTATGGATGATATTGACATTATCGAATTGAATGAAGCTTTTGCTTCTCAGGCATTAGCCTGTATCAGAGAATGGGGCTTAGAAGATAATGACCCTAGAATTAACCCTAATGGAGGTTCAATAGCAATCGGACACCCACTGGGAGTAACAGGAACACGAATTGCATATTCAGCTGCGCTGGAATTACAAGAGCAACAAAAGAAGTATGCTTTAATTACAATGTGTATTGGAGTAGGGCAGGGGTATGCAGCTATTATAGAAAATGTAAACTTGTAGTCACAGGGGAACCGGTAAAAATATTTTTGGTGAATATCAGATAACAAGATTGTAAACGCATGAAAAAACTAGAAAACTATATAAATGGGCATTGGGTAGCAGGTACCGGAGAAGGAACTCCTATGGTAGATGCTATAACCGGAGAGTTAATCGCATTGTCAACCACAGAAGGATTGGATGTGCCTTCAGCTTTGGAGTATGGAAGAACCAAAGGAGGAGAAGTATTGCGCAAAATGACGTTTCAGGAACGAGGAAATATGCTGAAAAAGCTAGCCTTGTATTTGACAAAGAGAAAAGAGCAATTTTATGAATTAAGTTACCGTACCGGAGCTACTCGTATCGATAGTTGGATAGATATAGAAGGAGGTTTTGGAAACCTATTTGCCAATGCATCACTGCGAAAGCTATTTCCTAATCAGCCCTTTCATGTAGAAGGAGATCCGATTGATTTATCACGAGGAGGACGTTTTATGGCACATCATATTTTGGTGCCAAAAACAGGAGTAGCTGTACATATTAATGCATTTAACTTCCCAATATGGGGAATGTTGGAAAAATGTGCGGTAAACTGGATGGCAGGAGTGCCGGCAGTAGTATTACCAGCTCCACAAACAGCATATCTGACAGAAGCAGTGGTTCGGGTAATTATAGACTCTGGGATATTGCCAGAAGGTGCACTGCAATTACTGAGTGGATTGACACGCTCAATATTAGATACAGTAACTTCTCAGGATGTTGTTACTTTTACCGGATCAGCACATACAGGAAGAATACTAAAAGCACATCCTAGACTAATAGAAGAATCTGTTCCTTTTACAATGGAAGCGGACTCTCTAAATGCTTCTGTTTTAGGGAAAGATGCCGTGCCGGGAACTCCAGAGTTTGATTTGTTTATCAAGGAGGTGAGAAAAGAAATGACAGTGAAATGTGGACAGAAATGTACTGCAATTCGACGTATTATTGTACCTTCTGATTTAGTTGAAGATGTACAAATTGCACTAGGAAAACAGTTAGATAAAGTAACTATAGGAGACCCAAGACTAAAAGAAGTTAGAATGGGAGCTTTAGCAAGTGCAGCTCAGGTAGCAAGTTTTAGAAATAATGTGTCAGAGATTGCTAAGACAGCAGAAATTGTCTATGGTAATCTGGATACGATTGAAACGATAGGGGCAGATGCATCCAAAGGAGCTTTTGTAAGTCCGGTTTTATTACGAGAAGACCATCCGTTTGAAAATAGTGGAGCCCATGAAATAGAAGCTTTTGGTCCAGTAGCTACGATTATGCCATATGATACAATAGAAGACGCGATTACACTCTCTCAAAAAGGAAAAGGGTCTTTAGTATCTTCCATTGTTACCTATGATGATAAAGTGGCAAGAGATTATATTGTAGGAGCCGCCTCTCATCACGGTCGTATTTTGGTCTTGAACAGGGAGAACGCAAAAGAAAGTACGGGACATGGATCCCCGTTACCAATGCTTACGCATGGAGGACCGGGAAGAGCCGGAGGAGGAGAAGAAATGGGAGGTATGAGAGGAGTGAAGCATTATATGCAGCGCTGTGCTATTCAGGGAACTCCTACCACTTTAACAGAAGTAACCGGAATATATCAGGCAAATGCAGCATATAAGGAAACAGATAAGCACCCATTTGCATATTATTGGGAGGATATAGAAGCAGGAATGTCTATCAAAACCCATAAACGTACTATCACAGATACAGATATAATCAATTTTGGGAACTTGACGTGGGATCATTTTTATGCGCATACAGATATTACTTCTCTAGAAGGAAGTATCTTTGAGAAGAGAACAGCACATGGGTATTTTATCCTTGCAGCAGCAGCAGGATTATTTGTTTATCCAAATAAAGGACCTGTAGCAGCGAATTATGGATTAGAGGAATGTCGTTTCTTAAGACCGATTTATCATAACGATACCGTATATGTACGATTAACCTGTAAAGAGAAAGTTGATAGAGATCACAGAGGAAAGGAATTACCTAGCGGGATCGCAAAATGGTTTGTAGAAGTTTTTGATCAAGAAGATGAACTGGCGGCAGTAGCCACAATTCTGACAATGGTTCAGAAGAAAACCCCGTTTGTACCGATCAATAGAGAAACAATCACCTCTTATTTGGCGCAATTAACAGAAGAATCTACCGCAGAATGGGGGATCATGACCCCTCAGCATATGTTAGAACATTTAGAAAAAACACTACGGATAGCGACAGGAGAAATCAGTAATTTTGAAGTAGCTACTCCGGAGAAATATTTAGATAAAGTACAGGAAATGGTTTATAACCATGTATCTATGCCGAAAGGACATAAATTTCCATTGTCCAAAGAAGAAGGATTAGAAGATTTGGTCCATGAAGATTTGGATAGCGCTAAAAACAGTTTGTTAGAAGCATATGATGCTTACAAGGAATTTTTTAAAGAAAATCCAGAAGCAATTACTAAAAACGTAGTTTTTGGTGCACTGAATAAGTTTGAGTGGGAACTATTGCATACCAAACACTTTAATCACCATTTTGTACAATTCGGATTAATAGAAGAAAAATAATTTTTTGAAAAAAGCTATTGTGTTTTTATTATCAAAATACAATAGCTTTTATATATCACATATCGTATGACACAACCATATGTAACCATAACAGAAGAAAATGGAATAGGAACCATAGAGTTCTTTCACCCAGCACATAACTCATTACCTGGAGATATCCTGGCAAAATTGGCAGAAACAATTACCGAAGCCGGTAAGAATGATGCTATAAAAGTAATTATTCTTAAAAGTGGAAGAGATAGAACATTCTGTGCAGGAGCCAGTTTTAAAGAGTTGATTAATATTAATGATGCAGAAACCGGAAAAGTATTTTTTTCAGGATTTGCTAATGTTATTAATGCGATGCGTACGTGCCCTAAATTTATTATTGGTCGGGTACAAGGCAAAACTGTTGGAGGAGGAGTGGGGCTGGCATCAGCTACAGACTATTGTATGGCAACAAAATATGCAGCTATAAAACTAAGTGAGCTTAATGTAGGGATAGGACCATTTGTAGTAGGTCCCGCAGTAGAACGAAAAATAGGATTATCTGCCATGACACAAATTGCAATCGATGCAAATACATTTTATAGTGCAGAGTGGGCTAGAGATAAAGGATTATATACCCATGTATATGAAGATATCGAAGCTTTAGATACCGCTGTAAATGAATTTGCAGCCCATCTTTGTACCTATAACCCGGAAGCTATGCGGGATATGAAAGCAGCATTTTGGGAAGGGACAGAGCATTGGGACACTTTGCTGGCGGAAAGAGCTGTTATCAGTGGGCGTTTAGTGTTATCAGAATTCACAAAAGAAACATTAAAGCGATTTAAATAAAAAAGTAGTATCTTATATAGGATAGTTTTTTAAAGTTCTAATCGAATAAGGGTAGGAGATGATATATGCGTTTAAAGGGTATATCCCTGTGATACACGAAAGTAGTTTTGTACATCCGTTAGCAGCTGTTACTGGTAATGTAATTATCGGGAAAAACTGTTATATTGGACCCGGAGCTGCAATCCGTGGAGACTGGGGAGAAATTGTGCTGGAAGATGGAGTAAATGTACAAGAAAATTGTACGGTACATATGTTTCCCGGGAAATCGATTGTACTCAGTGAAAGTGCACATGTAGGACATGGGGCAGTGATTCATGGAGCAAACCTGGGGAAGAATTGCCTGATTGGTATGAATGCAGTGATTATGGATGATGCAGAAATAGGAGATGAATGTATTGTTGGAGCAATGTCTTTTGTAAAAGCAAAAAGTGTTTTTGAAAAAAGAAGCCTTATCGTAGGAAATCCAGCAAAAGTAATCAAGCAGGTGTCTGATGAAATGATTGCATGGAAAACCAAGGGAACCCGATTGTATCAGCAGTTACCGGAAGATTGTTTTAATAGTCTTAAAGCGGTAGAACCATTAAGAGAAATACCGAAATCAAGACCAAAGCAAGAAGAGTTTTATAAAACACTGGAAGAATTTAAGGAACAAAAATAGAAGAATAGGACGTCGAATGTAATTAGAAAACTATGATTAATAAGGTACTTCAAACATTAGATCCACTGAGAGAACAGCTAACAGCACACCCACTATACACTAGCGTAAAAGATCTGGAAGATATACGGTTATTTACAGAACATCATGTATATGCTGTATGGGATTTTATGTCGCTGCTAAAAGGATTACAGATTCATTTAACATGCACACGTGTCCCATGGGTTCCTTCGGATAACCCAGTAACAAGGCGTTTTATTAATGAAATTGTACATGGAGAAGAAAGCGATATTGATGCGACAGGAACTCCAATGAGTCATTATGAAATGTATCTAGAAGCAATGGAAGAAATCAATGCAGATACGGTTCAGATCACACGTTTTATTCGAGAGATAGAAGCAGGAGAAACCGTGACTAACGCATTGAGAAAAGTGAGGGCAGATGTGGTTGTTCAAGATTTTGTAACCTTTACCTTTGATGTATTGGCTACAAAAAAACCACATGTAATCGCAGCCGTTTTTACCTTTGGAAGAGAAGATCTTATCCCGGATATGTTTATTGGAATTGTAAAAGGACTGGAACAATCCAATAATACATCTATAGGAAAGCTAATCTATTATTTAGAACGCCATATAGAGCTGGATGGAGATGAACATGGTCCCATTAGCCTGAAGATGGTGGAAGAGCTTTGTGGAGATGATGAAGAGAAATGGAATGAAGCAATTCACTATAGCCGTATAGCATTAGAAAAAAGAATTGCATTGTGGGACCAGATTAACCATAGTTTTAATGGTAAAACACTGGAAACACTAGCATAGTTAAATAATACAGGACATAGTGCCGGTTGGTAAAAGATAACAGGCACTATGTGCAATCCTGATAAAAGGATCGTGAGCGCTATGTGTTTACTAACACAAAGGGCTAGCAAAAGAAGATAAAAGATTTCGTATTTTTACAACAAAACAACTAACGAACGTTAGTTCATAAAGAAAATAAAGATGGCTTTGATTGAATTGAAGATGCCTAAAATGGGCGAAAGTATATCAGAAGCAACCATAATTAATTGGCTGAAGCAAGAAGGAGAATATATTGAAGAAGAAGAAACACTTTTAGAGGTCGCTACTGATAAAGTAGATTCAGAAGTACCAGCTCCCTGTAGTGGTGTTGTAAAGCAGATTTTGCATCAGGCAAATGAAGTAGTGGAAGTAGGAAAAGTTATCGCCATAATAGATGCAGAAGCAACAGAAGGAATTGCAAAAACAACAACTACTGCTCCTACAATAGTTGCAGAGGAAAAAGAAGAAATAAAAAAGGTAACGGTAGCATCCGAAGGTTTTGCTGTAAAAAATTCAGGAAGTTCTAATACCAATGGTTTTTTATCACCATTAGTCATCAGTATTGCACAAAAAGAGCATCTTACAATAGAAGAGCTCCACAGTATTCCAGGGACAGGAACAGATGGTCGTGTGTGTAAGAGTGATGTGATGCAATACCTCAAAAACCGAACCTATCCGGTAGCAAGCAGACCGCAACCTACAGTTCAGAGTCCCGTTAGTACTTATAATGCTCCTCCTATTTCTTATGTAGAAGGAAAAGATCAGCTCATAGAAATGGACCGAATGCGAAAAATGATCGCCGATCACATGGTGTATTCCAAGCATACCTCACCGCATGTAACCTGTTATATAGAAGTAGATGTAACCAATATGGTAAATTGGAGAAATGCTGTCAAAAAAGATTTTCAGGAGAAATACGAAGAGAAGTTAACATTCACTCCAATTTTTGTAGAAGCAGTAGCCAAAGCGATTCGAGAGTACCCTATGATTAACTCCTCTCTGGATGGAAACAAAATTATAGTGCATAAGGATGTCAATATAGGAATGGCAACAGCTCTTCCTACAGGAAACCTAATTGTGCCGGTAGTAAAAAATGCAGATGAGAAAAACTTACTGGGGCTGGCTAAAAATGTAAATCACCTGGCGAATAATGCCAGAAATAATGCTTTAAAACCGGAAGAAATCCAAGGAAGTACTTTTACGATATCTAATGTAGGAACCTTTGGAAGTTTGATGGGAACTCCTATTATTAACCAGCCAGAGGCTGCTATTTTAGCCATGGGAATTATTAAGAAGAGGCCTGAGGTTATTACCTCTCCCGAAGGAGAAGATCAAATCGCTATCAGAAGTATGATGTACCTCTCTTTATCATTTGATCACCGAATTGTCGATGGGTACCTGGGAGGTTCTTTTCTGCGAAAAATAGGAGATGAGTTAGAAGCGTTTGACAGCAATAGAACAATATAAATACAATGTTCCGAGGGAGTAAAATAAACTGAAACCACTCGGAAACATCAAGAGCTCACGTAGTGAGTACATAAGGCAAGAAAACAAGAGATATAAAAGAAGTACGCATAAATCTGTTATTTCTTTTTCTATCAGATCAATATCAGAAAAAGAAAATAACATCCTTTCTCTTGATTAGGGAATACTAAAATATTTTGACATGGGACATAACATTACGATAACAAAAACAGAGGCTTCTCGTTTAGCGACCGTTGACTTTGATAATATCCCCTTAGGGAAAACATTCACAGATCATATGTTTATCTGTGAGTATGAAGATGGAAAATGGACAAACCCCAGAATAGAACCATTAACATTAATTCCTACACATCCGGCAGCAATGGCATTGCATTATGGGCAAGCAATATTCGAAGGGATGAAAGCAACCGTTGGAAAAAATAATACCCCTTTGTTATTTAGACCAGAGGACAATGCCAAACGACTTAATCTTAGTGCGGATCGAATGGGAATGCCAGAAATACCTGAAACCTTATTTGTGGATGCGGTAAAGCAATTGGTAGCTGTAGAGAAAGGATGGATTCCTCCTCAAGAAGGAAGTGCCTTATACCTGCGACCGTTTATGTATGCCGATGAACCTTTTATAGGAATGCGAGCAGCAACCAGCTATAAATTTATTGTGATTTGTTCTCCTGCCGGACCATTTTTTACAAAAAAAATACGATTATTTGCAGAGACCACTTATATCCGTGCAGCAAATGGAGGAACTGGAGAAGCAAAAGCAGCTGGGAACTATGCAGCAGCGATTGTTCCTACCGAAAAAGCTAAAGCCAAAGGCTTTGATCAAGTATTATGGTTAGATGCGAATGAGCATAAATATATTCAGGAAGTAGGAACCATGAATATTTTCTTTAAGATAGGAGGGCGTTTCATAACTCCGAGTACGGACGGATCTATCCTGAAAGGAATCACCAGAGACAGTGTTATTACTTTATTGAAAGATAAAGGATTCGAAGTGGAAGAACGTCCAATTACGATAGATGAGGTGATAGGGTATCACAAAGAAGGAATGCTGGAAGAAGTATTTGGTACAGGAACTGCCGTAGCAATTGCAATGGTAGCGGCCATAGGATATAAAGATGAGGAATTGGTATTACCGGAAGAAAACCCAGTAAGTGAAGATATCATGAATACCATTAATGAAATCAAGGCGCAAAAACAAGAAGATCCATATGGATGGATTATTCCGGTAACTGAATAAAAAAGCAAACGACCTCAGGGCGAGCCCACGAGGCATTAGTTGGAAACAAATTTTCAATTTCAAGACAAGCCTCGGGGTATGATACCCTTTGGTGGTGTCAATAAAATAATCCTTTTGGAGATGCGAAATGAAATAAGCATCCCAAAATACAAAACATAAAGAGATGTTAGCAGAAAAAACAATTGCAAAAGAAGTTCTACAAAAGGCATTTGATATGTTGTGTACGGCAAAATCAATGGCAGAACTATATGAAGAAAATTTTAAGGTAGTATCCAAATATGTTCATGCTACCTCCAGAGGACATGAAGCGATTCAGATAGCTACCGCCCTTCAGTTATTACCACAGGATTATGCCTTTCCGTATTATCGCGATGACGCTATGTTATTAGGAATAGGAATGCGCCCCTATGAGTTAATGTTGCAATTGTTAGCTAAAAAAGAAGACCCGTTTTCAGGAGGAAGAACCTATTATTCACATCCGAGCTTACGAGATGAGGATAAACCAAAAATTCCACATCAGTCTTCTGCTACTGGAATGCAGGCAATTCCTTCTACAGGAGTAGCTTTGGGATTACAGTACAAAGAATTAGTAGGTATAGATGATAAAGAAATAAAAGAAAAACCATTAGTGGTTTGTTCTCTGGGAGATGCTTCTGTAACAGAAGGAGAAATCGCAGAAGCATTCCAGATGGCAGCTTTGAAGCAACTACCGATTTTATACCTGGTACAGGATAATGGGTGGGATATTTCTGCTAATGAAGCAGAGACAAGAGCGCAAAATGCTTTTGAGTATGCCAGAGGATTTAATGGGTTGGATGCTATTTCTATTGACGGAGCTAATTTTATAGAAAGTTACCTGGCGGTGCAGGAAGCGATCCGTGTGATTCGTGAAGAACGTCGCCCAATGTTGGTGCATGCCAAAGTACCTTTGTTAAACCATCATACCTCAGGTGTGCGAATGGAATGGTATAGAGATGATCTGGAAGAAGCCAGAACACGTGATCCATACCCGGTACTTCGTAAACAACTATTGGATAATGGATTTACAGAAGAAGCGGTAGTTGCTATAGAAAATTCGGCAAAAGAAACCGTGCAAAAGGATTTGGAAGAAGCTATGAAAGCAGAAGATCCAAAACCAGAAGATTTATTTACACATGACTTTGCTCCTACACCGATCACAGAAGAAGCAGGAGAACGTGCTCCAAAGGATAAAGATGAGGTGGTAATGGTCGATTGTGCCTTATTTGCTGTTGAAGAGTTGATGAGAGAAGATAAAGCTTGTTTGTTATATGGTCAGGATGTAGGAGGACGTTTAGGAGGAGTATTCAGAGAAGCTGCAACCTTAGCACAGAAATTCGGAGATGAACGTGTCTTTAATACCCCTATACAAGAAGCATTTATAGTGGGGTCGACCGTAGGAATGTCAGCAGTAGGATTAAAACCAATTGTAGAAGTTCAGTTTGCAGATTATATATGGCCGGGATTAAACCAGTTGTTTACAGAAGTTAGCCGTTCGTGCTATTTATCCAATGGAAAATGGCCGGTTTCTATGATTCTTAGAGTGCCAATCGGAGCCTATGGAAGCGGAGGACCTTATCATTCTTCTTCTGTAGAATCTGTAATTACCAATATTAGAGGTATTAAGATTGCATACCCTAGTAATGGAGCGGATCTAAAAGGATTGATGAAAGCAGCATATCACGACCCAAATCCAGTTGTGATACTAGAACACAAAGGACTATACTGGTCCAAGGTCAAAGGGACAGAAGCAGCAAGAACCATAGAACCAGCAGAAGATTATGTACTACCTTTTGGAAAAGCAAATATTGTTCAGCGTATTTGGGAGCAGGAAGAAAAGGAAACGCTAACCATAATTACCTATGGAATGGGAGTACATTGGGCGTTGCAAGCGACAAAAGATTATAAAGAAGTAGTAGAAATAGTAGACTTAAGAACACTGTATCCACTCGATGAAGAAACGATTATGACCTCTGTGCGAAAAACAAAAAAATGTCTTGTCGTTACCGAAGAACCTAGTAATAATTCGTTTGCCAGAGCATTAGCAGGGAAAATACAGGAAGAATGTTTCAAGTCTCTGGATGCTCCTGTGATGACAATAGGATCTGAGAATATGCCGGCAATTCCATTAAATAGTACCCTGGAACAAACCATGATTCCATCGGCAGAAAAAGTCAAAGCCAAAGTATTGGAGTTATTAGCGTATTAATATAACAACCATTTATATTACAAGAACACCTGTAGATTCTTTTAGCATCTCAGGTGTTTTTTTATAGCTAACTTTTTCACTAATAGATGAGTAGCGGGATTGTTAGGTTTGCAGAGGAAAAGAACGATTAATCTTACAATATTTCTAGTAACAAATTTTCTTCTTTGGGTACTAATATATAGAGCGTCTTTACGTTCTATGAGTCAATCATCATAAATCAATCATCATGAAAAAAACGTATCAAGGGGTACTGTTCGATTTGGATGGAACCCTGCTAAATACTATTAATCTTTACGGGTATTTAGTAAATCAATTATTGGAGGAGTATGGATTTCCAGGTCATACATTAGATGACTACAAAAGTTTTATAGGTTCCGGAACCCGTAATCTTATCAAAAGGTCGCTTCCAGCAGAAAAGCAAACGGAAGATCATATTGCTCCTATGGTGGAGCGTTTCAAAGAGTTGTATGAAAAACATTATACTGAGAAATGCAAAGCCTATAAAGGCATCAGAGAAACATTAATCTCCTTAAAATCATCTGGAGTTCGGCTAGGTGTATTGACGAACAAAGTTCATTATCTGGCTGTTGCATGTGTTAAACATTATTTCCCGGAGGTACGATTCGATATGGTTATTGGGCAAAGTAAGGAATACAGAAAACCAGAGCCTTCTGGAGCGATAGCCCTGGCAGGAAAGTTCGGACTACCGATGGCAGATATTGTAATGATCGGAGATACGGAAGTTGATATTCAAACTGCTAAGAATGCAGGAATGGACAGTATTGCTGTCAGTTGGGGATTTCGTAAAAAAGAAGCCTTGCAGGCAGAAAATCCTACCTATATGATCGATACTTGCAAGGAGCTGCAATCTATCTTACTGGCAGTTACCAGTTGCTCATAAACAACAAGAGGAGCTTCTTGCCAGGATGAGATGATAGCACATGCAAAAAAAATAGTTAATCCCTCTTAATTCAAAGGATAAATAGTATTATTGCATTTTGTGCTATGATATCTGTAGTGATATCAATAACATTACGATAGGAAATATGACGAAGATAGATAAGGAGCTTCTGCAACGAAGCAATGCCAGCTGTGAATTATGTGGTAATACGGAGCAATTAGCAGCATATGCAGTTCCTCCGGTAAGCACGCCTACGATCGATACAAGTATCTGGGCATGTAAGGTATGTACAGATCAGATTACAATCCCGGAGACCATGGATGTGAATCACTGGAGATGCCTTAATGATAGTATGTGGAGTCCAGTGCCCGCTGTACAGGTAATGGCATGGAGGCTGCTACATCGGTTAAAGGCAGAAGGCTGGCCACAGGATTTACTAGATATGATGTATTTGGATGAGGAAACCGCTTCCTGGGCAGCAGCTACCGGAGAAGGAAAAGAAGATGAAGATACAATTCGGCATATTGATAGCAATGGAGCCACACTACAGACAGGAGATAGTGTTGTGTTAATAAAAGACCTCAATGTCAAAGGAGCTAATTTTACGGCTAAAAGAGGAACTGCTGTTCGAAATATTTCTTTGGTGCAGGATAATGCCGAACAAATAGAAGGAAGAGTAAACGGTCAGCACATCGTTATTCTTACCAAATTTGTTAAGAAAACATAAAAATTGCCAGAAGATTCATATTCTAATATTCACTCCGCATCAAAACAAGATCATTTTATTGTTCGACGACAGCTTCAGCACGACTGCAGGAAGGTTTCGTCCACCGACGACGGGGATAACACAACTGCAGCAGAGATTCGTATCCTGTTGATATGCTCCACCTATCTGAAGGAATATTTTGTGCCCTGATGACGAAGAACATCATATTGCAGGATGGTTTTATTGTAAGAAGAAGAAGGGTTTGTGGTAAAAAGCAAAAAACATACATGTATTAAGTGTTAAAATATTGAAAATGTGCTAGTTAGTTTTTAAATTAAAAAACAATTTGATGCGTTGTCATCAAATAATGTATAACTAACTTAAATATTTTTAGTATGAATACTCCATATCTTAGCCGATTCCGCCATGGAGGTTTTTTGCAGTACATGAAAGACATACTGTCTTTATTAGTTCAGCAAGACCTAAACACATTACAATTAACGACCCAGAAAGCAGCATTAGAAGCACCAGTAGAAAAAATAGACGCTGCTTTTCAACAAGAAAAAGGAAGCACTCTTACTCAGGAAATCATCTTATTAGATGAACGAAGAGATAGAGCTATTGTAGGGATAAAAACCCTTGCAGAGGCATATACTTATCATTTTAAAGCAGCAGTAGCAGAAGCAGGAAGAGCCATTCTTTCTATGATACAGGCACATGGAACCAGTATTCAGCGGATGAGCTATCAGGAAGAAACGGCAACACTGGATAATATTATAGATGAATTAGAAAACGATCGAGAACTGGTAGCATCTGTGCGGAGGTTACATTTAGAATCCTGGGTCACAGAACTAAAATCAGCGAATACATTATTTACTCATAGCTATCTGGAAAGAGTAGAAGAAACTGCAGCAAACCAGGTATATGATATTAAAGAGTTGCGAAAAGAAGCAACAGATGCTTATCGGATTCTCATGCGCCATATCGAAGCACATGCTACCCTGGGTAATCATGAAGTATATCCGATTCTGGTCAATCAAATAGATGTTTTAGCAGGGCAGTATAATCAGGTCATAGAGAACAGAGCAGCGACCAAGGTATCCAGTCAGGTAGTATCCAGTGATGGACAAAACTTCTAATCCGGGTATAAAAAGGCATGTTTATAGTACGACATAATTCCTGTTTATAGACAATTCATATTCAGGAAATAAAAATTTTTTGATAGATGACAGTAGCTGTTATTGAAATGGTTACTGTTTTTTTGTTGGAAAAAAAGAATAGAAGGAAATAAAAGAAACCTTTCCATTATGTTTAATTCTTATGAGCGCTTTTAGCCATAGGTAATAGATATGTATAAGCTAAAAAAAGTATGTATAATATTAGATAGAAGGTGCCTGTGCCTTTTTATTAAAAAAGGAAATAAAAATGCAACGAATCAGCTAAGGGTTTCTTTTGTTTTTTTAAAAAAAAGAAGAAATTTTCCAGAGAAAATATAAGAGCTATTTGCTGATAAAAGATGCGGAATAGGAGGCTTTGTGTGTAGTAAGTGGTTGTTTTATAAATATATGCAGTATAAGGTTTGAGGAAAAACAGTATACTTTTCGAGTAAATAATAGTTAATTTTAAACCATAGTAGTTTAGTTAATTCTAAAGAAATAATTTGTATCAATCCCCATGATAGTATCGCTTCTATTACATAATAGTACTATGTAATATAGTTAAGATTTGCTCAAAATTATTTTTGGGATGAAGCCGAAACAATACGCTACTTCTAAATCTCTGTCTATACATACTAGTACGGTTTGCATATCAATATATGTGACCAGATGATATTTCAATGGGCTTATCTTTTTGATAAAAGATCTCTATTCAATGAAATATAAATATTCAATATGCAATGGATACGAATTGTTTTTATGGGGTGTATGTTTTGGTACATATGCGAAGGAAGAGCACAAGAATCACATTCATGGGTGTTTGGTCTTGGGTTTAATGTAGTTGATAATTCCGGAACCCAATTGAGTCAGATGCTGAATATAGAGGATAATTGGAATATCTCCCGATTGATAAAAGTATCAGGAGAGAAACGATTTGAATATGACTATGGAGTAGAGTTAAACATGACATTAAATGAGTTTACTCAGGGAAAAATGATTAACAGTGAATTGAATACAGTAAATACAAATTACCTGGCAATTGATGCTTTATTTAAGAATTATACAACCAACTACTTTTTAGACCCGCGTCACTCCTGGTATGATGGATTTCTTACAGGAGGAGCAGGAGGAAGCTTTTTTGACAGTACAATGAATGTCACGCTAAATTTTGGTTTTGGAATTAATTTCAAAATAAATGAATCTGTTCGATTCAATTTTATGAGCCTGGCAAAATTCGCCCTGATTAATAACAGTACTGGAAATGCGAATCATTTTCAGCACTCAGTATCTACCATCATCTGGATGTAGCTATAAATAAAAAAATAGAAATAGTATGATTGATACAACAGTAAAATATTTCGTGCATGATACAGCTGTAGTGGATGAAGATTGCCGCATAGGGGAAAAAACTAAAATATGGCATTTTTCACACATTATGAGTAATTGCTATATCGGAGCAGGATGTAATATAGGACAGAATGTAGTGATTTCTCCAGAGGTCGTATTAGGGAATAATGTGAAAATACAAAACAATGTTTCTGTGTACACCGGGGTAACCTGTGAAGATGATGTGTTTTTAGGACCGTCTTGTGTATTTACGAATGTAACCAATCCCAGAAGTGCAGTAAACAGGAGGGGGCAGTATAGCAAAACACATGTGGGTAAAGGCGCTACTATAGGTGCAAATGCTACCATAGTATGCGGGCATGATATCGGAGCCTTCTCTTTTATAGGAGCAGGAGCTGTAGTAACAAAAGATATAAAACCTTATGCATTGGTTGTTGGTAATCCTGCAACACAAATAGGGTGGATGAGTGAGTATGGACACCGGCTGGAATTTAATGCCGACGGACTGGCAATATGTCCGGAAAGTAAAGAACAATATCGTATTAATAATGAACTGGTAACTAAGATATAAATCATATGGGAGGAAAGAATTTTGCATTAATGGGCGCAGCAGGATACATCGCACCAAAACACCTGAAAGCGATAAGAGAAACTAATAATAATTTGATAGCTGCTTTAGATAAATTTGACAGTGTCGGGATTTTGGACAGTTATTTTCCGAATACAGATTTCTTTGTCGAATTTGAACGATTCGATAGGCATATAGAAAAACTACAAAGGAGAAAAGGGATTCATACAGATTATGTGAGTATTTGTACCCCCAATTATTTGCATGATTCCCATATTCGTATGGCGCTTAGGAGGGGATCTGATGCCATCTGCGAGAAACCACTTGTACTCAATCCATGGAATATAAAACCTTTGATAGATATAGAAAAAGAATCGGGAAATAGGGTACATACCATTCTTCAATTACGATTACACCCGAGTATTCTGGCATTAAAAGAACAAGTCGATAACGGTCCCAAGGATAAAATCTACGATATTGATCTGACATATCTAACTTCCAGAGGAAGTTGGTATAATAGTTCATGGAAAGGAGATGTTAGCAAATCCGGTGGTGTCGCTACCAATATTGGAGTACACTTTTTCGATATGTTATGTTGGAT
The DNA here is from genome assembly GCF_013365535.1 of Aquimarina sp. TRL1. Lineage (NCBI taxonomy): Bacteria > Pseudomonadati > Bacteroidota > Flavobacteriia > Flavobacteriales > Flavobacteriaceae > Aquimarina > Aquimarina sp. TRL1. The sequence continues at coordinate 782,237 of NZ_CP053590.1, read as the reverse complement.
CTTTGGTGGTGTAACGGACAATAGAGTACATCTGCATACAAAAGATTCTGCCGCTGGATATCTCGAATTAGAGAGAGCCAGAGTCCGATGGTTTCTTTCCATTGATTATGCGAATATCCCTAATGAGATAAAAGAAAAAGGACAACGCACCTACAGATCGATAGAAGTAGATGGTAATGCGATAGAGTTTAGCACCGGATTTACAGAATTACATACAGAAAGCTATAAAGGCATCCTCAGAGGAGAGGGATATGGATTAGTTGATGCCAGACCTTCTATTGAGATTATCCATGATGTCAGAGAGGCAGAAATTGTATCCCTGAAAGGAGATTATCATCCGTTTTTGAAAAAACCAATCCTGGAGAAGCAATACGCCTGATCCGGTAGCAATATTTGATACTCAATAAAGTCAGTAAGAGTAATCAAAACGCTAATTAGAATGAAATAATTATGATTAAAAATTACGAAAACCAGTGAGCACATTAACCCAGAAAACAAAAGATGGACTGGTGTGGAGTAGTGTCGATAAATTTACCACCTTACTAATTCAGTTTGGGTTAGGAGTGGTTTTGGCAAGAATTCTTATGCCCAAAGATTACGGGCTTATTGGGATGATTGCCATTTTTATGGCAGTTTCTCAATCTCTTGTTGACAGTGGATTTTATACGGCTCTGGTACAAAAAAAAGAAGTGAATAAGCGCGATTATTCTACCATACTTTACTTTAACCTATTGATAAGCGGAATACTGTACAGTATACTCTTTTTTTCGTCAAAACTCATTGCCAATTTCTATGGAGAACCGGTATTAGAGAAACTTATAAAAGTCATAGGGGTCAGTATCGTCATTATCTCTACCACTATTGTACATAAGGCAATGTTGACCACTCAGGTAAACTTTAAGACACAGGCAGTTGTCAATATAGCTGCTATTATAGTCTCAGGAATAGTAGGGATATTTTTGGCATTGACAGGCTATGGTGTGTGGGCATTGGTATATCAATACGTAACGAGAACACTGGTTACCTCTGTGATGTATTGGAGTATGAACAGATGGAAACCGTTATTGATTTTTGATAAAAAAGCATTCAGGAGTATGTTCGGGTTTGGAGGGAATCTCATGCTTTCGGAATTAGTAAAGATCTTTTTTAAGAATTGCTACCTTATTATTATAGGAAAAGTATACAAAGCAGAAGAGTTGGGGTATTTTACACGAGCTACTTTGTTCAAGCAAATCCCGGCTACTTTAGTGGCTTCAATTTTACAAAATGTAACCTTCCCGATTATGGTAAAGGTTATTGAAGAACAAGACAAAGTAAAGCTATTGATGGTGAGAAGTATTCGGCTCACAGGTTTTTTATTAGCCCCGGTGATTGTTATTTTACTGTTTTGTGCAGAACCATTAATCAAAACACTTCTTACAGAAAAATGGTTGCCAACAGTAGTGTTGTTGCAGATATTGTCATTAGAAATAGTGTTTCATCCGATGCAATATATCAACCTCAATTTTCTCAATGCAAAAGGGCGTTCTGATCTGTTTTTGAGATTAGAACTTATCAAAAACCTATTGACAGTTATTGCAATTGTACTTACCTATAGATTAGGACTGATTCCAATGACTATAGGATATGTAGGAGTATCCTTTGTAGGCTTTTTTATCAATACCTACTATACCCGCAAGTATATTAATTATCCGGCATTAGAGCAACTAAAAGATTTGGCTCCCTATATCATGACTAGCGTAGGAATTGGAGCATTAACTTTTTTAATATGCAGAGGGCTGCCTTCGGGGCTTATACAATTGGTAGTCGGGGTCATTATGAATTTAGGATTTTACATCGTGCTCGCTTATGTGTTTAAGTTCAGAGAACTTACGGAAATTCAGGAAATCCTTATGAAGAAATTAAAATCAAAATAAAGAAGCAAAGGTGATATGAAAAAAAACACAAACCAAATAAAACCATTTTTGAAATGAAAAATATGCTTAAAAAAGGGATCGCTGGGGGGCTAAATATCATCATGTTTTTTTTGAGAAACAAGAAAAAGAAAGCCTCCTTAATGGAGTTTGCCAGTAAAATCCTGATGAATAAAACAAATGAGGTAGAATATGATCCGGATTATGATATGTACTGGTTAAAAGACAATGGGGAGTACCTCTATATAGTACCTAAACCATATTTTAACTTTAGTAAAGATAAATTGTTTGCCAGTATAGAACGCATTGCCTGCCAATATTATATTCCCAAAAAAGGAGATGTTATTCTGGATATCGGAGCTGGTATTGGTACAGAAACCCTGTATTTTTATGAAAAGACAGCCCATCAGGGACAAATATATTCTGTAGAGGCAAGTGCTGCCAGTCACAGCCGGTTAGAAAGTTTGTGTAAGAAGAATAAGATTGATATATCAGAGAACTTGCATCTGGCGATAACAGATAGTAATCAAAAAGTATGGATAGAAGAATCCGACACCTATCAGGTAGATGCGGTTAATAAGGAAGCTAAAGGGATTGCAGTAGATGGGGTAACATTGGATCACCTGATTACTGAGCGAAATATTCATACAATTGATTTTCTCAAAGTCAATATAGAAGGGTCTGAATTACAGATGATAGAAGGAATGCAAAAGGCTATAAAAATTACAAAAAACATAGCCGTTTCATGCCATGACTTTTTGTTTGATGATCAGCGAAATATCAAAAAAACCATGGCAGAATTTTTAGAGAACAATGGCTTTTTAGTCACTTATAACACCACAGGACATGAAGTAGTTGATAGCTGGATATACGGGACACAAGAGGTATGAATATCGTACATGTCATATCGACCTTGAACATTGGAGGAGCCGAGAACTTTGTAGTACAGTTGGCAAATGAACAAGTACGAGCCAATAGAGTAACCATCGTATTGCTGGGACAGACAAATAGTCTTCGCAATTATATACGAAATGTACATCCTGATATCAAGATCGTTCCATTAGGGTGGAAGAAGAAGTATTCCATTCGGCAATTTATGGAATTATATCGGCATATCCATGCTATCGGACCGAAGGTAATTCACGTGCATTTACACAATCCTTTTTATTATGTGTTTGCTATTTCATGTCTGTACAGAAATGTAAAATATATACACACGGTTCACAGTAGCTTTGATAACTGGAAAAAGGTATTTGTATGGGTTAACAGACTCCGGTATCTCAATAATAAAATAATGCATGTATGTGTAACAACCAGTATCTATAATGAATTACGCCGGACATATCCCAAATTGAAAAGTACAGTAATCAGAAATGGAATTCATCCGTACATTCCTAAAAGGAACATGGTCGCAATTAAAGATTTCTGGAATAGCTTCTCTAAAGTTCCTAAAAAAGGAGTTCGGTTTTTAGCGATTGGTAATATAAACCGGCATAAAAACTTTAAGCTGCTATCCCAGAGTTTTAAAGAGATCGCAGGTACAAATCCAGAAGTAATGTGCGTGCAAGTTGGATTGCCACTAAATAAACAATTAACAGATGAGGTGATTGCGATTAATGCACCCAATGTTTTTCTGGCCGGAGAGCAAGAAAAAGCAGCTGATTTTCTAAAAGAGACAGATGCATTAGTGGTTAGTTCCGTACAGGAAGGAATGCCCATTGTAGTATTAGAAGCATTGTCAATGGGAGTTCCTGTTATTACAACTCCGGCAGGAGGTTTAGTAGATATTATTAAAGAAAACTATAACGGATTTATTACCCCTGACATGGAAGTGGATTCAATGAGTGATGCGATCAGACGTTATATCGCATTGCCGGAGAAAGAAAAAGAACGCTTGTCAGATAATGCCAAAAAATGTTTTGAGAATCATTATCAGATAAAAACAATTGCCAGAGAATACTTAGTAAACTATATCGTGTAATAATGGATTGGAATAAAAGATATACAGACATATCAATATGCTTTGCACTTAGCATATTACTATTTCATATGCTCTTTTTTCCGTCTTATATTATGCCTTTACCAATTTTATTTACAGGAGTAGGGATTATTGTGTTCTTTTTTTTAGGAGTATATGCTTATAATAAATCCTGGAAGCATCAACCACATTTCAAACAGTCGATATTTATGCATAGTCTGTTGTATCGATTATTGGGGGTATTAGGGATGTATTGGTTGACAATGCTCTATGATCCGGCAAATTTACCTCTGGAGATATCAGCGTCAGATTCCTGGAACTACCACTACTCAGGTGTTATTGTGGCAAATGCAATACACGGAGGAGATGATATCTTTGAGCAACTTTCTTATTTCTGGAAAAGTGAAGCCGATTACGGGTTTTCGATATTAATTGGTACCCTGTATTCTTTCCTGGGGAAGAATATTCTGGTTATCAAAATATTTAATGCTCTTATAGGGGCTTTTACTGTTGTCAGAATCTATCAAATTACAGCTTTTGCATATGATGAGAAAAGAGCTCGGCTGGCAGGTGTTATTACCATGCTGATGCCTCCCTTATTATGGTTTGGAGGAATTTTTCTTAAAGAAACAGTCTTGATATTTCTCATTGTTAATACAGCTTATTATACAACTAAAATTATCAATCAAAGCAGGTTTTTACTTCTGTATGTATTGATTATTTTATGCCATTTTGGAGTTGTTTTTTATTTCCGGACAATTTTAGCGCCCCTACTTTTTTGCTGTGTATTGATGCAGTTGGTATTTTATAAGACTAAAAAGAAACGATATCGTTTCTTTTCAGGATTGATAACAGCCATTTTTATTGCAGGTAGTATATATGTGGTCAATACATTATCAATGGATAAACATCTGGAACCATTGATAGAAGCAAGTAAGAATCAATTCGGAACGGAATTATCCACGGCTTCTAAAAATAGAGGGATTACCTATGCAGCAGCCTTAATAGCCCCCTTGTTAATTGTAGGGGCAATTATAACACCTTTCCCTTCTGTCTTGGATTTTGAAGAGGCGCAATTGGGGATTTATGCACATTATCAGAATGAAATTATAAGGAATAGTCTGTACTTCTTTGTATTTCTTGGATTGTATAGGGCGGTTAAACTACGTAATAGGGAGACGATTTTTATACTTAGCTTTTCGATTATCTATATCGTTATTCTGGCAATATCAGGAATCTCATTTCAGGATAGATTCCAGATCTTATCCCTTCCGTTTTTAATTGTATTCATGTCTGATGGTATTATCGCCGATCACAAAAGAAAAAAGCAACAATGGATACTGTATTTGGGATTTATTTTTCTGGCCATTTTTATGTGGAATGTATTTAAACTATCAAATCGAGGACTTTTATAATTAAAAATGAGGATCATGGGTGAATTTATTCTTTTTAATACTTCAGTAAAATCGTATCAGAGGAAAGTGTTTTCAGGAACTTCTATACAATTATCCAGGCATTGGGAGTTGATGACAAATGATACGTATACTATTATAGAATACAATGATGTAAAGGTGATTCTTCTGGGCGATTTTATAGACTCTATAGAAAACCTCAAAGACATGGAGGACCATGCGATTCCCCGATGCAGAGGAAATTTTTATGCTATAGTAATCAGAGGCGAGCGACTATCATTGTACAGCAGTTTCCTTAGTATATTACCTATTTTCTATCATAAGGACAAAACGATATTCTCTTCTTCAATTTCGTGGATACAGAAATGGAAAAATACAGAATATACGATTGATAAAAAATATATTCTGGAGTGTTTATTGTTTAACTATGGCTTTTTTAATAGAACCTTATACCAGGAAATTCACTTATTGCCATGTCATACATTTTTGACATTTCAGGAGAATAGCGTTTCTGTAATTAAACATTTTGAAACCAGAAGGCTATTTACCAGTTTCCCTAATGAAGGAAGTAAGGTTGCCGGTACATTGAGTGACTTGTTTATCAATACTGTCAAGACGTATTTCCCTGATGACTTTTTTAATATCGCTTTTACCAGTGGATTTGATGGTAGAACACTGGTTAGTTGTGCGACACATCTAAACAAAAACTTCAGAACCTTTTCATTTGGTAAAATAGAAAATGACGATGTGCGAATTCCAATGCTTAATGCCGAAGAATTAGGCATCCCATATCATTATTTTGATTTAGGAACTGAAGACTATTATAACAATAAGTACTATGCAAATGCCCAAAAGTATTTATCATCAGGATATCAGGGGAATGGATTTTTATACGCTCATTTTTTGTATAGTGCCAGACAAGTGAGTAAGGAATCCAGATATCTGATTTCAGGTGTTATAGGGAGTGAGTTATTTAGAGCACTTCATACAACAGGAGCTGTTACTTCCCATGCATTAGCAGATGTTTTTCGAATTGAAAGAGAGCAGGAATTAATAGAAAGACTCCGAAATTCTCCTGTATTGGAGGTATTGGTTAAAAATGAGTTTCTTATGGAGTTAAAAGAGCTACTGGAAGAAATCATTGCCTATAAAAAAGGATTGCCTAAGGAGCTTTCTGTCAATCAGCAGTTTTACTCTTTTGTTTTTGAAGAGACCTTCAGGAAGTTTTTTGGACAGTGGATTGTCGCACAACAGCAATACCTCACCGTTAGGACTCCTTTTTTAGACTTTAATTTTATCAGAGAGCTATTGCAAAGTCAATATGCAGGAGCGAACAATGATTTTTTTACCAACAACCCTCTAAAAAGGATGAAAGGACAGTATCTCTATGCAGATATTATCAAAAAAACGAATGAGACCATCTACCATCAGATGACAGGAAAAGGGTATCGCCCTATTGATGTTAGAGAGATGCGGTATCATCACAACATTATGATTCCTTTTCTAACCAAACGATTGAAACGCAAAGTAACCAAAACAAACTTGGATAATCTGGGGATTATATCAGGGATAAAAAGTAATCAGCAAGCCCTGTATAAAACATTGAGTGATGTCCCTTACTTTAATTTGGCAAAAATAGAAAAACAGCTCACAGAACTATCTCCCTACACAGTAGAGAAAGAGCGGGATGCTCTTCTGATGAGCTTATCATTAGTACACAATATACAATCTGTAAAAAAGAAAAAAGAAAAAGAATACGTATGAGAAATCAGATACCATAATCCCCTGATATATTCACTATGGATATGAATATAGTTGAGATCATTGATTTGTTAACAAAGAAAGTGAAACCCGATAAATAATAACAAAGAGAACATATGGAACAGCTACAATATTACGGTCAGCATGATGACTTAATAAGTTCTATAGGGACTCTAAAAAAGTATGACAAACATATGAAAGAGATTATAGCATTAATGGATTATAAAAGTAAGTTCGGGTCCAAGCATTTTGATACGCCATACAGGAGCGGAATGGATAAAAAGAAACTTGCTACTTACTTTAGAGAAGTAGGGTATACAATTCATTACAGATATCTGAATGAAATTGACTTAAAAACCAATGAGTATAAGAATAAGCATATTATTTACACCTCTTCTGAGGATATAGGATACCTCTATAAATCATATATAGAAGATATCATATATGCATTAGAATTATCAGGAGCAAAAGTAATTCCGGAGTATAAACACCTGAGAGCTAATAATAACAAGGTGTTTATGGAATTATACAGAGATAGTCTCCAGCTCACAGAAAATATAAAATCGGTTGTTTTTGGGAGTCTTAAGGATATAGAAATGCATTTGGATACTATAGAATATCCAGTGGTATTCAAAACATCCGGAGGAGCATCAGGGACAGGGGTATCTCTCGTATCATCAGAAAAAGAACTCCTTAGAAAAATCAAATCAGAAAGTCCCAGGAATTATAAGATGGACGCCAAAGATCAGCTGAGAGCCTTAAAGCACAAAGGGTATATTAAAGAATCTGTATATAGAAAAAAATTTGTACTTCAGCAGTTTATTCCAGACCTCGTCAATGACTGGAAGGTATACTTTTTTGGAGAGAAATTATACATTTTCAAAAGACCAATTCTATCCGGAAGAGGGATTAAGGCGAGTGGAGGAGGATATGATAATTATTACTATGGCTTGGAAGCAGAAGCACCTCCTGGATTGTTTGATTTTGCATTTGATATTTTTCAAAAACTCGAAGTCCCGCATGTTTCTATTGATATTGCATATGATGGGACCAACTTTTATCTAATAGAATTTCAATCGCTCTATTTTGGTACGGCAGGGATTCCATATTCAGAAGGCTATTTTAGAAAAATGAAGGAGGGGTGGAGATTTATAGAACAGAAATTAGAGGTAGAAAAGGTATTTGCGGATAGTATCATCCGATACCTAAGTCATCAATCTGATCAGGTAACCTCAGAAGCGTATCAAGCAGAGTATTAATTTTTTTAAAAAGAAGCGCATGGAAATACTTTTTGTGAGTAGTGGTAATACACAACGAGGAATAACTCCGATAGTATACAATCAAGGAGTCTCCCTAAGATCGATAGGGCATGATGTCGCCTTTTTTACAATTAAAGGAAAAGGACTAAAAGGATATATCCGGAATATATTCATTCTGAGGAGTTACCTGAAAAGACATTCTTATGATGTCATACACGCTCATTATTCATTAAGCGGAATGGTTGCCTCCTTGGCAGGAGCATCCCCTTTAGTAGTTTCCCTTATGGGAAGCGATGTCAAAGCATCTTCGCTGATTGCCTGGGGAATTTCACTTTTTAAAAAAATCTTTTGGAAAAAAGTGATTGTAAAATCTAAAGATATGAAAGAAGCTACCGCTATGGAAGAAGTAAAAATACTTCCGAATGGAGTAGATTTTGATACATTCAAGCCTATTTCCAAGAAAAAGTCTCTGGAGAAAACGGGCTGGTGTCCGTATAAAAAACATATTCTTTTTGCGGGAAACCCGAGGCGAAAAGTAAAGAACTATGCACTGGCAGAAAAAGCGTTTAACTGTCTGAGAGATGAGTCTGTAGAAATGCATCCGTTAATCAATATCCCCAATCCCTTAATGCCATATTATTTTAATGCTGCAGATGTAGTGATCTTGACGAGTCTATGGGAAGGGTCGCCGAATGTGATAAAAGAAGCCATGGCGTGTAATTGTAAGATTGTGGCTGTGGATGTAGGAGATATCCGGGAACTGATTTCTGATACTTACGGATGTTTTGTGACCAGACCTGATGAAAAAGAACTAGCTTCAAAACTCAAAGAGGCACTGCGATTAGATGCTTCAAAAACCAATGGTCGTGATCAAATAGCACATTTGAACGCCAAAGTAATCGCAGAAAAACTGACTACTATTTATAAAGATGTGATAGATGATTGATCAATGTAGTATTACAACCGATAGGACACAACTATCCGAGAAGCAATGGAAGTCAATATTGGAAGAAGATACAGCTAATTTTTTTCAGACGCCACAGGCATTACTGTTTTTTGAAAAAACAGGAATAAAAACATTTTCATTTATCGCATTAGCAGGAGAAGATGTTTTAGGTATTGTTTCAGGAATTATTCTCAAAGAAAAAGGGATACAAGCATCTCTTACCAGTAGAGCAATCATATATGGAGGTCCTGTTTTTTCAAAAAAAGCAACGAAGCAAGATATTTCCGGACTTCTTACTGCTGTGATTGAGGGGTTAAAAAATAAGGTAATATATATTGAAATACGGAATTTTACGGACTATAGCAATTATCGAAACCTATATGAAGAAGTCGGGTTTTCGTATCAGCCACATCTCAATTTTCAAGTAGCCTGTGATGATTACGCCTTAATGAAAAAACGAATGAGTAGTAGTAAATTGAGGCAAATAAAGAAGAGCATCAAAGCAGGAGCCAGTATCCAAACAGCTACAACAGAAGCGGAGATAAAAGCGTATTACACTTTATTATATCACCTGTACAAAACAAAAGTAAAAACTCCATTACCGACATATCAGTTTTTTAAAAAACTTTGGGAGACCAATACAGCAGTATTCTTATTAATAGCTTATAAGGATGAAATTATAGGAGGTATTGTATGTCCTGTTTTTTCTGACAAAGTGATTTATGAATGGTTTATATGCGGAATGGATAGAGTGTATAAAGATGTATACCCCAGTGTATTGGCGACATGGGCCGCTATGGAATATGCCCATCGTCATCACATTGCTTGTTTTGATTTTATGGGAGCCGGGAAACCCGAAGAAGCATATGGGGTTAGAGAATTCAAATCAAAGTTCGGAGGAGTAGAAGTAGAATACGGTCGTTTTTTGTGTGTCTCAAAACCCATTTTGTATGAGATAGGCAAAACCGCTGTAAAAGTATTAAAGAGAAAAAAGTAAGCATTTCTGTTCGAAAAGCGAATAAAAAATAAACGATACTATGAGAGTATTAATAGATATAGGACATCCCGGACATGTACATTTATTTAGAAATTTTGCTAATATCATGATGGCTAATGGTCATCATATCCTATTTACATGTAGAGAAAAAGAGTTTGAAATAGAACTACTCAAGGCAGCAGGGTTCTCATATGTCTCTTTTGGGAAAAAATATTCCAGTACCATAGGGAAATTAATAGGTCTTATCAAGTTCGATATTATGGAATTTATCGAAGGTGTAAAGTTTAAACCTGATATATTAATGAGTCACGGATCGCCATATGCCGCCCATGCAGCAAAGATGTTGGGGAAACCACATATATCCCTGGAGGATTCCGGTAATTGGGAACAGATGAAAATATACCTTCCCTTTACAGCATGTGTATTAACACCAGATGTACTTTTTGAAGATCTGGGAACCAAACAAATACGATATACTTCATATCACGAATTAGCATATTTACACCCACATTATTTTCAGTCAACAGGAAAAGCACGTGAAATTTTAGGGTTAAAAGAAGGAGAGCAATATGTGATTTTGCGATTTGTCTCATGGAACGCATCTCATGATAAAGGGCAGCGGGGGTTTTCGGAAAAAGAGAAGGAAAGGATCATTTCTTACTTGTCTTCCAGGTATAGAGTATTTATTACTTCAGAGGGAGATTTGCCAGTACAATATGAATCTTTTAGAATAAAGATTTCTCCGGAGAAAATTCATGAGGTATTGGCAGAAGCGATATTCTTTGTAGGAGAAGGAGCGACAATGGCAGCAGAGTCTGGTGTTTTAGGAACCCCTTCAATTTATGTGAATTCTATCCGAAGAGCTTATAATGAAGATCAGGAACAATATGGACTGGTTTTTAATTTTCAGAATGAAGAAGGAGTTTTTGAAAAAATAAAGGAAATAGAACAACTTCCGAATATAAAAGAAACCTTTCAGAAGAGACGAGAAAAAATGCTGGCAGATAAGATCGATCTTACCGCTTTTATGGTGTGGTTTGTAGAAAATTACCCCGCAAGTAGAGAAGAAATAAGAGAGAATCCGGCACTTCAATTAAATTTTTAAAAACCTATGGATTTTACAATTCAGATATACACACAATTTTTAAAGAGCCTACAAGCTGGCGGTTATTGTTTTCAAACTGTAGAACAATACCTGAATACTCCTAAAGAACGGACGATTATGCTGAGGCACGATGTAGACTTATTACCGTTTAATTCGTTAGATTTTGCAGAAATACAATCAGATTTGGGGATTGTGGGAACCTATTATTTCCGGGCAGTTCCTGAAAGCTGGAATGAAGAAGTAATCACCTATATAGCATCGCTGGGACATGAAATAGGATATCATTACGAGTGTTTGACTACCTGTAATGGAGATATGGAGAAAGGGATTGTAGATTTTGAAGAAAATCTGAACGCTTTAAGAAAATTGGCTCCTGTAAAAACGATCTGTATGCATGGAAGTCCAATGTCTAAATACGATTCTAAAGACCTATGGAAACAATATCGGTATCAGGCGTATGATATAATAGGTGAACCGTATTTTGATATTAATTTTGAAGAGGTGTTTTATATAACAGATACAGGTAGAAAGTGGGATGGACATGCAGCCAGTGTACGAGATAAAGTACAAACCAGCTTTACCCAAAGATACCATACCACAAAGGAAATTATTGATGCTATCGCAGCAGGAGATTTTCCGTCTAGAGTGATGTTCACTTTTCATCCGCAGCGCTGGAGTGATAACTTTGTTAAGTGGGGAAAAGAATTAGTCGTACAAAATGTGAAAAATGTTATAAAAAAACATTTTTACGTCAATCGATAAGCTATGATTTTTAATTCTCTGGATTTTGCCCTTTTCCTGCCAATTGTATTTGTACTGTACTGGTTTGTAGTTGCCAAAAGTTTGACATTACAAAATGGGTTGATTGTCATTGCTAGCTATGTGTTTTACGGATGGTGGGATTGGAAGTTTTTAACACTGATTCTTTTTAGTAGCATTGTAGATTATACTGTAGGCTTGGAAATGAAGAAAACATCAGCTCCTCTTCGGCGTAAGGCACTTTTATGGACCAGTATAGGGGTGAATTTAGGTTTTTTAGGATTCTTTAAGTACTACAACTTTTTTATAGAAAACTTTCAAAGTGCTTTTTCCCTTTTTGGAACTGAAATAGCAGTCAATACATTAAATATTATATTGCCAGTGGGGATTAGTTTTTATACGTTCCAGACATTGAGTTATTCAATCGATGTCTACCGAGAGAAGATAGAACCTACCAGAGATTTTATTGCATTTAGTGCTTTTGTTAGTTTTTTTCCTCAGTTGGTAGCAGGTCCTATTGAGAGAGCAACCAATCTATTACCCCAGTTTTATAAAAAAAGAGTGTTCTCATACGAAAAAGCTGCTGATGGAATGCGGCAGATACTGTGGGGATTGCTAAAAAAAATGGTAATAGCCGATAACTGTGCAGAATATGCCAATCTGATTTTTAATCATTCAGAAAATTATTCAGGAAGTACATTACTCCTGGGGGCATTGTTTTTTACATTTCAGATTTATGGAGATTTTTCGGGCTATTCTGATATCGCAATAGGGACGTCTCGTTTATTTGGGTTTCATCTGAACCGAAATTTTGCATATCCCTATTTTTCCCGGAATATAGCTGAGTTCTGGAGAAGATGGCATATCTCTCTGTCTACCTGGTTTAGAGATTATGTATATATCCCTTTAGGCGGGAGCAAAGGGGGAACAGGAATGAAAATTCGCAATACGTTTATCATCTTTATCGTCAGTGGGTTTTGGCATGGGGCAAACTGGACGTTTATTGTTTGGGGAATATTAAACGCCTTATATTTTTTGCCATTGCTATTGACCAATAAGAATAGAAATTACCTGAATACTGTTGCAGAAGACCGATGGTTTCCTTCTCTGAGAGAATTAGTTCAGATAGGGATAACATTTCTGCTAACAGTGATTGCCTGGATATTTTTTAGAGCAGAAAACATAACCCATGGAGTGGAATACATCGCATCGATGTTTTCAGGTTCATTGTTTAGCTATCCCGAAGTAATGTCCGTAAAAGTACTGTTGTTGGTGATGTGCTGTCTGGTAATTGAATGGTTAGGGAGGCATTATGAACATGCATTAGCACATTTGCCAACTGCTTTTCCTCTAATGGTGAGATGGACTATTTATGGAGGTTTTGTCGTACTGCTATTTTATTTTACAGGAAAACAACAACAATTTATTTATTTTCAATTTTAATGAGAAAGTTCCTATATAAATCATCACTCTTTATCGCTATTTACTTATTGGCGTTATTTTTATTGCCATTGTTAGAAGAAAACAAAGAGACTTCAGATGCTTTTATGGCAGCAATGAACGATAAGCATATGGCAGCTTCAAAGATTAAAAAACCAAAAATTATCCTTTTGGGAGGATCTAATCTGGTCTTTGGAGTAAATAGTAAACAAATAGGAGAAGCAGTAGGAATGCCTATAGTAAATATGGGATTGCATGCACAGTTAGGTTTAGAATTTATTCTCAACGAGGCAAAAAATCTGATTCGGGACAATGATGTGGTGATCTTATCTATGGAACATTTGATGACCTTGGAAGGGAATAAGGAATTACAGTCATTAGCAGCGTATTATTATCCTGAATCAAGAACCTACTATGATAAAGAAGAAAGAGGACTTTCTTTTTTTCTGGAAGACCGGCATTTGTCTTTCAAGAAGATTATTGACCGTTGGTTTGGGCTAAAAGAGTTGGATGAAGTATATAGTAGAAGAACGTTTAATGAAGAAGGAGATGGCACTTTGCACCTTCCCAAACCCGGGCTAAAAGAATTGGGGAGTAAAGAAGTTATTAAAGAGCATAAGAAACAAGAAATACACGCATTGAATGCGTTTTTAGAAACAGTGATGTCACAAAATATCACTCTGTTGTTTTCATATGCTCCCTATGAACAATCAGAATATCAAAAAAACAGAGAAGTGTTAGATAAAATACATGAGGCCATAAAGGAAAAATTGAAATGGGAAATTATATCAGAACCCGATGATTTTGTTTATCCGGCGGACTACTTTTTTGATAGCGTATATCATTTAAATAAGGAAGGGAGAAGTATACATACGACCAGACTCATCGAAAAATTGAAAAATAGATATGGGAAAAAATACAATAAAGCTTGATTTACAGGGGATAAATACCCCGTAGAAACACCTGTTTTGATATTTTTTATCGGTATTCTTTGATTTATATCTTAATTTTTATAGAAAAAAAGTACTTTTTGTGTAGGGGTTTTACTACTTCTGTGTGTGTTAAGCGCTAACGGGCTACGGTTTTTGTGTAGAAAACAAGCAAGAGTTTGATTTACAGTGTATTTAGGTAGTAATACTACGGTAAATCCGTTCTGTATATTCGGTTGTATATCATAACTTTAAGTGTGTAACCAAGACTTAAATATATGAGTAAATTAATTAATAAAAACCTATTTAGAAAAGAAGGTAAAACTTCTGAACTTATCGAGCCGAACCCATATCAGTTTAGAACATATTTTATTAATTTAAACTTACATAATGATTAGCAGAACAGTGGGGGCTGAAGCTATTCATTATTTCAAAACAAAAAACCAAGATCTTACAACACCTGTTTCTTCAGACTCTCAACCTTATACGATAAGGGATACCCGTAAGATAACATTAGAACAAATAATAACCAGACGATTAGGTAATCAAGTCTGTGAATTTATCAGTGAACAAGTAAACCATATGAGATTACAAGATGTTTTCTTATGTGATACCAGAAAAGTAAATGGGATACTCGATTCAGATATTTACACTTGCAGTGCGATTATTAATCTTCATAGAGTTAATGATTATAGAAGAATAAACAAATTCTTTGAATCCGTTAATATGAAGTTACCCGAAGGAGGTCTTTTCATTAATAATGTTGAGACCTATGAAACGCGGAAAAAAAGAATATTAAAAAAATTTCCCAGACCTTTTAGCTATGCATATTATTTGACAGATTTTGTGTTTACCCGTATTATGCCAAAGCTAAAACTAACTAAAAAGTTATATTTCGATATAACGAATGGGCATGGAAGAGTACTTACAAAAGCAGAAACATTAGGTCGGTTGTATTCCTGTGGTTTTGAAGTCATAGAAGAAAAAGTAATCGATGACCGCTTGTATTTTGTAGCCAAAAAAGTAAAAAGACCAAACTTTGATATGGATCCTAGCTATGGACCATTGATACGACTAAAACGAGTAGGAAAAGGAGGAAAACCCATTAAGGTATATAAATTCAGAACCATGTACCCGTATGCAGAATACCTACAACAATATGTTTTTGAATGTAATGACCTGAAAGAAGGTGGGAAAATAAAAAATGATTTCAGGATTTCTAATGAAGGAAAACTTCTCAGAAAATACTGGATAGATGAATTACCCATGTTACTCAACTTACTAAAAGGAGAGATGAAATTGGTAGGGGGGCGTCCTTTGAGTAGCCATTACTTTGGGTTATACTCTAAAGAATTGCAGGAAAAAAGAATCCGGTTTAAACCAGGATTGATCCCTCCTTTTTATGCAGACCTGCCCAAAACACTGGATGAAATTATGGCTTCTGAAATGAGGTACCTGGAAGCCTATGAGAAAAAACCTCTAGCGACAGACATAAAATACCTGTGTAAGATCATAACTAATATCGTTGTGAGAGGAAAAAGAAGTTCTTAGTTGTTGTTTCGTAATTCTTTAAAAACAAGTTATTTGAGGGGATTACGTAATTTTTTTGATGGATCATTCTAAATTTAATTTTTAATAATGAAGGTAGAAGGATAATGGTTAAATTTAGAATGATTTTACTAGTAAACACAAAAAACAAAAAGAACTCATAGGATGAATTATGAGATTGAAGACGACTCCGGAAGCCTTGTTATAAAAGAACTATTTGAAAAATATATTCGCTATTGGAAATTATTTTTAGCGGCGTTCATTTTTAGCTGCATTGCAGGATTTTTATACCTGAGATATACTCCCAAAATTTATAGGGTAACTTCTTCCATTTTGATTAAAGCCGAAAAAAATGGAATGCTTTCTGAACTTTCTGCTTTTGAAGATTTAACTATTTTCAAAAATGCAAACCGGGAAGTAGAAAATGAAATCGAAATATTGAGATCACGACCATTGATGGAGAATGTCGTAAAAAAACTACATCTCAATGTATCGTATTATTCCAAGACAAAATTTTCAAAACGACTTGTCGAATTAGCAGAAAATAGTCCGATCGAAGTAGCTTTTCACGATATTGACATTACGACTCCCGGAATCACATTTATCATCAAGATTCTTTCCAGTGAGCAGTATGAAATTGTAGATGTATTGGGAAATCCCATATTACGCGGAACATTTGGAGAGTGTACTTTTACCGAGATTAGTGATATTACCATAAGACCGGATTATAGGCGCTTACCAGAATATATCGGAAAAAAAATTCATGTAAGCATGATCCCTTTGCTAGATGTGGTAGAAGGGTATAAGTCTGCAATTAAAATAGGATTGACTGATCAGAAAACCAGTGTGGTTACGCTAACCATGCTCACTCCCGCTAAAGAAAAAGCAAAAGAGATATTAAATGGTTTGATTGACGAATATAATGTGGATGTTATTAATGATAAAAACCAAATAGCAGAAAATACGGCTGTTTTTATCAAGGAACGTTTACAGATTATCAATAAAGAATTGGGAGATTTAGAGAAAAATGTAGAATCTTTCAAAACAGAAAACAGTCTTACAGATGTCAGTGTAGAAGCTTCGTTGTTTTTAGAAACGGCCTCATTTAATGAAAAAGAAGCGTTGGAGACGAATATTCAGATTGGATTGGTTGATTTTATATTGGACTATCTGAATAATTCATCTGTGGATTTATTGCCTGCGAATTTAGGTTTTTCGGATCATACTATCGCTACAATGATTCTGAAGTATAATGAAATTGCTTTACAGCGGAATAGAATACAGAAGAGCACTAATGAAGACAACCCGGCACTGATAACCATAACAGAAAAATTAAAAAGTATTGAGCAGAGCCTGGAACAAAGCCTGAGAAATCAAAAAAAGACATTGCGATTAAAACTCACGGATCTAAAAAGAAGAGATCGAGAGATGAGTTCTAAAATTGCCGCCTTACCGGCTAAGGAACGAAAACTACGAGATATTCAGCGGCAGCAACAGATAAAAGAAACATTGTTCCTCTACCTATTAGAAAAGAGAGAGGAAACCGCAATTTCTTTGGCGGCAACTGTATCCAATGCCAAAGTAATCGAAAAAGCATATAGTAGCAGAGCTCCGGTAAGTCCTAAAAAGAATCGGGTGTTTTTATCCATATTTCTAGCAAGTGTACTAGTACCGGTGTCATTAATATTTGTAAAGGACTTGTTTGATACTAAGATCAGTAGTCTAAAAGAAATTAAGAAAAAAATTCCTTTTGCGATAGCTGGAGATATTCCCAGAACTGACGAAAAACGAAGACTGGTTGTTGGAGATGTAGACCGGTCGAGTATTGCAGAATCATTTCGGCTGTTGGAGATAAATATTAATTTCTTACTCGCAAATACCGCTCCAGGTTGCAAAACGATTCTGATTACATCTACGATAAAGGGAGAAGGAAAATCATTTGTAGCCAGTAATCTAGGAGTAACATTGGGACGATCAGAGAAGAAAATAGTTTTATTAGAGATGGATCTGCGATCTTCTATGCTGAAAGAAAGTATGGGGATTCAACCTCATAAAGGAATTACCAATTTTATCAAAGATAAGGAGTTACAGATTGAGGATATCGTGACCAATGCTCCAACATTTAAAAACCTGGATGTAATTACTTCAGGTCCTAAACCTCCTAATCCTGCAGAATTATTGAAAAATGAACGGGTAAAAGAACTATTTGCCCAGCTGAGAGAGACTTATGACTATATTCTGATAGATACCCCTCCGGTAAGTTTAGTAGCAGATACATTGCTGTTAAGCCCATATACCGATCTGTGTCTGTACATTGTACGATTTAATTATTCGGATAAACGATTAATAGAAGTACCAAGGCATTTGTATAAAGACCAGCGCTTTAGGCAAATGGCATTGTTGATTAATGATGTATACCAGAAAAAATCATACGGCTATGGCTACGGTTACGGTTACGGCTATGGATATGGCTACGGTTATGGCTATGGAGAAAGAAAGAAAAAGAAAGGAATTCGAAGATTACTTCCTAAAGTATTTAGATAAGCGGTATTTCTTACCTCCCAGGAATGCTTTTGCCAATATTTTTTTTGCACTACTATAGAAATGTCGAATTAATTAACAATTTGACAAAGCCTTCGTAAATATTTCTTAAACTCTTATTTTTTACAAATAATTAATAATTGATCATTTTTGCAATTATAAGTTTACTATTTGTAAAAAAAACAAGATTGCTATTCTTTTTTAAAAGAACAGCAATCTTAGTTAGGATAAGACTATAGAGAAAACCGAAAAGAGCGCAAGTGAAGCTCTGGAAGAAAGCAGTGTAAATAATTATAATTGTCAGAATGTTATCAGTGAAGGGGTTCATGAACAGATTGACAGTTGCTATTAATTAAGTATGAATATTAATAAAATAAACATTCCTTTTTTATTACAGGCTTCTGTTGCCTCTTTCGGAACCTATTTTTGTATGTACGCTTTTAGGAAACCTTTTAGTGTAGCAACGTTCGAGGGGATTCAGTTTTTTCATATAGATTATAAAATACTTCTGATTATTGCACAGGTAATAGGGTATGCATTCTCTAAATTTATTGGAATTAAAGTGATTTCAGAATTAAAGAGTTCGAAAAGGGTATGTTACCTGTTAGCTCTCATAGGAGTATCGGAGATAGCGCTACTGTTTTTTGCACTGGTTCCTGCTCCGTATAACCTCTTTTTTATGTTTCTTAATGGAGTGCCATTAGGAATGATTTGGGGGATTGTATTTTCTTATGTGGAAGGAAGAAAATATACAGAAATACTAGGGGTTATTCTATGTTCGAGTTTTATTGTTTCTAGTGGAATGGTAAAATCGGTAGGATACTTTATAATGAATTCATGGGGAATTTCAGCATTTTGGATGCCGGCAATCACAGGTCTTATTTTTATAATACCCTTGTGTTTTTTTGCTTGGCTGTTGGAGAGAATTCCCCCTCCGACAGCAGAAGATAAACGTATGAAAATGAAGCGAGTTACAATGGATGCTAAAAGTCGTAAACAAGTGTTGTATCATTTTTTTGTTCCTATTACTGTTTTGGTTTTCTTCTATATGTTTTTGACAGCTTTTAGGGATTTTAGAGATAATTTTACCAGAGAATTGTGGGATGATATTGGATATACGGAAGATGCCAGTATCTATACCACTTCAGAGTTGTTGATTGCTATTGTGGTATTAGTTCTGTTAGGAGGGACATTTTATATCAAAAATAACCTGAGAGCTTTACATGCCTATCACGGGGTTTTATTGACAGGAGTTTTGTGTATTCTAATTACGACCTGGTGTTTTCAATCAGGAGTTATGTCCGGTTTTTACTGGATGGTGTTATCCGGATTTGGTCTTTACAGTTGTTACGTTCCCTTTAATTGTTTGTTTTTCGATCGCTTTATCGCCGCTTTTAAACTAAAAGGAAATGCGGGGTTTCTCATCTATATAGCAGATGCATTTGGGTATTTGGGCAGTGTAATAGTATTGTTATACAAGAATTTTGGACATCCCAATCTATCGTGGACTTCCTTTTTTATTTACGGTTCATATATTGTTTCTGGGATAGGGGTGATTGCGGTCCTTGGATCATATTACCTGTTAAATAAAAAGAAACATCACCAAGCAAAGTATTCAATAGGATATCCTATTGAATATACCAATCTGGAAAATGTTAATGAATATAATTATTAGCCCCTTAATTGAGTAAACCTATTACAATATGAGAGCTGCATATGACCTGATTATTATCGGAGGAGGAGTTTTAGGCTCTTTCCATGCATACCATGCATTAAAACGAGGATTACATGTACTTCTTGTCGAAAAAGACAAGGTACCAAGAGGAGCTACTACCCAGAATTTTGGTCAGGTAGTACCTTCAGGAATGAATACTAAATGGCAGGCTTATGGACGTCAAAGTTTGCAATTGTATAAAGAAATTCAACAAGAGTTTGATATCACTGTTAGAGAAGAAGGAAGTGTGTATGTTGCTTCTAACGAGGAAGAAATGCAATTGATAGAGGAGTTGGCTAAGATTAATAAAGCTAATGACTATACCGCTGTTTTGCGTTCTAAAAAAGAATGCTTGCAAATACTACCTGGACTTAATGAATCATATGTTGTGGGAGGCTTACAGTTCCCTCAGGAAGTAACGGTAGAGCCTCGAACGATGATTCACCGATTGCACGCTTATATGGTAAAGATACTGGGATTGACGATACAGTATCAAACGACAATAATACATTGTGAATCAGAAGCAGGCAATGCACGAGTGCAGTGTAGCAGAGGACAGGAGTATATCGCGAAAAAAGTAATTATATGTAATGGGAATGAGTTTAAGAGTTTATACCCAACTCTTTTTGCAAAGAGTGATTTAGAGGTTTCGAAGTTGCAAATGATGCAAACATATCCACAGAAAGCCTATACATTACCCGGATCTGTGCTTACTGGTTGGTCTATACGACGGTATGAAGCGTTTAGTGAATGTCCTTCTTATCGCGAAATAAAAAATAACGAAGCAAAAGAGTCTTTGCAACAGATGTGGGGGGTGCATATTTTATTCAAACAGGCTATAGACGGATCGGTTATTCTGGGAGATTCTCATCAATATGCAGATGCATCTGATATTGATGATTTAGGTTATGAGCTGGATATGGATATAGATCGGTTTATGATAGAGGAAGCAAAAAAAATCATAACATTACCGGCATATGAAATAAAACACCGTTGGTTTGGGATGTATTCCCAGTGTAAGAATAGTGATATTTTTCAAAAAACAATTGATGATACCATTCATATTGTTACAGGAATTGGGGGAAAAGGAATGACCGGAAGTGCAGGCTTTGCAAAGGAACATATCAATAAAATTTTTAATGTGTAAAAAGATGAAACAAGAAATAGATTTGGCAGTATTCGATATGGCAGGAACGACAGTAAATGAAAGTAATGTTGTTTATAAAACCGTGCAGAAAGAGATCAATAGGCAGGGATACAATGTTTCTTTGGAAGAGGTGCTGCAGTATGGAGCAGGTAAAGATAAACATCAGGCAATTATAGATGTTTTAAAAAATGTAACAACGGAGCCAAATAATGATCATATAGCAGACCTGATTTTCGAAAATTTCAAAAAAGCACTGCAAAAAGCATATGAAACGCTGGAAGTAACAGCATTCAAAGGTGTATACTCATTACTCTTATATCTGAGAACAAATAATATAAAGGTTGTATTAAATACAGGTTATGATAAAAAGACGGCGACCTTATTATTGGATAAGTTAGGATGGACTATCGGAACAGAAATTGATGCCCTGATAACAATGGATGATGTGTCGCAGGGAAGACCCCATCCGGATATGATCTATAAAGCGATGGAATTATATAATATTACAGATACCTCCAGGGTGTTAAAAGCAGGTGATTCTGCAATTGATATCGAAGAAGGAATCAATGCTAATTGTGGAATTACAGTGGGAGTTTTGACAGGAGCACAATCCAAAGAACAGCTTCAGAAAGCAAAACCTACTTATATTCTGGAAGAATTATCAGCATTAAAAGATTTTATTTAGAGTTTTTTGAAATTTTACTCTTATGGAGGCTTACTTGAGTATGAAAGTAAGTCTCTTTTTTTAATTGAAATGAATCATGTAATTCAGTATTTATAAAAGAATGAACAGCTATTGAGTAGGTTTAATAAAAAAATAAATAACGATCATTGTGCAGGGAGAATCAGTTCTGTTAATAGGCACATGGGGCGTTCTTCCATCAAAAAAGATAGCATCTCCTTTGTGTAAGGTGACTTCTTCTTCTCCTATGACATATGAACAACTTCCGGAAAGAAGGTATTTAAACTCGTAGGCATCAGTTTCTATTTTTTTTCTATAAGAATCGGGTTGTATTTCGAGGAGAACTGCTTCAAATCCCATGGCAGCTAATTGTTTTCCAAAAATATATTTATAGGAAAACCCTCTGGCGTCATCTTCTTTCTCTAACAGGGCATTATCGCCTGCTCTGGAAACAATAAAAAGATCACCTGATTGTTTAGGCATACTATTAAAAAAGTCAGGAATCTCCGTTTCGAGAGCATTGATAATATTTAATAGTACAGGTAATGAAGGAATTGTTCTGCCATTTTCAATTCGAGAGATTAAACCATTACTAACATCTGCCTTGGTAGCAATCGCACTAATTGTTTTTTTGTTTTTTTTACGTATTTCTTTAATACGTTTTCCAATTCCAATTAAATAATCTTCCATAAATATGATAACTAACGCTTACGAATATCGATAATAAATGTTAGATGAGAAAGCAAAAACAGTGCATTTATCAGTAGGTTAACAATCAAAAAAAATAGAAAAGAAAATTTTAAATTAACGATGAATCGATTTGTATAAAGAAATCATACAATCGACCTATACAAATTGGCGATTGGTCGAATAAGCCAAAAATTTGCTGATCTCTCCATGTAATTTTATCATCAAATAAAAAAGGAATAGATAAGAGGCTTTATTGCTTCCCAGAGATAAAAATTAAGGAGATGAGAACGATTGTAACAGGAATTATAATGATTTTAGGACTTCAGATGATGGCGCAAGAACATGAAAAAGGAGAATTCTGGGCAGATGATAAAATGAAGCATTCTGTAGGCTCTTTTGGAATTAGTGCAATCACGTATACCTATTTGTCATATCACAAGCGTTATCAGCATTTATCCGAATTAGAGAAGAGAGTCATTTCGTTTTCTACAACAATGCTTGTCGGCACCTTAAAAGAAGTAGCGGATAAATATTCATCAAATGGAGTTGCTTCCTGGGCTGATATGGGAGCCAATGCGATTGGTGCAATAACATTTCAGGCAACAGTGACGATTCCGATATCAATTAAAAAAAGAAAAAAGAGAATTGCAGCAAGAAAACGCCTTGAAAAACCTGCTTTGGCTTTGGTTGATCATCCAAAAAAATAAGAAAATTGTTTATTTCATATATGTTGTTGGTGAAAGGGCATTTCTGATGGAGAAATGCCTTTTCGTATGTATATACTTATCGGTGTTTCTCTCCTAAGGTATGTATTCGTTGTAACCATTTCTTTCGGTATGATTCCTTAGAGAGCCTGATAGGACCAATCGTAGTGATTTTTACGGGTTTAATTCCGACAAAGTTGAGAGTTAGTTTTTTCATAGCGCGATGACTGGGAGCTCTATAAACAAGTCGATAATACCAGGAAGGCTGATCAAGTGTACAGATAATACGTGCGCTTTTTCCACTTAATAACTTATCCCACCAAACGGAATTTTCTCTTTTCTGAAAAGCAAATCCAGGAAGAAAAACCCGATCAATAAACCCTTTCATAATGGCAGGAATCGATCCCCACCAAACCGGATATATAAAAACGATGTGTGCAGCCCATTTAATTTTTTCCTGAGCATCTAAAAGATCAGGCTCTAGCGGTGTTCTTTTGCGATACCCAAATGCAAGATTGGGGTTAAAATCTAATGCTCGGATTGAGATAGTTTGTACTTCAGCTCCTGTTTTGATCGCTCCGGCTATATAAGCAGCAGCGAGTCCCTGATTAAAACTTTCAGGATCAGGATGACCGTTAATAATAAGAATCTTTTTGTTTTTCATAGTGTCCAACTGTTTTTGCAAAGAATATTTTAATTATCGTTTCAGTAGATCGAGGTTTACCTGATAATTTGATTCATGGTATTTGTAATTACATTATCATGAATCAAAGCTAGGGAAAGAAGTGTTTAAAATTCTTGACGATCGTCAAAAAGAAAGTCAATGTTCTTTTGTTAATACTCGCTTTTTTATTCTACTGAGTGTT
Source organism: Aquimarina sp. TRL1 (assembly GCF_013365535.1). Taxonomy (NCBI): domain Bacteria; kingdom Pseudomonadati; phylum Bacteroidota; class Flavobacteriia; order Flavobacteriales; family Flavobacteriaceae; genus Aquimarina; species Aquimarina sp. TRL1. The sequence goes on along the minus strand of NZ_CP053590.1, from coordinate 757,846 downwards.
TCTGGAGAGACTCCCAGAAATGAAGCAATATACTGTTGCGGGACTTTATGAAAAATGACTCCGTTTTTATTGAGTAAATCCCGATACCGTTGTTCTGGAGATTGTGTTACGAAGGATGCTACAATTTTCTGATAAGTAATAAGTTCATCTTCTGTTGCTAATCGAGAGATAAGTTCGAATTTAGAAGAATATTGAAGTAACTTTTCTATATTTTCCTTTTCGAAATGTACCAATACTGTATCCTCTAATACCTGATAATTTTCTCTGGCGGGAACTTGCTTTGCAAAACTCTCCCCAGCACATATAAATTTTCCTTCGGTATAGAAAAAAGCAGTTTTATCATTTCCATTTACATTATAGAATAACCGAACCCAGCCTTGTAGAACGAAGTACATAGATGTAGCTACTTTCCCCTCTGCGAATAGGATTTCATTTTTTTTATAAGATCTAATGGAGACAGTATCTTTGAGAAGGTCAATTTCCTTTTGATTTAGTAAGGTATATTGGTTGATTAGTTGTATAAAAAGGTCAAACATAATCAATAGGATGTCGGATTAGCTATGAAATTACAGAAATACTATCTGGCTCGATTATCAGGATTTAAACAATGTAAGGTTTGTCCTGAGGTTGATGTTTACTTTCTGTATACTATCTCATGAGCTTACACCGAAGGAGCTTATTTTTTTTCTCTTTCTATTGCTAGTTCCTTTTGCGCCTGAGCAATATCTTTGGCAGTAATTTCTCTTTTTTGCATTTCTTTCTTTGCAGCAATAGCAGCCTCAGAACCTTCTTCTTCGCTTTCGAATACTTTAATTAATGCTACATTATCGTAGGCTTCAAAACGTTTTTCTAATTCGTTCATGATTAACATAGATTTTATCGGGAGGTCAAAACAGTAGGGAACTACAAAGGTACTTTCTTAATTTAACTCTTCCAAACACACATCTGTTAATCAAATATAAAAACTATTGTACGTTTTTTCTTGTTAAAAAGAAAATAATTGCAGGTTTGTTGTTTATTTTGAGTGAGTTAGGCTTTTTTGAAATGTTAAAGCTATTTCCAAACGACTACAAACGACTACAAACGATAACAAGTGTTTCCGAACCGAATAACAATAAATTGAAATTTAGCTTCGTACTGTCGAACAATAAAATTCGATAGTATTAACTGTTAACCTTAAAAATATATTCGTATGAACACACTTAGAAACAAAGTACAGTTGATTGGTAATTTGGGAAATGACCCAGAAGTTATCACCTTAGAATCAGGAAAGAAATTGGCAAGATTCTCTTTGGCTACAAATGATTATTATAAAAATAATCAGGGAGAAAAAATAACACAAACAGATTGGCATAATCTGATTGCCTGGAATAAAACAGCAGAGATTATAGAAGCTTATGTATCAAAAGGACAGGAAGTAGCCGTAGAAGGGAAATTGATGACCAGAAGTTATGAAACGAAGACAGGAGAGAAGCGATTTATTACAGAAGTTGTCGTCAGTGAATTATTAATGTTAGGAAAGTAAAAAACTCAAACCAATAAAATTTGATTTGAGTTTTTATAGGATGAAAAAGGGAAGTTGTTTCAGGTGATAACACTTCCTTTTTTTAGTTTATTATTAAAAAAGTACCAACCTATTGCCCCAATAAGTATCGGGAATACTAATAGAATGAACAGATGTTGCCCTCCTTTGTTATATCTGTAAGGGGTATATGAAAACGTTGGTAATTCTTTGACCAGGGAACTTTTAAAAGTTTTGTCTTTGTATAACATTGGAATAAAATGTTCCTTCCATTTCTCAGAAAATCCGATAACCTGTTTTCTGAAATCTTCATAACTGGCGGTCGAAGTTCCCGCTAGTTGATTAAAGCTCTGTTGGAGGATAATAGAAGGAGAAATATATTGCCACTGTTGTATCCATTGTTGTTGTTTTTCTAATTGAAGATCATAATCAGCAACAAGCGGAGCGATTTTATCTTTGACAAGTTTTTGCGAAGCAATGTATTTATGCCAAAAAGAATAATTCCCACTGTTGTTAGTTGCATACTCCGGATGGTCTCTTAGGTAATTGTCTAAAATTTTATCCTGTTGTTTCTTAGCTTCTGCTTTAATTGTTCTGATTTCATTGATCATTTTTGTTCGAGATGGGACAGGATAAATTGTATTTCCTAATTGACTGACAATCGCAGGCAACATAAGAACAATTAATACCCAAAGTCCTAATAGACTAATTGCGTTTTTAGCAGAAGATCCCACTAATAAGTTTACTATGAATGATACAGAAAACCAAAATAACATATAAACTGTTACCAAACCTGCGAATGATAAAAATGAACCGAGATTATCGGTAAAAGAAAAATCATTCAAAAGAAAAGTAAGTGTAATAATAAAAAGCGTGATAATGGCTAACCAAAAGAAGCGCAGTAATAATTTTTGCAACAACCAGATATAGATAGACATTGGTTGAGAGGCAAGGATCTTTAGAGACCCGCTTTCTTTTTCATTAGAGAGAATATTATATGTAAAAGCTATGATGAGTAATGGAAGTAGATAGATAATTACAAATGAAAGATCAAAACTTCCGAAAAGTAACTGAACAGGGCTTGACATTTCTGTATAATTTAAAGAAAAATCATCTCCATATACTTTGGGTTGTACATAATGAGTAAACAGGTCGCTTTGACCTACAGCAGTAAAAGTTAATGCCTGAGGTGACATAGAAACAACTCTGGGGTAGTAATTAGCAACGACCATTGGAGAGGTCGGAATTCTCCACGGAGAAACAGATGTTTTATGTCCTTGAGCTACTGAGTCTAATAGGGAAATCATTTCCCGGTCATCTTCGGCAACTTGTTCTTTTACCTTTTGGATATCATAATGTCTTTTGTCTACTTTCTGTTTACCATTAAAACCGGCAAATAGCATAACAACTAATAAGATACCTGAGAGAGCCTGAATCCACTTACTTCTTATAAGTGTTTTTAATTCGTATTTAAAATTATATGATAACATATTTAGTATTTTTTTGTTGAAACAAACAAAGCTCCGGTACTGAGCAATACCCAGAATAATAAGATGATGATATTAGACATATTTCTGGATAGTGTCATCGATAAGGATGGCGCATCATACTCAAAAGGAGGTAAATTTTTCCATGTATCTCCTGTGGCTTTATAGGACCATTCTCCATATTTGGAGTTTTGTGCAAAATTATCATTCAAAAATTTCTGCGTACGGATTCTGTAATTTTCTGCTGTATCAGAAAAATCCCAATGTGTTTGATAGTCGGTATTGGCAATCGCCATTGATAAGAAACGAGTAGGGAGAAATGGAGAAATAATAGCTAATGTTTTATAAGTAATCGTTTGATTTTGATATTGTTCTTTTAAGAGGTTGTAATGTTTGAAATAAATCTCTGCTTCATGCTCTTCTCCTTTTTGCATTCTATATGCATCAAAATTAAAGGGGAGTTGATGCAGGCTGTCAACACCATATTCCTGTAGTACTTCTTTTTCTAATTGTTTAGAAGCTTTGCTCCATGGATCATGACCATCCAGTCCTTGTTTTCTGTCTTCTTTTATATTCGAAGCAAACTCCTGTCGTGTCGGATAAGGGTACTTGCTATCAGCAAAGTTACTGGCAGCTTTGGGAGCTGCAAAACAAGCTAATATCCATATTGCTAATGATACTACTAAAGATATTCCCGATTTCTTGAAACGAGAGGAGATAAATAAAACAATATTAGCAAAAACGATATAGTAAAGTAGATATACAAGGTATAAGGCAATAAAAGAAGACCAGCTAAATACACCATAATCTGATATGGAAGAGAGAACAATCGCAGCTATTATAAATAAAAAAGTGGTCATTATAAATACAGGTAATATCGCTGATATCCACTTTCCTATAGCTAATTTCCAGGGAGAAATTCCCTGATTGCGTAGTAATAACATGGTGCCTCCCTCAACTTCTTTAGTATATGTATTATATCCGATAAGGATAATAATCAATGGCATAATAAATAGCAGAATAAAATCAGGGGTTAATTCTCCGAATCGAGAAAGCCCTGTCTGATCAGCGGCGGCACTAAATTGAGCCTCATTTCTTTTGTGAGCTTCTAAGAAAATAGAAACACCAGTATATTTTTCTACTCCCTGATCGAGTAAGGATAATGGGAATTTAGGTTTGAAAGCATATGTTCCATAGTGGGCAGCAGAGTGTGGGTTTTTATCACCCTGATCCTCCCAAACTGCTCGTTCGTCATTTTTAGCTTTTTCGTATTGCTCATTGGTATTTTGATATTGTTGTTTACTAACCAATAAAGCAATTGCTGCTAATAGCAATAGTATGATTGCTGAAATTCTAAAACGTCCGTCCCTTAGAATTTCTTTTGTTTCTTTTTTTATTACATTAGAAATCATACGGCAACATCATTAAAATTCATGGTTTCCAGATAGCACTTTTCGAGTTCAGGCAGAGAAATTTCTGAAGCAGCGAAATAATGTTTTAATACTCCTTGTTTCATAATTCCTATATGTGTACCGATTTCTTTGGCTCTGAAAAGATCATGAGTAGCCATTAAAGTAGCTACCCCGTTCTCACTCATCTTTTTTAATAAAAGACCAAATTCATTGCTGGATTTTGGATCTAAACCAGAAGTAGGCTCATCTAATAACAGGGCTTTAGCTTCTTTGGCAATAGCAATAGCAATTCCGACTTTTTGACGCATACCTTTAGAGAAAGATTGAATTCTCTTATGGAGAGCATCTTGTTGTAAACCTGCCTCAATCAAATAATTTTCCAAGACAGGAGTTGTCAGTTTTTTACCTCCAATCCCAGAAAAATAATCGAGATTCTCAACAGCAGTTAATGTAGGGTATAACATTAGGTTTTCAGGAATGTATGCCAGAAATTCCTTTGTTTTTTTAGGAGATTCAGCAGTATTAATTCCATTGATAAAAGCCGCTCCGGAACTTGGAGAGATGAAATTGAGCAAAAGGTTAATGGTAGTTGTTTTTCCGGCACCATTAGCTCCGAGAAGACAAAGGATTTCTCCTTCTTTTACGTTGAGATTGAGCGCGTTTAACGCGGTGAAATCTCCATATTTTTTAGTTAGATTTTGTGTACTAATCATTGTGTATTATTTAAGTAATGATAACAAGGGTATATGATATTATCATAGGAGACATGAAATAAGTAAGCTTTATTCCAGTCTTTTATTAAAAATTAATTAAGGTTGTTTATGTTAACTAAAGTGTTTTTTCTCAGGGGGAGGTTTGTTTAGGTAATAATCAGTGATTCTTACCTTTTTTACAGGACTGATGTACGCGAAATATGCTGTTGTTACTTCAGGTATTTTTTTTGCTATCGGATGGATTTCAGGAATGGTTGGAGTGTACAAAAACACATTTCGTTCCGTGGCAGATAGCGCATGACAATATTCACAGGATTGTTCTGCTAATTCATCTTCAAAAAGAAGATGAGAGGTCGTATGAAAATTGATAATCCTTATGAATATAAAGCTTATCAGGAAAAATAATGAAATACTATTTTTTAACTTCCAATTTCCCATGAGTTGATTGCTGAGGTGGCAAAGTAATCAAACAGGAAGTATTGCCCTTACATATTTGGAGTATTTTAACATCTAAGGAAAATTTTAACAGTAGAAAATATAAATCAGAGGCTGTTTTTTTCAAGAAAAACAGATCATAAGAAAGGTGTTTTTAGTAATTGTTTTTTAATGTTATGGATTGGTTTCTAGTTGTGCAGGTGTTTTTTTTACGACGTTTTCCATTGAAAAATTAAAAGGAGTAGCTGTAGCGCCAGTTCCTCCTCCCGTCATAACAATATCTGCACTTGTGATACCTTCCAGCGGGAGTTCTGTGCTAATCCCTTCTAAGGTAGGAGAATTGATGACACTACCTTCCTCTATCCCAGAAATTGCAGCGATATATAGTTTTGGCTGGAATTTAAAAACAGCTTTTTGATGAGGTCTGATACTATTTCTGAATCCGACAAGCCGTCCATTGCGTAGTAGCTGAGCATGAATAGCCCCTTTGGAAAGATGGTTTGTAACAACGATTCCTTCCTCTGAAGTGGTTGTGTTTTTGATACTAGCTAATTGTAGAGAGGTCGTTGTGTTATGTTGCGTTACCTCGAACTGTTGTCCTTTATCAGCATCCAGTTTTGTAGTTTTATTACCTGAAGAATCACTACATACTAGTTGCGTTTTTTGAGAATAAGTAAGTGGATGTTTTTCGTTCTTATGACAGTTTGTTAGAACCTTCCAGGGAACAGTTAATGCATCAAAGTCAGTTGCTACATTCTTCTGAAAAATAACAACAGAAGCAGTATTAATATCATTAGACTTATTAATAAAATTTAATTTGATATCACTCATGAGAATAGATTTAGGAACCAGATTGCAAATTTGAGATTTCTCTGTTTGATGAAAAACAGGTGTTTGTACTTGATTTGATCAGTCAGTAACAGAGGGCGGGCAGTATATTTTATGTGGTTAAGGTATCGTTTTAATATGTGTCAGAGCTGTAAAAAAAGCTACTCCTTTTCTAAAAAGGTGTAGCTCTTGATCGCATTGCTTTTTGACGCTAAAAAAAGATTATAATTTATTGACAATATCTTTTTTGTACTTCTTTAATAAAGCCCTGGTCATTCCTAAGTTTGCTTTGGTAGAATCAACCGCCAGGTAGATAAAATAATCTCCTTTCTCAGAGAGGTCGATGATATGAATTTGATCTGTTAAGGTAATCATGATGTCTTGTATATTGCTGTCAAGACCAAGTGCTTTGATGGCACTCTTTTTAGCTTTTACTACTTCGAGATTATAAGCAGAAGCGATTTCCGGGTCAAAATCATCTTTGTTAGACAAAGAAACATATGATACTCCGGTTTCGACTTCTGTCACTGATACTGCAATAAAACCAGGTACGTTGCTACTAATATCATCTTTGAACTGGTCTAGAAAGTTACTATCTCCCATATTTTTAATTTTATTGGTTTATTATTTTATGTTACTCATATATTTTAACAATAGTCCCAGTTTAGATAAATCTCTAGAAGCTATAAGAATGATGAATTCTGAATCAATTTTATTAGCAATGAAATATCCTTCAGAAGTTTTTGCTACAAGTTGATCTAAATGACCATTGATTAAGTCCTGTGATAATTCATCACACATTGTAAAAGCAGTTTCTGTCATTAAGGCGATATTGGAGTCATATTCTACATTTATAGAATCAATGATATCTCCTTTTTCATTTGCCATAAGTACAATTTCTGCATTGGTTAAATCTTGGATTTCTTTTAAATCGGGCATATTGTTAATTTGGGTTTATGACTAAAAAAGATCCTTAAGTAGAAAAAGGATCGAATTCTTATTGAAGATACTAATAAAATGTTGATTTTAAAACAAATACAAGTGGTTTTGTGATGGTTTATTAGAATTTATTTTCAGAACTAAAATTTTATACCGGGAATGATCTTTTTTTAAGAAAATTCTTTTTTAAGTGATTGATTTTTATTATCTTAAAAAGATATGATGAAAGAAAAACCTACCCCGGAATTAAAAAAGATATTGTCTAAAAGAAAAGAAAGATTTAGACATTGTAGAATCGGTAACGGAATTGTGACCAGAGTAGATCTGGAGTTTTTAAGTGAAACCATTGATACTAAATCAGAAGCGCAAATACAAGATAGCACTACTGAAGAAATAGCTCAGGAAAAACACAAGAGAACAAGTAATAATGTAGAAGCTGTAAAAACGTATATCGATAAGATGAAAGGGGGCTATTTTGGCAGAAGGAAAAGCAGGTTTTAAACACTACTATATGTATTCTTCTTGATGATGAAGATTTAAATGCGTTGGTTTTGCCAGATAAACTCCATTTCTTATTGTAATACCCCGTATGCGTACCTGAGGAGATTTGCGAAACTAAAACAAAAGAATACTTCCCTCGCTCATGCGTTGTGTTAACTCAATAAGACTAACTCAACACTATTTTTCATGCTTATTTTTGGAGAGAACCAGATAACCAATTAGAGTAAAGTAGCAATGTAACGGTACTTCTTTTTTTGTAGTCAACAAAAATGAAAAGATGAAAACAGTGATTAGTGCAAGTAGCATAATAATCCTTTTATTATGTTTTGCATGTAAAAAAACTCCTACCAGTGTTATTGATCCCCTAGCGATAGATAATTATATAACAGATGTAATGAAGTTTCATCACATACCAGGAGTAGCAATAGGTATTGTTAAAGATGGAGCGTTAATATACGAGAAGTATTTAGGACAAGCTTCATTAGAAACAAAAGAAACGGTCAATGAGAAGACAACATTTCAGTTATTTTCTACTACCAAATTAATTACTACTGTAGCTGTTTTTCAGTTGATAGAAGAAGGGAAAATTAGATTGGAAGATTTGATAGTAAAGCATATCGATGACCTCCCTGTCCATTGGCAATCAATAAAAGTAAAACACCTGCTTACACATTCTTCTGGCGTGCCGGATTTTGTTAGGTATGGAGATGAACTCTCAGATGAAGAGTTAATGGCTTTATTAGAGAAGGATTCGATGTTATATGAAGCAGGGGATCGATTTAGGTACACCCAAACCAATTATTGGCTGTTAACTAAGCTAATAGAGAAAGTAACCCTTATGCCTTTCGAAGATTTTGTTCGTATTAACCAATTTAGGGGCGAAAAAAAATCGGTTTACTTTTCGTCAAATTCACTAGAAGAAAAAGAAAATAGAGCTACCAGATACTTTTATAATAATAAAGAAGAAAAGTTTTTAAAATCAACAATAGACAATGGGAGAAGAGGGCATTCAGGAAATGGGCTTAACTTGACATTGCGAGAATTCATAAAGTGGAATGATAGATTGGATCAGAATGAATTACTACTCCCAAAAACAAAAAAGGAAATGTGGAGTGCCTTTAATTTTGAGAATAAAAAAGATGATTTTTTATATGGCTGGGCGAATTACATTATCAATCAGCAAAAATCTTATGGTTTTAGTGGAGGGAATATAACAGGATTCAGAAAGTTTGTAGATGATGATCTTACGATTGTATTTTTATCCAATGGGAGCAAAGTAGCAGCTCATGATATACTTATAAATGATATAGCAAGAATGATTATTCCTAGTGTATATAAAAAGAAGCCTGTATTAGAAGCAGAAGTGATAAAGCTGGTACTGTCAGGGAATTATAAAGATGCTATAAAAAAGTATAGGACTCTTAAGGAAGAAAATAAGGAGAAACCATTAGAGAACCTACGATGGAATATAAATGGAATCGGTAATAGTTTCTTGTATTCAGCGGAAGGAAGAAAAGCAGTAGAAGTGTTTTCCGTAAATGAAAGCGTGTATCCCGAGTGGTGGGTTTCTTCAGCATCAATTGCAGAAGGATATGAAAATGTCAAAGAAAAAGACAGTGCCGTTTTTTATTATCTAAAAGCCATCCGAAATAATGTTACTAATGAATGGAATTATAACGATGAAATGCTTAAAAAACTCAAGGAATTATCACCTTCAGAAAAGCATTAAAAGAAAGTAAAGAATGACTAATTCTAATTTTTTCCGAAAAAAACCTCATATTTGTAGTCTGATTTAAGAACTAAAAAAGAAATATATTCCGATGATTTTGTTTTTCATACATAATAAGGGCGCAGAAAAAGCCATTTTCAAAGAGAAATCATAGGCATATACTTAAAAGAAAATATATAAAATCGAAGCGCTCACCTAAAATGAGCGCTTTTTTTATGTTTTTTTATTACGAAATGCCTGTTTTATTAAAAATAAGGTAGAAAGTATAAATGGCTGTTGATCAATTTTTTACCAATCTCTATGATATCTGTTGTAATACGGACAGGACTCTCTTTGTGTTAACTTATTGATTTTCAGATTTTTGTGATTATTTTTTTGTTTGTTAAATTAAAAAAAAGTTTCATATTTGCAGTCCGGAACAATGTTATGGAAACAGGTTCTGAAAAAACAAATATTCACCATTAAAAAACCGAAGGTTATATGATTTTTATAAAAAATAACTTTGAGATTATGCCAGATCAAGGAACTGTCGTAATGAAACTTCGGGACTTCAAGATGTAGGAAAACTGCTTAAAAAATGAAAGAAGTCTGCGAATATAAGTATCGGATTTTTTTCATTCAGATCTATCTAAGTAAGAATCTTCCGATAAACATACATATTTTTTGATATATCATGGAATGAGCTGTCATCAATAAGTTCATATGAGTTTATCGATCGGTAATTCCAATTCGATATTAATAAAGGTTATACATATAAACAGATGAAACGAAACGATGTATTCCGTTAAGATTTCAGAGGTACTAGGTATTTACAGAAATCAATAGTCTACATTTTTAATTTTTTGTACCAGTTATTAGAGGCTTCATTCAAGAAACCTAAAAGATAAGTGGTATAACAATATCGTATATATAATTATGAAGCCAATAGCCATAAAAGGGCAGCGGCTAAAAGAAATATATTGTATTCGACGAAGACTAGCTCAGGTTTATAAAGAAATATATCAGTTAGGGTACATGCCACTGGAAGTTCCTATTCGACATGGGTGGTTTAGTGAATTGGTACTTACGACAAAGCTGGAAAGGTACAAAAATAAAGAAGCTATTCTCGAGGTGTACCAAATCATAGAGAAGTTGTATTGGGGTAGAACAAAAGAAGAAGCTACTCAAAAAAGGTTGAAGGAATCTACTAAATATATGTTGCATAAAAATGTAACTACTATAAGTAGACGCCAGTATAATCAATTGTCAGATGCGGCAAAATGCCTTTGTATACCTTTTTACTATTACACGGAACAGAAAAAAATACGACTTCGGTTTTATATAAATTTTCCATCGTTGGTATATAGAGTAAAGCTGACACGAGCATATGTTACACATCAAAAAAAGATCAACCCTGCTCTGGAAGCAGTCCGTGATTTATTGCAGCAACAACTTCTGAAGAATGCGTATTACGCTTTGAGCCAAAAAGGAAATGCATGGAAAGACCGTTGGGGTACTCCCACATCTAAAAAAAGAAGACAAGACATTAAAAAAGGGTTGAAAAACCTACAACGGTATACCTGTAAAGAAATAATAGATAAAGAAATATCATGGGAAAGAAATTAAGAGGGAAAGACCTTATTAAGTTAGGGTTTCCGAAGAATAACAGTATTAATGTGGCATTAGGTCAGATTAATAGATATTATAAAAAGAAAAAAAAGGAACAGATATTACAAGAAGCAAAAGAAGTACTTCTTAAACCGGAATTGTTTAAAGGAGATGGAGTATGGGGAAAAATAGCAGAAAGTCTGTTAACACCTGTAACAGTAAAGAAGCATGCATTAAATACGACAAGAGCTCCTTTTATGATATATGGAGAAGATGAAATAGATGACCAGGCGAAATATCAATTGTATGATGCTCTGAAATTGCCGGTTTCTGTAGCAGGAGCTTTAATGCCTGATGCACATACAGGGTACGGATTGCCAATTGGAGGTGTTTTAGCAACAAACAATGCTGTTATTCCATATGGAGTGGGAGTTGATATAGGTTGCAGAATGTGTCTGACAGTATATCCCGTTGCGGTATCCTATCTAAAAGGAAAGCGATATCGTTTAGAGAAAATTTTGTCAGAGCATACCAAGTTCGGAATGTATGAAACACATAAAATAAAACACGATCACGAAATTTTTTCCAGAGAAGAATTTACAACAATTCCATTGGTGAAAAAATTAAAAGATAAAGCGTACAAACAATTAGGAACCTCAGGAAGTGGAAATCACTTTGTAGAGTTTGGGATCGTTACGATTACCGATGCTGAGAATGAATGGGGGATAAAACCCGGGGATTACTTAGGGTTGCTTACACACAGCGGTTCCAGAGGGTTAGGAGCAAATATAGCAAAACACTATACGCATTTAGCCACCAAACAATGTCCATTACCTAAACACGTACAGCAATTAGCCTGGTTAGATCTGTCGACACATGACGGGCACGAGTACTGGCTAGCGATGAACCTGGCAGGAGATTATGCCCAGGCATGTCATGATGATATCCACAAGAGAATAGGGAAGTTAATTGGGGCTAAACCTATTTGTAAAATAGAGAACCATCACAATTTTGCCTGGAAAGAAATGGTGAATGGAGTTGAATGTATTGTACATAGAAAAGGAGCAACCCCAGCAGGAAAAGGAGCCTTGGGGATTATTCCCGGGTCTATGACTGCACCGGGTTATATCGTTCGGGGGCGAGGGAACTCAGAAAGCTTACATTCTGCTTCTCATGGAGCTGGACGATTGCTGTCCAGAAGAAAATGTAAAGAAAAATTTACCAAAAGCGCTATCAATAAAGTGCTCAAAGAACATGGTGTTACAGTACTTGGAGGAGGGGTTGATGAAGCTCCAATGGCATATAAAAATATACATAATGTAATGGCTAACCAAAAGGAATTAGTAGAGGTAGTAGGCACTTTTACTCCTAAAATTGTCAGAATGGATAGATAAAATGGAAGAAAAAACTATACAAATAACAGCAGCAAGAGGACCAGCAGAATGTTGGTGGGTTGTTGCGCAGGTGCTGAAACGGTTTTTAGCAGATATGAAAGAAAAAAGAATGGTCTGTACGGTTCTTCATAAGGATCAGGGTGTTGAAAATGGAACAATTAGATCTGTAATAGTCAGGGTAAGCGGAGAAAAAGCAATGATCAAGTGCCAGGAATGGATCGGAACTATTCAATGGATTGGAACTTCAAGGTATCGAAAATATCACAAACGAAAAAACTGGTTCATAGGTGTACATCAGCTGGAAGAGAGTAAAGATGATACGTTTGATGAAACTCAGATTACCTATCAAACCATGAAAAGTTCAGGACCGGGAGGGCAACATGTAAATAAAGTGAACTCTGCAGTACGAGCTATTCATAAACCCACAGGAGTGATGGTGGTAGTAATGGATCGAAGATCCCAGCATCAAAATCGGAAAATTGCAAAAGAACGATTGGAAGAAAAAGTAAAAAAGGCTCACTTAGAAAGCATAAAAGATAGATTGAATCAGGAATGGGATCATCAGGTGAAGTTATCGAGAGGAAATCCTGTAAAAGTTTTTACTGGAAGTGATTTTAAGAAAAAACAAAAACGCAAAACATATAAAGATAAACGTAATCAATTAAAGAGAGCATTGCGAAATACTATAAATGAATAAAAATGGCAAGTTTATTAGATAAATATGTATTTCAGGCATTGGAAGCATATCCGTATGATTTAATGGAAGCAGTAGAAGCAATTAATTATGCCTTGTCATATGATGAAAAAAATCCGATAGTGCTCTGTCTTATGGGACAGATACAGGCAGAAGCATTAAAAGATTATGAAGCGGCAAAAAGCTACTATCAACAGGCATTAGCAGAGAATATATATTGTTTCGATGTATATCCTAATTATATCAATGTATTGTTGTGGAATGAAGAATATGATGCAGCTGCAAGATTAATTGAATTCGGACTTTCTGTAAAAGGAACCGATAAAGGGATTTTATATCAGAAAAAAGCCTTGCTTTTAGAGCATCAAAAAGCATATAAAGAAGCGTTGAAATGGTTAAAAGTGGGAAAAGAGCATACCTATAATGCGATGTTGATGCAGGAAATAAAAGAAGATGAAATTAGGGTAAAAGAGAAAATACCGAAGAAGAAAAAGAAGAGAACAGAAGAAAAAGAAACATAAAATGGGAACAGTACACAATAAAAAGCGATATGGAGAACAATGGCCGGAATATAGAATTGTTCCGGTTCTGGAAATATTAAATGAATTAAGAGCATATGTTATCCTTTCTGGAGGGTGGGCATGGCATTTTTTATCCCCAGAAGGACACACTGAATACAAACATGCACATGATCATAAAGATGTAGATATTTTTGTCAATCCGATAGATGTTCCTTTAGTGATGAGAATTTTGCAAAAGCAAGGATTTGAAAAGGTGTGGACACGATATGATATGATGCCAGGAAATGAAGGGTTTAGACGATATGAAAAAACAGAGATGTTATTCGAAAGCAAGTTTTTTCGGGTAACAATAGACTTTTTTGAACGAAAGGAAATCCCAACGCGAAAAGTAAGAGGGTGGAATATTGTAGAGCCTGTTTACTTATTAGGATTGTACGGGTCTATTCATTCCGGAGAACAATGTTGGGCAGTACAGGTGAGTAAAGAACTACTGGCTCAAGGAATTGACCCTTTGGATAGAGAAGAGTTGGTGACTCTTCCAAAATATCTTCCAAAATGACGAGATAACCCTGCTATGAAGTAATTAGATGATTCGCGTCATCAGTGATATGATGATGCGAATCATTTCTATATCATTTTCAACCTAAATTTATTCAATAAAACGACTTTTTTTTAATAAATTTAAATCAGAAATAATACTAGTGTAACATTGAATGTAAACAAATACTATCGGCTTCTTCTTTTTAGGAAATACCCTTGTCTAATTGTTCTTTCGTATCTTTTAATAGGAGCCTGATCCTTTTTAGAAGTTTCTTCAGAAGAAAGTGAAGAGGCTTTGATTTCATTCTCCGGGGAATGATCAGTGGCGATGGTTTCCAGTAATTTGAGATAATCAGATTTACCAAAAACTCCATTAGAAATTCGGTAGTGATTAAATTCTTTCCTTTTGCGATCAAGGTCAAGCCTTATATCAGCGATATCTTTCATAACTATTTAATTTGGGACCTTGCAAAATTAAAGATATCCGGGTTTTTAGAAAAGAAGAGGGGCTTATTTATTACAAAAATTAATGTTATTTGAAAATTAAATTTTTATTAAATTTTCATTTCGTTGGCAATTTATTAAAGAAAGTGACAAGGAAAAATTGAATAGTATGTATAAAAATAATAATAAGTGTTGTAAAGTTGAATAATTTCGTATTTCATCAGTGTTTTTCAGGGGTTTGGTTCGTTGTATAAATTGTCGGATACGTAAAGTTATTAAGGCTAAATGTGTATTTTTGCTTCATTTTTGAAAAGAAATGAAAATGACGAATGTTAACTTATAGTTAACTGGTTAGCGATTTTTTTTAAATAAGAAACAAATGAGTGAAAAGACCCCATTACAGTTAGACAAGGTATTAGAAGATACAGGAGCAGATGCGGCACTTTTATTAGATTTGGAAGGGAATGTAATAAGTGCGTCTCATGTCGATTATGAGCAGAACATAGCAGCAATGGTACAAATGATATATGCTATGGGAAGTGATTTATCCCAAGATCTAAAAAATGGGGAGCTAGAACAACTCTTAGTAAAAGCATCAGCGGGTTTTTTTGTAGTGAATAAACATGGAGAAGATGCAATCATAGTGATTTTTTCCAAAGAAGTTTCCAAAATAGGTCGTTGCTTAAAAATGATTAATACTTTATAAAACAATTTATATTATACCAAAACTACTATGTCAAATTTTTTAGATCAATTTATTGAGGATATTAAAACAAATGTCCCTGGGTTTATTGCAGTATCAGTAACAGAAGTGGCAACTGGAGTATCTTATGTATCACATTCTAATAAAGCAGATTTTGATCCGGATATCGCTTCAGCATTCAACCTGGAAGTAGTCAAAGCGAAATTAAAAGCGATTAGCGCATTAGGACTAAGTTCTTCTATTCAGGATATTATGATTACACTAACAGATCAGATTCATATTATTGATGTTTCTGAGAAAGTAGATTATTTTATCTATCTGGCAGTTGATTCTTCTTCTGCTAATCTGGGAATGACCAGAGCTTTATTAAAGAAATACAAAAAAGATATTGTTCAAAAATTATAAACAAGTGCGTTTTTTTGATTACAGACCTACATGTAATCTAAAAAAACGTTTTTTAAGAAAGGGAGCTGTTAAGCTCCTTTTTTTATATGTATATGTTTCTATATTATAAAAATAGTATGATTATTGTAGTGATGTTTTCCATTTAGCAGAAATGAAACCGGTTGATTTTTAAAAAAATCATTACATCCAGATTTTTTAAAGTATAAATGGAATTAACTACGGTGACATGAGCTTTTTTATGATCCGGAAAAAAATCGAATTATGATTAGAACAATACTAGTATTCGCAGTTGTTATATCTGTAGTAAGTTGTACATCCGTTAAGAAATTTAATGCGCAATTGACCAGAGAGCACACCGTTACGGAACTACATGCAGATGTAGATTATGCGCTGAAGAAATTGAAAAAACTTCATCCGGATTTGTATTGGTATATAAGTAAGGAAGTATTAGAACAAAAATTCGATAGTCTCAAAAATTCGATAGAAAGCCCGATGAGCAGTCAGGCATTTTATAAAAAAATAACTCCGGTTATTACCAGTATAAGACAAGGACATACCAGTGTAGGGATGCCGGGAAAAAGACAAACAAAAAAAGAGGTAAAAGAAAAAGGAGTTAGAAAATCCCCCTTTAAATCGTTAAGAATAGAAAAAATTGCAGATGAATTGGTAATAAAGAAAAATCATGGTAAGGATAGTACAAAATACGTAGGAGAAACTTTATTGAAGGTAGATGGAAAACCAGTAGAGGAGTTGTTAAAGGAATTTAAAAACCTTCAGACAGGAGATGGGTACAACCAAACATTTATTCCTCGTTATACAAGTACTTATCTCGGGTATTTTTATGAAAAAACACATCTTCAAAAAGATAGTGTATTATTGACTTTAAAAAAAGGAGATCTAGTCTATGAATCCTATTTACATGCCATCTATTCCAAGAGTAAATCTTCAGAGAAGAAAAAAGACTCCATAAGACCAGCCAGGAAGAAAATAAGCAGGGAAGAAAAGAGAATAGCCAAGGCAAAGAGAAAATCAATTCAGAAATACCGAAAGCATCATGGTTATAACCCATACACCAAAGAATACAACAGAAACTTCACACTCATTACATCAGATACCCTTCCTGTAGTAGGGTATATGAAAATAAGAGGGTTTTCCAAAGGAAGGTATAAGGAGTTTTATGAAGACAGTTTTCAGAAAATGGATTCGGCAAAAGCTTCACATCTCGTATTAGATCTTCGAGGGAATCTGGGAGGGAGACTATCAGAGATAGATCATTTATATGCATATCTGACGGATAAAGAATATGTTTTTATCAAAAAAGCAACTATGACTAGCCGGACAAGTAATCTGTATCCTCTGTATCATTCACCTTCCTGGTTTATGAAGGCGTTAGGAGTTCTTTTTTCTCCGGGAGTTGCATTGTTTCAAATTGTTACAGTCAAGAAAGATAATGGGATTCCTTATTTTAAGTTTAAGTATAACAAGTCCAGAACTCCTAAGGAACGCAATTATAAAGGAGCGGTCTATGTGCTGATCGATGGAGAGAGTTTTTCTGCGAGTAGTATTTTGTCGACCCATCTAAAGGCTACAGGGAGAGCAACTTTTATAGGAGAAGAAACCGGAGGGGCATACAATGGAACTATTGCCGGAGTATTTGCGAATGTAGAATTCCCAACCTCCAAACTGAAAGTTAGGATAGGCCTAATGAATATTAGCACCCCATATGAGACCAAACCAGATGGGTATGGGATTAAGCCCGATATAACGATACCAGAGAAACACAAAAACAAAGATAGTATTTTACAAACCGCTTTACAGCAAATCGCTAAAACCAAAGAAAACTAAACCTGCTCAAGCCGGTATGTAATGGCTTCTTCGAATTCTGAAAGGATAGGAGAAGTGTTTTTAGGCAATACAAGCGTACAAATGTATTCATCAATACAATAAGAAACAGCCTTGTATTGAGCAAAGTTTTTAAAAGTACTGATATAGGCATTCCCCTCTTTAGAAATGCTCTCTATCTCCAGAATATTAAAATCAGCCATTAAGCCGGTTTTTAATATTTTAGAAAGCCCTTCCTTGATAGTCCATATCATCGTATAGCAAACAGAAGATGGAAGAAGATAGGAAGTGAGTAGGTTGAATTCCTGGTCATTGATGACACTTTTTAATGCATCGATACCTTTTTCATTAACACGTTCGATGTCAACTCCGATAGGATGGCTTTCAGGGAATGCTAATGCGATTCCAATAGTATCACAGTGACTAATACTTACTTTTGTATTATGAATGTGATGAGACTCTATAACAGGGAATTTAAAAATACCAGAAGAAATAAGAATACTATCAGCAGCTACGGTGGGAAAGAGAATGGATAAGGCTTTTTTTGCAGCATATCGCCCCAAAAGATAACTAGATTTTCGCTTTCCGAATTTTAACGCCTGTACTGTAGTAGTTTCTTTAGGATGTAAAAGATGAGTTATGGATTCTAAATCTTGAAGTTCTTTATGAATGATACAAAAACCAGCCATAAAAGTACGCTCTTTTCTCTCTAATGGTATAACTCCTTTTCTATACATAACCTGTCAACCTTATAATCTATAAAGATATTTAAATAAAAAAGATTTTTTACCCTAAAAAGCGTTAAAAGAATCGATTTTATGTAACTAAATATACTAGTGGAAGAACGTAAAAAAAACTTTTTTCTTCTGAAGTTTTCAAAGAAACATAAGAAGGATTGATTTTTTAATTAAAATGAGTAAAAACATAAATGTTAAGGATTGATTAGTGAAATAAAAGGCGTTTTTCTTTTTAGCCTTCGCAGGTGTAATTCATGAAATTTGTAGTAGACATGATAGAAAAAAAACTAATACTGTTTTCATGAAAAAACACCCCCCGGAGACCTTAGTTACACTTTGTAACCATCAGGCAAAAATAAGAGGTAACGAAACAGCCTTTCTTTTTGAAGATAAAGAGATCACCTATCGCCAGTTTGATTGTTATACCAATCAGGTCGCTAATGGACTGATAAAAGAAGGGGTCAAAGAAGGAACAAGAGTAGGGTATTTAGCAAAAGATAGTATTTGTGGGTTTGAAATATTATTTGGAACAGCAAAAGCTGCAGCTGTACTAATTACGGTCAATTGGCGGCTGAGTGCTAAAGAAATTTTATATATCCTCAATAATGGAGCAGCAGAAGTTTTATTTGTTGGGGAAGAGTTCTTTGATGTTGTCGCCTCTATAGCGGAAGAACTAATCACAGTCAGAAAGATTATATGTTGTAAGGGAACACATGGAGAATACCAGGAATATGTGCAATGGAAAGAAGAACAATCTTCTTTAGAAACAAGAGTAACACATACGGCAGAGACTCCGGTGGTACAAATGTATACTTCGGGAACAACGGGAAGTCCCAAAGGAGTACAATTGGCACATTACAGCTTTTTTTCCTTATTGCAGGGAATGTATGCAAAAGGAGATGCCTGGATGAATCTCGAGAGTAGGGATACTTTATTGTTGTCGTTACCGATGTTTCATATTGGGGGACTATGGTGGGCTATACAAGGGTTTATAGTAGGGGCAAAGGGCATTGTATTGGAAACATTCATCGCCTGGAAAGCATTGGAATATATAGAAAAATTAAAAGTCACCAAAGTTGCTATGGTACCGGCAATGGTACAATTTGTATTAGCAGAACCCGCATATAAAAATACTGATTTCTCTTCTGTTACTGGTTTTTTGTATGGGGGATCTCCGATTACTCCTGCGGTAATGCGAATAGCAATGAAAACTTTTGATTGTGACTTTTTTCAGGTGTATGGGATGACAGAAACGGGAAATATGGCAGTATGCCTTCGCCCGGAAGATCATACAATACCATGGAATGAGAAAATGAAATCTGCTGGTAAGCCCTTGCCAGGTGTAGAAGCCAAGGTAATAAACTTTAAGCATCAATCAGTTCCTCCGAATACCATAGGAGAGATTTGCCTGAAATCACCTTCCAATATGATTGGATATTGGAATAATACAAAAGCCACTCAGGAAACGATGATAGATGGATGGATACATACCGGAGATGCAGGTTACATAGATGAAGACGGCTATATTTTTATCTGTGATAGAATCAAAGATATGATCATTTGTTCTGGAGAAAATATATACCCGGCAGAGATAGAAGCAGTATTAAGTGAGCATCCGTCAGTAAAAGATGTTGCCGTAATAGGTATTCCGGATGATCAATGGGGAGAAGTGGTAAAAGCAATTATAGTAGTACAACCCGAACAAGAAATTAAAAAAAGAGCCCTCATTAATTTTTGTAGAGGGAAAATAGCAGATTATAAAATACCCAGCACTATTTCATTTGTACCATCGCTTCCCAGAAATCCAAGTGGAAAAATCCTGAAAAGAGAATTAAGAGCCCCTTTCTGGAAGGGATTAGAACGGCAAGTCAACTAAGTGTCGCAATAAAAATCATCAGTAATAAACTAATAATATATCGAATAAACCTAATCTAAATTATGGAAACAACACAAGTCATTCAGATTGAAGATGCTAAACCCGGAGAAATAGGAGGGATAATATCAGGAATTGATGTCAAAGAATTAAAAAAAGAGGATCCTGAACTGGCAGAAATAAGAAATGCTATTTATAGAAATAAGCTAGTCGTAATTCGGAACCAATCTTTGGAACCCGAGGAGTATGTGGCATTTACAAGAGTTTTAGGAAGACCACAAGTATATTTTCAGGAAAACTATCACCATCCCGATTATCCAGAAATTTTTGTTTCCTCCAATGTCAATAAAGAAGGAGAGAAAGTTGGAGTTGCAGGAACAGGACATTATTGGCATACAGACTGTCAGTTCGAAGCTAAGCCATTGTCTTTTACTTCGATAACGCCAATTGTGATTCCTCCGACAATTCGGGAGACCAGGTATATCGATATGCATGAGGTATACAATAAAATGCCAGAAGATCTTAAAAAAATAGTAGAAGGCGCCACCCTGATACATGGAGGAAATAACAGATATAAAGTTACTCCTGACGATATCGATAAATCCATCCAGCAGTTGATTGATAAAATGAATGAAATGGTACCGTTTGTAAAACATCCTGCCATTATAGAACATCCGGTAACTGGAGATAAAATTTTATACATGAGCAGCGGTTTTACGATGAAAATAGATGGTCTAAAACACGAAGAAAATGAAGAAGCAATGAAGAAATTGTTTGAATTCATCGAAAAAGAAGAACATATTCATGTACATACCTGGGAGAAAGGAGATTTAATTATTTGGGATAATAGATATTTGCTTCATATGTCTTCTGCTTTACCTCCCGGAGAAAAAAGTAAAAGCTATAGAATTGGGATTTATGATGATCTTCCTTTTTATGTTGGATTAGAAAAATAATGGTAATGGCTTCTATAGAAACAATATATCCGGAGGTAGAAAACCAAGTGGTTGTCGATCATGATTTTATGATGGAAGTGTTACAACCATATCGTTCACATACTACCTATTTGAAAAAAGCAATTTTTCAAAAGAAAGAAGAAGAACAAGAAAAAGGGCTGATGATGAAAGGAGAGTTTGGGATAGCAGATTCTTGTTATATAGATGATACAGGACACTTTAATGCAGTAGAATTTAATATTTGTTTTAATCAATTAGCATACGTGTTTTATGGATATTGTATAAAAGAAGGATTAATCCCTGAATTAAAAGGATTTGAAAGCGAGCATGGAGAAGTGTTTTTAGAAAAACAATTATCGCATTTTTTGATAGCGAGTATTAGTTCTTCATATCGAAGTCAGATCAATGCAAAACACTTCTATGGAGAAGTTGGGATTGATACAATTTCCAAAAAATCGAACTGCACATTTATAAAGATGTACTGCAGTTTTCAGGATGAAACCAACGGAAAATCCAAAGGAGATATTACGTTAGCTATTCTACATCCATAATAACCTATACTGTTAGAATATAGCGAATATTCATACCTCTGGTCAATGGTAGTCTCACTAGTAATAGTTGAGTATTACCATTGATTTTTTAATATACATACTTATCTCAATTTAGACTTTATTTATGATGACACCTGCTACTATACTTAGTGTTTTAACCCAAAGTACTTCTTCAGATCGCCCTAAGCTATTAACAGATCATATCAGAAGATTATTAGTGGATTTTTTAGAATTGGATGCCATAGAAGAGGTATCAGAAAATCAGGTTTTTGTTGAGCTAGGAGTAACTTCTATGGAAGCATTGCAATTCAAAACCACTTTAGAAGATGATCTGCAATGTCAATTGAGAACGACCTTATTTTTTGATTATCCGGAAATGCAATTATTAGTATCGTATTTGTTAGAAGAAGTGTTAGAGATGGAAGGAGGGAGTATGGAAGGAGTAATCAATGAGCGACATGAAACAAAAAAAATAACAGAAGAAAAGCTGGTAGTAGTTGGTATGGCAGGGATTTTTCCTGATGAAGTGGATGTAGCAGCAATGTGGGAAAAGTCCATGTCCGAAACTGTTCGACAAAAAGAAGCTACTTATAATAGTGGATTAGAGTATAGGAATATTACAAAAATCGATACACAACGAATCAGGGAAGTATTAGGGTTCGAAGAGGAAATTAAGGAGCTAAGCAGGCAACAAACTATCCTTTATTCAGTATTGGCAAAAGCAATGAAAACATATGGCTTTTCTCTACAAGATTGGACTTCGCAAAAAACCGGAGTGTTTATAGCAGCGGATACCAATGTAGCAGAAAAACAAAAAACCGCGTATCAGATTCCTTTGGCTAATGAGGTATCCTATCGGTTGAATATCGTCGGACCAAGCGAAACAATTAATACATTTTGTACCAGTGTGTATGTTGCGCTTCATAAAGCAGTACGCTGTATTCGCGAAGGAGAATGTGAACAAGCCATTGTAGGAGGAGTAAACTTAATAGAGAAAAAAACATTTGAAAAAGAATCATCTCAGGGGATGTATGAAGAATTATTAAGTGCTACGAATTGTACAAAGAGTTATAGCAATACCGCGAATGGATTTCTCAGAAGTGAAGGGGCAGGAGTTCTGATTGTTACCAAAGAGAGTATCGCTATTGCGAATGAGAGAAGGATATTGGCGAGTTTATGTGGGACAAGTGTTGTGCATGGAGGAAAAAACTTCTCTATTGAAGCCCCGAATGCTAAAGGGATTAAAGAAGCGATATGGCAAGGAGTAAAAAAGGCAGGAATTCCCGTTGATACGATTGATTATATTGAAGCACATGGAATAGGAAACCGTCTGGCAGATGCGGTGGAATTAAGTGCAATTAGTGAAGCATATAAAAAATTGAGCACAACTGTAGATAAGAAGTGGTATGTAAGTTCAGTAAAGCCAATTATTGGACATCCGGAAATAGCAGCAGGAATGGCTTCCTTGCTAAAAGTGATAAAAGCTTTGGAGTTTAAAGTTATTCCTGGGATATCAAACTTAGAAGAAGTAAATACAGAAGTGCCATCCAATCATTCTTTGATCTTAGAAAGATTTCCTAAGAAATGGAAAAAAGGGAAAACGGCAAGAAGAGCGGCACTGAGTAGTTATGCTATAGGAGGAGTGAATGCACATTGTATTATAGAAGAGTATACAGGTAGTATAGAAACAGAAATGGTAGATACACCAGAAAAAGAAAGTGTCTTTCCACAAAAACAAGCATCGCAATTATTGCCGGATACTTCCACTAAATTTGATAAAGAAAAAGAAATACTGGTTTATGGAATAATTGAAGATGTTTTTGGAGTAGGAAAAGAGACCATAGTATTGTCAAAATCTCCTGTCGATTATGGGTTTGATTCTATAAAAATCACACAATTTATACGACGTGTAAACGAACAATTGCATCTAGACATTAAGATGGGGCAAATGTTGGGGATGGAAAATTTTCAAGCTTTTTTTGATTTGCTTTCCCGGACAGATTATAGCGAGTTCGTGGGGAGTAGGGAGGTGCCTAAGGTAGAATCGATAGATAGGTTGCAGAGAACATCAGAAGCCTCGGTGTTTCAAAAAGGGATATTTCTTATTCATGAGTTAGATGCTATGAATACAGCATATAACTTACCCATTATTTTTTCAGTAAAACAGCGATTAAATCCATTGACTATAATCCAGACATTAGGATATATGTTAGAAGAGTATCCGGTACTCAGAATGTATTTCGATAAAGAAGAAACTACAGGAGAAATTATGTACAGATTACATGCTCTGGCATCGTGTTTACAGTTGGATATTGATGAAGAGGTACGGTTATCTAGAGATGATGAACGGCTAAAGGAATTAATACGCACTCCTTTTGTGCTTACTCAGGATTGTTTGCTGAGAACTTATATAAGAGGAAGTGTAGAAGAAGGAGCTTATTACCTTATTTTTATTGTACATCATACGATTTTAGATGGGATGTCTGGAGGGGTTTTCATGACATCTTTTTGGAATATATATAATAGATTAACCAATGAAGGGCATTACGAAGTACAACAGCCGGAATACACCTTCTTTGATTTTATAGAAAGCGAAAAGAATTATTTGCTTCAGCAAGGAAAAGCAGATGGAGATTGGTGGAAGGAAAAAATGGAAGGAGTCACGCCAATGACCTTGCCCTACGACAGATGGGAAAATAAAGAGAAAGAACAGAGGGCTGTTGGAGTAGAAAAGTGGATATTGGAGGATGCACTGTTCTCAAAACTACAAATGGTAGCAAAGGAGTTGCATGTAAACACCTCTGTCTTGTTATTAGGTGTTTTTAATTTGTTGGTATACCGTTTAACGAATCAGGAAGATATTGTAATGTCAATGCCTGTACAGGGGAGGACTAAAATGGTCTATGAAAAAGCCATGGGGTGTTTTATCAATGTAATTTTACTTAGAAATCAGGTCAGTTCCACTGACAGTTTTATCACCTTCGTTCAGAGAATAAAAAAGTCTTTTTATGAAGGGATGGATCGCGCACAATATCCTCTGGTAAGCCTGTTATCAGACTTAAGACCGGTTTTAGGGAGTGTAGGAGCGAATGAAACAGTCGTTCCGGTATCATATACATACCAGAATATTTTTGATGAAATACACCAGAACGAAGCATTTTCAGCATTCGTAACTCCGGTATTTGAGATGTATCAGGAAACGGAAGATGAATATGCATTAGAAGTTTACGATTTTAGAAAGTCATTGCAGGTACACCTAAAATATAAAGAAGGCCTGTTTGAAGCAACAACCATAAAAAGACACTTACGCTATTTTGAAGAACTGCTTAGGGCTGTTTTAGTATCTCCTGAAAAACAATGTCGTCAGTATACAATGCTTCCGGAAAAAGAGATACATCAACAACTATATACATATAATGATACAGCTGTTTTCTATGAAAAAGAATATGGGGTACCTCAGTTGTTTGAACGTATTGCAGCGAGGCATCCAGAAGCAATAGCACTGCTTCACGATCACGAAAAAATTACCTATAGATCCTTAGAAGAAAGAAGTAGAAAAGTAGCTCTTTTTTTACAAGAAAAAGGAGTTGTTGCAGAGACCCTGGTTGCGATTTGTATGAATAGATCCATAGATGCTATCGTTAGTGTGCTGGGAATTCTTAGAGCAGGAGGAGCATATCTGCCTATAGATATATCAATAAGCTCTAAAAGGAGAGATGCAATTTTAGAAAATAGTCATGCAAGAGGTATGATTGTACATAAAGAGAAGGAAAAAGAATATCATGCCCATAATACAAGTGTCTGGTCATTCGAAGATTGTGAACAGTTTTCTGGTAAAGAGGTGTTGCAAAGAAGAAAGACAACTCTTAGCGATCTAGCATATGTTATTTATACTTCAGGAAGCACAGGAACTCCAAAAGGAGTTATGATAGAACAGCAATCATTATTAAATCTTTGTGAAGTAATGAAGCAACGATACGCAATTAGTAAAGATGACAGAATACTTCAGTTTGCATCGTTGAGTTTTGATATGTCTGTAGAGGAACTATTTCCATTTTTATTGAGTGGTGCGACAGTGGTACTAAGAAATGAAGCAGACATTTTAGCGGAACGCTTCTATAACTTGGTAATGGATCAAGGAGTAACCATACTCAATCTTCCACCTTTATATTATAATGTGATTAAAGAGTTATCACAAAAACAGAGAGAAAAACTGTTTGATCAAGTGCGAATAATTGCCTTTGGAGGAGAAGAGTTGCCTGAACAGGTTTTATCAGGTGTACAACAGTACCCTGTAGCAGTTTTTAATGCATATGGTCCTACTGAATATACTGTTAATGCTGCAATTGCTGAGGTGACTTATAGGAATAAAGTAACCTTAGGGACACCGGTTAATAATACGCGGTTTTATGTTTTGGGAGAAACTATGGAACTATTGCCAGAAGGAGTTGTAGGAGAACTCCATATAGCAGGAGATGGAATAGCCAGAGGGTATCTGAATAATCCAGTATTGACAGCTGAAAAATTTGTCAAAAATCCATTCGGACCAAAATTGTTATACAAAACAGGAGATGCTGTGAAATGGCTTCCAGACGGTACCTTAGAATATCATGGGAGAATAGATCATCAGGTAAAAATAAGAGGTTATAGAGTCGAATTAGGAGAAGTAGAAAGTGTATTAGAAAAATATCCAGGGATTGATAAAGCTTCTGTCGTGTTGAAAAAAACAGAAAAAAGGGAACAATTAATTGCTTTTTACAAAGCTGAGACCCCTTTAGATCATCAATTATTAAAGAAACATATGCAGGATCTATTACCAGAATATATGATTCCGGTAGCATATGAGCAATTAGAAAAAATTCCAGTAACACCGAATGGAAAGATTGATAGGAAAGCATTAGAAAATAAAGATATAACCTTCAAAGAGACTCCAAAATATACTCCTCCTCAGGGAGAGAAAGAAGAAAAGATAGTACATATATGGCAAGAGCTTTTAGAAGAGAAAAAAATAGGAGTTACGGATGATTTTTTTGAAATAGGAGGGCATTCGTTGTTGGCAATTAAGGCAGTTGCTCGAATAAACACCATTTTAGAAGAAAGGGAAAAAATAGAAGTAAAAACGATGTTTAATTATTCTACAATTAGAACATTGTGTAAGTATATAACCGCAGGAGAAAAGAAAGAAGTGCCTATTTCTTTGTCTAAGGAGATGGAACTACCTGTAATAGCACTGCCGGAAGATTTGAGTATAAAAGAGATTCCTGAAACAATTTTATTGACAGGAGGTACTGGTTTTGTCGGGGTATTTATACTAAAAGAGCTATTAGAAAGTCATCAGGCAAGAATACTTTGTTTGGTACGGGCTGAATCTTCAGAAAAAGGAAGGGAGAAGATTAAAGAAGGAATGCTTCGTTACGAAATATGGGAAGAGCACTACAGTTCCCGCATAGAAATTCTCTTAGGAGATATAGGGAGACCTTTATTGGGGCTGACGAACGACACTTTCGAATCATTAAGTAAGGAGGTTGATATTATTTATCACAACGCAGCCTATATGAATCATTTGGAGACATACGATGAGATGAAAGCAGCCAATGTAGGGGGGACTATAGAAGTGATAAAACTAGCTGCTAAAAATAGGATGAAACCAATTCACTATACTTCTACATTAGGTGTTTTTAATAATGAGATATATAACGAGATCAAAGTAGTCGATGAACATCAGTCTTCAGAAAAGGAAACTCATTATGCATCAGGAGGGTATGCGGCAAGTAAATGGGTGGCAGAGAATGTAATTGTCGCAGCAAGAAAACAGGGGATTCCTTGTAATATTTATAGATTAGGTTTAATAACAGGAGAATCAGAAAAGGGTATTTTAGATAAAAAACAATGGTTTTATGGATTTTTAGAGTCCTTGTTATTGATGAAAAAAATGTTTGCGAAGGAAGAACAATTAGAACTGATGATTTTACCAGTTGATAAAGCAGCAAAAGCGTTGGTTTATTTGTCGACCAGAAAAAGGAATCAGACATATCATATATCAGGAGACAGAATGCCTCTATATACATTTGCATCACTATATAATAAGTGGAATGCTCAGGAATTGGAAGAGGTTTCTCTGTTTCAATGGTTGCAATCAGCAAAAGCATTTATGAAAGAGAAAGAGGGACTTCAATTACCTCCTTTTATGTATGACTATTTACCGTTGGGAGAAGAAGTATTAAAAGAGCGAGTAAATAAAGAATTAAAGGCTAAACTCGTATATAAAACCTTGTATACACAAGAGGAATTAAGTAAGATCGCCCTTTCTTTTTCGGTAATAAATGAAGCAACCATCTTATCGTATTTTGAGTATGTGAAAAAACAATTAGAAAAAAAAGAAGCAATAGCAGTTTAGCAACTAAAGTGATGATATGAGTTGTCTTATAAATCGACGAAACAATGTGAAAATTGTTAAAAAACTAGGAGGATCGATACGATATAAATTATTTTTGTTCAAAACAAGAATTACTTGAGAATAGGGTATGTCATAATACTATTAATGATATTTGTTATTAGACCGGTTTCCCAGTTTAGCGGGATGGTGTATTATCAATTAAATATTGACGAAATTATTGAGAAATATTGCGTTAATAAAGAACGCCCTATGTTGAGGTGTAATGGAAAATGTCACCTCTCTAAACAAATGAACTTCTCTCTACAGAATAAGGGAAGAACAGGAGAAAAAATAGTTCGGATAGCAGAAAGCTTTATTCCCGTTTATTATGAAAATCTTCATGTAACCATAAAAGAATTACAAATACCTTTCTATTCTAAAACCAATTGGAGATGGGAAGAAATCCATTTCATGGAAGTGTACTATCCAATTGACCATCCTCCTCGTTTTGTGTAAGCCGAACAGAGGAAAAAATTTTACTTCATAACCAATTTTAGTTTTGTGCTATAGCATTTGATTTCTTAGAGTAGGTTCAACTACTTATGTGAAGATCCGAATGCCATGACCAGAGGTCTCTATGTAGGGTATTGTACTGGTATAGACTGCTATTGAATAGATTGTTCGATGTAATCTATTAGATCAAATCGTACAATGTATGGTGTTGAAAAAGATAAGACCCTCTGAGAGAAAACATCCGATTTTTGGTTATACAGATAAGATAGTCTTATCACTGATAGCATAGTATCTAAACACTACCAGAGTGATCGGAGTATGCTATGACCAAAAGCGCAGCTCATCTAAACAAAATTAAATGATGCATCTATAGTAAAGAAAAATAGATGTGAGGTAGTGTATACTATTTCGTATAATGTGTTGTTTTTAAATGAATTGTATACACATTACTAACAATAAACCAATGAAGTTAAAAAAAGCAGTCATAGGGATCTTTCTCTTAGTAACGATACCTATGTTTTCACAGTCAATTAATGGAGTTGTCACAGCAACTGACGGAACTCCAATCCCTAATGCACATATTGATATACTCAATAGTGATCAGGGAACCATTACCAATACGAAAGGCGTATTTGTATTACCCCTAAGAGAAAAGTTGTTTCGTATTGTCATTTCCAAATTAGGATACACAACAAGAACGATGACCATTATTCCCGATCAGATTTCTCAGGGAGTTGAGGTTGTTTTAGAAAAAACAACTACTTCCTTAGAGGAAATTGTAATAACAGCTCAGAAAAGAGAGCAAACTATAATAGAAACCCCATTAGCAGTGTCCTCATTATCAGGGAAAAAAGTAAATGAGATGAGGGCATGGGATTTTACAACATTAAATGGAGTGGTCCCTAACTATACGTACCATGAATTGGGAGTAGGGTTTCAACAGGTGCAGGTAATTCGGGGGGTGCAGGTTTTTAGTGAAAACCCAGCAGTAGCAACCTATATCGATGGCGTGAATTCTATAGATATATTAGCTAATGGAGTTCAGCTTTCTGAGATTGAGCGAATAGAAGTATTAAGAGGACCACAAGGAACATTGTTTGGTCGAAATGCAATGGGAGGTGTCGTCAATGTTTTGACAAAAAAACCAACCAATAAAACCAGTGGATTTGCAGAAGTAAATCTGGGAAATAGGAACACGCAACGTTATGTAGTAGGCATAAAGACACCTATCATAAAGAATACACTTTTTTTAGGAGTGGATGGAATGTATACGTCTAAACATGGTTTTTTAAGAAATGATACTTCCCAGACCCTTCTTCAGAACACAGCCATTGATGGACACCGGGTTGGAGATGAAGAAAGTTTTTATACCAACCTGTTTTTAAAATGGTTGCCAGGAACTAAGTTTAGTGCCACGTTTAATATAAAACAACAAATGGATATTTCCGATGCTAGTGCATTTTTTACCACTGTAAGTGATGAAAAAATAGCTTTGGCAAATCCAGACAAAATATATCTGAACAGGATAGGAGAACACAAGCGAAATTTAGTTAATACCTCTCTGGCACTTAAGTTTTATGGCTCAGATTTCACCGTATCCTCGATTAGTGCATATCAACGGGTAGGTTTGGAATTTAAGGATATCGAATCAGGGGGATTCTATGCTTCCTTTGATGGGAAAAAAATAGGAGCGCCCCTCGATCCTCAGCAGGTTTTTAGCCAGGAAATACGAATTGATTCCAAAGAAAATGGCAGTCCGATACAATATACAATGGGAGTATATGGGTTCACACAACAAGCATTTTCTCCGGCAAGTAATTTTGCGACAGAAGACCCGGTGAATCTTCCAGGAGGATATATCATTATGAAAAATGAACAGGATAACTTTGGAATAGCTGCTTTTGGTCAGGCAAGTTATAGTATGACGGAAAAAATAAAAATGACAGGGGGAATTCGTTATGATTTTGAAAAAAGGAAGAGTGCCTATAATACATTGGGAGATTTACTTTTTGTGGGAGAAACGATCATAGAAAACAATCCACTAGTAAAAAAAGAAGGGGAGTTCTCTGCGATATCTCCCAAAGTCGCCCTGTCATACATTCCCGGAAAAGAAATGACACTATATGCTAGTTATACCAAAGGATTTAGAGCAGGAGGAATTAACGGACTTAATGTACCTGAAATAGATAAAGAAACTTATGACCCTGAATACTCTGATAATTATGAGGTAGGGTATAAGGCACGTTTGGTAAATAAAAAAATCTATGTATCAGCAACCTCTTTTTTGATTAATTGGAAAGATCTTCAGTTTTCTAATTTAGTAGCACCTCTGACATTTGCAATAGAGAATGTAGGGGATGCAAGATCAATGGGAATAGAATTAGAAGCCTCTGCAATTCCGGTAAAAGGATGGCAACTTGATGTCAGCCTAGGGTATAATGATACTGAATATCAGGACTTTTTGCTGAGAAGAATTGATCCCGTTACATTTGTAGAAATAGAAGAGCAGTTGGAAGGGAATAGGTTATCCAACGCTCCAAAGACGACTCTTTTTATAGCTTCTCAATATACATTTCCTATTAATAGAAAGAACTTGACACTGAGAGGAGAGTTTAGAAATATAGGCACCTACTATACCGATATACAGAATACCCTGGAGCAAGAAAATTACAGTTTATTTAACGCTCGGCTAAGTTATGAAAGCAATGAATTAGATATTGCTGTTTGGGGGCAAAACCTGTTTGATAAACGGTATATAGCATATGGAACGCCTGATACTTCTTTTGGAAGATCGACAAACATGGCAGCTCCCGGAAGTATAGGAATCACATGTAGATATAAATTTTAAAAAAATGAAAAAGAAATATAAATACCTGTCATTACTATTGATCTCATTAGTAGTGTTTTCCTGTGGAGAAAAAGATACGACAAGACACAATGATACGATGGTGGATAGTATTGCGGATGAAGCAGAAGCCTCCAGAGTAATTGATAGCTTACCGGAAATTACCGAAGAAAATCACGATTCGATGATGGACATGTTTTTTGGAAAACCAAAATACAGAGTTAGATCAATTGGGATTCTGGTATACAACGGATGTAATATTCTTGATGTGATGGGACCCAGATATATCTTAGGGCAGATTATGGGAGCAAAGACGAGGCTGGTCGCCTTGGAACCGGGAGTTGTTAAAACAACCTCGGGAATTCAAATTATCCCTGATACCGTAAAAGACTCAGTAGATAAGTTAGATATCTTAGTAATACCAGGAGGATTTAGAGGAACAATCAAGAATGTCTATGATGAGCAATTACATGAATGGATTCGAAAAATAGATAAAACAACTTTTTATACAGCAAGTGTTTGTACCGGCGGATGGGTGTTGGGAGCAACAGGGCTATTAAAAGGAAGAAAAGCGACTACCAACTGGTATAACGCAGAGGAAATGATGGAGAAATACGGGGCTGAATTTGTGAAAAAAAGATATGTACAAGACGGTAAATATTGGACTGCAGCCGGTGTGACAGCAGGAATGGATATGTCATTAGCTATACTTAATGATATTTTGGGAAAAGATTATACTCAGGGGGTGATGTTGGACATGGAGTATGATCCTCACCCACCAATCAAAGGAGGAACTCCGGATAAAACAGGAATTGTGATGAGGTATATGATGAAATCGATGTATGATGCAGGTGTAGAACCGTTGATAGATAGCCTCGAAACAGCTAAAAAATTACGTATGGAGTTACCATAAACTTCATGTTTCAGGGGGAAGAAAAACAGCACTTTTTAGTGCTGTTTTTTATATATATACGATTGATAATCGTCGAAATACTGCCCGAAAAAATAAAAAGTAACTAAAAATAGCAAGAAGTATAAGGGGAAAAGTTTTTTGGTGTAATATGTTGTTTTTAAGGTATTTGTTGCATGTGTTGATAAGATTGTGAAGAACTAAAACAAATCAATAATTATTTAGACTAATTAAAAATTAATTTTGTGTTAATGATGTAAAGTCATAAAGAAGGAAAACAAAAAATCATATCAAGTAAAGACAAGAAAGTAGAAATGCTACCATTGATTGTGGTCATATAAAATTATTGACAACCCCGTCAGATCATTAAAAAATAACAATCAAAACGCAGCGGAAACTGTAAAAGGGTCTTAAACGTTAAAAAAAGAAATAGAATGAGCATTTTTGAAGAAAGAACCAGTTACAAACCATTTGAGTATCCCGAAGTTTTAGAATTTGTCAACGCTTTAAACCATACTTATTGGGTACATTCCGAAGTAGATTTTACCGGAGATATTCAGGACTTCAAAGTCGAGTTATCAGCCTCGGAGCAACATGCGATAAAAAATACATTGTTAGCAATTGCACAAATAGAAGTAACTGTCAAAGCATTTTGGGGAAAACTGTATACACAATTGCCTAAACCAGAGTTTAATGGGTTGGGGAGTACTTTTGCAGAGTGTGAATTTAGGCACTCAGAAGCCTACTCCCGATTATTAGAAGTATTGGATTTAAATGGAGACTTTGAAGCAGCACTAGCATCTCCTCCCTTACGATCGAGAGTCACGCTGCTAAAAAAATACCTGACGTTAGCTCCGGGGCATAGTAAGGAGGATTTTGCAAAATCCCTGGCGGTCTTTTCTTTATTTATAGAAAATGTTTCTTTGTTTAGTCAATTTGCAATTATTCTCTCTTTTACCAGATTCAAAGGATTGCTGAAAAATACAAGTAATATTATTGCATGGACCTCAAAAGATGAGCAAATTCACTCTCAGGCAGGGATTTACATATTCAATATTATCAGGCAAGAATATCCGGATTTTTTTAATGAAGAAACCATACGTGTCATTCAGGAAGCGGCCATAGATTCTATAGAGACAGAAGAAGGGATACTAGATTGGATATTCGAGCAGGGAGAACTAGCTCATTTGCCCAAAAACAGGTTGGTTGCTTTTATGAAGCATCGGGTGAATGAAAGTTTACAAGCTATCGATATTCCTGCCGTTTTTGAA
This sequence comes from Aquimarina sp. TRL1, assembly GCF_013365535.1. Classification (NCBI taxonomy): domain Bacteria; kingdom Pseudomonadati; phylum Bacteroidota; class Flavobacteriia; order Flavobacteriales; family Flavobacteriaceae; genus Aquimarina; species Aquimarina sp. TRL1. The sequence goes on along the minus strand of NZ_CP053590.1, from coordinate 724,118 downwards.
GTAAGTACTCAAGAAATCAATGCGATGCAGTGGTTTGAAGAAGAAGTGTTCGCAAATGCGAATGATGATTTTTTTGCCAAAAGACCTGTTGATTATACCAAACATAATCAATCTTTTACCGCCAATGACCTGTTTTAAGAGGGGATAAAAGCCGAAGTATTTCAAGCATCCGCTTGATATCATATGATTTTATCAAAAAGCAATTACGTGTTTACTATTGATACTAATGTATACATACAGTAATAGCTTCATGCGCTGGGAGTAGTTCTCAAAAGCGTTTACTAAAAACAACACATACATACTATATTAATACCACAACTATATGAAAGCATATCATTGGATATCTGAGGAATCTCAGACCATGTTAGAAAGAGGATATCTTCTAAAGGGAGAAACAGTACAAGATGCTGTAAAAAGAATAACGAACGCTACTGCAATACGATTAAAAAAACCAGCACTTCAATCAAAGTTCGAAGAGTTAATCTCTTATGGGTGGATGTCGCTGTCATCCCCGGTATGGGCAAATATGGGAACCGATAGGGGACTGCCAATTTCATGTTTTGGGTCCTATACAGAAGATACCATAGAGGGAATAACCCATAGCCTTAGTGAGTCTATTATGATGACTAAGATGGGAGGAGGGACCTCAGGTTATTTTGGAGCATTACGTCCCAGGGGAACCAAAATAAAGGATAATGGTGCCTCATCAGGTCCTATCTCATTTCTAAAAATGTTCGATGCTATGGTAGATACCATTTCTCAAGGAGCAGTTCGAAGAGGAGCCTATGCAGCCTATTTGGATATTGATCATCCCGACTGCGAAGAGTTGTTGAATATCAAGGATGTAGGGAATGCTATTCAGAATCTGTTCTTCGGGGTGTGTATTCCTGATTATTGGATGCAGGAAATGATAGATGGAGATACAGAAAAAAGAAGCTTATGGGCAAAAGTATTAAAGTCCAGGCAAGCAAAAGGACTGCCTTATATACAGTTCTCTGATACGGTAAACAAAAATGCAGCAGATGTATATCAGGACAAGGGAATGAGGATTTATAATTCGAATCTCTGTTCTGAAATTTCACTGCCTGCTAATAAAGAAGAATCTTTTGTATGTTGTTTAGCCTCTATGAATATGGAACTATATGACGAATGGAAAGATACAGATGCAGTGGAAACAGCTATATGGTTTTTAGATGGTATAATGGAAGAGTTTATTGCCAAAAGCAAAGGAATGCCCTATATGGAGCGCCCGTATAATTTTGCCAAAAGACATAGAGCTTTGGGGTTAGGTGTTATGGGGTACCATGCGTATTTGCAAAAAAACAGTATCCCTTTTGAGTCTTTTGAAGCAAAACAATTTACCGCCTCCTTTTTTAAGGAACTACAAGGAAAAACGCAGGAAGCTTCCAGGAAATTAGCAGAAGAATTCGGAGAGCCCGAAGTATTAAAGGGGTATGGCAGAAGAAATACAACCTTATTAGCCATTGCACCGACGACTTCATCTTCTTCTATTTTGGGGCAGACATCTCCCGGGATAGAGCCTTATAATAGTAATTATTACAAAGTAGGTTTGGCCAAAGGGAACTTTACCAGAAGAAATAAGTTTTTAAAATCCCTGTTGGCAGAAAAAGGGAAAGATCTGCCAGAAATATGGAGTTCGATTCTTATGAAACATGGTTCTGTTCAACATTTAGATTGTTTGACAGAACACGAAAAAGCCGTTTTTAAAACGTTTAAGGAAATTAATCCATACGAAATTATAACTCAGGCATCTATTCGTCAGAAATATATTGATCAAAGTCAATCACTCAATATTAATATTTCCCCGGATATTCCTATTAAAGAAGTAAATCAATTGATGATCGAGGCCTGGAAATTAGGAGTAAAATCATTGTATTATCAGCGTTCAGAATCCGTAGCTCATCGTTTAGTAAATTCTTTTAAGGATAGCTGTGAAGCCTGTGCATCATAATTTTTTACTTATGGAAACAAGAAATAAACTCATTGTTCTATGGATATTATTATTAATTGGAATGATGCTACATTTTAATTATCACATAAGTGGTGTATTTTATGGGATCGATATCAAGAGACCGGATGCCAATGGAGAAGAACCTGCCTCTATTCATATAATACGAGGGATATACTATCACCTCCCTTTTCTCTGGATTGTGATATTACTATACACTAAAAGAAGAATAACTCACTACATTCTTTTGGTAATAAGTGTATTGTATACGCTGTCGCATGGAATGCATTTATTTGAGGAAATATCCGGAACATCCCGTAATTTCTCCCAATTAACACTCTTAAGTATTGTATTGGTTGTATCCTTAATTTCAGCTGTAGAACACTATAGATTGACGAGGAATAACTAGTACTTAAAAGAAGGTATACGTGTAAATTTAACTACTTGATAGATACAACGTATACCTTTTTTTTGTTTCTTTGTTCTTAATTAGATTAATTCTAAATAATAAATATTGATCCGTCAATATGTTAATTACCACTATTAATTAAGTGTATGATGAAAAGAGCAATAGCAGTTTATACAGTCATTTTACTATGCATCGGCAGCTTGAAGATAACTGCTCAGGAAAGTAACCCGTTTCATGACCGCGCGTATTGGAAGACAAATCCGACCATATCCAGTGTAGAGACTAAAATTAAAAAAGGAGCTTCTCCTACGGCTTCGAACTCTCATGGGTTTGATGCAGTATGTTATGCGATTCTGGAGAAGGCATCCAATGAAACAATTATTCATTTGATAAACAAAGGAAATGATGTGAACAAAAGAACGCATGATGCAAGAACATACATTTTTTGGGCAGCCTACAAAGGAAATTTAGAACTGATGAAATATCTGGTGGCTAATGGAGCCAAAACCGATATTGTTGATGGTACCGGATATTCTTTATTGTTATTTGCAGCAGTGACCGGACAGACAGATAAGAAAATATATGAGTACTGTATTGCTCAGGGAGCAGATGTTGTAAACGAAGTAAATAAAGATGGAGCAAATGCATTATTATTGATATTACCACATCTGAATGACTTTGATCTGGTAACCTATTTCACTAAAAAGGGACTAGATCTCTATGGTGAAGATACGTTAGGAAATAACGCCTTTAATTATGCGGCTAAGAAAGCTAATATTCCAATACTGGAGCAGCTTAAGAAAAAAGGAATTTCTCATAATGGGAAGAACGAAGAAGGAGGAAATGCCATGATAATGGCTAGTAGAACCCGAAGAAAAGCCAATCCACTTTCTTTTTTTAAGTATTTAGAGAATTTAGGAGTTGCCTCTAATGTGACAACCAATAAAGGAATTACTCCCCTTCATGGATTAGCCTATAATGCAAAAGATACCGCTGTTTTTGAATATTTTGTATCAAAAGGAGTGGATGTTAATCAAAAAGATGTGAATGGAAATACCGCTCTTATCAATGCTGCTTATAGAAACACCTTACCGGTAGTAACGCTATTAGCAAATAAAGGAAAAGATGTTACAATCACAAATAATGAAGGAGTTTCTGCATTGGCAAGAGCAGTCCAGAGAAATACCCCAGAAATAGTTGAGTTTTTACTAACAGCAGGAGCCAATGTAAATGCAGTGGATAAAAAAGGAAATACGATCGGATATTACTTAATTAAATCATTCAGCTCAAAGAAGGAAAATGACTTTGATAAAAAAGTAGCGCTGTTAAAAAAACATGGGTGGAATAGTCAAATCTCCGAAGGAAATGGAAGTACCTTATTTCATATTGCTATGGAGAAACACAGTATTCCTCTGTTAAAGAAAATACATGCTATGGGGATTAATATAAACACAAAGGATAAAAACGGTAATACCGCGTTGCACCTTGCTGCAATGAAATCCAAAAATCCAAAAATCCTAAAGTATTTAATGACCATAGGTGCAGATAAAAAGATTGTAACAGAATTCAATGAGAGCGTATATGATCTGGCCACTGAAAATGAACTTTTAAAAGAAAATAATTCTAGTTTAAACTTTTTGAAATGATACGAAATGCAATGCTAAAAAAGACAGGCTGGTTCTTTAATGGTCTGTTAATAGTGCTCTTTTTGACCAGTAGTGCCGTTAGAGAAGATATGACCCGGTATAAGTGCATGCTCCAGATGAAGAATTATACTGGAGAAAAAGCCTATGTAATTATTTCTTTAATGAGCCCGGAAGGAACCTATGAGAAAACACTCTATGTGAATGGAGATGATACAGAATGGTATAGTGATATTCCAGCATGGTGGGATTTCCAGGGAAAAAAAAGAGCTGATTTAGATGCGATAACAGGAGCGACCATCGGTAATGGCGAACGGAAAATACAGCTGATAGAAATACCTAGTGATAAAATAGATGCAGGGTATAAAATTAGATTTGAAACAGCAGTAGAAGATCAGGAATATTACGAAAAAGATATCGAAGTAGCATTGACATCCGCTATTACAAAAGAAAAGCATACAGGAAAAGGATATATACGATATGTGCGATTGTTAACAGAATAAAATATATACAAAATGATTCTACTTTTATTGTAATATACCTCTTACGTATTTACAAGCATCCTAACTCACTTTAAAAAAGTAGAAGAAAGAAGGAGAGACGATACTAAACTGGCATTGTGTTTTTACGTTGTTCTCTCCTTTCTTATATCCTATATATTCGTTAAAAAAAAGATAAGATTTAATTGATTGTATTACTTTTATACCTAAGAGTAAACCCGCATAATGATAGCAGTGTAGACTCAAATTTCCCCGTAAGAAAATGATACCTCGCTTTTAGAATAAAAAAAGAGGTATAGTATAAAAGGAAGCCTTATGAAGTTTTTAAACATATCTGATGTGCGAAGTGCAAGAGAACGAATAGCTCCTCATGTAACCCGAACACCCATAGTACAATCATCATTGCTAAACCAATGGATGGGGCATGATATTTATTTTAAAGCAGAATGTCTTCAGAGCGTTGGAGCTTTTAAAGCTCGGGGAGCCTGTAATACTATTTCATGGTTAGCAGAAAATAATCGTATTCCTAAACATATTGTAGCAAATAGCTCGGGCAATCATGCACAGGCAGTAGCATGGGCAGCTAGTAGGTTAGGGGTATCTGCAACTATTTTTATGCCATCGTATTCTTCTCAGGTAAAAATTCAGGCAACAGCCTCTTATGGGGCATCAGTCGTATTGTGTGATACCCGCGATATTGCAGATCAGAAAGTAAGAGAGGCATCTGAAAAAGAAGGAACCGTATGGATTCCTCCATTTAATCACGAACAGGTAATTTCAGGGCAAGGAACCGCTGTATTAGAAGCGATAGAAGAAACAGGAGAGGTCGATGCTATTTTTGCTCCCTGTGGAGGTGGAGGATTGCTATCAGGAAGTCTTATTGCCTCAAGGGGGATATCTGCAAAAACAAAAGTAATCGGAGCAGAACCACTGGCAGGAAATGATGCTGCTCAATCATTGCGAGCTAATAAAATTCATCGTTTGTCAGAAGCACCCAATACATTGGCAGACGGAGCCATGACACTAGCCGTAGGAGAAATTACTTTTGAATACCTCAAACAATTGGATGCTTTTTATGAAATAGGAGAAGACAAAATGATCTATTGGACACAGTGGTTAACACATTTGCTTAAGCTACATATAGAACCTACCAGTGCCTTAGCTATGGCAGGAGCAGCAAAATGGTTATCAGAACAATCATCGAGAAAAAAAATACTCATTATACTATCAGGGGGTAATATTGATCATAATACAAATCGTACAATTTGGAAAGAAGACCAATTGTCGAATCCTCCCTCTTTATCTATGAAAAACCATTTTTGAAATAAAATTTACTAGTATCTTGCCTTCCAAAAGTGTTATTATGCCATATCATATTGTTCTTGTAGAACCAGAAATACCAACAAATACGGGAAATATAGGAAGATTGAGCCTGGCTTCAGGGGCTCATCTTCATCTGATTAAACCTTTTGGTTTTGAGATTGATGACTCCAGGTTAAAGCGAGCTGGTCTCGACTACTGGAAACACATTTCATTGACGGTTTATGATAGTGTAGAAGCATTTTTTGAAAAAAATAAAGATAAAAAGATGGCTTTTTTTTCTAGTCATGGAGAAAAATCTCATTGGGATATCCCTTTTGAAGATGACATGTTTTTGATTTTTGGAAAAGAATCTGTAGGACTTTCAGAAGAAATTGTTCAGAAACATCAGGATCAAGTATACAAAATACCAATGTATAGCGAGCATATTCGCAGTCTTAATTTAGCAAATGCAGTAAGCATTGTAGTATACGAAGGACTTCGGCAATTACAGTAACATATCGTACTAAAATGAAAACAGAAATTGATCCGAACCTGGCAGAATATATCAAGCGATATATCTCAATTTCTGATGAAGAGCTAACACTTGTAGCTTCCTTTTTGACATCTAAAAAATTGAAGAAAAAAGAATATCTTCTTCAGGAAGGAAGAATATGTCATTCCAGGTATTTTGTAACAAAAGGATGTTTTCGCGTATACTATTTAGATCCTAAAGGGGTTGAGCAGATTGTGCATTTTGGTCTAGAGTATTGGTGGATTACGGATTACAATAGTCTGATAGCACAATGCCCTTCTGTAATGAATATTCAGGCAATCGAAGATGCAGAGGTTTTAGTTCTGAATGAAGAAAAACTAGAAGAATTATGTGCTAAATTGCCTAAAATAGAACGTTTTTTTAGGAAAATAATGGAAAAAACCTATATGGCAATTCAGAAAAGAATGGAATATATGTTTAGTATGTCCGGAGAAGAAATGTACGATGTGTTTGTTACGGCAAATCCTGAATTTGCCCGAAGAGTCCCCCAGTATATGTTAGCTTCTTATCTCGGTTTTACACCTGAATTTTTAAGTAAAATGAAAGCAAAAAAATATAAGTAGTTTCTTAATCTTGATTAATTTTTTTGAGTTTTTTCTCCAGTAGTTTTGAGATATCAAAAAACAGTTTTATGAGAAGAACAATCTTATTTTTCTTGATGATCAGTCTAATAGGCTGCTCTCCGAAAAAAGAAAAAGATACACAATCGATTAATCAAACAAGAAACATGAAAACAAAACAACTGATCCAGGGTATACCCACTATTGGTGTCCTTATTTTTGACGGATTCCTAACGAATGAAGTGATAGCGCCTATTGATGTATTTGCGAAACCGGATAAAGAAGGAACCCCGCTGTTTAATGTTGTAACACTGGCCAAGGAGCAAAGAGCATACAAAAGTGAAGAAGGTCTGGTCGTTTTTCCCGATTTTAAGCTGGAAGAAACCCCGAATCTCAATGTCTTGGTTATCCCGAGCTCTTATCATCCTGATGTGCAGGAAAAAGACACCACATTAATAACATTCATACAAGAACAAAACCAAACGACAGAGTACATAGCTAGTCATTGTGCAGGAGCATTCTTAGTAGGTGCCTCAGGGATTGCAGATCAAAAAGAAATCGTTACATATGTGACCGGAGGCGAAATGTTGCAAAAAGCATATCCTCAGCTGCAGGTTTTGGATGATCGTACCATTTCAGTAGCAAGAGATGGAAAATTTTTCTCGTCTAATGGAGGATTGGTAAGTTATACATCTTCGTTGGATTTATTAGAGAAAATGACTTCGGTAGTACACAGAAAATACGTAGAAGAAGTACTATTATTAGACAGGCTATAAAAATAACCTGTCAAAGACGAGTATGTATCAACAAAGCATGAAGGGGTTTCTTCATGTTTTGTTGTTTTAACTGAAGAAAAGGAGGTTGTAAAGTGTCTGGTAACAAGATAAAAACGTATTTTTGAGGAAGCAGTTTGTAACTTGTGTAATTATGTTTGGGATAGAGAATTTTGGCGCTTTTGTAGCAACAGGCATTTTATTAAATATGACTCCGGGAGCCGGAACTATGTATATTCTGGGAAAAAGCCTCTCTGGAGGAACTAAAAGCGGTGTCATTTCCGTCATGGGAATCTGTACCGGGTCAGCCATGCATACTTTGTTAACTGCTTTTGGACTCTCTGCCTTATTAGCAGAATCTCAACTGGCTTTTGATATTGTAAAATATCTCGGAGCTATATATCTGATAGGACTAGGTTGTAAGCTGATTTTTAGTAACAAAAAAATGGAAGGAGTTCACGTTTCTAAAAAAGAGAGCTATAAAAAAATATACCTGTCAGGAGCATTGACGAACCTGCTAAACCCTAAAGTAGCGTTGTTTTATATTGCTTTTTTACCTCAGTTTGTCAATCCGGAATTCGAAATGCCTTTACTTTCCTTTTTGATACTGGGCTTTACCTATGTCTTTACCGGAGTTTTGTGGTGTACATTATTGGCGATTTTCTCCGCTAGGTTCTCAGAAAAAATTCAACAAAATCAGAAAATAAAAAAATGGCTGGATAAAATCTCTGGAGTTGTTTTTGTTTCTTTTGGAATCAAACTGGCGATAAGTAAATAAAAATAACAGTCAAAACTGTAACTTTATTTCCTGTTTAAGGTCTTATATCAAAATATCTTAACAAAAAAATAAGAAGTGAGTTTTATACATTTCTTTAGAAAAATCATTTAATTTGTTAAGCTCTTATTAAATTAGCTAGACCAACTCAAAGATGATATATCGAAACAAGGAAAAAGAGTTTTCGGACTTATTTGACCAGCACTATACACCTTTATACAATTACGCATTTAAGCGATTGGGAGAAAAAGATATGTCAGAAGAAATTGTGCAGGAAACTTTTATCAAGTTATGGCAGAATTTTGAAAGTGTACAAAAAGAAAAACGATCCGTTCAATCCTACCTGATAATCGTACTGAAAAATAAAATAATCGACTTTTATAGGAAATCAAAAGCCAGAGAAAAAAACACCAATCTTTACTTCATTAATAAAGAGTTATCAGAAGAATTGGATAATGAGTGGGAAATTAACAGTCGAATTCACGAGATTTATAATTCACTTCAGGCAAAAACCGCCGAAATATTTCAGCTTTCCAGAGAAAAAGGACTTACTTATAAAGAAATTGCAGAAAAAAAAGAGATCTCTGTAAAGTCCGTAGAACAGCATGTTTCCAAGGCTTTGACTACTTTTAGAAAGGGACTTAAAGAATTTTTGTAAAAAAAATATAGGGTACCCTTATTCGACAAACGTTATATATATAAAATGTCGAATATGAAATATGATGTAGTAACAGAAGCGATGCTTTGGGCATATGTCTCGGGGAATGCAACAGCAGAAGAAATACAGCAGGTAGAAGCATGGAAAACATCCAATGCATATGATGAGGAACTTTTTCAGGAAATAACCGGAATATATAAGAAGACTTCAGTACTTACTACCGCGGATGTGGTTTCGGCAAAAAAGCAGTTTTTTGATGAAGTGCACAAAGAAAAGACATTCAAAAAAAGAAATCTTTATAAGTATGCTGCAGTTTTGATCGTCTTGGTTCTTTCGGGGATGTATGCATTTTTTTACACATCATCAGATGCGATTACTATTACTACGAATTATGGAGAACGAAAAGAAATCAAACTGCCGGAGGGTTCTTTGATTTGGCTAAATGCCTCGAGCACCATCACGTATGATGAGAAAAACCCAAGGGCTATTTATCTAGAAGGAGAAGCTTTTTTTGAAGTAGCAAAAAATAAAAAAGTTCCCTTTACAGTAGATACTCCGGATCATATCAGAGTAAAAGCACTGGGAACCAGTTTTAATGTGAAGTCCTATGGAAATAAAGCCTATACAGAAACGGTGTTGCTGACAGGTAAAGTAGAAGTAAGCTCAGATAAACATTTTAAAGAAAAGATCCTGATGGATCCGAAAGATAAAGTCACTTTCTATAAAAAAGATAAAAGAATAGAACAAACTGTAGAAAAAACAACCAATACCATTATAGGCTGGAAAGAAGGTAAAATTATATTTAAAAATAAATCGTTTAGAGAAATCGCAACGGACCTAAGTATTCAGTATAATATTAAAATCAACTTTGAAAATGAACAAGTATCCAATTCTAATTTTACGGGAACCTTTGAAGAGAATACACCTATCCAGGAAATATTAGAAACATTGCAACTTATAAAACCGTTTGAATATCAGTCAATGTCTGAAAAAGAGTATGTTATAAAATAAAAGAGTGTGGAGAAACCGCCATTCCTCCACACAGAAAGTCAATAACAAACTCATCACGAGATCAGTATTAATTATCAACTTTTTAAATGTATGAAAATAAAACATTTCATAGGGCTTTTCTATGCCAAAAGTTCTGGAAAAAAACGCGCATTATTAATGAAGCTATCATTATCTATTTATTTGCTGGGTTGCCTTCAACTCATGGCGATAAATACATTTTCACAAGATAAAATATCCTTAGAATTATCCAATGTGCAATTGCACAGTATATTAGAGAAAATAGAAGAACAAACAACCTATAGTTTTGTCTATAATAATGATGAGATAGACGAAAACGAAACCTATAATATCAATGTAGACAATGAATATTTATCAGAAGCATTAAAGCAATTATTCAGGGATACGAGTATACAGTATTCCATACGAAAAAAACATGTGATCTTATCAGGTAAAAAAGATCCAACCAGCAATGGTAATTTTACCATTAGTGGAGAAGTACGAGAAGCAGATACAGGAGAAACCTTGCTAGGAGCAACAATCCTTGTTGTAGGTCAGAATAAAGGAACAGTGTCTAATGAATATGGCTTTTATTCTCTGACATTACCCGAGGGACAATACAAAATTCAGTTTTCATATATAGGTTATGAAAATTACGAAGTAAATGTCGACCTGACTGAAGACAAAAAAATGAATGTAGATTTAAAAATAGCTTCTAATGCATTAGATGAGGTGGTTATTACATCCCCCGAAATCCCTAGTAAGAGTCAGGTAGCTACTATACATTCAGGAGTGTCAACACTAAAGGCGAGAGAAATCAAGAAAATTCCGGCTTTATTAGGAGAGGCAGATGTAACCCGGGCGATTCTAACACAGCCGGGAGTAAGTACCGTTGGAGAAGGAGCTACTGGTTTTAATGTTAGGGGAGGAAATATCGATCAGAATTTAATTCTGTTAGATGAAGCACCTGTGTATAGTTCTTCTCATGTATGGGGATTGTTCTCTGTGTTTAATACAGATGCTATCAAAGATATAAAGCTTTATAAAGGGGGAATTCCTTCGCGGTATGGAGGAAGAGCATCTTCTGTATTAGCGATACGTCAAAAAGAAGGAAGTAATAAGAAATTCAAAGGAGAAGGAGGACTGGGATTACTATTTTCCAGATTGACTCTCGAAGGTCCTATAAAAAAAGAAAAGCTGAGCTTTTTAGTGTCAGGAAGACGTTCTTATTTTGATTTGTTTTTTCCTTTGATGGGAGATGATATCAAGAATAGTAAGGTGTATTTCTATGATCTGAATACTAAGATATCCTGGGATATAAATGAGAATAATAAACTATTTGCTTCCGGATATTTTGGAGCAGATGTGATGAAGTTAAAATTCGATGAAGAAAAGAATGAAGATGGAACTGTAGAAGAGCAGTCGCAAGATATCGATTTTCAATGGAAAAATGCTACAGCAACATTGCGATGGAATCATATTTTTTCTAATAAGTTATTCATGAATGTTTCAGGAATTTACAGTCGATATGATTATAGCCTGGATTCTGATAATGAAGCAGGGGGAGGTGCAGGAAGTACAGGAGCATTTAAGTGGACATCTTCTGTAGAGAATTGGATTTTTAAACCTGATTTTACTTTTTTTCAAAATGTAGATACACAAATCAGATTTGGAGTTAATGGGACATTATATCAATTTACTCCAGCAAAGGTGGAGGTAGATGAAGATGGATTGAATGAGATTAGTTTTCAAAAAGAAAAAGGACTGGAAATTGCTCCATATGCCGAGTATGAAAGAAAATGGGGCGTATTTTCTCTTAATGCGGGAATTCGTTATTCCTGGTTTGGGAATTTAGGACCTTATGATGTAGCAAGTTATGATCCTGATTTTCCAAAATCAGCTACCACCATTACAGGAGTGACAACCTATAAAAAAGGAGAAATTATAGAGGATTTTTCAGGATGGGAACCCAGACTTTCCTTGAAATGGGATATAAAAGACAATGCAGCGGTAAAAGTAGGGTATAACCGAATGTTTCAATATGTACATTTAATCTCTAATACCAGTGCCGCTCTACCATTTGATATTTGGAAACCTTCCGGACCTTTTATAAAACCCTTAGAAGTAAATCAGGTATCAGCAGGGTATGCATATGACACACGCGACCGGGTGTACAATTTTTCTGTAGAAGGGTATTATAAAGATTTTAACAATATTGTAGAGTATAAAAACGGAGCAGATCTGTTTTTGAATGAAAATTTAGAGACCCAACTGCTTACGGGAGAAGGATATTCTTTCGGAACCGAGTTCGGAGTGTATAAAAATAGAGGGAAGTTAACAGGGAACCTTAATTATACATACTCAGAAACCAGAAGAAAAACAAAGAGTGAATTTGCGTCTGAAAATATTAATGATGGAAAGTTTTACCCATCTAATTACGATAAACCACATATGCTGAATATGACAGCAAATTACAAATTAGGAGAAAAATGGACGTTAGGAACATTTTTTACCTATCAAACCGGAAGACCTACTACCAGACCGACAGGAAGGCTAGTGCATAATGGAACTCCTTATCTGACATATTCGAGCCGTAATGCTTTTAGAATATCAGATACCCACAGACTGGATATTTCATTTACCTATGCTCCGAAGCATACCGATAAAAGATGGAAAAGCAGCTGGTCATTCGGGGTGTATAATGTATATGCTAATAAAAACGCATTTTCAGAGTATTCTACATTTAAGAACAATAACTTAAAAACGTTTAGATTCTCATTAATAGGAGCACCTATTCCATTTGTTACGTATAATTTTAAATTTTAAGAAACGATGAAGTCATTATATAAACTTATAGCAGTTTTTTTGTTACTAATACTCGTAGGATGTACCAAAGAAATAGAGATAGATTTTGCACATGAACCACAAGTGTTTATTTCCGGGGTATTGCTTAATCAGACCGGAAATGTGAATGTACATATCCAGCGAACAGTTCCTGTAGATGTAGAAACCATAGATCCTGTAAATGATGCAACAGTATCACTATATCAAAAAGATCAAAGCGGGGTGGTTTCTTTACTGACCAATAACTTTACAGCGACTAATGGTACGTATACCAGTCTGGAAACCTTGTCTCCGGTATTAAATAATATGTATTGGGTAGAAGTTGAACTAGCAGACGGAACCAACTACAGATCAGCAGAAGAAAGATTAAAACCTCCGGTAGAATTAAAAGAGGTAACCAGAAAAAATGGATTAACCAGAGTGGTGTTTAAAGATCCTGCGGATGATATTAATTTCTATTTAGTGCATTTTTCTTATTCGAATAATGGTCAATTTATATCGGACGAATATTTGGTAGCCAATGATAAGTTATTCGATGGGAATGACCAGGCATTTGTAGAAGATGATGATGATACAGGGAATTATGTGACCGTGACGGTGTATAATATCAATTTTCAGACCTATCAGTTTCACTTAAATGCCCTTTTGCAGAGAGAAGATCAGATCGACGAAGGAGATGATGATGATGATGACTCCGGAGATCCCGGAAGGTTATTTTCTTCCCCACCAGCACATCTGATCGGTAATATTATTAACGTAGAAACAAACAAAGCAGCCTTGGGATATTTCGGAATTTCCAGTGTGAGTTCTATAGAAGGTTCGCTCTGATTACAATAAATGGTTGTTTATTATGGCAGGGGAGATTTAAGGGTCTAGAAATCAAGCCTGCCGCCAGAAAAAGGTTGTGTGAAAACAGCCTTTTTCTTTTTTGTAAAGTTTGTGTTCAACTACAAAGTACAATGTTATTCAACCTGTACAGGAAGTTCCATATGAAATTCATTGGCATCTTCCCCTGTAATTCGAAAACCGAATCGTTGATATAACGCTTGGGCAGGGTTTGACTTAAGTACCGTCAGTTTTATTTGTTTTTTCTTCTGTGCCGATTGTTGTTTTAAAAAAGATAGTACTTTTCTTCCAATACCTTTTCCTTGAAGATCAGGGGTTATTTGTAGCTGGAGGAGTTGTATTTCTTTTTTAGTTTCACAATATTTTACAAGCCCTATCGGACCTGTTTTAAAGAGAATGATATAGGCAACTTCAAAATGAAAACGTATCCGATTCAGATGCTGTTCTTCTGATAAGAAGAGGTGTTGATTTTCTAAATGAGGAACCATTGTTTCTTTTCTGAGGTTCAGTAAAAAATCAATATCTGCTTCTGTCGCTTTTCTATATGAAATCTCCATGTAATATAATAAGTCTGTAAAATACGATGAATTCTACAATTTTTTTAAAAAGAAGACCTTTCTTTTCCGAAAGGTCTTCTTGAACTACGACAAATCCAAGATAAACTTAAACAAAGTGCATCAGATTACGAATTATGACCTAATAAGAATTCTTTAATCGGATAGTTCCCTGTCGGGATCATGTATATGCCATACTTTGGCGCGGGGATTTATACGAATATTATCGTAGCATAAAGGTTTTGGAAAGTAGTAATCTTCCGGAAGTGTATCTTTCCAGTAAAATCCATTATTTCTATTTGTGTGAAGAGAAAGTTTTTTTATCATTGGAATTCATTATCAGTTACTACAAAATCCAAAACCAATTTTTTTTAGAATTTATAGGCTGGAGATCATCGAAGAGTTACTTGCAATTGAAAAATAACCTAATTGATAATTTAGCATATCTCCAGCACCATAAATTCTGTCTGCCCGATACGGTTGAATACCAGGGCAACCACCCGTTGTGTCTTCTTTACGATTGTTATCTGTTACAATAGTAAAATATGGGGCTTATTCCCGACCTTTTTAAGAGTTTGTGTAGAGACCTCGTTACTTATTGCTATCAGCCCATCATTTTTTTTGTAAATAAAATAGGTAGCCCCTTCCAGAGAGAATCTGTTGAGATATTGTTGCATGTTAAATGAAGGAGATAAGCGCGTTGACTCTATTAAAAAGGTCGTATAGTTTATTTGATTGTTATTGGGAAGTATAACGATCACATATAGCAGTGATACCACTATAAGGAATAGTATCTTGTTTTTCATGATTTGTGTTTGTGTTAAAGTAGTTAGCTTTTGAGTTAGCAAGTACAGAAAAAAAACAAAGGAGGGCAATAAAGAGACGTCCTAAAACATGATTATGGACAGCTCATAAATTGATTTAAGACATGTTAACTGTCTCTTTATTAGGGTTTTTTAAGCTTGATACGTAGTCGGAAGGGGAAATACCGACCATTTCTTTAAAGTTTTTATAAAAAGAAGCCCGGGAGTTAAAACCAACCTCATGAGCAATTGCTGCAATACTATATTTCTGATATTTCTCCAACCCTATCAATGTTTTAAACTCTTCAATTCGGTAATAGTTGACATAATTGTTGAAATTTTTATGTTCTACTGTATTAATTGCTTTGGATATTAACCGCTCTGGGATATGGATTTCTTTAGAAAATTTTTTTAGGTTGATAGAGGGATTCAGATAGGATTTGTGTGTTTTGAGATGTGCATCAATAGTCTGGAATATATGTTCTAATTCTTCCTTCTCATCCCCTTCTTTGCTGATTGTTTTCTTATCCGGGGTAGTCATATTGATAATGTTTATTTGTACAAGACTCGCAATAGTAATGTAGTATAAAGATAAAAGAGAGAAAGACTGATAGAGAACAAACATAATGTTGCTCTCTGGAAGAAAGAAAAACCGAATAGTGGTAATGAAATTAAAAACAATACAGATAAAACAAAAAATGGTCAGCCATAACAAGGATTTGTATTTAATGTCTTTGTAGAAATGTGGAAGCTGTATCCTGTGGAGTTTGTTAATTTTGATAATTAAAACACACATAATTAAGATGTAAATAGTAGCAGAAATACTGTAGAGCTCCATAAACTTGATCGCCAGGAGTATTTCATGAAAATCTGGGTTAAAACTTACAATAACACAAAAGATAGAAAATACTAAGAATTCTATTATAGCGGGAATGTAGTGAAGGCGTTCTTTCTCCAGATAGACCCCTGTTGTTCTAATAGCATAAGAGTATAGTAAGGTCATGCTTAGGAAGTTAAGTTTAAGAGGGTTGTAATAAATGGCTGGATGCTTTACTTCCTGAAATATAATAACCTTAAAGGTGTAGATAAAAATGGTAAAAAAGAACATCGCTAAATAACGGTTTATCTTTCTTTTTTTTGAATTGTAAAAAAACAAAATAAACGAAATAAGCAACGATTGTACACAACTGATGATATAGTATGAATATAAAGTATCCATAGGGTAATAGAACTAAAAAACGATAATGTAACCATATAGGAGAGCGAATCCCGATAAGGCGACATTAACAGGGTTATTATAGAAATTAGGTGTTTTTTTACAAGAAAGAAACGGATTTCTGATGGTGCTGATTCATATTTTTTTAGGTTAGTAGTTGATTATCAATATAATTAATAACTCTAAAAAAGAGAAATATTATTAAGAAAATCAATTTTTTTTCACAAAAAATGAATATTTACCATCAAAAAGAAGCGTTTTTTCTTCTCGAGTTACAGCTCCAATAGGGAAGGAATCATTTCTTGATTTGTGATAGGGCTTTTTTGGTATTGCAATGTCCATCCCAGAGAGTTCGTCAGGATATATATTTTTTGAAGTTCACTGATGAGTCGGTTACTAGCGTTTTTGACCAGAGAAGAATGTTTTATCTTCTGCTGAAGCTGTTGGTGGACCTTTTTTCTGATGATATTGTGATCCGATGCAGTAAATTGATTAAAGAAATCCTCTTCTAGATTGTGATAATCGATGGTCGGGTTGATATTAATTTCAGCTTCTGGAATCTCAGTGATAATAACAGTTTTTGTTTCAGGAAGTATTTGGTGTTTGATTTTTTTTAAATCATACGAAATGCTAACAGCCGCATTGACTACAACAATCGCTTTTTTTTCTGCAGTTAGAAAATCCAGGTAGAATTTTTTAGCATCCTTATATGTAATCACCTCAGAAAAGTTTCCTTCGGTAACAATTAATTTACCAACTTGTTGGATTTGATTAAGAATGAGTTCAGAAGAGGCAATTTCTGTTTTTTGTGCATCAGAACGAGTAATAAAATACTGTATACTGATAAAAATAAAAGCAGCAAGAAAGATTCCTAAAAAGAAATTACGCATACGGTCGATTCTGGTTCGGCATTAAAAATACGTAAAAAAATACAGGGGTTTTGATAAATAAAGAAAACTTTATCAGCCGACTAGAAGAAGAGAAATCTTCTTTTTTGAACACAACAGATAAAGTTTTCTGTAAAATTAAAGATGCTATTTGTTGAGCTGAGGAGGGTATTTTTTCATTACCTCAGAAACAATACAGTTAATATTTTCTTGTTTTCTGTCTACATTCTTAGTTAATGCTGCGGTTCCCATTCCCTGCCATACCAATTCTTTCTTTTTGGCATCGATAAGGTCTATATACAATGTTCCTTCTGTAGATCTGGAAACTGTGCTGTAATTAGGTCCCCAGTAAAAAGGAGTCCATCCCCAACCGTATCCCCAGCCAAAATTGTTTTGGTAGATGTTAATATTTTCTTTGGTTTTTGTAAATATACTCACCAGCAAATCCGGGTTTTGAGATTTGACAAATCCCTTGGCAGTCATATCTGCCTCTATAGCCCGTAAAATGCGTTTTTTATCTAAGTCGCTGATCTCAGCTTTGTCAATTCCTGGTTTATAAAAAGCAAAGCTCTTGTAGTTATCAAAATTGGCGTTCTTATCATAATCAGAAGCTACCCGTACACTAGAGCAGGAGCTAAGCATTATAATAAGGATCAGAGAAGCTAATGATGTAAATTTCATAATCCTTAATTTTAAAATGTTCGACAAATTCTTATGAGAAAAAACTCACAAAAACCATACCGATTCTATAAGAGCTACTTATTTCTTGGTATACTGATTTGTTTTTTTGTCATACCCATAGGGGCAATGCCGACACCCACTCTCACAACAGTACCCTCTTCTCAGATGATATTGTTCGGTAAAACACCTATATCCTTCAGGAGTAAGGTAGTAGTCCCCTTCGATAGGTTTTAGATTCTTTTTTAAGCGATTCATCGATACAAAAATACTATATTGCATCCATATGCTAATAATCGTTAATAAATATTTGATCGGAAGGCATTTTGCAGGAATTGTTTTATGGCCATTTATTGTAATAAAAGATTCAACCCTAAAAGAAGACGAAATCTTTATTAATCATGAGAAAATCCATCTGAGACAACAAGTAGAATTACTGGTTGTTCCTTTTTATATTTTATACCTGTCAGAATACCTGATAAGATGGGTACAGTATCGAAATTCAGATAAAGCATATCGCAATATTTCCTTTGAGAGAGAAGCCTATTGTAATGAACATGATCTTTCCTATTTGAAAAACCGAAAAACCTGGAGTTTTATTAAGTACTTATAATTTATGAGTTTATTTTCTGCTTCAAATGTATACGCTCAGAATCAGGAGATCATTCACCCGATATTAGAGAAGCATCAGGTGCGTGTATTCATCAAGCGGGAGGATTTGTTACATAAAGAAGTATCGGGGAATAAATTCAGAAAACTAAAATATAATTTACTGAGAGCAAAAGAAAGAGGAATCAGTACAGTTCTTACTTTTGGAGGCGCATACAGTAATCATATAGCAGCCACAGCCGCTGCGGGTAAGTTGTTAGGAATAAAAACTATAGGGGTTATTCGGGGAGATGAGTTAGGAAAAGATGTTTCAAAAACTTTAAAAGGAAATGAAACGCTGCGATTCGCTTCCATGGCAGGAATGACATTTAATTTTATTAGCCGGTCACAGTATAAAGAAAAAACAACCGAGGAGTTTCTAAACCAATTACAAGCAGTGTATGGGGATTGTTTTATTATTCCTGAAGGAGGAACCAATGCACTGGCTGTCAAAGGGTGCGAAGAAATCCTCAGTGAAGCAGATAAACAACATGATATCGTTTGTTGTGCAGTAGGGACAGGAGGGACCATTTCAGGAATTGTCAATAGTAGTTCTTTAACACAGCAGGTTTTGGGATTTCCCGCATTAAAAGGCGACTTCTTAGCAGAAGAAATAAAAAAATATACCTCAAAAACCAATTGGGAACTCGTTAATGAATATCATTTTGGAGGGTATGGAAAAGTAAATGGAACACTAATTGAGTTTATTAATACGTTTACTAAAGAACAGAAGATTGTATTAGATCCTGTGTATACGGCTAAGATGATTTTTGGGATTTTTGATAAGGTAGAAAAAGGGCATTTTATTAAAAATACTCGTATTTTAGCCATTCATACCGGAGGTCTGCAAGGGATTGCCGGAATGAATAAAAAGTTATTGAAAAAAAAGATGCCCCTGATTGAAATATAATAATACATGAGGAAGATTGTTTTGCTAATAGGAATCACAGTAGCGCTTGTTTCCTGCGGAGGAAGTAAAAAAGCAGTGACCACCAAAAAACCAACCATACCCAAACAAGTAACTAAAGTACCGAATACGAAAAAAGAAGTAGTAGTTCCCAGGGTAGAAAAGAAAGAAACTGCGCCTCCCGCCACCTATAAAGATAAAATTGTGCTGTATATAGCCAACTATGAGGAAATTGCAAGACATGAAATGGAAACCTATGGAATTCCTGCCAGTATCACTTTGGCACAAGGAATACTAGAATCGGGAGCAGGCTATGGAATGTTGACCAAAAGAGCCAATAATCATTTTGGGATTAAATGTCATGATTGGGAAGGGGAGAGCGTTTATCACGATGATGATCGCTTGCAAGAATGTTTCAGGAAATATGACCACGCAGGACAGTCATTCAGAGACCATTCCCTGTTTTTGAAAAACAGAAAGCGTTATGCCAAACTTTTTACATATAAGCAAGATGATTATAAAGCTTGGGCATATGGATTAAAAGCTGCAGGATATGCCACTGATAAAAAATATCCCGTAAAACTGATTAGTATTATAGAGCGATACAACTTAGCTAAGTACGATAGAGAAGTGCTTTCTAAAACAAAATCAAGGGCTGTAAGAAAAGAACCAACAGTCATAAAAGAAGAAGTAGCACCCCCTGTTCCTGTTGTAGAAAAGTCAGAAGAAGAAATACAGGCAACATCCAGAAAAAATAGCCGAATTCAAGTAGATACGAATACAGAGATAGAAACGGAAAAAGGAAAAGTCTATGTAGTAAAAAAAGGAGACACCCTGTATTCGATTTCACGAAAGTACAATATCAAAGTAGCGCAACTTAAAAGTTATAATAATCTTACAGACAATACCATCTCTATCGGACAGGAATTAATAGTCAAACCGGATGGAGATACAAATGAATTTTAATCATCTATGATTTACAAAAGAAGTAGTGCATTATTTGTCGAGGCACAGAAAGTAATACCAGGAGGTGTAAACTCTCCTGTACGAGCATTTAAAGCAGTTGGAGGAGACCCTATCTTTGTCAAAGAAGCCAAAGGAGCTTATCTATATGATGAAGATGGAAATAAGCTGATTGATTATATCAATTCCTGGGGACCTATGATTTTAGGGCATGCGCATCCGGCTGTAGTAGAGGCTGTAGTAGAAAAAGCAAGAAAAGGAACCAGTTTCGGGATGCCTACTGAAATTGAAACCAAAATTGCAGAACTGGCTGTTTCCATGGTACCGAATATTGATAAGATACGATTCGTGAATTCGGGGACAGAAGCCTGTATGAGCGCAGTGCGTCTCGCCAGAGGATATACCAAACGCGATAAGATAATCAAGTTTGCCGGGTGTTATCATGGCCATAGTGATTCTTTTTTAATTCAGGCTGGAAGTGGTGCTGTGACATTCGGGAGCCCGAATAGTCCGGGCGTAACCGAAGGAACAGCCAAAGATACCCTCCTGGCTCGATATAACGACCTGGAGAATGTACGGCAAATTGTCGAAGCAAATGAAGGAGAAATTGCTTGCATCATTATAGAACCGGTAGCAGGAAATATGGGATGTATTCCCCCTCATAGGGGATTTTTAGAAGGGTTGAGAACACTTTGTGATACTCACGGGATTTTATTGATCTTTGATGAGGTAATGACAGGTTTTCGATTGGCAAAAGGAGGAGCGCAAGAACGTTTTGGAATTGCTGCTGATATTGTCACATTTGGAAAAGTAATAGGAGGAGGACTTCCTGTAGGTGCCTTTGCAGCCAGAGAGGAGATTATGAATCATCTGGCACCCTTAGGTCCCGTGTATCAGGCAGGAACATTGAGTGGGAATCCTCTGGCTATGGCAGCAGGTTTAACCATGTTGACATTGCTGGATCAGGAACAGGAAATTTTTGATCGTCTGGAAGAAAAAACAGCCTACCTGCATAAGGGAATAGCTGAGGTATTAGAACGTCATCAAATAATACACACAATTAACAGACTTGGTTCTATGATTTCGGTACACTTTGCCGAAGGGAAGGTTGTCGATTTTGAAACAGCAGCAGCAGCGAATAATGATACTTTCAAAAAGTTTTTCCATGGCTTATTAGAGGAAGGAGTATATATTGCTCCCAGCGCTTTTGAAACCTGGTTTATTACAGATGCATTGAGTTATGAAGACCTTGATGCTACAATACAGGCAATCGAAGTAGTCGCTCAAAAATTATAAGGATGGAAAAATTGTTTTCTTATGGAACCTTGCAATTAGAAAAAGTGCAACTGGATACTTTTGGAAGACGGTTAACTGGTACTAAAGAAGTATTGACTAACTACCGAATAGAAACGGTAAAAATAACAGATGAGGCAGTTATTGCTTCTAGTGGAATAGATGAACATCTGATTCTAAAACATTCCGGGCAAGCTTCTGATACGGTAGAAGGAACCCTGTATGAGATTACAGAAGAAGAGCTAAAGCATGCAGATGCGTACGAAGTAGACGATTATACACGTGTCAAAGTTTCTTTTCGTTCGGGAAAAGAAGGTTGGGTGTATATAGGAGCATAATCTACTCAAAAAATAAAAATCACCGCTGTTGCCTTTGCCTCAGCGGTGATTTTTTTATATCGTATTTTTTCGGGTTGCTATTAGTTGCAAGGTTGTTTCGTATATAGAACGGTGGTCGATCTTAGATCGTAACCAGGCATAAAAACTCATGACAAAAATATCTATCTGCCCGGTATCTTCTAAGGAGAATGAAGCGTTTACCATAGTGCTAAAAGCTTCTGAAGGAATTTTTTCGGGATGCATGTGGATAAAAGTGATCAGTTTTACAAATTCTAAAATATGGTGCTCCTGATGTTTTTTTAAATATGGGAGGTATTTTTTCTTAAAACTGGTAAGTCTGGAAGAGACCAGCTCAATATTAGCTAATTCGATATGTAGTAAAATTTCGATCAAGCTCTTTTTTAAGACCCAAAGAATTCCTGTTTTTTCAATATACCAATGATCACTGTGATAAAACTCCTGAAAAATACGCAGCGCTTTTTTGAGTTCATATTGCTGAAAATAACACACCACCAATGTCAGTTTAATATCGAGAAGATAGACCAACTGATCTTTATATTTCCGTTCGTCAATACACTCCAGTGTTTGGATAGCATCTAGAGGCTTGTCAGTATAATTGAGGGTTAGCCCTCGTAGCAATATATATTGCGGATAAAATCTTTTGTAAAACTTTTTTTGTTGTAGCAGCATCTTTTCATGCATGCTATCCAGATAGGTGAAGGAGCCTGTGAAATTTCTGTTTCTGAAATAGGAATTAGCGACATAATATAGGATTTGTATGTGGTAAAATAAGTGTTTTAACCGGGTTTCTTTTTGAGGAGAAATTTGCTGGTATACTTTTTCTATAAATGGAAGCATCACATGGTGCTGCATGGTTGCATTAGCAGCGATGTTGGAGATTTCCATGATTTTATATAGGGATCTGTAACTCAGTGCATCAGCAGAAAACCCAAATTGTGCCAAACTGTCGATAATTGCCTGAGTAGCATCTTTCTCCCGGGTTTGAAGAATGTTCTGTACCGTAGCATAGAAGATATTCAGACGTTCTTCCTGCTGTAATAACTGTTGATTTTTTGTATAATCGTTTATAATGTCTGATAATAAAACATCCGGTAGATGATGTGCGTGTTGTATCAGGGTGTAATACATTTCATTGAGAATACTGTATTGATCGTGTTGCTGCGCTTTTAGAAGCCCCTTGTTTATTGTTTTAAGACCGGTTTTATATTTTTTTTGTTCAAAAAATATCCTGCTGGCGAGTAATAATTTCAAGGTCTCCATTTCTTCAGAACTTTCTTTGTCAAAACTCTTGGCAGCTATAAAATCAATTAATCGGTCATGAAGTCTTTTGCAGAGGGCGTGATAAGCTCCTTTGGCAGGTTTTCCGTATAAAATAATATCTGGGTTTTTGAGACGCTCGGTAGTATCCAATAACTTGAATAATGCCAGATTTCGTGTGTCGTTTCGTTTGTTCTTCTGTTTTAGATGAGAGATGAAGTTCCGCTTTTCTTCGGGAGAAAGGGTTGCTATGATAGACGAAATCACATTCATTATATCGTAAGTTATTTATTATATAAATACTATAAAATAAGTAATATTTTATTTTTTGTATACTAATATATCATAAGTTTTTTGAATATATGGAATTTATTTATTCATAGGCTAGCCACATCTTTGTACCGATCATTAATAACAAATAAGAATCATCAAAAACAATTAATTATGGAATATAAGTTTAGTAATGATACGACAACAGAAGAGATCGTTAAAGACGAGAATAAAAAAGAAAAAAATGTACAACGACCTACAGGAGCATTTATAGGAGCTTCGTGGGCTGCCTTAGTAACGGGAGTAACCGCCTTTTGTATAGGGTTGTGGAATGCAGATATGATGTTAAATGAGAAAGGATACTATTTTACGATACTGTTATTCGGGCTATTCTCGGTGATTTCGGTACAGAAGAGTGTGAGGGATCGGTTGGAGGGCGTTCCGGTAACAGACATGTATTATGGAATCAGTTGGTTTGCAACCATTATATCAATTTTATTACTAATTATAGGGTTGTGGAATGCAAGTCTGGAACTGAGCGAAAAAGGATTCTATGGAATGGCATTTACACTTAGTATCTTTTCCGGAATTGCAGTACAGAAGAATACCAGAGATAGAAAATACATAGACAATTTAGAAGCGTACTAGTTATTAGAAGAAGGGGGTGGTTTTTATACTACCTCCTTGTTTTGATGATCAGAAAAGATGGCCGTGTGGCTGCGGCTGTCTTTTTTCAAAACGATATAGAATGATGAATACTACATATAAGACAATGGTCAGTGAATTACTCAGAGAGCATGTAATTTCTGACGAGATCGGAGAGAGAATCATACATTATTATACGTCTAAAAAGATGCAGCAAGCTAATAGGGTGTTGACTATTTTTGCTGTTTTTGGATCATTGCTAATAGGAGCAGGTATTATATTGATGTTGGCACATAACTGGGATCAATTTTCAAAAATAACAAAGATAGGACTCTCTTTCGCTCCAATGTTTATAGGATATCTATTAGGCGGGTATATATTACTAAAGAAAAAAGGAATAGCCTGGAAGGAATCTATTGCCATTTTTTTGAGCCTGGCTATAGGAAGCAATATAGCAATACTAAGTCAGGTATATCATATAGAAGGGTCAATAGCCTCTTTTTTAATGGGATGGATACTGATGGTACTTCCTTTGCTATATGTGTTTAATTCGCATTCAGTGATGTTGCTCATCATCGGATTAAATACCTATTACGGAATAGCCTTTGGAAGCTATCGTCCCGAGAGGATCGTACATGCTCCCTGGGCGTATTTAGGGGTATGGATAAGTGTACTGCCATTTTTTATTAAAACGTTACGGCATCAGTTGCAGGAACATATCCGTATAGCATATGGGTGGCTGTTCTCTGTCAGTATGTTGATAACAGCCTGGAATTTCACCTACAATGTAGAAGTCCTTGGCTTTGTTGTGTATATGAGTATGTTTGGTTTATTGTATGCTATAGGGAATCTGGATGTTTTTAGAAAAAATCAGGGGTTCAAAAACGGATCGTTAGCGATAGGGTCAATAGGGACAGTGTTTCTTCTGTTTTTTTTCTCTTTTGAAGGGAGTTGGGAGATGTTTTTAGATACTCACATACTCACTGACAGAAAAAAATGGAATGAAATAGTACATACACGAGAATTTACTGTCATAAGTATCTATAGTGTATTAGGGATTCTTATTGCTGGAATTCAGTTAGTAAAAAAAGGAATCTCGAATATGAGCGTTTTGCATCCTGCTTGCATTCTATTTATAGGAGCATTGGGATATACATTGTATACGGGGAATACCCCCATCATATTGATTAACGGATATTTGTTACTACTGGGAGGATACTTTATAAAAAAAGGAATAGATCAGTATAAATTGGGAATAGCAAATTACGGATTGTTGATTATTAGTAGCTTAATTATATGTCGCTTTTTTGATATAGAAATGACATTTATCCTCAGGGGTGTTGTGTTTATCACGATAGGAATTATTTTGTTCATTACGAATTATTTGCTGCACATCAGGCAAAAGAAAAGAATAGAGAGGTTACAGGAAGATCACCAATCAAGTGAATAAGGAGGAGAAAATCCCTCCATATTGTATGTATTTTTATTAAAAAGATTAAAAAATGAAAACTAGTTATGTAATTATTGGATTTGTTAGTACCGCCCTGTTGCAACTGACCATGTCGGCACGGATCATTTGGAAACAGGAAAGAGTATTGGTTACAGGAACAGCTTATAAATTTAAAACAGCCCCTATAGATCCGGTGGATCCTTTTCGGGGTAATTATATCACATTGCGATTCGATGAAAACACTTTTTTTATAAAAAATCACAAGTATAAAAGAGGGGATAAAGTCAGATTATCTTTAAAACAAGATTCGGAAGGGTTTGCTATGGTAACAGCGATTGGTAAGGAAGATCAACCGGTAACACATGATTATATATGGGCAACAGTATCGTATGTGACGGAAGATTTTATTCGATATGATATCCCTTTTAATCGGTTCTATATGGAAGAGGGGAAGGCAAAAGAAGCAGAAATAGCCTATAGGGATACGCATAGATTATGCCCATTAGAGGAGGTATATGCACTGGTGTATGTGAGAGAAGAAACTGCGGTATTGAAGGACGTGTACATTAAAGATATTCCAATAAAAGAATATGTGCTACAGGAAAGAGCCTCCCGTATAAAATAAGGAGATCAAAAAAGGCATAAGATTTCTTATGCCTTTTTTTAGTGTTATATGTACGGTTGCTTTTTAATAAGCTTCTTCTATTTTTACACGCTGATTATCCTGATAAGAGGCAATAAATGCATCTCTGAACCCGAGTTTAAGCAATTCCCTTCTGAATTGCTTTGCTTCTTCCAGGGATTCGAAATTTCCTAAGGCATACTTATTATAGTCCCCACTTCTGATTTCTCTAAAATTGGCAAATCCTTCAGAATATAATGATAGGTCCTTATCTACAAAGGCGCCAATCTGTACGGCATACACTAATGCTCCTTCTAAGGATCCGGCAGTCTCAGAAGCGGCTTCTTCATTTTCTTTAGGGCTGAGTGATAAGGTTTTTACATTTTCTTCTAATTCAGCAATCTTATCATTGAGATCTGCCACTGTATTTTCATGTTTTAGCTTGGAGATTGCATTTTCCGGGGTATTGAAATTTAAAAAATAAATAGTTCCGGCAATACCTAATAATGCGATAATTCCAAGAATGATAGTGGCTATTTTAAACTTTTTTGTTTTGTCTTTTTCGTCCCGTATAGCTTTGGTGTGAATGAAGTTGGTCGCTCGTTTTTCTTCCTTGGCTTCATCTATTTGTACTTGTAGGTTAAGTAGTTCTTCGTCGGTTATAAAAGGCATGGTTTTTATGTCTTAGTTGTTTTCAAATATAGAAGTTTATTGCAGTAAGATAAAATTTATTTGGTATTTATCTGAAAATGAGTACATAAAAAATGTTCGTTTTGTTAATGAAAACAAAAAGGAACCGCTTTTTAGTAGTTCCTTTTTATGGAAGATAGTCTAATGATTTTATAGATTCCGATTATTTCCTAACGATACTTTTTGCACTTGCTCTTTGGTCTTTTATTTCAGTTGTTGTGTAGTGTTTTAATGTCCGAACTTAAAAACGCACACTGATAGTTCCTTTTAGGAAAAAGGGAGTTCCGGGGGTGAAATGAATTTCCTCTGTTGCATCAACTTCATTTTGCAAACGGGATTCCGTAGCAAATTGCGTTTCATTCCAGGCGACATCAAAAAGGTTTTGAATTTGTAATCCCACCGTGATATTTTTATACTCATATCCGGCATTGAGATCTGTTACTGTATATCCTTCAGCTACGATAGAGTTGTCTTCATTTGCAGGTCTGTCATCGATAAACCTTAGTTGTGCCCCTCCATAAAATCCGGATTTACTTTTATAATTTAGACCACTTGTTACCGTGAAATCAGGAGCCAAAGGAATAAAATCTTGACCTTCTATTTCTTCTGAAGCTCTGGCATACGTATAATTGGCATCTATGTTAAAGAAAAGCTGATTTACAGGTTCATATCTCAAACTAAAATCAATACCTTGTCGATTAGTTTTGCCACTAGGCTCTACAATTCCCGCATCCCCAACATATACGAATTCTTGTTCTAAAAACAGGTACCAGTATGCTGTGTTTATCAGTAATTTGGGGATAGGTTTCCAAATAAAACCAGTGTCAAATCCGTAAGAAGCGGGTAGAATATCTGTTCCGTTTTGCGCCACTACAACGCGAGTATCATTAGAATGAAACCCTTTTCCTGTTTTAGCATACAGTTGCAAATTGTCGTTGTAATTATAGAAGATATTTAATTTGGGACTTATGATGCTTTCTGTTTGTGATTGAGTTTTATAGCTTGTCTGCAAGGCATCATTGTATTTAAAATTGAAATAATCTAAACGCAGTGCAGGGTTGATCGTCAATTTGTCAAAGGTAACATTAGCATTTACATATGCGCCAAAATTGGTTTCGTTAATAGCCCCAAATTGTATTTGATTCAGCGTTTCTCTTCGGTTTAAAGTATGGGATAATTCATTGTCAGAGCTTTGATCGTTTCGAAGGCTAATCCCTGCCGAGAAACTTCCGTCAATTGTAGTGAAATCTTGTTTGTAGTCACTGTGAAACCCATAGATATTCCGTGTTTCTTTTTGTTTGATTTGATCCCCGTTGACAGGATCATCCAGAAAAAAAGTAAAGTTCGAGAACAGTTCAAAATCATAGGTGTTATAATACACCTTGTTCTGTATCGACGCATTTTCTGAAAGGGTCTTATTATAGGTGACTAATACATTTGTTCGGCTTGTCGAGCCTCCTTCGGTATCATCAATAGCGCCAAAACGCGAAATCAAACCACTGGTGACAGCGCGTTGCGGAATTTGTCCTGATGCGTCCCATGTACTGGTAAAATGTGATATGGTTATTCCGATTTTTTCTGTATCGGTTATAGAATTGGTGTACTTTCCAAAAATGTTTAAGCGATCAAAATTCTGCGAACTATCAAAATAACCATCCGTAAGGATATATTCAGAGGCGATGTATGCACTTTGCTTGTTGTTGTTTAGGAGATTAAACATTCCTAAAAAACGTTGGGTATTAAATTGTCCTATATCTAGTTTTACAATAGAAGAATTTAAGCTGTTTTTTGTTTTAAAGTTGACATACCCTGCTGTATTGAAGTTTCCTTTATCTGCATAATAAGCACCTTTTCCAAAGTCTATTTTATCAACTGTTTCCGGAATTACAAAATGTAGATCGGCATACCCTTGTCCATGAGCATGCGACACCATATTGACCGGTAATCCATCTGCTGTAATGGTAATATCAGTACCGTGATCTATATCAAAACCGCGAAGAAAAATTTGTTCTGCCTTTCCTCCTCCTGCGTGTTGCCCTATAAATAATCCGGGAACTTTCTGCAAAATCTCTTGTGATGAATTTACAGGATTGGCTTGTATATCAATAGCAGTAATTACATTCAGTGCATTTAGTTCTTTACGAATCGTTATTTCTTCTAGCGTCACCAGGTTTTCTTCCAGGATAATAGTTGTTGGCTTAAAATCACTAACCACAATTGTTTTCTTTTTGTAGTTTACATGACTAATAACAAGCGTATCTCCAATAGTAACAGGGGCTAACTTAAAAGCACCTTTTTCATTGGTATGGGTGTGATGTTTATCATTTACATTAAAAATATGCGCTTCAGTAACCGGGATGTTATCTCGAGAAACGACTTTTCCTTTTAAAGATTGAGCAAAGGTTTGGTGCATACATAACATGCAAAAAACCGTAATTAGGTGCTTCATTCGAATGATTATTGATTAATTAAAGGGGTGTAATAGTAGCTGTTGTAGTGTTTTATTTCAATATATGGCGGCTCTCTGAACTGACCATTGATCCTCATAGCCCAGTTTCCATTTTAGGGAGGCTAATTCTTCATCGGTAGAAAGACATGCGTTAAGATCAGATATAATTTGTTTTCTATCCATGTTTTGTCCAATAAATACAATTTCATTTTTTCTGTCACCAAAAGTCTTGTCCCAGTTTTCTTCAATTATATCTTGATTTTCAATATATGCTACATATTGGATTCGTTTTTTAACGGGCATACTACTCCACCATACTCCGGCACTATCGGCTTTTAATGATCCGCCAGCCTGTCCCCAAACTAAA
This sequence comes from Aquimarina sp. TRL1, assembly GCF_013365535.1. Taxonomy (NCBI): domain Bacteria; kingdom Pseudomonadati; phylum Bacteroidota; class Flavobacteriia; order Flavobacteriales; family Flavobacteriaceae; genus Aquimarina; species Aquimarina sp. TRL1. The sequence goes on along the minus strand of NZ_CP053590.1, from coordinate 694,220 downwards.
GCTTGTTCAGGCCTGGAAGCTAGCCAGAATAAGCCTTTACTTCGGATAATAGTCTCCGGAAATTCTAGTGTAAAATTAAAAAAACGTATTGGGTCAAAAGGCTTTTTTGATTTAAAAATAAAAGAAGATATTCCATATTCTTCAGTCTCAGGAGTATGGCTCGATTTTTCGAGCTCTTCAATCCAACCGGCACTCTGTTCTGCTTCTTCAAAATCGAATAATCCTGTATTGAGAATTGTTTCAGGAGCTACTTTGCTATACGAAGATTCAACGATATGTGCAGAAGGGTTTAATGAATGGATCGCGTCTTTTAAAGTATTGAGATGATCAGCAGTTATTAAGTCCGTTTTATTTAAAATAATGACATTGGCAAATTCAACCTGGTCAGCTAATAAGTCGGCGATTGTTCTATAATCTCCATCTATATTGGTAAGTGATCGATCCATTAATCTTTCTGGACTGCCAAAATCATTGAAGAAATTAAAGGAGTCTACTACTGTAACCATGGTATCGATATAACTGAAGCGAGAGAGGTCAATTCCGTTTTCTTCATCTACAAAAGAAAAAGTCTGGGCAACAGGAACAGGTTCACTAATACCTGTGCTTTCGATTAATAAATAGTCAAATCGATTTTCTTTTGCCAAACGTTCCACTTCGACCATCAAATCTTCACGGAGGGTGCAGCAAATACAACCATTGCTCATTTCTACTAATTTTTCTTCTGTACGCGATAAGATATTTTCGTTTTTTACTAATTCAGCATCTACATTCACTTCACTCATATCATTCACAATGACTGCTACTTTTAGCCCTTCTTTATTGTGTAGAATATGGTTGAGTAAGGTAGTTTTTCCCGCTCCGAGAAAGCCACTTAAAACGGTCACTGGTAATTTATGATTCATCTATTTCTAGTTTAAAAATCACAAATGTAGAAGTATATAACCATAAATGCAACTTAGTTGCATTTGTTTTATCAAAAGTAACATAAAGACATTCTATAGCGTGATAACCCTTATAGTCAAGAAAATGACTCTGATTACGTATAGGGGTGGCCAGAAGCCGATAAGCTTCTTTTGTTGAATAGAAGATGTATTAGAACGGTGTTTTCTATAGAGGTATATTCGCATAGTTATAAGTGGCTTTTGGGCAGTTTGAAGTAAGGTAAAGTTTGTGATAATTTTGCAACCAAAAAAGGAGGATCTATATCATATGCGGGTTGTAATTCGAAACAAAAAAAGGAACTACCGAGAGTAGTTCCTTTTTATAGTATATAGTGTTAGGGACTTTAGATTAGATCATTTCTACAAATAACCCTTCTGCAGTTTTATGTACTTTAGCCACGTTGTTTTTGGTTAACCCTTTAATGGTTTTATCCCATTTTTTATTGCTAAGACCAGATTGTTCTTTTAGTGCATTCAGGTCAATAGGAGAGTTATCTTTTAGAAAGTTAAAGACTAATTTCTCATCATCCGTTAAGGCGATTTGCTTTTTCTCCGGTTTCATCTGTGGGAAGAACAGTACTTCCTGTATCGATTGATTATTGGTTAAGAACATAATCAGGCGATCCATTCCTATTCCCAATCCAGAAGTAGGAGGCATTCCGTATTCCAGTGCGCGTAAGAAGTCGTGATCAATAAACATGGCTTCATCATCGCCTCTGTCGGCTAATTTCAGTTGTGCCTCAAAACGCTCTCTCTGATCGATAGGGTCATTAAGCTCTGAATAGGCATTAGCGATTTCTTTTCCACAAACCATTAGTTCAAAACGCTCTGTCAACTCAGGGTTATCCCGGTGTTCTTTCGTCAATGGACTCATTTCTTTTGGGTAGTCTGTAATAAATGTAGGCTGGATATAATTTCCTTCACATTTTTCTCCAAAGATCTCATCGATCAGCTTTCCTTTCCCCATAGAATCATCTACTTCGATACCCATTTCTTTTGCTGCTTCTCTCAGCTCTTCTTCTGTTTTTCCATTTATGTCAAAACCGGTAAAGTGCTTAATAGAATCTGCCATCGTTACTCGGGCATATGGTGCTTTAAAATCAATCTTATGTTCCCCAAAAGTAGCTGCTGTCGTTCCGTTTACAGCAATTGCACAGTACTCCAATAGTTGCTCTGTAAACTCCATCATCCAGTTGTAGTCTTTATAAGCTACATAGATTTCCATGGCAGTAAACTCCGGGTTATGAGTTCGGTCCATTCCTTCATTTCTAAAGTTTTTAGAAAACTCATATACTCCGTCAAATCCCCCGACAATCAATCGCTTTAGGTACAACTCATTTGCAATTCGCATATATAGCGGGATGTCCAGTGAGTTGTGATGGGTAATAAAAGGTCGTGCTGCAGCCCCTCCCGGAATAGGTTGTAAGATAGGGGTTTCTACCTCAAAATATTCCCGTTCATTAAAGAAGGTACGCATTGCATTAAAAAGCTTGGTTCTTTTGACAAAAATTTCTTTGATATGAGGATTTACTGCCAGGTCTGCATATCGCTGACGATATCTTAATTCCGGATCATTAAATTCATCATAGGTATTCCCATCTTTATCCGTTTTAGGCAGTGGAAGCGGTTTTAGCGACTTACTGAGCAAGGTGAAGTTTTTAACCAATACGGTCTGCTCTCCAACTTGTGTAAGAAACAGCTCCCCTTCAATTCCGATAAAATCTCCAATATCAAGCAGTTTTTTATAAACTTCATTATACTGTGTTTTATCTTCATCAGTACAGATTTCATCTCGATTAAAATACACCTGTATACGACCATCAGAATCTTGTAGCTCTGCAAAAGAAGCTTTTCCCTGAATACGTCTGGACATTAATCGACCGGCGATGACTACCTTTTTACCTTCCTTAAACTCCTGTTTTATAGATTTGGAAGTATGATCAACAGCGAACATTGCCGCTGGATAAGGGTTGATACCTAGATTACGAAGCGCATTTAGTTTTTCTCTTCTTACGAGTTCTTGTTCTGATAATTGCATATTGCATCATTTTTAAGCTACAAAAGTATACTATTTAGAGAATTTAAAGAAAAGCCAGCCTAAAAACTTTTAGGGAATCAGAGGATTTAAATTAATATAGAACACCTTCTTTTTTAGGAAGGTATTTTTGGGGACTTCTCTGCTTGAATTTTTCAACAAAACAGTACAGTAGCTATTCGCTCAAACCTGAACCAAAACCGTATTTTTATCAAAAAAACAAGGAGGCATCAAATGCCTCCTTGTTTCATAAGTAACCTTAGCTTTCTCGTGCGGGTTATTTACTAATAGGGGTACCGGTAGAGGTAGCCGTTTTTGGAGTGACCATTGCTTTGATTTTCAGGATTTCTTTTCCCTTTTTGGTATTGGCTGTAATGGTTACCTGCTTGTTTTGCAGATTGGGCTTTCCGTTAGAATTAAAAGCCACCAACATACTCCCTGTAGCTCCCGGAGCAATAGGATCTCTGGACCATTTAGAAACGGTACATCCACAACTTCCTTTGGCGTTCGTGATGACCAATGGAGCATTTCCAGTATTGGTAAATGTAAAGGTATGTTCTACAATTTCCCCTTCTGTGATGGTTCCAAAATCATAATTCGTTTCAGAAAAACTCATTACAGGAGCACTGACTGTCACTTCTTTGGCAGTTAGCGCAGGAGCTTCTGGAGTTTCTGTCGCACTGGCATTGTTAATACAGGAAAATAAGGACAATACAAATAGTCCGCTCATAAATACAATAGCTTTTTTCATCATGTTCAATTATTTAGGTTATTAAAAAATTAGGGCAGTCATTGGTCTTATAAGGACGCTGATACTGCGGTTATTTGTTCTAATATGGGGTTATTGTATAGGCGCGATAAGCGCTGAAATACGGGTGTTAAAATTTTTTTGGGTGATTCCTGTCGCTTTTTTTAATGCAGGGAAATAGGCTTCTTTTTTCTTTCCGCAATTGAGTAATGGCACTACGGCGGGGAATCCTTCTTCCTTCTTTATTTTCTGGACAAGCAAAGCATTGATCATATAATCTACCCGTAAGGGTTTTTTCGTTTCATCACCGAAATCTCTTCCTTCTTTATAGAGTGCAAGCCAGTCAGGATTCGGAGTGATTGCTATAAAAGTTTTGAATTTCTGTAGAATCTCTTCCCAACTATATCCCCAACTGCCACCAAATAAGAAGGCACATCCTTCATCCACAGCTTTATGAATGCGATCAGCAGGGAATACGCGTCGTGCCCGGCTGTGCCATAGGTCATGCGGGTCAAAACTCCGATCTGTAGCAGCGAGGTATCCGTCGATAACCAAATGATGCCCATTTTCGGTAGCAGTAACTGTGTTATAGCGATACCCATTATAGTCTGCTTTATAATCGACTCCCATTAATCGCAGTACCTCATTAAAATTTTTGGCACAATACAGCGTTGTAGGGGTTTGCGTATCACTGTTCAGAATCTGATCATAGGCTTTGGCTTGTGCGGTATATGCCATGGCTTCTTCGAGTACCGCTTCATTTTGGTAGTGATAGGTATATGATTCGTGTTTTTTGATTTTCCATAAAGTGGTATTAGATACCAGCGGAGAATAAAAATAAAACCGATCTGGTTGTTCTTCTGCCAGTAGACTAAAGACTGCCCGTAATACGGGTGTCTCTTTATGAGTTCCGACATAAGAAAACTGCAATAAATAAGTAGTCGCATCTATAAGAATGATATTATTGACATAACAATGGTAAAATGCATCCTGTTCGAATCGACGGCTTTTTTCGATGTGCTTTAGTTCATCAAGCAAGGCAGAAGTAGCCAGTAAATGCGAAGGAGATATATAACTGTTTTCTCTGTTTGGTTTTTCTTTTAGACTGAGAAAAGCTTCAAAAGAATGTAACAGTTTATGAGTGCGAATAGAATCTTTAGGGAGTCGGGTACTGGGGGCAATATGAACAGTTACTTGCGCATAAGCGGTCAATAGACTACCGGTAAAAAAGAGAATAAATAGAAAAGTTCTACACATAGAGCTTGGTTTTGAATTGTGAGATCAAAAATCAAAACATCCATGCATAATCCCAATAAAATCCGGTTTGAAAAGAGGACTAGACCCGGGTTGGAATTATAGTTACTCTTTTATTTTCAGGGATTTAACTTCTTCTCTGGAAGATACTTTTAGCTTCTTGTATAAACTGTTGATATGTGTTTTAATAGTACTGAGGCTTAAGAACAAGCTGGCGGCAATTTCTTTATTGGTCTTATCTTCGCGAATCAGTTGCAGGATTTTTTGTTCCTGTTTTGTCAGTTGCTGGATATTGGGAAGCGACGTTTTCTTACGCTGTTGGAATTGATACAATAAGTATGCATTTCCTGCCAGAGATAGTAGTAATCCCGATAACAGGATCCAGGTCCATCGATTGAAAGTTTCGGGCGTTGTCAGGGGAGTTCCCCGATAGAAATCAGAGGTGATCTCGGTATCATATTGTACTGAGTAGTTTGTTTGTGGATAGTGTTGTAGTAAACGTTCTTTTAATTCGGTGTAATAAGCGTTTTGTTTTAGGTCTTTGAGATAGTACGAGTAGAGACGATTGGACTTATCAGATAAATAAGCATAGAGATAGAGTTCTGTAAGAGGTTCTTTTTGGGCGATTCCGAATTGCTGTAATTTTTTGAACCATTTTTTGGCATTGATTTTATAATTCGCAGGACTGGAGGAATTGCCAAAAGCATAACGCATTTCATTTAATAGAGAATCTGCCTGAATAAAGGTGCTGCTTTTAAAATTATTGGAGACGACTTTGCAAAACATTTCCCGGTCAAAAGAAAAAGGAAAGGTAAGTGTGTCTGTATTTTTGGCGATAAATACAATTTCTTTTTGATGTGCACATACCCCTCTCAGGTGCGATTGTTGCTCATTAGGAGAGCAATTTCCTACATGAATTTTATAAATGTGATTGTTTTCGGGAAGGTTGTTGTCTTCAAAAGTAAAAAAACCAGTACTGTCCGGGATCACCTTTTTGATAATTTGTTCCGGATAAATACCGTGTAGCTTGCGGTAATCTTCTACCAGAGACAGGTATACATCTCCAGACCATTCGGTCGTATCAATACGACCCGAAAATTGATATTGCGCCATCAGTACCGTATGGCATAAAACAAAAAAAGGGAGCAGTAACCTGGGGTGTAATCTCATTTGTCAGCTTTTAGTGTATTGTTTAATAATGGCAGATAAAATTTACTCGTTATCCTTATCAGAGGAGTTTAGCGTATCATTTTATGAGCAATTATTTAGCAATGATTGGGGAAGGTAAAAATTATATCCTTAATATGTAACATATTCGAGATAAAAGCTACCTATTAGTAGGGATCACTTTTGATTTTATCGTATATAGCAAGGTCGTTTTCCTTCCTGAGGGAGGAGGGTCTGTGAGTAACAGCTTTGAGATCAAAAAGTGATCAGAAAAACCCTTTGGGAATACTTCCAAAAGGGAATTTACTAATTTATCTTTTATAAAATTATGAGTATTTGGAGAGTGTTATTATCGATTTTTTTTCCCCCATTAGCCGTATTGGATAAGGGGTGTGGATCGATATTAATTGTATTAATTCTTACTGTCTGTGGATGGATTCCAGGGGTGATAGCTGCTCTGATCATCCTTAATAATCCTAAGAACTAAGGGAATTGATGCCCTGATTTTCCATACAGTTTGTCTAAAAAGAAAAGGAAAGCGATTTCCTGAGAGGGCTTATATCTTTTGGATGCTTTTTTTTCGTTCCTTTGTTATACAGAAAACACCTGTTGTTTTCTAAGCAATAAACAATCAATTACCTTTTTAGAATACATGAGAAAAATTAACATACTAATAGCAGGGCTTATCGCTTGCCTGTGCATCGGATGCCAGTTGACAGAGGAAATTCGTTTTAACGAAGACGGAACCGGGAACTATAGCCTGGGGATGAATATGTCAGAAATGCTCAAGATGGGGCAGGGAACCAAGGGGCTTGAACAACAAATGGATACGATTATCCGGTTTTCGGATATCTTAGAAGAAAAAAAAGATAGTATTGCTACGCTGAGTAAAGAAGAACAGGAGAAACTCAATACATTAAAAAATTATCAGGTGGCTGTAAAAATGGATACAGTTTCCAAGGAGTTTACTTTCAAAGTAGATTTTGATTTTAAAGATATCAGGGAGTTAAAGGATTTTTCCAAGAACCTGAAAGGAATGGGGGTTAATGAATTGGATCGAATGATTCCGACCAAAGAACAAGGAGGAAACAGAGATATGGATATTACAGCATTTACCAATTCGTTTGAGACCCGTTTTTCGACTGAGGCATTCGAGAGAAAGATTACGGAGAAGGTATACCAGAAAGCCATGGAAAAAAAGAAAAATGACACTACCACTTCTTCGGTAATGGCTAACCCTTTTTCTAAGATGATTACCTTTAAGCAGATTTATAGGTTTCCTTATAAGATAAAATCAGTAAGCAATGAGAAAGCCCGGGTTTTACCAGATTTCAAGGGAGTAGAGCTGGAAAGCTCATTCGGGGAATTAGATGCAACTCCCAGAGTGATGGATCTGAAAATAGAATTTGATCATTAAGGAAAACAAGCTACTCGATACTCAGGATTTTAATAACCGGGAGTGTTTTGATGGTAATGTTCATTTCCCAAAACGATAAAATATAAAAGCAGTCCATTGGCTGCTTTTTTTTATCATCGTACCTTTGTACTTCTAGTTACAGTATATGAATAAAAAAGTAAAGCTTCAGGATTTAGGATATAAGGATTATAAAGCGACCTGGGAATATCAGGAACAACTTTTTCAGGAGATTCTGAATATCAAAATAAAAAATCGCAGAGAAAATGCAGGTCTTGAAACACCGAATCATTTACTCTTTGTAGCCCACCCACATGTGTACACTCTTGGAAAAAGTGGAGATATGAAGCATTTGTTGATCAATGAAGAACAATTACGTGCCAAAGGGGCTACCTTTTATAAGATCAACAGAGGAGGGGATATCACCTATCATGGACCAGGGCAGATTGTAGGGTACCCTATTCTGGATTTAGATAATTTTTTTACAGATATTCATAAGTACCTTAGGTTACTGGAGGAAGCGGTAATTCTTACCCTAGAAGAATATGGAGTACAGGCAGGAAGAAGCGAAGGAGAAACTGGTGTATGGCTGGATGCAGGCACTCCTTTTGCCCGAAAAATATGTGCTATGGGAGTTCGTGCCAGTAGATGGGTTACCATGCATGGATTTGCCCTGAATGTCAATGCAGATTTAGGATATTTTGATCATATTGTTCCTTGTGGGATACAAGGGAAGGCAGTCACCTCCCTCCATGTAGAACTGGGACAGGAACAAGTAGATGAAACTGCTGTAAAAGATAGACTAAAAAAACACTTTGCAATACTCTTTGAAGCGGAGCTTGTTTCTTGAGATGTCTGGCATGTGTAGTTTTGTTTGTTTGGTAATTTGTTATTTAATTGTTTAAAAGTGTGATTGGAATACCTCTTGCTGTATACTTTATAAAGTAAATTACCTAGGGACAAACCCGGGAGGTATTCGTGAGAAACAAATTTTTAAATTCAAGACAAGCTCAGAGACGTACACCCTTTGGCGATACTAATAGAAGTCATAAATACACATTTGATTTCCATAGCAAACCATCCTTTCACGACAGATACAACGGTACATACCGAGATCTCTCCTGTAGATGTATCTAAATAGTAGTGAATGCATTGTCTTCTGCACTGTAGAAAATAAGAAAAGAGATTCTTCCTCTAACAGGCAAAGCCCGTATGTTAGGGCTTTTTTTGCCCCAAAAAGCCGCGTTTTCTCTTAAAAAAAACAGTAAATAAATGTACAGCACTTGATTACTTGTTGTAGATCCCTTTTTTATACAATAATCAAGAGGCGTCCGGACAATTCTCCTTAAGTAACCGACTGTGTTCTATAGGAGTTTTCCTTTGTCGGAATGGTAAAAACAGTTTTTTTTTGATGCGATTAGCTCCCCCGTTCTTTTGTTTATAATTTTAAAAAAATAGTCACTTACTTCAAGAAAAAGAAAATATTAAACGTTATCGTTTTTTATGCTGTATGTACTTGTTTTTTAGTTTCATCTTCTTTTGTTTTTTTATAGGGATACTATTGGTAATGAGTTGATTTTTTGTGAAGTGGTATACGGGAATTCAGGTTTGTAGTTGGGACTTTTATAAGAATGATAGATGAGAAACCGTCAATTAACAATAAGAGAAAATAAAGAATCAAAATGAATCATTCAGGTAACATTTTATCCGGTCATGACACCTATCTAAATATTAGTATCGTACCTTAAGAAAATAAAAATATGAGGAAAATTTTAGTAGTATTATTGTTATTAGGTGTAATGGTATCCTGCTCGGAAGATGAATCTACCCCCAATGAACAGTCTCCTGAGTTCCCGGAGAACCTAAGTCTTATAGCTCAAAAAGTGGCAGCAGAAGATACAATAACAATCCGTGGAGAACATTTTTCTGATCAGGAAATCTATACTGTTACCTTTGCAAAAAATAAGACAGGAAAGCTAATAGAAACCCAATCAGAGGTACTAAAAGTACAAGTTCCTAAAGAAGCTCAGTCAGGAGAAGTAAGACTAACCTATAAAAACCGTACGGAGGTTGTCGGGACTGTTGTGATTATAGAATTTCCAAAGGTGACACACCTTTCTAAAACATCACTAAATACCGGAGACCTGTTGACAATTCATGGAAGCGGGTTCTTGACAGATGAAAAGTACACGGTTACTTTTACGGATAGTGTAATAGGAGCGCTACAGGAAATAACAGAAAATACTATCCAGGTAGTAGTACCGGAAAATGCAGAAAGTGGTACAGTAACCCTGACCTACAATGGAGAGACTAAAGAAATAGGAGCGATTGAAATAATTCAAAAAGGAGAAACCCGGCTTTTTGCCTATGTGGCATATGATAAAATCGTAGAGCTGAATCCGGAAGATGGTACTGAGATTGAGACGATTGCTACTGTAGGAGCAGACTATCTGGGGAAATTAAACTATTCCCCGATCAATGATGAACTGATAGGATTGCAGTCTTATGGTGCTGTCACTCCGAGTTATGATTTTACAAGAATACATATAACGACAGGCGAAGTGTCCCGAACAGAACTAAAACACTATGAAGATTTAGTGATGACAGCTGAAGGAAAACTCTATGCCTATGTAGCATACGATAAGATTGTAGAACTCAATCCGGAAGATGGTACTGAGATCGGTACAATTGCTACGCTGGGAGCAGATTATTTTGGCAAAATGGTTTATGCAAAGGCGACCCATGAATTGATAGGATTACAGTCCTATGGAACCACTACTCCGGGGTATGATCTTACAAAAATAAATATTGCCACAGGAGAAGTGTCCCGAATCGTACTAAAACATTATGAGGATTTAGTGATGACAACTGAAGGAAAACTCTATGCGTACGTGGCATACGATAAGATTGTAGAGCTGAATCCGGAAGATGGTAGTGAGATCACTACAATTGCTACGCTGGGAGCAGATTATTTTGGCAAAATGGTTTATGCAAAGGCGACTCATGAATTGATAGGGTTGCAATCCTATGGAACAACCACTCCAGGGTATGATTTTACAAAAATAAATATTGCCACAGGCGAAGTGTCCCGAACAGAGTTAAAGCATTATGAGGACTTGATTATAAAAAATTAAGACGTGAATGAGAAAGTCTCCTTCCTTTGATAATTGTACATAAGGGGGAAAGGCTGTCGTAAAGAGGAAAGAATACAAACAAACGAATGAAAAAAGAAGAACTACAAGAGAAGTCTACAGAGAAATTGCGATCTACATTAAAAGGAAATAAAATTGTTGTTGGAGCCCTGGTAGGTATACTGACCTTTTTGCTTCTTATAACTATTTACGGGCTGATAGTAAAAGAAGAAAAAACAACTTTTATAGCGTTGTTGTCTGTTGTTTTTTCCTGTGGAGCAATTCTTCCGGGACAATTTAATACAATCAAGAAGATAAAAGAAGAGCTAAAAACAAGAGAAAATAAATCATAAAGAGATCCGGAGTGGGAGTGCTGAAAAGAAAATGAAATCGGTATAGAGGTACAGGAACACATAAAAAAGGTATCTTTAAGTGATAAATCAAGAGGAGCAAATTTCGGCAAGTTGTATGATAAAATTAGAAGAAGTAACAAATACTCCTGCGTTTTCGAGTCAGTTAGAGAATAAGATGCTGTATGCTGATCATTCCCGGGATATTTCCATATCCTATCAGACGACGTATACATTAAAGTATGTAATAGAAGGGGAGAAACAATATTACTATAATCAGCAGCGTATAAAGGTGTCAAAAAATCAATACCTTCTTCTGAATGCCGGTAATAAGATTACTACTAAAGCAAAAAAAGGAACCAAAGGATTATCACTTTTTTTAGCTCCCCGGTTGATTGATGAGATTTATGGATATCATACCAATACAGAACTTCCCCTACAGTTTCTGGAAGTTCCTCAGGAAAATAACAACAGTCATATTGCCTTTTTGCTGACTAGGGCTGCACAACTCTATAGAGAACAACCTGATGTTTTTAAACAAGAAAAGGAAGCCCTGTTTATCAGAACTTCAGAACTCATTGTGCAAGAACAAATGGCGCTCCAAAGAAAGTTTGGTAAGTTGAAAATAGTAAAACACGATACCAAAAAAGAATTGTATAAACTAGCAATAGGAGCCAGAGAGTATCTACACGATCATTATAAGGAACAATTGTCGCTTGAGCGGCTGAGCAAGGATATCGGGATGAGTAAGTATTACCTGCACCGACTGTTTACAGAAATTTATGGTAGGACACCTCAGAGTTACCTGACTGCAATTCGGTTAGAAAAAGCCAGATATCAGCTACAGAATTCTGCAGCAGCTGTTATGGAGATAGCTGTCGACTGTGGTTTTGATACCGTAGCGTACTTTTCTAATACTTTCAAAAAACATACAGGGTATACCCCTTCGCAATTCAGGAAACAAAACTGAAATCCGCAAGATATTACAAATCGATCTGGAACTTCTTATCTATTTTTGGAAGTATAAAATCAGTGCTACATGATCGAATTAATAGCTCATATTACAGACCCCCATTTGGATGAAGCTTTTCCGTTTAAGAAACAGAAAGTCCCGAGGAAACGACTATATAATATCCTGGAAGATATCGAAAAAAAGAAATGCTCCCGGATTGTTTGTACCGGAGATATAGGAGAAAATACAGCATTGCCTTGTTTTTTTAGCCGGCTAGAGGGAACGTCTTTTTTTCTTACTCCAGGGAATCACGATCAATATGTAGCCGTTGCATCATATTATACCAGAGGAATTGTTCCTACCTCAGAGAAGATATATACGAGCACTCAAAACAATACCTATAAAACTATCTATCTTGACTCGTCAGCATCTGTAATAGATGACGAACAATTACATTGGTTAACGAATGAGCTGTTGACCTCGCTTCCTGTTGTTATTTTTATGCACCATCCCGTTTTGGGATTAGAAGGAGCGGTAGATAAAATAGGGCACCTTCAGAATAGAGAAGCAGTAGTAGCAATATTGACCAAAACAACATCTCAGGTTACAATCTTTTGTGGTCATTATCATATGGACGATTGCAGGCAGTACAAAAATATAACTCAATATATAACTCCTGCTATAGCGTATCAGATAAAAACAAATCCTGATGCGATAACAGTAGATACAACAGTTAGTGGTTATCGAATGATTTATATAGAAGAAGGGAAAATCTCATCAACCGTTACATTATTCCATTATGCAGACTAAAAAACAATCCTTACAGGAGAGTCTTATGAATGTGAGTATAGGTTTTTGTATAACCATGATATCACTACATTTGATATTCCCTTTGTTAGGGATCGAAAATCACTCAGGAAAAAATAGCATCATTACAGGATATCTAACCGTACTAAGTATCATCAGGAACTATGTGATCAGACGTTTTTTTGTCAGAATAAGGAAGAGAAGGGAGTAACACGAAAGGTGTTTTTTATAAGCAGTGAAACCTTGTAGGACTCTTTTGTGCTGTCATTAATATAGGTATCAGTTGGTGAATTGATAATAAGCAGTAACTTGTATATAATTAAAGTAATTATAGTATATATGGTAGTACGAAAGAAGTTGTAAGCGCTTCTTTCGTACTACAGATAATCATTATTGTTTGATTTTATATAAGAGAATACTGTCCTCCTCTCCTTTGACAACAAACTCTAGATGCGAATCTTTATCAATATTCCCCAGACTTATAGCCGACTGTCCATACACGGGGAAATTAGGAAGTAGCTGAGCATTGCTGTCGTAGAGGTATACTTTTTTAGACTGGATGTCAGTAATGCTTACATAGATTTTATTATTGATAAAAAATAAGTGAGGAGTTGCATATACAGCATGTTCCAATTCAATGGTTTTTCCCTTAATTGTCAATTTATTTTCAGATAAAGTAACCAGGGTCTTATTGGTAGAAACCATCTTGTGGAATTGCTGTTGCTCTGGATAAGATACATTTCCCTGCGGGTCTATTTGTACCAGTTTACCATCTTTGTTTATCGAAGTAAACTTGTCTTGATATTGATACCACTCATTCGCAGAGAAGTTAATATACCCTTTGGGTTTGACTCTCGCTTTCCCCACTCGGCTTAGAATATTCATGGTTCCGTTCTCCTCCGGGATGATGATATAATCCTTACCTTTCATTCGGAAATGCTTAGGGGGCAATACAATATTGGTTTCTGTATTTTTAAACGTAAATCCAGAAACAATTTTAGCTTTTCCGTCAAACATTTTTACTTCATTCCCTTGGGTGATCATAATTCGATAGCGCTTGTTCTTATCATAATCAAATAGCGACAGCGGAAGCGTGAGCTCTTTATTAAAACGTTTAGGGTAGGGAGCTACACTATTTCCATCTCGGTCAATAAGGTAGACACTTCGTGCAGTGTTGAATAATAATTGATAGCGACCGTTTTTATAAATATCTATTTGCTTAATGTCACCCAGAATAGCCCCGTCGATTTGTTTTTTCCAGAAAATAGCGCCCTTTTCAGAAATGAGATAGAGCATGTTGGTGACATCCTGTACGGCATAATCCATTCCTTTGGTTCTGTGGTTTTTAACTAGAATGGGGTCATTTAATAGTTTGTTTTCTAAAGAAGTAGCAGCAATCTGAGCCACCGGAGAGGTGTTGTCATCGGCATGGTTTTTTTTGAAAACCCCGTGAATATGAGCAAAATTATGCTCTTTGATCACCTGTAGGGCAGCATGTTGGTACTCTTCAGATTTGACATCACTCCATTCCTTTTTATAAGGGGCAGCGGCATGATTCGCAATTCGTTCTTTTATGTTTTTTACAGTATTGACCAGTAAAATGGAAGATTCATTCGATAGCTTGTCGATAGATGCTGTATAGTTCGTTTGTTGTGCTAAGATTGTTTTATTGATAATGTTAGCAATGATGGTTTGCAGCGCATTTTTAGAAGTAGCAAAAATGACAAACTCTTCGTGAACAAGATATAGATCTCCTGAAAAATCAGGGATCAGTGGCGCAAGAATATTGCTGAACTTTAGCGGGCGTTCTGTTTTATAAATAGGGACATTCCGATATGAATCGATCTCCCTGCCATCAATATGCTCTGTGACTAATTGGATATCATGTGCAGTCAGGCTAAGAAGCATTTCATTTTCTAAATGAATCATACTGATCTCAGATACTTCCTGCAAGATTTCATCCAGTTCCAGAGGGATATCCCTTAATTCCCGGTCCTGAGCCAGTGCCAGGTTTTTTTTGAGTATAGAAAAATCATCATATGTATAGGAGGTAAATCCCTTAGCTGTGATAGGTGTGATTTTGGCAACCTGATTCTCCTGAGGGGCAAGATTGTCAAAAATACCAATCGTACTGGATAAAGAATCTTTTTCTATAGCAATTCCATCCAGATAGATAGCATGTTGATCAATGGTGGTGTCCAAAGAAATCCACCCACTGAAATTTGCAATCCCTAGAGAGGGAGCCTGTGCTTCAGGAAGGAGGGAGTCGTGAATGTTTTTTAACTTATGACCATTGACCAGTATAGAAAGCGGAGTGTTGTCATTCGCAACCTGAAAAGCCTTTGTCAGGTCAGAAGAGGTCATTTTATTTTTCTCCTGTAATCGGATGGCATTCTCGATGAGAATCTGAGAAGATGATGCGATGAGGATACTATCCTGTTTAGTGGCAAAAAAAGTGCCCTTGTTAGAAGTAATTTTTTGAAATGTTTGCTCGGCGTATTGTATGGACTCTATGGTTTTCTCATGGAGAGAATCAGTAGCGATGAGACCCGGAGAGTATTTAGAGATGAATGTGTATTCATAGTCGTTTTTACCCACAGGAGAAAAACATAAAAGGCCATTACTATTTTCCTTATTTCCTTCAATAACAGGTAAAGAATTGAAATAAGAAAACAACTGTAAAGAAGCGTTGTTTTTTATAAAGTCATTGTCTCTGAGGTGACTTTTGGCTTTTTCTAAGTCGTTGATTTTAAAAATAACCTGAGCGTCCGAAGGAACATAGTCAATTAATGTATTACTTTTTTTAGGTGCGTCATTACAGGATAAAACAAGGAGGTAAAAAAGAGCTAAAACTATTTTCTTCATATGATATGAACTTTGCTTCTTTATTAAGGTAATAGGAATTATGTTAAGGACAAAGATAATTAATTGAAATCTAGTGAGAGCTGTTCAGGAAGTAATCTGAAGCTTTTTCTGTGATATTTGGTGATTCCATACTGTCTGATGGCTTCACGATGTTCTTTTGTAGGGTATCCTTTGTTTTTTTTCCAATTGTACATAGGAAATTCCTCGTGTATTTTTTTCATATATTCATCCCGATATGTTTTGGCCAGAATGGAGGCCGCAGCAATGTTTAGATATTTTCCGTCCCCTTTTATAACGCAGGTATGTGGAATATTGTTGTAAGGCTTAAAACGATTTCCATCCACAGCAATGTGTTCAGGTACAGGAGAGAGCTTTCCGATAGAACGTTGCATGGCTACAATAGAAGCGTTGAGAATATTGATCTGATCGATCTCTTCCATAAATACATGTGTCACACTATAGGACAAAGAACAGTCTTCTAATAGCGAACGAAGCAAGTTTCGTTTGGATTCGGTAAGCTGTTTCGAATCATTGAGTATTTCATTGCTAAAATTATCAGGAAGAATAATGGCAGCAGCAGTAACCGGACCAGCAAGACAACCACGCCCTGCTTCATCCGTGCCGCATTCTATTAAATCGGAATGTAATTTTAATTCGAGCATAATACGAAGATACAGCATGAATGGATTAGGAAAAAACTAATTTTTAAAATACCAGATAAAAACAAAAAAGGATCGTGATTTACTTTCAGTAAAAAAAGTATATTTTTGCCTCCAGTTCGATATAGCAATGAAGAAAAACATCTTATTTATCATCGTAGTAATCATGGCTTGTGTTGCGAGTGCACAGGAAAATGAAATAGGGATTCAGAGAGAAGGACAGAAGAAGACGAGAAAAACCTTTGAAGAAGCCAGGAATGAACGAAAAAAAAGAAAGAAAAGACCTCCGATTACAGCGTATAAAATAATTGATGTTTATAACGATACTACCTATGTAGATACCTCATTAACTATTCAGAAAGATTATAACTTTAATTATCTTAGGAGAGATGATTTTGGGTTACAGCCAATACACAATGTAGGGCAATCTTATAATAGTATGATCAAGGTAGAAGAAAGACAGCACCTGTTGCCTCTTTTTGGGGCTCGCGCCAGACATTTTAACTTTATGGAAGTGGAGGATATTAAGTACTATAATGTAGCGACCCCTTTGTCCGAGATTTATTTCAAAACTACCTTTGAGCAAGGACAGCAAATGGATGCATTTATCACCGTAAATACATCTCCCAGATTAAATCTTTCTATCGCTTATAAAGGGGTGCGTTCTCTGGGGAAATTTCAGCATGCCCTGACCAGTACAGGGAATTTTCGCTCTGCGATCAGTTATCATACCAAGAATGAACGCTATGCTGTAAAGACGCACTTTGTAGCTCAGGATTTAATGAATCAGGAGAATGGAGGATTGTCAGAAGCAGGAAAAGAACAATACCTGGCAACAGGAGAGTATGTAGGAGATGATGATAAATTCGCAGATAGAGGTTCGGTAGAAGTAAACTTTAGAGATGCAGAGAATGAATTGCTAGGAAAGCGATTCTATCTTGATCATGCTTATGCGCTGATATATAAAAAAGATTCGGTAACAGATACCCGTTTGCTCTTAGGACATATGATGAATATGACCGACAAAAAATATACGTTTGTTCAAACAGCAGCAAATGCTCTTTTTGGAGCTTCTTATAAGGCAGGATCGCAATCAGATAAAGTAGCATTAGAGGATTTTACCAATGAAGCTTACCTGCAATATCAGCATAAGTGTTTGGGGAAGGTAAAAATTATAGGAGGGTATTCTGATTATAACTATGGCTACAATTCCCTGTTGGTGAAACAAAATGAATCAGGAGAAAGCATCAGTATCCCCAATAGGATAAAAGGAAATGTTTCTTTTGTCGGAGCAGCCTATAAAAATACCTTCAGAGGTTTTTTGATAGATGGGTATGGCAAGTGTATTGTTTCAGGAGATCAGGAGGGAAATTATGCAGGGTTTAGTCTGGGGTATACCACAAAAAATAAAATAGGGTTAAAAGGAGGAGTAACGATTCAGAGTGTTGCTCCCAATTATAACTTTTTGCTATATCAGAGTGACTATGTGGGGTACAATTGGGAAAATACATTCGAAAACACAGATACTAAAAAACTATATCTTGATGTGATGATGAATGCCTGGGGAGACCTGCAGGCTAGTCGTACTTCAATAGATAAGTATGCGTATTTTGTGAAAGAAGCAGGACAGTTGACAACTCCGATGCAGGCGACAGAAACGATTAATTTACTAAAGCTAAAGTATAAGCATACTTTCAACTATCATAAACTAGGATTAGACAATACAATTGTTTATCAAAAAGTAGATGGAGGAGATCAGATATATAATGTGCCGGAAATTACCACGAGAAATACCCTGTACTTTCAGGATAAGTGGTTCAAAAAGGCATTGTTCTTCCAGACAGGAGTAACTTTTAAGTATTTTTCAAAATACAGTGCAGATGGATATGACCCTTTGTTGGCGGAGTTCTATGTCCAGAATGAAGAAGAAATAGGAGGGTTCTCTCAGTTTGATATTTTCTTTAATGCCAAAATCAAACAAACCCGTATCTTTTTTAAAGTAGAGAATTTTGGAGAAGCGTTTAGTCAGAACCGGCAATTTTCAGCTCCGGGTTATGCAACCAGAGATGCTGTTTTACGCTTTGGTTTAGTCTGGAACTTTTTTATGTAAAGCTAAGTTTTTGTTTGATAGCGGATTGCTAAATAATTTAAAAAAAACGCAAAAAAAGTATTGCTGAATATGAAAAAGGTTGTATGTTTGCACCCGCTTAGCCGAGGGGCTGATGTTCATTGAAAACGGGGATTTTAAAGGAGTAAGTGTTTAGAGATACTTACTTTGAAAAATCATAAAAAAGCACACTTTTTTGTTTCGGTAAAATACATGTTTTCTTGTAAGAGTAGGTGTGAGTTACTGAGTAATTATAGTAAGTTTTTTGTTAGGTAAACTATGGTTTGTTTAAGATTTAAAAACTGTTATAAAAAAGTAAAAAAAAACTTTAAAAAAAGTTTTGTCAGAAACAAAAAAGGTTTGTATGTTTGCACCCGCTTATCGAAAGGATAAGAGTTCATAAAAATAGTTATACTGGAGTAAAGTATTGATGATACTTAATAAGGTTCGATTCCTATTTAACGTACGAAAAGACGGTTTAATTTTCGGATTAGACTTACGTTCATAAACATATTGATTGACAGCGCGTATATAGAAATATATAAGCATTAGAATTAAGACTAGAAACATCATTGAGAAGACACAATTCCATAGTTGTTGAATCTAAATAATATTTAAGAATTCACGATGAAGAGTTTGATCCTGGCTCAGGATGAACGCTAGCGGCAGGCTTAACACATGCAAGTCGAGGGGTAACAGGAGATTGCTTGCAATCTTGCTGACGACCGGCGCACGGGTGCGTAACGCGTATAGAACCTACCTTTAAGTAAGGGATAGCCCAGAGAAATTTGGATTAATACCTTATAGTATTATTTGATTGCATAATTAAATAATTAAAGATTTATCGCTTAGAGATGGCTATGCGTTCTATTAGCTAGTTGGTATGGTAACGGCATACCAAGGCTACGATAGATAGGGGTCCTGAGAGGGAGATCCCCCACACTGGTACTGAGACACGGACCAGACTCCTACGGGAGGCAGCAGTGAGGAATATTGGACAATGGAGGCAACTCTGATCCAGCCATGCCGCGTGTAGGAAGACTGCCCTATGGGTTGTAAACTACTTTTATAGAGGAAGAAACCGCAATACGTGTATTGCTCTGACGGTACTCTACGAATAAGGATCGGCTAACTCCGTGCCAGCAGCCGCGGTAATACGGAGGATCCAAGCGTTATCCGGAATCATTGGGTTTAAAGGGTCCGTAGGCGGGCGTATAAGTCAGTGGTGAAAGTTTGCGGCTCAACCGTAAAATTGCCATTGATACTGTATGTCTTGAATAATTGTGAAGTGGTTAGAATATGTAGTGTAGCGGTGAAATGCATAGATATTACATAGAATACCGATTGCGAAGGCAGATCACTAACAATTTATTGACGCTGATGGACGAAAGCGTGGGTAGCGAACAGGATTAGATACCCTGGTAGTCCACGCCGTAAACGATGGTCACTAGCTGTTTGGTTTTCGGACTGAGTGGCTAAGCGAAAGTGATAAGTGACCCACCTGGGGAGTACGTTCGCAAGAATGAAACTCAAAGGAATTGACGGGGGCCCGCACAAGCGGTGGAGCATGTGGTTTAATTCGATGATACGCGAGGAACCTTACCAGGGCTTAAATGTAAGTTGCATGATTTAGAGATAGATCTTTCTTCGGACTACTTACAAGGTGCTGCATGGTTGTCGTCAGCTCGTGCCGTGAGGTGTCAGGTTAAGTCCTATAACGAGCGCAACCCCTGTTGTTAGTTGCTAGCAGGTTAAGCTGAGAACTCTAACAAGACTGCCGGTGCAAACCGTGAGGAAGGTGGGGATGACGTCAAATCATCACGGCCCTTACGTCCTGGGCTACACACGTGCTACAATGGTATATACAGAGAGCAGCCACTTGGTGACAAGGCGCGAATCTATAAAGTATATCACAGTTCGGATCGGAGTCTGCAACTCGACTCCGTGAAGCTGGAATCGCTAGTAATCGCATATCAGCCATGATGCGGTGAATACGTTCCCGGGCCTTGTACACACCGCCCGTCAAGCCATGGAAGCTGGGGGTACCTGAAGTCCGTCACCGCAAGGAGCGGCCTAGGGTAAAACTAGTAACTGGGGCTAAGTCGTAACAAGGTAGCCGTACCGGAAGGTGCGGCTGGAACACCTCCTTTCTAGAGATTACGATACAATTATGGTTATTCTTATTTGTTTTTAGTCTTAAGCTGTTAATTAAGATATGCAGTCTCATAGCTCAGCTGGTTAGAGCGCTACACTGATAATGTAGAGGTCGGCAGTTCGAGTCTGCCTGAGACTACGAAGTTCATATTTATAGATACTGGAAATTTTAGAAGTTGAGTTTAGCTACTTCATTTTGTAGGAGTTTTTAAGACGCTTCTTGGATATATGGGGGATTAGCTCAGCTGGCTAGAGCGCCTGCCTTGCACGCAGGAGGTCATCGGTTCGACTCCGATATTCTCCACAAGGTAGTATATTTATTATACTACAAGAATAGATATTGATTTTTAAAATTAATTATCTGTTTTATAACGTTCATTGACATATTGATCAAAATAATACGAGCGCACAAAAAAAGTGTGTTAAAAAAAATATAGTAAATAAAAACTAAAGAGCATAAAAGCAAAACGCATAAGCTAATTAAGGGCGTATGGGGAATGCCTAGGCTCTCAGAGGCGAAGAAGGACGTGATAAGCTGCGAAAAGCTACGGGGACTGGCACATACAGATTGATCCGTAGATATCCGAATGGGGCAACCCGGTATATTGAAGATATATCACTCCGTAAGGAGGGCAAACCCGGAGAACTGAAACATCTAAGTACCCGGAGGAGAAGAAAACAACAGTGATTCCGCTAGTAGTGGCGAGCGAACGCGGAGCAGCCCAAACCTATATAGCTACGGCTATATAGGGGTTATAGGACTACAATATTTGATAAGGATTGAATTAGAAATGTTTGGAAAGACATACCATAGAGGGTGATAGTCCCGTATAGGTAAGCTTCTTATTGATAGTAGTATCCTGAGTAGGTCGGGACACGTGTAATCCTGATTGAATTTGGCGGGCCCATCCGCTAAGGCTAAATACTCCTGAGAGACCGATAGTGAACCAGTACCGTGAGGGAAAGGTGAAAAGAACCCTAAATAAGGGAGTGAAAAAGATCCTGAAACCATACGCTTACAAGCGGTCGGAGCCTATTAAGGTGACGGCGTGCCTTTTGCATAATGAGCCTACGAGTTACTTTATCTAGCAAGGTTAAGGTGTTCAGCACTGTATCCGTAGCGAAAGCGAGTCTGA